>JBCCUC010000067.1:0-1516 GCA_039197515.1 Pseudomonadota bacterium | reverse complement strand
CGACGGCGAGGTCGGCCTGGGCACCAACAAACCCCAGGCCAAGCTGCACGTGGCGGGCACCTCGATGCTGATCAAGAACGCCGGGAGGGTGAATTTCACCCTGTCGGACACCTCCGATCCGGGGCCTGATTTCCGCACCCAGCTCACAGCAGGCACCGCGCGTTTTTCTTTCGTGGGCACGGGTGCGCCCGAGATGGAGCTGTTCCAGTCGGGCGATCTGGCGATCCGGGGCCGGTATATTTCTGCGGGCACGACGCTCACGGTGCCCGATTATGTCTTTGCTGAGGACTACGCGCTGCGGCCGCTCTCAGAGGTGCAAAACTTCATCGATGCCAACAGCCATCTGCCGGACGTGCCCTCTGCGGCGGATATCGCGGCAGAGGGTCTCGACCTGACCGAAATGCAGATGACGCTTCTCAAAAAGATCGAGGAACTCACGCTCTATACGCTGGAGCAGGAGGAAACGATCCAGGCGCTGCAGGCCAAGAACGCCGCGCAGGAGGCCCGCTTGGCCGACATGGAGGCGCTCAAGGCCATGGTCGCGGCGCTCAGCGCCGATGTGACCGCTCTCAAGCACTAACCAATCCCCTTCATTTCATCAAAGGAGTTTGACGATGACCAAACCTATGACATTCCCGCTCACCGCCGCCGCACTTAGCCTCATGGCGCTGCCCGCGCTTTCCGACACGGTCACGGGCAATCTGACGGTCAGGGATGTGCTTTGCGTGGGAAGCAGCTGCGCCAATGACACCATTGGCGAATTTGGGTTCAACGACTTCGAAGACATAAGGCTGAAATCCATCAACACATGGCTCAGGTTCGAAGACACGTCCAATAACGCCGGTCTTCCCACCAATGACTGGATGCTCCGGGTCAATGATCTCGGCTCGGGCGGTGAGGACTATATCGCCTTCGAAGACATCGACGCCAGCACTGTCCCCTTCCGGGTGGACGCCGCCGCGCCCACCGATGCGCTGCGGGTGACAGCGAGCGGCAACATCGGCATCGGCACGGGCATGCCAGCCGCGCTCATGCACATGCGCAGCGGGGATACCCCCACCCTCATGCTGGAACAGGACGGCTCTGGCACCTTTTCGCCCTACCTCTGGGAGCTGGCCGGCAATGAGAACTTTTTGTTTTTCCGTGGCCGCACAAGCCTGAGCGCGCCCTTTCCCGTCATCCCGTTCAAGATCTTCCCCGGCGGTTCTGACACCGTGGACGCGTTCGTGATCTCGGGCAATGGCGATATCGGTCTGGGGACCGACGCGCCAGAGGCCGCGCTGCATGTGGCGGGCACTTCGATGCTGATCAAAGACAAAGGCCGCGTGAATTTCACCCTGTCCGACACCTCTGATCCGGGCCCGGATTTCCGCACGCAGCTCACCGCAGGCACCGCGCGGTTTTCCTTTGTAGGTACCGGCGCGCCTGAGATGGAGCTGTTTCAGTCAGGCGATCTCGCGATCCGGGGGCGGTACATCTCGGCAGGGACCACGCTGACGGTGCCGGATTACGTCTT
>JBCCUC010000066.1:0-1621 GCA_039197515.1 Pseudomonadota bacterium | reverse complement strand
TTGCAAAGCAAATCAGCGAGCGTGCTTTCTTGCGCGCGGAGGCCTTGTGTCATGGTCACTCTACTTTCTATGATCCCACCAAATTAGGCAGCAGGACTAGACCTGTAGACCGAACCCTTCAATTGAAACCCTCAGCGAAAAGGTCCGGTTTCAGTCAATCGTAGCGAAGAGGTCACACGCATATGAAGTGGGCGAATGTCAAAACGGAAGACGGCACACGGGCTGGGCTGGTCGCCGAGCATGAGGTCCTGTTAACGCATGCGGGTGACGTGAACGAGCTGCTTTCAGATCTGCCGGGGGCGGCAACTCGGGCGGGTGAGGCGGGCCGCCTGGCCGTGTCGGACGCCCAGTTTGCGGCGCCGATTTTGAGGCCGCGTAAAATCCTTGGCATCGGCCTCAACTATCAGGCGCATGTCAAAGAATCTGTGTCTTTCATCAAGAACACGGCGCCGAGCGTACAAAAATGGTTCAACAAACAAGCCACCGCCGCCAATGGGCCGTTCGATCCGGTCCACCTGCCCGCGGTCTCTGAGCAACTCGATTATGAGGCGGAGATTGTCGCGATCATTGGCAAATATGGACGGCATGTGCCGGAGGACAGGGCGCATGAGCTCATTGCCGGGTATTGCTGCGGCTGTGACTACTCGGTGCGCGATTGGCAAAGGGCCAGCCAAACCATGATTATGGGCAAGGGCTTCGACACGCATGCGCCGTTTGGGCCGTGCCTGGTGACCCCGGATGAAATCGAAGACTTCGGTGCTCTGGAAGTGACCAGTCACGTGAACGGAGAGCTGCGTCAGCGCGGACACGCGCGCGATATGATCTTCTCCATCGCGCAGCAAATCGCGCACCTGACCGCAGCGTTTACGCTTGAGCCGGGCGACGTGATTTTCACGGGCACACCCGCGGGCGTAGGCGCAGGATTTGATCCGCCAAAATGGCTGAAAGCCGGTGATAATGTGCGCATCAGCGTGTCTGGGCTCGGCTTCATTGAGAATGAGATCGCGGCTGAGCAGAAAGTCACTGTGCTGGGCTGACGAGTCTCGATAAGGCCGAGCACATGCGCTGGATAGGTTTTCTGTTTTTGCTCCTGGTGGTCGCTTGCGGCGCACCGAGCGAGCCGCCGGCACTTGAACGCCCGGAGATTCTGCCAGACCAGTTTGCCTTACTGCCCTGCGACGAGGCGATCGAAGACCGGCCTTGCGCGCTGGCGATTGCGGGTGGAAAAAGGCTCCTGTTTGGCACGCCCGGCAGCGTTGTGCTGGCCGTTTCGACCGAAGATTTGCGCCAATTGGATGCGGTGATCGTTTTTTCCTTGCGCGCGGGGGATCTTGAAGGCCTCGATGATGTCCGCAACGCCTCTTGGAGGGCGGGCCGGGACGCGCCTCTTATTGTTGTTGGACCGCCCGGCATTGATGATGTCGTTGCGGCGCTGAACAAGGCCTACGAACAATCCGATGCGTTGCGCATTGTCGAAGAAGGCATCCCGCCAGGTGGATATGATGCGGCGCTGCTAGAAGCTCGCGTCGCCATTCCGAGCAGCAAAGTCTTTGATACAGGCGACCTCCAAGTGCATCGCCAGACGGGCGGCTATGAGATCACATATGATGGGATGTATGAG
>JBCCUC010000065.1:0-1667 GCA_039197515.1 Pseudomonadota bacterium | reverse complement strand
CTGACGGGGCGTGCTCTGGCAATCCCGGGCCCGGAGGATGGGGCGCGCTGCTGGTGGCACGCGACGGCGACACCGTATTGCGCGAGCGTGAACTTTCGGGTGGCGAGGCAGAGACGACCAACAATCGGATGGAGCTTTTGGCGGCGATCCACGCGCTGGAAACCTTGAAAACGGCAAGCGCGATCACCGTGATCACGGACTCGGTCTATGTCAAAAATGGCGTCACGGGGTGGATCCATGGCTGGAAGAAAAACGGTTGGAAGACATCGGCCAAAAAGCCGGTGAAGAACGCCGACCTTTGGCAGCGCCTCGATGAGGCGCAATCGCGCCATCAGGTCGACTGGCAATGGGTCAAAGGCCACGCGGGCCATGCCGAAAACGAGCGCGCGGACGAATTGGCGCGGGCGGGAATGAAACCGTTCAAAGCGGCGGCGCGCCAATCGGACTGAGGCGCGAATTCGAAACGCGGGATTTGGGTATTTTCAAAAAGAAGGAAACCTGAGATTTGGCGCTTCTTTCTGTTCACAAATACGCCCGCCCGAGGCTTAGAAACTACTTCCGGCCGCGCCAATGGGTGGGCACGATGATGAGCGCGCCGATGGACGACAGGATCGCGTCAAACCCGGGCGAGCCGAAACCGATGCCGAACATGATGCGCAGAAAGTAAAAGAGGAATGCGCCGCCCACGCAGATGATGATCGATTGGATGTAGCCATTGTGGGTGAAACCGGAGCGTTCACTGGCATAACCGACGATGCCAGCGATGACCACGGTTCCGAAAAGCTGCAGAAACATCTCTTACCCTTCTCCAAACTGGGTGCCGGGCGGCAATGGCAGACCGCGCAGAAAATCGGCTTTATCCTGTGGGCCCTTGCCTGCGCGTTGCAAGCGCAAAAGGTCCACCGCGCCGGTACCGCAGGCCACTTTTAGCGTGTCGTCCAAAACCTGCCCCGGGACGCCTTGGCCCCCTGCGACCTGCGAGGCCAAGAACTTGACGCGATGGCCGCCCACCTCTGACCAGGCCCCCGGAAAGGGAGATAGGCCACGGATCTTGTGATCCACCGCGTCGGCAGATGCGGTCCAATCCACAAGGGCTTCGGCCTTATCGATCTTTTCAGCATAGGTCACGCCATCTGGGGGCTGCGGCTCTGGCGTCAGGCTCTCGTGCCGCGTTAGAGCCTCGACAATTAGGGTTGCGCCCATCTCTGAGAGGCGGTCATGCAGCGCGCCTGTGGTCTCTGTTGCGCCAATATCCGTGACGTCTCGCAAAAGAACGGGCCCTGTATCGAGCCCGGCTTCCATCTGCATGATGCACACGCCCGTCTGCGCGTCACCGGCCATGATCGCGCGGTGAATGGGAGCCGCCCCACGCCAGCGCGGCAACAGGGAGGCATGGATGTTGAGGCATCCCAGACGAGGGGCATCGAGGATGCTTTGAGGCAGGATGAGCCCGTAGGCCACGACCACGGCGACGTCTGCGTTGAGCGCGGAAAAGGAGGCCTGTTCATTCTTGAGAGACTCCGGCGTGCGCACCTCAAAGCCCAGCTCAGTGGCGCGGGCGTGCACGGATGTGGGGCGGTCTTTCTTGCCGCGACCGGCCGGGCGGGGCGGCTGGCAGTAGACGGCGGCGATCTCGTGGCCTGCGTCCACCAAAGCATCGAGCACGG
>JBCCUC010000064.1:0-1694 GCA_039197515.1 Pseudomonadota bacterium | reverse complement strand
TTATTCAGGAAGGCAATATCGGCCTGATGAAGGCCGTGGACAAGTTTGAGTATCGCCGCGGCTACAAGTTCTCGACCTATGCGACTTGGTGGATCCGTCAGGCGATCACGCGCTCGATCGCGGATCAGGCGCGCACCATCCGTATTCCAGTGCACATGATCGAGACGATCAACAAGCTTGTGCGCACAGGCCGCCAGATGCTGCATGAAATCGGACGCGAGCCCACGCCGGAAGAACTGGCTGAAAAGCTGCAGATGCCGCTGGAGAAGGTGCGCAAGGTGATGAAGATCGCCAAGGAGCCGATCTCTCTGGAGACGCCGATTGGCGACGAGGAAGACAGCCAGCTGGGCGATTTCATCGAAGACAAGAACGTGATCTTGCCTCTCGACTCCGCCATTCAGGACAATCTGAAAGAGACGACGACGCGGGTTCTGTCCTCGCTCACGCCACGGGAAGAGCGGGTGCTGCGGATGCGGTTTGGCATCGGCATGAACACCGACCACACGTTGGAAGAGGTGGGCCAACAGTTCTCCGTGACACGCGAACGGATCCGGCAGATCGAAGCCAAGGCGCTGCGAAAGCTCAAGCATCCCAGCCGGAGCCGCAAGCTGCGGTCCTTCCTCGATCAATAAGGACCGTCTGACCTGTTGGTCGGCGCCCGAACGTATTGAAAAGACTGCCCAAGAAAGCGGAGGTTTTCTTGGGCAGTTTCTTTTCTGAGAGGGGCCTTTTGGCGGCGCACCGTCCTATATGATCGTGTATGAAGATCTCTCTGGACACACTGGATGCGCAGACGCGGGACGCTTTGCAGGGGCGTGACCTGATCGTGTTTGATGGGGTCTGCGTGCTCTGCTCGGGGTTTTTCAAATTCAAGCTGCGCCATGACAGGCAGAAGCGGTTTTCCTTTGCCATGGCGCAGGCGGATTTGGGGCAGGCCTGTTATGCGGCGTTGGGCATGCTGCTTGATGATTGTGAGTCCCATCTGGTGATCAAGGATGGCTGGATCCACACCGATCTGGATGCATTTGCTGCCGCGATGGCGGGGCTGGGTTGGCCCTGGAAAGCGCTGAGCGCGATGGGATGGTTGCCGAGGGTGGTGAAGGTGCCGCTCTACAGGGTTTTGGCGCGCCATCGCTATCGGCTTTTCGGGCGCTATGAGACATGCATCATGCCCGATGAAGGTGTCAAAGCGCGGTTTCTGCAGCGCGACGCCGCCCGAGCCGTTTTGTACAAGTTGGGGTAAGATCTGACGCGGCAAAACCCAACTTGTGGTAAGACGAAAGCACACGGGTTTGGTGATGTTGCGCAACGCGCGGTGGTTTCATTTTCAGTTCACCGTGCTGAAGGACGCAGACGCGTGAGCTGAGTTTGGTATCCATTGGATGACGCACCCGCGCGGCGTTCTAATAGCGCACGGGGTGGTGTAGGCTTCGGGTGCAAGACCGTGGGAGAATCGCCATGAAATTTATTGTCAGATTGCTGGGCCTTCTGGTCGTGTTGATCGCCGTTCTGGCCGGGGTGGGCATGCTGCTGCCGCGCGAGGTGACGGTGGAGCGGTGGACGCAGATCAACGCGCCCGCCGAGGAGATCTATCCGTTGGTGGCCAACCTAAAGGCCAATGAGGCCTGGTCACCCTGGGCCGGTTTGGATCCTGATGCGACCTATACCTATAACGACGTTGCCGAGGGGGTGGG
>JBCCUC010000063.1:0-1727 GCA_039197515.1 Pseudomonadota bacterium | reverse complement strand
TGGGTCAGTGCGGCGGTCTCGGCCTGCTGGGTTTTGATGGTGTCCTGTTGGGCGTCGATGAGGGCCTGCTGCGTCTCATGCCTGGCCTCCTGCTCCAGCCGGATCGTCGGGTTGGAGCCTGAGCGGATGTGCACGTCTTCTATGGGCATCCCCGTACCGATGCCGATGAACCCGCTCGACCTGATCCGCAACGCATCCGCGCGGGCGCCCGCGTCCACCCGGAAGGGGATGGTGTTGCCGTCAACGTCTTCAATGGCAAAGAAGTCGATAGTCGACCTGTTTGCGACAAGTTTCCAGTCGTTCTTGGCAAACGGGCTTGTGCTGTCTGTTGCGTCCTCAAACAAAAGCTCCGGCGTGGCATCTTTGATTTTCAGATCTTCTATATCGAAAGCTTCCACGCCCCCATCCGCGCAGGCATTCCCGACGCATAGGTCATCTCTGACCGTCAGATTGCCGGTGATCGTGTCAGAGAGCGCGGGCAGGCCCGTGAGGCTGAGCGCCGCGATCAGAGCGGTTTTGGTGCCGGTGGATTTTGAAATTTTGCTCATCGTTAAAGTCCTTTGTTTTAATGAAAGAGACGGTCAGTTCTCGTCACGGTTCAGGCTGAGCGCCTGGACCTGGGCGGTAAGATCGGCCAGCGCTTGGGTCAGTGCGGCGGTCTCGGCCTGCTGGGTTTTGATGGTGTCCTGTTGGGCGTCGATGAGGGCCTGCTGCGTCTCATGCCTGGCCTCCTGCTCCAGCGTGTAGAGCGTGAGCTCTTCGATCTTTTTCAGGAGCGTCATCTGCATTTCGGTCAGGTCGAGACCGTCCTCGGCAATGTCCGCAGCAGAGGGCACATCCGGCAGATGGCTGTGGGTGTCGATGAAGCTTTGCACTTCAGCCAGGGGCCGCAGCGCATAGTCGTCATCGAAGACATAGTCAGGCACCGTGAGCTGCGTGCCCGCCGAAATATACCGCCCCCGGATCGACAGATCGCCCGATTGGAACAGCTCCATCTCCGGCGCGCCGGTGCCTACGAAGGAGAACCGGGCCGTGCCCCCCGTCAGCTGGGTGCGAAAGTCAGGCCCGGGGTCAGAGAAGTCGGACAGGGTGAAATTCACCCGGCCGTGGTCCCGGATCAGCATCGAGGTGCCCTGCACGTGCAGCTTGGCATCAGGGTATTCGGTGCCCAGGCCAACATCGCCGTTGGCCGCAATGACGAAGGCGTGGTTGTTTGCGTTGTCCGGCCCGCCGGGAAAGATCTTGAAGGGCACACTGCTGCTGTTGATCGTGCCGCTGGTGACGTCTTCGATGTAATACCCATTGCCGTTGGCGGCGACATCCCAGGTATAGGGCCCCAGAAAGCTGGCACTGGCTGTCTCCAGCCGCAGGATCGGAGAGAAGGTATCGATGATGTGCATCGACCGCACCGGCAGCCCCGTGCCCAGGCCGATCTTGCCGTCGCTTGTCACCCGCAGCGCATTGGTGCGCGCGCCCGCGTCCACGCGGAAGGGCACGGTGCCCCCGTCGATGTCCTCGAAGGCCATGTAGTTTTCATTGGAATTTACATTGTCATTGACCCTGATCTGCCAGTCATTGGTCGGGAAACCGGGGGACGCGGAGGAATCCTCGAATTTGATCCAGGCGTTGACGTCTTTGAGCAATAAGGCCTCTGACCCCCCAAAGGTCTGGGTCCCGATATCCGAACAGGAGGCCCCGGCGCAGAGGTGGTTTCTGACCGTCAGATC
>JBCCUC010000062.1:0-1754 GCA_039197515.1 Pseudomonadota bacterium | reverse complement strand
CCGCCGCACAGCGCCTAGTTTTGTGCGGCCTTGAGCGCGGTCACGTCCGCGCTGAGGGTGGAAAGCATCTGCTCAAGCGCGGCCACCTTGGCTGCCTGCGCGGCGTTTTGTGCCCGCTGAGCCGTGATCGTGGCCTCTTGGTCCAGCGTGTAGAGCGTGAGCTCTTCGATCTTTTTCAAGAGCGTCATCTGCATTTCGGTCATGTCCAGACCGTCCTCGGCGATGTCCGCCGCGGAGGGCACGTCCGGCAGATGGCTGTGGGTGTCGATGAAGCTTTGCACCTCAGCGAGGGGCCGCAGCGCATAGTCATCAGCAAAGACGTAGTCGGGCACGGTCAATTGCGTGCCCGCTGAAATATACCGCCCCCGGATCGACAGATCTCCCGATTGAAACAGCTCCATCTCCGGCGCACCCGTGCCTACAAAGGAAAACCGCGCGGTGCCTGCGGTGAGCTGGGTGCGGAAGTCGGGGCCCGGATCGGAGGTGTCCGACAGCGTGAAGTTCACGCGGCCCGCGTTCTGGATCAGCATTGAGGTGCCCGCGACATGCAGCCGGGCTTGGGGGTTGAGCGTGCCCAGGCCGATCTCTCCGTCACGATCGATGATCAACGCGTTGTCGTTGCCCGTTCCGGCAAGGATCTGGAACGGCAGATTGTTGCCGCCGCTGGTGATGTTCTCAATGAAATAGCCGATGCTATTGGCGCCGATATCCCAGGTATAGGCCCCAAAAGAGCTGGCACTGGATGTTTCCATGCGCAGGACGGGATAGATATCGTCGACAAGATGCATCTTGCGGATCGGAAATCCCGTGCCCATGCCGATGCTGCCGTTTGGTGTCACCCGCAGCGCATTGTCGCGCGCGCCCGCGTCCACGCGGAAGGGCACGGTGCCGCCGTCCAGATCCTCGATGGCCATGTAGTTTTGGCCGCCACTGGTACTGTCATTGACCTTGAGCTGCCAGTCATTGGTCGGGAAAGTACCATTGGGGTTGGAGGAATCCTCGAACCTGATCCAGGCGTTGTTTGCGTTGATCAACAAAGCCTCACGGTCGAAGCTCTGATCACCGATGTCCATGCACGTCTCGCCCACGCAGATGCGGTTTCTGACCGACAGATCACCGGTGATCGTGTCAGAGAGCGCGGGCGCTGCGGCAAGGCTGAGCAGAGCGGCGGTGAGCGCAGAAGTGGAACAGGCAGATTTTGCGGGAGGGGTCATCGTTATCGTCTTTCGTCAAATGGCAAAATTCGAAACCGGCAGGCTTTAGTCTGCTTCCAGCGCATCGAGCCGCGCCGTGAGGCTGGCCAGCGCGCCGTTGAGCGCCTCCATCTCGGCCAGGCGGGTCTCTTGCGCGGCGTTTTTGGCCTGCAGCGCCTGGATCGTTTCCTCCTGCGCCTGGTTTTTGGCCTCCTGCTCCAGCGTGTAGAGCGTGAGCTCTTCGATCTTTTTCAGGAGCGTCATCTGCATCTCGGTCATGTCCAGACCGTCCTCGGCAATGTCCGCCGCGGAAGGCACTTCCGGCAGGTGGCTATGGGCGTCGATAAAGCTTTGCACCTCGGCCAGCGGGCGCAGCGCGTAGTCGTCAGAAAAGACGTAGTCGGGCACCGTCAATTGCGTGCCCGCGGAGATATACCGCCCCCGGATCGCCAGATCGCCCGATTGAAACAGCTCCATTTCGGGCGCGCCGGTACCGACAAAGGAGAACCGCGCGGTGCCTGCGGTGAGCTGGGTGCGGAAGTCGGGGCCCGGATCGGAGGT
>JBCCUC010000061.1:0-1806 GCA_039197515.1 Pseudomonadota bacterium | reverse complement strand
GGCACCAATGCCCGTCGTGACGCCACAACCGATGTAGCAGATCTTGTCAAACGGCGCATCCTTGCGCACCTTGGCCAGGGCGATCTCCGGCAAAACGGTGTGGTTCGAAAATGTCGAGCAGCCCATGTAGTGCAGGATCGGCGTGCCATCGAGCATGGAGAAGCGGCTGGTGCCATCTGGCATCACGCCCTGGCCTTGAGTGGACCGGATCGCCTGACAGAGGTTCGTCTTGGGGTTAAGACAGTAATCACACTCGCGACATTCCGGTGTGTAGAGCGGGATAACATGATCACCCACTTCCAGTGAGGTGACACCGGGCCCAACCTCGACGACCACGCCTGCGCCTTCATGGCCGAGGATGGCTGGAAACGCGCCTTCAGGATCCGCACCTGACAGAGTGAAATCATCCGTATGGCAAAGTCCGGTTGCTTTGATCTCAACCAGCACCTCTCCGGCTTTGGGGCCTTCAAGGTTCACGTCCATGATTTCCATTGGCTTACCGGCCTCAAGGGCCACGGCGGCTGTCGTACGCAATTGACTGTCCTCCCTAGTCTTTTGCAAGACTGTGAGCGAAAGCCTGCTTTTTTTCAACACGTCTGACGATGCTGCGTTGAAAATCTTTGAGTTATGGAGAGGATTGAGGACACGTTGCGGAGGGAAATACATGCGTATTTTGGTGAGTTTGGTGGTGGCGGCCCTGGCCTTGGCAGGCTGCAGGTCTGAGACAAGCAGCGATGCGACAGACACCGACGATCTCTGCGGCGCCTCGGGGCTGCAATCTCTTGTAGGCCAGCCTTTTTCCGAAGACGCATTTAGCGGAAACTGGCGTGTCCTCCGCCCCGGCTTGGCCGTGACCCAGGAGTACATTGCTGAGCGCTTGAATGTCGTGCTGGATGAAAATGACGTGATCGTTAGAATCGGCTGCGGCTGACCCTGCGACAGCATAGGACTCGACTCACTCACTTGGTCGATCTAAAAAGAACAAAATAGGAACATTTTGAGTCTGCCCAGCCGCCGGTGTTTTGATGTCTGCACGCCGCATCCTGTCGGTTTGGTTCCCCCGTCTGGGGGCCGAACGCCTGCTTCGACGCGACCCGCCTCCCGATGTCTTGGGGGGCGATGCGCCCTTTGCCGTGGTGCGCGAAACCGGACAAATGCAGGTGATCTCCTCGGTATCAGAAGCTGCGCAAACCGCTGGGGTGCATGTGGGCCAGCCGTTGCGCGACGCCCATGCCATGTGTGGGCAGCTCATCACGCGGCTGCAAAACCCACAGGCAGAGGCCGCCTTTTTGTCCTCGCTCACCCGTTGGGCCGGGCGGTTTTCCCCTTGGATCGCCGCCGAAGAACCCGACGCGCTCTTACTGGATATCAGCGGGTGCGCGCATCTCTTTGGCGGGGAGGCCGCGCTGATCGAAGAGATGACCTCAACAGCCGCAAATCTCGGTCTGACCGCGCGATGCGGGTTGGCCGATACCGTGGGCGCGGCCTGGGCGCTTGCCCGCTTTACGGGTGTGAAAGCAGGCAGCAACCGAACAGGCGACGCGATCGACCAAGAGGCCCGCGCCACCCGCTCGCGCGCGGCCAAGCGGCGACATTGGGAACGCGGCGGGGCCGCCCCCGCTTTGATGACCAAAGATGCAGGCGATCTGCCCTGCATCGCAGCCCCCGGCAAAGCCTATACCGCACTCTCTCCACTCCCCGTCGCCGCCTTGCGATTGAGCCCGGAGATGGTGGCGGATCTCGGGCGCGTTGGCCTGCGCACAGTGGGCGATCTTCTGGGTCAACCCCGCGCACCGCTCGCCCGGC
>JBCCUC010000060.1:0-1888 GCA_039197515.1 Pseudomonadota bacterium | reverse complement strand
TCGCCTTTTCATCGAGCGCGGGATAGCGCGAGCCGGTCCAGAACAGATAGGCCAGCACCACGATGAGCAGGCTGGCGAAAAAGAACTGCGTGCGGTGCTGCGGCGCGATCAGGCGGGTCATGAAAAACGTCTCTATCTATGGGCAAACTGTCCCACGGAACCCCGCTTCTCGCAAGGGGCAGGCCTGCGACACTCGCGCAAGCGTTACTGCCCGTCGAGCGCGTCCAGCCTGCGCCGCAGCGCGGCCATCTCCGCCTCCTGCTTGAGCGTATAGAGCGTGAGCTCTTCGATCTTTTTCAGAAGCGTCATCTGCATCTCGGTCATGTCCAGCCCCTCGGCTGCGATGTCCGCCGCAGAGGGCACATCCGGCAAATGGCTGTGGGTGTCGATGAAGCTTTGCACCTCGGCCAGCGGGCGGAGCGCATAGTCCTCATCGAAGACATAATCGGGCACGGTCAATTGCGTGCCCGCAGAGATATAATTGCCCCTGATCGCCAGATCGCCCGTTTGGAAAAGCTCCATCTCAGGTGCACCCGTGCCCACGAAAGAGAACCGCGCAGTGCCCGCCGTCAGCTGCGTGCGGAAATCCGGCCCGGGGTCAGAGGTGTCCGACAGGGTGAAGTTCACGCGCCCGTTGTTCTTGATCAGCATCGAGGTGCCTGCGACATGCAGCTTGGCCTCGGGGTCAAGCGTGCCCAGGCCGATGTCCCCGTTTGATTCAACCGAGAACGCGCGATCATTCCCCGCGCCCGGCGCGATGAAGAACGGCGAGGTGCTCGCGGTCGTATCAAAGATGAAAAAGCCCACCTCGTTGCCGCCGATCTCCCAGGTCTGGGTCGGGTTGCCCCCGGCGCCGTCCTGTTCCAGCCTGATGGTGGGGCTATCCCCGCCGCGCATGTGCAGATCGCGCTGCGGCAGGCCTGTGCCGATGCCGATGTTGCCGCTGCTGGCCACCCGCAACGCATCGGTGCGCGCGCCTGCGTCTACCCGGAAGGGCTGGGTGGCGCCGTCCGTGTCCTCAAAGGCAAAGAAGCTCGCGTCAGCGCTATTGACCCTGAAGAGCCAATCATTGCCAAAGGGATTAGCGGTAGATGTGTCTTCGAATGAGATCCATGGGGTGATACTTTTTATCTTGAGACCTTCATTCCCGAAGGTTTCAACGCCGCCATTGGCGCAACTCGCCCCCACGCAGAGGTGGTCTCTGACCGTCAGATCGCCGGTGATCGTGTCAGAGAATGCAGGCGCGGCCATCAGGCTGAGGCTCATGGCGGTGAAGATGTGTTTGGTCATTGTCAGGTCCTTGATCGTGAGAAAAACCGCGCCCGCGGGCTGCTTTAGTTCTGTGCGGCCTTGAGCGCCGCGATTTCAGCGATGAGCGTGGCGTTGACCGCGTCAAGCTCGGCCAGTCTGGCCTCCTGCGCCTGATTTTTGGCCTCCTGCGCCTCATGCCTGGCCTCCTGCTCCAGGGTGTAGAGCGTGAGTTCCTCGATCTTTTTGAGAAGCGTCATCTGCATTTCGGTGATGTCCAGGCCGTCTGCCGCGATGTCCGCCGCAGAGGGCACGTCCGGCAGATGGCTGTTGGCATCGATGAAGTTTTGCACCTCTGAGAGCGGCCGCAGCGCATAGTCGTCAGCAAAGACGTAGTCGGGTACCGTCAATTGCGTGCCCGCGGAGATATACCGCCCGCGGATCGCCAGATCGCCCGATTGAAACAGCTCCATTTCGGGCGCGCCGGTACCGACAAAGGAGAACCGCGCGGTGCCTGCGGTGAGCTGGGTGCGGAAGTCGGGGCCCGGATCGGAGGTGTCCGACAGGGTGAAATTCACCCGGCCATTGTTCTCAATGAGCATCGAGGTGCCTTCCACGTGCAGCGCGGCATCGGGGCTGG
>JBCCUC010000059.1:0-1897 GCA_039197515.1 Pseudomonadota bacterium | reverse complement strand
CCCGTTTGGCCCGAGCGGCCGAGCACCAGGCGCTGCCCCTGCACGGCGGCACTGGCGCGGCTGATATCCCCGTCGCTCTCTGCGCGCACGGAGAAAGCGTCCCCGACCGTGACCGATACGTTGACCCCCGATGCCGCTGTGATCTCGCGGAACCCGGACAACGGGAAGCTCTGGCTCTCGCTATGGGCCAGCCCCAGGGTAGCGCTTGCGGCGATCAACAAAGTGGCCGTCCATTGGAAGATCGACGTCATGACCAAGCCCTCCCCATCGGCGTCCCTTATCCAAGGAGCCGACGATGCCCCATTGCTGTCACCGATTGTGGGGAAGGTTCAACCCTTTCGCGATACGTGGTGACGCGCACCCCTCCATGGGATGGCGAGGATGGGCAGGCCCCACCCCCACCCATTGTGCACCGCCGAACAATTTTTCACTCATTCGCGACACGAGATGGTGCTGAAAGCTGCGGTGAGGGGATGCAATTCACAACCCTCCGCCGCTGACCTTTGCCTCTCTTTCTGCGAAAAAATGGCCGACCAAAGGCCAGGAGCCAACGCAGATGGACGGGTTTTCAAGCCACGATGCGCCGCTTGCCCGAGCGGACGACGACCAAGAGGCGGGGAGGGGATTTCGCGTCCCCGAACCCGCGGCCCGGCCAGGTCAGGCACCTGATTTTTCGTCCGTCGATGTGGGCGAGGCTGGCGATCTCAGTTTGCCGCCCATTGATGCTCCCCATACAGCTTTTCAAGATCATGCGCGCGGTTTGTTGCGCGTTTTGGATGACGACAGCAACGCGCGGGGCGCTTGGGCGCGGTTCTGCCAGCCGGACGACCTGCTGCGCGGCTATCGCGCCATGATCCGCACACGTGCGTTCGACGAGCGCATGGTGCGAGCTCAACGCCAGGGAAAGACAAGTTTCTATGTCCAGTGCTTGGGTGAAGAGGCGATCGCCGTGGGCGCTGCCGTCGCCACCGAAAACACCGACATGCATTTCCCGACCTACCGGCAGCAGGGCATTTTATTTGCGCGCGACATCAATCCCATACGGATGATTAATCAAATCTACTCCAATGAACACGATGAGCTGGGTGGGCATCAATTGCCCGTGCTTTATTCCTTCAAAGACGCAGGTTTCTTCACAATCTCAGGGAATCTGGCAACGCAGTGGCCGCAGGCGGTGGGATGGGCCATGGGCTCCGCCTTGCGCAACGATCAGCATGTGGCCGTCGGCTGGATCGGTGACGGTGCGACCGCGGAGGGCGATTGGCACCAAGGCAATCTCTTCGCCTCCGTCTACAGGGCGCCTGTTTTGCTTTGCGTGGTAAACAACCAGTGGGCGATTTCAACACCGAATTCCTTCGCAGGTGCGGACAAAGCAACGTTTGCTGAACGTATGGCGACCTACGGCCTTCCCGCGCTTCGGGTTGACGGCAACGACTATCTCGCCGTGCTGGCCGCTTGCCGTTTCGCGGTGGAGCGGGCGCGTGAAGGGTACGGTGCCACGGGCATCGAATTTGTCACCTTCCGGCAAGGCGCGCACTCCACCTCCGACGATCCCGGTAAATACCGCCCAAAGGACATGAGTGCGCTTTGGCCCCTGGGTGATCCAGTCGCCAGGCTTCGGCAACATCTTCTTTGCACAGACCTACTCACGGCAGAGCAGATGGACACGATTGCGGCCGAGGCGGAAGAAGAAATGCGCCAAGCCGAGCAACAGGCAGCCTCCCACGGCATTCTCAGCGAGGGCCGCGGCGCCTCATCGGACAAGATGTTCTATCAAGTCTACAACGACATGCCGAATTGGCTGAAAGAGCAGCAGCAGGAAGCCGCGCTCACGGAGGATCGTTTTGACCGTTGAGCTGAGCGATGAGATCAAGCCGATGTCGATGATTGAGGCGAT
>JBCCUC010000058.1:0-2104 GCA_039197515.1 Pseudomonadota bacterium | reverse complement strand
TCCTGCTCGATGCCGCCATCCCCTTTGAACAACAGGATCTGCGCATCGCCGATCTGGCAGAGCGCGAAGGCCGCGCGGTCGTCATCGCCGTCAACAAATGGGACATCGAGCGCGAGAAACAGGAAAAACTGCGCGATCTCAAAGAGGCGTTTGAGCGCCTCCTGCCCCAGCTGCGCGGCGCGCCCCTGATCACGGTTTCGGCCAAAACCGGACGCGGGCTCGACCGTCTGCGCGCAGCGGTGGAAGACGCCTACAAGATCTGGAACACCCGCGTCAGCACGGCCCGGCTCAATCGCTGGCTCACCGGCATGCTCGAGGCGCACCCGCCCCCGGCCCCCGGCGGCCGCCGCATCAAGCTGCGCTACATGACCCAAGCTAAGACGCGGCCCCCGGGCTTTGTGGTGATGTGTTCCAACCCCGACAAGATGTCCGAGAGCTATTCGCGCTATCTGGTGAACGGGCTGCGCGAGGATTTTGACATGCCCGGCACACCCATCCGCCTGCACATGCGCTCTCAGGCTGACAAAAACCCCTATAAGAACCGCAAAAAGTCCACGCCGTCGCGGCTGCGCAAACATGTGGGCAAACCGGTCAGGCCCAAATCCTAGCGCACGCCAAAGCGCATCTGCCGCTTCGGCGAAACACAGCCGCTAAGACTTGCAAATGGTTGAAAAAAGTTCACACTGTCGCCCTATGGTGGATGGGGGGCATCCTCACCATAAACACATATGGGACGCGTCTGATGCTTACTATTCGTGAGTACACAAAACAGTATGCCCGCAAAAGTGACGCCCTGGGGGGCCTCAGCTTTTTTGCCAGCTTCGCCACATATTTCGCCGCACTGACACTGGGTGCGCTTTACCTAGGTCACGTCTGGCTGTCGCTGCCGATGATCATCCTCCTCGCCTTCGCCTCTGTGCGCCTTTACGTGCTGCAACACGATTGCGGGCACCATTCGCTCTTTAAGACGAAGGCCTGGAACGATTGGGCAGGTTACGCGCTGTCGGTGGTCTCGCTCACGCCCTACCGGGTGATGCAGTACAATCACAACCTCCATCACGCCCATCTGGGGGATCTGGAACATCGCGAAACCACCGAAGTGTTCACGATGACCAAGAAAGAGTTTGAAGAGGCGGGCCTCCTACGGCGGCTCTCCTATCGCATCTACCGCAACCCCTTTGTCATGCTTTCCTTGGGTGGGATCTACGCCTATTTCATCGTTTATCGCTGGCCTGCAAACACCCGCAAGGTTGGCGTAACTGGCGTGCTGATCCACAACGCGCTCGTTTTCACCTATGTCTGGCTGGTCTGGACGGCGTTGGGATGGCCCGGCCTGATCGTCTTGGGCACAAGCGCGGTTCTGGCCGGCGTCATCGGCGTCTTCTTAGTCTCTCTGCAGCACAATTTCGAAGACACCTATTGGGATCGCAAACCCGATCACGAATTCCAAAAGGCCACGCTGGAGGGGTCCAGTTCTCTGGATCTGGGCCATTGGTGGGATATCGGCACCGGCAACATCGCTTATCACGATCTGCACCATTTCGCGCCCGGGATCCCGTCTTATCGCCTGCGCTACTGCCAGAACAACCTGCCAGAGCATCTGCGCACCAAGCACGTGATCCGCTGGCCCGAGGCCATCGCCAGTTTCCGGCTCAAGGTTTGGGACGAGGACGCGCGCAAGATGGTACCGTTTCCTCCCTCTCGCCGCACCCAGATGGTGGCGGCGGAATAACAGCTGGCAAAAAGCCTTAGTCTTTCACTCATCTACTTTCTTGATCCTCTGCGATACGGTTGATATCCCGCCGTAGCGCAGCCTGCGGCCTGCAGGACCACGATCAACGAAGATCAAGGCGACTTGGGTGCAAGAAGACCTCAAACTCGAACTCAGACATGTGACCCGCCGACTGGACGGGCGGGCTGTGGTCGATGATGTCTCACTCGGCGTGGCGCGCGGCCAACTGACCTGCCTGCTGGGTCCCTCCGGCTGCGGCAAATCCACCACCCTACGCATGGTGGCGGGCGTTGAGCGGCAAGACGAAGGCGAGATCCTGGTGGATGGCCGGGTGATCTCCGACAGCCGCCAAAGCCTTGCCCCCGAAGAGCG
>JBCCUC010000057.1:0-2138 GCA_039197515.1 Pseudomonadota bacterium | reverse complement strand
GCGTATTTTCCAAAAGTGACAAAATCAGCCGGCGTTCGCCTGACGTCGCCGGTAGACGCTTGGGGTATGACCCGTCCATCTTTGGAACGCTTTGTGGAAATTGGCAGCGGATGAAAACCCAAGATCCTGGGCAATCGCCTCGATGCTCATATGGTCAGATTGCAGGTTGCGGATGGCAATGTCGCGGCGCAGCGCATCTTTGATCGCCTGAAAGGATGTGCCGTCTGCCTCGAGCCGGCGCATCAGGGTGCGGGGCGTCATGTTCATGGCACGCGCCGCCGCTGACAGATTGGCCGTTTGCCATTCGTTTTGACTGAGGTAGCTGCGCACGCGCAAGGATTGGGTGTGTTCGCTGGATCTTGTGAAAATCCAGTCTCTTGGGGCGTTTTCCAGGAAAAGCCCGAGGTCTGTGGCACTGCGC
The DNA here is from genome assembly GCA_039197515.1 of Pseudomonadota bacterium. Lineage (GTDB taxonomy): Bacteria > Pseudomonadota > Alphaproteobacteria > Rhodobacterales > Rhodobacteraceae > Sulfitobacter. Next base: position 1,717 of record JBCCUC010000057.1, on the reverse strand, counting down.
ATGTGGACCGGTGTCAGGACGCGGCGATCAAATGTCAGAGAGGTCGCTGAGCTGCCGAAGTGGACCGGTGCGGGAAAAATGACGTCGTAGTCTTCGTGAAAGTCCGGACAGTCAAAGCAGAAGTCGACGGCCTGGATCGGGACCTCATACCGCGCCAACCAGGACATCAGCCCATGCGCCAGTTTTAGGATCAACATGTGCCCAAAGCGTTGCGGCACCGGTTGCAACACGGGTTTGAGCCGCAGGGTCACGGCGTCCTCGGTCTCTATCAGATCGAACTGGTAATCATCCAAAAGCAGGTTCCAGAACGTGGAAAACCGGTAGAGCGCAGAGGACAGCGATGTCGCCTCCCGCACCGAGGTCAGCAGATGCTGCAGCGCCCGGGGCCGGATTGCGCGGGACCAGAGCCCCATCATTTCATCGCCGGTCTCAACCGCGGCCAATTGGTAAAGCCGCACGATCTGGTCGAGCGTCACCCGACCTTGATCCGAGCTGTGATCAGCCAGGAGGTCGGCGCGCTCCAGCAAAGCGCGAAACTGCGCATCAGAGCACAAAGGGCGCAGCGCCGACAACCAATCGGCGATGAATTGGTTGGAGACGGTGGAATAAAGTGTGGGCTTGGTGTCGATCATCTTGCGCGCGACGCTATCACCAATTCTTTGCGAATGGCGATGACGTAGTGCGCCCCTCGACAAGAGACTGGCGGGGTGAACCCCGCCCTACACCTCTGACGCGAACTGAGGCATAAGGCGGCCACGACTCACCCCTAGCCCAAGAGGACAAGACGATGCATGACATTCGTGCGATCCGTGAGAACCCTGACCAGTTTGATGCCGCCATGGCGCGCAGAGGTATTTCGGGTGGGATCTCTGGTGCGTCCTCTGAGATTTTAGCGCTTGATCAGGCACGTCGTGCGACGATTCTGAAAGCAGAGACGGCGCAGGCCGATCAGAACAAAGCCTCCAAAGAGGTGGGGGCGGCCAAGGCCAAGGGCGATGAGGCTGAATTTGAACGTCTGCGCGCGCTGGTGGCTGAAAAGAAAGCCGAAGTTGCCGCGATGCAGGCTGAGGCCAAGGAGATGGATGCCAAGCTGACAGAGATGCTGTCGGCCCTGCCCAACATCCCGCTCGACGCGGTGCCGGATGGCGCGGATGAGGAGGATAATGTGGAGGTGCGCACATGGGGCCACCCGCGGAACTTCTCCTTTGACCCGGTGGAGCACTTTGAGATCGAAGGTGTGACGCACGGGATGGATTTTGAGACCGCCGCCAAGCTCTCCGGCTCGCGGTTCGTGGTGCTCTCGGGCGGTGTGGTGCGCATTCACCGCGCGCTGGCGCAGTTCATGATCGACACCCATGTGGACGAGAACGGGCTGACAGAGACCTGGACGCCCGTGCTGGTGCGGCCGGAGATGATGTATGGCACAGGCCAGCTGCCGAAATTTGGCGAAGACAGCTATGAGACGACCAATGGCTGGTGGCTGGTGCCCACAGCGGAGGTGACGCTGACCAATATCGTCAATGGTGAGATTGTAGAAGAGGCCTCCCTGCCCAGGCGGTATGTGGCGCATACCCAGTGTTTCCGCTCTGAGGCGGGCAGCGCGGGCAAAGACACAGCCGGCATGCTGCGCCAGCATCAGTTTGAGAAGGTCGAGATGGTGTCCGTCACGCATCCCGATGAGAGCCGTGCCGAGCTCGACCGCATGACGTCCTGCGCG
>JBCCUC010000056.1:0-2503 GCA_039197515.1 Pseudomonadota bacterium | reverse complement strand
TCCGCACCCAGCTCACCGCAGGCACCGCGCGGTTTTCCTTTGTAGGTACCGGCGCGCCTGAGATGGAGCTGTTTCAGTCAGGCGATCTCGCGATCCGGGGGCGGTACATCTCGGCAGGGACCACGCTGACGGTGCCGGATTACGTCTTCGATGAGGATTACGCGCTGCGGCCCCTCGCTGAAGTGCAGAGCTTCATCGACACCCACAGCCATCTGCCGGATGTGCCGTCGGCGGCAGACATCGCTGAGGACGGTCTCGACCTCACCGAAATGCAGATGACGCTTCTCAAAAAGATCGAAGAGCTCACGCTCTATACGCTGGAGCAGCAGGACATCATGGAGCGCCAGAACGCCAGGCTTGCCGCACAAGCAGCCATGATCGCCAGCCAACAGGCTAAAAATACCGCGCAAGAGGCCCAGCTGAGCGCGCTCATCGCCGACATGGCCGCGCTCAAAGCCACCCGCGACTAACCCTTCACGTCATAGGAAACGGGACCCTTAACGATGACCAAATGCCTAAATTCCGCCCTCACCGTCGCCACGCTCAGCTTGATGGCCGCACCCGCGCTCTCTGACACGATTACGAACGATCTGACGATCAGAGATAAGCTTTGCGTGGGTGTAAGCTGCGAGGCTGGGGGTTTTGAGACCTTTGCCGATGAGATCGTGTTGCTCAAAAGTCTAAACACCTGGATCAAGTTCGAGGATAGCTCCGTTGAAGACGGCTTTGGTAATTTCCCGGGGAATGACTGGCAGCTCAAGGTCAATGACAGTTCCTCTGGGGGCCAAAACTACTTCGCCATCGAAGACCTCGACGGCGCAACCTTACCCTTCCGCGTGGATGCGGGTGCGCCCACCGATACGCTGCGCGTGGCGGCGGATGGCAGGATCGGCCTGCGCACGGGGGTGCCGCAACGGGATCTGCACATCAAGTCCGGCAGCAATCTGACGATACGGATGGAGCAGGACGGCTCTACCGGCGGCGCCCCCCAGACCTGGGACATCGGCGCCAACAGCTCCAACTTTTTCCTCTTTGACGATACCAATGGCGTTCTGCCCTTCCGGGTCATCACCGGTACGGGCAACGGTGACGCCCTCGTCGTCGCGAGCGACGGGGACATCGGCCTGGGCACGCTTAACCCCCAGGCCAAGCTGCACGTGGCGGGCACCTCGATGCTGATCAAGAATGCGGGACGCGTGAACTTCACGCTGTCAGACACCTCCGATCCCGGCCCGGATTTCCGCACGCAGCTCACCGCAGGCACCGCGCGGTTTTCCTTCGGGGGTACCGGCGCGCCGGAGATGGAGCTTTTCCAGTCGGGCGATCTGGCGATCCGGGGGCGGTACATTTCGGCAGGCACGACGCTCACCGTGCCCGATTACGTCTTCGATGAGGACTACGCGCTGCGGCCGCTCTCAGAGGTGCAGAGCTTTATCGATGCCCACAGCCACCTGCCGGACGTGCCCTCTGCGGCGGATATCACAGCCGAGGGCCTCGACATCACCGAGATGCAGATGACGCTCCTGAAAAAGATCGAGGAACTCACGCTCTACACGCTGGAGCAGCAAAAGATCATGGAGGCGCAGGCCGCCCTGATCGCAGCCCAGCAGGCGCAAAACGCCGCGCAAGAGGCCCGCCTGACAGCGCTTGACGCCGATATGGCCGCGCTCAAAGCGCCCCGCGACTAAAGCCGCACGCTCACCCGATAAAGGATCTAAGGCAGATGACAAAACCCCTCACATCCGTGCTCAACGCAATGGCGCTCAGCCTCATGGCTGCGCCCGCCCTGGCCGATACCATCAACGGCGACCTGTCCGTGAGAGGCGACGTCTGCCTGGGTCTCAACTGCAACACCACCGAGACCTTCGACCTTGAGATCCTCAAGATCAAAAGCGCTCTGCCCTGGCTGAAATTCGAAGACCTCGCGTTCAGCACCACCCCCAGCAACGACTGGCAGCTCAGAGCCAATGACAACATGCTCAACGGGGAGGACTACTTTGCCATCGAAGACCTCGACGGGGCCACGCTGCCCTTCCGCGTGGACGCAGGCGCGCCCAGCAATGCGCTGCGGGTGACGAGCGATGGCAGCATCGGCCTCGGCACGGGGCTGCCGCAAAGCAACATGCACCTGAGATCCGGCAACAGCCTCAGCCTGCGTTTTGAGCAGGACGGCTCCTCCGGCGCGACCCCGCAGACCTGGGACATGGGCGCCAACAGCTCCAACTTTTTTCTGCGCGACATCACCAACAACAGATTGCCCTTCAGGGTCTTCCCGGGAACGGGGAATACCAGCGCCCTGATCATCGCAGGCGACGGAAGCGTCGGTCTGGGCACGCTCAACCCCGAAGCCCGGCTGCATGTCGCGGGCACCTCTATGCTGATCAAGAACGCCGGACGGGTGAATTTCACGCTGTCGGATACCTCTGACCCCGGCCCCGACTTTCGCACCCAGCTGACAGCGGGCACCGCGCGTTTTTCTTTCGTGGGAACGGGCGCGCCGGAG
>JBCCUC010000055.1:0-2626 GCA_039197515.1 Pseudomonadota bacterium | reverse complement strand
CCTTCGCAAGGTCCCACCCAGGGCCTGGCGAAATTGCAATGGAGGCGTGCTTTTCTTCTGTTCTGCGGGGCTGTTCGATAAAGTGCATCGTTCTGAGGTTTGATCGCCAGGCCGGGGCCTTGCGAAGGCGCGGCTCTGGTCAGGTGTGACGGTGCGCGGTATTGCTAAACCCATGAGCGCGATCTCCGAAACCGATCTCTACGCCCCTGTGAAGGCATGGCTTGAGGCGCTTGGCTATCAGGTGAAGGCCGAAGTCGGGGCGGCGGATGTGGTGGCTTTGCGCGATGGTGAGGTGCCGCTGATCGTTGAGCTGAAGACCGGGTTTTCGCTCACGCTCCTGCAGCAGGCGGTGGCGCGTCAGGCGGTGACGGACGCGGTCTATGTCGCGGTGCCGCGTTGGGTGGGCAAGGCCGGGTGGCGTGCATTCAAGGGCAATATCGGGCTTTGCAGACGGTTGGGCTTGGGCGTTTTGAGCGTGCGCTTGGCGGACGGGGTTGTGCAGGTACATTGCGATCCCGTGCCATTTCAGCCGAGGAAGTCAAAGCGCAAGAGGGAGGCCCTCCTGCGCGAGTTTGCGCTGCGGCAGGGAGATCCCAATGCGGGTGGGACGCGGGGCAAGATCGTGACTGCCTATCGGCAGGATGCAGAGCGGCTGGTTGCGTATCTGTGTGAGGCTGGCCCGTCATCCGGCGCTGCGGCGCGTGATGCAACGGGTGTTGTGCATGCCACGCGGATGATGGCGGACAATCACTATGGTTGGTTCCGGCGCGTGTCGCGTGGGGTTTATCATGTGACGGAGGAGGGGCGGGCGGAAGGTTTGCGCATGAAGGATAGTGAACAGACTTGAGCAACCAAAGTTCACGCGTCGGCCCGCTGGGTGGCGCAATCGCGCCGCCCCAGGGGGGCGGGACGGCGCGGCCTGATGGTGCCCATCAGGCAGGGATTTTTGATCGGTGAAGGATTCTTGTCTTTGCAGCGATGTTTCACTGGGGCATGGACAACCGCGTGATCTCATACCCTTCCTGTTCCAAAAGGTAGAGCACACCGAAATCGCCCGGCAGATGGCCCGCGCCGAACGCGGCAAACACATTGGTTTCTTCAAGCTCGGATAACAGATCGACCCAGGCTTTGTTGCGCGCGGTCAGGATGACCTCTTCCAATTGCGCGAAATCCGCCTCGGCCGTTGGCCCACCGTATTTGAGCGACGTGGCTTTGGCAAACTGCCACGTGAGCGCGATCTCTTCGCTGAGATAGCGCTCGCGAATGGTGTAAGACATGTCATCGGCATCAAGCGGTATGTCGAGCGTCAGGCGGATCATTTCGATCTGTTCTTCCATCGGCTGATCATCGAGCATGGACAGAACGGTCGTGAAATCTTCGAGCGATTGGCTCGGCGTGTCAGTGCCATCGGCGTAAGCCCCGATGAGCGCGTCGATGCCTTCGGCCTCCATGGCGCCGTTTTGCGCCTCGCACGGGCCAATGCCCAGCATCATCGCGGCCCAAAGCGGCTTGAGCTTGGCCGACATTACGCCGGGAAAGCCGCGCTCTGCCATCTCTGATTTGAACTTGGACCAGTCTTGCTCGCCCAACAGATCGGGCAGCGTGGGGCCCTGGGTGATAAACATGATCTTGGGGTCGCGTGCCACAGCGGATTGAAAATTGGCCTGTTCTGCGTTGGACATTTCCAGAAAGACCGCGTCGGCGGCGTCAATATCCGGGCGCACGAGTTCGAGATGCGCGTCGGTTTGCGCGTGGCGAAAGTGATAGGTGCCGAACATGGTAATGGTCTGATCGCCGCGCGTGGCTTGCCAGTACAGCCCAACGGGGTAGGGCATGGCATCGGCATCCTCTTGCAACGCGACGCGTTCTTGGGGCGACATGGCATCGATGAGGTCCTGGCCTTGGCACAGTGCACTGGCCAGACCTGGCCAAAGTGCGACCAGCAAAAAGGTGAGATTTCGCAGCATGGGGCCCCTTTGGAATGGCATCGGCTGTCCATAGGTAGGCAGACATCGCTCGAGCAGCAATCGCGGGCGGCAAAATTCTTCTTTCACATGTTGACTCATCACCCGCCTATCCTTAGGTAGCCGCCGTTGGCACTCGATAGGAGTGAGTGCTAACGGGGCCTCCAGATAGGCCTTTTGGGAGAAACTTTGAGCCAAGGAGCCAAAGACAATGGCATTTAAACCCCTGCATGACCGCGTGCTTGTGCGCCGTGTAGAGAGCGAAGAGAAAACCTCTGGCGGGCTGATCATCCCCGACAGTGCAAAGGAAAAGCCGAGCGAAGGCGAAGTTGTGTCTTGCGGCGAAGGCGCGCGCAAGGACAGCGGTGAGCTGGTCCCCATGGCGGTGTCCGCCGGTGACCGCATTCTCTTCGGCAAGTGGTCCGGGACCGAGATCACGATCGACGGCGAAGAGCTGCTGATCATGAAGGAAAGCGACATTCTGGGCGTGATGGGCTGATCCCGTCCTCAGAGTGACCCTGACCTTTTACGAAACATTCAATTCCAGGAGCAAATGAGATGTCTGCAAAAGACGTAAAATTTGATACCGATGCCCGCAACAAAATGATGCACGGTGTCAACGTGCTCGCCAATGCTGTGCGCGTCACTCTGGGCCCTAAGGG
>JBCCUC010000054.1:0-2781 GCA_039197515.1 Pseudomonadota bacterium | reverse complement strand
CACGGCGTGCTGTTCGGCGATGCCCACATCAAAGCAGCGGCTGGCATAGCGCTCCATGAATTTCGACAGGCCAGTGCCATCGGGCATGGCCGCCGTGATCGCGCAGATTTTGGGATCATCAGCGGCGAGTTTGATCAGCGTTTCGGCAAAGACGGAGGTGTAGGAGGGCGCGTTGCTCTGCGCTTTCTTCTGTTTGCCGGTGATCACATCGAATTTTGCTGTCGCATGGCCCTTGTCACTCGCCGCCTCTGCCGGGGCATAACCTTTGCCCTTTTTCGTGATCGCGTGGATCAGGATCGGGCCATCGGCACGAGCCTTGACCGTGCGCAAGACCGACAAAAGCTGTTCCATATCGTGCCCGTCAATGGGGCCGAGATAGGAAAACCCAAGTTCCTCAAACAACGTGCCGCCCACGGTCATGTGCTTGAGCATATCCTTGGCGCGCTTGGCCCCTTCGCGGAAGGGTTCAGGGAGCAGCGACACCGCCCCTTTGGCAGCGGCCTTGAATTCCTGAAACGGCTCGCCCGCATAAAGGCGCGACAGGTAGGACGACATCGCACCCGTTGGGGGCGCAATCGACATCTCATTGTCATTCAGGATCACGATCAAACGCTTGCCCAGATGGCCCGCGTTATTCATCGCCTCATACGCCATGCCCGCCGACATTGCGCCATCACCGATCACGGCAATTGCATCGCCGCCTTCGCCGCCCAGATCGCGGGCAACGGCAAAGCCCAAAGCGGCAGAAATCGAGGTGCTGGAATGGGCCGCGCCAAACGGGTCATAGGGGCTTTCGGAACGCTTGGTGAACCCGCTTAGCCCCCCTTCGCTGCGCAGGGTGCGGATGCGGTCGCGCCGTCCGGTCAGGATCTTGTGCGGATAGCATTGGTGCGACACGTCCCAAATGATCTTGTCCTTGGGTGCGTCGAAAACCGCATGCAGGGCCACCGTCATTTCGACCACACCCAGACCTGCGCCCAGATGCCCGCCGGTGACGGACACCGCCGAAATCGTCTCGGCCCGCAACTCATCTGCCAATTGGCGTAGTTCCGCGTCTGACATGCCTTTCATGTCATCAGGCGTGTTCACGCGATCAAGAGTGGGGGTGTGGGGTTGGTCTGACATGGCGACCCTTCCTAATGCGTCCGGGCGATTACGAACCGCGCGGCTTCTTTCAACGTCTCTGCGTCGTCACCGTACGGAGATAGCGCATCGCAGGCCTCTTCCACCAGCTCCACCGCGCGGCTTTTTGCCCCATCGAGACCAAGATGAGAGACAAACGTCGCCTTGCCAGCGGCTTCATCCTTGCCCACGGCCTTACCCATCATCTCGGCATCACCGGTCAGATCCAGCAGGTCATCTGCAATTTGAAAGGCAAGACCCAGATTCGCGCCATAGATCGACAGTGGCTCCCGCTCAGCCTCTGCCATCCGCGACCCCACAAGCGCGGACCATGAAATGAGCGCGCCGGTCTTGCCCGCCTGCAATTCCATGATTTGATCAAGCGTCAGCGGCGCATCCGCCGTCTCTGCCGCGATATCGGCGGCCTGCCCGCCAACCATGCCGCGGGTGCCAGCGGCATTGGCCAGGCTGATGATAAGGTTCAGCTTCGCACGCGGCGGACATTCGGCCTGCACCAAGAGTTCAAATGCCAGTGCTTGCAATCCATCCCCAGCCAGCACTGCCGTCGCCTCATCCCATTTCTTATGCACAGTTGGCTGGCCACGCCGCAAATCGTCGTCATCCATGCAAGGCAGATCGTCATGGACCAGCGAATAGCCGTGGATGCATTCAATGGCCGACGCTGCGCCTGCAGCAGAGGCCGGGTTGATTCCGTGCAGCCGTGCGGTCTCAAGCGCCAGAAAGGATCGCAACGCCTTACCTCCCGACACGGCATAAAGCATTGCCTCCGGCAGCGCGCCTTCTAACCCGCTCAGCGCAAAACCGATCCGCGCTTCGGCGACTTTGGCAGCCTGCGCGAGCGCGTCTTTCAGCGGACGGCGTTCCAGCGCTGCAATCCGGACCTTTGTGTCAGCCATCAAGTGGCGCCGTCCCTTTCGGCTCTCCACCCTCACCCAATGTGATCTTGGCCACCTTCTCTTCGGCTTCTTTTAGCTTCGCCTCGCAGCGCGCCTTCAGCGCAGCGCCACGTTCATAAAGTGCGATGCTTTCATCCAGCGCCACGTCACCGCGTTCCAACTGGCCCACAACCGTTTCCAGTTCCTTGATCGCGTCTTCGAAACTCATCTGATCCACATCGCTCATCGGCCGCGTTCCTCCAAAACCTTGACATGGGCGGCAGCGGATGCGCCCAGCGCGGGCAGGTCATACCCGCCTTCGAGCGCCGAGACCACCCGGCCCGCGCAATGTTTGTCCGCCAAATCGCACAAACGCTGGGTGACCCAAGCAAAATCCTCTGTCGTGAGGTTCATACCTGCCAATGGATCATCCGCATGTGCATCAAATCCAGCCGAAATCAGCAGAAGTTGCGGAGCGAATGTATCCACACGCGGCAGCACAACCCGCTCCATCACATCACGAAAGGCCCTGGAGCCGGTGCCACCCGGCAAGGGGACGTTGAGCACATTGCCGACACCGGTTTCATGCGCAGCCCCGGTGCCCGGATAAAGCGGGGATTGATGGGTCGAGCAAAAGAGGATGCGTGCGTCATCCTCGACCAACTCCTGCGTGCCATTGCCGTGATGTACGTCAAAATCAACGATTGCGACCCGGTCCAGCCCGTGATGGTCGAGCGCATGCTTGGCCCCGATGGCGACATTG
>JBCCUC010000053.1:0-2797 GCA_039197515.1 Pseudomonadota bacterium | reverse complement strand
TTCCCCCATGCGTCCCACGTCGCGGGGCATCGGATCAAAGCGTCGCGTGCGTCCGGGGCCGAAAGCTGGAAGACCCAACGCGTAAAACTGCTGGTCGCTGAACAGGGGTCCTGAATGGCAAGACACGCAGCCCGCTTTGCCGAAGAAGAGCGCGCGTCCGCGCTCTGCGGCGGCGGGCAGGGGCGTCCCGCTGAGCCAATCGTCGTAGGGGCTGTCGAAACTCTGCCATTCGCGCCCGATGAACGCGCCCAGAGCGTTCCCGATCTCCACGATGGTGACGTCTTCGGGGGCATCGATGTGGTCGAAGGCCGCCACGAACATCTCACCATATTCCGGGATGATGCGGACACGTTTGGCGATGATGGGCCATGCCGCGTCGATGCGATCATGGACGGCCCCTGCCACTTCATTCTCCTTCGGGTTTCCGGCCATCTCGAACTGTGCCGTCATTGGCAAAACGGCCTGCGCGGCGAGAATATTGTCGAGACCCTGTGGGAGCCACTCCTCCGCAGGAGAGTTGAAGCCGTTGCCGTAGAGGTCGGAGACCGACAGGCGGCCGTCATGAAAGAGGATACGGACGTCTTTATGACCGAGATTCCAGAGCGTTGGCGCAGATCGCGGAACCCGCTTCTTGATGCGGTCGGGTCCGGTTCCGGCGGTCCTCTCAGGACCCAGGCCCACCCCGCCCTCGCCGATGCCGAGGCTGAGACCGTCGCCCCCGTGGAGCGAATGATGGTGGCATGTCCCACACGAGATGTTCATGTTTCCCGACAGGATCTTGTCGTAAAACAGGAGCTGGCCGATCTTGGCTTGATCTTCGTCGAAGGGCAGAAAATCACTGGGGTTGATGGGGTCAGCCATGGCCGCTGACACAAAGAGGGAAAGGACCATTCCATGCGCAAGGCTCTGATAGCGCTTGCTTTTCTTGCGTCGCCGGCGGTTGGCGAGATCGAAGAGGCGCGGGACCTGATGGAGGCGGGCCGCTTTGAGGAGGCGCTTGAGGCGTTTTGGCCTGCGGCCCGGTCGGGCAATGCGGATGCCGAGGAGCTGATCGGCGTGATGTATGCCCTGGGCCTCGGGGTGGAGCAGGACTATGTGCGCGCGTTCGAATGGTATCTGCGGTCTGCCATGAAAGGGCACCCCGGCGCACAATCGGGGGTCGGCTGGTACTATGAGGTCGGCCTCGGCATGCCCGCGCCCGATCTCACGCGGGCTTACATGTGGTACGTTCTCAGCGCCATCGGCGGCGATCCGGATGCTGCGATCTCCATGGAAGAGGTGGTCAAGAAAATGACGCCTGAAGAGATCGAACATGCCAACATCCTGATCGACGATTACCGGGTCTGGATGTACCCGTTTCGTTGATCCTATCCGCAGAAAAGGCGGCGTCAAACCCTGTAGAGCACCGATTTCTTTGGAAGAAATCGGTTCGGACCTTTTGTGAGTTTCCGCGCGCGCTCAGGCGGCTTTGGGCACGCCTTTCGCTTTGCGCGCGGCGTCGATGACCGCTCTGCCCACGGCCTCCACTTCGGCGATGCTCAGCCGCACCGGCAGCCTCACGTCGCAGGCCCGCTGAAGCATGGACCGGGTTTTCGGAAGGTCGCCGCCCGGGATGCTCTCCGGCCCCAGGAACTCCCAATTCCAGAAGGCGCGGGCGTTGTCGTCGCTCAGGCCAAAGACCTGGGCGCCGAGGTGCCGGGCCTTGAGCTCTTCCACCAAGGCGCGTGCTTCGGCATCGGTGAAATCGATCAGGTTGAACTGGATTGAATCGGGCGCCCGCTTCTCGGGAGCAAGGGGCGGCGGGACGTCAAAGAGGCCGGAAGCATTGAGGAGGCGGGCCATGTGGTCGTGGTTTCGCAGGCCCTTGCGGCATCGGTGCTCAAGCTCATCAAGCTGCGGTCGGATGACGACAGCGCTCAGGTTTGACATGCGTGTGTTGTAGAGCGGGAGCTTGTTTTGCCAGCGCTTGAAAGGCTCCTGCAGAACGGGATGCTTTGTCCAGTTGTGCTCATAGGCGCCGGACATGATCACAGCGCGCGCGGCGAGGTCGGCGTCGTTGGTGATGAGGATGCCCCCTTCGCCCGCGTTGAGCATCTTGTACGACTGGAACGAGAAGCACCCGACGCGGCCGAGGGTGCCGATCTTCTTGCCGTTCCAGAGCGTGCCCAGAGAATGCGCGGCGTCTTCCACCACCGGGATGCCACGCGCGTCAGCGAGCCGCAGGATCGCGTCCATATCGGATGTGTGGCCCCGCATATGGGAGATCATGACCGCGTCTGCGGTGTCGAGTTTGGCCTCAAAGTCTGCCAGATCGATGCGATAATTTTCGCCGACTTCCACGAGGATTGGCACGCATTCCGCGTGAACGACGGATGAGGGGACCGCCGCGAAGGTGAAAGCGGGGATCAGGACGCGGGCGCCCCGTGGCAGCCCGAGCGCCTTCAGTGACAGGAAGAGGGCAGCCGAACACGAGGCCACGGCCACCGCATAATCGACGCCCATCTTTGCGGCGAAAGCTTCCTCCAGCTGGGAAACCGGCGAGTTTTCAGAGGTATAGCGAAAGAGGTCGGCAGAGGTGAGAAGCGCATCCAGCGCGTCGCGCGCAGATTCGGGGATGGGTTCGGCCTGATGGACGTCGGGAAGGGAGGTCATGTCTGCTGCCTATTGATTGTTTTGCGGCAGTGAATCACAGGGAACCGCCTTCTGTCCAGTGACGCTTCCATGACATGCGGGCAGCAAAAAGGGCGCGCCAGAAGACGCGCCCTTCCGTTTTAGTCTCTTTACTGAAGGTCCGCGG
>JBCCUC010000052.1:0-3040 GCA_039197515.1 Pseudomonadota bacterium | reverse complement strand
CGCCATAGGATGTCCTTTTCTGTCTCTGCCGACCGTATGAACCGTAGGGCGGCGAGGACAAAGGAAAACCGTGACGCCTCACGAAGTTGTTGCCGGTGCGTGATTATTCCTTGCGGGCGACGACATAGGAGCGATCACCCTCACGCATAACGACATGACGGGAACCGGTTTTGCGATCCTGGCTCAAGGCGCGCAGAAGCTGCATCACATTCATCGGGGCCAGCACCCCATGAAGGAAGAGAATTGGGGCGAGCTCGTGGTAATACCCGTAGATCACAAAACAAATGTTGGAACACAGAGAGGCCAAGCGAAACCACTTGGCCGTGTTGGTCGTCGCGGAAAAGAAAACGAAACCGCAGGCCAGATAGGCAAATAGATCGGTCATAAAGTCACTCGGTAAAACAACGGGCATGTCGGTCAGTGGCTAGCTTGCTCCACCCAAGCGCACCTTCAAGCTCACTAGGCGCCTGAACAAAGCGCGTGCACCCAAAAGATGTTAGGTCTTGCATTCAGGTCGTCCCTGTCCAAACGTGCGGCGCTAAGCGCATGCCCAAAACAATTTGAATTTGGGCATGCTAGGGCAGGAACTATCGTCGGTCTGTAAACTAGGTCACAATCGGGGACCCAGATCCGTCTAAGGCTTACGCGGGTATCATCTGTGCGCAATATCGGGGTGAAGCTCGCTCAAAAGGACTGAGCCGCCATTGTCCTGCGCGATGCGCACGTGCTCGCGCCTGAGCAGCCGCGGCTCCTCAACACCCACGGAATGGGCGATGGTCTCCACCTCTTTCACGATATTCTTCGCGTAGCGCGCCACCTTCTTATACTTGTCCTCCGGCACCAGCCCTTTTTGGAAGCGTGGGTTATGGGTGGTGATGCCCGTGGGGCAGGTGTTCTTGTTGCATTTCATCGCCTGAATGCAGCCCAGCGAGAACATGAACCCACGCGCCGAGGTCACGAAATCCGCACCCGCCGCCAAGGCCCAGGCCACGTCACCTGGCACCATCAGTTTGGCAGAGGCCACCAGCCGGATCCGCTCTTTCAACCCATAGGCACGCAAGAGGTTCGCGACCTCCGGCAAGCTTTCCCGGATCGAGACACCCACCAAATCCATCAGGGGCAAAGGCGACGCACCGGTACCACCTTCACCCCCATCCAATGTAATGAAATCCGGCGCCAGCTCCGGCCCGCGCCGATTGATCGTCTCAAACAAGTCGCGAAACGGGGCGGAGGCGCCGTAGACCGTCTTGATGCCAACTGGCTTGCCGGTGACCTCTCTTATATGCGCCAGATAGTCGAGCAGGTCGTCCCAGCTGCCGATCTCCTCATGCCGGTTTGGGCTGATCGAATCCGTGCCGACTTCAATTCCGCGTATCTCGGCGATCTCTGGCGTGATCTTGGCGGCAGGCAGAATGCCGCCCTTGCCGGGCTTAGCCCCCTGCGCAAGCTTCAACTCGAACATCTTCACCTGAGGTTTTTCGGCAAACTCGCGCAGCTTCGCATCATCGAGCCGCCCGTCCTTGTCGCGCACCCCGTATTTGGCGGTGCCGATCTGGAACACGATATCCGCGCCGCCTTCCAGATGGTACGGGCTCAGCCCACCCTCGCCCGTGTTCATCCAAATCCCCGCCTCTTTCGCACCGCGGCTCAAGGCCTGCACGGCGGGTTTCGAGATCGCGCCGTAGCTCATGCCAGACAGGTTGAAGAAAGATGGCGCATGATAGGGCTGCCGCGCACCGGGCCCGATCACCATCGGCTCCGATTTGGCGAATTGGTTATCAAGCGGCGGGAACGGCGCGTTCACAAAAATCGGCGTGCCCGGCAGCGCGATATTGCGGGTCGACCCAAAAGCCACCGTGTTGCCCTGCCCGCTGGTCGCGCGCTTCACCCAGTCACGCTGCGCGCGGTTGAACGGAAGCTCCTCCCGGTCCATCGCGAAGAAATACTGCCGGAAAAACTCGCCCAGCTCGGTGAAGATATGGCGGAAGCGGCCAATCACAGGGTAGTTGCGCCGCACCGCATCCTCGGTCTGGGCGCGATCAATGATGAACAGGATCACCGCGACAAGCGCTGCCAGACCTATGACAAAGACAAAGGCGAAGGCCAAAATCTGAAACACCCAACCGGCCCAATCCATCATCGCGCTTGCTCCTTGACTGCTTGCGCGCCCACTCTGGCAGAGCGGCGAAATCGCGCAAGCCCCCCTGCTCAATGCCACTGGTTCATTCACAAGCGCTGACAGATCTGTGAATTGAAATCCGCAAAGCGTCCGGCTTAGTGCGCCCGCATTTTTGGTCAAAAACATTCTTTGCATAGGCAGCGGAAACCTGCCGCGGGTTTCATGCGTAGCACTCGCGACACCCGCATGAGGCGGGCGTCCTCAGTAGCTAATCAAAGGGAGTAATTTATGTTCCGTAAGACTGTAATCGCAAAGACTGTCATTGCGTTGGCCGCAACGGCCGCATTTGCAGCCCCCGCTGTTGCCGGGATGAAGAAAGACATCGTCGACACCGCCGCCGGTGCCGGCAGCTTCGAGACCCTGCTCGCCGCCGCAACAGCGGCCGGTCTCGTCGACACGTTGAAAGGTGACGGACCGTTCACCGTCTTCGCCCCAACCGATGAGGCCTTTGCGGCATTGCCAGAAGGTACGGTCGAGGATTTGCTGAAGCCAGAGAACAAAGAGCAGCTGGCAGCCATCCTCACCTATCACGTCGTTCCCGGGAAAGTGATGTCCACCGACCTGACCGACGACATGACCGCCGCCACTGTGCAAGGTGGTGAGATCACAATCGACCTCGACAATGGCGTGATGGTCAATGACGCATCTGTGGTGACAGCCGACATCTCGGCCTCCAACGGTGTCATCCATGTCATCGACAAGGTGATCTTGCCCGCCGAGGGCTAAGAAACCGATCTGACCTCTCCTCAGATCAGCCCCGCCGGTTCGCGCTGGCGGGGCTTTTTCGTGCTGAGCGCCCGGTCGAATTTCTGGACAGCTTGCCCATGGCCATGTCAGGGTCACGCCCATGCTCAGAGGTTT
>JBCCUC010000051.1:0-3458 GCA_039197515.1 Pseudomonadota bacterium | reverse complement strand
GGGCTCATCGGCCAGAATGATCTTGGGGTCTTGCATCAGCGCCCGTGCGATGGCGACGCGTTGCTGTTGACCACCGGACAGTGCCTCGACCGGCTTGGCATTGCCGAGCAAGCGCCCAAGCGCGCCGAGGCACTGTCCGGTGGTCAACAGCAACGCGTCGCCATCGCACGGGCGCTGATGCAAGACCCCAAGATCATTCTGGCCGATGAGCCCATTGCATCGCTCGATCCGATGAACGCCCAAGTCGTGATGCAATCCCTTCGCGACATTCATGAACAAGACGGCCGCATGGTTATTGCTAACCTGCATACACTCGACACGGCGCGTCGCTATTGCGACCGCGTGATTGGGATGCGCGATGGTCGGATCGTTTTCGACGGAACACCAGCGCAACTGACCACGGGTGTCGCGCGCGACATCTATGGTGCAGGTGCAGATTTTTCCGAAGCCGCCACATCCACCGAAATTGAAACACTGGACAGGTCGGAGGCAGAAAAAGCCTACGCCTGAGCCAGCTGCCACCCGCGCCATTCGCGGGCAACCTTCATCAACCCCGCCCTCAAGTAGCCGATAGGCGGTAGGGCACAAAAACTACGGAGAAAACGATGAAAAAGACCCTCGTACTGGCGCTCGCCGCCACAACCGCGCTCAGCACTGGCGCTTTCGCCCAAGAGATCACCGAGTTTCGCATCGGCATCCTGGGCGGTGAAAATGCTCAGGACCGCATGAATTCGTATCAGTGCCTGGCGGATTACACGACCGAAGCGCTTGGTGTCGAAACCAAGCTGTTTGCCCCCGCCGACTACAACGGCGTGATCCAAGGCCTGCTGGGCGGCAATATCGATATGGCGTGGCTGGGCGCGTCGTCTTACGCGGCGACCTATCTGCAGGACGCAGACGCGGTTGAGCCTGTGCTGATCAAAGTGAACGTGGACGGCTCTGTGGGCTACCACTCTATTGGTTTTGCGCGCAAAGACAGCGGCATCGCCTCCCTCGATGACATGGAAGGCAAGGTCTTTGGCTTTGGCGATCCGAACTCCACCTCAGGCTATCTGATCCCGTCCATCGAGATCCCGCAGTACAAAGACGGCGTGACCATGGAGAGCGGTGAATACTTTGGTGAGGTCAAGTTCACCGGCGGCCATGAGCAGACCATCGTTGCAGTGAACAACGGCGACATCGACGGCGGTGTGACCTGGGCCGACGGTCAGGGCAACTGGGAAGACGGTTATAACTCCGGCGCGCTGCGCAAAGCTGTTGATGCTGGCCTCGTTGACATGAACGATATGGTTCAGATCTGGAAATCCAAAGTGATCCCTGAAGGTCCAATCGTTCTGCGCAAGGCGCTGCCAGCGGATGTGAAAACCACAATGACCGCGCTGGTTGATGGCCTGTTCGAAGCAGACCCGGATTGTGCCTATGGCGTAGCTGCGGGCGACACGCTGGGCTTCCAGCCGGTCACCCACGACACCTACATCTCGATCGTCGAAGCGCGCAAAGCGAAAATCGGCGGGTAATACGTCGCCCGCGCTCCGCGCGGGCTGACGGGTGGGCGGCAGTGTCTTTTGCAACGCAAAGGATCACGAGAGCCCACACCCTAACCACTCAGGGCGCCCGCACTTGGGCGTCCAATTTCCATCCGGGGGCAGAATGGCAGAGATAACCGCAGGCGGCGCACCGCAAAGCGTGGGCAGCATCCAGTCGAGCTACATGGCGCAGGTCCAGCGGCGCAGGCTTTATGGCGGGCTGACCCTGCTGATTTTTGTCGTTTTGATGGTCTCCGGTTTCAACGTCGCGGATGACCGCAATGCAGGTGGTTTCTGGGAAGGCCTGCACCAGATCGGGGACTATCCTGCCGATGTGCTGTCAGAGGCATGGGAAAAACGCGCCGACTTACCAGGTTTGATCGCCAAATACTTCCCAGCTCTTGTTGAGACGATCAACATCGCCGCCGTCTCAACCCTGATCGGCGTCGCTGGCGGTATCTTATTGTCTCTGCTGGGCACACGCGGTTTGGCCAAATGGCCACGTCTTATCCCGCTTTTTCGCCGCATCTCAGACGTGATGCGCGCGGTTCCTGAAATCGTCATAGCGCTTGTGCTGATCTTCGTCCTTGGCGGCGGACCCGTGCCTGCGATGATCGCCATCGCCATTCACACAGCGGGCGCGTTGGGCAAAATGTTCTCAGAGGTTGCCGAGAATGCAGACCTCAAACCGATGGAGGGTCTTGCCTCGACAGGCGCGACATGGTCGCAGCGCATGCTGCTCGGAGTGCTGCCGCAGGTTGCACCGAACTACATCAGCTATTCTCTGCTTCGGTTCGAGATCAACATCCGCGCCTCAGCCATCCTGGGCTTTGTGGGCGCGGGCGGTATTGGATACGAGCTGCGCAATGCCATGGCCTGGGGGCCGGGCCGGTTTGACGAGGCTGCAGCGATCTTCATTCTGCTTTTTGGTACGATCGTCTTCTTCGATCAGGTCTCCAGCCGCTACCGCAACCGTTTGACAGAGGGGCAAGGTCAATGACCGCAACAGATCTGAGCCTGACCAAACACGACGCCGACAAAGTGTTTCAGCGCAAGCGGCTGATGGGCTTTGGCATCCCAGTGGTTATCTTTGCCTATCTGGTCTATATCCTCTTTGCCTTCGATATTCCGGGCCTTGCAGAGCGCGCCAACCTTGACAATGCGGTTACGCTGGCCTCCGACAGTTGGTCGCACAAGGTGCATGTTACACGCGACAATCGGTCGGGTGAGGTCAGCTATGCCGTCGAAGGTGAGCGCAAGGGGCGCTACCCCGAAGGCCAGCGCCCCGATTGGGTCAGCGGCGATGAGGTGATCACCATCGGCCTGGGCGGAGATCACATCGTGCGCTATCTGCCCGACAATCGCACTGAGATTGAGTTTCCCGGCTTCCCCCTGATCGAAGTGCAAGCCGAAGGGCGCAGCCTGACCAGCAACTTGCCCGATGACTTGCCGGATTGGATTTCTGCATCGAACCGCCGAATTGGTATCACAACGCCCGAGGGCCGCATCACGCTGACTGGCGCGCGCACCGAGGTGTTCAACTACTTCCCAGGATGGGAGCTCTTCTGGTTCACACTCGACAGCCCATATCACGGCCAAGGTCTTGGTGCGATCCTGTTTGGCGAGCGCTTGGATCCTGAACGCGGCAATGTCGCCGGGGCGGTGTCTGATTGGTGGAATAACAAGATGTGGCGGCACAAGGATGTGGCCTGGGCTATCGGCGAGACAATCCTCATGGCGTTCCTTGGCACAATGGGAGCCGCGATCCTTGCCCTTCCGCTCGCCTTTCTGGCGGCGAAACGGTTTTCGCCGCTGATGCTGCTCCGCGCGGGCACACGGCGGGTCTTTGATTTTGTGCGCGGGGTCGATGCGCTGATCTGGACAGTGGTCCTGGCCCGCGCTTTTGGGCCTGGGCCGCTGACAG
This sequence comes from Pseudomonadota bacterium, assembly GCA_039197515.1. Lineage (GTDB taxonomy): Bacteria > Pseudomonadota > Alphaproteobacteria > Rhodobacterales > Rhodobacteraceae > Sulfitobacter. The sequence continues at coordinate 8 of JBCCUC010000051.1, read as the reverse complement.
GGACGCTG
>JBCCUC010000050.1:0-4032 GCA_039197515.1 Pseudomonadota bacterium | reverse complement strand
TCCACAAAACGCAATGGGCGCAGCCGCTTGAGCTATCTGAAGGCTCCGCGCCCGCGCCCATTGCTCACGCCGCCGAATGATGCCACACACGAGGCGGACAAACCCGATTTATGAGTGGACCTCAAAACCGGGGCAGGTCAATTTCACGAAGGACAAGCCTTAGATGCTTGTAAACGCCACCAACCTCGACCTTGTTTTCAAAGGCTTCAAAGCCGTCTACCCGGATGCGTTTTTGAAGGCGCAACCGCAGTGGACAAAGATTGCGATGGAAACAACAGGCGTATGCTCAGATGAAACTTACGGTTGGATGGGTCAGTTTCCGCAGCTCCGCGAGTGGTTCGGAGAGCGCCTGGTCAAAAACTTGAAGGCCCACAGCTTGAAACTTGAAAATCGGAAGTTCGAAAGCACCGTCCTTGTGCGGCGCGAACACATTGCCGACGATAAAATCGGCGTGTTCAAGCCGGTCTTCTCTGAAATGGGGCGGCTTGCCAAAACCCACCCAGATGAGTTAATCACGGCGCTTTTGGCGGCGGGCTTTGATACGGAGTGCTTTGACGGACAGTACTTCTTCGAAACGGATCATCCATCGAAGAACAAGGCTGGTGAGGAAATCACCGTCAGCAACATGCAAAGCGGTGGCGATACACATTGATGTCTCTTGGACACCTCGCGGATGATCCACCCCATCATCTGGCAGGAGCGCGAAAACTATGAGTTCACCGCCAAGATCCGCCCCGATAATGATCACGTGTTTACGAACGATTGCTACCTCTACGGCGTTCGCGCGCGGGTCAACGCCGGTTCCGGCCTATGCGCAATTGACCCGCACCTTCGCGGAGGGCGCGCCACCTCGCACCGACGCATGGCCAAGCGCATCAGGCGATACGGCATTGATTTGCGACCAACTTGGGATCACGCCCGAGCGTCTTGTCTGAGCCGCGGTTCGCCTTGAGACCGCCTTGCTAGGGGGCGCACTGAGGGTTCGGCTTTGCCGCTGGCCCGTGCCCCTTTGCGGCGGGGCGATCAAGCACGTTGGGTGCAGGCGGTGGGGCCTCCCTTCCAGTTTCCTGGCAACCCCACATAGCGCCACCGGTCTTTCGACCGGGCTACGGCCGGGAGAATGTCACCGCGTCACACCTGCCGCTTGAAGGTACCCAATGACCAAACCGCCAGCAATACGCTACCCGCGACCACCGGCGAACATCACACGCTTTAGCGATGCAATCGGTATCGAGAAATGAACCCAACTTCTTTTGTCATTTGGCGGTGTGAACTTGGATATCGCTGCGGCCCCACGTCCAGGATCAGAGTTGGCGCAGGCCGTGGGCATTGATGCGGCACGGCAACTCGCCGCAGTGCGTGACAGATTGCCGAGGCGGATCCCCCTGGGCGCGCCTTGGCTGTGCCTCTGTCTGAAGGCGCGAGGCATGTCGAACACGGATATCGCGCGCCGATTGCGGATCACCGATGTGACCCTCAGAAACGAGCTGAACACGAATCGGTCGGACTATGGTGAGATGTTGTGACGGCGCTTGATGATTTTCGCCGCGCGCTTGCCTTGGCCCAAGGGGCCGAACGTAAGGTGCAAGAGGCAAAGGCCGGGCTGAGCACCTGCGCGCCGCGCATCGAAGAGGGCGTTAACGGCGGGTTCGAAAGGTCTTCGAAGGGGGCTTCGAAAGGCAGTTCGAATGAGGGGTCTCGGTCGGCCAGTGACCATCGGCGTCAACATCGGCCCGGAAGACCGCGCAGGATCGACATCGATGAGGAGCTGCGCGCGTTCATTCAAACGCGTATCGACACGCTTACGTTCGACCAGATTGCGGCCGCTGTGGCGGAGAGTTTCCCGCCTCACCGCCAAGTCAAAAGAAGCGCGATCCACGATTGGTATCGGACCCAGCGTTGACCCTCAAAATGCCATCCGGACAAGCCCGGCCTCATCTGGCCTCTTCCGGATTAAAAGGTATCATTACGGATTAATTGGTGGCATACCACTGCCCGTCAATGAGCGGCCCCGGCTGGACAAAGCGGCGTCATCCCGCGCAAATGCCGTCATGGATCTGCACGCCACCTACCCTGCGCTCACCGACCTGCGTGCTCGCGCCCGCCGCCGCATCCCGAAATTCGTCTGGGAATACCTCGACAGCGGCACGGGGCGCGAGGCCACCAAAAGCCGCAACCGCCTGTGCCTGGACCGCATCGGCTTTCCGCCCTCGGTCCTGCACGGGGAGGTGACACCCGATCTCAGCACCTCCTTTCTTGGCACCGATTACCCGCTGCCCTTCGGCATATCTCCCATTGGCATGTCAGGCCTCATCTGGCCGGGTGCCGAAAAACTGCTCGCCCGGGCGGGCGCCAAACATGCGCTCCCCTATGCCATCTCCACCGTCGCCACGCAAAGCCCGGAGGACATGGCCCCGCATCTTGGCCCGCATGCCTGGTTTCAAATGTACCCGCCGCGCGACGCTCAGATCCGCAGCGACATGCTCGCGCGCGCCAAATCGGCGGGGTTCTCCACCCTGGTGCTCACCGTCGACGTGCCCACGGCCTCGCGGCGCGAGCGCCAGGTGCGCTCAGGGCTGACCAACCCGCCCAAGCTCACGCCCCGGCTCCTGGCGCAGGTCGCGCTCTGCCCCACCTGGGCCTGGGAGACGTCGAAACGCGGCATGCCGCATATGCGCGGTCTGGATAAATACACCGATGCCGCCTCCAAAGGCCTCTCGCCTGCTGCCCACGTGGGCTACCTGCTGCGCACCTCACCCGATTGGGATTACCTGCGCTGGCTGCGCGACGCCTGGGACGGGCCCTTCATCGTGAAAGGCGTGCTGCGCGCCGAGGATGTGGCGCGCCTGGAAAAGGCCGGTGCCGATGCCATCTGGGTCTCCAACCACGCGGGCCGCCAATTTGATGGTGCCCCCGCCAGCATTGAGGCACTGCCTGCCATCCGCGCGGCCACGAAACTGCCGCTGGTCTTTGACAGCGGTGTGGAAAGCGGCCTCGACATCCTGCGCGCCCTGGCACTTGGCGCGGATTTCATCATGCTGGGCCGCGCCTGGCACTTTGCCCTGGGCGCGCTCGGCCCCAAAGGACCCGCTCACCTCGTTGATATCCTGCGCAAAGACCTGGAAGCCAACATGGGCCAATTGGGGGCCGCGACCCTCAGATCTCTACCGGCCCCGGTCACATTGTCCTAACGTCAAGCAGTCAAAAGATAATCTGAACACGCGCTCCAGCGGCACGCTGCCGAGGTTTCACAAATGTAACGAAAACTGTCCCGCCGACCCTTGCGCTGCACTGCGGCAGCCCTCAAAAGACGCGCACGAGTGATGCGAAAGGCCGCAGCTATGCCCGAGTTCAAGAAAATCCTCATCGCCAACCGTGGTGAGATCGCGATCCGGATCATGCGCGCGGCCAATGAGATGGGCAAAAAGACGGTCGCGGTCTACGCCGAAGAAGACAAGCTGGGGCTGCATCGCTTTAAGGCCGATGAGGCCTACCGCATCGGCGAAGGGCTGGGCCCCGTGCAGGCCTATCTCTCAATCCCCGAGATCATCCGCGTGGCCAAGGCCTCGGGCGCGGACGCGATCCACCCAGGCTACGGCCTCCTGTCTGAGAACCCCGACTTTGTCGACGCCTGCGACGCCAACGGGATCACCTTCATCGGGCCTAAGGCTGAGACCATGCGCGCCCTGGGCGACAAGGCCAGCGCGCGGCGCGTGGCCCAAGAGGCAGGCGTGCCGGTCATCCCTGCCACCGGCGTTCTGGGCGATGATATGGCCGCGATCCGCGCGGAAGCGGAGACAATCGGCTATCCCTTCATGCTCAAAGCCTCCTGGGGCGGCGGCGGGCGCGGCATGCGCCCGATCTACGCCGAAAGCGAACTGGAGGAGAAGGTCCTTGAAGGCCGGCGCGAGGCGGAAGCCGCTTTCGGCAATGGCGAAGGCTACCTGGAAAAGATGATCCTCAAAGCCCGCCACGTTGAGGTGCAAATCCTGGGCGATAAACACGGAGAGATCTACCACCTCTACGAACGCG
>JBCCUC010000049.1:0-5252 GCA_039197515.1 Pseudomonadota bacterium | reverse complement strand
GGCCCTGCAGCGCGGTGTTTTCCGGCACAATTGTAAGCGCCCTTTCAAGCAAATTCACGGCCTCCCCAAGTCGTCCTACAAAGCGGCAGGCTTCTCCCGCGTCAAAAAGCAGTGCGGCAAAGGCGGGTTTGTCTTCTTCGTCGGCAAGCTCAACGGCGATGGTGAAGTAATCAGCAGCCTGCTGGTTCGCGCCTGCGGCGAAGGCCTCGCGCGCCGCAAGCGGCGCCAGGTGTGCTATCTGATCCGTGTCCGCTGCTTGCCGCGCGTGGTGAAGCTGGCGTGCGGTAGAGGCGGAGCCTAACGCCTGCAATGCCTCCAAAAGCGTGGTGTTAAGCCGCATGCGACGCCCCGTTCGCAAAGATGTTTCTACTGCTTGGCGGGCTATCTCATGGCGGAAGGCGAGATACGTGCCGGTATCTTCCATCAAACCAGCCTCAATTGCCGCATCAAAAGCGCTTTCATCGACACCCGAAACGCGCAGCGCCAAATCCCACTCTGCTCGTCGGGGAAAGATCGACACCGCTTCCAGAGCCGACCGAACATCGGGGGAGGCAGATGCAATCCGGCTCAGTACTGTGTCCTGCACACTCCGCAGCGCTTCGCTTTCTGAGCCGCGCAACATCTCTGAGACGTAGAACGCATTCCCACCGGTCCGCTGATGCACCTCTTCGGGTGACAACGCGTGCCCAACTGCAAGCTGTGTCACCGCTTCAAGCGAAAGTGGTTCCAGCACTAGGCGGGTAAAATCAGAGGGCGAGACGCCCCCTATCGCGCGCCGGACCTGCGGGCGCCCCTCCGCCTCATCATCGCGTGCTGTGATGAGCAATAAGATCCCGTGGCGCTTGATCCGGCGGCTGACAAAGCGCAAGAAATCAAGCGTTGCCTCATCGGCCCAATGCAGATCCTCCACAAGAAGCAGCGTCAGCCCGTCGGAGTTCGTGATCGCGTCCAAAAGGTGCACGAAGACGGCAAGCCGGTCCTTTTCTTGCGTCAGCAATGCATCAAGATCGACGCCCGCATCAAAAGCCAGATCACGCAAGGGGCCCAAAGGCTCCGGGATCGACAGATCTTCGCAAGCAGCGCGTAGGACTGTAGCCGCCGCCATTTGTGCCTCAAATGCGCGCAAAAGCGTGGTTTTACCCGCGCCTGCTTCGCCCAGTAGATAGACAGTATGCCCCATCCCACCCCGCGCATCATCAGCATGGGTGGTCAGCGACAAGATCGCATCTGTGCGTTCAAGCAATGGCTGGCTCAGCGCCTCTCTCCCTATGCAATGGGCCCGGCTGGGGTCCCTAAGTGCAAGGTGCCCTGAAAAATAGGGAACTGAAAAATTAAAAATAGGGAATCGTCCCGACGCGGGAAAAACAGGAACTGGGCAAAGTGGGTTCAACAGATGAAGACAACCCATAAGGACCCTGAAAATGACCAACTTCACCACTCAGCCCCAGACCCCTCCCAAAGCCATCCTATTTGCCGCATTGCAGGCCCTGAGAGGCATTCTTCGCACACCGCCAATCTTTGCGCCCCGCACACCGGTGTCCGCCTCGGACCGGGCAGCCCGTGCTCTGGAAGCGGCACAACTGAAGGCTGAGGCACGCCGACGCGTCGATAATTTGCTGCGTTAAGGTCGTCGATCAGCTGCCTGCGCCACAGCCTCCGACATCGGCGCAAGGCCCGCCGCAACCTGCAAAAAGGTCTGCGCACGACGCCTGTAGTCTTCTTTGGGAGAGAGCCACGCCCCCTTCAGCCGCGCGGCGGTCATTTCGGGGGCCAGGGCCTCTAACTGCTCAAACGCCGACTTTGCACCATCCAGATCGCCGACGCCAATGCGCGCGATAGTCAAAATCAGGTAAGGCGTCGCAGCTTGAGGGCGCTGCTGAACTGCCGAAAAGGCCGCGTCACAGGCCGACCCATAATCCGCGGTAATGAAATGTGTGAAAGCCAGCGCCACTTCCAAAGATGCGCGCATTGGATCAAGAGGGCTGCGCTTCAAAGCCGCCTCCGCGTGGCTTACTGCAACCGTATCATTCCCGTGTGTCGCCTCGTAAAGCCCCAGCCAACTCAGCGTCAGCGCGCAATTGGGGTTGAGCGCATGGGCGCGGCGCAGATCAATCATGCCCGCAACAGGCTCAGAGCTTAGAAAATGAAGAAGGCCCTTTTGCCGGTATGCGTGGTGATCCAGTGGATCTGAAGCAATGGCCTCCGCTGCGGCAGTGAGACCCTCCATAAGCGCTGTATCGCGCAGATCTGCGAGGCCAAAATAAAGCGTCCAAAATTGTGCGTAGGCGACTGTTCGGTGGGCCAAGGCACAGGACGGATCGATAGCGATGGCCTGACCTGCAAGATCCATTGCGCGCTCGCGTGGGCGCTGATCTGGCGTCATCTCTAAAGGCCAAAGACCTGCCCACGCACGTTGGGCAAGATCATGGGCGGACATATTTCGCGGGGGCTCCCGCCGCAGCCTGCGTGCTTCTGCCGCCCAGACCTGGGGGCCTATGGCAGAGGCCAGCGCCGCCACGATCTCATCTACCATTTCAAAGCGCGCATCAGCGGCGCAATCATAGGTTTCGGCCCAGTCCTTCACGCCAGAGCCCGCATCCACAAGCCGCACCGTAAGGCGAAACGTCTCGCCTGACTGGCGTAGCGTTCCCGTTACGAGGTACCGGGCATTCAGCGCCTGCGCGGCGTCGTGGGCCGTCACATCCGGCACTGTGCGGGCGGAGTTACGTGCAATCACGAGAAGATCCCGAAACCGGGCTAGCTCTGTGGAGAGGTCTTCTGCGATCCCATCGGCAAGCCATTCAATTTCTTCCGCCTGGCCGATCACGTCAAAGCGCAAAACAGCGATAGAGGCGGTCTCGGCTCCGGAATTATCCTCCAGCTCAGCGCCAAAACGTAGCCCGCGCCTTGGTACCGTTTGGACAACATCAGGCCCCAGAACCCGACGTAGCGCGGCAAGCTGCACGTTTAGATTGCTCTGATCCAGCACAGCATCCCCCCAGACGCCCCGAAAGACTTCGGCGCGGCTCACAATGCGGTCGCGATTGGTGATGAGGTAAAGAAGAAGGTCAAAAGCTCGTCCTCCAAGCGGCAAGGTCTCCTTTCCCCGGCGAAGACTGCGCGTGCCTTCATCCAGCGTCACGCCTAAAAAATGGTATTGGCTCTCACTCACTTGGCCAGTGCGCTCTGGCTCAACCCTCACATTCACATTCCAATCCCCCAATCGTTGCATAGCCTAGGAATTTGCGTGCGCTCTGTCGATCTCCAAACGCGGAACCCCGAATTAATGGGTTTTCCTCTTTCTTAATTCCGTTTCGCGGCGGGTGCTGCCTTAGGCTTGAGCCAACACGGCACAAACGCGGAGAATGACGACTATGGCCCAACGCAACCTTCTGATCGGCACCTGGACGCTGGAGAGCTGGTTTAATCAGGCCGATGACGGCACCCGCGCATATCCGTTTGGCCAAAATCCCCAGGGCTCTATAAGCGACTCCAATGACGGTTTTGCCTTCGTTCACATGGCCAAAGCCAAGCCTGCCGCCTTCGCCGCGCCAAACGACCCATTCGGTGGAAGCGAGGCCGAAGACCCTGCGGCTTTCAAATCCCATCTCACCTCTGCGGGCATGTATGAACACCGCGGCGATCAGGTGATCCATTCCGTCACCCAGTCTTTCTGCCCAAACTGGGTTGGGACGGAACAAGTTCGCGACGTAGAATCTGACGGCGATCTACTGCGCCTGAGTGCCAAACGCATCACGATTGCGGGCCAAGTTGTCGATGCGTTCTTGGAATGGCGCGGGGCCGCCACCTGACCCGTAAGACCCGCAACCCAGACAGGAGAGACAAAATGAACTTTAAAGACAAACTCGCTGATCCGGCGCGGATGATTAGCGGCCATGTTGCAGTTATTCCATCCGCTGTAACGGCCCAGGCAATGTCCGTTTCGGGGGCGGATTTTCTAGTCTTTGATCGCGAACATGGACCAGTAGGCCCCGAGAGCCTTCACGCCATGATTGCGGCCACCCAAGGCACGGGCTGTGCGCCGCTCGTGCGTATCCCCTCGATTGATGAGAATGAGGTCAAAAGAGCCCTTGATGCAGGAGCCGAAGGGATCTGTTTTCCTCTTGCGCGAAGCGTTGCCGATGCCGAACGCGCAGTGGCCAGCCTCCGATATCCACCCCATGGCACTAGGGGCTGGGGGCCATTTGTGGCCCATTCGCGCTGGAACATGGGGCTTTTTGACTATCTGCCTGGACCTGGCACCAAGACTGTTTGCATGCTGCTGATCGAGACGATCGGCGCCCTCGAGAACATCGAAGACATCTGCGCGGTTGAGGGGGTGGATTGTATGGTCCTCGCGCCTTTTGATTTGTCTACGGAGCTTGGCGTGCCCGGGCAGCTCGACCACCCTTTGATGACTGAGGCCAATGCCCGAATTGAGGCAGCCGCGAAAAAGGCCGGCATGCCCCTGGGGGGCGTGGCCTTTACGCAAGAGCAAGCCCAGGACCTGAAGGCCAAAGGCTATCGGATCCTCGCGAATTTTGACGTGCTCATGCTGAAACGCGCGACAGCGCAGGTGGCAGAATGGGCACGCGCATGAGAGTGCAGGAATTCACCGGCTCTGAAGTGCACCGCAACATTCAGCGGCGCCTTCTGGCGCGCCACGCTGAAATCGCCGCAGACCCCGTACTCGGCAATGGAGGACGGGTCCTGAATGTGCTTGATCCGGAGGCCTTTGGCTGGGACCGTCTGGTCGCAGAGGTAGCGCAGGATCGCTTCGTCGCGCTTGCCGCAATGGATCGCGCGACAATCTATGACAAGATCCGCGCGGTCTTTGGAGGAGGGGTAGAGGTACCAAGCTGGGATGTTTTTCTGGGTGGCTCGGGCATCGTCGGTCAGCGCTGTACCACATTGACGGATGTGTTGCCTGATGGCTGGACCTTCAGCAGTTACGCTAAGCCCGATCCCACCACCATCGGCGCAGTTCAAGAGCTGAATTCCCTATGCGGCGTGGCGGCGATGCCCGCATGGTACATGCGCGGCGATGTTGTCCCGCAGATCACCACCTGCATCCAAACGGCTGAAGGCACGCTAGCGGCCTGCGCACTTGTCAGTGATCGCTACCATGTGGACGGCCCCCATTCTGGAACGGCCTTCCTAGGGTCCGTGTCTGTGTCACCCGATCACCGCGGGAAGGGGCTGGGAGTCGCTGTCACAGCACAAGCCTTGATCGATAGCGCGCACGCCTACGG
>JBCCUC010000048.1:0-6131 GCA_039197515.1 Pseudomonadota bacterium | reverse complement strand
GGATGCAATCCAGCCCAGCCGCGCGCCATAGCCCTTATGGCCAAAGAGCGCGAGCGGCAGCGTGCCGCGCACGATCGTCTTGATCCCGTCGCCCATGCCATAGATCGCGGCGGCGACCAGGATGCCGGGTACAGTGAAACCAACCGACAACAGGACTGCGAAACCGCCGAATTGGAGCGACAATGCCAGAAGATAGGTGCCCAGCGGGTGCATGTTGCGGGTGATCATCATTTCGAAGAACCGCCCGACCGTCTTGAACGGGCCAATGACGGCTCCGGCGAGGGCGGCCATCGCGGCACTATGGCCAAGGTCTTGCACATTGGTGACCCAAAGCGTCATCACGGCCCCCATCAGGTAGCCAGAGAAGATAAATGAGATCACCATCCAGAACATCCCACGCTTGCGCGCCGCGCCCTGCAACTCGGGCCAGTCCGAAGTCTGCGCCCTTTTCGCACTTTGTGCGTCTCGTTCCGGACCACGCAAGACAGCAACATGGATCGGCAGGGAAACGATCAGATACGCGAGCCCAAGGATCACCCAGGTTGTTTGCCAGCCGTGGGCATTGAACAGGGTCAGTGTCAGCGGCCAGAAGATCGTCGAGGCGACACCGCCAAAAAGAGTGATGATCGAGATCGAACGCTGTGCAGGAACGCTCAGATCAAGGCGCGCCACAGCGGCAAAGGCTACATTGTAAAGCACAAACATCCCCGCGCCTTCAGCCACAAGGATTGTCACCAAGAGCTGCTGCCACGTGGTCACCTGTGACATCGCCACAAGTGCAAGACCCGCCACGACAGAACCACCCACCATGACCCAGCGGCCACCAAAACGGTCCGTCAGATGCCCGGAGAGCGGAGAGACCATACCGCCAAAGAGCAGCCCGGCTGACAGAACGCCAAAGACCTGGCTGAGGCTCAGGCCAAGGTCTTTGGCCATAGGCGGCAGCAAGACCGCATAGGCATACATCAAGGTGCCATAGCCCATGATCTGCGTGATCCCGAGGCCGACGGCAGGCAGATAATCTCGGTTGACCATCATCCGCCGTGTGGGATCCCGCGATAGGCCGGGCGGCCTGCCACCCATGTTCCCTGGATCGCGGGTGTGTGGCCTTTTGGCCAATCGACCAGCACCAGATCGGCGCGTTTGCCGGTCGCGATTTCACCTCGATCGGTCAGCCCCATTGCCCTTGCAGGTCCAGAAGAGATCAAGGACCACAGCGCCAGCCGATCCGCGCGCTTCTCTCGGTCCAGACGGTCAATGGCGGCCAGCATCGCAGGATAGTAGTAGTCAGACGCCAGCATATCGCACAGCCCCGCTTCAACCATTTCAGCGGCCCCGAGAGAGCCGATATGGCTGCCGCCCCGCACCGCATTCGGTGAGCCGAAAATAATCATGTCGCCATCTGCACGGGCCTGCTCAACTGGTCCCATCGTCATTGGGAACTCGGATGTTGTTGCGCCGATTCCATGGTAAAACTTGCGGGTCTCGGCCTGCGTGTCGTCGTGGCTGAGCATCGGAATGCCCTTGGCACGGGCCTTTTCGGCGACGGTTTTCATGGTCTGGACCACGTCAGGGCGTCGGTCCCAGACCTTGTGCACCAAGGCCTTGTGCGCCTCGTAGTCGAGCCCAGAGCGTTCAGTATGCTTGCGATACCGTTTCTCAAACAAGGCCGCGTCCGACAGCTCCATCACCTTAAAGTCAGGGCTATGCTCAAAAGGCCGCTCCTGCATCACCGTATCGGCGCTGCGCATCGCCATCGACAAATGATCGTTGAACGCCAGCGAAGGCGTCAACGGCGCGTCCATCGCCCAGTCAAGCGTCTCAAGCGCTTCAAAGGCGAAGGTTTCCCAGCGGAGTTGGAACCTGTTTTCGACCGTCAAACGCGGGGCGAGATCCAGTATCGCCTGCATCATTTCGCGCGCACGGTCGACGCTCCGCAATCCCGGCTCGTAGCTGAGCGTAATCGAGTGATACGTCGTCGCGATCCCGTTCGCTGCAAGCTGCCGGTCCGTTTCCAGAACTGCGGTTTCCGTTGGAAAAAACACACCCGGGCGCGGCATCATCTGCCGTTCAAAGGCATCGCCATGCACATCGATCAGCGCAGGCGCGAGGATTTTGCCACGTGCGTCGATCTCTGTGCCCTGCACCGGGCCGCCGATCTCGACAATGGTGTTCCCATCGATGGTGACCGTGGCGTCCTCGATCCCGCCGGGCAGATAGACCTCCGCCCCCACGAAAGTCTGGATCATGCCTGCCGCTCCAGAATGAGGTGCCAATGCCAGGAGCCGGGCTTTTCATGCTCACGGTCCTCCATCCACATCACCTCAAACCCCTGGAACAGGGCCAGCATCTCGACCGCGCCGCAATAGTAATGCGGATGACGTTTGTCGGACCCATCTTCGTCGAACACCCAGGTGTTGCGGGAGATTTCGCGTGGACCATTCAGCGTTTCGCGGTCGATCCACAGCCGACGCTTAGACAGCATCGTCAGCATGAAAGTCCCGCCCGGCTTGAGCACCCGGCGCACCTCGCTGATCGTGTTGAGCAACACCGTCTCATCGCCATGATAAATCACGTTCCAGCTCAGCACGTGATCGAATGCGCCATCCTCGAACGGTAGGTCATCCATACGACCGAGTTGCGTCGTTACTCCGGTGCCCGCCTTGTCGATCTCGGCCAAGCCCTCGGGGGCGGCATCAAGCGCCGTAAGTTCAAATCCAGCAACTTGCAGAGCCAAGGCATGCCGCCCGACTCCGGCCCCGAGGTCAAGGATAGCGGCGCCTTCTGCCAAGCCCTCCGCCCAACGTTTGACATCCGCCTCGGGCGTCAGCCACTTAGAGCCTTCTTCGATCCCGTCCCAGATCTTGCTCCAATGCTGATCCGCTGTGTCGGTCTTGGTGATAACGTTCAACGTTGTTCTCCGATGATCTTTGTCCGGGCCCAGCCCGAGAGGTATTCGATTGAGATGACCACAACAGCAATCATCAGGATGACGGTCATGGCCGTTGGATAGTCAAAAAGGTCAAACCCCACTTTCAACTCGATCCCGATACCCCCGGCGCCCACTAGGCCCAGAATGGTGGACGAGCGCACCGCCTTTTCCGTCGCAAAGAGCGAGGTCGAGATGAACGCAGGCATGGCAGCCGGGATGGTGGCGCAGGCGACCACGTCCAGCTTACGCGCGCCTGTCGCGGTCAGGCTTTCGGACGGCCCCTTGTCGGCCGCTTCCATATCATCCGCAAAGAAGCGCCCGCAAAAGCCGACCGTGTCAATGGCAATGGCGAGCATGCCCGCAAAAGGCCCAAGGCCCACGGCGACAACAAAGACCAAAGCCCATGCGATATCCGGTACAGCCCGGACAAAGCCGAGCGCCGTGCGCACAATCTGATTGATCCAAGTTGGCGCGATCAATCCACGCGCCGCCAAGAGTGCCACCGGCACCGACAGAATGATCCCGATGACCGCACCCGCCAGCGCGATCTGCAAGGTCTCGAGCATCTTCCAGCCAAGCCGCGCCAGCACCTTTGGCTCCATATTCGGCGGAAAGGCACGGTCTAGAAAGTCGGCAAAACGGGGCGGCGAAGAGATCACCTTTTCGATGGAAAAGCCCGCGCCCGCAAAGGACCAAAGAATGATCACAACGCCGACCGCGTATCCCAGAAAGGCCAATGCAGAGGGGCGTTCGTACCGGGTGGGAAGTGACGCGTCAGTCATAAAGCCCTCGCAATTCTTCTGCGCTGAGGCTGTCAGCGCGCGCATCCAGCGGCATGCCGCCACCTGCGAGACCAAGCACGCGGTCGCCGTATAGCAGCGCATGATCGATATTGTGCGAGATGAAGATCACTGTGACCCCCTCTTGGCGCGCGAGGGCAAAGAACAGGTCCATGACATCTTCGCCCGCCGCCGGATCAAGCGAAGCCGTTGGTTCATCAGCGATCAGGATCTTGGGCTGCCCGACGAGCGCCCGCGCGATGGCCACACGCTGCGATTGCCCGCCTGACAAGCGGTCTGCGCGGCGTGAAGCAAGATGCGCCAGCCCGACCTTTTCCAAGGCCGCCAAGGCCGCTTCGCGTGACGGCGCGGGTGCAAAGCTTTGGCTCCAATGGCGCAGTCCCGGCCTTTGCCCCAAAAGTCCCTGCACCACATTAGACAGCACCGACAGGCGGGGCACCAAATTGTGCTTTTGGCTCACAAGCCCCATTTGCGCGCGCATTGCACGCAGATCGGAGTTTGAAGCGCCGCGCACACCCGTGCCCAGCACGTCAATTGATCCGGCATCGGCGGGGATCAAACCCATCAGACAACGCAGTAACGTTGATTTCCCCGTCCCGTTCGCGCCGACAATGGCGACAGCCTCACCGCGCGACAGCCCAAAGGACACATCTTTGAAGATTGGTGTTCCGGCAAAGCACTTGGCCAGCCCGGTTACGCGCAGATCAACAGGCAGAACCGGAGCAGAGATATCTGCCCCGGTCCGGTCTGGCCGCGCAGGCGCAACCAGCGTTTCGATGTCGGAATTAGTCACCGATGAAGTTGTCGAACTGAGGGAAGCCAGCGTTTGTGTACATTGAACGCACATAGTCGTACGCGCTGTCTTCGATCGAAACGAGGTCCATGCCGACATATTTGTCGTTCTCTTCGTGGGCGGTGATGCCTGCGATGATGGAGTCCTTGTTTTCGAGGATGGCTGATTTAACGGCCTCTGCTGCGTCCGCAGGGACATGCGCGCCAACCATGATCATGTCGTTTGGCAGGTCACCCGAACGCGCGATCATCTTGAAAAAGCCGTAAGGCAAGTCGGTTTCCTTGGCGCGCACGTTCAGCCATGAGTTGGCGTTCGACCCTAGCGCGTCCACGTCACCGTTCTTCAGCGCTTCGTGTGCGATGTTGCGAGATGTATGTGTTTTTTCGATGTCGTTGACCGGGTCCAGACCGTAATCCGCCAGCACCTGCATTGGGCACAGCATGTTGGATGTCGAGCCGATATCGCCAAAGGCCACTTTCTTACCCTTGAGATCGTCAACGGTGTTGATGCCGCTATCGGCGCGCACAACGATCGCACAGTGGTAATCCGGGCGACCAAGACCGATGATGGGCGTGGCATTGGTCAGTTTGTTGATGACAACATATTCCGCGGGGCCAGAGACTACGAAGTCAACGGTCTCGCCGCGCAGAGCCTCGGCCGCTGCCGTCCGCGAGTTCACGGCAAAGAATTCAAACGTGTCGCCTGTTGCGTCTTCAAGCGCCTCTTTGAAAGGGCCCCATTCAAGCTGAAGGCGCTCCATGCCCTCAACATCGGTAACGGCCAGTTTCCAGTTTTCAGCTTGCGCCGCAACTGCAGCGGTGACTGCCAGCACTGCGCCAGCAAGAACAGAACGAAGTTTCATGGTGATTCCCCCATTATGAAATTCATTCGGATGATTTCGGAGGAATGAAACGGCCAAGCGACAGTCACATGACGGTTTTGTTGCACTGAAAAATCAGAGCGACATTTTGTTCCAAAGGTCTGATGCAAGGTAAAGGAAAGCAAGACACCGCGCTGCTACATTGGTTTTGCCTGAGTGGCACGCCGCCTAGATTGCCGCAAGACTATCTCAAAGCAGGTGCTATCCCAAGGTTCACATAAGCGCGCTTATCGGTATCTGCCCCATTCTTGGGGCACCCAAAAATGGGCCTGAGTCTTCTAAGCGGTTTGTTGTTGAGGCAAATCCGTCAGCTCGCTAAAAGCAACGTTCTTGCGAGCGCCATCTAACCAAAGTGGTTGCTCGTAACCATCCTCCCAAACATAAAGAAGGCCCACCGTCTTGCCGGTTTCCTTGTCGACGATGCGTCTCGTCGCTTGGGCTTCATCTTCGTCATTTTCCAACATGAAACCTCCCTCTACGAAATGCTAAGGGCGCGGGTATCCGCCCAGCACACGAGCGCTGCGGCAAGTCGCTACGTCAAGGCCGCGGCTTCGCGGTATAGTAGAACGTGCTTCTTTGCCGGGTGCACGAAAAACAACGCAAAACAACGCAAAAACACGCAAATTGGACGTGTGAGGCTTTGATAAAAAACGGGAAATTCTTTGTTGAACCACGACAAAGTACAGACAACTTCAAAGTGCTGTTCGGTCGACTGGCAGCGCAGGG
>JBCCUC010000047.1:0-6937 GCA_039197515.1 Pseudomonadota bacterium | reverse complement strand
TTCAAAGCCCAGGATCAGCTCTTTCTCGATCCGGTCGGGGTCTTCTTGCTGCAACTCAAACCCATATTCCCAAGGCGCGCCGTCCATCATCCAGTGCTGGTGGTCGATCTCATAGATGCCCAGCAGCACGCCCTTTTGGTCCTGGCGCAGATAAGTGAAGCCTTCGAGGTCGACGGTCATTGGAACCTCGAAATCCAGCTCCTCAAGCGCAGGGATGGTGTCGGAGATAAGGTAGTGGTGGTTGAGCGGCGAGACCGGCAGCTCGATCCCCGCCATGCGGCCGACCTGCTTGGCCCACAAACCGGCGGCATTGACCACATGCTCGCAAGCGATCGTGCCTTTTTCGGTCACAACTTCCCAACCCTGCAAGGTCTGGTTCAGCTCCAAAACACGAGTATGTTCGATCACCTCCGCCCCGTGTTTCTTGGCGGCCCCGGCATAGGCGTGCACCGTGCCGGTCGTGTCGATATAGCCTTCGCGGTCGGCCCACATGCCGCCCAGAAGCCCGTCGCCTGACATGATCGGGTTCAACTCGACGGCCTCTTCAACTGTCACAAGGCGGCAGTCTTCGATGCCGATGGACTGAAAAGTGCGGTAGGCCGATTGCAGCCATTCCCAGCGATCCGGCGTGCCCGCCATGGTCAGCCCGCCGGTCATGTGCAGGCCGATATTCTGGCCGCTTTCCTTCTCGATCTCCGACAGAAGGTCGATCGTGTAGGCCTGAAGCTGGGCTATGTTGGGGTCGGCGTTCAACGCATGGATACCGCCCGCCGCGTGCCAGCTAGACCCCGCCGTCAGGACCGAGCGTTCAACGAGCGCCACATCCGTCCAGCCCATCTTGGCCAAATGATAAAGCACCGAGGCGCCGACAACCCCGCCCCCGATGACAACAACACGATACTGCGACTTCATGGCGAACCCTCCCGGTAGCATTTTTTCCAACGCTAGATGCGGGCTGAACCCAAGTCTAGACATTAATGTCCAGACATGCTGTTTTCGCCATAAGGCTTTACATTTTTGCGCAGACACCGAATTTTAGCGTCAAGACGCGGAGGCACGCGCAATACGGAGAGCAGCCCTATGCAAATTGCCCTACATCTCGGCGCGCATTGCACCGATGACGGGCGTATTCTGCGCTGCCTTTTGAAGAACACGGACAAGCTGGTGGAACAGGGCATTCTGGTTGCGGACCCGAACCGGTATCGCCCAATGATCCGGGAGGCGCTGCAGGTCCTCAAGGACGCGCCGCCCTCACCGGAGACTGAGCAAACCCTGATCGACGCCATGGTCGAGGAGGAAGAGGTCGACCGGATCATTCTCAGCCATGACGCCTTCCTCGGCGTTGCCAAACGCGCCATCGAGCGCGACAAGTTCTACATCGGCACCGGCTACCGAATGCCACGCGTGCGCAACCTTTTCCAAAGCTGCGAGCTCGACCTGTTCATTTCCATAGCCAACCCTGCCACCTTTATTCCAAGCGTTTTCAAGAAATCCGGGGAAGAGGATTTGGCCAGCTTCATGAGCGGCTCTGACCCGATGCGGCTGCGATGGTCGGACCTGTTCAAGCGCCTTGCGGAGATCTTGCCCGACACGCCCATCACCGCTTGGTGCAACGAGGATACGCCACTGATCTGGCACAAGGTTCTGCGCCACATCACCACCCATGACGAGTTCACGGTGCTGGACGGTTGGGACGCCTTTTTGAGTGAATTGATGACTCCCAAGGGCCATGCGCGAATGGTGACATATATGCGGGACCATCCGCCCCAAAACGACCGTCAACGCCAGCGCGTGGTGGAGGCCTTTTTGGAGAAATTCGCGCGCCAGGATGTCCTGGATTTGGAGATTGATCTTCCGGGCTGGAGCGAGGCAACGGTCGAAGCGCTCACAGAGACCTATAAGCGTGATATCGAAACAATTCGGCGCATGCCGAATGTGACCTTGATCGAACCCTAGCCGGACGATGCTACACTACATGCCGAGCGCTTCTTTGTAGAGCTCCAGCACGGCCTCTTCCTCCGAGATATCTTGCGGGTCGCGCTTTCGCAGCGCCACGAGCTTGCGCAGCACCTTGGTGTCATAGCCGCGCCCTTTGGCTTCGGCCATCACCTCTTTCTGCTGGTCGGCGAGGTCCTTTTTCTCCATCTCCAACCGCTCATATCGCTCGACAAATTGGCGCAGCTCGTCGGCAGTGACGCGGTAGGTGCTATCTATGACGGAGGTGTCGGACGTGTCGGTCATAAGGCTCTTCTCTGGCTTGAAACGCGGCGGAGCCCATGGGATATAACGCGCCACTCCGGGCATCAAGCGCCGATTGGCGGCGCTTGGGAAAAGGAATTGAGCGATGAGCTATTTGATCCCTGCTGGCGCCGTCATCACAGTGGCTGGCCTTGCGCTTTTGATGATCTGCGTGGCCAAGATCAGCAAAGCCAAGAAGGCGGGCCTGTCGGACGACGAGATGCGCGGCGTGCTGCAATCCGTGGTGCCATTGAACCTGGGCGCGCTGCTGGTGTCAGGCCTTGGGTTGATGCTGGTCGTCTTGGGGATCATCCTGACCTAGCCATTTATACATCACATGCCCATCAACGAGGCCATCGCGCGGGTGGTCAAAAACGCGCGGCAGATGGCCCACTGTTTCAAACCCGAGCCTCTGCCACAGCGCCAGCGCCCCACTATTGGACGCCAGCACCATGTTGAACTGCATCGCCTTGTAGCCCAGGGTCACAGCCTGCTGCTGAGACCGTTCGCACATTGCACGTGCGACGCCTTTGCCGCGGGCCTCGGGGGCCGTGATATAGCCGCAATTGCACACATGCGCGCCACCGCCTTGCGCATTGGTCTTGATGTAGTAAGTTCCCAGCAGCTTGCCTTGTTCTTCCATCACATAGGTTGCGCGCGGCGCTGCGCACCATAGCTCCAACGCCGCCCCTCTGCTGATATCGCGCTTCACCGCATAGGTCTCGCCCGCGCGAAACACCGGGCGCAACATGTCCCAGAGAGCTTTGTGATCGGCGGATTTCGCGGGGCGTATGGTCATGTCGCGAAAATAGAAATCGTTAACGCAGGTGCAAGGCTATTCGTGATTTGGCAGAGGTCGCGCCGTCAAGGTAACGTAAGGTAACCAATAGGAGGTGACATGAAGCGCATGATCATAGGCGTGCTGAGCCATGGCGCGACATTGGCAATTGGGTTTGGGCTGGGCGTCTATTTTCTGCCCATTCTGACCGCACCCGATGCTCCGGATGCGGCGGTCCTTGAGGAAAGCGCGCGGGATGCCTTGTTCACCGCAGAGTTTTCGCGTGAGCTTCGTGGCAGCGATTTTTTGCATTGGGGTGAGGGCACAATCAGCGTGACGTCAACCCAGATTGTGCATGAAGGCGCGCTTGCGCCCGGACCCGACTACAAGCTTTACCTGCTTGCTGAATTTGTCGAGCATGAAGACGAATTTACCCCGTTGAAAGCGCGTGCGGCTTTGATCGGAGACGTCAAGACGTTTGACGGCTTCCTCGTTGAAGTCCCCGAGGGCGTCGATGTAACGGCCTATTCGACTGTGGTTGTCTGGTGCGAAAGCTTCGGTGAATTCATCACATCAGCCGCCTATCAGTAACATTGTTTCGCCTCAAGAAACGCAGTGTACGGGTGCTCTGAGACGATTTTGGTTACAATTCATCGGCCTAAATGCGATGAACGGGGCGCGGGGAAGTTCGTTAACGCCCGCGTGTAAATGGAACGAGTTTCGAGACCTAAAATGACATATGCATCCCTTCTGTCGACTGCGACAGTGTTCACCTCACTGGTGATCTTCGCCGAGCTCCTGCGGATTGTCTTGCGCTGAATTCAAGTGCAAACGGGATGGCACATGCCATCCCGACTGCTTAACGTTTCTTGTTTGTCCGACGCGATACCGGGAGCGGCATAAGGCCGTCCATGTCTCGCCGGAAGGTATCCAGTAACTCACAATGCGCCTTGTGAGGCGTCTTGGATTTGACGGGTCTGCGTCGCACATCATCAAAGAGTGCAGGCACAGCGATCCGGATATGCGGCTTACGAACTGGCAGCCAAGTCGATTTTGAACCGTCAAACTCTTTGCTTAAAAAACGCATTTGAAATCCCCCTATCAAATAGCGGTGGAGGTGTTTTTGCCGAAAGGACGCGCGGGCTTTAGGGGGAACGGAAAGGTTTTTTTAACCTTTTTGGTCTCACTTTTTACCCAAACAACGTAGAATATTGCTTTTAAAGAGATTTTTTTCGGCCAAGCGAATCAAAAACTGAGGGAGACGTAGCGTCACTGTCGCAGAACGACCACAGATCAATCTTCGATTTTGTTTCCTCAATGGAAACAATAGCTTAACGCATAATTTACTGTCTCAGTTAAGTCAACAATAACCGCGCCGGTCCCAGAAAATGGGACTAGTGATTCTCAAATTTTTTCTGTGACGAAGTGACTCAAAGCCGCGCGCCGGTCGCTTTATCGAAGATATGGCAGATCGACGCCGGTATATTTGCCGAGAAACTGTCCCCAATCTCCGCCCGGAATTCCTTATCTGCCTTCACCGCCAGCATCGACCCGCCGGAGCGCACGGTGATCATCGTCGCGTCCCCCAACAGCTCCATCGAATAGACGGGGGCCGTGGCCTGCGCCGTTTCACTGCTGGCCGCGACCGAGGCATCCTCCGCCCGAAAGCCGAGCGTCACCGCACCGTCGCGTCCCTCAAGCCCGTTAATCTCTACATTTGGCGCCGTGAACGTGCCGCCTTTCAGCTCCCCGTCCACGAGGTTCATCGCCGGGTTGCCAATGAAGCTCGCCACGAACGTGTTGGCGGGCTTGTCGTAAATCTCCACCGGCGTGCCGACCTGTTGCACAATGCCCTTCTCCATCACCACCACCCGGTCCGCCAGCGTCATCGCCTCGATCTGGTCATGGGTTACATAGATGGTCGTCGCCTGCAGCTCATGGCTGAGGTTCTTGATCTGCGCCCGTGTCGAGACCCGCAGCTTGGCGTCCAGGTTCGACAGAGGCTCATCCATCAAAAAGACCTGTGCGTTGCGCACAATCGCCCGTGCCAGTGCCACACGCTGCCTTTGCCCGCCCGATAGGGCCGCAGGCTTGCGCTCCAGGAAGTCGTCCAGCTCCACCATGGCCGACGCTTTCATCACCCGGTCATGATGCTCCGCCTCAGGCACTTTGCGCACCTTCAGAGGGAAGCGGATATTCTCATAGACGGTCATGTTCGGGTAGAGCCCGTAGGACTGGAACACCATCGAGATGTCGCGGTCTTTCGGCTCTACATTATTGACCATTCTATCGCCGATCCAGATCTCGCCTTCGGTCGGGTCTTCCAACCCCGCGATCATCCGCATCGTCGTCGTTTTGCCGCAGCCCGAGGGGCCGAGCAGCACCAGAAACTCCTTGTCCGGGATGGTCAGGTCAAAATCCTTGACCCCCACAAAGCTGCCCCAGCGTTTGTTGACATTCTTGAGTAGGATTTGCGCCATGGGATCAGCCTTTCACAGCACCAGCGGTCAATCCGCTGACAATTTGACGTTGGAAGAAGAGCACCAGCACGAAGAGCGGCGCAGTGGCCGACACAACGGCGGCAACAGCGAACATCACGTTGCCCTCTTGTTGGGTGGAGCCAAGGAAGCTGGCGATTTTGGGCACCATGGTCTGGTTCTCCTTGGCCAGCAGCATCGCGGTCACCGCGAAGTCGTTATAGGCCAGCAGGAAAGAGAACAGCCCCGTGGTGATCACCCCCGGCCACATCACCGGGATGATCACGTAGCGGAAGGCCTGAAAGCGCGTACAGCCATCCACCATGGCGCTTTCATCCAGGTCCTTGGGGATGTTCATGAAGAAAGAGCGCAGCATCCAGATGGTGAAGGGCTGGTTAATCGCCACCAGCACGATCACCGTGGTTGACAGGTATCCCCAAATGTTGAGCTCAAAGAAGGGCAGCAGGTAGCCCGATACCAATGTGATATGCGGCATCGCGCGGAACACCAGCGCGACCATCAAGATCCAGAAGGTGTAATTGTAGCTCGACCGGCTCAGCGCGTAGCCACCGAGCGTCCCGAAGGTCAATGAGATTGCGACCACGAAGATGGTCACAAACATGGTGTTGAGCACCGCGCGTCCGAAGCCTTCCTGCACCCATGCGCCGTCATACCCGGCGCCAGTGAAAGTCCCGCCGGTTTCAATGAGCGTGCGGGTCCCCCAAAGCGCGTTGCGCCAGTCCTGGATCGAGAAGAAATCCGACTGCACTTTGAAGCTGCCCCAAAGCGTCCACATGAACGGGAAGGCCGCCGCGATCAGCCACAGGGCCAAAAACCCCATCAGCATCGTCTGAACAGGGACGGACCGTTTTTTTGCCGATGTCTCGCTCATGCCTTGCTCCCCTTGAAGTCGCGCCAGGTGCGCACCAGCACCGGTGCCAGCAGCACCGCTACACCGGCGATGGTCAGCATAGATGTCGCCGCAGCGGAGCCAAACAGCTGCACCTCGCCACGCAAGTCATTATAGATGATCCAACTAAGCGACGTGGCCGAGGCCTCCGCCGAGAAGCCCACAATCGGTTCAAACACCCGGAAGTTGTCCATCAGCTGGATCAGCGCGATGAAGGTCACCAGCGGCATCAGGTAGGGCACCACGACATAGCGCACCCGCTCCCAACGCGACGCCCCGTCGATCATGGCGCTTTCAAGCGTGTCCTCCGGAACCGTCTGCAACCCGGCGTAAAACACCACGAATGCAAAAGGCGCCGATGACCAGGTCCCGTAAACCATAAGCATGATCCAGGTCAGCACAGGGCTCGCCCTAAGCGACAGGTCCGGGTCATTCATGATCACCTGCAAGGTCTGGCCCAGCACCCCGCGGCTGTCGATCATCCAATACAGGATCAAGGAGCCAATCAACGGCGTCACCATCATCGGCAAAAGC
>JBCCUC010000046.1:0-7255 GCA_039197515.1 Pseudomonadota bacterium | reverse complement strand
GTCGCGGGTGCCCATTTTGAGGTGGTGGGCGATGTCCCATTCTTGGGTCTCGCCATTGATCCGCGTGACGACCCAGCAATGGCCGTCCTCGCAATGGTTCCCCTTGTCCTCGGGAAAGAAGAAGCCCGTCACATATCCTGCCGCGATCCCAACCGCGCGGAGGGCCGCGATGAAATAGGTGTTGATGTCGCCCCAAGAGCCTTCGGTCAAACCACATCCCAAAACCGGAACATGGTCAAACCCATCGTTGAAGCGTGCTGTGGGGTGGCCGTAGGTAAAGCGTTCGGCTGTCGCGCACGCAATGGCGCGGGCACGGGCGACCCCAAGCAAGTCACCAGCGTCGTCTTGTGCCTCTGCCACCAAGTCTGCAGCCGAACGGGTGAACTGCGTATTGCGGGGTGTGAACATCGCTTGCGGGTAGGGAGCGGTCACCGCGCCATCAAAGCGCCACGTCAGCGTCAGGGCTCCGCCCGCCGGCGCAATGCGATAGGCCGTCTGGTCTGTGCTGGCCTCCTGGATCTGAGAGGCCGTGCCACCTTCCAATTGAAACCCGGTCGTGCTCCCGTATTGCGTCGCCATCCCGCCAGGCGCGATGACGTCTTCGGTGCCTGCTGGGAGCATCGTGCGGTAAATCAATTCGAACGTGCTCAATGCGCGCCCTCCCATTTGCCAATGACGCGGGTGCGGATCAGCCCTGACAGGTAGTCGACGATATAGACCATGGCGATGATCATGAAGATGATGGTCCAGACCTGATCCCAAAAAAGGCCCGCAATCCGGTCCGACAGCATGAACCCAATGCCACCCGCCCCGACGATACCGAGGATCGTGGACGAACGAACGTTGGACTCAAAGTTGTATAGGATGATCGACAGATGCACTGGCAAGACCTGGGGCATGATCCCATAGAGGATGGACTGGAACCGCGAGCCACCCGAGGCCACGACACCTTCGACGGGGCGTTTTGAGGTGTTTTCCAGTGCCTCGGAAAAGAGCTTTCCGAACGTCCCGATTTCTGAGACGGCAATCGCAAGAATACCTGCCAGTGGACCCAGACCAAAGGCGCGAATAAAGATCAGCGCAAGGATCAGCGTCTCAAATGCGCGGATGATGTCATAGCCGCGCCGCGCAGAGTGGCGGAGCCAGAAGATGCGGTTGATATTCTTGGCCCCAAGGAAGGATACAGGGAAGGCGATAATCAGCCCGAGCACCGTTCCAAGGAACGCCATGGCCACTGTTTCGCCAAGTGCAGTCAACACCTCGACCCATTCGGGCCAAGTTTCCCACAGATGCGGCGGAAACATAAACGAAATGACTGTTCCGAGCCGCTGGAGGCCGACCCAGATCCGTTCCGGTGCGAAGTTGAAATCGTAGAGGCACCAGGCAAACAGCCCAATGAAAAGCGCCCAGAGACCGATCTTGCGCGCACGAACGGCGGGCGTGTCGCGGAATGCGCGTGGGTG
The DNA here is from genome assembly GCA_039197515.1 of Pseudomonadota bacterium. Lineage (GTDB taxonomy): Bacteria > Pseudomonadota > Alphaproteobacteria > Rhodobacterales > Rhodobacteraceae > Sulfitobacter. The sequence goes on along the minus strand of JBCCUC010000046.1, from coordinate 5,792 downwards.
CTTTTCCATGAGGGTCTTGATGTCTGTATCCGTTGGGAGCGTCATGTCGCCGGCCCTTTCTCAAGTCCGATCACTCTGTGGCGCAGCTTCTCGGATCCGTAGTCAATGACCATCACGGTGACGAAGATGATCAGGAACAGGGCCGAAAGGTCGGAATACTCTTGCAAAGACAATGCCTCGCGGAATTCCTGCCCGAGGCCCCCGGCACCCACATAACCGATGATGGACGAGGCCCGTACGTTGATCTCGAACCTCAGCAGCGTGTAACTGATGATGTTGGGCATAACCTGCGGCACTGCGCCATAGCGGATCTGGTCAAACCATGTGCCGCCTGCGGCCTTCACGCCTTCTAGCGGGCGCATGTCGATGTTCTCGTTAACCTCTGAGTAAAGCTTGCCCAACGCCCCGGCTGTGTGAAGCCCGATTGCCAACACGCCTGCCATCGGCCCCACTGAAAAGCAAAAAACAAAGATCAGCGCCCAAACCAGCTCGGGCACGGTGCGCGCAATCTCAAGGTAGCGGCGGCTGAACCAGAGCACCCATGCGTTTGGGGCGAGGTTGCGCGACGCAGGAAAGGACATCACAAACCCGCCAAACACGCCAAGCGCCGTTGCCATGAAGGCAATCAGGACCGTCTCAATCAGCAGGTTCAACCAAACTTTCCAGCGCCAGAACCATTCGGCGAGATCAGCGCCGAGGCTGTCCCAACGTAGAATAGGAAGCGTTCGTTCGATGAACTCTCCCAGGCGAGGCAGTCCTGCCGGAATGATCCAGCGCCATTCGCGCGATCCGTCCGTCAGGGTGACCTGAGTGACCCTGAAGAAATCGCCCAACCACGCCGAGAACGCAAAGAACGCAAAAAAGAGGATGCTGGCAATCAGCCAGCCAAGTTTCGCCCGCCGTCGCTGTGCGGCATAGTCCAACTCGAATTGGTCTACAGGACGCAAAGGCGTCACATCGGCGGCAGCGGTCATATGAGAGATCCCCGGAAACAGTACCCCCCGCCGGATGGGCGGGGGGTCACGCTTTTAGTCTTACGAGCGGCGCTGCTTTTTCAGCCAGTCACGCATGTCAACGATCCATTGATAGCGCTCGTGATTGGCCGGCTGGTAGTCCACCTGCGGGTTTGGCGTGCCTTCAACTTCGCCGATCATCATCTTGAAGGCTTCGGGGTCTTTTTCAGCCACATCCAACACCAGTTGTTGCATCGTGTCTTTCAGACCTTGCGGCAGGTTCTTGCGTGCCGTGAACGGCCCGGACGTGATTTCGGGGCTTTCCCAGATCGGGCAGATCTCGCCTTCGGAGATCATCTCTTTTTCGATCATACGCTGCCAACGGCCGTCGGTTTCATTGTTCTGCCAAGTCGCTGCGGCATCAAATGTACCTTGTGCCACGCCAGCAACACCGGCTTCATGCGAGCCCGAGAATGGGATCGCTGAGAAGAAGGTTTTTGGGTCAACTTCCTTGGCGATGTTGAAGTAGGGAACGGCATAGCCGGACGTGCTGTCAGGGTCCGCAAAGGCCAGAACCTTGCCTTCAAGATCCTGCAGCGAGGTGTAGCCGTCTTCGCAGCGGGTCACGACGACCGAGAAATAGCCAGACGAGCCATCCTGGCGCAAACGCGTTGCCAGCGGCTCAACCGCGCCGTCCGTGGCGGTGTAGGCGGCGGCGTAGGAGGACGAACCGAGGAAGGCAAACTCGATCTGGTCCGCGCCAAGCGCCTGGATTACACCGTCATAGGCACCGGCGGTAAAGATTTCGACTTCAACGCCCAACTCGCGTTCGAGATACTGCTCGAACGGGGTATAGCGCGCGATCCGGTCTTTTTCGTTTTCACCGGACAGGATGCCGAACTTGATGACTTGGTAATCTTCTTTCCAGTCAGCCGCGAAAGCAGCGGATGCGGTAAGCGCGACAAGCGCGGTCGTTGCCAAAAGTTTCATCAGAGATCCCCCTAAGGTTTTGGTTTGGCGATTGGTAATGCGTCAGGCGTGAAGGGCGACCGATTGGGTCGACGTAACTGCTTCGTTAAACTCCCTCAGACCGTCGAGGCCGTAGATGTCGCGCACCACATCATCGGTCAGTTGCGCGGCAACCCCGTCAAAGAAGACACGGCCATTGCGCATCGCGATGATCCGGTCGCAATAGGCGCGGGCGGTATCGAGCGTGTGTAGGTTCACCAGAACGGTCAGGCCGTCCTCTTGGTTGATCTGCCGCAGGCCGTCCATCACAAGCGTTGCGTTGGCAGGATCAAGCGAAGCGATGGGTTCATCCGCGAGCATGATTTTGGGCTGTTGCACCAGCGCTTTCGCGATGGCGACACGCTGTTGTTGGCCGCCCGACAGTGTCCCTGCGCGTTGCAGCGCCTGCGGTACCAGATCGAGGCGGTCGAGCGCCTGCAAGGCCATCGCTCGTTCGGCATCCGTGAACTGCATGGCCATGGAGCTGAGAAACCCATGCTCGGCCAACCGCCCGATCAGCACGTTGGTCAACACATCAAGACGGTCCACAAGGTTGAACTGCTGAAAGATCATCGCGCAGTCGCGCCGCCAATTGCGCAAGGCTTTGCCGCGCAGGCTTGTGATTTCAGAGCCGCCAAACGAAATCGACCCCGTGGTGGGGTCGATGAGGCGGTTGATCAACCGTAGCATTGTGGACTTGCCAGCGCCCGAGCGTCCGATAACACCGACGAACTGACCGGGTTCGATCTTTATCGTGACGTCATCGACAGCACGCGTTTCGTCAAACAGTTTGGAAACACCGGTGAGGGTCAAGGCAGCAGGCGCGGTCATAGCGATTCATCCGAATGAATTTCATCGCAACTGTGATCGGGTTCTGTGACGCCCAAGAGTCCGTTTTGTAAAACTTCTGCTACGCCACCGCAGCAACGGCTGAATGCTCGGCAGCTTCCGGCCCGGACCCGTTGGAAAAGATGATTTCTCCGGCGCTTATCGTTTGAACGACGCGGTCTGCGGCATCGACAACCGCCAAATCGGCGCGCTTGCCCATAGCTATTTCGCCCCGGTCGTTCAGGCCAAGGGCCTTGGCAGGGTTCTTTGAGGCAAGGCGCACCGCACCTGCCAAGCCGTCCGGGTCCGTTTCGGACAAGGCGCGAATGGCGGGCAGTATCGCCGCCGGGTGATAGTCTGCCGCGAGAACGTGCAGAAATCCAGCCGCATGGGCCTCGCGCGCCGACAAATTGCCCGAGTAGCTTTTTCCGCGCATCGCATTGGGCGCGCCCATTGCAATCATCAAACCACGCATCGCGGCAACCTCTGCCGCCTCCATAGTGACCGGGAATTCGCTGATCACCACGCCGATGTCTGCCATCAGGTGTGCTTTTTCGACCGTATCATCGTCATGGCTGGCCATCGCCACGGCATGCGACGCGCAGAGCTTTGAAACCCGCTCCAGGTTTTCCAGAACCTGTTCGGCAGGGACAGCATCCTCAATGCGGCGCGCGACATGGGCCCGGGCCGCTTCTTCGCTCAGACCGCCCTTCATCCGATTGGCGACAAGGGTTTCGACATTGCGATACTGTCCTTGGCCTGGCGTGTGGTCCATCACCGACACCAGATCGACAGCACCTGAGCCGAGCAAACCGTCAAGCGCATCAATAGCCGCCGTGTACGTCATATCAAACCGCGCATGGATGCGGTGATCCACGCGCAAGCCTTTGATGTTGTCCTTGAGCGCGCGGATGATGGCGGAGGTGTGCTCAAAAGAACGCCTCTGACCATCAAGTGCTGTGCGAGAGAAGGATACGCCCGCGTATGCGGTCGTGACACCAGCTGCTGCAAGGCGCGCATCTAGGTGTCCAACCGCAACCTCCATGGGGAAATCGACTTTGGGCCGCGGCTCCAGTTCAAGCTCAATCATGTCGCCGTGCATGTCGACAAAGCCCGGGAACACGGTGAAGCCAGACGGCTCACCCGCGCTTTCGGTGATCTCGGAAATCACACCGTTTTCGATCCGCAGCGCGCCGTTCTCAATGATCCGGTCTGTCAGGATGAGTTTCACGTCAGAGAGCCACATCATCTCGCTCCTCTTGAGGTACCGCATCGGGGGTCAGATCAACCACGCGGTCAATCAGGTGCATCACATCGTCAGGATGGTGGAACACGCCAATCATCGCCGTGCCCTGGTCCTTCAGTTCCTGCAGCCGCGCCACCAGCGCTCCACGCGCATTGGCGTCTAGCGAAGCCGTTGGCTCGTCCAGCATCAACAGTTTCTGCGGCAAGATCAGCGCACGTGCCAGATTGACCTTTTGCTGTTCACCGCCAGAGAAAGTCGTGGGGTAAGCGGCCCAAAGGTCCGGTTTGACGCCAAAGGTTTCAAGCGCCTTGCGGGCCGCCTCCAAAGCAGTGTCTGGGTTCCATCCGGCAAGGCGCAGGGGTTCGGCAACGATGGCCTCTGCGCTCACACGTGGCCGCGCGGTCAGAAATTGCGTAACAAAGCCGATTTCCGTACGGCGCAGATGGGCAACATCCACATCTGCCGCGCGCGCAAGGTCAATCATGCCATGGCTTGAGTGAAACCGGATCTCGCCTGACAGCGGCAAGTAGGAGCGGTAGAGCGTGCGGAGTAGCGTTGATTTCCCCGCGCCATTCGCCCCTTTGAGCAAGACAAACTCGCCTGCTGCGACAATGAACGAGATATCCTCAAACGCGCCTATGTCTTTGCCCAGATGATGCAGCGAAAAGCCTTTCGTCAGGCCCTGAATATCAATAACAGTCATAGCTTCGCATGCACCAATTGTTGCGTGTAGGCATGTTGCGGGTCTTGGAATATCTGATCCGCAAGCCCGGTCTCGACCACTTCGCCGCGCCGCATGACCATGACGCGATCTGCGAGTGTCCGGATGACACCAAGATCATGGCTCACGATCACCATTGTGATCTGACGGTCTTGCTGAAGGCGCTTGAGTGTATCAAGCACAAGCGCCTGCACAGACACATCGAGGCCGGTTGTTGGCTCATCAAGAAGCAAAAGCGCAGGTTCAAGGGCAATGGCCTTGGCCAATTGCACACGCTGCTGCATCCCACCGGACAGCTCGATCGGGGGCGCATCCAGGCGGTCGAGCGGAAACTCTGACGCGTCCAGCGCTTCGGTCGCGGCGGCCCGCAGGGTGGCAAAGCTGCGCTCGCCAGCCACCAGCAAACGCTCAGCGACATTGCCGGAAGACGAATGCTTCATCAAAAGGCCAAGATGGGGGTTCTGATAGACGATGCCGATCCGAGTGGCGCAGAGCATCCGGCGAGCGAAGCGGTCAAGCGCGAACAAATTGCCCGAGACGTCCGGCAAATCGAGCGTATAGCTACCCTCATCCGGAATTTCTTCGAGGTTCATCATGCGCAAAAGCGTCGATTTTCCCGATCCGCTTTCACCGACAATGCCCAGAACCTCGCCAGGATAGGCATGCGCCGATACATGGCGCACGGCCTGCACCGGACCGTAGGATTTGGACACGCCCTGCACCTCAAGAAGGGGGCGCGTTTCTAAAATACGCGGGGCGTCGAGTGTGAGCGTCATTGCGCCATCTCCCCGTCTTTATACCAGGTCTCGCCCCGGTTTTCGGCCGCGCCGTCTCTGGCCCGAATGGTCTTCACACCCCATTCGCTGTCTGAGACCTCAAAAGCAGAACTGCCGTCATCCTGAGGAATTTCGTTCATGAAGAAGCCTGTCGTGCCCGACCGGGTACAGGTCAGCGCCCCGTGATCCTCGACCTTGTAGGGCACGTCCGAGAACACCAATGGTTCAACCCGCGTAAACGGCGGCACCGCAAAGATGCG
>JBCCUC010000045.1:0-7566 GCA_039197515.1 Pseudomonadota bacterium | reverse complement strand
GTCCTGCGCCAGTGCCTTTCCGCAGGAAAGGTCACGAAAGCAGCCGGATGCACCCCCTTGAAGAGAAGCACGAGGCGACCTACCGGTGGCCTGTGCCCCAAGAGCCCGGCGGCTTTGCGGGTGCAAAGCCTGCCGCGTGCATCCTTCCTGCGCTAGTGCCTTTGCGCAGGAAAGGTCACGAAAGCAGCCGGATGCACCCCGTCGAACAGAAGCGCAAGGCCACCTACGGGTGGCCTGTTTCAATTGAGCCGCCTCGACCAATCCAAACCAAAGGCCGCCCGGGGGCGGCCTTTGATCACTCGTTAAAAGATCTGATCAGCCGCCCACGGACCGGCGGCGCAGCAGCCCAAAGGCCCCGAGGCCCGCCAGCATCAGCGGCAAGCCTGCTGGCAGGGGGATCGGGGCAACCTCGTTGATGGAAATCGATGCCAGAAGACCTGAAGCGGTCTGTACCGTACCACCCGGCGCTTGCGGCCGCCCGATCAGGAAATCGAGATTGGCCAGCGCGGAGACGACCTCGTTGGTGTCTGTCGCGGGCGTGCCGGTCGGCGGGGCAAAAGCCGCCCCGTTGCCGTCATCAAGTTCCGTCCCGCCGTCCCACGCATCAGTGGTGAACACCTGAATTGCATTGGCAAAGACAAAATCACCGGCAGAGTCGAAAAGCTCATAAGCTGTGGGATTATCATTGCCGATGAAGGTATCGTTGGAGGGGATCACCATCGACAAAAAAGAGAAGAACCGCTGCGTCGCGGTATCCACATCGATCTGCAATGTGGCGCTCTCCCCTGGGTCGATCACTGGCGCGCCGGGAAAGCCTGCGCCATTGGCAAAGACAGCCGTTTGGAAGTCCGAACTTGCCGCAGCAACATCGGCTTGAACGCCTGAGACATCGCCTTCTTCTGCCAAGGCTTCCAACCCGGCGGAGGCATTTGCCCCACTGTCGAAGGTATCAAACGTGCCATCGTGGAAGATCGAGAGCACAGGCGTGAAGTAGAGGCCACCAACGGCCTGCTCGTTGGTCACAGTGATTTCAAGGGTGGTCGCCTGAGCAGCACCTGCAAGCAGCGACGTGGCCAAAAGGCCCCCTCTAAAGATGTAAGACATGTATGTCTCCCTTGTTGAGCCGGCCCCAGTGCCGACACGCGTGAGGCTAGCGATCCCCCGGCGCGGGGATATGCACGTCTTTTCAACACTGCTCACTTGGCGGTGACCTAGGCGTGATACCGCATCGCCTGTGTTCCGGTGCGCGCGGTGGGACAAGTCCGCACAAACAGGCTATGTTCGCGGTATGACCCATGTATCCCGTTGCTTGATTCCATTCCTTCTCGCACTGTTGCTGGTGCTGCCGGTCGCAGCGAAAGCAGCGGATTTGAGCCGCTTTGCGGGCACCTATTCGGGCGAGGCTGAGTTTGATCTGGCCGGCGAGACCATCAAACGGGATCTCAGCACAACGATTGTGGAGACCCGCGAAGGCTTTGAGGTGAGTTGGACCTCGGTAACCTACCGGCCCGATGGACGCACCAAGGAGGCGACCTATACGATCGATTTTGTGCCAAGCGCGCGCGATAACATCTTCAGTTCGGCCATGCAGACAAATCTCTTTGGCAAAGCCGTGCCGCTTGACCCTCTGCAGGGCGATCCTTTTGTCTGGGCGCGCTTTGAGGGGGAGACGATGACGGTCTTCTCGCTGTTTATCGATGAGCAGGGCGGGTATGAAATGCAGGAGTTTCACCGCACGCTGGTGGCGGAGGGGCTCGACCTGCATTTTCGGCGCATGCGCGACGGTCAGGTCGCGCGCGAAATCAAGGCTTTACTGCGCCGTCAGTAGCCTGCCGAGGGTGCTTTCATGCACGGGGCCAAAGGCTCTTGCGGCGCGCAGTTCTATCCCCTATACGCCGCGCACTACCCGGCGCGTCTTTGGACGTGGTGGCGAACATGCAGGCGCGATGAGGCGGAGCGATGAGCGTCCCCCCTCCAATCCGCTAAAACCCCAGTTTAGGGGATGACACATGGCACAAAGCCAGAATATCCGCATTCGCCTGAAGGCGTTTGACTACCGGGTACTCGATACTTCCACACAGGAAATCGTGAACACGGCCAAGCGCACCGGCGCGTCCGTGCGCGGCCCGATCCCGCTGCCCAACAAGATCGAGAAGTTTACCGTCCTGCGCGGCCCTCACGTGGACAAAAAGTCCCGTGATCAGTTCGAAATTCGCACGCACAAACGTCTGCTCGATATCGTCGATCCAACACCTCAGACCGTGGACGCTCTGATGAAGCTCGACCTCGCGGCGGGTGTGGATGTTGAGATCAAATTGCAGTCGTAGGGAGGGCACCAAGAGATGTTGCGCTCAGGCGTTATTGCAAAAAAGCTCGGCATGACCCGGCTTTTCATGGAAGACGGAAAGCAGATCCCTGTGACCGTTCTTCAGCTCGACAACCTTCAGGTGGTGGCACAGCGCACCTCTGAAAAAGATGGCTATACCGCGGTTCAGCTTGGCGCGGGCACCGCGAAGGCCAAGCGAACCTCGAAGGCGATGCGCGGTCATTACGCCGCGGCCAAGGTGGAACCCAAGCGCAAGCTGGCCGAGTTCCGCGTGGACGCGGATGCGATGATCGAAGTCGGCGAAGAAATCATCGCCGATCACTACTTTGCCGGTCAGTTCGTCGATGTGGCGGGCACCTCCATCGGTAAAGGCTTTGCCGGTGCGATGAAGCGGCACAACTTCGGCGGTCTGCGCGCATCTCACGGTGTGTCGATCAGCCACCGCTCGCATGGCTCCACGGGTCAGTGCCAGGATCCCGGCAAGGTTTTCAAAGGCAAGAAGATGGCCGGTCACATGGGGGCCGCCCGGGTCACCACGCAAAATTTGGAGGTCGTCAAGACCGACACCGACCGCGGCCTGATCATGGTCAAGGGCGCTGTGCCGGGCTCCAAAGGTGGCTGGGTCACCGTCAAAGACGCGGTGAAAAAGCCATTTCCCGAAAACGCAATCGTTCCGGGTGCTTTGGCCTCAGCCGCACGTGAGGCCGCGCGTCTGGCAGAAGAAGCTGCGGCACAGGCAGCTGCTGAGGCAGAGGCTGAGGAAAAGCGTCTGGCAGAAGAGCAGGCCGCTGCTGAAGCGGAGGCGCTGAAGGCCGCAGAGGCCGAGATTGAGGCTGATAAGGCCGAAGACGGTGGCGATGCGGCAGAAGACAAGAAAGAAGGTGACGCATGAAACTCGATGTCATCAAACTCGACGGAGGCAAGGCCGGGACGCTGGATTTAGATGAGGCGCTTTTTGGACTTGAGCCGCGCGCCGACATCCTGCACCGCGTCGTACGTTGGCAGCGCAACAACGCGCAGGCCGGGACGCACAAGGTAAAGACCCGCTCCGAAGTCAGCTATTCGACCAAGAAAATCTACCGCCAGAAGGGCACCGGCGGCGCACGCCACGGCGACCGCGGCGCGCCGATCTTTCGCAAAGGTGGTATCTACAAAGGGCCCACCCCGCGCAGCCACGGGCATGAGCTGACCAAGAAGTTCCGCAAGCTGGGGCTCAAGCACGCGCTGTCTGCCAAGGCAAAAGCGGGTGAGCTGGTTATTCTGGAAGAGGCGGCAGCGGAAGGCAAGACCGCAGCGCTTGCCAAGCAGGTTAAAGGCCTTGGGTGGAAGCGCGCCCTGGTGATTGATGGCGCTGAGGTGAGCGAGACTTTTGCCCAAGCCGCGCGCAACATAGAAGGCCTCGATATCCTGCCCTCGATGGGCGCAAACGTATACGACATCCTCAAGCGTGACACGCTGGTGATCACAAAGGCGGGTGTCGCAGCATTGGAGGCCCGTCTGAAATGAGCGCCAAAGCACAGCACTACGACGTAATCCGCAAGCCGATCATCACCGAGAAATCCACCATGGCCTCTGAGGCCAACGCGGTGGTTTTCGAGGTGGCGATGGAGAGCAACAAGCCGCAGATCAAAGAGGCCGTTGAGGCGCTTTTTGGGGTGAAGGTGAAAGCGGTGAACACGTCGATCACCAAAGGCAAGGTCAAGCGCTTCCGCGGTCAGTTGGGCAAGCGCAAGGACGTCAAGAAGGCTTACGTGACCCTGGAAGAGGGCAATACCATCGACGTGTCGACCGGGCTCTAAGGGGTCTGGCGAAACTAAAAAAGCCCGGGATATCCTCCCGGGCTTTTCGATTTAAGGGTCGGGCGTCAGGTTAGATCAGACTGCGGCCTTTCACGTCGCCGTTTCCGCGGAACAGGAAGAAGAGACCCGCTGCGAGCAACATGCCTTGCAGCTGCCACCCGTTGAACGGCCCGAAGTAGATCATCACAATCACACCTGCAACGACGATTGAGATCGCCAAGCCACCAAGGCGCGTGAGGGCGTCCGTCATCCAGTTGTTGCGGATCACACCGCCGAGAAGAATGGCCAAGCCACCGACGATTTCGGCAAACGCCGACAGAAAGAAGATAAAGAGGGGTAGCCCGTAGCTTTCGGCCTGATACGCCATATCGGGGATTTTCATGTTCCCCTGTTCGATGATGATCGCAGCCAATGGGACGCGCAAAAACCAATCCGAACTGCGGATGGTTGGGATCCGACGGCTGACGTCGGCAACATTGTCGATGACAGTCATTTTTAATCTCCAGGGTTTGAGAAGACGTTGCATTAGCTACGGTTCCCACGGAGATAGCCGGGATACGAAACGAGACAATGCGCATGCGGCAATGTGCCCAAGCGGATTTCCGTATACCGTCGTGCGCGAGATTAGAGGAGATTGCGCGAGAGTTAAAGCTTAGATTGCGGCGGCTGTCGGCAACGAGACGATGAGGCTGATTGTGTCCCTGCCGCGGCAAGTACGGTTTGAAAGCCCCTCCTTGTTCGCGGATTGACGCCAATAAACCATGTCTACCGCCCGATTATTCAATTTCTGCGCGTATTGGTGTAAAAACTTGAGTGTGTGTTCTTGGAGAGATTCAATGCTGAAAAACTGTGTCAAAGTCTCGCTTTTGTCGTCAGCGCTGAGCGCGATGCTTCTCGTGGGCGGTGCGGCCGCAGATGAACCCGATCAGAAAATCCTGGTGAGCGGACAGGAAGTGCTTCGGATCTACTCTGGCAAGACCTGGGTTTGGTCCCCCGGCGAAGGCGGTGCGTATTGGGGCACGGACGGCAGCTTTCAGGCGTTCTGGCAAGATTCAGTTGGCGTCGGAAAATGGTTTGCCACCTCCAACGGGAACGTCTGTTACGACGCCAAGTGGCGCAGCGCGATGGGAGACGGCAGTTCGTCTGAGCGGCAGTGTTGGCAACATGTGCGCGATAGCGAAGGGGTGCTGTGGAAACGCGACCCGCGTTCACGCGATTGGTACATCGCTGAGTTTGAGCCCGGCAACAGCATTGTGCCCGGCAACACCATCGCCGCAGAGGTGGGAAAGCTGCGCGGCCAAACAGGGTTCTAGGCCGGTCGGCTGCGATGGAAACGGGGGGACACAAGTGCTTGACCCCCGCCGCAAACCTTCTTACACGACCCCATCCGCAGCGCCCCGGATTCGTCCGGGGCTTGGCTATTAGGGCGTAGGGTGCTCTTGGTGCCCTCAGCCGCAGACGATCCGGGGACCTACGGGGCCCTTTATACCACACGGTCGGAACATCCGACTGACATCGCTAAACGGAAGACAGACAACATGGCACTCAAGTCGTACAAACCAACGACGCCGGGCCAGCGTGGGCTGGTGCTGATCGACCGTTCGGAGCTTTGGAAAGGCCGCCCGGTCAAATCCCTCACCGAAGGGTTGACCAAAAACGGCGGACGGAACAACACCGGACGGATAACGATGCGTCGCCGCGGTGGAGGCGCAAAGCGTCTTTACCGCATCGTAGATTTCAAGCGCACCAAGCTGGATATGTCCGCTGTGGTCGTGCGGATCGAATATGACCCGAACCGGACCGCGTTCATTGCGCTCATCCAATATGAGGACGGGGAACAATCCTATATCCTCGCGCCGCAGCGCCTCGCCGTCGGAGACAAGGTTGTGGCGGGGCCGAAGGTGGACATCAAGCCCGGCAACGCGATGCCTTTCGCAGGCATGCCCATTGGGACCATCGTGCATAACATTGAGCTCAAGCCCGGCAAAGGGGGTCAGATTGCCCGTGCCGCTGGCACCTATGCTCAATTTGTGGGTCGCGATGGTGGCTATGCGCAGATCCGCCTTAGCTCGGGCGAACTGCGGCTCGTGCGTCAGGAATGCATGGCGACCGTTGGCGCGGTGTCAAACCCTGACAACTCAAACCAGAACTTCGGCAAGGCGGGCCGCCTTCGGCACAAGGGCGTGCGCCCCAGTGTGCGCGGTGTTGTGATGAACCCCATCGACCACCCGCATGGCGGTGGTGAGGGTCGGACCTCGGGCGGACGTCACCCGGTCACCCCATGGGGCAAGCCCACCAAGGGGGCCAAGACCCGCAACAAGAACAAAGCGTCCAGCCGCCTGATCATCCGATCGCGGCACGCAAAGAAGAAGGGGCGTTAAGATGGCGCGTTCTGTATGGAAAGGGCCTTTTGTCGACTCTTATGTCCTCAAAAAGGCCGAAGCCGCCCGCGAGTCCGGGCGCAACGAGGTGATCAAGATCTGGTCGCGCCGTTCCACCATTCTGCCGCAGTTTGTGGGCCTGACCTTTGGTGTCTACAACGGCAAGAAACACATCCCTGTCAACGTGAGCGAAGAGATGATCGGTCAGAAGTTTGGTGAATACTCGCCAACGCGGACCTACTACGGTCACGCCGCTGACAAGAAAGCGAAGCGGAAGTAAGCCATGAGCAAGGAAAAAAATCCACGCCGCGTGGCCGAGAATGAAGCCCGCGCCAAACTGCGGATGCTGAAGACCAGCCCGCAGAAACTGAACCTCGTTGCCGGTCTGATCCGCGGCAAGAAGGTGGACCGTGCGCTCACGGACCTCACCTTTTCCAAAAAGCGGATCGCGCAGGACGTGAAGAAGTGCCTTCAGTCCGCCATCGCCAACGCGGAGAACAACCACAATCTTGATGTGGACGAGCTGATCGTGGCTGAGGCCTATGTCGGCAAGAACCTGACCATGAAGCGCGGGCGTCCGCGCGCGCGGGGTCGGTTTGGCAAGATCATCAAGCCGTTTGCCGAGGTCACCATCGTCGTGCGTCAAGTTGAGGAGCAAGCATAATGGGCAATAAAGTAAACCCAATCGGCATGCGCCTGCAGGTCAATCGCACCTGGGACAGCCGCTGGTTCGCGGATACCAAAGAGTATGGGGATCTCCTGCTCGAAGATCTGGCCATCCGCGCCTTCATCAAGAAAGAGTGTCATCAGGCCGGTGTTGCGCGCGTGATCATTGAACGGCCGCACAAAAAGTGCCGGGTGACGATCCACACCGCGCGCCCGGGCGTGATTATCGGCAAGAAGGGTGCGGATATCGAAACGCTGCGCCAGAAGATCGCCAAGATGACGTCCTCCGAGTTGCATCTGAACATTGTGGAAGTGCGCAAGCCCGAAGTGGACGCTACGTTGGTTGCGGCCTCCATCGCCCAGCAGCTTGAGCGGCGCATTGCGTTCCGTCGCG
>JBCCUC010000044.1:0-8426 GCA_039197515.1 Pseudomonadota bacterium | reverse complement strand
GCTCTGCGTGGCAAAGCGCGCGGCGACCACGGCGGCCTCCATCAGCGGTAAAGGCGCTGCCCCGCCAATGCCCGCCGACAGGCCCACCACAGGCCACAGATGGAAGCCCAATGCCGCCCGGCTGATCGGGTGTAAAGCTGACGCCTGCCCCATCACCTCTTGCCAATCGGCAATCTGTGGATCATCTGCTCGCCGTCCCAGAAACGCGCCCAGATCATCCTGCGGGCTGAGCCCGCCTTGCAACCGCCGCGCAGCCCAGCCCGCCCGCGCCAGCGCCTGTGCATCTTCATTGTCGCCTGCCAATCGCAATGCGAGCCACAAGGCCAGTCGATCCGCCGGGACCCGATCCCCCGCCAACCAGCTCAGATCTGCCGCTTCGATCAGCGCCAACCGATGCCGCCACCCCACAGGGCCCGCCTGCAATCGCGCATGGAGCATGCCCACCTGCAGCGCCAGGTCTGCCAGCGGCCGGGCCAAGGCCGCCTCTGCCGCGCCCCACGTCGCCACATCGACGAGCAGTGTCTGATCCGCACGCGGCCCAGGCAGCGCTGCAGCGTCCAATGTGGGATGATCGGGCTCGGGCAAAAACCACAGATCATCCTCATCCACCGGGTCGGGATCAAAAAGGTCCAAATCAGCCCCCTGTGGGCTTTCATCTTCGATGAAAGAAAATTTGTGCGGATTTGCCATAATGCGCATTTTGACAGTATTTTGCGCACAACCCAAGTGATTTCATGAGCGGTATCATTACACATGATAAGTCTCAGTTATCATGTCTCTTGATTTCTGCGTCGCTCACAGGCAAAACAGCGTACATGAGCGCCGCATTATCCCCCTACACACCACAGCCCCCTGCCCTCTCTGATGCCGATCAAGAGGCGCTGACCGATCTCTATGTGCGCGGCACGCCACCCAATACCTTGCGCGCCTATGAGCGGGATCTGATCTATCTGACGGCCTGGAAAGCGGCGGCATTTGGTGCGCCCCTGGCCTGGCCAGAGGCGGAAGCCGTCGCCCTGCGCTTTATCCTGGATCATAGCCGCGGCCTGAATGATGTGGACCTGCAGGACCCGGCTTTGCCCGCCGCCGAGGCGCTGATTGCCCAAGGCCTGCGCAAGACGCTTGCCTGCCCTGCCCCGTCGACACTCGACCGCCGTATCGCCTCTTGGCGGGCCTTTCACCGGATGAAGAACCTCGCCTCACCCTTTGAGGCCCCCCTTCTGCGCCAGACCCGCGCCAAGGCGCGCCGCGCCGCCGCGAAACCCAAAGCCCCTAAATCTGCCAACCCAATCACCCGCGAGGTGCTGGAGGCCGTGCTGACCACCTGCGACCATTCCTTGCGCGGGATCCGCGACCGGGCAGTGCTGATGCTGGGCTGGGCCTCTGGCGGGCGGCGCCGGTCCGAAATTGCCGGGCTGACGCGGCAGGACGTAGACCTGAAAGACTACGATAAAGACGGGCTCATCTGGATCAATCTGGTGGACACCAAGACCACCGCCAAGGGCAAGACGCCGCGTCTGGTCCTGAAAGGCCGCGCGGCCCAGGCGCTGGCCTTCTGGATCGAGATGGGCGGGATTGATACAGGCCCCCTCTTCCGCCCGATCACGCAGAACGACGATCCGCTGGAGCGCCGGCTTTCGCCGGACGGGATTTATCAGATTGTGCAAAAGCGCATCCTGCAGGCCGGGCTCCCCAAAGGGTTTGCCACGCCGCATGGGCTGCGCTCTGGCTTCCTGACGCAAGCGGCGCTCGACGGCGCCCCGATCCAGGCGGCCATGCGCCTGTCGCTGCACCGTTCGCTTGCCCAGGCGCAGCAATACTACGACGATGTCGAAATCACCGATAATCCGGCGACGGAGTTGTTGAAGTAGCCCAAAGCAAGAAGGGTTACCCATGGGTAACCCTTCTTATAGATCGCAGGTGGAGGTTACCCGCGGGTAACCCCCCTTGCCCGTCAAATCGACGAAATACGCGGCTCTTTCTCGCGCAAAGCCCGCTGAAACGCCTGCACCGCGTATTCCAATTGCGCCTTGGGCAATCCGGCAAAGTCATCATCAGCCACAATGCGGCACTCGCCCTTGCGCGCTGTCACTTTCATATCACCCACGTGAAACTCGCGCTTCTCCTTCGGTTCGACCGGCTTTGGTGCCTTGACAGTTTCGGGCTTGGCTTCAAGAAACGCCGACAAAACCGCCGTCTGCTCATCCTCACTCGCACAAGCCCGCAGATCGGCACGCAGCACGCCTGCGGTCTCAACCGACTTCAGCGCACGTGCCACATCAACGCCAAGGTTACGTGACACCGCCTTGGGCCACTTCAGATCATCTTCAAGCGCGCTGAGCAGAAACACAAAGCTGCGGATATAGGACCGCTTCACCTTGTGCAGCGACCCATAAAGACGAAGCACCATCGCGTCAGGATCAACCTCATCCGTACCTTCATCCTGTGCCGCAAGGATCGCCACCTGCGCCATCTCGGCAAAGCTGAGGTCTTCACGCACCACGTTTTCTTCGACCATATCAATATAGCGCGCCAGCCGATCACCCTCGCCCGCTTCAATCCGCGCGATGATCGTGGCAAAGGCTTCATCACCGGTTTCAGCGAAAAGCTGTGACAGCGCCGTAAACCGCCGCCAGCCCTTTTTCAGCTGCAGTTGACCTGCCGCATCACGGTAAAGCTCAACCGGCTCTTTCTGGCCACGCTCCCTGATCGACGCCTTCAGCTCCTCCATCTCGGTTGATGCCGCCACGGCCTCAAGATCAAGCCGGTCGCGTGGCAGGTCGGTCGCCATTACATCAGCCAAAGGCACATTCGAAAGCACCCTGCCCTCGCCCTGTGCTGCGCGATACGCCTTGGCGTCCGCCGCATTCTGACGGCGTTGTTCGACCTTAGCCTCGGTTGCTTCTTGTAAGCTTTCCGCAGCATCGCGCACAGCAGCCCCCATCGGCCCCACATTGCGTTCACGTGATTTGGGTGTTGCCGGTGTCTCAAGCGCCCCGAAACCGAATTTGTTTTTCGATGTCATTCAGCTGCCTCCACATTGGTGCTGCCCATTTCCCAAGACTTCAGGACAGTCGTTTTGAATTCGTTATAGGCCCGGTCGAAGCTTTGCCTTGCGCGCTTCCAGGTCTCGCGGGTCATCTGGCGGTAGTCCTGCTCATAGACGCTCATCTGGAAGCGGCCCGACTGTTCAACCGCGCGCGTCATCTCAATCGGGTTCAGGCAGACGTCAGCGCCAAAGACATTGCGGAACGCCTCCATCATCGCGGTGTGCAGCGGGTTAGTTGTCTCAAACCGCGTCATCAGCAGGCGCACATCCATGAAGGTCTTGGGTAACATCAGCCCGGCATCTTCCGCCAGCCCGCCAAACCCTTCCGAGATATCGGCCATCGCATCGCCCAGCTGACCCAAATAACTGGTCGTACTGTCGTATTCCCAGTAGCCGGGACCAGATGGAATATAGAGAATATCGGACGCGAAAGCGGCGTTTAGCGACTGGTAGCCAATGGCCGGCGGGCAGTCGAAGATGATCAGATCATATTGATCGTCGGGCAGTTCATCGAGGTAGCGGGCAACGCAACCAAAAAAGCTCCAGGCTTTGTGAAGGCTACGGTATTGCGCGCTGGCGAATTCCACGAAAGCCGCGTTGGCACAGGATGGAATGATATCGATTGTCGGCCAGCAGGTCTGCTGGATAAAATCCTGAAACCGCTGTGCACCGATGGATTGCACATCCTCGGGCAGTTCGTTTGAGGAAGGGTAGGGGCAGTCATCTGGATCGTCGTAACTGTCAGTGATCCGATCCGCCTCGCGACACAGATCGCGGCACATGATGCCCCAGACCGTGTTCCACTCCTTGACCTCAACAATGCCCATCGAATGCGTCAGCGTCGCCTGGGGGTCAAAGTCGATACAAAGGACACGGTAGCCATCAAGCGCTGCGGCATTGGCAAGATGCTGCGCGACAACCGTTTTGCCAACCCCCCCTTTGAAGTTGCTGACCGCCACACGCACCGCACGTCCTTTAGGACGTTTGGGCAAAAGGGACTTGCCACGAAACTTGATGCGCCGACGTAGCTCGTTGATCTCATCGAGGCTAAACCAACGCTGGCGGCCATCATCCTCTGTCAAGCCCTGGGGCAGGGAGGGATCATCGGCGAGCTTCTTGCGCAATGTGTCTGCGGGGACATCAAACATGAATTGGCTGATCTCCCAGATCGAGAAGGGGCGGAGGGTTTTTACCTCGCCCGGAGAGAAAGTCGCGCGGCGCACAGCGGCCTGTTGCGACAGGCTGCGTTCGTTCATCGCTTGGAGGTCTGAATGGGTTCTCATGGCGTGCTCTTGTTTTTTCCTGCTGCATCATGAATAACGGGAAATCAGGAAAACTGCAAAACGCAATTTCGAAGAATCCCGTTTTTGAAAGAAGGGTCGGCTTTTAAGGCCAAAATCAGGTAATCGCCGCTATATTTGGTGACATGAAAAGACGAATTCACGAGTTATGGTGACATGATGCACCTAATAGGGTGACATGATCGGTGTCCCCCTTAACCGTTTAACCCTTTTTCATATTCTTTAGAATGATTTGGCGTGTTTCTTGTTTTTGCCCGCTTGTTGACAGAAAACGGGAATTCGTGTCTTGATTGAGCATAAGCAGAATCGGCGACAACAGCCGGCGCTTGAGGCAAGACAGTGAGATATCGTTATGGATGCAAAACGGTTGACTGGCGTCAAAGCCAGTTCTCTAAAATATGACTTATTGACTGCGTTATCCGTCGCAGGCCTGCATCTTGGTGCCCGCCACCAGGCATCGACGTCACGACTAATTCTACTGATCACGGCCCGGTATAACTGGCGGCTAGACGAGTTCTGCGTTGGTCAGCGTGATCTGGCAAAAATGTGGAATGTCACGGAGCGCACCGTGAAACGTGAAATCAGGTACTGGCTGGAGATGCGCCTTATCATTTGCAAGCGCCAAGGCGTGCGGGGCAGGGTCGGGGCCTATCGTCTGAACTATCCCGAGATCTACCGCTTATCCGGGCCATATTGGCAAAGTGTTGGACCGGACTTTCATGAGCGCATGTCCGAGACGAACCCGGTGAAAGACGCAAAGGTCGTGGCTGTCGATTTTGGTAACAAAGTGGTCTCGACAGAGGAACCGACCACGAGCCACGTCAAAGATCCTCATTCATGGCGCGCAGCATGCCAACGGATGAAAGATCTCCATCCCGAACATTATCGGAATTGGATCGCGCTGCTAAGCTTTGGATCTGATGATACTGAGGTCCTGGAGCTGAATGCTAAGAATCAGTTTGTTGCACATTACGTCCAGACCCATCTTATGCCCGTTATATTGGAGGCAGTTGAGGCAACATTGGGGCGTCGTCGTCGTATTAATATTTGCGTGATATCGTGACGAAAAGTGGCCGATAATGCAAACTTATTGGACGTAGAGAAGAACTGCAGAGTGGGGCGGTTTATACACTATCTGGTAGGCAAAAGCGCCGCGACAGGATAGTCTTGTGGCATGACCTATGCTGCCGACAGCTTCGACACCTTACCCACAATGCCGTCCTGGGTCACCTCGGGCCGACCGGAAACCCCTGAAGATGTGGCGTTTTTGTCGGGCGCGGTTCTTGCTCATCTGCATCTTGTTTTGAGCCGGGACGACGTCCCCCAGACCTTGCTGAGGGCACGGCTGGCATTGCATGCCGCGGAGGCGTGTGTGACGCGCCAGGGACGCCCGGAGCGCGCTTCGGAGCTGCGCGATGCGGCGGCATTCCTGCAGCCCGGTGACAGTCCAGGGCCAGCGGGTGAGGTCTATCTTTCGTGGCAACGTGCGGTGGAGCGCCCGGTCTCGGTCAAGGTGCTGGACCGGGCTCTTCCGGGCTTGGACGCCCATCAGATCGCTGTCTGGCTTGATGCGGGGCAGGGGGCGCCGGTCGCGCGCGCTGCGTCCGTGCTGCAGGCGGTTCTTGCGGATCGACCACGCGATCCCGCGTCGGCGTTGATCCTGGCCGACGCGGCTTTGGCGCTGACGCTCGGGTGGAGCCATGTTCTGCCTCTCTTGGGGCTCGGTCTCGAACGCGCCGATTTGAAGAAGACAGGCGAGGAGTTGCGGATGGCCTGCCATGGGGTGATTACCGAAGCGGCCGTGGAAGCGACAAGACAAGCCGCCGATCTGTCACGCCGGGCCGCGCGATTGCGCGATGTTGCACCAAAGCTGCGCGCCAAAGGAGCGGCGGATGCTGTGGCAATGTTTTTGGCATCAGATGCTATCGCACCGACGGCGCTGATCTCGCTGCGATCTGATCGCGCAGCGCGGCGTTTTTGTGACCGGCTGGTCGAGTTGGGTGCCGTGCGTGAGCTGACGGGGCGCGATACCTTCCGGCTCTACGGGGTTTGATTGATGGCCAAGGATCACAATGAGCCCGATCTGGACAGAGAGCTTGAAGGCTTGCCACCCGATCTGCGTTGGCGCGAATGGATGTGCCGCATCGAGGCCGTGCTCTTCGCCTCCGCCTCGCCCGTGCCGCGTGAGGACCTCGCGCGCGTGGTGGGGCAAGGGGTCTCGGTCGATCTGTTGATTGAGGACCTGATGGCTGGTCTCGAGGGGCGGTCGTTTGAAGTGGCGAAGTTGGCGGGCGGGTGGATGCTGCGGACGCGGCCAGCTTATGCAACGGCAATCAAAGCTGCCGCGGATGTGGGGGACCAAGACCTCGACCTGCGCGAATACGATGTCGCGGTGTTGGCAGCGATTGCGTACCACCAGCCGATCACAAGGGACGGGCTTAAGGATATCTTCGGCAAAGAGATCAGCCGCGATCTGATCGGGCGGTTGCACGCACGCGGTCTCATCGGTACCGGCCCGCGCTCGCCGCGGCGCGGAGCACCCTACACCTATGTGACGACCGAAAAGTTTCTCGTGGCGTTCGAGCTGGAGTCGCTCCAAGACCTGCCGGACCGTGAACAGCTGACGGATGCGGGACTGGCTGCAGAGTGACATGCCAGCGGCAAAAATCTCGATCTATCGCTCAAATTTGGGCCATTTATGAGTTATAGAACTGCATCCTATAACTCATGACCATTTGCTGGCTCGGCGGTCGAAGCTCTAATGACTCTCAATCACTACGTTTATGATCTCCAATCACCAAGCTCTGCGAGGTCAGGCTGCGTTAATCTCCGCCTCCAGCACTGCGATCGCGCTCAGTACATCATCGAAGCTTGGCGCGTCACCCATGATCATCTCACCCATTCCGGCATAGTCCCTACGGAGGGCGGCCTCCAGCTGGTCGCCCGGGGTGAGGCGAAGCGATCCAGGTTTAGCGTCCTCGTACCTTGCCCAGGCCGCCTTGAAAAACACCGACTTATGATGGCCAACCTCGCTCAAGAGGTCGAGGTTGGCCAAAGCGCGCGCCTTGGCGTCGTGCTTGGTCAGTTGCGCCATGTCGTAGTAGTGCCGGGACATGCGGTCAGCGAGCGGTTTGCTCGCGTCCTGATGGAAGAGCATGTGTAGGATCGTTGCCTTTTCCCAGAAGGTTCGTTCGATCCCGAGAGTGCGCACATCAACAGAGGCAAGGTCGGGCAGATCGGGAAAGGCTTTTTGGACATAGGTTGAAAGCGTTCGTTGCTCGGCCGGAAGCTGTGCGCCTCTTGCGCCGAATTCGAACCGTACGATCGGTTTGATGTAGCCCTGGTTTTCGTCACCGATAGACGGATAGGTGAACAGCAATGTCTGAGGGTCCTGTTCGTCGATCTGAAGTGAGAAGGGCTGATCCAAACGCGACGCGAAGACGGTTCTGACTTCGTCGAGCAGGGGACCGGCGACGCTTGCCTCTGCCGCATCTTGAAGCTCCGGCAACAGAGATTTGCGTTTGCCACCCGAGAGGTCGGGGTTCTCAGGATCGCGATCCCCCTCAAACCCGAGCCGGGCGCGGTCAAGTGACAGGTCCACGTCTTCGGAAAACCGGTGGATAACATCGTAGGCCTTCGAAAGAGACGTGCCTCCCTTGAAGATCAGGTGATCGCCAAAGGAGGGCAGGGCAAACAGGTGCTGCAGCGACCAGCAGACCCAAAAGTCCTTTTCGACAATCGCCTTGGCAAACCCGAGTTCTGCTGCGGCTTGCAGAAAAGCTTCATCGCGGTTTGCTGGTGTGTCGTTTGCGAAGGCATCCATGCTCAGGCGTATGCCACAATCTGCTGAACGACAGGATGCATCCAGGCCGGAACATGTCGGCTTTGCTTTGCAAGCTGCGCCCGGTCCTTGGCATCCAGCGTGCGGGCGATCTTGCCAATTACCTGATCGTCGACACGATCCTTGCCGACATAGCGGAGCGCCTGAAACACAGTGCCCGTCTTAGACCCGGCACCAACCAACGTCTTCGGGGAAGCGTTCCGGAACTGGATCACCTGCCGTCCGATCTTCTTGG
>JBCCUC010000043.1:0-8899 GCA_039197515.1 Pseudomonadota bacterium | reverse complement strand
GCCGGTTTGGCGCTCTACGATCTCGATGGCGCGGCCGCGGTCATCGGTCACGCAGGTCCACATCGGTGCGTTCGGCACGTCAATGATGTGCCGATTGATCTCCACAACGGGTAGGGTTGTGTTCACGGCAACACCTGCGGCGCCGGTTTCTTTCCGCACCGCTGCCACGCAACTGCGCTGTCCGCGAATATCGGCCACGGCCGCTGGATCATTGGCAACGGCAATCTCTTCGCAGGCGGTGAGGGTGAGGAGCGCCAGAGCAGGCAAGACGTAAGTTAACGGGCGCATGAAGTACCTTTGCGGCGGCCAAGAGAAGAGGGCGGTGCCCGCACCGCTCCGCGCAGGTCAGACGCCATAAGCGCATTATTGTCAAGCAAACGGCACTATTTTCACGCTGATTCCGGCGGTTTGACGATTGTCCATTGTCTTCCGACGGTGAAGAGCATTATCTAAGAGATTAGAGGAGGCTGCGGCCAAGTTCCGTATCAGAGCCTCCGACGAGTTTCACTGCACCTGCAATGATATAGAGCGGGCGCAGATTGATAAGGCCGGTGATGGCCAACGAACTGCTGCCTGCAAAGGGCTAAGCCCCAAGAACGGCAGTCAATATTGGGTGTAGGCGCGCGGTGCGCAGTCCTGCATCGGAGAAGAACCGCGATGACGCGCGCCGTTTTGAGATGTTTGAGTATGCTCGCCCCTGAGGGCGCTCTCATCGCCGCGTCCCAGATCGCCCTGACAAGTCACACGCCGACGACGATGCCGTCTCCAAGGCCGCGCGCCCGTCGGCTGTGCAATGTGGACACATGCCAAAGAAAATGCTTATCGATGCCACCCACGCGGAAGAGACCCGCGTTGTGGTGGTCGACGGAAACAAAGTTGAGGAATTTGACTTTGAATCCGAGAACCGCCGGCAATTGGCCGGCAACATCTATCTTGCCAAAGTAACGCGGGTCGAGCCTTCGCTTCAGGCGGCCTTTGTCGAATACGGTGGCAACCGCCACGGTTTCCTGGCGTTCTCTGAAATTCATCCAGATTACTACCAGATCCCTGTTGCCGACCGGCAGGCGCTCTTGGAAGAAGAGCAGGCCTATGCACAGGCGCTCGCTGCCAAAGAGGATGAGGAACAAAAACCCAAGCGCCGCAGCACGCGCAGCCGGAGTAAGTCGAAGGCGGCAGGCGCGCGTACGTCCGATGCCAAGACATCCAAAGAGATCGAAGGGATGGAGACGCTCGATCTCGAAGCTGATGAGGAAGACCTGTCTTTGGTGGATGAGGAAGGATCCTCTCCGATTGACCGGGTTGCCGATACGCCGGTTGAGACGCCCGAAAGCGCGGTGACGGAAGATACCACAGATGCGAAAGGCGCTGAGCGCTCTGAAGTTTCCGGCGATGCGAAGACGCAAGAGCAGGCCGCGTCCGATGACGCTGATGATCAGGCTGAGAACGATGCGGTTGGCGATGCTGTTAACGCGGCGCAAGATGATGACGACGAGGACGCGCCCAAAAGCAAAAAGCAGGATGCGGCTGCGAAAGACGACACGATCGAGTCGGTCGCGGATGACGACGACAGTGATGATATTCGCCTGCCGCGCAAACCCAGGCCACGTCGCTACAAGATCCAGGAAGTCATTAAGGTAAGGCAAATCCTGCTGGTGCAAGTCGTCAAGGAGGAGCGCGGCAACAAAGGTGCGGCGTTGACCACGTATTTGAGCCTCGCCGGGCGCTACTGCGTATTGATGCCCAATACCGCGCGCGGCGGGGGCATCAGCCGCAAGATCACAAATGCAGCGGACCGTAAGAAACTCAAAGAGATCGCCGGTGAAATTAAAGTGCCGCAAGGGGCTGGGCTCATCGTGCGCACGGCCGGGGCCAAACGGACACGTGCCGAGATTAAGCGCGACTATGAGTATCTGCAGCGGCTGTGGGAGCAGATCCGCGAGCTGACGCTGAAATCCATCGCGCCTGCAAAGATCTATGAAGAAGGCGACCTTATCAAACGGTCAATCCGCGATCTCTACAATCGGGAGATCGATGAGGTCTATGTGGAAGGTGAGCGAGGCTACCGCATCGCCAAAGACTTCATGAAGATGATCATGCCGTCGCACGCCAAGAACGTGAAGAGGTACGAGGAAGCGCTGCCGCTTTTTGCCCGCTATCAGGTCGAAGGCTACCTGGCGGGCATGTTCAACCCCACGGTGCAACTGCCCTCCGGTGGCTACATCGTGATCGGCGTGACCGAGGCGCTTGTGGCCATCGACGTCAACTCCGGACGCGCGACAAAGGAAGGTTCGATCGAGCAGACAGCGACCAAGACCAACTTGGAAGCGGCGGCAGAGGTGGCGCGCCAATTGCGTCTGCGCGATCTTGCCGGGCTGATCGTCATTGACTTCATCGACATGGACGAGCGGCGCAATAACGCGGCCGTCGAAAAGATGATGAAGGAGAAACTCAAAACCGACCGGGCGCGCATTCAAGTGGGTCGGATCTCGGGCTTTGGCTTGATGGAAATGTCTCGGCAGCGGTTGCGGCCTGGCATGATTGAGGCCACAACGCAGCCCTGTCCGGTGTGCCACGGCACGGGTCTGATCCGGTCTGATGACAGCCTCGCCCTGTCGATCATCCGCCAGATGGAGGAGGAAGGCACGCGGCGGCGCAGCCGTGAGGTGCTGGTCAAGGCCCCGGTGCAGATCGCCAACTTCTTGATGAATGCCAAGCGGGAGCATGTCGCGCAGATTGAGGCGCGTTACGGCATGGCTGTGCGGATCGAAGGGGATCCGCAGCTCGTCAGCCCGGATTTCTCGATGGAGAAATTCAAGACGGCGACGCGCAACGTCTCCCAGATCGGCGATGGTGCTGTTTCTGTCGACAGTTCAATCATGGAAGAGGTGGATCAAGCGGAAAGCGCAGAGGCCGAAGAAGAGGATACCGCGACACCGAACGAGGACACCGATGGCAAGCCAAAGCGCCGCCGCCGTCGTCGCCGCAGCCGGGGGGGCCGCGGCAAGAACCGTGACGGCGAGAACGGGCCCGGCGACACTCAGGAGACATCAGACCCACGTTCCGACGACGAGCCTTTGGCCCCCGATGACACCGCAGCCGCGGTGGAAGAGGTGTCATCAGATGATGAAACTGTGAAACCCGCGCCGAAAAGGCGCAGTCGCAGCAAGAAGGCCACGGAGGATCCTGTGGCCACACCCCCAGCGGCAGCCTCTGAGGCAGACGCCCCAGACGCACCCGCAGAAGACAAACCCGCCAAACCCAAACGGACGCGCAGCCGCAAACCCAAGAAATCCGATGAGGCGGGCACAGACGCACCTGTGTCTGCCGATGAGGGGGCGAAGCCCGCCGATGAGGCCTTGCAAGCCAATGTGGCCAGCGAGACGCAAGACGCCCCACCGGAAGAGAAAGCTGCAGTCAAGCCTAAGCGCAGCCGCAAGCCAAAGCAAAAAGAGCCTTCGGTTTCACGTGCGGACGCCCCGCCGGAAGCACCTGCCGCCCCGGCTGATCCGGCACCTGTGGCGGAAGCGGCAGGGGTTGTGGAGCAGGTTGCTGAGAAGCCCTCTGAACCTGAAAAGCCAAAGCGCAAAGGATGGTGGTCCTTGGGCCGCTAAACGGCCGCTAAAAGGCGCGCAGACTCTGGGCGAAGGCGCTTACTGCACAACGGGGCACGGCATTAAAGGCTTGCCTCATGTTGCGGTCGGCCGTTGAGCCATACTCTGACACCTTCACCTGCCTTTGCGCACCAAGTAGCTTTGCCCCCCGTCGATGTCGCTCACCTTTTCGAGGACATGACCCGCCTCGGCACAAAAATGTGGCACATCGACGATGGCGGCAGGGTCATCCGCGATGAGACGGATGTGATCGCCCGGCCGCAACGCGGCCATGCGCTTGCGCAGTTTCAGCACGGGCAGGGGGCACAAAAGACCCAGAGCGTCAATTTCAGGTGTTTGCATGCGAGGCAGATAGGTCAGTTGTTACATCACGTCCACGGCCTTGTGACCTTTGCAATGGTGACGCGGATGCAGAACGCAGCTATCTAACCGAGGTGTTCGGCATTGAGATCATAGACGCGGGGCTTTTGCCTGCCATGCTGGTGGCGCTCGTCGCGGGCGTTATTAGTTTTTTGAGCCCCTGCGTGCTGCCCATCGTACCGCCCTATCTGGCCTATATGGGCGGGGTCTCACTGCAAGAGATGTCTGATGAGGCGCAAGCCAGACGCAAGGCGGTCGTCGCCGCGCTCTTTTTTGTTCTTGGGCTCAGCACGGTTTTTCTGATCCTGGGGTTCACTGCTTCAGCTTTCGGGGCGTTTTTCCTGCAAAATCAGGTTCTTTTCGCGCAAGTCTCAGGTGTGGTGATCATTGTCTTTGGTCTTCATTTTCTTGGCGTCTTCCGACTTCCGTTCCTCGATCAGGAAGCCCGGCTCGACGCGGGCGACAAAGGCGGCAGCAGCTTCGGGGCCTATGTCCTTGGCCTGGCCTTCGCCTTTGGCTGGACGCCCTGTATCGGGCCGCAACTCGGCGCCATTCTGTCGCTCGCAGCGACAGAGGCCTCTGTGCAAAAAGGGACGCTCCTTTTGGGCGTCTACGCTGCGGGCCTCGGGATCCCGTTCCTCTTGGCCGCCATGTTCATCACGCGCGCCATGGGCGTGATGAACCGGATCAAACCCTACATGAAGCTCATCGAACGGGTGATGGGCGGGCTTTTGCTCCTTGTTGGCATCGCAATGGTGACCGGCGCTTTTACCGCGCTTGCGTTTTGGCTGTTGGAGACCTTTCCAGCGCTGGCTCTGCTTGGGTAAC
The DNA here is from genome assembly GCA_039197515.1 of Pseudomonadota bacterium. Lineage (GTDB taxonomy): Bacteria > Pseudomonadota > Alphaproteobacteria > Rhodobacterales > Rhodobacteraceae > Sulfitobacter. The sequence goes on along the minus strand of JBCCUC010000043.1, from coordinate 4,100 downwards.
GTTCTTACCTTGTTAACCGTGCTATCGTAGGCTTTGCTGACGTGAGCGTGATGGGTGAACAGGCAAAGAATATCGTTCAGCGGCGGCGGGTGTTTTTTATCCCGGGCTTTGACCCTTTTCCGCCGCGCCGCTACCGGGAGCTTTACCGATGCGAAAGTCAGCGTCAGGCTGCGATCTCGGGCTTTGACATTTCGGTATCCGGTGCGGACGTGGAAAATGGGTTTGGCTGGAAGGTTGAGGCTCAGATCGACGGGGCTGAAGTCTGCACGGATGTCGAAGTTCTGGTCTGGTCCGATTTGGTGCGCGATCGAATGCAGGCCTCTGTTTGGGCGACGTATGGGCTTATGGTGCGCACGCTGTGGCTCTACCTTTCGACAGGCGCATTTCTGCGCTTGGCGAAACTGCGAAAAGGCCCGGTGGTGGCTGCGCTCTACCCCGTTGTCATATTGCTTGGCCAGGCGCTGCTCGCGCTTTTGGTGGCAGTTGGCGCAAACTGGCTCTTCGATGCGATCTTCGTCGCTGCCTTGGGCCCTGTCCTTGGGCAGCCGATTTCCCTGGCGCTTTCGCTTGGCCTCGCCGCTCTCTTGCTGCGGTGGTTCAGGCACCTCGATCGGCGGCTCTACGTCTACTATTTGATGCAAGACTACGCCTTTTCAGCCTCCCACCGGGGCGCTGATCCACCGGCATTGGCCGCGCGGGTTGAGATCTTTGGGCAGCGCATCGCCACCGCGCTCGACGCGGGCGCGGATGAGGTTCTGATCATAGGTCATTCGACGGGCGCGCAATTGGCTGTCTCCGCACTCGCACGGGTGCTGCGCAAGCAAGTCCCGCATCCGTCTCTTGCCCTTCTTACGCTGGGTCAGGTGGTGCCGATGGTTTCGTTCCTGCCTGAGGCAAAGGGGCTGAGGGCCGACCTTTACGATCTGGCACAGAGCGATGATGTCTTTTGGGTCGATGTCTCAGCGCCCGGAGATGGCTGTGCGTTTGCCCTCTGCGATCCGGTCAAAGTCAGCGGTGTGGCTCCACCAGATCAAAAAGGGCCGCTTGTGCTTTCAGCGGCCTTCAGCCAGACGCTCAGCACCGCTCAGCAAAGCGCGCAGAAGTGGCGGTTCTTGCGGCGGCATTTCCAATACATGTGCGCTTTTGAGCGGCCGGGGGATTACGATTACTTTCAGATCACAGCGGGACCAAAGACCTTGCGGGATCGATACGGGTGCCGGGCACCTTCGCCGTCACGGGTGGAGACGCCTCTGAACATTTACACAGACCGCGCCGCATGACTTTGCCGCCCAAACCCGCGAGCCGCCCCGATCACGTCTCCCTCTGGCGCTATGCCAAGCTTTTTCGCCAGGACATCCTCTCCGCGCAGCCCGAACGCCTCTACCGCGCGCGCATGGCAGAGTTTCGTACGCCGTTTTTCCGCAGTTTCTTGATCAATCAGCCCGATTTGATCCAAAATGTCCTGCAGACTTCTCCGCAGAACTTTCCGAAGTCTGACCGGATCTCCGAAGGGCTGCGGCCGCTCCTCGGCGATGCCGTTTTTGTCACAAATGGTCCACGCTGGCGCGGACAACGGGCCTTGATCGATCCGGCCTTTCAGGGCGGGAGAGTGCGCGCGTCTTTTCCGGCCATGTGGGCGGCCGCTGATGCGATGGTGGCGCGGCTTGCGGCCCATGCGCCGGGAGAGACCGTTGAGGTGGAAACCGAAGCGAGCCATGTCGCCGCGGACGTGATTTTCAGAGCGCTTTTTTCTGTGCCCATCGAGGATGAGACTGCGCGCGCCGTTTTCCAGACCTTTCAGATCTATCAGAGGGCGCAACCGCTTTTGAACCTGGCAGCCTTGCTGCCGCTGCCGCGTGTATTTCCGCGCTTGTATCAACGCCGCACTCGGCAAAGTGCACGGCAGATCCGCGCCCTCATCACACAGCTGGTAGAGGCGCGTCGCGCGCAATTAGATGCGGGCACAGCGCCAGATGACCTGGTCACGAAGATCATGACGGCAGTCGACCCCGCGACGGGGCAGCGCTTCGATGCAGCTGAGATGATTGATCAGGTGGCGATTTTCTTCTTAGCCGGTCATGAGACCAGCGCCTCTGCGCTGGCCTGGGCGCTTTATCTCATGGCGCTTTATCCCGACTGGCAGGACCGTTTGGCGGCCGAGGCACAAGCGCTATGTGGCACCTTCAGCGATGTGTCAAAGCTGACGCTGAGCCGTGACGTCTTTCGCGAGACGCTGCGGCTTTATCCCCCCGTCCCAATGATGGTGCGCGAGGCCAAGCAGGCCGTGCGGTTCCGCAATCGCTTGGTCCCGCGCGGTGCACAGATTGTGATCAGCCTCTGGCATCTGCATCGGCATCAGCGCCTCTGGCACAACCCGGACGCCTTTGACCCGGACCGGTGGCGCAGCGATGCGGCGCAACCGTGCCCAAAGGAGGCTTTCCTGCCGTTTTCAAGCGGCGAGCGCGTGTGCCCCGGGGCTGGCTTTGCCATGATCGAAGGCCCACTTTTGCTGTCACGCATTTTGCGGGACTTTCGCGTCTCATGCGATCCCGGCCGTCGCCCCGTGCCGGTGGCGCACCTGACCGTTCGGTCAAAATCAGGTATCTGGCTGAAACTCGCCCCGCGCGAGGTCCTATGAAGGTCACAATTTTGGGATTAAGAGGGCAGTAGCGGAATCAACGAAGGCAAAGAGACTATGGCAAGCCAAGAGGCGCAACTGGCGCAGATGACCACCGGAAAAGGCTTCATCGCCGCGCTTGATCAATCGGGGGGGTCGACGCCTAAAGCACTTGGCCTCTACGGGGTCGGTCCCGATGATTACGCCGGATATGAAGAGATGTTTCAAAAGATGCACGCCATGCGCGCGCGCATCATTTTGGCGCAGGCTTTCACGTCGGAAAAGGTCATCGGCGCGATCCTTTTTGAGCGCACGATGGATGGTGAGATTTCAGGCATGCCGGTGGCTCAGCTCTTGTGGGAAAAGCGCGGTGTGGTGCCGTTTCTCAAGATCGACAAAGGGCTGGAAGACGCAGCGCAGGGCGTGCAAATGCTCAAGCCGATGCCGGGGCTCGACAGACTTTTGCAGCGCGCAAAGGCTGCGGGCATTTTCGGCACGAAAGAGCGCTCTGTGATCCATTCCGCTGATGCAGCAGGTATTGAGGCGATCGTGGCGCAGCAGGTTGAGGTCGGCAAGACAGTTTGTGCGGCTGGTCTCGTCCCGATCATGGAGCCTGAAGTGAACATTCATTCCGAGACGAAAGCGGCAGCAGAGGAAATGCTCGCCGCAGCGCTCTTGCGCCACATCGATCAGTTGGATCCTTCTGAAAAGGTGATGCTGAAACTCACCTTGCCGGATTTGCCGGGCATCTACGACGCTTTGGCTGATCACGCAAATGTGGTGCGGGTTGTGGCGCTTTCGGGCGGGTACTCGACCGATGACGCCTGCGCACGCTTGGCGCAAAACCGCAAAATGATTGCAAGCTTCTCGCGCGCTTTGACGGAAGGGTTGCAGGTAAGCATGTCAGACGCGGAGTTTGAGGCGGCCTTGGGCGGCAACATCGGCAAAATTTATGATGCGTCCATAGCCTGACGCACCGTGGATCGTCGGCGCAGCAATGCATCGATGCAAAGAGGGGGCGAAGCCGGACCGAGCGGGCTAGTCCCGTCTGCGTGCGCGGTTTTTTCTGCGCTCTCTATCAGGTGCTTAGAAGGCAAGCCTGCAGCGGTAGAGCAGGCCCTGCGCCGCATGATAAATCTTCAGAAATTATCCGGACAAGGCTTGAACATTCCGAACGTCGGTAGTACGAACTGCAAACTTGGCGCGGGATGGAGCAGCCCGGTAGCTCGTCAGGCTCATAACCTGAAGGTCGTAGGTTCAAATCCTACTCCCGCAACCAACGATACTTGCGATGCCTCCGCCGGTCCTGCCGCGGAGGTTTTTGCTTTTGGGCCTCCCACGTGCCGGGATCGTCTGCTGCGCCCTCCCGCAACCAACCTAACTTGCGAAGCGTCCTCTGGGGCGTTTTTGCGTTTTTTGGACCAAGGCGTTGCGCAACACGCAGAAGTTTCCCGGTTTTAAAGCATCCGACTTTTAACCTGAG
>JBCCUC010000042.1:0-9780 GCA_039197515.1 Pseudomonadota bacterium | reverse complement strand
TTCTTCAACCAGTTTCTTAAACCGCGCCCGCAGCGCATCCGGCAAAGGTGCTGACATGATCCATCCTCCCAAGAAGGATGAACCACAGATCAGCATCAAAGGGAATCCCGCGATTCAGGTTTTTGGCCGAACGCTTTAGGCAACGCCTACCGAATTCTGCAACAGATCATGACGCGCGGACTGATCTTTCAGGCTTCCACGCGTTCCGGTCGTTGCGGCGCGTGAACTGGATGTAGCCGTCGTCAAAACCTGCCTCAGCCTCCAATCGCGCTCGATCCTGAACGCGAAGGGTGGCATTGCGGAATGTCAGGATTTGATCGCGTTCTAGGCTGCGCAGGGTTTTGTTCATGTGAACAATTGAGATGCCCAATACGTCCGCGAAATCGACCTGTGACAGCGGGATGAGCAACTGCGTCACGTCTTCTACGCCGGCAATTTCCAATCGGGAGACAAGCTCACAAATCACATGGGCAGTTCTTTGTCGCGCAGACCTGCGGCCGAGCGAGACAATCCTCTCCGCGAGTAAGCTCTCTTCGTGGGCGTTCACCCAAAACAGCGCGGCTGACAGAATGGCATTCTGCGCCAAAGCCTGACCCAAACGGTCACTTGAAAATCGATAGGTCCGCACGTCGGTCTGGCACACAAGCTCAAAATCCGAGGTTTTGAAGAGCAAGGCGTTCATGGCCGCGAAATCGCCGGGTATGGCGACATTTACGATCTGTCTGGTTCCGTTTTGCAATGTTCGCGAGCGTACCATCCAGCCAGTGTCGATGAGGTAGACATCGCCGTACACGCCGCCTTGGGGGACAATCACAGTGCCGGCGTCGAATTCGGTAACGTCTGTACAGAGGTCGGAAAAAAGTGTCTCGACAGCCTCATCAATGTCGAAAAATCCAGTGAGTTTGCGCAAAAGGACCTGAGTCAAAACTCGGATCCCTTTGTTTTGTTCAACCAAAGCAGCGTGTCCCGGACAGGTGTCTGACGGTTAGCTACTGCGCCACAGTGGTCGAAATCAAGTGCCCTCAGCGTCATGGCAGCCTTACGGAATTGCCCTCTACTTGAAGCTTTCGCAGCAAAAGCGCGGCCGCGGCGTGATACTCTCCCGTCTGCCCGTCGTGCGCAGCGATTGCCGCGTCAAAGGCACAATCGAGCTCATCGTCTGTCACCGCTCCCTTCTCTCGCAGCGTCAGAATGAGCGCTTCGAGCAGCGAAAGACCCGCCATACCGACGGCGACTGTGGTTGTATCCTGACCTTCCGACATAATCCTCCTCGCGTAAATCTGCTGCTAAGTCATTGACCTGGCGTCTTTTCCTATTTGAAGGGGGCCTTGGCTGGGTATGAAATCATATCCCTCTGGCCTGGTGAAAACGTAGGAGCAGTGTCAGGTGTGGGGGACGCGGCATCGTGAAGGGCAGCTGGATAGGACATGTATTCCTCGATGTATCTGGTTTCTTCGGCATCATTCTTGGCACCAAATAGCCGCGCGTGCTGTCATGCAGTGGGGCAGGCGTATTGGTTAAAAAATCCATATCAAACGCTTAATCTCACTGGCTAGATTTGGTTCCGCCTTCCGGCGCTCATTCACCGTGGCTATTGACGGCGACTGCGCTCAGCCGGGCGCGTTCAGGCTCAGGCAGGCCCGCCATTTCGGACATGTCTATGGCACGTCGCGCAAAATCCAGCGCGGCCGCTTTGAGGCCGCCCGCGCCGCCTATGCTGGCGAGCGCCTGCTGCAGCCGTAAACACACCTCGCATGTCGCCGCGCCATCACGGGCGACGGAGTAAAACGCAGCCTCAATGATCTCTTCGGGTTTCACACCAGGCAGATGGATTGTCGGATACTCGGGCGCATCGTTTGTTGAGGGGTGCCACAGGGCCAAAAGCCGGGCTTGCCTGCCGAGCACGTCGATGGCGGTGCCCGCATCGTTCAGGGCTGTTGAAAGTGCGCGCGATGCAATCTCGGCCAGCATAACAAGGCCAAACTCCGGATCTTGCGCGATGTCGCGGTCATTGCCGCAGACAAAAGCACCGCGCAGGCGCGCTTGGTCGTCGTCATCCATCGTCAGGGCGCGCACGCTGACCAGCGGTGAAGCGTGGTGCACGAAATGACCTGGCAAGGCCACGACCCATGCCTCCCCCTCCACCATGGAAAGCGCATCGGCCAATTGGGCCATATCGATGTGTTGGACGTATCCTACGTGCTCCGCCGTAATCGAGACAGCGTCTTCGGGAGGGTCTCCTTCATAGAGTTTCCCACCCAGTTGCGGCGAGGCGTTTCGCAGATTGATCGCTTGCGCCGTCCGGCGCTCTACTCGGTCGAGAATGTCCTTCATCTTGCCAAACTCGGTGAGGTGACTGATCCAGCGAATGAGCGCGGCGAGCACAATCAAAATGACAACGCCGGTTGCCACAAAAAGGATAAAGCGCCCTGACGCAGAATAGTAACCTGCATTGAGGCCGACCACGCCAAGCAGGCTAAAGACAAACGCTCCCAAAAAGCTCGCAAGGACGTTCTGCGTGGTGCGGTCCTCCTGCAAAAGCGCGGTGACACGCGGCGTTGCCGTCTCCGCCGCCGAGGTGAACGCGTTGTTGGCAATGGAAAGGGAAAACGTGGTGACCGCGAGCATGGAGGAGGCGAGAATTGTAAGAACGTCCTCTACCGCTTCGGCCCCGACCCCTTCCGCCAGTTCATCCGGCACAAATGGCCCTGCTGCTTGCGCCATGACGACCGTGAGGATGCCAAAGAGCGCAAACCCAAGGACCCGCACCCAGACTTTTTTTCAGCTGTTTGCGCAGCGCCCAAACCGGCCCAGTTGGAAGCAAAGCCATAATGAGATGTCCTTCCCGCCGCGCTGAGATCAAGGGACCCCGGTGCTGGTTTTGAAATTGCACGCAGCGGTGCGGTTCCTTTTACCAAACGACTGGATCACCGGTTCGTTCCCTCGCCGGATGTTGAGGCTGCCTTTTGTTGACGGTCGGGGGGCGCGCGCGTTCACTCTCAATCAATTCCTGATGATTGAGGAGGTGTGGCGCGCCGCAGGTCCAAACTTGGCGGCGGTGGCAATGGCCGGATTGCGCGAGGATCGGGCAGGCCGATCTGCCTGGTACCGCAGGGGGCGGATGACACAACTGCTACCGTTGATGATCCGGGTGATGTTGGTCGCTACATTTCAGTTTGGAGGCCCCTGCAAGACCGTGGACATACCGCGTCGATCAGCGCTCCAAGAACAGGGGTCCCGCGGCGCAGGTAAACGGGTGCCGGAGGAGTCCGCGCACATCCATCCAATCCCCAAGGCTGCTGAGCAGTTACGGGCCGTCCGAATGCATAGCTGATCCGGCCGATGTGCGCGCAGACCAGGGTGAGGATCAACCCTACAGTGTTCGGGACGATCAACGACCGAATGTAACCCCTTGCTTTGATACGTATCCGTTAGACGAAGCACTTGGGGCAATCTTGATAATGCTTTCGAGACCGCTGCAAGGATCGCCCCCCTTGAAGCAGTCCAAAAGGCGGATTGCGTGAAGGGTATTGACCTAAGACCCGAAAGCTTAGGGCCGCGGGCAGGCACGACGCGGTTCGCACGACCTCGAACACTTCACTTTCTCAATGTGATAACATCCAAGGCCGTGCACTTGGCGTGCTCTTGGATCCATCGGGATGGGTTTGAGAACGGGCCCGTATTTTTGGGCCGGTGGGGCGCATGCCTGTTGTCGAGGCGCGCTTGGGCGCGTCAGAGGCCCGTTCATTTACCATATGCGCGCTGCGGGCTGTCGACGCGACCCTGGAAAGCTGCGGCACGCTCAAAAGGTTGCGGGGCGACACCGCGCCGCAGGTCGGACAATCACACGGATCGGCAAATTGGCTGATCGATGCGTTTTGCTCAAAAGTGCCGCAGGTTGCGCAGGTGTACTGATAGACTGGCATGGGAGGTCCCCCTGATGATTGGTGATGTCCAGCCCCCATAGTTTTGGAAAAGAGGCTGGACAAAGGCGCAACGCGGATGCCTACACGTCGGGCGCCGTTGGAATATCGATTGAGCTGTCGAGATACTTTGTCGGGCCGTCCGGTCCTGGCATCAGATCGCCTTCGAAGATGTCGGTGGGCAACCAAAGCGTGGCGCAGGCGTTTGGATAATCCACGATGCCCGAGACATGCCCTTGCACTGGTGCTGTGCCGAGAATTGCGAGGCCCTGTTCGCGCGAATAGCCGAACTTCGTCATGTAGTTGATCGCGTTTAGGCAGGCCTGACGATACGCCTCTGTCATATCGACATAGTGCTGGTTGTCATCCTCATCGACCGAGATGCCCTCGAAAATGAGGTAGTCGTCGTATTTGGGCGTGATGGGGGACGGTTTGAACATCGGGTTTTTGACGCCGTATTTGGAAATCCCGTCTTTGATGACGCTGACCTTGACGTGCAGCCAGCTTGCCATTTCGATCCCGCCGCAGAAGGTGATCTCACCATCACCTTGGCTGAAATGTGTGTCACCCATCGACAGGCCACCGCCGGGCACATAGACCGGGAAGTAGCAGACCGAACCGCGGCTGAGGTCTTTGATGTCGCAGTTGCCGCCGTTCTCACGCGGGGGCAGGGTGCGGGCGGCTTCGGCGGCTGCGTCAGAGCGGGCCTCTCCCGTCATGCTGCCCATGTGCGCGGCCTGCGTGTTGGGCAGTTCCGCAAGCGCAGGCACGCGCGTGGGGTTGGTATCAAAGAGCGCTTTCTCACGTGTGTTCCAAGCGTCCAGCATCTTGCGGTCTGGCAGCGTGCCGATCAGGCCGGGGTGGATTAGGCCAGCATAGCGCACGCCGGGGACATGGCGGGACGTGGTAAACATGCCCTTGAAGTCCCAGATCGACTTTTGGGCCGTTGGGAATTGTTCCTGCAGGAAGCCGCCCCCGTTGTTCTTTGAGAACACGCCGTTAAAGCCCCACTGACTGCGGTTCAACGGTCCCACATCCAAAAGCTCGACCACCAGCAAGTCGCCCGGTTCAGCGCCGCGCACCCCAATGGGCCCGGAAAGGTAATGCACTTGTGGCAATTCAACATCGCGAACGTCTGCTGCGTCGTCGTTGTTTTTGATCTGGCTGCCCGTCCAGTCATATGCCTCAACAATAAAGTCGTCACCTGGATCGACCCACTCCACAATTGGAATGTCGGGATGCCAGCGGTTGTGAATTTTCTCGTTGGTATGTGGGCTCTCGTCCAGGTTCACCGTAATCAGCGTATCCGCCGAATACGACGTCATCGGTTGGTGTAGAGTATCAGGCATGTTTTCCTCCTGGTTGGGTTGGTTAAACGGATAGGAACTTCGACACTTTTTCTTCGTCGATGCCGTCACGGGGGCTGTCATGCACAAAGCGACCGTTCTCGATCACCATCACGCGGTCTGCCACGTCGAGCGCAAAGCTCAGCACCTGTTCGGAGACGACGATGCTCAGCCCCTTTTGGTCGCGTATTTTGCGCAAGGTGCGGGCCATTTCGCGGATGATGGAGGGCTGGATGCCCTCCGTTGGCTCATCAAGCAGCAGCACTTTCGGCTTTGAGGCCAGCGCGCGCGCGATGGCCAGTTGCTGCTGTTGCCCGCCGGACAAGTTTCCGCCGCGACGGTCTTTCATCTCCAACAAGACGGGGAAGAGTTCGTAGATCTCTTCAGGCACGGTCTTTTCGCCGGTCACGGAGAGACCTGTTTCGACGTTCTCTTGTACAGTCATTGAGGAAAAGATCTGCCGCCCCTGCGGCACATAGGCGACGCCGCTTGCAACCCTCTGGTAGGACTTCATGCCGGTGATGGCTGTCTCACCGATGGCCACATCGCCACCGCGTTCGGGCACGATGCCCATGAGCGTTTTCATCAGCGTGGTTTTGCCCATGCCGTTGCGGCCCATGATGGCGACGATTTCGCCAGGCTGTACCCTGAGATCCAAGGCATGCAGAATCTCGCTTTCGCCATAGGAGGCGCGCAGTGCGTTCACGTTTAGCATGGCAGGTCTCCTTTAATGCCCGAGGTAAACTTCGATGACTTTTGGATCGTTCTGCACCCGCTCCATCGAGCCTTCGGAGAGCGTTTTGCCTTGGTGCATGACCGTGACGCGGGTCGCGATATCGGCAACGAACCCCATGTCATGTTCAATCACGATGACTGATCTGTCTTGAATGATCCGGTTGAGCAGCTCGGCCGTCTTCTTGCGTTCAGCGACCGACATGCCGGCCACAGGCTCATCCAGCATGAGCAGCTCAGGGTCTTGGATCAGCAGCATGCCGATCTCCAACCATTGCTTTTGCCCGTGGCTGAGAAAGGCAGCCTTTTCGTCCAGTTGATCGTCGAGAAAGATCGTCTCAGCGATTTCTTTGATCCGCGCTTTGACCGGATCGTCGCGCTGAAAGATGAGCGCCCCAAAGACACCGTGCCCTTTGGGATAGCTCAGCTCAAGGTTTTCAAAGACGGTCAGATCCTCGTAGACACTGGGCGTTTGGAATTTTCGACCGACGCCTGCGAGCACGATCTGGTCCTCGCGAAGGGACAGCAGCTCTTTGTTCTTGAACTTGACCGATCCGCCGGTGGCTTTGGTGCGGCCGCAGATCAGGTCCAGCACCGTGGTCTTGCCTGCGCCATTGGGGCCGATGATCACGCGGCACTCGTTGGGTTCGACATAAAAGCTGAGCTCATTGACCGCCTTGAACCCATCGAATGAGACTGTGAGGTCTTCGACTGCCAGGATGTGATTGAGTGACATCTTGCGCCTCCTTTACTCTGCTGGTGCGCGTGTCGCGCTCGGCGCTGTGGGGTCTTTGGCCTTGCCGAAAAGGGCAAGGAGTCGTGGTTCGATCTTTTCTGACCAGACACCGGCCAGACCGTTGGGAAAGAACATCACGACCGCGATGAAGAGCCCTCCGAGGCCAAAGAGCCAAAGCTCTGGGAAGGCTTCAGAAAAGGTCGTCTTGGCCCAGTTGACCAGCAGCGCGCCATAGACTGCGCCCAAGATCGACAGCCGCCCGCCCACGGCGCAGAAAATCACCATTTCGATGGAAGGTACGATGCCGACCAGCGTGGGCGACATAAACCCGACCTGCAGGGTGAACATCGCCCCGCCGACGCCAGCAAATGCAGCACCAAGGCAGAAAATGAAAATCTTAAAGTTGGCGACGTTGTATCCCGAAAACCGCACGCGATCCTCTTGATCGCGCATGGCGATGAGCAAGCGACCCAGCTTTGACCGGCGCACGTATTGCGCGATGAAGAGCACCACGAAAAGCAGCACGCCGTTCACAAAGTAAAGCGTGGTCTTGGCCTCATCCGTGCGGATGTCCCAGCCCAGCAGTGTGCGCAGGTCTGTGATGCCGTTGACGCCGCCGGTATAGCCTTGCTGCCCGATGATCAGGATGGTCAGGATGGCAGCGAACGCCTGCGTGATGATGGCAAAGTATACGCCGCCCACACGCCGGGTGAACATTGCAAACCCGATGATGAAGGCGAAGATCACCGGCACCGCCACCACAGCCAACAAGGCGAAACTCAGGCTGTAGAACGGCTGCCACCAGACCGGCAGTTCGGTGAGTTGGTTCCAGTCCATAAAGTCAGGGATGCCCGGGGTGGACTGGATCGATGTGTTTTCAGGCGTTGAGGCTTCGAGCTTGAGAAACATCGCCATGCAGTACCCGCCCAGGCCAAAGAACACGCCTTGGCCAAGGCTGAGGATGCCACCCGCGCCCCAGCAGAGCGCAAGCCCGATGGCAACAAAAGCATAGGTCAGATACTTGCCGAAAAGGTTCAGGCGAAAGCTGTCCAGCGCGGCGGGGAGCACCAGAAAGATCACCACCGCCAGAACGGCAAAGCCAATCATCTCTTTGCGGGTCATAAAGGAAGAAAGTGTCATCAGAAACGTTCCTTACTTGCGCAGTTTCAGGGCAAAGAGACCTTGCGGACGGATCATCAGGATGCCGACCACCACCAGCAGGGTAAGGACTTTGGCCATCGAGCCCGACAGGAAGAACTCCATGATCGATTGTGCCTGACTGATCGAGAATGCGGATGCGATGGTGCCCAGGAGCGAGGCAGTGCCGCCAAAGACCACAACAAGGAAAGTGTCGACGATGTAGAGCTGACCCGCGGTTGGACCGGTGGAGCCGATCATCGTAAAGGCCGAGCCCGCAACGCCTGCAACGCCGCAGCCGATGCCAAAGGTCAGCCTGTCGGTCCATTCGGTGTTGATGCCAACGGCACCGGCCATCACACGGTTCTGGTTGATGGCGCGCACCTGACGCCCCCAATTGGAGCGAAACATCAGGTAGTAGACGCCGAGCGAGATGCTGACCGCCAGCGTCATCACAAAAAGCCCGTTGATCGGCACCTCAATGAGATCGGTGATCGGCAGGCTACCCATCATCCAATCGGGGATGCTGACCCCCACCTCTCGCGCACCAAAGACGGACCGGTAAAGCTGCTGTAGGATCAGGCTAAGCCCCCAGGTTGCAAGCAACGTGTCCAAAGGCCGCTTGTACAAGTGCCTGATGATCCCCCATTCGACCAGCAACCCCAAGGCGCCAGAGGCCAGAAACGCCAGTGCCATCGCCAAGAAAAAGTACCCGCCAAAGAGCGCGGGCATGTAATCGGCAAAGACGTTGGAGACCAAGTAGGTCACGTAGGCGCCCAAGATCATGAACTCGCCATGGGCCATGTTGATCACGCCCATCTGGCCAAAGATGATCGCCAGCCCGAGGGCCATCAGCACAAAGACGGAAAACAAGATCAGTCCAGCGAAACCCTGCATGGCGAAGATGGCGCCAAGCTCAGGCCAAGAATAGTCAGCAAACATGCCGGCCTCCGGTCAATTGGTGGGGGATGAAGTGCGGCGGCCCGGAGATACGGGGAGCAATGCACCGGGCCGCTGCTGGGTGGATTTACTGGTAACCCTCGGGGAAGGGATCCGGCTCGACCAGTTCTGCCGTCTCAAACACGACCTCGTATTGGCCGTCCGTCTGCGCCTTGCCGACGCGGGTTTTGGACCAAAGGTGATGGTTTTCGTGCACCTTCACATAGCCTTCGGGCGCGGTCGTCAGCTCAATCCCGGGCGAGGCCTCGCGCACCTTGTCCACGTCAAAGCTGCCCGCTTTCTCGACCGCTGCTTTCCACAGCCATGGCCCCAGGTAGGCGGCCTGCGTGACGTCACCCACGACGATGTCATCGCCCCACATCTCTTTGAATGCCTTCACGAAACCGATGTTGTTCTCGTTCTCCAGGCTCTGGAAATACTTCATGCAGGCGTAGGAACCGGCGATGTTCTCACCGCCGATGCCGCGGATTTCATCCTCGGTCACAGAGATAGTCAGAACGATTGGTTTTTCGGCTGCCGGATCGATGCCCGCGGCGATCAACTGCTTGTAGAAGGCCACGTTGGAGCCGCCCACAACGATGGCATAGATCACGTCGGGCTTGCGCAGGCGGATCTTGTTGATCACTGAGTTAAACTGCGTGTGGCCAAGCGGGTAGTATTCCTCGCCCACGACCTTGCAGCCATCCATGAAGTTCTCGATGTGTTTGCGCGCGATCTTGTTCGAGGTGCGCGGCCAGATGTAGTCAGACCCCAGCAAATAGAAGGACTTGGCCCCCTTGGTCTGGTTCACCCAGTCCAGACCCGCGATGATCTGCTGCGTCGCCTCGTGGCCAGTGTAGATCACGTTGGGGCTCTCTTCGAGGCCCTCATAGAAAGTTGGGTCGTAGTGGAAGCCATTGTGCTGTTCAAACACGGGCAGCACCGCTTTGCGGCTCGCGGAGGTCCA
>JBCCUC010000041.1:0-13235 GCA_039197515.1 Pseudomonadota bacterium | reverse complement strand
TCAGCCACGATGCCGAGACGGCGATTGTGCTGTCGAAATGCCCGCACATGAACACGGCGACGGGCCGCAAGACAGTAAGCCAGATGGTGACCGTGGCGGGCATTTCGACAGCACAATCGCCGTCTCGGCATCGTGGCTGAGGTAGTTCAGCGTCGCGAACAGGCTCCACCGGTCCATCTGGCCCTGGTTGATCTGCTGGGTGCCATGATAAAGGCCGGTCGTATCGCCCAGACCCACGGTGTTTGCGGTCGCGAAGATGCGGAAGAAGGGGTGCGGCTGGATCACTTCGTTCTGGTCCAAAAGCGTGAGCTTTCCATCCACTTCCAGCACCCGCTGGATCACAAACATCACATCGGCGCGGCCAGCGTCGTACTCGTCAAAGACAATCGCTGTCGGATTGTGAAGCGCCCAGGGCAGTATGTCCTCCTGAAAGTCGGTGACCTGTTTGCCGTCGCGCAGTTTGATCGCGTCCTTGCCGATGAGGTCGATGCGGCTGATGTGACTGTCGAGGTTTACGCGCACGCAGGGCCAATTCAGCCGTGCCGCAGCCTGTTCGATGTGCGTTGATTTCCCGGTGCCATGATAGCCCTGGATCATCACGCGGCGGTTGTGGCCAAAGCCTGCAAGGATCGCCAGCGTCGTGTCGGGATCGAACTTGTAGGTGCTGTCAATCTCAGGGACACGGTCGGAGCGCTCCGCAAAGCCTTTGATGGTCATGTCGGAGTCGATTCCAAAGACGTCACGCACGCTGATCTCTTCGGTGGGCTTCATATCCATGTCCAACGTGCCATCGGCCATCGGGTGTCCTTTCATCCAAGCGGCGCTGCGGTTTTGCGTAGCCCGTCGTGCAATATATCGTCTTGCCCTGCAAGGGCTGGCCTAACGGTTTCGCGCCTGTCAGGCCAGTTATCTGGCGTCCGCCGCCGCCATGGCAACCTGCGCGCAGCCACATGCCGCTCGGATAGGCCGATCCGCCCGTGCCTCTGCCAGATCAAGCCGCAGTTTGAGGTGCGCAACTTCGGCCTGTTTGTCTTGCGCGATCAGACAATCGGTGAGCCCCCGGAGCGCCCAGACGTTATCGGGATGTTGACAGGCGCGCGGCAGGCCGGGCGCGAGGCCGAGGTCTTGGCGAAACACCTTTTCCGCCTCGACGTGGTGGCCCCGTTCGAAGAGGAGCGCGCCGAGCGCGTGGCGCGTCGGCTGCATCCACCCCCAGGGCTCGTCGTAAGGTAGCGCGTCGTCGAGCGCCACCGCGTCGCGCAGTCGGGCAAAGGCCCGGTCATAGTCCGCTTTGCGGTAGGCAAGCTCTCCATCCAGCATGGCGGTGGCAACTTCCAAAAGGTCTAACACTCTGCAATTGTGCAAAAATCGTGTGTCCGGCACCCGCGTCTTCGCAGCGATGAAGGCATCGTACTGCGCTTCAGCTTCCGCGACACGGCCAAGCGCCGAGAGAGCCAAGCCCCTGGCATATTCAATCATGGCCGCTTTCGTGCAGCGCAGAACGGGATCTTCCGGGAGCGGCATTTTCAATATCTCGTCCCATAGGCCAAATCGGATTAACACGTGCGGTTCTGTGCTGAGATACGCCTCAAAGAAATCCGCCATGGGGGGCGATTTAATCTTGAGCATCGCCTCCGGCGTTGTCGCGTCCATGCCGCGGACGGCGCGCATGGCTGGCGCGAATTGGCCCAAAAACATCGTACCGTAGATCACGAAGTGATAGTTGTGCTGGCGGTAGCCGGTGTAGATGTTAAACGCCCCTTCTCGGTCAAAGTAGATGAGGTCGGCGGCAATGGCTTTCTCATTCCAGCGCACAACGTTTTCGTAGTGACCGCAAAGGACATCAATGTGGCTCGGCATATGCACCAAGTGGCCGGCATCAGGCACTAAGGTGCGCAACCGATCGCCCGCCACAAGTGCTTTCTCCGGGGTCGGCGACATCTCCATCAGGTGCACGTAAAGGTGCAGGAGGCCGGGGTGGTCCATGCCACCTGGCCGCGCCATATGTCTTTCGAGCACGGCTTGCGCTTCGAGGGTTGCAGCACCAGGGGCGGGTGCGCCTGAGGTGAGGTCCCACATCGCCCAAGGCGTCAGATTCAGCAGCGCATCTACAAAAAGTGCCGCGATATCAGGGTCTTCAGGAAGCTCAGCATGCAGCGCGCGCATCGCACCGGCAAACGCTTGGTCCCATGCCTGCATGTTTTCGTTCGGCGTGCGCTGAGGATATCGATGGGTCAGCGCGGTGATGAGGCCCTTCTCTGCATCAGAAAGCATCGCCTCGGCGGCTATCCCAGCCTGCGTCGCATCATAGGCTGCCGCCAGCGCCTCGGCGCGGCCCGCCTCGTCGTAGCGTGCCCAGGGCATATTGTAGTTTGGACCCAGTGCATAGGCCTTGCCCCAGTGCGCCATGCCGCAACTCGGATCAGCCGCCGCCGCGGCGTCAAAGCATGCAATGGCTTCCTCGTGGTTAAACCCGTAAAGCCACGCCAACCCTCGATCGAACCACGTTTGCGCCGCCGCGGTGCTGCAGGTGACACGCCACGTGTATAGGCCAAGATCGTAGGGGTATTCCATTGCGGGCTCCGGTAGATCAATCCTTGAAGCTGCGACTGCCTTTGAGCTGGTCCCAAGCCCACATGACCTGTTGGAGCTGATCCTCTTGGCTCCGATCTCCGCCATTCATATCAGGATGAAGAACCTTTATCAGAGCTTTGTATTTCTTCCGTATTTCAGCTTTTGTCAGGTTGTCTTCGACTTCGAGTATCTCCACTGCGCGCCGCTCAGTGGGCGGCAACCGGCGACCAGAACGTGCGCCGCGACCCGGGTTCTGCGTGGCATTTTTGCCCAGCACCTGGTGGGGGTCCTCAATGCCAAGACGCGCCCAGGCACGCGCCTCCGGATCGCCCAGCGGTTTGGTCTTGCGCTCCCACACTTTGTCCTCGGACATCTGGGCATTCATCTCTGCCTCGGTGGTGCCGTTGAAGAAGTTCCATTTGAGGTTGTACTCACGCACATGGGCCTGGCAGAACCAGAAGTAATCATCGAGCACATCGGGGGCCTTGGGCGCGCGGAAGAGACCCGGTTCGTTGCAGCCTTCGTGGTCGCAAATCCGCGTGGAGGTTTCAGAGGCACCTGACATGCCACGCCGGCCGCGCGGGTTCTTCTTCTTGGAGGAAGACACGGACATATCAAATCCGAAGGGATCTGGTTTGCTCATCAGGATGACCTTTCCGACTCAGGCTCGGAAGTCTAAAGCTTACGCGCAAAAGTGGAAGGGGCAGGGCGAAAAAGATGTCGAAAACGCAAGAGATTGAGGCCCGGCTGCGCGAAGCCTTTGCACCGCGCGAACTGGCGGTGGTCGATGACAGTGAGAGCCATCGCGGGCACTCTGGCTTTCGCGAAGGGGGAGAGACCCACTACAATGTGCGCATCCGGGCTGAGGCCTTCGCCGGGCTGAACCGCGTAGCTCGGCACCGGGCGGTGCACCGTGCTTTAGGGGCCGATCTGATCGGTCGGATCCACGCGCTCGCCCTTGATCTAGATGTTTAAGGTCGACCTCTAACGCTCTGATTTCAGGAGGTTGCGTGAGGAGGCAAAGCGTTCAAGCGTCTCTGAGATGCTCTCAGGGTCGCTGGGCGCTGGACGGGTCGCGCGCCAGCCTTGACCGCTGGGCTCAGGCGGGTTGGCAAAGGTGCGCGGGGCATGTTCACGGGTGGGTTCTTCGGCGATGCGGGCGGCCATGTCAGGCGCGCTGAGCGGTGGCTCAGGGCGCTCTTGCGGCGTGGCGGCGGGAGGCGGCAGCAGCTCCGGCGGCCGCTCCATTGCGGCATCAGCGCGCAGTTTGCGAAAGACCAAAAGGGTGCGCCATTCAGTGGTAGTGGAGGTCAGTCCAGAGCGTTCGACCGAGGGCAGCGTGTCGGCGCGCAGGTACTCCCAACCCTCGGCAGCGAGGTCGTTCATGAGGGTCTCAATGGCGTTCGAGAAGCGCGCTTCCGGGCCTTTCACGCCCTTGGCTTTGAGGCCCTTGGTGGGCGCGGGCATGACTTTGTATTCGTAGCTCTGCATGATGGGTCCCTTGGTGGCTGCCTGGGTGTAGCGCAGCGGGGCGCGAAAGGAAATGGCCAAAGGCGGGGGGTGCCTTGCGTACACCCCCCGTGCACCCCCGGTACACCGGGTGGTGCATTTTACTGGAGCGCGTCGAGCCGCGCGCGGATCTCGTCGCGCAGGCGGCTGGCTTTGGCGTAGTTGTAGGAGAGGTGCTCGGGGTCGAAGACGGTGAGGGCGTTTTCGACAGCTTCCAAGGCAGCGGTGAGTGGGGGCTTGGGGTTGGTGCAGGTGTCGTGATCTGCTATGGCCACTTGCGCAAGGGCAAGGTTCTCTTGCGTCTCTGCCCAGCCTATCGGATCTACGTCACGAATGCGGGCTTCCAATACAGTTTGGTAAGACGTGATGGCTGTGGCAAGGAGGTCTTTCCCGTTTGCTCCTAAGGTGCGGACTCCTTGGTCTTTGAAAGCAATAGCAAGGTTGTTTTTCGTCTCGGCCCATTGAACTAAGTTCGCATCACGGGTGCGCACCGACAATGCCTCCCGATAAGCGGTGGCGGCTCGGGCGAGTAGGTTAAGGCCCTCGGCCGCCTCGGTGCGGCTGCCTTGATATGCGAGGGCTGCGCCGAGGTTGTTCTGTGTCATGGCCCAACGTATCGGTTCTGCGTCGCGGGTCCGGACCTCGAGGGCGGCGCGGTATGCATCAACCGCTTGGGCCACGAGGTTCGCGCCCATTGTGCCTTCAATACGTGTGCCTTGCCGTTGCAAGGTATTCCCCAGATTGTTCTGGGTTACGGACCACAGTACCGGGTTTTTCTCTCGAGTGCAGACCTCCAGAACTATGCGGTGGCGGGTCACGGCTTCGGTGAGCAGTTCATCGCTTTTTGGCCCGTCTGCACGGATGGCTTGCTCTTGCAGGGCGACAGCAAGGTTGATCTGCCCCTTTAGCCAGTCATAGGAACCTTCCTCCAAGAGCTCTAGTGCACGCGTTAGCATGCTAGCAGCCACCACTAAGCTGTCCCCACCGTAGCGCAGGCCGTGCTGAAAGAGCTTGTGCGCAAATCGCAAGCGCCGCCGTGCCGGTTCCGGCTTATCCACCGCGCCGAAGCTGTCGGCGGAGCTGTTGAGGAGCGCGTAGGCTTTAGCCGTGTCGCCGCGAAGTAGCGCGTTGTCGGCGCGGATCTCGGCGGATTTGGCGGCTTCTTCGAGTTCGGCTTCGTGCACCATGCTCATGAGGTTTTCGACCTCGTCGAGGTCCACACGGGCGATGGCGTCTTGGGCGGCGGCTTTGAGGTTCGCGAGGCGCTGCATGTTCTCGGGGATGGCGTCGACTTGTGCCTTTAGCGCCTCATACTCCTCGGCCTTCTTTCCGAGGAAGATCGTAAGGGAGGGACGGTCCTTGACGGTATGCTCGCCGAAACCGGAGGCTAGTTTGATCATATCGTTTAGCGGGATGCTGTCGCTTTGACCTGTCGTGAGCTTTCGCATGGCCGCTTTGGTTTCGCTGGCGTCTTTGAGCAGTTTGCGCTGGATCGCCGGGTTCAACACTGCCACAAGGTCCCGGTCATTGAGCGCGCTTGCCAGCAATGGACGGACTGCGCGGTCGAAGGCGTCTAGGTTTTCGGGCTTGATGTGCTCTGGGTCGGTGAGGGTGGCCTTCATCTTTTCGATGATGAGGCCGGCGTCGAGGTTGCCTTCGGTCAGCGTATCACCGATTGCAAAGGAGGCTTCGAGCATCTGGGGGAGGAGGATGCGGATGCCGTCGGGTTTGTTGTACGACGGTTTCGCGATTTCCGTTGCAAACGCTTTGTCGATTTGCGTGGCGAGATGTTGGAGGTCGGGCTTGGTGGAAAGCCATTCTTCGGAGGCGTGAACGGCACCATCTGCGGCGGCAGCGGACAAGATCACTATGCTAGGATCAACGCAGGCCGCGATCCCTGTGACGAGCAGTTTTCCGTTTTTGGCGGCTTTGTTGAGCAAATTGGCTCCTTTTCATTCACCTAAAGGTAAGGTTTGAGGCCAGATCGTTCAACTCACTGGTGCGCCGAGGTCATGGGCATGATTTCCGCTGCCTTGATGGGCCAGTTGCTTGTCGGGCTTGCAATGGCAATGGTGGGCCTGTGGTTCCAACGGCGGGGCTGAGGGCGGGACCCGGGCGTGGGTGGGGGTGAAGCCACCGCCCAAGGGGACGGTCGGGGGCCGCCCGGCCTGCAGCCGGGCGGGACGTTCGATTAGCGCTTCAGCCCCACGCGGCGGCCGATGCGGGTGGGGTCGATCTCAGTCTTCTGCGCGGCTTTGTAGGCGGCGAGGCGGGATTGGATTTCCGCGGGCATGGGGGTGACGCGGGGGCCTGATTGGTCGACGTGCAGGGTCAGGCCTTCGGCGGTGGCGGCGAGCCAGCCGTCGACGTGGTGCAGCTCTTGATAAGCGTGGAAGCGTTTGGCGTCGAAGTCGATGAGGTGGAAGGTGGCGCGCACCTCATCGCCTTCGTGCAGCTCGCGCAGGTAGCAGATGTGGAATTCGGCCACATAGGTGGTGCAGCCGGTGGTGCGCACGTAGTCCTCGCCAAAACCGATGTGCGGGTAGAGTTCATCGACGGAGGTGTCGAAGAGCACGTTGTAGTAGGCCATGTTGAGGTGGCCGTTGAAGTCGATCCATTCGGGGCGGACGGTCAACGGCGATGAGGTAAAGGGGACGTGCATGGGCGTGTTTCCGGCGGTCTCAAGTTGGCGAGGGGGCACGGGCGGGCATCCTTCGGAGAGCCTGCCGCGTGCGGATCGCTCAGCGCAAGCGAGGGCTACGCGCCGAGCTTTTGGTTTACGATCTGGTTGACGGCCTTAGGGTTGGCTTTGCCGCCCGTGGCTTTCATGACCTGGCCCACAAACCAGCCGGCGAGCTTGGGGTTTTCCTTGGCCTTTGCGACCTGGGCAGGGTTGGCCGCGATGATCTCATCCACGGCCGTCTCGATGGCGCGCGTGTCGGTGACCTGCTTCATGCCTTCGGTTTCGACGATCTCTTCGGGGTCGCGGCCGGAGGTGTAGGAGATCTCAAACACGTCTTTGGCGATCTTGCCGGAGATGGCGTCTGAGGCGATGAGGTCGATGATTTGGCCGAGTTGGGCGGGGGTGACGGGGCTGTCGGTGATCTCGCGGTCGTCTTTTTTGAGGCGGCCGAAAAGCTCGTTGATGACCCAGTTGGCGGCCATTTTGCCGTCGCGGCCCTGGGCCACGGCCTCAAAGTATCCGGCGGAGTCGAGATCGGCGGTGAGGACGGAGGCGTCGTAGTCCGACAGGCCGAAGTCGCCGATGAACCGGGCCTTTTTGGCGTCGGGCAGTTCGGGCAGGTTGGCGGCGATGTCGTCGACCCAGGCCTGTTCGATTTCCAGCGGCAGGAGGTCGGGGTCGGGGAAATACCGGTAGTCGTGCGCCTCTTCCTTGGAGCGCATGGAGCGGGTTTCTTGGCGGTCGGGATCGAAGAGCCGGGTTTCCTGTTCGACGGCGCCGCCCGCTTCGACGATGGCGATTTGGCGGCGGGCCTCCACCTCGATAGCTTGCTGGATGAAGCGCATGGAGTTCATGTTCTTGATCTCGCAGCGGGTGCCGAGGTGGGAGAAGTCCTGGGTTTCTTGGTAGCGCGCGTAGGCGCCCGGCTGGCAGATGGAGACGTTGACGTCGGCGCGCATGGCACCGGACTGCATATCGCCGTTGCAGGTGCCCAGGTAGCGCAGGATCTGGCGGAGTTTGCTCAAGTAGGCGGCAGCCTCTTCAGGGCCGCGGATGTCGGGGCGGGAGACAATCTCCATCAGGCAGACGCCGGTGCGGTTGAGATCGACAAAGGACATCGCGGGGTCCATGTCATGGATCGATTTGCCCGCGTCCTGTTCCATGTGGATGCGCTCAACCCGCACCAGGCGGGCGGTGCCGTTGCCCAGTTCCACAAGCACCTCACCCTCGCCCACGATGGGTTCGTAAAGCTGGCTGATCTGGTAGCCTTGCGGCAGGTCGGGGTAGAAGTAGTTCTTGCGATCAAAGGAGGATTTGAGGTTGATCTGCGCCTTGAGGCCCAGCCCCGTGCGCACCGCCTGTTCGACGCAGTATTCGTTAATCACTGGGAGCATGCCGGGCATGGCCGCGTCCACGAAGGCGACGTTTGCGTTGGGCTCCGCCCCAAAAGCGGTGGAGGCGCCGGAGAAGAGCTTTGCCTGAGAGCTGACCTGGGCATGCACCTCCATCCCGATGACGAGTTCCCAATCGTGCTTGGCCCCAGCGATCACATGGGGTTTTGGCGTCTCATAGGTCAGATCTAGCACGGGCGCGGTCCTCTGCTTTGGCTCGGGCCGGTGATAGAGCAGAGCCGGAAGCCGGGCAAGGGGCCGAGGCACCGGCAGAGAACGCGGCGCGTGGCGCGCGAGACTTTCGCCCGGATCTCTGCGCAGCGCGCCTGCGGCTCTTTCGTGCTAGACCGAGGTGATCGGACCCGCGTCGGTGAAGACGATCTGCTGACCTGCTTCGATCTCGGAACTGAAGAGCGACATGATCAGCCGAATGGCGTCGTCGCGTCCTGCGGCCGCAAAGCGGGAGCAGGAATAGATCGGCAGGTTGTTGGCAAAGCCGCGCGCGGCATGCGCCCAGATCATCGGGTGCAGTTCGGTAAGGTGGTTGCGCACAATCCAATGCGCACATTCGGCAATGTTGCGGCGGATCTCATCGGCCTTTGGGTTGCCGGAATAGCTTTGCCCCATGCCATTGGCGCAGTAGGCGGCCATGGTGTTCACGGTCGCTGGATCTGGGCAACGCTCTAGTATGTCCTGCACCCCTTCGATGAAGAACGGCAGATCTAGGTTCTCGCAGGCGGTGTCGTCCATCATGATGGCGTCCATCTGCACCCAAGTGTAGCCGCCCGCGCCCCAGCTCTCGATCGTGCGGGAGGCGGTGCGGCGCGCCTCAAGCTCCAACTCTGCATAAGAGCCGTGCCAGCGCGGCAGCAGGTGCACCCCCATGGCGCGCATCGGGCGCGGGTTGGCGTGATTGAGGTCGATCAGCGCCTCGTATTGATCGGCCACGCGGTGATGACTTTGATGGACCGCCCCGAGGAGCGCGCAGCGTGCCGCTGTCTCAAACGGAGAGGTGGGTGTGTCCGTCACGTGTTCGGCCAGGATGTCCGCGGCGCGGTCAAAATGCGCCTCAAAAGCTTCGCGGTGGACCTCGCTCAACTCCTCATCCCAGGCGTTGCCGCGCCAAGCCCAGGCGACGTCGATGTGGGTTTGGGCCACGGTGGCCGCGACGACGGGTGATCCGCGATGATCAGCCAGCACGTGTTCAAGCGCCTCGATGCCGTCCATCAGAGGGCCCTCGCAGGAGAGATGGCCCTCAAAGAGCGCGTGTTCGACGGCGTTCACCACATCGGCGCGGGCACCAAAGGCGAGCAGATCGGCCACCGGCATGCGGTCGGGCGTCATCTGTCGGTGCAGATCGGCGCGGGCGATCTCCGCGCTGAGCAGATCCCAGCGTTCTTGGCGCGCCAATCTTTGGCCGTATTTCACCTGCGCGTCGCGGATTGAATCCTCGCCCGAGGGGTCCCGGCAGGTGATGCGCAGCGCATTTTCGGCGGCGCGGGGGAGATGTGGCGGCGCTGGGCGGCGGTGCACGAGGCGCGTTTCATGCTCTGTACAGCGGCGTATGTCGGACGGAAGGCGCACGCTAAAGTTGCGGTGCGGCCCATGCTTTTCGAAGAGCGCGTCTAGTAGTCTCATGGTGCAATCCGATGCAGGCGGGCTAATTCAAGCGTAGTTTCAAGCATATTTTCAACTTTATGTCATGCATAATCATATAAATTTGAGGCGACACAATGTCGTGAGGTGGAAAAAAAATCGGTCGTTACACTCGGAATACGTGTGGACGGTAACAAAAGCGTCTCAGCATGGAAAGCATTACTGTGGGGGTCCGGTTAACTTTTATGGCTCAATCCTGGCATTGTTTCGCCGTTGCGGCCGATTTGGGGATTTTTCTCGCGAAGAGCGCTGGCGTTTGGGCATACTGACCGGATGAGATTTCTATTTTGCGCCGTCAGTATTTTTTACGTCACGCTTTGGGGTGCACTTTCTCCCGCTGTCGCGCAGCGCGGGGATGAGCGCGGCGCGTTGGCGGGTGCGGATGCGCGTGCCGATCTTGTGGCGGCGCAGGCCCTTGCCCTGTCCAAGCTGCCCGCGACGCGGTGGGTGCATCGGCCCGGGGGTCAAGATTGGACCCGGGCAGGCTTGACCGCGCTGCGCTCGCATGCGGCGGGGCTTGTGGATCTTGTGCCGCAAGACATCGTGGCCTGGTGCCCGGCCTATCCGCAGGCCGAGGCCCCGGCGCGGCGGGCGTTTTGGGTGGGCTTTGCGTCGGCACTGGCCAAGTTTGAAAGCACCTATCGCGCCACGGCGGTGGGCGGGGGCGGGCGCTGGTTCGGGCTGTTGCAGATCACACCGGCGACGGCGCGCGGCTATGGCTGTGAGGCGCGCTCGGGCGGGGCGCTGAAAGACGGGGCGGCGAACGTGCGCTGTGCTTTGCGGATCATGGCGCATACGGTCGCGCGGGACGGGGTGCTGCATGGCTACCGGGGCGGCAAGGGCCAGGGCGTGACCGCCGATTGGGGGCCGATGCATTCGGCGAAAAAGCGGGCGGATATGGCCGGGTGGTTGCGCAAGCAGAGCTATTGCACGCCGCTGTCGCAGAACCGCCCACGGGGGAAACCGGCGGCGCGCGGCGCGGGGGAGTAAGGGGGCGCTTTACTGGAAGAGCTGGAAGTGCGTGCGGCGTACGGGCGTGCCGCGGGCGGTGAGCGCGGCTTCAAGCGCCGTATCGGGGGGCGTTGCTTCAAAAGGCACGACGAGTTTCGTGCCTGTTTGCAGGGCCAGGCTCACCTTCACTGAAAAGTCGAGCCGGGTGTTCATGTGCACGCGCTCCACCTCGCTCAAGGGCAGGGTGACGCTGCGCTTGCCCGAGAACCAGTGGATCTGATGATCGTTGAGGGTCATGCCGCTCCGCGGGTTGGTCACGATGTCCCAGCAGGTGGGCAGAGTGGTGAGCGCAAAGAAGGCGAGGATCAGCGGGTGCGCCTCCAGCACGGTCCAGCAGAGCAGGAGCGCGCCCCAGATCAGAGCCACAGTGATCAGGGCTGACCGGCTGCGCCCAGATTTGCGATAGATCAGATCTTCTGCCATACGGCTGCGTAGGACGGGCGCGTGATCACGCGCCGCGGATCCGGCTGAGCATTTCTTGCGCGTCGCGGCTGAGGGTCGAGGTCGCCATCATGCGGTCGAGGCAGGCGGCGATCTTGTCTTGCCGCTGCGTGTCGTAGCGCCGCCAAGTTTGGAACGCCGCGCACATCCGCGCCGTGGTCTGCGGGTTCAGCGGGTCGAGCGTGATGAGCCAGTCTGTCAGCAGGCCGTAGCCCGCGCCTGAAGCGTGGTGAAACCCGGCGTGGTGACTGGCCAGCGCGCCCAGGACAGAGCGGAAGCGGTTTGGATTTTTGTGGTTGAAATCGCTGTGTTCGGTGAGTCTTTGCGCGGTGGCGGCGGCGTCCTCAGGCTCGGACTGCATGACCTGCAAGCCGAACCATTTGTCCATCACCAGGCGGTCGTCGCGCCACTGCGCCTCAAATGCCTTGAGCGCTTGATCGCCCGCGCCCGCCCGGATGAGCTGCGCCAGCGCGCTCAACTGCTGGGTCATGTTGTCGGCGGCGTCGTATTGCGCCTGCGCCGTGGTGCCGCCGTCCAGACGCGTGATCAGCGCGAGCATTGCGTTGCCCAAGCTGCGCTTGCCCGATTGCGCCGCACTGGGGGCGTAGGCGTCGGTGATTTGGTGGGCGGCGTAGAGCGCTTGCGCGTCGTCCGCAAAGGTCTCCGCCAGGGCTAATTGCATGGCCTTGGTGGCCGCATAGATCGCTGCGGGATCCGGCGTGATGCCTTGGCCGTGCAATTCGGTGGCCAAATCCGACTGGCTGGGCAAGCTCAGCATGAGCGCGCGGGTCGCGGGATCGAGGGCCGTGTCGAGCACCACCGCGCGAATGCCGGTTAGATACATCGGGTCTGGGTCCGCGCCTTCGGTGATCATCGCGATGAGGCTCTTGCGGGCCAGGATGCGCCCGGCTTCCCACCGGTTGAAAGGGTCGGTGTCATGGGCCAAGAGATGCGCCTGATCGGCGGGGGTGAGATCGTGGTGCAGCACGACGGGAGCAGTGAAGTCGCGTAGGAGCGAGGGCACGGGGCGGGCCGAGAGGCCCGGGAAGGTCAGCGTTTGGCGCGCTTGCGTGAGTTCAAAAACCTCGGTTGCGCGCAGCTCTTCCCCGGTTTCCCCGATGAGCCCCACGGCGAAGGGGATCACTTGCGGCTGCGGATCGGGCGAGGGCGCAGACGGCGGCGTATGTTGCGTGCAGGTGAGGGTGAGCGTGCCGTTCTCAAAGCCGCTTTCCACGCGCAGGCGCGGGGTGCCCGCCTGGCTGTACCAGCGTTTGAATTGTGAGAGGTCGCGGCTCGTGGTCTCTTCAAAGACCTTGAGCCAATCCTCGATGGTGCAGGCCTGCCCATCGTGGCGGTCAAAGTAGAGTGTGAGCGCCTTGGCGTAGGCGTCATCGCCGACGAGGGTTTTCAGCATGCGAATGACTTCCGCACCTTTCTCATAGACGGTGGCGGTATAGAAGTTATTGATTTCCTGAAAGCTTTCGGGGCGCACGGGATGGGCGAGGGGGCCTTGATCTTCCGCGAATTGGCGCGCGCGCAGATCGATCACATCCGAGATGCGTTTGACCGGGGCGGAGCGCATGTCGGAGGTGAACTCACTGTCGCGGAAGACGGTCAGCCCTTCTTTGAGGCAAAGCTGAAACCAGTCGCGGCACGTGATGCGGTTGCCGGTCCAATTGTGGAAGTATTCATGCGCGATGATCGCTTCCACCCGCTCAAAGTTCCCGTCGGTCGAGGTTTCGGGGCTGGCCAGCACGGCGGCGGAGTTGAAGACGTTGAGCCCTTTGTTCTCCATCGCGCCCATGTTGAAATCGTCCACCGCGACGATGTTGAAAAGATCGAGGTCGTATTCGCGCCCATACTCTGTTTCGTCCCACCGCATGGAGCGTTTGAGCGCGTCCATAGCATAGTCGCATTTGCCCTCATCGCCTGGACGGACATAGATCTTCAGCGCCACCTCTCGGCCCGAG
>JBCCUC010000040.1:0-13438 GCA_039197515.1 Pseudomonadota bacterium | reverse complement strand
GCCACGGACGTTTTGGGCGACGACATGAAAGAGGTGGCGCGCCAGGCTGAAAAGATCGGCTATCCCCTGATGCTAAAAGCCTCCTGGGGCGGCGGCGGTCGCGGCATGCGGCCCGTGACAAAGCCTGAGGAGCTGGAGGAAAAGGTGCTCGAAGGGCGGCGCGAAGCTATTGCCGCCTTTGGCAACGGGGAAGGGTATCTCGAAAAGATGATCCTGAAGGCCCGCCACGTCGAGGTGCAGATCCTCGGCGACAAACAGGGCGGCATGTACCACCTCTATGAGCGCGATTGCTCTGTCCAGCGCCGCAACCAGAAGGTCGTGGAACGCGCGCCCGCCCCCTACCTCACCGACGCGCAACGCGCTGAAATCTGCGAATTGGGCCGCAAAATCTGCGCCCATGTGAACTACGAATGCGCGGGCACCGTCGAATTCCTCATGGATATGGCGGACGGCAAGTTTTACTTCATCGAGGTCAACCCCCGCGTGCAGGTCGAACATACTGTTACCGAAGAAGTCACCGGCATCGACATCGTGCAAGCCCAGATCCTCATTGCCGAGGGCAAGACCATCGCTGAGGCCACCGGCAAAGCCTCGCAGGAAGACGTGCAGCTCTCAGGCCACGCGCTGCAGACGCGGATCACGACGGAGGATCCCCAGAACAACTTCATCCCCGATTACGGCCGCATCACCGCCTTTCGCGAGGCGACCGGCTTTGGCATCCGGCTGGATGGCGGCACCGCCTATTCGGGCGGGGTGATCACGCGCTATTACGATTCGCTCCTCGTCAAGGTCACCGCCAAGGCGCAGACGCCCGAGCTTGCCATCGCCCGCATGGACCGCGCCCTGCGCGAATTCCGCATCCGGGGTGTCTCCACCAACATCGCCTTTGTCGAAAACCTGCTGCAGCACCCCAGCTTTCTCGACAACACCTACCACACCAAATTCATCGACGAGACGCCCGAGCTTTTCGCCTTCTCCTCGCGCCGCGACCGGGGCACCAAGGTACTCACCTACATCGCCGATGTCACTGTGAACGGCCACCCGGAGACCAAGGGCCACCCCCGCCCGGGGGCCCATATCCGCGATCCCAAACCACCCGCTGAGCGGGCCGAGCCCCTGATGGGCACCCGCAACCTATTGGAACAAAAGGGCCCGCAGGCCGTCGCCGATTGGATGAAGGCGCAGCAGCAGCTTTTGATCACCGACACAACCATGCGCGATGGGCACCAGTCGCTCTTGGCCACGCGCATGCGCTCCATCGACATGATCAAGGCCGCACCCGCCTATGCCGCCAACCTGCCGCAGCTTTTCTCGGTCGAATGCTGGGGCGGGGCGACCTTCGACGTGGCCTACAGGTTTTTGCAAGAATGCCCCTGGCAGCGCCTGCGCGACCTACGCGAGCGTATGCCAAACCTCATGACCCAGATGTTGCTGCGCGCCTCCAACGGGGTGGGCTACACAAACTATCCCGACAACGTGGTGCAGTTCTTTGTCAAACAGGCGGCGCTCTCGGGCGTGGACGTCTTCCGCGTCTTTGACAGCCTCAACTGGGTAGAGAACATGCGCGTTGCGATGGACGCCGTGATCGAGGCGGAAAAGGTCTGCGAAGGTACGATCTGTTACACCGGCGATATCTTCGACCCCGACCGCGCGAAGTATGACCTCAAATACTACGTCGCCATGGGCAGAGAATTGCGCGACGCCGGGGCACACGTGCTGGGCCTCAAAGACATGGCGGGGCTTTTGAAACCGGCCCAGGCCCGCGCGCTGGTCAAGGCGCTGAAATCTGAGGTGGGCCTGCCCATCCACTTTCACACCCATGACACCGCTGGCATCGCCTGCGCCACGATCCTCGCCGCGTCCGAGGCGGGCGTCGATGCTGTGGATTGCGCCATGGACGCGCTTTCTGGCAACACCAGCCAGGCCACCTTGGGCTCCATCGTCTCTGCCCTCAAACAAACCGACCGCGACACCGGCCTCTCGATGGAGGCGGTGCGCGAGATGTCGGACTACTGGGAAGAGGTGCGCCAGCAATACGCCGCTTTTGAGACCGGGATGCAGGCCCCCTCCTCAGAGGTCTACCTGCACGAAATGCCAGGCGGGCAGTTTACCAACCTCAAAGCACAGGCGGCGTCGCTCGGCCTCGACGACCGCTGGCCCGAAGTGGCGCGCACCTATGCGGATGTGAACCAAATGTTCGGCGATATCGTGAAGGTTACGCCCTCCTCCAAGGTGGTGGGCGACATGGCGCTGATGATGGTGTCCCAGGGCCTGACCCGCACGCAGGTCGAGGACCCAGACACCGACGTGGCCTTTCCCGACAGCGTGATCGACATGATGCGCGGCAACCTCGGTCAGCCTCCCGGCGGCTTTCCCGAGGCCATCGTTTCCAAGGCGCTGAAAGGCGAGGCCCCGCTCACAACCCGCCCCGGTGCCCATCTCGAACCGGTTGACCTTGAGGCCACCCGCGCAGAGGTTTCCGCGCAGTTGGGCGGGGTTGAGATTGATGACGAGGACCTCGCCGGATACCTCATGTACCCCAAGGTCTTCACGGACTATATGACCCGGCATGCGACCTACGGCCCCGTACGCTCCCTGCCGACACAGACTTATTTCTACGGCATGGAACCCGCTGAAGAGATCAGCGCAGAGATCGACCCTGGTAAGACGCTGGAGATCCGACTGCAGGCCGTGGGTGATACGCATGAAGACGGCGAAGTGCGCGTGTTCTTTGAGCTGAACGGCCAGCCGCGCGTGATCCGGGTGCCCAACCGCCTGATCACCGCGACAACCGCCACGCGACCTAAGGCAGACGCCACCAACCCGGCGCATGTCGGCGCCCCGATGCCCGGGGTGGTGGCCTCAGTCGGGGCCGTCGTTGGCCAAAAGGTGCACGCGGGCGATCTTTTGCTCACCATTGAGGCGATGAAGATGGAAACCGGCATCCACGCCGAACGCGACGCGGTTGTGACAGCGGTGCATGTGCAGCCCGGCGGGCAAATCGACGCAAAGGATCTGCTGGTTGAGTTGGAAGCGGGGGATGGTGCCGCAGTTGAGGCGGCCGGCTAAACCCGATTGCCCCCGCAATGTCCATCTTCCCTCACCGCGCACACCATTTTGCGCGCAACATCTGCAGGAGAGGCCGCGATCCGCAGGTCGCAAAGGCCGGTGATGACAAATCATCGTGCCGCCCTCAGGCAAGGGACCCTGCGTCGCATTGCACTGGCCGAGCATCTCCGTAGGCTGCTCTGAAAAGGCGGTAGGTGACCGCACAAGATAGCTGACCGCACAAGAAAGCCTCGACCGCAATGCCCTACGAATGGAAATCAACGCCCGGCGCGCCGCAACAACAGATGCGCCTTTGGCCGCATCAGTCACTGCCCGCGAAAGGCTTTGCGGCCTTTATCCTGACCACGTTTGCCTTGATCCTGATCCCCACCATGACCCTCTTGGGCACTGTTCTGCTCTGGGGCATGCTGCCCTTCGCCATGGGGGCCGTGGCGGCGATCTTTTTCGCGCTTCAGTACAATCACAAATCCCGCATGGTCGAAGAGGTCCTCACGCTGAGCGATGAGACCGCGCATCTCACCCACACGACCCATCGCGGCGAGGTCAAAGAATGGCGCTGCAACCGCTACTGGGCGCAGGTGCGCAAATACGAGCGCGAAGGGCCGATCCCACACTACGTCACCCTGCGCGGTGAAGGGCGCGAGGTGGAGATCGGCAGTTTCCTCAGCGAAGAAGAGCGCCTCGAACTCTTTGACGATCTTCAAAAGAGCCTGTCGCGCCAGGGCTGACCCCCGGGGCTGAACCGGTGGTGAGGGGGTGTACGCAGGGTGCACGGAAGGTGCCCCGCCCTGAATTCACCACCGATGAGCTTAGCTTAATCTTTCTTTAACCATTGGCCCCACTTTGCCGAAGTCCACTTGGCCGGTGAATTGGGATTTGAGGGCGCCGATCACCTTGCCCATGTCGCGGATGCTCTCGGCCCCGACCTCTCTGATCGTGGCCTCAATCGCGGTCTCGACCTCCGCCTCGGTCAATTGCCTTGGCAGGAACTTTTCGATGATTACAATCTCGCCCTGCTCTTGCTCCGCCAAGTCAATCCGCCCGCCTTCTTCATAGGCGCGCGCGCTTTCCTGGCGCTGTTTGGTCATCTTGCTGAGCAAGGCAAGCACCTCGTCCTCGCCCACCCCTTCATCGTTGCCATTGGCCCGAGCTTCGATATCGCGGTCCTTGATCGCCGCATTGATCAGCCGCAAAGTTGACAGCCGACGCGCATCCTTGTCGCGCATTGCCTGTTTGAGGGCGTCCGAAATCTTGGTACGCAGACCCATCTGGAGTGTCCCTTTCTGCTCTCTTCCAAGACTGTCACGCTACACAAAGCCAAGCGGCGCGGCAATGGTGCCCAAAGGGGAACTGTGCGGCAAAGCCCTGCACTCTATGACCGGCACGCCCCTTGACCCGCTTGGCCGACCTGCCTAAGACCACAGACGTTTGCCCCGCCACACCACTGGAGATGTCCCATGACCGGACCGCGCCCCACCGCCCTGCTCGCCCTGGCCGATGGCTCTCTTTTCTACGGCATGGGGTTCGGCGCGACCGGGCAAACTGTGGCTGAGCTGTGCTTTAACACCGCCATAACGGGCTATCAGGAGATCATGACCGATCCCTCTTACGCAGGGCAGGTCATCACCTTCACCTTTCCGCATGTTGGCAATGTTGGCACGAACCCGCAAGATGACGAAACCGGCGACCCGGTTGCATCGGGCATGGTGGTGAAATGGATGCCCACAGATCCGTCCAACTGGCGGAATGTGCAGCCCCTCTCAGACTGGTTGTCT
Organism: Pseudomonadota bacterium; assembly: GCA_039197515.1. Classification (GTDB taxonomy): domain Bacteria; phylum Pseudomonadota; class Alphaproteobacteria; order Rhodobacterales; family Rhodobacteraceae; genus Sulfitobacter. Next base: position 8,594 of record JBCCUC010000040.1, on the reverse strand, counting down.
GCCCGCGGGCGCATCGCCATCGGGGGAATCGACACACGCCGGTTGACCCGCGCAATCAGACAACAGGGCGCGCCGCATGTCGCCTTGGCCCATCATCCTGACGGGGTGTTTGACATAGAGGCGCTGATCGCCGCCGCACGTGGATTTGCCGGGCTCGAAGGTATGGACCTGGCCAAAGACGTGACCTGCGCTCAATCCTATCGCTGGGATGAGATGCGGTGGGCGTGGCCCGAAGGCTACACGCGGCAGAACGCGCCGCAGCATAAGGTCGTGGCGATTGACTACGGGGCGAAGCGGAACATTCTGCGGTGTCTGGCCTCCGCCGGGTGCGACGTGACGGTCCTGCCCGCCTCGGCCAGCTATGACGACGTCATGGGGCACGCCCCCGACGGCCTCTTCCTCTCCAACGGCCCCGGCGATCCGGCGGCGACAGGGGCTTACGCGGTGCCAATGATCCAGGAGGTCCTGCAGAAAACCGACCTGCCCGTCTTTGGTATTTGCCTTGGACATCAGATGCTTGCGCTCGCACTTGGGGCCAAGACCATCAAGATGAGCCACGGCCATCACGGGGCCAACCACCCGGTCAAGGACAACGACACTGGCAAGGTGGAGATCACCTCGATGAACCACGGTTTTGCCGTCGACGGGCAGACCTTGCCCAAGGGCGTGGTGGAGACCCATGTCTCGCTCTTTGACGGATCAAACTGCGGGATACGGTTGCAAGAAAGGCCGGTCTGGTCGGTGCAGCACCATCCTGAGGCCTCCCCCGGGCCGCAAGACAGCTATTACCTGTTTGAACGCTTCGCCACGGCTATGGCGCAGCAGGCACAAGCCAAAGTCTGACGCAGCCCGTCTGCGCCCATTAAGAGGGCATTAACCATGTGACCGCTAGAGGGGTCCCTGCATGAACAATGTAGGGTCCTTGCATGAGTGATCGGCATCTCCATCTCACCGACCCGGAGATTGCGCAGCGCACCAATCCCCCCCGCCCATTGGGGCGCTACCTCATTGAGGCGGGCGTCATCTCAACGCAGGATCTGCTGCATGCGCTTGATCTGCAACGCTATGTCGATGCGCCTTTGGGCGAGATTCTGATCGCCGAAGGCCTTGTGGCGAGCCAAGATGTGATGCAAGCGCTGGCCCGGCAGCACCGCACGCGCCTTGTCGACCTGCAAGAAGCGCCGCCTCAGCTTGAACTTGCCACCAGGCTGCCCGCGCCGCTCTGCCTCGCCTTTACCGTCGTGCCCTGGTCATCTTTAGGGGACACATTGCTGGTCGCGACAAGCCGTCCGCATCTCTTTGACGATATGACCAAGGCGCTTGGACCAAGCGGTCAAACAATCCTGCCTGTCATCGCCGATGAACACGACATCCAAGCGCAGATCACCCGGCTCTACGGTCGCGAATTGGCGCACCGTGCGGCAACCCGCGTGCCCGCGATCTCAAGCTGTCGCACCTGGGATATTGAAACGCGCAAGCGCGCGCTCTGCGCCCTGGTGCTGCTTGGCATGCTGGGGCTGGCCTGCGCTCTCTATCCGCTCGCCATGCTCACTGCGATCGTGCTCTTGGCGGTGGTCACACTGATCATGACCACGATCCTCAAGGCGGCGGCGCTCTGGGCGCAGGTCATCCAAACGTCCCCCGCGCACGTGTCCGTACCTTCCATGATCCTGCCCTACCGTCTGCCGCGGGTGTCTATGTTGGTCCCGCTCCTACGCGAAAAAGAGATCGCCGGACATCTGATCGAACGTCTTGAAAAGCTCACGTATCCAAAATCCTTGCTCGACGTCATACTCGTCTTGGAAGAAGGCGATCACGTGACCCGTCAGACGCTGAGTGAAACAAAATTACCGAATTGGATCAGTGTTGTAGAAGTTCCTCAGGCCAACAGCCTCAAGACCAAACCCCGCGCTCTAAACTATGCCCTCGATTTTTGCCGCGGCAGCATCATCGGGGTTTGGGATGCCGAAGATGCGCCAGAACGCGACCAGCTCGAAAAAGTGGTAAGTCGGTTTCGCGTGGCACCCGAGAAAGTGGCCTGCCTGCAAGGGATGCTGGATTACTACAACCCGCGCGCCAATTGGCTGGCCAGGTGTTTTACCATCGAATACGCGACCTGGTGGCGGATGCTGCTGCCCGGTGTGGCGCGTCTCGGCCTGGTGATTCCCTTAGGGGGCACAACCCTCTTCTTCCGGCGCCACGCGCTTGAAAAGTTGCACGGTTGGGACGCGCATAACGTGACCGAAGATGCCGATCTGGGCATGCGCCTGGCCCGCGCGGGCTATGTGACAGAGCTTTTGCCTACCGTGACGCATGAAGAGGCAAACTGCCGCTTTTGGCCGTGGATCCGCCAACGCTCTCGCTGGCTGAAAGGATTTTTAATCACCTGGTGTGTACACATGCGCAATCCTCTCCAACTCCTCGCGGATCTCGGTTGGATACGGTTCTTAGGTGTTCAGACGATCCTTCTGGCGACGGTTTGCCAGTTTCTGCTGGCCCCGTTCCTGTGGTCATTCTGGCTGGCACTGGCTGGCTTTGCCCACCCTGTTGAAGTCACACTGGGCACACCGGCGCTGTGGGCAATGATCTCGCTTTTCATTTTTGCAGAAACACTGAACCTCGCGATGTCGCTCGTTGCCGTCTCAGGAAAGGAGCATAAACATTTGATTTGGTGCGTCTTTACCTTACCCTTCTACTTCCTTTTTGGCGCGGCGGCGGCGTTGAAAGGGGGGTACGAGTTCGTTGTGCGACCGTTCTTTTGGGACAAGACGGAGCATGGCGTTTCGGAGGACAGGGCCCAGGTCAGCCTTCCCGTTCCAGCTGCGCAGCTTCCTGCTTCAGACGCGTAACAAAGGCCACCGAGATATGAGATCGCAGCGCCTCATCTGCACCCGCCTCATCGCGAGCCTCAATCATGTCGACAATCTTGGCATGCTCTGCCTGCGCAATCAGGCCGCGCCCCTCTGCGGCGAGCGATGTCCGCGCCATGAGCGCCATGGAGCGATAAACAAGGTCCAACTGCTGCACCAGGTACCTGTTATGAGACGCAAGGTGGATCTGTCTATGAAACCGCCGGTTGTTGCGCGATAGCGCGGTCGGGTCGTCGACCAATGCGTCATCGGTCAAGACCATCTCGCGCAGGACACGTACTTCCTCAGGCGTGGCATGACGCGCGGCGAGCCGGGCGGCCAGCGCCTCTAACTCACTGCGAACCACATAGAGCTCTGATGTCTGGTTGTGGTCGAGAGAGGCGACGATGAGACTGCGCCCCTCTCGTGCCAGTAGGGATTGCGTCTCAAGCCGCTGCAACGCTTCACGGATCGGTGTCCGAGACACGTTGAACCGTTCCGCCAACTCGCTCTCGACCAACCGATCTCCGGGCCGAAAGGTACCACCGTCGATCGCATCTAGGATGAGCGAATAGGCATCGGTTTGGCCGGACTTCGAAGCAGGCATAGAGGTATCCTTTAGATCGCACCAGTTAGCTCAGCCCTCAGACTTTCGCAACCGCCCTCGCCGCGGTCTGGTCCCAGTCCTTTCATGCCACCTGCGCCACATCCACAGTCCACCAGGTTTTGAGATGCCTTTGGAAAACGCCCGCGCGGCGCGTCCAGCCGACAAAGGTCAAAGCCCCGGAAAATGCATGCAGACCGCCACTGCCTCAGCAAAATGGCCCTCGCTCATGATAGCAAGTGGCCTTTTTTCCATGCGCATTTGGCGGAGTTTCCAATGACCTTCACACCGGCAGATCAAAATACGAGACGGGCTTCAGAGCATAGGCCCTGGCACCTACAAAACCATGCCATTCAGTGGTGTGGAACCACTGCAACTTGACCCTCGGCACCCGCAGGGCATGTTTGGCACGAATGGACGATTTGTCCTGTTCCCTTCGTCCCGTGACCGGATAGATCACTGAGATGACTGACAGATGCGATGTTTTGATTTCCGGTGGCGGAATTGCGGGAATGGCGGCCGCTGCGGCTTTTGGCACGGCTGGTTTTTCTGTGATCTGCATCGACCCGGCCCCGCCGATCACGGAACGCGATGCCGTCGGTGCGGACCTGCGTTCTACCGCAATGCTGCAACCTGCGCGGCAAATCTTGCAGGACGCGGGCGTCTGGAACCTTCTGGAAGAGCATGCCGCGCCACTGCAGATCATGCGCATCATCGATGCCGGAGGGCCAGACGGCGCGCCGCGCGCCACAAAGGATTTCAACGCGGATGAGATTTCAGACGCGCCCTTTGGCTGGAATTTTCCCAATTGGCTGCTCAGACGCGTCTTGGTCGAACGCCTCGCGGCATTGGAGACCGTTGTGTTTCGCCCCGGCGCGGCGGCAACCTCGCTCTTCACACGCCAAGCCCACGCGAAAATCGGCCTCAGCACCGGCGAGACAGTCACCGCACGGTTGGTCATTGCGGCCGATGGGCGCGAGAGCGCGATGCGCACGGCCGCTGGCATCGATGTGCGCACCCGTCGATACGGTCAAAAGGCGCTGGCTTTTGCTGTCACGCACAGCATCCCGCATGAGAATGTGTCAACCGAGATCCATCGCACCGGCGGGCCCTTCACGCTTGTGCCGTTGCCAGATTACGAGGGCAAACCCAGTTCTGCTGTCGTATGGATGGACGAGAGCGCTGCGACCTTGGCGCGCGAAAGCGCTGCGGTCGAAGAGTTTGAAGCAGAAATGACCACGCGGTCCTGCGGCGTTCTTGGACCGCTCACGCTCGCCAGCGCACGCACCGTTTGGCCAATCATCAGCCAACACGCGACCCGGCTCACAGCGCAGCGCGTCGCATTGATCGCGGAAGCGGCACATGTCCTGCCACCGATTGGCGCGCAAGGCTTGAACCTGTCGTTGAAGGATGTGGCGACCCTGCTGGACCTTGCACGGCAAAAACCAGAGACGGTCGGCGACGAAGCAATGCTGGATGCCTATCAAAGCGCGCGCTACGGCGATATCCAGATCCGGCTGAACGGCATTGATCTGCTCAACAGGATCTCCCAAGCGCGCGCACCCCTCGCGCGCGACGTTCGCGCCGTCGGGCTTGACGCGCTCTATGCCCTTCCCCAGGTTCGACGCATGCTCATGCAGATGGGCCTCGGCCTGCGCTAGCGACGGGCGCCGGGTGCGGATTAGGCTTAAAGCACCTCCTCGACAACAGCCCCGAGCCGGCCGAGAGTGCCATCGACATCATAAAGCTTATCGAGACCGAAAAGCCCCAGTCGGAAGGTGCTGAAACCCTCCGGTTCACCCACCTGCAGCGGCACACCGGCTGCAATCTGCATGCCCTTCGCGGCAAACTTCTTCCCGTTCTGGATCTCCGGATCCTGGGTATAGCTGACAACAACCCCAGGCGCGCCATACCCGTCAGCCGCCACCGAGGGCACGCCTTTCTCCCCCAGCATGCGACGCACACCGTCGCCAAGCCGCCACTGCGCTTCTTTCAACCGTTCGAACCCAAAATCCCGCGTTTCCAACATCGTATCACGGAACAGCCGCAAGGCATCTGTGGGCATGGTCGCGTGATAGGCATGCCCGCCATCCTCATAGGCCTTCATGATTGCCCGCCATTTGCCCAGATCAATGGCAAAACTGTCCGAAGTGGTCTGAGCAAGACGTGCCTCAGCACGCTCTGACATCATCACCAGACCCGCTGCCGGGGAAGCGGACCACCCCTTCTGCGGCGCTGATATCACCACATCCACGCCAAGCTTGCGCATATCGACCCACGCACAGCCCGACGCGATGCAATCCAGCACCATGAGCGCACCCACCTCATGCGCCGCCTGCGCCATCTGGCGTATGTAGTCGTCTGGCAAGATCACCCCCGCGCTTGTCTCCACATGCGGTGCAAAGACAACCTGGGGCCTTTCCATATGGATCGCCGAAACCACATCCTCGATCGCATGCGGCACAAAGGGGGACGTCACGGCATTGCCCTGCTGGCGTGCGTTCAGAACGGTCGTCTTTTCCGTCAAGCCACCGGTCTCCAGGATCTGGCTCCAGCGGTACGAAAACCATCCGTTGCGCACCACCAGCGCGTCGACCCCGCGCGCAAACTGGCGCGCGACTGCTTCCATCGCGAAGGTGCCGCCGCCCGGCACAACCGCCACCGCATCTGCTTGGTAAACCTCGCGCAGCATCTCCGAGATGTCCCGCATGACCTGCTGAAAAGACACGCTCATCGAATTGAGCGAACGGTCCGTGAAAACCACTGAGAATTCCTCCAACCCGTCCGGGTCCACCGTATCCAGCAATGCCATCGTGCGCTCCTTTTCTGCGTTGGTGTCTCCATAAAGCTCTCGTGGCACCTGTGCAAAGCCTACCTTGGCATCGAGGTTTCTTCAAATCGGCCCCGGCCGTCGCTCCTCGCTCAAAAGCACATTGGCCTCCACCTCTCCCGCGCCCGGTAGCGTCATAATGCGGCGGCGCAAAACCCTTTCAAAATCAGGTAGATCACGCGCAACGACCCGCAAACGGTAGTCATAAAGCCCCAGCACATGCTCGACGGTCTGAACCTCTGGGATCGCGGTGACCGCCCGCTCGAAGTCTTCCAAGGACACGCGCCCTTTCGTCGCAAGCTTGACGCCGAGGAAAACCGTGACGCCAAAGCCGAGTTTTTGCGCGTCAAGCCGAAGCCGCCGGCCCTTCAGAATGCCCGCCTCCTGCAGCCGTTTGATGCGGCGCCAACACGCGGGTTGCGACAAACCAAACTGCGCGCCCAAGGCCGCTGCCGATTGTCGCGCATCTTGCGCCAAAGCGCGGATGAGCCCGCGGTCAATGTCGTCGAGATCAATCACAGGGGCAAGGTGTCCTGCGCTTTGATGCGCGTCACATGCATCAGCGCTTCGATGTCTGCGATGTGCGGTAAGGCCAGGACCTGCCTGCGGTAGATATCCTGATAATGCGCCATATCCCGCGCGATGATCGACAGCCGCGCGTCCACCCGGCCCAGGAACGTCTGTATCTCAACGACTTCTGGCACATCGCGCGCCGCAGCAAGAAACGCATCAAACGCATTGCCCTGGCTCTTCTCCAATGTCACGCGCAGCGATACCTCCACGGCATAGCCGAGGGCCAGCCAATCCACCACCATGCCTACCGACTGCACCACCCCGCGGGCTTCCATGCGCGCAAGACGCCGCGCCGCCCGCCCCGGTGTCATACCGCAACGCTGCGCCAATTCTGCCGGGCTCAAACTTGGCACCGCCTGCCAATACCGCAGCAACCGCCGATCCAGATCATCAAGCATGATTTTTGCAGAAATCCTTCTGACGACGCATTATCATTTTCATCTTTACAATAAAACTCGAAAACCACGGCTGGCAACCGCCGCAAGGCTCTCTACGGTGGCGCATCATCTAACACCAAAAGGAGCGACCCCATGCGCGTCTACTACGACCGTGACTGCGACGTGAACATCATCAAAGACAAGAAAGTGGCAATTCTCGGCTACGGCTCTCAAGGCCATGCCCACGCGCTCAACCTGCGCGACTCAGGGGCGCAACATCTCGCGGTTGCCCTGCGCGAAGGCTCGCCCTCACGTGCAAAAGCCGAGGGAGAGGGGCTGCAGGTGATGGAGATCGCCGCCGCTGCCGCCTGGGCAGATGTGATCATGTTCACGATGCCCGACGAGCTGCAGGCGGAGACCTACCGCAGATACGTGCATGACAACATCCGCGAAGGCGCTGCGATCGCCTTTGCCCACGGCCTCAACGTGCACTTCGGTCTGATTGAGCCCAAAGCCGGCGTCGATGTGATCATGATGGCCCCCAAGGGCCCCGGTCATACCGTACGCGGCGAATACACCAAAGGCGGCGGCGTCCCCTGCTTGGTGGCGGTCGACCGCGACGCATCCGGCAAAGCGCTTGAAATCGGGCTCTCTTACTGCTCTGCCATCGGAGGCGGGCGTTCGGGGATCATCGAGACAAATTTCCGCGAGGAATGCGAAACCGATCTCTTCGGCGAGCAGGCTGTGCTCTGCGGTGGCCTGGTCGAGCTCATCCGCATGGGTTTTGAGACCCTTGTTGAGGCAGGCTACGCTCCCGAGATGGCCTACTTTGAGTGTTTGCACGAAGTAAAGCTGATCGTCGATCTCATCTACGAGGGCGGCATTGCCAATATGAACTATTCGATCTCGAACACCGCGGAATACGGCGAGTATGTCTCAGGGCCGCGCATCCTGCCCTACGACGAGACGAAGGCAAAGATGAAAGCCGTCTTAAATGACATTCAAAGCGGGAGGTTCGTGCGCGACTTTATGCAAGAAAACGCTGTGGGCCAGCCGTTCTTCAAAGGCACGCGCCGGATGAACGACGCGCATCAGATCGAACAGGTGGGGGAGAAACTGCGTGAGATGATGCCGTGGATCTCTGAGGGTAAAATGGTGGACAAAGCCAAGAACTAGAGCGCTCTATACATCAATATCGCCGCGCAAAGCATTTAAAAATATCTTAAAGCATCCGACTTTTAACCTGAGACATATCCGGCAGCCTTGAAGTAGTTCCAGCATTCCTGGGTCGTGTAAAGATCGCAGATTTCCGTGAGAGCTTGGAACATATCGGTGAATGTTCGAGCTCCGATCCTGCGAAG
>JBCCUC010000039.1:0-13772 GCA_039197515.1 Pseudomonadota bacterium | reverse complement strand
AGAAATATGGCAAAACTATGGTACGCCTGAGTTGGCAAATAGCTGCAGAGATTCGGAGAGCCAGAAACTTGGGACGGTCAAAGTTTGTCATTTCCTTTTGGAGGTCGGTGAGACTTTTGGCTTTCCTTGGGGCATTCTTGCCAGTTCAGATCCAAGCCGAGCAGTACGATGTTATTATTTTTGATCTGAGCATTGCGGACAGTTTGGATCGTATCGGATCAGATATCGGCGTTGAATTTACTGGGCATCGGACCACGCGTCGGCGTATCAATAGTGAGCGTTTTTCCGGGACGCGGGATGAGATTGTCGATCAAGTTGCAGCGACGCTCGATTTAGATGCGTTTCTTTTCAATGGACAAGTGCATTTGTCGCCCGCTGAAGAACGGGCAGTACGCCTTATTCGGCTAGGAGATGTTTCAGCTCGCGCAGCGCGGGCGGCGCTCGATGCTGCCGGGCTAGTGATACCCAGCTTTGATATTTCTGAAGTCGCCGATGGCGGGGCTTTGGTTCTATCGGGACCAATTGAGTATTTGGCGATCAGCGAGAGCATTATTGCAACGCTCGAGCCAGAGGAGGAGTTTGTCGCTCCGCAAGTGAAGGTACGGCGGGGAAACAGATTGGATGCTGACAGGGTCGAGGTCCGGACAGTGGCCGAAGACTTAGAATAATGGGAACCTGAAGGGGGTTAATGTGACTAAGATTGATAAAGTTGGCGGGGGTCAGCCGGTCGATGCTACGGCAAATGACACCAAGGCGTTTGATGCCGCCTGGAAGAAGGGTGCTCAGAACCCTTTTGATGGCATCAATGATGGGTTTCAGCAATTTGGCAAAGGATACGGGTCTGTCTACTTCCCAGTAAAACCTGGCCCAGAGGGTCCGCAGGGGCCTCAAGGACCAAAGGGCAAGACCGGACCTGAAGGACCACAGGGTCCTCAAGGCAAAACTGGGCCCGAGGGTCCTCAGGGGCCACAGGGCAAGACGGGACCGCAGGGGCCTCAAGGGCCGCAAGGTGAAACCGGTCCGAAGGGGCCTCAGGGCAAAACTGGGCCACAGGGACCTCAAGGCGAAGCTGGACCTAAGGGACCGCAGGGGGAAACTGGGCCCCAAGGTCCACAGGGTCCCAAAGGCGAAACCGGACCTCAAGGTCCACGGGGTGAAGCTGGGCCAAAGGGACCGCAAGGTGACACTGGACCACAGGGACCACAGGGCGATGCTGGGCCAAAGGGACCGAAGGGTGACACCGGGCCTCAAGGTCCACAGGGTGACACCGGGCCTCAAGGTCCACAGGGTGACACCGGGCCTCAAGGTCCGCAGGGTGACACCGGGCCTCAAGGTCCGCATGGGGAAACTGGGCCAAAGGGACCGAAGGGGGACACTGGGCTACAGGGACCGCAGGGCGAAGCTGGGCCAAAGGGCGACAAGGGCGATACAGGACCGCAAGGCCCGAAGGGTGAAACTGGGCCACAGGGTCCGAAGGGTGACACCGGGCCCCAGGGGCCAAAGGGTGACACTGGCCCACAAGGTCCTCAGGGCGAGCGCGGTGAGAAAGGTGAGCGCGGCCGCGATGGCGTTGACGGCAAAGACGGTCGTAACGGCATCGACGGTAAGGACGGCAAAGATGGTACTTTTGCTGAGGCCGACAAGAATGGCGACGGCACTGTAAGCAACGACGAGCTGCGTACCGCTCTCTTCCCGAGCGCCGACAAGAACAGCGACCACAAAGTCACCGAGAATGAGCTCGCACACTTCTTGCGCGGCAAAGACGGTAAAGATGGTAAGGATGGCATCAACGGTAAAGATGGCCGTGACGGCGTCGATGGCAAGGATGGTCGCGACGGCAAGGATGGCATCAACGGGAAGGACGGCAAAGACGGCCGTGATGGCGTTGATGGTAAGGACGGTCGCGACGGCAAGGATGGCATCAACGGGAAAGACGGCAAAGACGGCCGTGATGGCGTTGATGGTAAGGACGGTCGCGACGGAAAAGATGGCATCAACGGGAAGGACGGCAAAGACGGCCGTGATGGCGTCGATGGCAAAGATGGTCGCGACGGAAAAGATGGCATCAACGGTAAGGACGGCAAAGACGGTCGTGATGGCGTTGATGGCAAAGATGGTCGTGACGGCAAAGACGGTGGCATGGGCGGCGGGGGCTCTCATCCCATGGACCCCATTAAGGTCGAACATGGCCGGATCTGGGGTGACCCACACTTTGTCGGCGCTGATGGCGGCAAGTACGACGTACAGGGTGAAGCCGGTAAGACCTACAACATCCTGAGCGACAAAGGCGTCCAGATGAACGCCACGTTCAAAGCGTGGAACAATCCGGGCACCACTGTTGTCGAAACCGTCGGCCTGACCGTTGGCGACAAGCAGATCCAGATCAACAAGGACGGCTCCATGGTGCTCGATGGCAAGCACATTGCCGCGGGCAAGGAAGGATCCTACCTCGGCGGTACGGTAACGGTAAACCACAAGGGCGACATCACCGTGCATGCGGGTGAATACGACATCACCTTCAACGACTTCCGTTCAAATGCGAAAGCCGGTGCCTGGATCAACAACATCAAGCTGTCCTCTGATGATGCTGTCTCGGACAAGGTCCTGCCTGACGGTCTGTGGGGCACCACAGTCGATGGGGACGGCAAGGCCCGTGATGGCGACCGCGGCAAAGGCACGCAAGGTGGTGGTGCAATTGAAGACCTACACGGCAACATCACCGCGCGTGGCGACAAGACCACTGTGAAGGAGTATGAGGTCAGCGGTCTCTTCGACACGACCTTTAAGAACTTCAATCAGTTCGATGCCGGAAAAGCTGACGGCGGGAAAGGCGACGGTGCTGGCGACGGCAAAGGTGGTGGCAATGTCACCGTCGATGCGGACGTGAAGGCTGACGTCGATGTGGATGTGAAGGTCGAGGGTGATCTGAACATCTTCATCAACCGTGGCGGATTTGTTGCGGCGGGCGCACCTGCTGAGACCAAAGCCGCTGACACGACCGCGATGGCCTCTTCAGAGATCATGAACAAGGTCAACATGCTGATCGAACAGCTTAAGGAGACCATTCTGAAGGCGCTGAAAGAGTTCACCTCCCAGATCAAAGACATGATGGATCAGGGCATGAACGGGAAGGCGGCCTACAACAGCATGCCGCAGCCCAACATCAATGGTGGGCCAAAGGCACCTGTCTTCCTCGACCGGGCCACGGCTGATCCGATGCAGCGTGCCATGGCTGACATCCGCGCGATGATGTCGACATACTCGGAGACTGCAAACGAGAAAGGATCTGAGCAGCGCCTCTATAAGGGCGCAGGTGAAGTGATTGATCGTCTCGGTTCTGAGCTCACTCAGAAGGCAGCGGCCAACCAGGAAGCGCACTAAACCTCTGACAAGAAACGGGTGCCCGGCTGAACCTGGGCACCCGCTGAACACCTCAAACACACCAGGAGAACGAAAATGCCAGTAGCAAACACCGACCCCAACGGCGACGTCCAAGGATCTGACGGCAACCAGGCCGCGTTGGAGCAGCGTTTCCAAGACCTTTACGTCGCGATGATGGAGAAGAAGGTCCAGTTCAAAGAAGCGGTTGAACCCTTCAAGACAGACAATGAGAACTCTTCTCGCGGTTAACTCTCGCTTCGGCAGAGAGACGCTGTGGGCCGCACACCGTGGCCCGCAGCAACAATTTTTTCATACATTTTTAACGATTGTCACGAGCTGTGCGTAAAGACATCGCCCTCATTTTTTTGATCCTTGCGATCCTCGCGCTGATCATCGTGCCGCTGGGCCCGACGATGCTGGATATCCTGCTGTCGGTGAACCTCACATTTGCGGTGCTTTTGTTGATCGTGGCCGTGTATCTCAAGCACCCCGCTGATTTTCCAACGTTTCCCACGGTGATCCTTTTGGGCACCGCGCTGCGCCTTGCGCTTTCCATTGCGACGACACGGCAAATCTTGTCAGAGGCGGACGCAGGACAAATCATTGAAACCTTTGGGAGTTTTGTGATTGGCGGCAATATCGCGATTGGTCTGATCGTCTTTTTGATCATCACCGTTTTTCAGTTTCTCGTGGTTACAAAAGGGGCGGAGCGGGTCGCCGAGGTGAGCGCGCGATTTGCCCTTGATGCGATGCCCGGCAAGCAGATGTCCATTGATGCGGATTTGCGGGCAGAAAACATCGACAAGGCTGAGGCCGCCCGGCGGCGCGAAAAGCTTGAGCGTGAGAGCCAGTTTTTCGGTTCCATGGACGGCGCGATGAAGTTCGTCAAAGGCGATGCCATCGCGGGGCTGATCATCATCTTCATCAATTTGGTGGGCGGGATCAGTGTCGGTATGCTCTATCTCGGGTTCACCTTCGAACAAGCGGTGGCCACGTTTACGCTCTTGACCCTTGGCGACGGTCTTGTGGCGCAGCTCCCTGCGCTGCTCATGGCGCTTTGCGCGGGGATCGTGACGACCCGTGTGGACGGCAAGAACAACGTTGATCTTGGCACCGACATCTGGCGCGATCTGATTTCAGACCCCCGGGTGCCCGCTGCCGCTGCGGGCATCGTGGTGCTCATCGGCTTGATCCCCGGCTTTCCGTTGATCAACTTTGCTGTTGCAGCAGGCGTGCTGTTGGTGGTCTCTCTCTCGATGCGGCAGTATCTGCGGATGTCCGAGGCGCATGAGGAGGCAGCCTCTGCCGACACCAAGAGCGCAGAGAAAGACCAGCCCAAGGGCGACACGTCTGAGACCTTGGTTGTCCCGGCGCAGGCTGGGGCGGTTGACGATAAGCGGTCTGACCGGATCCATCTCCTGATCGGTGGCGATCTTGCTGATGAGCTTGATCAGGGCCAGATCGACACGTTGCTGCGGCAGCTTCTCGCCCGTTATGCGGAGTCGCGCGCGCTCAAGTTTGAGCCGCCCAGCGTCGTGATCATCCGCGACAATCCGAAGGTTGCCCGGCTCTTTCAGGTGACGCTCGACGACGTTCCTTTGGTCAACGAAACCGTTCCGGAGAACAGCGTCCTTGTGCGGTGCGACCAAGCTTTTCTGGATATGCTGGGCTGCGGCCCGGAAGAGGTAACGCGTGTGCGCTGGCATGAGTTTGGCGGGTATTGGATCCCGCAAAGCTATGCCAAGCGCGCTGAAGAGGCACAGTGCCAGCCGCAATCGGTTGAGACGCACTTCGCGACGGTCGCATTCCGGATTTATGAGACGAACGTGGGCACGCTCTTTGATCATGCGCACTATGACGCGTTCATGGCGCAACTGGCGTCCTCGAACCCGGTGGTGCACAAAGAAGTGCAAGAGCGCGCCGACCGGGTGATCTTTTTCCAAACCTTGCGGTTTTTGGCCGAAGACGGGGTGCCGCTGCGCCCTGCCGCGCTGATTGCGGACAGCTTTTTGACCTGGTTGCAAACCCACGGCACCGCCAGCGCGCTGGAGCTGAGTGAGTTCATCCGGGCGACGTTGAAGCGGCAGATCTGCCACGCGCTCTCCGCTGAGCGCGGTGTACTGGGGGTCGTTCTGCTCGATCCTGCGATTGAGGGGGCCGCGCGCGAAGCGATTGACGCGATGGCCTCTCACGACAGCCCGGCAAGCGCGGATGGTCTACCGCTCACCGCCGATGTCTCGGAAGGCATCTTGCGTCAGTTGCACGACTTTGTCGCTGGGCTGGTACCTGAAGAGCCGACGCCGGTGGTCATTGCCACGGCCCCCTTCCGCCGTCGCATGCGCAACTATCTATCCGCCAACCGCGTGATGCTACCTGTTCTGGCACCGCACGAGCTTTCACCGGAAATCAATGTTCACCCGCTTGTCCGCATCACCATGCCGCAAAGCGCTCGGGCCCATTGAGGGCAGAGACCATGAAAGGGACGCAAAGATGTATGTTTTGAAGTGGCTTGAGACAGCCCGCGCCCGAGTGATCGCAATGCTCGCAGCCGTGGCTGTGCTGGCTGGCTGCCAAGAAGTGCTGTACTCGAACCTCTCTGAAAATGACGCCAACGAAATGGTGGCGCTGCTGGTTCTCTCTGGTGTGCCCGCCTCTCGCGAGGTCGGGAAAGATCAGAGCTATTCGGTCGCGGTCGACAAAGACGACATTGCCATCGCGGTCACGGTTTTGAAAAATGCGGGTCTCCCGCGGGAGACCTTTGCCAGCTTGGGCGAAGTTTTTGGCGACGCCGGTGTGGTGAGCACCAAGTTTGAAGAGCGCATCCGCTTTGCCTTTGCCACGAATGAAGAACTGTCGCGCACCATCACCGCAATCAAAGGCGTTGATTCCGCCCGGGTGCACGTGGTGATCCCACCTGAAGGGCGATTTGGTGCAAGCAACGACCCCGCGCGCGCCTCCATCGCGATCTTCCACGATCGCAATTTTGAGCCTGCGCAGTACTCGTCTCGGATCAAGGCATTGGTGGCTTACGCCGTGCCAAAGCTCGAAGTTGAGAACATCTCAACCAACTTCTTTCCCTCCGTGGGCTTTGTGGTGGAGCCGGTGACAGAGCCAAACGCGCCAGGATCGGTGATTGCCGCCAGCGCAACAGGCCTGCAAGAGGCGCGCCCGGCAAGCTGGCAGCTTCCCTTCGTAGAGCTTGCGGGGCTGTTTTTGCTGATGTTCGCAATCCGCAGCGTTGTCATTTGGAGCCGCCGCCCTCGTCGCCGCTGGCCGAAAGCGGAACAGCGATCATGACCTCCGGTCTGACTGAGGCTCTTGATCGATTTCGCTCTCCGTCGCCAGACACCATCAGGGCATCCGTCCTGACCCAATGGCTCAATTCATGGCCTGATCCGCTGCTTGCCGAAGAGATGATGAGCAATGAGCGTGTGGCGACGCGCATGTTTGAAAAGATGTGTGACGATCTGGGTGCACCGTCAAAGGTCGGCACCCTCAGCGCGGAAAGTGAGAAAGTCATCGGTTGCCTGATGACGTTTGACGCGCCTGCCTTCGCGCTCCGCGTGGGTGCCGCATTTCACCGGGCCACGGTTTTGAATTGGTTGACATGGAACACTCTGGGTCAGCACGTGCCAGCCCTAGACATTGCAGATTTGCGCCCCCTGCTCTCGCAGGTTTCAGCGCAGCTCAGCCAAAGTGCGGGTGCCCCAGCGACGGCCCAGCAGGACCTTAGTGCTGCCCAGATTGAAGAGGATGGTCAAAGCTGCATCGGCGCGTGGATTACAGGCCAACCCCCCGCGATCTTTGGCCGCCTCTCCCTTTTTTGCGATGTGCCTCAAGGGCCGCTCAACTTTGGCAAGGCGGCCTTGGTGCAAAAGGTGGCTGAAATCATGACTGCAGAAGAGGATGGCTAAGATGACGAGACCGCAAAGCCTGCCGGCCCCCCGTGTCATGTCAGCGTCAGATTTCGAAGCCGCGCTTGACGCCAAAGTGGCGAAACAGCGGGCCAGCGAAGAAGCGGACGCGCTTCTTGCCGACGCCCAAGCCGAAGCGCAGCGGATCATCGCCGCGGCTGAAGCGGAAGCCGAAGAGTTGCGAGAGGGTATCGCAAAGATTTCGGAACAAGAGTTGGAAAAGTTCGTGAACACCCGCGCGCTGGATGAGGTCGCCGACAGTCTGGTGGCCATCCTGAATGAGAGTGCGCGCTTGCGGGCCGACTTCAATGGGCTCAAGCCTTGGCTATCGGATCTGCTGCGCACCTCGTTGGACCGGGTACTCAATGAGATGCCGGAACGGCTGCGCATTGAAAGCGCGCTGACACAGACCATGAATGAAGTGCGGGAACGATGGGATCTGATCTTGCGCTGTCACCCGGACCTTGCGCCGATGTTCAAAGAAGTGATCGGTGCCCGGCGTGAGCTTTCGGGCGCGATCAAAGAAGTGCAGGTGGATCGCGATCTCACTGCGCAAGACTGCTTCTTAATCGGCCATCAAGGGATCTTGGACATCAGTATCGCCACGCAAGTGGACGCTCTTGTGCGCGCTTTGGAAAAGATGATTGCAGATGACACGCTTGGTGACACCGCCGCATGATTGAGGATCGCACCCTTTCCCCCCTGGCCGAACGCGTCGCCAGCTACACCGCCCAGCTTGGCGCGGTGCCGCTTTTTGAGCGTTTCGGGATGGTGGTGGATGTGCAAGGTCCTGTGGCCCGCGTGCAAGCACCCGACTTCAAGGTCGGGGACATGTGCGAGTTTGTGCTGGATGATGGCACCACCCGCTTAGGCGAGGTGATCGGCTTGCAAGGGGCCTTGGCCATGGTCACGCCGCTGGGCACCAGCAAAGGCATTGGACATGGGACAAAGGTCCGCCGTCGGGGCGAGACCTTGACCTTTGACTTCTCGCCCGCTCTGCTCGGCCATTCGATCTCGGGTCTGGGCACAGTGATCGGCGAAAAACCAGAAGCGCCGGACTGGTCCAAGCTCGCCATGATCAACCCGCCGCCAGAGCCCTTGGCGCGCCATCTGTTGGCTGAACCGCTGAGCACGGGCATCAAGGCCATTGATGCAATGACAACACTGGCAAAGGGCCAGCGCATAGCGGTCATCGGTCCGCCTGGTGTGGGAAAGTCCGCCCTCCTTGCCGCGATCGGTCAGAATTGCAGCGCGGACGTCGTGGTCATCGGCCTCATTGGGGAACGCGGGCGCGAAATCTCGGATTTCGTGGCGCGCCATTTGCGCGATGAGATGCGCAGCAAAATGTGCGTTGTGGCGGCCCCTGCCGACCGACCTGCGTTGGAGCGGATTTATGCTGCCAACATCGCGACGGCCATCGCCGAAGAGTTCCGCGACCAGGGCAAATCGGTTCTCTTGATCCTCGACAGCCTGACCCGCGTGGCGCGCGCCATGAGAGAGGTCGGCCTTGCCGCAGGCGAAGCGCCCACGCGGCGCGGCTATCCAGCCTCTGTTTTTGCAAAGATCCCCGAGCTTTTGGAGCGCGCGGGTCCTGGCAGCCAGGGTTCAATCACCGCAATCTATTCGGTGCTGGCTGAGGGGGACGCGCAGAACGATCCAATCGTTGAGGAAACCCGCAGCCTTGTAGACGGTCATATCGTGCTCGACCCCGCGCTCTTCGCCGAAGGGCGCTTTCCCCCGATCAATGTCTCAGAAAGCCAGAGCCGGGTGATGAAAGACATCGTGCACCCAGATCACTTCGATCTTCTCATCGACGTGCGCAACATATTGGCGCGCTATGAGCAAATTGAGATGTTGGTACAGATTGGCGAGTATCGCTACGGCCAGAATGCCAGCACGGACCGCATCCTTGAGGTTTACCCGCGGCTCGCGCGGTTTCTGCATCAGGGTGACATGCGGCCTTGGTCAATGGATGAGACGCTGCAGGAACTGCGTGAGATCCTGCGATGATCAATCTGCGTCAACTCAGTCAACTCTCTCACCTGCGCCAAGGCAAAGTGGAGCGCTTCCAGCGCGACCTCGCGCGTGCCCGTGCCTATGTGACAGAGGCTGAAGCACAACTCGCCGCCTGCCACGACACCTACGCCCGGGTCTGTGCCGATCAGATCCGCGATAACATTCTGGTCGATGGTGCCTACATGGCCGACCCGGCAAGCCGATTCATCGCCGTCGCCCGCTCTATTGAACGCAAGCGTCAGCGCGAAGCAGACGCCCGGGCCGCAATCTCGGTTGCGCAGGACGAACTTGCCGAGGTCACGCGCAACGTTGATTGGATGGTCCGCATCCTCTATGACGCCGAAGCGCGCAAGACCTCCGTCAACAAACTGCTCAAACGGGCCGAAGCGGTTGACCGCACACGCCGCGAAGAACGCGAAGAGGAGCGTGCGACCGAGCAATTCATGGCGCATGCTGGTGTGTCACAGGCACAACCGCGCGGTTCGGGGCGGCGCAGTCGGGAGCGGCGATGAAACACGATACGCGTGCGCGCCTCAAGTCTCCCACCCTGAAACCGCCGAAGATCTCAAAAGAGACGGCGGCTCTATGGACGTCAATTGCGGCGCGCGACCTCACGACCAAAATGCATCTTGGGGCACGGGACTATACGCTCTCGTCCCGACCGATGCCTTTGGGAAAGCGCGGCAAAGGGACAGCCTTTCAGGTCAGTGTCGGCACGCGGCCCATCATGCTCAACTTTTCTTTCGACCTTTTTGACGAATGCCCCGAGCTCTTGCAAGCCGAGCAACGCAAGGGGCTCGGGCCCGAAGGTTTGGCACTCACGCTTGAGCACAAGCTCACAGAGTTGATCGATCACCTCGAACGGGTCTGGCAAAGCGATCTGGCGCTGATCGCCGTTGAACAGAAAATCCCCTTTTTTACCAACGACACGCAGCTTTGCTTTGAAGTGGCGCAGGGGCAGCGGGCCTGCGGCCTCGCCTTTCTGACCGATGCACCAGGCGGCGAGATCACGCAAGCCTTGATCGCAAACGCACCACCTCGAGAGCCGCGTCCGATGCGGCAAAAGACGGTGCACACGGTCATTATTCGAGAGATGTTTGCCCAACCGCAAAGCCAAGTGGCCGCTCTGAAACGGGGGGACGTGCTCTTTCCGCCCGATCCGTCCGCAGCGGGTGCAGAACTTTGGCACTTACTCGTGGCAGACACGCATTTGGTGGGCCTGCAGCAGGTCGAAGACGGCTTTGTTTTGAACGGGCCCGAAGAGATTTTCCAAAACCGTAAAACACGTATCAGTCAGGAATATGAGATGTCCTTTTTAGATGGTGAAAAGGCAGGGTCCTTGGCGGATCCTACCATGGTGGTCACAATTGAGATGGCGCGCAAAAAAACGCCGGTCAGCACGCTCGAGAGCTTGCAGGCGGGGGCTGTCTTGCCCCTGAATGTGGCAAAGCTTGAGACAGTCCAGATCTGCGCCGACGGGGAGCCCATCGCGGATGGCCGCCTGGTTGAGCTTGACGGGACCATCGGGGTTCAGATCACCAAGCTGATCTGACATGGAAAACCTATCGCCTCTTGTCATAGGCTATTTGGCGTCATTCTTTTTGGTGGCGCTTTTGGCCTTCACCGCCTTCATCAAAGTTTCGGTGGTCCTGATGATCGTGCGCAATGCGCTTGGTCTGCAGCAGGTCCCATCCAACATGATTGTGATGGTGCTGTCGCTGATGCTCTCAGCCTTCATTGCGGTGCCCGCCGTCACGCAAGCCTTTGCGCAGATCGACAATCTCGGCCCGCTGGACGATTCCGTGGGCACGCTCATTGAGGTGTGGACGGTCGGGCTTGCCCCCTTCAAGGCGTTCATCGCGCAGCATACCGATCCGCAACACCTCGAGTTCTTCGTGGCCGTTGCGGGCGAGGTTTGGGAGGGGTCAGGCATCACGCCCAGCCCTGACATGACCATTCTGCAAATCCCCGCCTTCGTGCTCACCGAACTCACAGCGGCTTTTGAATACGGCTTTCTGCTTTACCTGCCCTTCGTCGCCATTGATCTGGCGATCACCGCACTCCTCATCGCGCTTGGCATGCAGCTTGTGCAGCCCACGATCATCTCGGTGCCGTTCAAGATCTTGCTTTTTGTCGCGGTCGACGGCTGGGCCAAACTGGTGGAAGGGCTGATGCTCTCTTACACGGTGTAAGCGCGTGGGCTTTGAGGTTTATTTCGATCACCTGGTCATCTTCATGACCGCAGTGGCTGTGGTGGCGGGCATCCCGCTGCTTTTGGCCACGGTAATCGGCCTTGTGATCTCTTTTTTGCAAGCCATCACGCAGATCCAAGACCAGACCCTGGCCCAAACGGCAAAAATGGTGGCCATCGCCCTCACCTTCCTCGCCATCGGTGGGGCCTTGGTCGGGCCGCTTTACGAGGGCACAATCTCCGTCTTCACCGAATTTTGGACGTATCGCTGATGGAGGCCATCGTTGAGACCCTCGTCAGCCAGCCCCCCTCAACCGGGTTTTTTGTGCTGGTGACAGGTGCCTCTCGTGCCATGGGCGTGCTCTTTGGGCTCTGGGGTCTCACCTTTCTTCTTGGGCCCGCAGTGCTTTTGCGCACTGTGCTGGCGGTGATCCTGACCGCGCCCGTTCTGGTGATCCAGGGCCCCGAACTTGTGCAACTGGCGGCAGAGGCACCGCGCTACGGGCTCCTTCTGGTGCCCGTGAGAGAGTTTGTCTTGGGCTTTGGCATCGGCATGATGATCTCGATCCCCTTTTTTGCGGTGCTGGCCGCGGCAATGCTGATCGATCAATACCGTGGTGATTTCAGCCCGGGCAACGAAGCCCCAGAAGAGACAACCGTCGGTGCTTTTGGCAGCCTCAGCGTGATCCTAGTGATGTTTCTGTTCATCGACGCCGGCGGGCTGATGCTTACGGTGCGCACCCTCTATGAGAGCTTTGAGAGCTTTCCGCCTGGGATTCCGAGCCTCACCGTCTCCCCGGGCTTTGCCAGCGGTCTTGGCGCGATCTTGCAAGATGTGATGGCGGCATTGGTCCTGCTGGCACTGCCCATCGTTTTGATGATGGTTTTGATCGAGGTCGGGCTCAGCCTGATCTTCCGCTTTGCTGGTAAGATCAGTTTTCCTGCAGTCGATTTCCTCACCAAGAACCTGATCTTCGTGCTGATCATGCCCGTCTTTATCTACAGCTGGTCGCGCGCCATTGAGGCGCATTTCGCGCGTGCGCCGCTGCCCTTGGGCACGTTGGAAAGGCTGTTGGGGCCATGAGCAACGATCAGAGCGAAGAAAAGACCGAAGAGGCCTCTGACCGCAAACTGCAAAAGCTGCGCGACGATGGGATCATCGCGACAAGTTCGATCGGCTCTGAATACATGGGCGTCGGTGCGGGGATTGCCGCGGCGGCGGTCATGCTGCCGGTTATGGTGGATCGGTTCAAAGAGGGCTTTGATGTTGCCCTAGCCAGCCTCAATCAACCCGCGGCGGAAAGCCAGGGGGCCTTTGTGCGCTACTTTCTTTTGGATATTCACCTACCGCTGATCGTTGTCATCCTCGCGCTTCTTGTGGCAAGCATCGGCTTCCGGCTCCTGGTGAACGGCGGCTTTGTCTTTGCGGTGTCCCAAGTCGCGCCGCAGCTCAGCCATATCTCTCCCGTGAGCGGCCTGCAGCGGCTCTTCAAGGGACGCACGCTAACTGAACTTGCCGCCGCCTTTGTGCGCATGACTGTCCTGTTGATCGTTTGTGTCGGGCTGGCCTGGTATTGGCATGGCACGCTTGTGAACCTTGATCTTTGCGTGCCGGGCTGCGCCCAGGATGTGACGCTCCAAATCCTATGGAGCCTGCTGATCACGCTTGGCGCACTGATCATCGTGTCCGTGATTTTTGACGTGGGCGTGCAAAAGGCGTTCTTCAAAATCGAACAGCGCATGACCAAAAGCGAACAAAAGCGCGAGCGTAAGGAAACGGTGGGGCAACCCGAAATCCGGTCGGAGCGGCGGCGGATCCAAAACGAGTTTGCCGAGACCGCGCACACGGTTGGCGTCAAAAATGCCGTCGCTTACTTTACCGCGGCCGATCTGGTTGTGGCGATCGCCTTTCATCCCAAAAAAATCCCGCTGCCGCGCGTTGCCGTGCGCGCGCGAGGCGGCGACGCGCACCAGCTTTTGGCAAAGCTCAGGCGCGGCGGCATTCCAGGGATGCAGCACGAAGAGATCGCAAACGCCTGCCGAACGCTGCCCCCCGGAAGCCCGGTCCCGCGAGAAATTTTCCTGCCCCTCGCGACAGAACTGCGCCGCCTGCTGCCCTAGGGTCAGGACCCATTAATCCTGCACCACTGGTTTGACAGATTTTGCCCGTGAAAAGGAGCATGTGCGCAGAGATAGTGGTTCTATTTCATGTAGATGTGACGCACTTCACGGGGAAAATCCGTCACATCCGAAGGACGGAAAAACCGCTT
>JBCCUC010000038.1:0-18049 GCA_039197515.1 Pseudomonadota bacterium | reverse complement strand
GAAGCATCGTGTACGGGATGGTGAGGACATCGAGGCAGAGTTCAGAGAGCAGGCGCTCACACACAAGGTCTAGAAGTGTTACACTCGAAGCGGACTTTGGATGTAAACTTTCCAAGGTCGGTAGTGCGGACAAAGCGGACTAGGGCATGCGCGGCTATTGCTGACGCAGCATCCCATCTCGCCTGCGGCAACAAAATCGCTGCCGCGCAGCGCACGTCACCAGACCGGCCATTCGCACGTGACATTTTTAACAGAACTTTCGCCGTAACCAGATCTGACAAGTACGACGCGGATAAAGCCGCCCTTGGAAGTATTTGTGCCATTGTCAGTTTCCCTTACGGGAGGCTCTTGAGCACATTACGTTTTCACTATCTCTCACGTTTGTTTTCCGCCGCTTACAAAGAGCCATTGTTGCTCATGTGCATAGTCGACGAACAGTCTAGCGAGACTATCGCGAGGGGCGTTTGCCGGATAGACAGCGTAAACGTCGACAGGCCTTAGCCGGACATTGGGTAGCAATTCGACCAGTCGTCCGGCTCGCAAGGCTTCTGCAACGATGGGATAAGTCTCAATCATAAACCCCATGCCGTCCTCGACAAAGGCACGGGCCATCGCAAAATTATCGCAGGTCATCAAAGATCTCGGCTCACGCGTCGGCACGGTCCCATCATAAGTCGTCGCAATACTGGCCCACGGAATTGCCGGACACGCGATGCGGTCCCAATCCGCAAGATCATCGACAGTCTTTGGCGGTCGACGGTCACGAACGTAGTCAGGCGAGGCGAAAATGCAGAATTCCAGACTGCCGAGTTTACGCGCTTTGTAGCTACTGTCGCTGAGGTCCGTCATGCGACCGCGAATAGCAACGTCGTAGTGTGATCCTTCCAAACTTACATTTTGGTCGGACATATGAAGCGTCAGCTGCACCTTGGGGTAGGCCCGCGCAAACCCGGCATAAAGATCTGCATAAGGGCGCTCTGAGCTTGACGCGTTGGCGGTAATTGTCAGAGTACCAACAGGTTGTTCAACGCGCCGGTTGATTGCAGCCAGCCCTTCTTGCGCCGCTAGCGTCATGCGTTGACTGGCGGCGAGCAAGTCGCGGCCTGCGTCGGTGAGGGACATACGGCGTGTCGACCGATAGAGCAGTGGCAAGCCAAGCTGTTCTTCCAGTTGCGTGATGTGGTGGCTGATCACTGAGGGCGACAGGTTTAGCTTGCTGGCAGCTCCCCGAAACGAGCCCAACTCAGCAACTGATTGAAAAATTGCCATTGCGCGCAGCTGGTCGATCATTGTTCCATCCAATCGAATTATAAAGCGAATAATACATATATTATCTCACAGTGGGTTTTGCGCAATCCTTGCTTCAGTCGCGAATAAGCGGCGGATCACACAGCAAAAGGAAGCAAGATCATGACACTGATGGTTTCAATCGCACGCATCTCTCACAAACCGGACGCAGTAAAACTACAGGCGTTCCACGCTGAACATAACACCTTGTTGGGTGCCTACGCGGGGCCTGCAAAAATCTTGGACGACCCCAATGATCCGAACCAAATCGCAGTTGTTGTCGACGTCCACGACCTGGAAGGCTTGCGTACGGCAACGCGTACAACGGAAGGTGACGCGATGATGCGGAAATATGGGTTTCTAGAGCAACTTTCGTACTTCCTTGAGTCGGAAGGGGAAGCGGCGTGAGGCGCCTTTTTGGTTGGCTACTCCAGTCCCCTTGCGGCGGGGCGACGAAGCCAGCAGCGGACGACGCTGTCCGCGCATGGACCCTGCACCAAAGGCATTGCCACTTTTCCGGGCGCCCTCAATTCTGGTGCTAGCCCCTAGGTGGCGTCGAGCCTTTGCACACTTATACCGCGGGTCGGCGCCTTTTGTCGCCGCCCGCATTTGAGTGTGTAACCCTCACCCCAGAAAGCGTCGCGCTATGGAGCGTCGGGCGCATCATTTCATAGGTGTCCTGCTGTGGCTTTTTAACGTCAGTTATGCCTCACTCAACCACCCGGCGTCCCGGGCAACTGCCGCGGCTTCCGCGCGGGAGCTGACCTCTAACTTGCCCAAAATTGCCGAGACATGGTGGTCGACGGTTTTGGGAGAAATAAAGAGCCGCTCGCCGATCTCACTGTTCGACAGGCCGTCATTGATTAGCGCCAGCACGTCCATTTGCCGTTTCGTTAGACCGGCTGGGTTATCAAGGGTCGAGGCGCGCGGCGTGGCCGGTTGATCAACCGCAACACCGCGCGCTTTTGCCCTTGATAGGACCTGATCGTACGCCTGCCGGGCCCCAAGACGACGCAAGATCGCGAGCGCTTTTGTGACGGCGGGCCCGGTACCTTCGCCAAGCGCAAGCGCCTCGCGGTAGGGATCGTCGGCGGCCTTCCACGCCGCAGCAGCGGCCTTCCAATCCCCGGCCATGGCAGCGCGATAGGGCTCATGCAGCTGGGTATCCTCCAAAACAGCGCGCAAGGGCGTGAGGCGGCGCTGCCAATCCAGAAGCTCTTCGACCAGCATCGGCTTGATAGGATCGGCCAAAGCCACGTTAATTAGCTGTTGCGCGTCCTCCGGATCGCTGAGCCCGAGCCAAGCGCGTTCAGCAACAAAGGCGGCCACATCACAGACATGGCGCCTGTCTTCTTCCTTTCCAAGTTTCTCAAGGATTTCGGCCTGATCCGCCGCGCCATCGCTTTCGCCCCGGCGGATCGCAATCCGGGCCAGAGCGAGACGTAGCATGATCGCGGGAGAGGCGGATTCGAGCGGACGCGATAGCACGTCCTGCGCCTCCTCCAAGGCCTCATTCCAGCGGCCCAGACGCTCTAGGTTATAGGCGCGGTAACCCCGGTGGAACTCGATCTGCTCGGTTGTGTCCGTTTCGTAGGCTGTCGAGATCGCCTTTTCACAGAAACCCAAAGCGTCCTGAAAGCGCAGGTCATACCAGCTGACAATGCCGCCATTGGCGTAACAACGCACCAGGTTCACGGGGCTGTTCGCTTTCTTGGCGAATTCAATGCTGTCTTCATACATCGCGTTCATCGTTGCGCTGTTGAAAAAAGCTGTGAGGGACTTCGTACTCAAGGCGTGACTGACAATGTCGATAAAACCAAGCCGCCGCGCCATGTCCTCAGCGCGTGTCGCCAGATCAAAAGACGCTTCCATCTCGTAATCGGACATGGCCACTTGCGCCCGGCTGGCCAGCGCCATGGCTAGATCGGCGCCCTCAATACCTTCCAGTACGTCGATTGCCGCATCTCCCAAGGTACGGGCTTGCACCTTTTGGCCCGCTGCCCACTGCACACGGGACAAACGCTGAAGGGTGCGTCCACGCAAAGCGCTGTCTGCGGCCCCCACCTTCACAGCCCGCTCTAAGAACCTGGTCGCAGCGCTCAGGCGTCCGACAAAGCGGCAGGCCTCGCCCGCATCAAAGAGAAGGGCGGCAAAGGCGTCTGTTTTATTCGGATCGGCGAGCTCAACAGCGATGATGAAATAGTCGACCGCCTGCTGATTGGCGCCTGCGGCAAAGGCCTCGCGCCCGGCGAGCGGGGCAAGGCGGGCCACTTGATCGGTGTCTGCGGCTTGCCGGGCATGGTGCAGTTGGCGCGCGGTGGAGGCGTTGCCCGATGCCTGCAATACTTTCAGCAGCGCTGCGTTAAGCCGCCGCCGACGCCCGGCGCGCAAGGCCGTCTCCACAGCTTGGCGAGCGATCTCATGGCGGTACGCAAGGTGGGTCCCGGTGTCTTCGATCAGACCGGCCTCAATGGCAATGTCAAAGGCGTCCTCGTCCAAGCCGGCAACGCGCAGCACTAAATCCCACTCCGCCCGCCGGGGAAAGATCGAGACCGCCTCTAGCGCCAAGCGGACATCGTCAGGGGCTGAGGCGATGCGGCTTAGTACCGTATCCTGCACACTGCGCAGCGCATCGCTTTCGGTGCCGCGCAATAGCTCAGAGACGTAAAACGGGTTCCCGCCCGTGCGCTGATGCAGATCCTCAGGCGAGAGCGCGTGGCCCGATGCGAGCTTCGTCACCGCGTCGAGGGAAAGCGGGGCCAGCGTCATACGACTGACATCGGAAGGGGCTACGCCGCCCATCGCACGTCTGACTTGTGGACGCCCCTCTGCTTCATCATCCCGGGCAGTGATCACCAAAAGGATTCCATGATTGTGGATCCGCCGGCTCACAAAACGCAGAAAATCGAGTGTTGCCTCATCCGCCCAATGAAGGTCCTCAACGAGGAGCAGCGTGAGCCCCTCAGTCGCCGTGATCGACTCAAGAAGGTTCAAAAAGACCGCCAGGCGATTCCGTTCCCGTGCAAGCAGCGTATCGAGGTCAACCCCCGCCTCAAAAGCCAGATCCCGAAGGGGGCCCAAGGGTTCTGGGATCGACAAATCCTCGCAAGCGGCCCGCAAAAGTGTGGCCTCGGTCATTCGCATTTCAAAAGCGCGCAGGAGGGTCGTCTTGCCCGCACCAGCCTCGCCGAGGATGAACACGGTATGACCCACTCCCTCACGCGCCCTTTGTGCATGGGTCTTCAGCGAAAAGATCGCGTCGTCTCGTTCAAGTAATTGCTGACTCAGGGCCTCTCTCCCTATGCGGTGCGCCCGACTTAGGCATCCCTACAGAACGTGCACCGAAAAATAGGGAAGTGAAAAATTAAAAATAGGGAATCGTCCCGACGCGGGAAAGTGGGGATCCGGGCAAAGTGGGTTCAAGAGATGCAGACAACCCAGAGGGATCACCCAAATGACCGACTTTACCATCCAAGCGCAGACCCCGGCCAAAGCCATCCCATTCGCCGCGCTGCGGGCCCTTGGGGATATTCTTCGGACGATGTCAATCTTTGCGCCTCGCGCACCGGAGTCCGCCTCTGACCGCGCCGCTCGTGCACTGGAAGCCACCCGCCAAAAGGCTGAAGCACGCCAGCGGGTCGACAATCTGCTGCGTTAAAGCCGCAGGTCAGTCACCAGCGCCGCAGCCTCCGCCATCGGTGCAAGACCCGCCGCGACCCTCAAGAAGGTCTGTGCCCTGCGCCGGTAGTCCTCCTTGGGCGAGAGCCACGCACCATCCAGCCGTGCGGTGGCCATTTCCGGGGCCAGGGTCTCTAGCTGCTGATACGCCGTCTTTGCGCCACCTAGATCGCCCGCGCCAATCCGCGCAATGGCCAAAATCAGGTATGGGGTCGCCGCTTGGGGGCGCTGTTGAACCGCTGAAAAGGCGGCGTCACGAGCCGACGGATAATCCGCCGTGATAAAACGGGTGAAGGCGAGCGCCACTTCCAAAGACGTTCGCATAGGATCGAGAGGGCTGCGCGTCAAAGCCGCCTCCGCATGTCCCACTGCCACCAAATCATTGCCGTGCGTCGCCTCATAGAGCCCAAGCCAGCTCAGCGTCAGTGCACAATTGGGATTCAGCGTATGGGCGCGCCGCAGGTCGATCATGCCCGCAACGGGTTCTGCGCTCAGAAAATGCAGCAGACCTTTTTGGCGGTAGGCATGGTGGTCAAGCGGATCCGAAGCAATGGCCTCTGCGGCAGCCGTCAGCCCTGCCATTACTGCCGCCTCGCGCGGGTCCGCGAGGCCAAAATAGAGCGTCCAATACTGTGCGTAGGCGATCGTTCGATGGGCCAGGGCGCAGGAGGGATCGATGCCGATGGCCTGTTTTGCAAGGTCCATCGCGCGGTCGCGCGGGCCCTGATCTGGCGTCATTTCTAGGGGCCAAAGCCCCGCCCACGCCTGCTGAGCAAGATCATGGGCGGAGATATTGCGCGGGGGTTCCCGCCGCAACCTGCGTGCTTCGGCAGCCCAGACCTGGGGCCCGATGGCAGAGGCGAGCGCCGCCACGATCTCATCGACCATCTCAAAACGCGCATCAGCGGCACAATCATAGGTCTCGGCCCAGTCCTTCACGCCCGAGTTCGAATCCACAAGCCGCACCGTAAGGCGCAACGTCCCTCCAGCCTGCCGCAGCGTTCCCGCCACCAGATAGCGCGCATTCAGCGCAAGCGCGGCATCTTGCGCCGTTCCTCGCGACAGCGTCCGGGCAGAATTACGCGCGATCACAATCAAATCACGAAACCGGGCGAGCTCTGTCGAGAGGTCTTCTGCGATCCCATCGGCAAGCCACTCAATCTCTTCTGCTTGGCCGATTACGTCAAAGCGCAATACGGCGATGGAGGCAGTCTCGGCGTCTGATGCCCCCTCCACATCTACCCCGAAGCGCAGGCCGCGCCTGGGGACTGTCTGGACAATGTCGGCACCCAAAACCCGGCGCAGCGCGGCGAGCTGCACGTTCAGATTGCTCTGATCAAGAACCGCATCGCCCCAAACGCCGCGAAAGACTTCGGCGCGGCTGACGATGCGGTCGCGGTTGTCAATGAGGTATAGGAGAAGATCAAATGCGCGCCCACCCAGGGGCAAGGTCTCTTCTCCCCTGCGCAGGCTGCGCGTGCCTTCATCCAGCGTCACGCCCAAAAAGTAGTATTGGCGCTGACCGACCTTGTTAGTTCGTTCTGTTTTTGCCCTAATATTCACATCCCAATCCCCCAAGTCTGAAAAAACCTAGAATGACAGCTGTGATCTGTCGATCTTAAAGCGCAGCGGCCCGGATTAATGAGTTTTCCGTTTTCTTAATTCCCTCTCGTGGAGGGAGTTGCTCTAGGCTTTTGCCCAAGCGGCACTGGCGCGGAGCACTAGGATAATGGCCCAAGACACCCCACTGATCGGCACCAGGACGCTAGAGGGCTGGTTTAATCAGGCTGATGACGGCACGCGCGCCTATCCGTTCGGCCAAAACCCCACAGGGAACATTAACTACTCTCATGACGGTTTCGTTTTCGTCCATATGGCCAAGGCGGATCGCGCCGCCTTTGCCGTCCCAAACGACCCGTTCGGCGGGAGCGAGGCCGAAGGCTCCACCTCAGTGCCAAGCGGATCACGATTGCAGGCCAGGTGGTCGATACATTTTTAGAATGGCGCCGGGCCGCCGCGTAACCCGCAAGGCCCACAGCTCAGCCAGGAGACCGAAGATGAATCTCAAAGACAAACTTGCCAACCCGGAGCAGATGATCTCCGGCCACGTCGCGGTCATTCCCTCTGCGGTGACGGCACAGGCCATGGCCGTCTCGGGCGCTGACTTTCTGGTCTTTGATCGCGAACATGGTCCAGTTGGGCCAGAGAGCCTGCACGCCATGATCGCGGCAACCCAAGGGACGAGCTGTGCACCGCTCGTGCGTATCCCGTCGATTGATGAAAATGAAGTGAAACGCGCGTTGGATGCCGGGGCAGAGGGGATCTGCTTTCCGCTCACGCGCAGTGTCGCGGATGCAGAACGCGCGGTGGCCAGCCTGCGTTATCCGCCACATGGTACGCGGGGCTGGGGCCCGTTCGTGGCGCATTCGCGCTGGAACACGGGGCTCTTTGACTACCTTCCGGGGCCTGGCACGAAAACGGTGTGCATGCTTTTGATTGAGACGCTGGGTGCCCTCGAGAACATCGAAGATATCTGTGCGGTTGAAGGTGTGGATTGCATGGTTCTCGCGCCTTTTGATCTGTCGACCGAGCTTGGCGTGCCTGGGCAATTGGACCATCCTTTAATGATCGACGCCAACGCCCGGATTGAGGCCGCGACGCAAAACGCAGGCATGCCCTTGGGCGGCGTGGCATTTACTCAAGAGCAAGCCACGCTCCTCAAGTCCAAAGGCTATCGTATCCTAGCCAACTTTGACGTCCTCATGCTGAAACGCGCGACAGCGCAGGTAGCAGATTGGGCAAGCGTATGAGCGCGCAGGAATTCACCGGCTCTGAGGTGCACCGCAACATCCAACGGCGCCTCCTTGCGCGCCATGCCGAGATCGCCGCAGACCCGGTGCTTGGCAATGGAGGCCGGGTTTTGAACATCCTCGACCCAGATGATTTTGGCTGGGACCGCGTGGTCGCGGAGGTCGAGCAGGATCGCTTCGTGGCACTTGCCGCTATTGGTCGCGCGACGATCTTCAACCGGATTCGAGCAGTGTTTGGACCCGAAGTGGAAGTACCAAGCTGGGATGTTTTTCTGGGTGCTACGGACGCCGTCAGAAAGCGCTGCGCCACGCTTGCGAATGCGCTGCCTGATGGCTGGGATGTCAGCAGCCATGCCCAGCCCGATCCCGCCACCATCGGCGCAGTGCAAGAGCTGAACGCTGAATGCGGTGTGGCGCCGATGCCCGCGTGGTATATGCGCGGCGATGTCGTTCCGCAGATCACCACCTGCATCCGAACAGCCGAGGGAGCTTTGGCCGCCTGCGCACTCGTCAGCGATCGCTACCACGCTGACGGGCCGCTTGCTGGGACAGTGTTTTTGGGGTCCGTGTCTGTATCACCAGATTACCGGTGGCAGGGGCTCGGCGTTGCCGTCACCGCACAAGCTTTGATCGATAGCACACACGCCTATGGATGGACCGGCGTCCTGTCTCAAGCTGCCCCCGATAATGCTGCCTCCTGCGCGATGCTGGAAAGATGTGGCCTCGTCCGCGACCCCGCGCGCGTGACCGTAGCCATCAACGCCTCAGGCGCTGCCATCACGCGGTGAGCCCGTTCGGAGGGAAGATGCCATACCAAGAGCTTTTCAGCGATTCGAGTCACAAAGCCCTGTTGGAACGGGGCGAAGCACTTTGGCGCGTGGTTCGCCATCATCCGCGCTATGCCTATTATGGGACAGTCGTGTCGCTTAGCGATCCGGGTGAGGATACCGCATGCGTGGTGGCCAGTCTGGCGCGCATTCAAGGCTTGGGGATGTGTTTTTACCTTCCGGAGACTGCGGCCACGCCCATCCGGCGCCAGCTTGACGGCGAGGGCTTTCGAACTGGTCAAAGTCTTTTTTGCCGTGTCGGTCAGGCCGCGTATGACGCAAGCAAATCGCTTTTGCACAGTGGCGCACCGCCAGAAAGCGTTACGATTGAGCCGCTCACTGATCGCTCGTCCGACACGCTGGTAGAGGCCACCGTCGCGCTTTGCCAGGCTTGCGGGCTAAGCGCAATGCCTGGCGAGATCATGCGGGGCAGCGTGCTGCCGGGGATCAATCTGGTTGCCAAGGACGCCGCGGGCGCACCCGTCGCAACCGCCGCGTCCTACGCAATGCACGCCCCAGGCACCCGGCGTGCCAAGGAGGCATTCTGGGGCGTTCTGGCCACGCGCGATGATCACCGCGCGCGCGGACTTGCAGGATGGCTCGGCGCCCTCGCGATTCAGCACATGTGGGAACATGCGGGCATGCGGGTTTTCAATACAGGGGTCAAAGAAGACAACGCCGCGTCCCTCGCTGCCTGCGCCAAGCTGGGCATTCGCCGATCAGACCTTGTCACTCTCTTCTGCTATGATGATGCAACGCTCGCAGAGGGACCACAAAACGGGCGCGTGCTCAATCCCGTCAAAAGGACAACACGACTTTGACCACAACTGTAAAGCTCGTCTCAAAGCCTCAAGAAATCGACCAAGTTCGCGCGCTCTGTCGCCAATGGTTGGACTGGCATTGGGAAAACTATCCCGCTGATTGGCCCACGGACGGAAACCCGATGGATCGCGCGCGGTTTGGGAGCATTCTGGACAGCTTGAACGAGCTTCACGCACGACCGGATGGTGGGATGTTTCTGGCGTCTCTGGATGGACAGCCGGTTGGATGCGTCATGTACAAAAAGGCGGGCGACGGCGTGGCGGAGTTCAACCGGATGTTCGTGAATGAGGCCGGGCGGGGCCACGGGATTGGCCGCCTTTTGCTCGACCACATGTTCGAGCAGATGATCAAAGACGGCTATCACAAGGTCATATTCTCCTCCGCCGTTTTCCTAGCCCATGCGAAAGCGATGTATGAGGCAGCCGGGTTCAAAAGCGCGCCGCATCCCGAGGGCTTCCCCCTGGAATGGAAACCGTATGTCTATTTCATGGAACGCCTTTTCACCGCCTAGGCCGTCCGCAAAACGGCTTTCACCGTCATTTGATAAGGAGACCCCACTTGAACTTCAAAAAGCTCTACGCTGACGCGG
Organism: Pseudomonadota bacterium; assembly: GCA_039197515.1. Classification (GTDB taxonomy): domain Bacteria; phylum Pseudomonadota; class Alphaproteobacteria; order Rhodobacterales; family Rhodobacteraceae; genus Sulfitobacter. The sequence goes on along the minus strand of JBCCUC010000038.1, from coordinate 8,036 downwards.
CAGGCGAAAGCCATTGGAAAGACGTTTCGGTCATGCTCGAAGAACAAACCTTCGCGCCACCGGCTAAGGCCATCGAGATCTCAAAGCCCGAGGCGGTCACACAAACCATGTTCCTCAGGCTCAAGAAAGGCTGGGATGAGCCCATTCACCCCACGCCTGTCGCGCAAAAGCTGATCTGTCTGGCGGGCACAGTACGCGTGACCGCAAGCGACGGTGAATTCAGAGACATTACGCCAGGCGATGTTTGGCACATGGAAGATACCCACGGAAAAGGTCACCATACCGTTGTCACAAGCGACGAAGATTTCCTTTCCGTGATCGTGCAATACCCATAATACAAGTCAAGTCTACACAGACCGTAAAGCGGCGACTCAAACCTGCCATGACCACATGCGGTTTGTCTCACCTCAGTCGGCCAGTTGTTTGCGGTAGCAGAGAGCATAAGCCTTGTCGGACGAATGATCATGGCCTGCTTTGTTGTACATGGGAACTTCAACCAAAGTCAGGTCCGTGATAACGCCGCGCGCTTCAAGGCCGCGGATCACTGGGTCGAAGTCAGTATCTAAATAGAATGCCTTGTTAACACCGATAATAAAGAGCGAATTATGGCGTGCAAGGTCGAGAAGCCTTTCGAGTGCCGATGGCCCTAGATGTCCGGATGTGAACGTTCCGGCGGACACAACCGCGCCATAGGCATTCTTGATGGGGCCAAGGTCGTCCATCAGATCGGCTTGGATGGTCGTCCTATATAGTGCTTTGCTACGCGAGATTGCCAACATCTCTTCAGAGATATCAATGCCGTCAATCTGTTCTGGGCTTACCGCCAATGCCTCCGCTACTAGGCCGGTTCCGCAGCCGATATCAGCGATAGGCACATGGTCGGTATCAGCATTTTCCCGGTACAGAGTTGCAATGGCATTGGGATATTCCCAACCCAATGCGCGTGCAAATTCGTCGTCATATGTCTCAGCGAACTCGTCGTAGTAGACTTTGTTGTCCTGCGGTGTCGCAAGTTTATACGCGTTTTCGAGGAGTGTCTGCCCCTTGCTCTTTGCTGTCATGTCATGCTTTTGGTTTCGGGTTGCTCTGAAAATCGCTCTTTAATCAAATCTTGGAAGCTTTTGGGGTAGCCGACGTCAATACGTAGCCAAGCCTCGGCGAAGCCAGGGGCCTGCATGTGGCGCGCAAGTGCGTTTAAATAGGCGTCCCAGACCTCATCTTCCACCAATTCGCGTTCATGTTGCATGTAAGCGGAGTAGATCAATGAGAAGTAGGTCCCAACACCGCGTTCATACTGATACTGCTCGACTTCAGTGAGCTCGGAGGGGTTTGCGCCGCCCTTGGTCATCAGCTCGGCGTTCTCTGCGAAAAGGCCAAAAACCTCCCGTTCAAGCGTCATCAGTGACTGGACAGTGGCGCCCTCGATCGCGCGTGCGTTGTGTCGCACTTCATAAATCAAGAAAATGATAGAGATAACAACACCAATCGCTCCGGCGACAGAAGCGATGCCTTCGATTGCGGGCCAGTTCAAATTGCTAAGCATTTCTATTTAACTACCTGGTTTCGATCCATTCGTTGTAGCTCGGATGAAGACAGATTCGCTACCAGTTTAGACGCTCTTTTCAGAGCGAAGACATTCAAGCACGATGCAGCATCAGTGTTTTTGGGCTCAGGAACGACCAACGCCGCATGGGATACGGACATCCGTGATGAAATGGCGAACGGCAGCACCGCTCGCCAAAAATGGCTCATATGTCGATGCGTTCAGCGATGCTCAAGGCATCTTCGAGTTCGACGCCAAGGTAACGTACTGTACTGTCAACCTTCGTGTGACCAAGCAGCAGTTGCACCGCGCGGAGGTTGCCTGTCTTGCGGTAAATCTCCGCTGCCTTTGTCCGGCGGAGCGAATGGGTGCCATATCCACTTGGCTCCAATCCAATCGCCGTAACCCAGTCACGAACAAGCCGTCCATACTGGCGGGTCGAAATGTGTGAGCGGTCATGGAACCGGCTGGGGAACATGAACCGACAGGCGAGCATCTCTGGTGATTTGACCCAAGCCAGAACGGTTTCACGCGTGTTTTCCGTCAGTTCGAATTGGACTGGTTGCTTGGTCTTGCTCTGGATCACGGAAACGCGTTCCCGAACGCGGTCATCCTTTACCAGGTCAGACACGGCCAGTTTCACAAGATCACATCCGCGCAGCTTGCTGTCGATGGCGACGTTAAACAAAGCCAGATCGCGCAGATAGCCCGCCAGTTCGAGCCGCGCCCGGATCGCCCAGACCTGTTTTGGCAGCAAGGGCCGTTTTTGACCGATGATGCGGCCTTTATTCCAGGCTCTCCGTTTCGGTGTGGTTGCGGGAAGTTGGACTCTTGGCATGATATGCCCTCCATTCCTCCCTCCTCACCCAATCATCAGCACCGCGCTGACGGGACCACTCTACACTCTGAATGAATGGCCTGTGCCAGGGACGCACGAATGCAGACTTTGCCGCGCAAGCATTGGGCAGCTCCGAGCCCAATCTCACCGATACTGCGTCTGGGTTTGACCACCGGTTTGAGAAATAAGTCGTGATCAAGTGGGGCTTGGGCCTTTTCCAACGCGCGGATGTACACGTGTTCCGTCCGACAGTCCGATGAATAATACGATTTCGTCTGCGCGCGGTGCGTCGGGCACCAATAGTGTCATTGTGTCGATGTGATCAAATGACCACGCCTCGTCCTTGTGGCCCAAAGGCAGATCAATCGACCCGCCCAACGCCCCGACCTTGTGGTTGGACGGCATGAGGGATTTGCCACCACCGATGGTCGCGCGCACCGGTTTGCCAAGTGCGGGGTGCAACAGGGCAGCTCCGTGTTCCATCGCGCCCGAAGAACCGACAAGAGCGGCTTTGCCGTAGCAGATAGCGGGCGCTCCCAGCATGTGCACGAGATCTTGTGTCAGCGACCCGCCAAGCTGCGCGCCAACATCGAAAAGGGGCGACAAGTCATCTTTATAGGCACCCGTGAAGGGGTTTTTCACAACCGCCATAGCCACAACGCGGGTGATCGGATCGCTCGCCTGACCCATTTCATCTGCAGTGATGATTTCCTTTGTAAAAACCGTTTTCCGAACACTCATCGTCACGCTTTCCTTTCTTGCTCTATCTTGGGCGTACCTTTGAAAAACTGGAACGCGATGCCGATTGGCACCACCATCGCGAAAAGGGTTATTGCGAGCCACAGGGGGCCTTGCGGATTGCCAGTCACATCAAGGATCGCACCTGCAACCGGCGGCGTGATCCACATTATGGCATAGTAAATCGTAAAGAATATCCCCATGCCAAAGGCTCTGACTTGAGGCCGCATGGCTTGCCCTGCCATTGCCATGATAACACCGGCTGGTGCCATTCCGATCAGTCCAAACAGAATGCTTGCGCCAACGCCAGCGCCTGGCATCCCGAGGAGCAAGAGCGCTACAATCGCACCGCCCATACAGACCGCCAAGATACTATTCGGCCTACCAAAACGATCCACGATCTGCCCGCAGGCCGCACCGGAAAGGATCATGATCCAACTACCGATACTGATGATGCCAGCGGCGGCAATGGCGGTTTGGCCGTGGGTCTCAAGAACCTTTGGCGCGAAGGCAAGATAGGTGACATAGGCCGCGTTAAAGACACCCCAGGCCGTCGCCGCACACAGCATCAAACGCCATTCCTGCACCGTCAGAGCAACCCGCGCGCCGCCCGTGGCATCCGGCAGATCATGCGGCGGACGGTAGAGCAAGAAGACCGCAAGGGCCGCGATCAGGCAATAGACTGAGGCAGCCTGAAACGGGACTTGCCAGCCGTACATTTGGGCCAACCAAACATGGCCAACCTGGCCCATGGCGATCCCTAGCGGCCAGCTCATCACAAGGATGCTCATGGCCGTGGCAATCTCACGGCCCTCGAACCAGTCAGCGATCATCTTGGTGAAGTAGATCATTGCAAACAGGCATCCAACACCTGCAACTGTGCGACCAATACCCAATCCCCAGCCACCAGCGGCAAGAGTCGAGATTACCCCTCCGACTGCCATCGCGATCAGCCCAAAACCAACCATGTTGCGATCAGACACGTAACGACCCCAAAGCCCCGCAGGCAGCGCGAGCAAGACACCAGGCGCCATGAAAAGCCCGATAAGCAGGCCGATGCCTGCGTAGTCCAGCCCAAAGGCCGCAACCAGATCGTCCCCCACGGAGGCAAGTGTCTGGAACTGAAACCCCAATGCTGTGCGCGCCAAAAAGAGCAGAGCGAGAATGTGCCAACGGGTCATCACATATGGTACTTCATGTAGATGAAATAGGGGTCGACTTCGATTGGGTCAGCACATTCCGGGTATCGGTCGATAGCCTGAAAACCCAAGCGCTTAAGTATCCCCATCGGGTCGCGATTGCTCTTGATTACGTTGACCAAAAGTGTTTCTAGCCCCATGCCGCGCGCGCCGTTGATCCATTCGCGCACAATCGCGCTGCCCAATCCATGCCCCGCGGCCTCGGGCCGAACATACAGACGTTTCACCTCGGCTGCGTCCGGGCGCACGCGGTGCAGCGTTCCGCACCCGACAAGACGGCCCGCGGTATCCTGTGCGACGATCAACTGACCGTTTGGCGGCAAGACTTTGTGCACCTCGGGCCAAAACGACCCCATCAATATCTCGGGCGTATAGCTGTGAACCATCCCAGCCTCAGCCAGTTTGCGAACAATGACGCCATAGTACTCCAACAAAAGATCATCGAGCGCCGCGCGCAAGTTTTGGTCCGATAGGTCTGACACCTCAAAGACGTGATACGCGGCGGCAGACTGGGTTGACCGGCATGTGTCCAACATCACGCCCAACCCAGTCCGCGCAGCGCGTGTACGTCGTTCCAGATTTTGGTCATGTGACTGATCTTGTCGCCGTCGAACTGCATCACATAGGCGTAATCTGAAACAACGGCTTTGCCGGTTGGTGCAACTGGTCCGCCTTCACCTGTTTGCATGCCGTGAAACTCGGCGGAAGCAACGACGGTTCCGCGTGCCTCATCGGCCGCAAAAGCTGTCAGCTTGTACCGGCCATCTGGCACGGGCGTCAGCAACCCCTTCATCCATTCAGCGTATTCAGTAAGGGTCGTTATGTCCGCCAGCGCGTCAGCCTGACAGGAAAAACGCGCACTATCGTGGCAGAAAGGCGCGCAGCCGTCCCAACCTTTTCCAGTTTCGCAAGCTTCGAAAAATGCCTTTGCGGTTTCATATTGGGTCATCCTGATATCCTCCATGTTGATCTGTTGGTGACAGTTTTGCCCAATGCACATGGCTTCAGCTATCGTGCAGATGCTGTAAATTCAGCATCGGGTATGCAGTATTCAAACTACAGCATTTGCAGGATTGCTTGTTGATCGCGTTCTGACCAAACTCGGTGCAAGTTGTTCTTTTCGGAGTATTTTAGGTGTCTGAACACTCAGGTCTCAGCCAAAGGGAATTGCAGATCGCGCAATATTATGCGGGTGGAGAGACCTATCAGACAATCGCCGACGCGCTTTGTATCGCGCCATCCACGGTGCGGACGCATCTGGCGACGATCTACCGCAAACTTGAAGTCTCCTCGAAGCTGGAACTGGCGACCTATCTGAATGGCGACGCCCCTGAGCCGCGCAGCCAATCCGAAATGGCCGCCGTGGTGTCCGAATTGGCACTGAGCTTGGAAGAAGCCATCAGTCGCGAAAAGGCCCTCAGCGAAGTCTTACGGATTATCAGTGCGTCCCAAGGTGATCTGGAAGCAGTAATGCCGTTGATCCTGAACTACGCGCTTGAGCTTTGCGATGCAGAGTTTGGCATTCTGTTCGAGTATCAGCAGGATGGAAGGTTTCTGGCAAATCACGCCGCCGGAATTCCGAAACCATTTCGGGCGTGGCTTAATGAGCAAGGTGTCTTCACGGTCAGCTCTGAGACAGGTCTCGGGCGTATGAAAAATCGGCGTGAGGTCATCAATATCATCGATGTCAAATCAGAGGCAATTTACCAGACCGACGATCCCTTGCGCTATGCCACAGCCGTTCTTGGCGGGGCGCGGTCCTTTGTTGCAATCCCTATGCTTGCTGGTGACAGCCTGGTGGGTGCATTCACGATATATCGCCAGACCGTACGCCCTTTCTCTGACGACACCACTCGGCTTGCCCAGATGTTTGCAGCCCAAAGTGTGATCGCGTTGGAGAATGGGCGCATGATCAAAGCGTTAAAGGCAGCGCATTCGTGACCGAGAAACCCGACGAGACAAGCCTACTCACCCCCCGCGAGAACCATATTGCGGCGGACTATGCACACGGCGAAAGCTATCAGCAGATCGCGGATCGATTATGTCTTGCGCCATCTACGGTGCGCACACATTTGGCGACGATCTATCGCAAACTCGGTGTGTCCTCGAAATTGGAATTACGCGACCGATTGATCCCTGTTGCAACCACCCTCAATGATCTGCCCATTGAACGCGCGATCCGGCCAGAGAAACCCTCCATTGCGGTGTTGGCCTTTGAAAACATGTCCGGCGATCCAGAGCAGGAATACTTCTCCGACGGGATCAGCGATGACATTATCACAGCCCTATCGCGCTCCCCTTGGCTCTTTGTCATCGCGCGCAACACCACCTTTACGTACAAAGGCGCATCCGTCGATGTGCGCCGCGTGGCTGAAGAGCTTGGGGTTCGGTTTGTTCTGGAAGGCAGTGTCAGGCGATCAGGCAACCGGGTCCGCGTGACGGCACAGCTGATCGACGGCGCGACCGGTGGGCATGTCTGGTCCGAACGCTATGACGGCCAGCTTAAGGATGTCTTTGACCTGCAGGACGAGATCACCCGCAACGTGGTGGCGTCTATCCAGACAACGGTTCATTTAAGTACCATTCAAGAGCCGGTTGAGCGAGCATCCCGCCCCGATCTGACGGTATGGGAGCTGACAATGCGGTCCTGGCACCTGCTCTATGATTTTACGCCCGAAAGCTATGCTTACGCCAAAACGTTGCTGGAACGTGCTTTGGCGATTGACCCAGAAAGCGGTGAGGCGAACATGATCTTGTCGTTGATCAACCACCACATCGCGATTATGGGGTTTGTCCCTGACGTCCAGCCCGCAATGGAAACGGCCTATGCGCTGGCACGCCGCGCCACGCAACTCGACGACCGCAATGAATACGCGCATTGGGCTCTGGGCATTTCTTGCTGGGGGCTGCTCAAATACGACGAATCCCTTTCGGCCTTGGAACGCGCAGTTGCTCTCAACCCAAACTGTTCACTGGCCTACGGCAGTCTTGGCACATTGCTCGGAATTCTTGGGCGCTCGGACGAAGCCATCTTCAATCAAGAGATCGCGATCCGCTCCAATCCTCTCGATCCAAGCATTTTCTTTCGCTTTTCTGGTCTTGCGTTGGCACACTATGTGGCAGGGCGATTTGAAACCGCAATCGAATGGGCAGAGCGTGCTATCCACCGGATGCCAAGATGGTATTTTGCGCATTTTGTTTTAGCCGCAAGCCATGTGGCGCTCGGCCGTCAAGAAAACGCTGCCAAAACTGTCAAATCCTGTGAGAAAGTGCTGCCTGATATCTGCGTCAGCGACCTTGATCGTATTCCTCTGAAAGACACCAACAAACTGAATGAACTACGTGCGCGTTTAGTCAAAGCAGGTTTTTCTAGGTAACTGGTAGCTTGCTGAAGCAGCCCTTGGCGCGACGGCAACGAAAGCTCGCTTCGTCCGTATCGGATAGGTTCGACGCCTGATCTATGCTGCGACATTTACGAATGGCCGGTTGAACCGCTGCGCGGCAGCACGAACTTTTTCGCTCATGCCGCATTTTTCACGCTGCGAGCGCATGCAGCGAAGAATGTGATCGTCTCCTGTGGGCTCTTCGCCGCCATTCGCCGCGAGCTGCTTGAAGGTCCGCTTCGGCGATCAACTCGGTGGAGGCGTGCCAATATCAGACTGGTCCCGCCTAGCTCTTCTTTGCATCTGCCAGCCGTTGTGCCCGAGCTTTCTGAGCT
>JBCCUC010000037.1:0-18120 GCA_039197515.1 Pseudomonadota bacterium | reverse complement strand
GCGGCCGTGGCCGATATTCGCGGACAGCGCAGTTGCGTGGCAGCGGTGCGGAAAGAAACCGGTGCCGCAGGTGTTGCCGTGAACACAACCCTACCCGTTGTGGAGATCAATCGGCACATCATTGACGTGCCGAACGCACCAATGTGGACCTGCGTGACCGATGACCGCGGCCGCGCCATCGAGATCGTAGAGCGTCAAACCGGCTAACCACCGCCGCGTCTGTCGCTGTTTCTGCGACGTGGATCACGCTCAGAGATAATCCGAGCGCTGCAAGCCGTATTTGGCCATTTTTTCGTTCAACGTGCGCCGCGGCAAACAAAGCTCGTCCATCACACTTGCGATCGAGCCCTTGTGCCGCCGCATGGTGTTGTCAATCAACATCCGCTCAAACGCCTCGACGTATTCCTTAAGCGGTTTGCCTTCTGTCGTCATCACCGGCTGCATTTCCTCGTGATCCGACATGAGAAGCGACGCAATCGTGCCCGAGCCACGGCGCGACTGCAGCACCGCGCGCTCGGCGAGGTTTATCAATTGCCGGACATTCCCCGGCCAAGGCGCTTGCAAAAGTTGCGCGGCCTCTTGCGCGCTCACATTGGGCGCGTCGCAACCGTACTCATCGGCGAACTGATCTGACAGACGGGTAAAAAGCGTCAGAATATCTTCACCCCGCTGACGCAGTGGCGGGACCGTGATGCGCAAGGCCGCCAAGCGGTAGAAAAGATCACTGCGCAGCGCGTCTTCGCAGGTGCGGCCAGCCTCCTGCATGTTGCAGATCGCAACGATGCGGGTCTCGGCGGGGGTCCCCTGCTCATTGATGACACTCAAAAGCCGCGCCTGCAGTGTTTCTGGCAAAGCCTCCACATCTTCGAGAACAAGCGTGCCGCCGCGTGCCTCTTCAATCGCGGGAAGTTGCGCGTCCTCAGGCTGCATCGGGCCAAAGATCCGCTTGGTCAGCGCCTCGGGTTCAAAGGCACTGCAGGAGATGAGCACGAATTTCTTACCCGCTCGGCTGCCCACCGCATGCAGCGCGTGGGCCACAAGCGTTTTGCCTGTGCCTGTCTCGCCATCGATCAGCACATGACCATCAGCTTGACCAAGATCTAGAATATCTTCGCGCAACCGCTCCATCACCGGCGACTGACCGATAAGCTTTTTCATCAGTTGGCCACCGTCGCTGAGCTCCCTGCGCAGCGCGCGGTTGTCCATGACCAAGCGGCGGGCGCTGGTCGCTTTCTTAGCAAGCTCCGACATCCGGTCCGGATTGAAGGGCTTTTCCAAAAAATCGAACGCGCCCACACGCATCGCTTCAACGGCCATGGGCACATCGCCGTGGCCTGTGATCATAATGACGGGCAGGGCGCTGTCGTTCCCCATCAACTTTTTGAGAAACTGCATGCCATCCATGCCAGGCATCTTGATGTCTGAGATCACGATCCCCGGATACTCTGGACCGAGCTTTTTCAGCGCATCCTCAGCAGAGCCATAGGTCTCGGTGTCATAGCCGGACAGCGCCAGCCACTGGCTGATCGACTGCCGCATGTCCTGCTCATCGTCCACAATCGCAATTTTCATTGCCTGCGCCATGATCGCTTACTCCGCTGCTTCCACAGTTCCACCTGCGCCCATCAAGGGCAGTTGCAGTTCAAAGACCGCGCCCCCAACCTGACCATTGCGCGCCGTGAGCCTGCCCCGCAAATCGTTGACAATGCCGGAGGAGATGGCAAGCCCTAACCCCACGCCATCTCCGGCCTGTTTGGTCGTGTAAAAAGGTTCAAAGAGAGCATCTAGGTCTTTGATACCCGGCCCATTGTCGCGCACGGCAAGCGTTGCTGTATCACCCGCCGTGAGCATCACTTCTATCTTCGGGTTGTCTTCGGCCTTTGTCGCGTCAAGCGCGTTGCGCAAGAGGTTCACGATGACTTGCTCAATGCGCATCCGATCACCCTCTACAACCACAGGTTCGTCCGGCAGGATCCGACTGATCTGAACCTGTCTCTGCCGCAGCTGCGGCTCCATCATGGAAAGTGAAGAGGCAAGCGCGGCCCCCATATCCACTGGGGTAAACGCCTCCTGTCCTTTCCGCGCGTAGGATTTGAGTTGTCGGGTTATGGCTCCCATCCGCTCAATCAAATCATCAATGCGCCCGAACGACGACAAAGCCTCATCCGGACGGTTCCGGCGCAAGAGGAGCGCCGCCCCCGCAAGATAGGTCTTCATCGCGGCAAGCGGTTGGTTCAACTCATGGCTCACAGCCGCAGACATCTCACCCAAAGCGGCCAGCTTGCTGGATTGCTCCAGCGTCTGCTCGGCCACCGCCAATGTCTCTTGCACGCGCTTGCGCTCAGCGATTTCCCGCTCAAGCGCGGTGTTCAATGCGCGAAGCTTTGCCGACTCCCGCTGAAAGATCGCCAGCCGTCCAGCCGTGCGCCTGCTGGAAAAATAGAACGCCAAGGCTAGGAGAATCGCAAATCCCATGACCTCCATCGCCAGCACGGCGTTCACCCTCTCCCGCACACTGGCGTAGGTGGTGTAGCTGGTCATGCGCCAACCGCGGTGCGGGATGCGCGTCTCAAGCCGCATCACTCCCTCGCCCTGCAAATAGGCATCGGGCGGCAGCGCGGTCCAATCGGCGGTGGCTTGGATCGCGCGCTCAATAGCAGTCTGTGGTGTCTGCTGCGCCAGCGCCTCCTCTTCCGTCAAGCCGCGCCATTTGGGCGATGTGGCCAAGATGATCTCACCCGCGCTGTCGGTCACAATGACAGCATCGGAGATCCCCGCCCAAGCACGTTCAAACTTCTGCAAATCGACCTCAACCGAAATCACACCAAGCGTGTTGCCCTGCGATTGGATGCGCCTTGAATACATGAATTGATAGCCACCGGATTCCAGCTGGATGGTGGTAAAGATCGTTGCCGTGCTTCTGATCGCCTCGACAAAATAGCTCTCCGATTTATGCAGCGATTGCAGGCGCGACCGATCGGTTGCGGCCACCACACGGCCATCAATGTCATAAAGCATCAGCGAGGCTGCCCCACTCTCTTCTACAAAAGAGATGAGCCGCTGCGTCGAAAGCGTATAGTCAGCCGTGTCCAGTGCCAGGATGAGCGCGGGGTCGAGCGCCAGAAGCTGGGGCACAATCGCGTGCTGGCGCAATTCTGCGTTCAAGTTCCCGCTGTAAAGCGCCAAGCGCAGTTCAGCGCGGTTGCGCGTGGTGTCTGTGAAACGGTCGGTAAGCAGCCGATTGGTGATGGAGATCACCGCAATCCCAACGAGCATGATCAAGATGATCGCAATCCGCATCCGCCAGGGCACTGGCAGGCTCGGTTCCGGCGCGTCTTCTTCGATAAAGCTCATGGCAAAACACTACGCGGCCCGCCCCATTGGCTCAAGTCACGCCGCCGTCACCGCACCCGCGATTGCGCGAAAGAGCGCCGCCCCGTCAGTGCCGCCATGGCGGGGATCCGCCGCACGTTCTGGGTGTGGCATCATCCCAAGGACGCGGCGGTTCTCAGACAAGATCCCAGCAATATCGTCTTGCGCGCCGTTTGGGTTCTCGGTGTAGGAAAAGGCCACCCGGTCCTCACCTCTGAGACGCGCCACAGTCTCGGCATCGGCAAAGTAATTGCCGTCGTGATGCGCGATGGGGATGTCGATCACATCGCCTGCGTTATAGCCTTCTGTGTAGACACTCTGCGAGGTCTCCACCTGCAGGCCCACGACCTTGCAGATGTATTTCAGCCCAGCATTGCGCAAAAGCGCACCCGGCAGCAGGCCCGTCTCGGTCAAGACCTGAAAACCATTGCAGATCCCGATAACATAGCCACCGCGCGCGGCATGCGCTTTGACCGCCTGCACAATTGGCGAATGCGCCGCAATCGCACCGCACCGCAGGTAATCGCCATAGGAAAAACCGCCGGGCAGACCCACGATATCGACAGCCTTGGGCAGATCGCTGTCCTTGTGCCAGACCAATGAGACATCGAGACCCGCGGCCTCAAAAGCGACAGCGAGGTCTCGGTCACAATTTGATCCTGGAAAGACAACCACCGCCGCGCGCATCAAGACATCTCCACGGTGTAGGCCTCAATCACCGTGTTGGCGAGAAGTTGCTCGCACATCTGCGTCACTTCCGCCTCGGTTGTGCCCTCGGCAAGATCCAATTCAATCACCTTGCCCTGCCTCACGCCCGCCACGCCGTCGAAGCCAAGCGCCCCAAGTGCGTGGCGCACGGCCTCACCCTGCGGGTCGAGTACGCCGGTTTTCAACATCACATGCACCCGTGCCTTCATCGCACCCCCGGTTTTCTTTGCCCCTCGCCCGCCTCTTGGCCGCGGTATCAGTTGATGAGGGTTGGTTTGGTGATCGGCGTCGGGCTTTTTGGCATCACGCCCAAGCGCCGCGCCACTTCCGTATAGGCGTCCGTCAGGGAGCCCAAATCGCGCCGGAACACGTCCTTGTCGAGCTTTTGTCCAGTATCCAAATCCCACAGACGGCAGGAATCCGGGCTGATTTCATCCGCGATGATCAAACGGTGGAAATCGCCGTCATAGATCCGCCCGACCTCCAGCTTGAAATCAACCAACCGAATGCCGACCGCCAACATCACGCCGGAGAGGAAGTCATTAACCCTTAAAGCAAGGCTCAGAATGTCTTCCATGTCTTGCTGGCTCGCCCAGCCAAAGGCGGCAATGTGCTCTTCAGTGACCAGCGGATCGCCAAGCGAGTCGTCTTTGTAGCAGTATTCGACAATTGGACGGGGCAGTTGCATGCCTTCCTCGATCCCCAAACGGGTAGAAAGCGTGCCTGCCGCGTAGTTGCGCACAATCACCTCCAGGGGGACAATCTCCACCTGACGGACCAATTGTTCACGCATGTTCAACCGCTTGATAAAATGCGTCGGCACACCGATCTGGTTGAGCCCGTCCATAAAGTACTCAGAGAGCCGGTTGTTCAGCACGCCCTTGCCCTCAATCACGTCCTTTTTTTGCGCATTGAACGCGGTGGCATCGTCCTTGAAGTACTGCACGATCGTGCCAGGTTCCGGGCCTTCGTAGAGTATCTTTGCCTTGCCTTCGTAAATCTTCTTGCGCCGGGCCATGGGCGTCCTTTCCGGATGCGGGGCTGGCGCGCGCCATCCCCCTTTTGCTCGTCTCTTAGTGCATGGTTTATCGCCCTGCAAGCAATGGTGACACCTTGCGCCATCGCGGCTAGATCTCCATTTGAGCACTAATTGCTGAGCCTAGGAGGATCCCATGAGCACAATGAAAGACCGCGAAAACGCCTTTGAAAACAAGTTCGCCCATGATGCAGAGATGCAGTTCAAAGCGGAGGCGCGGCGCAACAGACTTTTGGGTCTCTGGGCGGCGGATCTTTTGGGCAAGACCGGCGAAGAGGCCGCGGACTACGCCAAAGAAGTGGTCAAATCCGATTTCGAAGAGGCGGGGGACGAGGACGTGTATCGCAAGGTCTCTGGCGATCTTGGCGACAAGGCCGATGAGGCGACTGTGCGCGCGAAAATGGCTGAGTTGATGGTGGAGGCCAAAGGGCAGCTGGCCGATGAGCATGGGTGATCGCCCCTAAGATCAACACCAAACATCAACGACCTTCATGATCGACATGAAGATTATGAAGTTGTTTTGAATTTGTCCGTGTGGCACCGCCTCTAGATCCTTGATCGAAAGGCTGTGCTCATGTCCATCTCGCTTCCTGACCTGCTTGCTGAAAAAGGTGTGCTGCTCGCCGATGGGGCCACGGGCACGAACCTCTTCAACATGGGGCTGATGTCAGGTGATGCGCCAGAGCTTTGGAATACTGACGCACCTGAGAAGATTACCGCGCTTTATCGTGGCGCAGTTGATGCGGGCAGCGATCTTTTTCTTACCAATAGTTTTGGTGCCAATGCGTCACGACTGAAACTGCATGATGCGGCCAAGCGCGCGCATGAACTGAGCCGTGTTTCCGCCGAAATTGGCCGCGAAGTGGCTGACACCGCAGGCCGACCCGTGATTGTCGCGGGCTCCGTTGGCCCCACGGGTGAAATCATGGAGCCCATCGGCGCGCTCAGCCATGCACTTGCCGTAGAGATGTTTCACGAGACGGCGGATGGCCTCAAAGCAGGCGGCGCAGACGTCGGTTGGCTTGAGACGATCAGCGCGCCCGAAGAGTTTACAGCCGCAGCAGAAGGCTTTGCGCTTGCCGGGCTCGAATGGTGCGGCACCATGAGCTTTGACACCGCAGGCCGGACGATGATGGGCGTGACTTCTGGCGCGATGGTCGACCTCGTTGAGGGGCTGCCGAATGCGCCTCTCGCCTATGGTGCCAATTGCGGGACGGGTGCATCGGACCTTTTGCGCACGGTGCTAGGCTTTTCGGGGAAGGGCAACGCGCGCCCGATCATTGCCAAGGGCAATGCGGGCATACCGAAGTATGTAGACGGCCACATTCATTATGATGGTACCCCGGAACTCATGGGGCAGTACGCCGTCATGGCACGCAACTCCGGGGCCTCTATCATCGGGGGCTGCTGCGGGACGATGCCCGAACACCTGCGGGTGATGCGCGAGGCGCTGGACACGACACCGAAAGGCAGCACACCTGAACTCGAAGAAATCGTGGCGGTCCTGGGTGCCTTTTCTTCCGATAGCGATGGCACTGAGGCCGGTGCCAACGCAGCTAGCCCGCGCTCCAACCGGCGGCGGCGGCGGCGCGCCTAAAGCAGAAATGCAAAAGTCTAGATCACCCAACCCTGCCTGAAATCAGAGATTTCAACGGGTTGAGTGATGCTCGATGTCTCAGGTTACTTGCATTTCGCTATCGTCGCGCGCGCCCAGCGTGAGAAGCAAAATCTCTGGCGGCACGCCAAAGCGGACGGGCGCAATCGAGCAGCCCAGACCGCCAGAGACGACCAAATCTCGCGGTGTCCCGTCAGGTGCAACCTCAACCTTGTGGCCATAAGCGTAGCGGTTGCGAAAGCGCGACGGCACGACAGGCGCATAGCCAAAGGCCCGCACCTGTCCGCCATGCGTATGCCCCGATAGGGTCAGCGAAACGGGACGGGGGGCGCGCACCACCTGGGGGAAGATATCAGGCTCATGAGCCATCAATATGATCGGCGCGTCATCGGTGATTTGGCGCAGGGTGCCGGGAAGATCATCACGCCCCCGGCCGCGGCGGCCGCTGCCCCCGCCTCCCGGCAACAAGGCCATCTGATCGCCTAATCCGGCGAGCCAAAAGACGCTTTCTTTGTGGGTGAGGCGCAAGCAAGTATTCTCCAGCACTGGGATGCCGACACGCTCAAGTGCTGCCTGCGCCGGGGTCGGCCCCCGCCCCAGCCACTGCCCTGCCGCATCATCCCACCAATCATGGTTGCCAAGAACCGCATAGCGCCCGAGCGGCGCCTGTAGCTTGGCCAGCGCCTCTGCCCAGATCTCTGCAGGCATCTGTGTGCGCACAAATGGAGCCTTCAGGCCCGAAACGAAATCCCCCAAGAGCAGCACGAGGTCCGGTGCTAGAGCGTTTGTACGCGTGACGACCTGCGCAATCCGCGCTTCATCCATCCAAGGTCGACACGCGTGCAAATCCGCGATCACAGCAATCCGCAGGTCGAGCCCCCTCGGCCATCCCGCCGGACGCAGACGATAGCGCGTGGTGTTGAGGCGGTAGAGCGGTTCAATGGCCGCCGCATAGCTGCCCAGCATGCCCGCAAAAAGGGCGCTCAGCCCAAAGGTCTGCAGGAACCTACGCCGCGTCGGCCGCCGTCTTGGGTCTGGCATGCATCTTCCTTTTGGCCAAAGCGTGCTGACATACACCTTCTGACGTCTCAAATCGTCAACGACATTTCAGGGCACGCTGCCCCGCACCACTCAAAAAAGTGACAATTGCGCGCCAGGCAAGACAGGGGGGTGAAAAAGATCGCAGCGCAAGCACGGTGCGCGCGCATTCAAACCCAGCCGCTTTATCGCCACATCGTAGCGGCGCGCGACGATCTTGGCATAGACCCCTTCGCCCCGCATCCTGTGGTGCCAGCGCGCATCATAGTCTTTGCCCCCGTGCATCTCGCGCAAGCGCGCCATAATCCGCGCGGCGCGGTCTGGAAAATGCGCCTGCAGCCATTCCTGCACCAAACCTGAAACCTCCAACGGTAGCCTCAGCATGCTCCAACTGGCATGGATCGCCCCTGCCGCGTGTCCAGCGGTCAAAATCGCCTCCATCTCACTGTCGGTCAGGGCTGGGATCATTGGCGATGCCATGACCCGGACAGGAACACCCGCTTGCGCCAATTGCCCGATCACCTGCAACCGGCGCTTTGGCGCAGGCACGCGCGGTTCCATCAGGCGGCTGATCCGGGCATCCAGCGTCGTGACCGAAACCCCAACTGACACCAATCCGCGCGCCGCCATGCGCGCAAGTATGTCAATGTCGCGTAAAATCAGGCTGCCCTTGGTGACAATGGCCACGGGATGCCCCGCCGCTTCTAACACTTTCAAACACTCGCGCATGATCTCGCGATCGCGCTCAATGGGCTGATACGGATCGGTGTTCGTGCCAACGGCAATTGGGGCGACGCGGTAGTTTTTTGAAGCAATCTCGCGCGCTAAGACTTCGGGCGCGTCAGGCCGCGCAATCAGGCGCGTTTCAAAATCAAGCCCCGGCGAAAACCCAAGGTAGGCATGGCTAGGCCGGGCAAAGCAATAGACGCAGCCATGCTCGCATCCGCGATACGGGTTGATCGACCGGTCAAATGGCAGATCCGGGGAGCGATTGTAGCTGATGATTTTGCGCGGTCGTTCATCGCGCACCTGTGTGCGCAGGACTGGCAGGTCTTCATCCTCGCGCGCCCAGCCGTCATCGACCACCTCGCGGGCATGCGCCTCAAACCGGCCCGCATGATTGCTCAGCGCCGCACGCCCTTTGATCGTAAACCGCCTGACTTCACTGTCCATCCACGTTCATTAGAACAAACAAGGAACATGTTCAACCCGAAAGAGCTATCCCACTGTGCAGATGCAGAAAATTCACGATGATCATGAGAAAAATCCGTCGTTTGAAACCGTGCCGATGTCGCAAATTGTGTGTCTTTTGACGCTGTTCCGTGGCACTCTGCTTCAAACCAGCGGCGCATCTGCACAGCAAAAGGAAAACGCCATGTCCGATGAAGACGAAATCATCCTGGCCGAATTGGATGATGAAGAGCTTGTGCAACAAATGTTTGACGACCTTTACGATGGCCTGAAAGAGGAGATCGAAGAGGGCGTCGAGATCTTGCTGGGTCGCGATTGGGAACCCTATGACATTTTGACCAAAGCACTTGTGGGCGGGATGACCATTGTCGGCGCAGATTTTCGCGACGGTATCCTTTTTGTGCCCGAGGTGCTGCTGGCCGCGAACGCGATGAAAGGCGGGATGGCGATCCTAAAACCCCTTTTGGCAGAAACTGGTGCCCCGCGCGTTGGCAAGATGGTGATCGGCACCGTGAAGGGGGACATTCACGACATTGGCAAGAACCTCGTCGGCATGATGATGGAAGGCGCAGGCTTTGAAGTCGTCGATCTAGGGATCAACAATCCGGTGGAAAATTACCTTGAAGCCATGGAGAAAGAAGGTGCCGACATCGTCGGCATGTCAGCCCTTTTGACCACGACCATGCCTTATATGAAGGTCGTGATCGACACGATGGTCGAGCAAGGGATCCGCGACGATTACATCGTTTTGGTCGGCGGCGCGCCGCTCAACGAAGAGTTCGGCAAAGCGATTGGGGCCGATGCCTATTGTCGCGACGCGGCAGTCGCCGTGGAGACGGCCAAAGAATGGATGGCGCGCAAGCACAACCAACTCAAGTCTGCCTGACCCTAGTCGGCACCGCAAGCCATGGAGCGTGTCACTCATACGGAAAAGGCTGCCGCGGGACTAGGTGCGGCGCAGGCGTCCACGCGTGTCCTGGTCATCGCCTGCGGTGCCTTGGCGCGAGAGATTATAGATCTGAAAGCGGCCAATGGTTGGACCCACCTCGATCTGACGTGCCTCTCGGCAAAGCTGCATCTGCGCCCCGATCAGATTACCGAAGCTGTGCGGGCCGCCGTTGCAGAAAACCGCGCGAAGTACAGTGAGATTTTCGTGGCCTATGCCGATTGCGGCACCGGGGGGCTCCTGCAAGCGGCGTGCGTCGAACTTGGCGTTGAAATGATTGCCGGGCCCCATTGCTACAGCTTCTTTGAGGGCAACACGACGTTCGCTGAACAGGCGGAAGAAGAGTTCACGACCTTCTACCTCACTGATTTTCTGGTGCGCCAATTCGATGCTTTTGTGTGGAAGCCAATGGGGCTCGACCGGCATCCTGAGCTGAGAGATATGTATTTTGGCAACTACGAGAAACTGGTCTATCAGGCGCAGACCGATGATCCAGATCTCACAACCCGCGCGCGCGACTGTGCAGACCGGCTCGGCCTACCTTTTGAGCGCCGCTACACAGGCTACGGCGACTTGAAAACTGCGCTCGGCCGTCTTTAGCACGCATCGCTAAGCAACCTCAGCCGCCGTTGCGCGGATCCGCTCAATCATCGCTGTGAGCCCGTTGGAACGCTGTGCGCTCAAATGATCGTTCAACCCCAGTCGCGCCATTTCCGCACGGGCGTCGACCTGCAACACCTCAGCTGGGGTGAGCCCATTATAGAGCCGCCGCAGCACAGCGATGAGGCCTGAGACAATCATCGCATCACTTGCCCCGTCAAAGTGGATCTGCCCGCGATCCACCTGTGCGTGCAGCCAGACCTGCGAGGCGCAACCGTCCACCTTCGTCGAGGGCACACGCAGCGACGCATCCAGCGCCTGCATTTCTTTGCCCTGCTCGATCACATGCCTGTAGCGATCTTCCCAGTCGTCAAGAAACTCAAAATCCTCCACAAGCTCTTCGAAGCTCTCCGTGGCCATAGTGATCCCTTCTCATAAACGCCGTCCTGATACGTCTCTGATTTTCAATGGCCTGCCCATGCCGACCCGCGGGTCATTCGGTCGGAAGGTCCGCGATACCCCGCGGCGCAGTGGAGATAAGACATACCGCTTTGCCGGTCAGATAGGCTGCGGCAGGGCCAAGGTCCAGCCCCTTCCCAAGTTCCTGACAATAGGCTAGCAAAGACGAAAGAGCAGACCACAGGCCCCGCATGCCCAAGACCTTTTCCCTTTTCCTCGCGATCACGCTTGTGCTCGTCGGCTGCGCCACAATTCGAGAAAGCCGTGTGAACCCGCTGAACTGGTTCGGCAACGCTCGGTCTGAGCCTCTGCGCGAGGCTGAGAACACAAATCCGCTCATCCCGCGTGGCGGCGGTCTTTTTGCTAGGGCGCGGGCGGAAAATGAGGTCTACCAGGGCGCGCCGCTGGATCAGATCACCAATCTAACGATTGAGCGTATCCCAGGCGGTGCGATTATCCGCGCGACGGGTGTCGCGGCACGGCAAGGGATCTACGAAGTGCAGCTCACGCCCGAAAATGACGATGAACTCCCAGTCGACGGCGTTCTGACCTATCGGTTAGAAGGAGTGCTGCCTGAGCAAGCGACGCCGCAAGGCACTCAGCCCACGCGCGAGGTCACTGCCGCGCGCCGCCTCACGGACCAGGACCTGCAAGCTGTGCGGCAGATCCGCGTTGAAGGGCGGCGCAATGCTTTGGTAAGCCGACGCTAGGCAAGGCTTAAACGCTCAAAAACGCGTTAAAGCGCAGCTGTCACAATCACTTCGACTGTGAGATCGGGCGCGGCCAATTTGGCTTCTCCGCAAGCACGCGCTGGAGCATGGCCAGCCGGCACCCAAGTATCCCACACGCCGTTCATTTCGGCGAAATCGGCCATATCGGCAAGCCAGATGACCGCCTGGAGGATCGCAGTCTTATCCGACCCAACTTCTGCCAAGAGCGCGTCGATCTTATCCAGACAATCCTGCGTCTGCTGGGCGACACTGGCCCCCGCGGTCCCCACCTGTCCCGCAAGGTAAACCGTATTACCGTGCACCACGATCTGGCTCATGCGCTGATTGGTATGGTGGCGGGTGATTTCTGCCATGAGGGGCCCTTTCTTGGTCTTCAAACGTCGACGACTTGCACATTGTTGCCGGAAGCCGTTAGGGCGATCTTGCCGTCGCACAGGCGCAAAGCGTCGATGCCAAAAACCTCATGCCGCCAGCCCCGCAACGCAGGCACATCCCGGATCCCCGCAGCAATGGCATCAAGATCCGCGGCGGGTGCAATCAGCTTAGCCGCAACGCCCTGCTGCTCGGTCTTGGCTTTCAGGAGCACGCGCAGGAGATCTGCTAAGGCGGGGTTCACTTGCAACTTGTCGCGGCTGCGGTCCGCTTTGGGCTGATCCTCAGGCTTGACACTTAACCCAACCTGAACCGCATCGAGGATACCATCGGCAATTTCTCCCTTACGCGCCTCTCTCAGAAGCAATCGAGACCGATGTAATTCATCTTGATTACTTGGCTTTAACCCCGCAAGCTCAACCAATGCATCATCTTTGAAAACGCGGTTGCGCGGGATATTGTGCGACTGCGCATGCATCTCTCGAAACGCCGCAAGCTCGCGCACAAGACTGAGAAACTTGGGCGAGGTTGTGCGCGTCTTCACGCGCTTCCAAGCGTCACGCGGGGTGGTGACATAGGTATCTGGCGAGGTCAGGATGCTCATCTCTTCTTTCACCCATCGCGCGCGCCCACTCTCGTCAAGTTTGGCATTCAGATGCTCATAGACATGGCGCAAATGCGTGACATCCGCCAAGGCATAGCGCTTTTGCGCGTCGGAGAGCGGCCTGCGCGACCAATCGGTGAAACGAGAGGTTTTATCGACGCCCGTATGGCACAGCTTGCGCACCAACGTCTCGTAGCCGACCTGCTCACCAAAGCCGCAGACCATCGCCGCGACCTGCGTGTCAAACAGCGGCTCGGGAATGATGCCTACATCGACAAAGAAGATTTCAAGATCTTGGCGCGCGGCGTGGAAAACCTTAACGACGTCGGTGTTTCGGAAAAGCTCGTAGAGCGGATCCAGCGAGATGGTCTCTGCCAGTGGATCAACCAGAACGGCGGTGCTGTCATCGTCACCCGGCATGGCCAATTGCACCAGGCAAAGCTTTGAATAATATGTCCTCTCCCGCAAAAACTCCGTATCGACCGTGACGTATGAGTGTCGTGCCGCCTTCGCGCAGAAATCGGCAAGATCATCGGTCTTTGTTATTGTTTTCATGGGCTCTCTTTGCGCAAAAGTGCAGGGCCGTCGTTAATAAATAGCTTACTGACGGTAGTTTGGCCAGTCAGCCGTCCAAGAACACAGGCGCGCGGTCCCCTTGTGCGAAGTTGCGCAGCACCGCGGGGTAGAGCTTGTGCTCTAGGGTCAAGACGCGCGCGGCCAAGGCATCAGCCGTTTCATGCGCCGCAATTGCAAGCACCGCTTGGCCGAGGATCGGTCCATCATCTAGGACTGCAGTCACCTCATGCACAGTGCAACCATGATGGGTTTCTCCGGCCGCAAGGGCCCGCGCATGGGTATTGAGCCCTTTGTACTTTGGCAGAAGCGAGGGATGGATATTAATCATCCGGCCCGACCAGACATCGATAAAGCCCGCAGTCAGCACCCGCATGAACCCCGCAAGGCAAATGATATCAGGCGCATAGGGGGCGAGTGCCGCATTGATCGCTGTCTCGAATTGAGTGCGATCATTGCCAAAGGGGCGGTGATCCACCACCGCTGTCGGGATGCCCTGCTCAGCCGCCCAAGCGATCCCGCCTGCCTCCGCCTCGTTGGAAAACACCAGGCAAGGCCGTGCCGGATGATCGCCTTTCATATCGCGGACAAGCGCGCGCATGTTCGAACCGCCGCCAGAAAGGAAGATGGCGATGCGTTTGCTCACGCAAAGCGGCCACTGTACGTCACACCATCTCCGGCAACGACGCGGCCGATCTCAATCGCCTCATGTCCTGCGCTGTAAAAAGCGCTGCGGGCCGCGGCGACTTTGTCGGGCGGCACAATGGCAACCATGCCGATGCCTGCGTTGAAGGTCTTGAGAAGCTCCGCTTGACCCATACGGCTTTCCTCGGCCAACCAGCCAAAAACAGGTGGCAAAGACCAAGCGGCTAGGTTGATCTCAGCCCCCAACCCTTCCGGCAGGACCCGCGGCAGGTTCTCGGTCAACCCGCCGCCTGTAATATGTGCCAAAGCGTGTAGACAATCCGCGCGCAGAGCGGCCAGCGCCCCTTTGACATAAAGCCGTGTCGGAACCAGCAAGGCGGCCCCCAGGCGATCTTGCGAAAAGGGGGACGGCGCGTCCCAATGCAGACCGCTGACTTCCACGACTTTGCGCACAAGTGAAAAGCCGTTCGAGTGCAAACCATCGCTCGGCAAACCCAAGATCACGTCGCCCTCAGCCACATCATTCGGCAATGCGCGGCCCCGCTCCATCGCCCCCACAGCAAAACCTGCAAGGTCAAAATCCCCCGCGCCATACATCCCCGGCATTTCGGCTGTCTCGCCGCCAATGAGCGCGCAACCAGCCTCGGCGCAGCCTTCCGCGATGCTCTCCACAACGGCAGCCGCCTGATCGAGATCCAAATGGCTGGTGGCAAAGTAATCGAGGAAAAAAAGCGGCTCCGCCCCCTGGCAAACCAGGTCATTGACGCACATTGCGACAAGGTCGATGCCAACGGTACTGAATGTTCCGGTTTCAATGGCAATCCGCAACTTGGTGCCAACACCGTCGGTCGCGGCCACCAGAACGGGGTCATCATACCCGGCTGCCTTGAGATCGAAGAGCGCGCCAAAACCACCCAGACCCGCCATCACACCCGCGCGCGACGTGCGCTTTGCCGCAGGCTTGATGCGGTCCACAAGGGCGTTGCCCGCGTCAATATCGACACCAGCCTGGGCGTAGGTGATGCGGCTTTTCTCTGCTGTCATTGGGCCCCCGCCGATCTGTCGCTTGAGCAGGGCCTAGAGCATTGCGGTTCGGGCTGCAACGGCGGTGTGGTAGGCCCGGCAGGACTTGAACCCGCAACCAAAGCGTTATGAGCGCTCTGCTCTAACCAATTGAGCTACAGGCCCGCCTAGCGCGTAGGCGTAAGCAGGCGGGCTGCGTTCGTCAAGAGCGCCGGAGGTTGGGGTTCGTCCGCCGGTGCGCGAACGGCGTGTCCGCCTTGTTGGTCCTTGTCCTTTCGTCGGTGTTGCGTATCGCGGCGGCCCAACTGGCCGACGTTCTTTTCACCGCGCGATCACAATATCGGCGCGGAGCCCGGAAAGCCGCGCAGATTCGCCCAATCGGAGGACACCGCCGTGTGCCCGCGCAATATCTGTTGCAATGGCAAGTCCGAGCCCCACGCCGCCGCCTTTGTCTTGGTTGCGCGCCGGATCGAGCCGCGTGAAGGCGCGGGTGGCCTCATCGCGCCGCTCCTCGTGAATACCTGGGCCATTATCCTCAACCCGGATCCGCAAGGTCTTGTCTGTGAAGAGCAAAGAAACCTCCGCCTCCGCACCGTATCTCACAGCATTCGAAATGAGATTGTCGATGGCGCGACGAATGGCCGATTTATGCAGCATCACCGTCCCCGTGCCGCCGCCATCTGGCTCGAGCAAGGTCACCGCCCGGCCCGCCCGCCGCGCATCATCGACGATTTGCGACAAAAGCGCATGGGGATCGACCTCTTCGGGCGTGCTTTCGCTCGCGCCTTTGGTGAACTCCAAAAACTCATCAAGCATGCGCTGCATGTCATCAACGTCATCCATCAAGGCGGCAGCCTCCGGTTCGTCCAACATCGACAGGCTCAGCCGCATGCGTGTGAGCGGGGTGCGCAGGTCGTGGCTCACCCCCGACAACATCAGCGTGCGCTGCTCGATGTGACGTTCAATGCGACTGCGCATGTCGAGAAAGGCATGTCCCGCGCTGCGCACTTCCGCAGCGCCTGCCGGACTAAACGGCACGTGACGCCCACGGCCAAACGCCGCTGCAACCTCGGCCAGCCGCGTGATCGGTCGCAATTGATTGCGCAGGTAGATGAAAGCGATGACCGTCATCACCACGCCGAAAAAGATCGTGTACACAAAAAGCTGATGCGGATTGCTGGCAGAGACCCTGCGACGTTCGAACTGGATCTCAAAGGGTCCCTTATCAGTTTGCAGAAAAAGCCGCAGCGCCCGCGAATTGGTCAGATCAATGGCTTCAAACCCCGGCAAATCCAGCAGAAAACGACCGACAAGGACGCGACCTGAATAATCATACCAGACCATCCGATTTGCGTCCGGGATCTCATCGTCAGCAATTGGCAGAACCCGCATCTCAAGAGCCGCCAACTCCTCTTCCACGATCTCGGGGACCGCTTCGCGCCGGGGCGCTTCCTCAATCGCTTGCCGCACCAACGCCAGTTCCCGCAGGACGCTGGTGCTCATTTGATTTGTGACGCCTTCAAAGTGACGCTGCGCAAAGACGACGGTCACCACCAGTTGAATGATCACGACGGGCAGCATCAGGATGAGCGCCGCCCGTGGATAAAGCCCGCTTGGCATATAGCGTTTGAGCCAGTCAAAGGTCATGCGCGGCACCATAGGGCACATGATCTGCCGCGTGAATCGCAAATCGGCGGCTCAGGCGCGGCCTGTTTCGACGGTTGCAGCTGCTTTGGATTGCGGGCAGCCTGCAGCTTGAGGAGGAAAACGCGGTGCAAGACTTCGACCCGCCTGTTGGCATAGCTGAAGCCCTGGAGACAGATCTCAGACGCATTCTGGCCCCCAATCCCTCGCCGATGACATTCCGGGGCACAAACACCTATATCTTGGGCACCCAGGACCTCGCCGTGATTGATCCGGGGCCCGCTTCTGAAAGCCACCTACAGGCGATTCTGGCCGCAGAGGCCCCCGGGCAAAGGATCACCCATATCTTTGTCACGCACACCCATCTCGATCATTCGCCCCTGGCCAAGCCGCTCGCGCTGGCAACGGGCGCGCCTGTGCTGGCCTTCGGAGCGGCGACCGCGGGGCGTTCCGAAATCATGCAAGAGCTGGCCCGAGCTGGCGATATTGGCGGCGGCGAAGGCGTTGACACGGATTTTACGTGTGATGAAGTTCTTCAGGATGGGGCCCAGGTTGCCGGCAGCGATTGGAGCCTGACCGCTCTGCACACGCCTGGGCACATCGGCAACCACATGGCCTTTGCCTTGGGCGACCTGTGCTTTACCGGCGATCATGTGATGGGCTGGGCGTCATCGCTCGTGTCTCCTCCCGATGGCGATCTAACAGACTTTATGGCGTCCTGTGAGAAGCTGCGGGCGCATCCCTGGCGCGTCTTCTATCCAGGGCACGGTCCGCAGGTTGATACGCCATCCGAACGATTGCAATGGTTGATCGCGCACCGCCACGCGAGAGAGGCCGCCATCAAGCAGGTTTTGGCCAAAGCACCCGCCACGCCCGAGGCGCTCGCGCGCGCCATCTATACCGATACCCCTGCCGCGCTCCTGCCCGCCGCGACACGCAACGTTCTCGCCCACCTCATTGATTTAATGGGGAAATCGAAAGTGGATGTGACTGGCAAACTAAGCCTTGATGCGCCGTTTTTCTTGCTTTGATTGGGTGCGCCAAAATTCTAGGGCTGACGCAGAAATGCCTCTGGACGTGCGAAAACCGCATTGCTATAGCGTGCGAACCGTTCCGGCGTAGCTCAGCGGTAGAGCAGTTGACTGTTAATCAATTGGTCGTAGGTTCGATCCCTACCGCCGGAGCCATATAATTCAAGAGCTTAGCATGACATTGCTAAGCTCTTTTTAGTTTGTAGTCCCTTTTTAGTCTCGTCAACCACTAATGATCCTAGGTTTCGCTGTGCTCAGCTTCATTAGCTTCCAAAACCTAATCACTAGAAAACACCAGTTTGTAAATCGAGGTTCACCGGTTCAGACCCAGTGCTAGCATAAAAAAAGCACCAACAAGCTAACTATCAGAGTTGCTAAAGTGGGCTTCAGCTTCTTTTTGGTTTCACCGGTGTTGATTGTCACTGAGAACTACCCGGTATTTTCACCGAGATTTGACCCACCCTCAGACATGCGTCGTGGCTTATGACGCGGTCAATGTCTTGGCCTCCTTCCCTGTTTTCTTTGCAGCCTC
>JBCCUC010000036.1:0-20021 GCA_039197515.1 Pseudomonadota bacterium | reverse complement strand
CTCGCGTATTCGCTCTCGTGATCCAAAACCATCCGCACCGCTCTGGCGCGTAGTTCCTCTGGATAACGTGTTCCGTTCTTTGTCTTTCCCATGACCCAGTATCCTTACTGCTGGGTCTCCGGCAAACAAAGGGCGGTTCAATCTGCATGTAGCAGCACATCCGGACATCTTCCGACGCGAAACACCGTCTTCCGAACTCGTAGCATTCCTAGAGAGATGGCTTGCCAATGAGAACGTAAGTGCTCTTGTCGCGTGTAAAGACGATGGCGATACGATTGGGTACCTTATCTATGAGCTGCAGCACCGAGGTGTCAGCGCCCTCAAAAACGCCAATCAGATCGGCTTTTTGCATCAAACTTCGGTAGATGAAGCACATCGGGGGGAACGGGTTGGATCTCGGCTTGTCGAAGAACTGAAGCTCCGCCTTCGGCGCATCGGAGTTACCCAACTAGGATCAGAGTACTTTGCCTTCAATGATGCCTCCGCAGCACTCATGCGGTCGGTTGGGTTGGCTCCTTTGCGGGTCACGGTAGCTGGAAAAATCGGCGATGACCGCTGCGAACGCACGATCCTGTCCCTAGCCGGACCAGACCCCTAGGTGCCGGCTGGCGGCACCCATGCTTTTTTTCGCGGGCGGGTCCGCCCTGTGGCGGTCTACGCAAGCTCTAGGTCGTAACTCCCCACGACGCCAACGAGCACGTCGACCTCTTCGGTCACGTGCGTGCGCTCCCGGTCTGCGCTGCGCTCTTCTGCGACCTTCAGGCGGACGCTGTCGTTGTCGAGGTTGCGGTAGCGCAGATTGGCTGTGTCACCGCCATTCATCGTCTGCATTGCAGCGAGGAGCACCACGTCACCCTCAAAGGGATCAAACTCCACGGATGTGTAGCGGTGCCTGAGGCCGCCCTCCACCGACGCAATATCGAGGATATCGCTGATATCATCGCTGAACGCGATCCAATCGATGCTCTCTTCCGCGCGCACCTGATCAGGGGCCGCTTCCTCTTCTTGCAGCAGGACCGCAAAGGTGTCTGCGGTGACGTCCACGTGCCGTGTGGCGACAGCGCCACTTTCATTGGCAGAGGTCACCTGAGAAAAGACCGATGGGGCGGCGTCAAAGCCATCAAGTGCGACGACCATCGCGGTATTGAGCTCTGCATTTGATTGCAAGCTCCCTGCCGAGATCGTCTCCCCCGAAGCCAGCCTATGGGTCCCTTCTGAGATCGCCATCCAACTGACGCCTTCCGACTGATGCCGCCCATTGTGGTTGCTCCATTCGTTGATCTGGAACTCAAACCCCGTTGAGGTCACATTGCGCACATGCACGGTGGCATCGTGGCTGCCCGTGCCTTCGAGCGGGCCCATGACGACAACGGCGTCGGCGATCTCCTCATCAAAGGTCACGCTGTGCCAAGTGTCGCGGTCGAGTTGCTCAACTTGGGTGAAGCCCAACTCAAGGCGCACCGCCTCCGCATCGGAGGCGTCATCTTCATCCAGTGCCTCATCGGCGCCTTCACCGCCCCCGGCGTCGGGGTCTGGCGCTGGATCTGTCCCCTCGTCAGCGTCATCTTCCTCACCAACATCGGGATCAGGTGCCGGATCTTCGCCCGCGTCGCCAAAGATCGACGGATCATTGCCGTTTTGTGCCAGCAAAAGGGCCTCGGTCGCTGAGATGTCCTCATCCAGCACCGCGACTTTGGCAATCTCACCTTCAAAGAACCATTCGAGGTTGTCGGCATCTTCCTTGCGTTTGCGGGTTGAGGCCCCGAGAAACGTGGAATTCTCATTGCCCAGCATGCCGGCATCGAACCCACTTTCGCTGTCTTCAAGAACCCCGTTCACATAAAGCGCGATCGCGTCCCCCGCGTAGCTAAACGCGATGTCGTAGGTCTGTCCCGCTTCGATATCCTCCGACATCCGCAGCGTTTTCTCGCTGTCGGTCGACTGGAACCGGACCTTGAGGTTGCTGCTGTCATCGACCCAAATGGTCAGATGCCCGCCCTCTTCAAAGCTGGTGAAATCCTTAGACAAGAGCGCCTGATTGCCGTCACCGGGCGCATTGGCGGTAAAGCTCAGCAGGTAGGTGCCAGCGGCTTGCTGTTCGTCAGGATCATGCGGGATTTCTATCGAATTGCTCCCGTCAAAGGTGCCGCCCGGATGGCTGGCGATGACCGCGTTTTCCCCTGAAGCAGCG
Source organism: Pseudomonadota bacterium (assembly GCA_039197515.1). Classification (GTDB taxonomy): domain Bacteria; phylum Pseudomonadota; class Alphaproteobacteria; order Rhodobacterales; family Rhodobacteraceae; genus Sulfitobacter. The sequence goes on along the minus strand of JBCCUC010000036.1, from coordinate 17,830 downwards.
GTCTGCCAAGCAAAGAGCGCCTCCGCCTCATCCATGAACGGGTTGACCGAATAGGCGAAGGGATCGGAGGTGAGCGGTCGCCCTTCCACGTCCCTGTCATCGTACCCAAAGACGTCGCCCGGGCGTGTCACCGGAGAGGGGGTGTCGGAGGGGGCCAGCGCTTCTTGCAGGTCATCTATGGTGCGCACGATGCCGAGGTGTGCGCCCGCATCGGTGGTCACCATGTCTTCGGTCACCTGATCGCCGATCACCGCGAGAATGCCCAACTCGTCTTCGTCATGAGCACCGCCGCCGTTCCCTTGCTGCGAATAGAGCCAGATCAAAGACAAGATCGCGTCATCCGCGCCGTCGCCGTCTGTGTCCACCGTGTCGTAGGAGATCTCAATCTCGGTCGTATGGCCGATCACCGAAATCTCGTCTTCGTCGGCGTCAAAATCGCCGAAGATGTCGATCCCGATCCCATCGACCCAATGGTCGTGGATGCGGTTGTTCTCTCCCGCCACGCCATGCCAGTGGATCATGCGCCCGCCGTCCATGACGTTGTCGAGGATCGCATCCATCTTGCCGTTGATGTAGGTGTTCACGACCATCTGGTCGGCGCCCGACCCACCAAAGAAGATGTCATCGGCGTAGAGCGGTTGATCGACCCAATCGACCAGCTTGAGCAAGACGGGATCGATGGAAGGGTCGGGGTAAGGCCGCGAGGGTTCGCCCAGCACAAGCTGGCCCGCGCGATCCTCGCCGACATCACCGCCCGAGATCATGACGTCGTTCCCGTCGCCGCCCAGCACCAGATCGGATCCGCGGCCGCCGTTCAAAACGTCATCCCCCGCGCCGCCTTCCAGCTTGTCATCGCCATAGCCGGCGTCGATGGTGTCATCGCCGTCACCGCCCATGAGGTGGTCATTGCCGCCTTCACCGTCGATTTCATCGTCCCCATCGCCGCCGTCAAAGGTGTCATCTGAGGCGATCATCGCCTGCGGGCCCGAGGGGTTTGTCAGTGCGGCACCGGGGCCGTCTGAGATGAGCGTTGCAAGCTCTGCCTCTGTCAGCGCATCATCGGGCGAAAAGCCGCCCCAGATGCCGAACTCTGCCAGCGCCCCTTCGAAGGGGTTCACAAGGTTCGTGCGGTCGGTCGCAAATTCCTGCGCGGTGTCATTGAGCTCCGTGATCCGCTGGTCCGCGCCGAGGATAAAGGGCTCTTCATTGCGCAGAAGATAGGCTTCTTGATAGACGCCGGGGGTCGGCACGTCGCCTTCATCGGGTTCCCACAGGCCATCCGAGATGGCCTCGCCGTCCTTGAAAACCGTCACGCCGTCGGCTGTAAAGTTCACCGCCAGATGCGCCCAGATGCCTTCTTCGAGCACCGCTGCCGTGGTGTTCCAGGCCACATTCGACCCGCCGTCGCCGGGGGCAAAACGAAGTTGCAGGTTGCCGCCTTCGAGTTGCACCAGACGGAAATGGCCACCATCGCCAGAACTCTTTTGATCTTTGGTCACAATCGCGCCGCGGTCTGATAGGTCATCGGCTCGGGCCCACAAAGCAATTGTGCCCTGCGAGATGATAAAGGCGTTCTGGTGATCCAGATACGCAAACTCATCGTCGCCATTGAAGGTCAGCGCTGACGTTCCCGGTCGTGGCCCCGCTTCCGTATCATCTGTCAGTAAGAGAGCCTGCCGCTCATAAAGCGTGTAGGACTTTACCGCCGCCAGCTCCCCCCGCGCATCGCCATAAGACCCCTGATCGCCTGCACCGAGGTTCCAAAAGCCCAAAGCGCCCGGCAAGCCATCGGGTTCAGCCGGTGCATCGGGGGTGATCACATCATCACCATCCGTGCCGGTCTTGACCTGGCCTGCCGCCTCTTCAAATCCCAAGGGCTCGAACGGGTCGCGGGTCAGCTCAACCTCTGGTTCATCTGACGGCGCGCTGAAACTGGCCTGCGCCTCATCCCAAAAGGGCGTGTCCATCAAATCTTCGGCCGCACCCACCGGGGCCACGTTGAACTCACCCGCGCCGCGGTAATCGTAGCCGTCAAAGGTCTCACCGCCTTCGGTGAGTGCCTTGCTCTCACCCTGCTGGTTGATCGCCTGGGCGACATCGTCGAACCCTTCAACGACGCCGTATGTTACGCCGTTGTCTGTCTTGATGTCATCCACATCAACGAGATCGCCCTCAACAAAGGTCACGCCGATCAGGTCCCGGTCATGCGCGCCGCCGCCGCCGTGCTGGAGAGAGACGGTCGTGATGATGCTCTCCATCACACCGTCATCGTCATAATCCACGTGGTCGACAAAGACGTTCGCTGTGTGACCGATGACGGCGATATGATCTTCGTCCGCGTTATAGTCGCCGATCAAGTCAAAACCGTAGAGGTCGACCCAATGGTCATGCTGATAGGTGTTCTCTCCTGCCACACTGGCCCAACGGATTGAGCCATCCGACTGCGTATGCTTTTCGAGGATCTCCAGCCTGCCGTTGAGCTGCGGCGCGATAAGGAATGTGTCGCGCCCAGCACCGCCCAGCATGATGTCATCGCCAATGAGCGGTTGGTATTCATACCCAAAAAGCTTGTCGGCCTCGGGGTTCACGTACTCCCCCGCTGGTCGGGTCTCATCAATGACGTAGCGCTGCGCGATCCGCTGCTCTCCCCCGTCCGAGCGCGAGATCAAGAGGTCGTTGCCATCGCCGCCGAGCAGCAGGTCACTGCCGTATCCACCGTCGAGCACATCGTCGCCCGCGCCGCCCTCAATCCGGTCATCGCCGTACCCCCCCAGCAGGTGATCATCGCCGCCCGCGCCAGTGATGTTATCGTCGCCGCCAACACCATCGATTGCATCGGCTTGGTCCGAGCCACTGAGGTCTTGCGGATCGTCGATGATCAACTCACCCAGGGTGAGCGAAGGATGATAGCCCTCAACCGGCAACAGCGGCACGCCGCCCGGCGGGTTTTCAAAGTCCTCGACGCTTGCATAGAAAGCGCTTTGATCCGCAGGCAGGCCATCGATCAAAAGATCCAAGGCCATTCCACGGCTGGCATCAAAGTAGAGCATCTCAAGCGCGTAAAGACCGCCTTCAAAAGTGGCTGTCTGGGCGGTTTCTTCAGCGCCCCGCCGCCCTTCAAAAGACGAAAAAGGAATGCCGCCCAAAGACAGCTCAAACCCATCATCGGACACAACAGAGATGGTGTGCTGGCCCGGCGGGATGTAGACGTAGCCTTCCATCCAAAGCCCGGATGGCCCCATCTCAGCGCTCCCATCACCCGACAGGATCATCCCTTTGTCGCCCAGAAACGCCTCGATCGACGTGTCGCTTTGCCTCGACTGGAACCCAAATTCTGCAATCTCAAAGGTGGCTGTGGGCGGGGTGGCCTCAATCAGGTCCTTCAAATCGGAGATGGTGTTGAGCGCCGTGCCGTCTGCCCAGGCCACACCCAGCAGCCCTGTCCCCACACTCGGGATACCCGCAGTTTCTTCGGTAGTGATGACAGGTTCCAGGCCTTCCAGAGCACCAGCGGTATTCAATTGTTGCAGCATTTTAAGATCCTTGTCTTTGTCGCACGGACGCACGTCTTGATCCGGCAGCAAGAACTGCCAGTGGGTGCAGCCGCCCTGCGCGGCAGCCGATTGACTTTGGTTATTGGCGTGCCCGGCCTTTCGCCAATGCGGTGCAGACCGGGACACTGCGGATGATCATTGACAAGCCAAACCGCACGGAAAAAGAGCGGCGCGCAAAACTCCCGTTTTACGGGCAATTTGTTGCTTACGGCGCCAAAAACCCGCCGACCAAAATGCCGATCGGCAATCAGATGCCGCATTTCAAACGGCTAAAATGCGGATTCCTTCAACAATGCCGCTGATTGTCCACGAGAGCGCAACAAATCATAGGGGCGCACCATACGCTTGCGACTCGCAGATGTCCGGCGCGTCGCTTCAGCGCGCTCTTCGCTAGGCACCAGTGGCAGTGTCCAAGCCCTTCAGATCAGCTGGGCCTTGCGGAAATCGCTTTGCTGAGATGTTCAAGCGCCCCCAGTCGCAAAGCGGGAGGCGCGCGCCCGTCCGTGCGTCAAGAACAGACCACATGCTGTCGTCGAGCTCGAGTTTCAGGGGATGGATCTCTTGCTCAGCCGCAGTGGCAAAGCGAATACGCACGATGGTGCCCGACCTTACAGCATGCGCCATCGCGCGCACCCTTTCATCCTCAACGCGCGCATCCTGCGTGACGTGGAACTGAGCTGCCGTCCTCTTCGCCTCTCCCCGGCTGGTGTCTGGCAGGCTTTCGATCAGTTTTGCCCGCGCGCGTTGCGCCGCGTTTTCGAGACCGAGGGCTGCAAGCATTGGCGTATCCGCTGCGAGGATCAGACCAAGCGCCTGCGCCTCATCTCGAGCAAGTCCGGTGAGCCGGGTGCGGTAGTTAAACCCCAACTCAATCCCGCCCCCGTGCCCCTGATGGACGATGATCGGCAGCCCGGCCTCAGTCATCGCATCGACATCGCGCAGGATCGTTCGCGGGGCCACCTCAAGTTGTCGCGCCAACTCGACTGATGTCTGGCGTCCCCGATTTTGAAGAAGCAGCAGAATTTGCAAGAGACGCGCGGCGCGCATATCGGCCATCCAAACATGACAGAAGATGTCATATTCCTTCATGTAGCTGGGCGGCAGTCAATGAGAGGGACGGTATGAAAACCTACAACACATCCATTGAAATCGCCGCCACCGCGGAGCGCACATGGTCCGCTCTCACCGACGGGCTGCACCGCGATCCGGTGCCGTTCCGCATTCAGCGCCTAGAGGGGCAAATCGCACAAGGCAGCCGGATCAAGCTTTGGTCTGATTTGTCGCCGAACCGGGCGTTTAAGTTGCACGTCACGGTCTTTGACGCCCCCCACAAAATGGTCTGGCGCAGTGGGATGCCTTTTGGCCTTTTTTCGGGTGAGCGGACATTTCTTCTGTCGCCCCGTGACGGGAAGACCCGATTTGACATGCAGGAGATCTTTCGCGGTGTGCTCTCAGGCATGATCGTCAAATCGATCCCTGATCTGACGCCGAGCTTTGAGAAGTTCGCGCAGACACTCAAAGAGAAGGCGGAAAACCATGACTGATGTAGTTTACGGCTCGGGCACTGAGGAAGACCCTTGGGTGCTAAAAACGCCCCCTTTGACCTCTGAGTTCGAGGTTTGGAAAGACGCAGCACAGGACCCGCCTGCACTGGTTGTGCAAGTGGGCAAGACGCGGCTGTCGTACCACTTGCGCGCGCTCGAAGATGCGCATGCGATGCTCACCGCACATGGGGATTGGATGCCGCTGGGCAATGCTGACGAAGGCAAACCGACAAAGCCTGGCACGCTAGAAGACTGGGCGCGCGCGCCCAACAATCCGGTCGGCGGCTATTACGGTTTGCGCAAAGGCTACCGCGGGCGCTTTGCCAACTACGTCGGCCCCACGCTGGAACTTTTGGGATTGGCGGAGCTTGAGCATAACCCGCGCAACAACCGCATCCGCGCGCTTCACAGCGTCCCGACTTTAACTTGAAACATCACATATCGCCGATGTTCCGAGAGCGCGAAGCGTAGCGTGGTATCAGCGATTCAGGTTTAAGGCGGGGCGCTTTAGCTTGCGCGCCGTATCGCGGTTTTATGGTTTCCCGCGCAGCAGGGCGACAAGCGGGATAGTTCTCCATAGGTGGCGCGACCGCCATTTCAGAGCTTGATCCAAGCGGTTTTAACATCGACGTATTTGTCGAACGCATGCAACGACTTGTCGTGGCCGTTGCCGGATTGTTTCACACCACCCATGGGCACCGTGACGTCGGGACCGCCGTAGGTGTTCACGTGTACCACGCCAGTCTTCATTTCGCGGACCATGCGGTGCGCGCGGGAGAGATCCGACGTCCAGACCCCGCCCGCCAACCCATAATCGGTGCTGTTGGCCAGTCGTATGGCCTCGTTCTCATCGTCAAAGGCGGTCACGGCCAGCACCGGGCCGAAGACTTCTCTTTGCGCGACGGTGTGATGCTGCGACACATCTGTGATGATTGTGGGCTCCATGAAATAGCCGCCGGTGTGCCGTAGGATCTGGTGACCGCCTTGGAAAAGCGTGCCCCCTTCCACCTGAGCGGTTTCAACGAAACCAAGGTTTTGCACAAGTTGGTTGGCATTGTTCACAGCCCCAGCTTGGGTTGCAAGATCCAGCGGGTCGCCCACCCGCATCGCGGCGGCCGCTTCAGCGAGCGCTTCGACAAATGCGTCATGGATCGAGCGCTCCACCAAAAGGCGCGCGCCCGCGACACAGACCTGACCAGAGTTGCGAAAGATCCCCGCAGCGCTCACAGCGGCGGCCGCCGCGAGGTCTTTGGTGTCTGCAAAAACGACGTTTGCCGACTTGCCGCCGAGTTCGAGATAGCATCGTTTTAGATTTGAGGCCGCGGAGGCTTGTAGCAGACGACGGCCCGTCGCCCCGGACCCCGTGAAAACAATCACATCGACGTCCATCGCGTGGGACAGGGCTTCTCCCACGACTTTACCGTCGCCGGTCACGATGTTGAGCACCCCCGGGGGAAGCCCGGCTTCTAAGGCCAATTCCGCCATGCGGATGAGGGTCAGAGAGGCGGTTTCCGAAGGCTTCAAGACAACTGAGTTGCCTGCGGCAAGGGCCGGGCCCAGTTTCCAGGCCCCGATCATCAGCGGGAAATTCCACGGGATGATTGCGGCGACAACGCCGATGGGTTCACGGTGGATCAGCCCCATCACATCCAGCGATGTTGGAGCAATCTCGCCGTAGATTTTGTCAATTGCTTCGGCATAAAAACGCAAGGTTGCAACGGCTGAGCCCGGCTCGGCCTTGAGCGCCATGCCGATCTCGGTGCCGTTGTTGCGCACACCCATCACGGCGAGTTCAAGCATTTCGGCTTCCAGCAGGTCTGCCCATTTCAGCATGATCTTTTTGCGCGCGGCAGGCGGCATGCCGCGCCAGCGCTTGTCATCGAACGCGCGGCGGGCCGCGGCGATCGCACGCTCCGTGTCGCCCTTCGAACCAGCTGCGGTGGTGGTCAAAATCTGACCATCGAGCGGTGAGACGACGTTATCAGTCTTGCCGGTCTCGCTCTCGCACATCTGCCCGTCGATGAGCAGCTTTTGCGGTGCAATTGTGACGTGGCGCAGGGCCTCGATGGCGGCTTGATCGGTCACATGGCTTACCTTTGTTGCGTGTCATGCATCTCATGATCAATCTCGGCCTCAGCCAAGCGCGCCGTGTGCTCTTTGCGCAGGGTGCGGATGTGCATGACGATCACCAAGACGATGAGCGCGGCGAGGATTGCCGCGATGGGTCGGTCTACGAAATCCAGTGGGGTTTTCACGCGGATCATGGCCGAGCGGAGTTTCACCTCCATGATGCCGCCCAGCACCATGCCAAGCACGATGGGCACGATTGGCAGGTTGAGCCGCTTGAGCACCAGGCCCATGACGCCAAAGCCCGCCGCAATCGCGCAATCGGTCACCGAATTGCGCAGTGAATAGACACCGACAAAGCTCAGCGTCAGGATGATCATCCCCAAAAAGCGCGTCGGCACCTGAATGATCTTTGTCAGCAGGTTGGTCGAAAAGATGAGAAAGACGATGACAATGATGTTGAGCAGGATCATCGCGATATAGAGCGCGTAAACAAAGTCCAGCTGGTTTTGGAAGAGTTGCGGGCCGGGGATCACGTTGTGCACGTAGAAGACGGACAACATCATCGCGGTCAGCGCCTCCCCAGGGATGCCGAGCGCCAGCAGCGGGATCATCGCGGCGGCAGGAACAGCATTGTTGGCGGCCTCTGAGGCGATGAGACCTTCGGGGGCACCGTCGCCAAAATCATCCGGGGTTGCGGATGTCCGGCGCGCATAGGTGTAGGACATGAACTGCGCTGTGAACTCTCCCACACCGGGGACCATTCCCATGATGACACCAAATCCCCCAGCGACTGTTGCCACCCGCTTGTAGAACCATGTTTCCTGCATCGCGGCTGCCAAAGACCCTTGCACGGGTTGGGGGTCGGGGGCGCTGTCTTTCTCGGTTAAGAGCAAAAAGGCTTGGCTGAGCGCGAAAAGACCCAGCACCACGACGATCAGATCGAACCCACCGGTGAGCCAGGTCTGCTCAAAGGTCATGCGCTGATTGTATTTGACATCGAGACCAACGGTGTGAAGCAGGATGCCAAAGGCCGCGAGACCGCCCGCGGCGAATACCTGACCGCGGTGGGCCAGCACAACAAGAATGATGCCAAGCAATGCCGCAAGAAAAATCTCTCGGCTGCCGAAATGCGGCGCGACAAGAGCCAAAACAGGGGACAGGAAGATCAGGCAAAGAATGCCAAACATGCCGCCCCAAAACGACGCAGAGTAGGCCAGCGCCAGCGCGCGCCGGGCCTGGCCGCGTCGCGTCATGGGATAGCCGTCATATGTGGTCAGCGCGTTGACCGCGGTGCCGGGGGTGTTGATCAAGATCGCCGGCAGTGCGCCGCCGTACATCGACGATCCGTAGATCCCCAAAAGCATCGTCAGACCGACGATAGGATCAAGTGAAAACGTGGCAGGCAGCAGGATCGCAATCGCAACAGCCGCACCAACGCCGGGGACCGCCCCGATGATCACGCCGCCCACGGACCCGATCACGAGGGCCATGCAGACGTCCCATCGCATCAAAAGCTCAATGCCGGAGATGAAGCTTTCCATGATCCGGCCTCTAAAAATACGTCAGAAAGAGGGAGCGCAGCGCACCGGGCAGATACTCATAGACGGCCCCGCCGGGCACTTTTACTTGCAGCAGAGACTTGAACACCACCACAACCAGCACGCCGAAAAGCGCCGCAGAGCCGATGAACTTGATGCCCCGATAGCCAAGTCGAAAGGCCAACAGCATCGCGAAGATCACCGTTGTGGGCAGATAGCCCAACTGCGGCACCGCGATCACATAGATCATGAACCACCCGGCATACTCGATGGATCTGAGCCAAAACCCAATCTCCTGCGCCCGCCCATCGATTTTTTCGGAAAACAGGGCTGAGATCAGGTGCAGGGTCGAAAACAAGACCATCGCAAACACCGCCGCATAGGGCCAAAAAGCCGGTTGTGCGAAGAGCTTGGTACCGGAAGCCCAGGTGGTCTGCGACGGCAGACTGAGCAATAGAAAAATACTCACGACCAGGCAAATGACGCTGTAGAACAGATCTCCTGGTCGGCGGTACCTTTTGAACAAGTCTTGCAGCGTTTTGGCCTTGATCATCGTCCCCTCCGCAAGGCGTGACCTGAGTTGTAAAAAAGCGGGCCCGGCTGAGCCCGCTCTTCGTGCGATCTGCGCATTGCTATTGCAGCATCGCGTTGATTTTGGCGAGTGCGGCGCCGTCAGCTTCGATCTGGGCCTGCGTTTCTGCCGCGTCTTGCCAATAGACCAGGGCACCCGTCTTTTCCATGAAGTCCTGAGCGCGCTCAGACGCCATTGTCTCTTTGGCGACAGAGATGATTTTGTCGCGCACGTCTTGGGGCGTGTCTTTGTGCACAAAAAGACCGTTCCAAAGAGCGAGCGAGAGGGACGGGTCTAACTCGCCAACCGTTGGCGCGTCTGGCGTCAGGCCAATCCGCTCACCCCCGATGGAAGCCAGCACATTGATGTCGTCTAGGCAGGGCAAAACGAGCTGCAGAGTCGTGTTCATTACATCAACATCGCCAGAGGCGAGCGAGTTGCAGTCCAGCATGTCAAAAGCCGCGTCCGCGGCGAAGGAGAACTCTTTCTGCTGCGCCAGGGCAAAGGTGACTTTCGTTGGGATCAGGGGTGCACCAAAATGACCAAGAACAACATCGTTGTCTTTGGCATGGGCTGCCAGTTCATCGATCGTCGAATAAGGCGCGCTTTTGCTCGATACGATCACGAAGGGATAGGTGAGGAAAGCACCCAGCGGCTCAAACGGGTTCGGGTTCAGCTCAGGGATGCCGATGTTGGGCCCGATCACCGGCACAGCAATAATGAAAGATCCGATGGTGTAGCCATTTGCGGGTGCTTTTGCGACCTCGACCGCACCAGGGAAGGGGCCGCCTCCGCCGCCGGGCTTGTTCACGACCGCAGCGGGCACGCCGTACTTTTCTTGAAAATCCTCAGCAATCATGCGCGTCAGCACGTCTTCGGCATCGCCGGGTGGCCAGGGCACAACAAACTCAACGGGCTTTTCTGGATATTCCGCGAGCGCGAGGCCCGGAAACAGCGCGGCCAGCGCCAGCGCCCCCGCAATCAGAGGTTTTTTCATCTTACTCTCTCTGTAGTCGGTGCATTATTGACACCATTGGTGTAAAATAACTTGATCTAGAAATTAACTTCTGTCAACTTCGGAGAGGTGCAGGCAGCGGAAAATCTGCCCATCTGCGCGAAAAGAGGTCAATCTGGAGGGCCGAAAAATCAATGAAAATGACCGCTTATCGCTCCATTTTGCGTTTTCACCCTTGGGTAAGCTCCTTCGCGCTCGCCTTGGGTCGGGCGCTCTTTCCACAACGCGGCGTAAAGCAGGAAAACCCTAGGTTGCGAATCGTGCGCGGCGACGGGGCGCAGGCATGACGGTGGGGCTTATCATCAATGTCGCTGGTCTCATGGTCGCTCGCCGCGCGACGGCCACCGATACGACAGCCGACCATTTTGACGTGGCGCACCTTAGACAGGGCTTTGCCAGGGGCGCAGTTTTGCCCGGCTTGAAGGAGGAGACAACGGCATGAAAGACGACAATTTTCTAAAAGAAAACAACGCTCGGCACATGTGGCACCCGATGGCGCATCCGCGCGACAGTCTTGCCAACCCCCCAAAGATCATCACCGGCGGGAAAGGTGTCCGCATCGTCGATGTGGACGGCAATGAGACCATTGATGCGGTCGGTGGGCTTTGGAACGTGAACCTTGGCTATTCCTGCGCTCCGGTGAAAGAGGCCATCGCCGCGCAACTTGAGCAACTTCCCTACTATTCGACATTCCGAGGGACCTCTAACGACGCGGTCATTGAGCTGAGCTACATGCTGCGTGAGTTTTTCGCGCCAGACGGGTTGAGCCGTGCTTTTTTCACATCAGGGGGATCTGACGGGATCGAGATCGCGCTGCGCCTGGCACGCCAGTACCACAAGATCCGCGGTCACGGGGGCAGGACCAAGTACCTGAGCCTCAAGAAAGGGTATCATGGCACCCATACGGGCGGGGCCTCAGTGAACGGGAACGCCAATTTCCGCAAGCAATATGAGCCGCTTTTGCCCGGCTGTTTCCATATCCCGGCACCCTACACTTACCGCAATCCGTTCAACGAAACCGACCCTGCGAAGCTTGCACAGCTGTGTTTGTCAGCGCTTGAGGACGAGATTGCCTTTCAAAGTGCCGATACAATTGCCGCGTTCATCATGGAGCCTGTGCTCGGTGCAGGGGGCGTGATCCCGCCGCATAAGAGCTTTATGCCCGGGGTGCGGGAGCTCTGCGACCGCAACGGCATTCTGCTGATCGCGGATGAGGTGATTACCGCTTACGGGCGCACCGGTTCCTGGTCCGGCTCGCGTCATTGGGGGGTGCAACCGGATTTCGCGGTGACGGCAAAAGCCATCACCAATGGGTATTTTCCCTTCGGGGCCGTAATGATTGCGGATCACCTCACGGAGATTTTTGAAAAAGACGAGACCGGTGCGGCCGCGATTGGAAGCGGTTACACCTATTCTGGTCATCCGGTCGGTGCCGCAGCGGCCATCGCCTGCTTGCGAGAAACCGAACGCTTGAATGTGAAAGACAACGCCGCAGCGCGCGGCGATGAAATGATGGCCGGCTTGGTGCGTTTGAAAGAGAAACATGCAGTCGTGGGCGACGTGCGCGGCGGCGAAGGGCTGATGAGCGCCATCGAACTCGTCAGCGACCGGACCACCAAGAAACCGCTTGATGCCGCCCGTACAAAGGCGGTCTTTGACACCACCTATGCGCAGGGCGTGATGGTGAGAGTGTCGGGGCCAAACCTGATCCTGTCGCCGCCACTTGTCCTCACCGCAGATGATGTCTCTCACGTGATTTCGGCGCTTGATGCGGGTCTGGCGGCGGCGTGACGGAGCCCAAGATGCGCCATTCTGTTCCCCAAAACGCGCCCGCAGTGATCATCGGGGGCGGTATCATCGGGATGTCGACCCTCTATCATCTGGCGCACCGAGGGGTGCCTGCCGTCTTGGTCGAGAGGCGCAAAATTGCCAGCGGCACCACCTGGCACGCCGCCGGGATTGTGGGGCAATTGCGCGACAGCAACGCGCAAACTGAGCTTGGCAAATACACCGCGCGCCTGTTCCGGGACCTTGAGGAGGAAACCGGGCAGGGCACGGGCTACAAGCAAAACGGAACGATCAACATTTCGCTGAGCGACGTGCGCCATGAGCAGCTCTTGCGTCAGCACGATCACGCGGCGCGCATGAGCATCCCAAGCCAGATGCTGTCACCCGAAGAGGTGAAGGCCTATTGGCCCGCCTTGGTGATCGATGACGTGAAGTCCGGCTTTTTTGTCCCGTCCAACGGTCAGGTCAACTCGCTTGACGTGACCGTGGCGCTTTCCAAAGGTGCCCGTCAAAAGGGTGCGCAGGTTTTTGAAAACACCACGGTCGAGCGGTTAGAGCTTCGCGATGGCAAGCTTGTGGGTGTCGTCACCGATCAAGGCACGATTGCCACCAACCAGGTTTTGATCGCGGGCGGGATGTGGTCGCACCTTTTTGGCAAAGCGCATGGGCTGACCGTGCCGCTGCATGCCGCTGAACATTTCTACATCGTGACCGAGCCTGTTGCGGGGCTGCCCTCAGATCAGCCCATCCTCAACATCGTTGAGGAACGCAACTATTGGAAAGAAGACGCCGGCAAGATCCTCATCGGCGGGTTTGAGGCGCTGGGGCGTGCCTGGGGCCAGGCAGGCATTCCGGAAGACTTTGAATTCGACGAGTTGCCCTTTGACATGGAGCATGTCGAAGAAGACCTGACGCGAATGTTTGCCCGCATGCCCTCCCTAGAAACGATGGGCATTCAAACGTTTTTCTGCGGTCCAGAGAGTTTCACTCCAGACGGCCGCCCCTATTTGGGGCCCGCGCCGGAACTGAAAGGCGTGTATCTCGCCGCGGGCATGAACTCAAACGGGATCCTGAACTCTGGCGGGACGGGTCTTACCATGGCGGAGTGGATGCTCGACGGGTCACCCTCAAGGTCGATGGGCCCGCACTTGGCCGTGCGCGCCCACCCATTTCAAGCCAACACGCGCTACAATCAAGAACGCGCGGCAGAGAGCGTCGGTTTTCACTACGGCATTGCCTGGGCAGGGCGTCAGGTCAATTCGGCGCGGGGGGTGCGCCGGGTTCCCCTGCATCGTGAGCTCATCGACGCTGGCGCTGTCACGGCTGAGCGCATCGGCTGGGAGCTGCCGATGTACTTTGACCCGGTCAACCCGGCCTGGTCAGACAGCCCCTCAATGCGGTGGAAACCTTGGTCTGCACAAGTGGAACAGGAGTGTCTCGCCGCCCGTGACGCGGCTGTGCTGCTTGATCAATCCATGTATGCCAAGATCCTGGTTCAGGGCAGCGACGCGGTGCGCGCCCTGAATCGCGTTTGCGGCGCGCAGATGGACGTCGGCGTCGGCACGTCGATCTACACGCAGTTTTTGAACGCGCGAGGCGGGATTGAGGCGGACGTGACGGTGACGCGCATCGCGCAAAAAAGCTTCATGGTGGTGACCGGCCATCCCAGCCAAATGCGCGATCAACACTGGATCAAGAGCCATGCGGATCCAGACTGGCGCTTTGAAGTCTTCGATGCCACCTCAGCCTATTGTCTGCTGACGCTGCACGGCCCCCAATCACGCGCAATTCTGCAGTCATTGACCTCTGACGACGTGTCCAATGACGCCTTTGCTTTCGGCGCGGCGCGGCTCATGGACGTCGCGCATGCCCGCGGCTGGGTCATCCGCCGGTCGTTCTTGGGGGAATTGGGATATGAGATGATGTTTCCGACGGAGTTCACCGCCGGTGTCTACGAAGCACTGATCGAGGTGGGCGCAGCGCACGGCCTGCGCCACATGGGGATGTTCGCGATGAACGCCTGTCGGCTTGAAAAAGGGTTTCGCCACTTTGGCTATGACATCGCCGAAGAAGACACGCCCTATGAAACGGGCCTTGGGTTCGCAGTCAAACTGGACAAAGCCGACGATTTTTTAGGAAAATCGCGGCTCGCGCAGCAAAAGGCGGACGAGGGACCGGCCTATCAGCACCGCATGATCTCGATCAAAGTGCCGGGTCTCACAGCCCAGGATGGGCCCTACCTCACGCGTAATGAGCCGATCTGGAAAGGCGGCGAGATCGTCGGGCATGTGACCTCGGGCGAGTGGGGCTTTCGTCTGCAGGCGATGGTCAGGCTGGCCACGATCCAAAAGCGGGGCGGTGCCGCAAAATCCTGGATCGACGCGGGCGGCTTCGAGGTTCAGATCGCGGGGAAAATGTATCCAATAGAGGCGCAGTTGGGGCCGTTCTATGACCCCAAGGGCGAGATCATGCGCGGCTGATCCGGCAGCGGGGAGGGAGGACAACGTGACCGACAAGACAATCTTGGTGATCGGCACCTACGACACTAAAAACGATGAGCTTGCCTATATGGTGGAGCGCGTCAAAGCCATGGGTGGCGGCGCCTTGAGCATGGATATCTCTGTGCTGGGGGACCCCGAAAACCCAACCGATTTCTCCAAAAATGACGTTGCCGAAGCGGGCGGCAGTTCGATCCAAGCCGCGATCGACAGCGGGGACGAAAACACCGCCATGCAGATCATGGCCAAGGGTGCCAGCGCTCTGACGCGCGCGCTTTATGCGCAGGGCAAGTTTCACGGTGTGGTCATTTTGGGGGGCACTATGGGCACCGATGCGGCCCTTGATATCTGCCAAAGCCTTCCGCTTGGCGTGCCAAAATACGTCGTGTCCACGGTCTCATTCTCGCCTTTGATCGAACCGCAGCGGCTCTCAGCCGACATTCAGATGATCTTGTGGGCCGGTGGGCTCTACGGTTTGAACTCGGTTTGCAAATCTTCGCTCAGCCAGGCGGCAGGCGCGGTCCTGGGCGCGGCGCGCGCGGTCGAGCCGCCCGAGCAGGAGCGCCCGATGATCGGCATGACATCGCTCGGCTCTTCGTGCTTGAAATACATGAAAGGGCTGAAGCCTGAGCTTGAAAAACGCGGGTTCGAGGTGGCCATTTTCCACGCCACCGGCATGGGCGGCATGGCCTATGAGAGCATCGCGCGGGAAGGCGGGTTTGCTTGCGTGATGGATTTCGCACTGCCCGAGCTTGGCAATCTGCTTGCCGGGTCGGTGATCAACGCAGGCGAGGACCGCATGCTGAACGCAGGGCAGGCCGGCATACCGCAGATCGTGGCCCCTGGCTGTCTTGATCTGATCGATTTCGCCGGTTGGCAAGACATCCCATCCCAGTATCAAGACCGGCCGTTTCACGCCCATAACCGCCTGATCAAATCCTCCGGCCTCAATGCCGAAGAACGCCGCGAGACAGCGCGCGAGATGGCCAAAAGACTGAAATCATCCGACGCACCCGCCCACGTCATCCTGACCAACGGCGGGATCGAGGAATGGGACCGCGAAGGCCAGGAAGCGCACGATCCAGAAGCCTTTGCCGCGTTTTGCGACGAGATGCGCAAGCAGATGACCGACCCCATCCAATTCACTGAACTGGACTGCCACATCAACGATCAGGCTTTCGTGGATGCAGCGCTGGAGATTCTCGATGCATGGATCGCCAACGGAACTGTCAAAATGTGAGGAGAACCACAAGGTTCTCTCCACTCCCATAAAGCTTGGACCGGTCACCGCACCAAACCGCTTTTCCGTGCAGCCATATGGAAATGGACATTCCTACCTGATGCCAAACGGGGCGGCAGGCGTCAGGGAAACCCGCGCCGAAGGCGGCTGGGGCATTGTGAACATGCAACTCTCCGAGATCGACCCGACCTCCGACCTCTCAGGGCTGCCCTATGAGCGGCTCTGGGACGACGGCGATCTGCGCCCGCACGCCCACCGGGTCGACCGCATCCACAAACACGGCGCGCTTGCGTCGGTGGAACTGGCTCATACCGGCATCAGGTCCCGCGGGATCGCAAATGGCTATCCCGCCATGGGACCCTCCAGCCTGCCGATCCTGCAGGCGCAAATGCCCTTCGGTGCCAAAGCCATCGACATTGAGGATATCAAGAGCTTCAAAGCAAACCATCGCGCAGCGGTGAGGCGCGCCATTAGGGCAGGCTATGACATGGCGTACATCTATGCCGCGCACGATGCATCCTTGCTCTGGCACTTTCTCAGCCCTTACTACAATCGGCGCAGGGACGAATACGGTGGTAGTTTTAAGAATCGCGTCAGATTGCTGCGCGAAACGCTTGAAGAGGCCAAGGAGGAAGCAGGAGACGACGTTGCAGTCGCAATCCGCTTTGCGGTGCACGAGTTATCTGGGCCGAAGAAGATCATGGCGGATGGTGAAGGCCGGGCCGTCGTCGAACGCGTCAAAGATCTGCCCGATGTTTGGGACGTGAACGTCTCCTCTTGGAGCCGCGACAGCGCGACCGCGCGCTACGACGAAGAGGGCTTTTAGGAACAGTGGATCTTTTGGGTGAAAGACGTCACAGATCGCCCGGTCATCGGCGTGGGCCGTTTCACCTCACCCGACGCCATGGCGTGCGAGATCAAGCGTGGGGTCTTAGACATCATCGGCTGCGCGTGCGCTGCGATCTCGGACCCCTTCCTGCCCGCGAAGGTGGGTCAGGGGCGTGTCGAAGACATCCGCGAGTGCATCGGCTGCAACATTTGCGTGTCGGTGGAGAATGCCTAGGTGCCGGTGCGCTGCACTCAGAACCCCACAGTAACAGAGGAATGGGGCCGCGGCTGGCATCCCGAATACATCCCGAAATGTGCTCAAGAACAAAACACCCTGATCGTGGGCGGTGGCCCTGCAGGCCTTGAAGCCGCGCTGGTGCTGGCGCGGGCCGGGCATGACGTCACGGTCGCGGAGGCCAGCGGAGAAATGGGCGGACGGTCGTTGCGCGAGGCGAGAACAAAGAACTTGGCGTCTTGGGGTCGGGTCACGGACTACCGGCTCTACCAATTGGAGCAACTGGGAAACGTGAACCTCTACACCCACTCAAACCTTGATGCAGGTGGCATCGCGGAGTTCGAAGCCGATCACAGCTCGATGTGATCCCGGGTTTCGCCGGAGCCGCCCTCACGCCTGACGATCTGTTGGATGGGAAAAAGCCGGGAAGAAGCGTCGTGATCTACGATGACGATCACTACTGCATGGCCAACGCCATGGCTGTGGATCACGCCCATCAAGGGCATCAGGTACACATTGTCAGCTCCATGCCGACGCTTGCAGGCTGGCTTGGCAACACCTTGGAGTATCCAAGAATGATTGCTGAGCTGCTAGAGGCTGGCGTCACGATGTATCCCAACACCGCTGCGACCGCCTGGCAAGACGGCACCTTGCGTATTCGCCGCGCTGACACCGGTGCCGACATGTCCCCCATTGAGGCGGATAGTCTTTTGTCGGTCACGATCCGGCTGCCGCGCCTTGATGTGCATGAGCAGCTTTCGCAAGCAGGCGTCACACAACGCGTGATTGGCGATGCTGGAGTTGGAGTTGGAGTTCCCCCGGTTTGATGGACACTTTTTCACTGATGAAGGAGAGTGTTTTTCATGCCGAGAGTAAGCCATGAAGGCCGCCATCGGTCCGAGGCCCATGGCGAACGAACCCGTACCCGACGGAATTTAGGGAACAATTG
>JBCCUC010000035.1:0-23550 GCA_039197515.1 Pseudomonadota bacterium | reverse complement strand
TCTTCAACCAGTTTCTTAAACCGCGCCCGCAGCGCATCCGGCAAAGGTGCTGACATGATCCATCCTCCCAAGAAGGATGAACCACAGATCAGCATCAAAGGGAA
Organism: Pseudomonadota bacterium; assembly: GCA_039197515.1. Lineage (GTDB taxonomy): Bacteria > Pseudomonadota > Alphaproteobacteria > Rhodobacterales > Rhodobacteraceae > Sulfitobacter. Next base: position 23,446 of record JBCCUC010000035.1, on the reverse strand, counting down.
TCCCGCGATTCAGGTTTTTGGCCGAACGCTTTAGGACAGGCGACGACAGGACTTGGTTTTTGATGGTCCATCCGGCGGCACTGCCGGATGGACTGTCAACATTGCAACAGCTGCGAGACGTTACTGCGCAGCGTAAGGCAGGGAAGAATGGTGAAGGTTAATCTTCAAATCCCCATCGTCGCCCAAAACGTAGCCGAATGTGTACTCCACTTTCGTCTCAGAGTTATCCGGCCCGGTGAAATAGTAGTTGCCCATGGCCATAGCGGTGTCGCCTGAGGTGTAGATGCCGTTGTTCTCCCAACGCACATTTGTCCACCCTTTGATCGCAAAGCCGCTGTCTTCGGTCCCGTCCGTCCCCACGAAATAGCTGAGCGCTTCGCCAAACTTCTCACGGAACTGGTCTTGGGCAGCCAAGGTCGGTTTGAACATCACGTCCGCTTCGCCATAGGCATAAAGCGTCTCAATGTGCTCTTCCGCACGGCTCTTGAAATCACCGCCATCGGTATGGGTTGCCGCGATGGCAACGATGCCCTCGCCCCAGGCTTTCTGCGCATCGATAACTGCTTGCTCGGAGATACCTCCGGCGTGGGCAGAACCTGCAACAACCACCGCACCAAGAGCGGCAAAAGACTTCCAGAAATTCACGTTTTCTCTCCTCTGTCTGGTGTCATTTTTCAGCGACATGCTGACCTGCCCGATTACAAAGGGTTCTGCGCCCTTCCACCCAGGGTAGAAATTAGGTCAGGCGCATCGGTAATCCAGCATGTTCGAGGCGACCCTGTGCATTTTGCTATCATTGCGTGCGCGCCTGTTTTCGGAGTCGCTGAATGGATGTGCAAATTAATGCAAAGCAGACAAAGCGGAGGCGACGTTTTCAGATCTGCCGCCGGTCGCGCAATTCTATTCGAAGTCTGGGACGGAGAAAGTGTTAAGAAAAAGTTAATTTTGCTAAATTAACAGGTTATGTCAGTTTCCGACCGCCTCAAATCTGCTCACCCATTGTGCGCATCATTTCTGATGCGGGTCGTCACGGCCGGGCCGCCTGCGCCAATTGCCTAAAAATTGAGCACATATCTCTGATGTCTCTCCATTCGATACAATTACACAAAAAAGCCTCATTTGTCCTTTATTCTCCCCTAACAACCGCACCCGAGATCACAAAGCGGCGACTGAGGACGACAAAACATACAGGACAAAAGGATAAGACCCATGAGAGCACTAGCCCTATTTGCCGCAACGCTGGTCATTTCCGCACCAGCTTTTGCAAGCAGCCAAATCTGCGGTCAACGCGATGCGATTGTAGAGCAGCTTGAAAAGAAACATGGCGAATACCGCCGCTCCATTGGGCTGCAATCGAATATGGTCGTCGTTGAGGTCTTTGCGTCTGAAAAGGGCAATTGGACCATCCTTTTCACAAAGCCATCGGGTGAGGCCTGTTTTGTCGCCGTGGGCGAAGATTGGGAAGACCGGCTGCCTGTGAAAAAGCGCGTGCCTGGTACCTCTCTTTAAGGCATCGCTCTTTTTGTCAGGCCACTAACGCGTAGCCCTCGGCCCGCGCCGAGACGACTGCGCAGACCGACCACCTTTACGTCACTGCATCACCTCAACGCTTCGCTGATTGACACGACGCAGAACCTCGTGCACACCCGACGCGATGGTCCCCGGCGGCGTGCCAAAGGGGTTAATAGGGAACACGGTGCGGCATCGCCAAGAGGCCAATCCCGTGACTGCCCCCGCAACTGTAAGCGGAAAGCAAAGCCACGTTACCACTGGTCTTGAGGCCGGGAAGGGTGGTGTAGCGAAGACCCGCAAGTCAGGAGACCTGCCATCACACCGCAACGAACCCAGGACGGGGCGTCCTGGAAGGAGGCTTGATGGCGCATTGCGTGCTTTTCTGTTTGACCGAACCCTACCATCTGCGCACTTCGCAGAGCGGAGATGGGTATGCCTTCCGATCCTTCTAGCGGGACCGCCCTCAGCGTGCGACGCCCCTGGGATATGACAGTGGATTTCAGGCTCATTGTCGCTTGGGATGAGGTCCGCTCTCTGCACCGTGGCGAGACGGTTCCCGAATGACGTCGGCGCCCGCGCTTGATGCTCAACAGTTGAGCTATCAGACCGCCCAGGGCGTCAGACTGTTGCAGGAGGTGAGCTTTTCTCTGGCGCAAGGCGGGGTGCTTGCGATTGCAGGCCCGAATGGCGCGGGCAAATCGACGCTCTTGAACCTGTTGTGCGGTCTGATGATCCCAACCACTGGTGAGATCCACGTGAGCGGTAGGGCACTCGGTTCGCTCTCAGCCCCTGAGCGCGCGCGCAGCATCGCTGTCGTGGGCCAGCAAGAAGTGCCAGACGCGCGGTTGAGCCTCGCAGACTACGTCGCGCTCGGCCAAATCCCCATAGAGGCGGACCAGGCCAGAGCCGCCCATCTGCAAGATCTTGAGCGCGTCCTCTCCCTGACCCAATTGACCGCGCTCAAAGATCACCGCATGGGGCAACTCTCGGGCGGAGAACGTCAGCGGGCGCACATCGCCCGTGCCCTGGCTCAAAAGCCCGACCTGTTGTTCCTAGACGAACCGACAAACCACCTGGATCCAGATGCCAAAGGCAAGATGCTGTCACTTGTCACTGCGCTTGGCATCACGGTGGTGATGATCGTTCATGACCTCGTTCTCATCCCCGCTTTTGCCAGCCACATGGCCTTGATCCATGAGGGCCGCCTGACCGCCTTTGGCACGGTTGAAACCGTGCTGACTGCTCAGAACGTGCGAGACGTCTTCGGCGTCGCGTATCTCAGCTTTGAACATGAGGGCCGGACCATTCCGGCGCTCGATATTCAAAAGACTTCCCCCCCTGCCAACGAAAGGAGCATCGCTCTATGAAACATCTTCTTCCTGCCGCGCTTGTCATCGCGACGGCCAACAGTCTTGCCGCTCATGAGGTCACCGTGGACAACTGCGGGGCATCACTTGTCTTTGACGAGCAGCCAGAGCGCTTGGTCGTGCATGACATGAACATGACCGAAATGGCCTTTGCCCTTGGGCTGCAGGACAAAATTGTCGGGCTGACCGGGATCACGGGTTGGTACAAGACAAGCCCGACATTCGATGAGCAGCGCGGGGACATTCCCGAACTGGCCCCAAAATACCCCACGGTCGAAAACCTGTTGGCGGCAGATCCGGATCTCTTCTTTGCTGGGTGGTACTACGGCATGAAGCCGGGCGGTGATGTCACACCGGACACCTTGGCCCCTTTTGGCATCAAAACGCTCATTCTCACGGAAAGCTGCGTGCATCTCGACAAGGACCGGCCCGAAGCAAGCATGGACCTGCTCTTTGACGACGTGCTGCGCCTGGGCAAGATCATGCATGTTGAAGACAAGGCTGAGGCACTGGTCGCGGACTGGCAAACAGAGTTGCAGTCGATTGAGGCCCAGACCAGCGATCTGGCAAAGCCCCGCGTCTTCTTGCTTGACGGTCCGGCAGATGCCCCGTTCACCGCCGGGAAATTCGCGATCCCTGACGCGATGATCGCCGCGGCGGGAGGCGAGAACGTAACCGGTGGCATGGACACAAGCTGGGGCCGGTCTTCATGGGAAGCGGTGGCGGCGGCCAATCCCGAGTTTCTCGTGCTCTTGGACTACCAGACCGGGAACGGAGCGGCGGACACATTCGCGTTTTTGCAAGAGCATCCAGTGATGTCTCAGGTCGATGCGGTGAAAAACGAGCGGTGGGTCGGCCTGCGCTACGAAGAGCTGACGCCAGGACCGGCCAACATCGCTGCGATCACCAAGATGGCGCGCGCGATGCATCCTGGCCTGGAGTAGATGCGCGGCATCGCCCTTCAATTGATGCTTGGGGCGGTCCTTTTGGCCGCCCTTCTTCTTCTTTCTGTAATCTACGGCGCAACGCAGATCCCAGCGGCTGAGGCGCTGCGCTCGATCCCGCTCGGTCTTGGCCTGACAAAGGGCGAGCCCTCGCCCATCAACCGGATTGTCTTTGATTTGCGCCTGCCCCGCGCGCTTTTTGCTGCGCTGATCGGTGCCGGTTTGGGGCTGGTAGGGGTGGTGCTTCAGACGACCACCCGCAATGATCTCGCTGATCCCTTTCTATTTGGTCTTTCTTCGGGGGCGGCGGCAGGCGCCGTCTTTGTGATCACCGTCACGGGCGATGTGCTTGGGTTCTGGACGCTACCGATTGCAGCCTTTTGTGGCGGGCTCATCGCCTCGTGCATCGTGCTTGCGCTGGTCCAAGGTCTGCGTACCAGCGCGCCGGAGAAGCTGATCCTCGCCGGGCTGGCGGTCTCCTTTCTTTTTGCGGCCCTCACCAACTATCTGATCTTTGCAGGTGACAATCGCGCCGCCCATTCGGTTGTTTTCTGGATGCTCGGTGGCTTGGGGCTCGCCCGGTGGGAGACCTTTCCACTGGTCTGCGCCGGACTTGCGTTGATCTTTGCCTACACCGCCTACCGACATCGCTGGCTGGACGCGCTGCTGACCGGGGACCTCACCGCCGCGACGCTGGGCATCCCTGTGCAAAGGTTGCGGTTCAGCATGTTCTTTGCCGCAGCGCTGGCCACCGCGATCTTTGTATCTGTCGCGGGCGTCATCGGCTTCATCGGGCTTATGGTGCCCCATATTGCACGGGGCATCGCGGGTCCGCTCCACAGGCACCTGTTGCCGACCGCCGCCTGTGTCGGTGCCGTGTTGCTGACGGGCGCGGACATCCTGAGCCGCATCTTACTGGTCCCGCAAGAGCTTCCTGTGGGGATTGTGACCACATCTGTGGGAGCGGTCTTTGTCTTCCTGCTGCTCTTTCGCACGGCACGACGCGCAGGTTGAGGCTGTCTAAAGCGTCCCGCCTTTACCTTGAGACATCAGGTATCGCCGATGTCCCGAGAGCGCGAAGCGTGGCAGGGTATCGGCGATTCAGGTTTGAGCCGGGGCGCTATAGATGCCTAAAGTACTTCGGTTTGAGCTTGCATTACCGCTGCAGTGCCACGCCTTGGACGCTCTCGTGCCCTTGGCGCTTTTTGCGTGCTCAGGTTAAAGCCGACAAGGTGGAAAGGCTTCGGCCAGGACCTTAGACAATATCCGCGAAAGCCAGCGCCACACGCTCAGCCCCAAGCGCAATTAGATGCTCTCCATGCTGTTGGCGGATCGCGTGCAAGTGTCCGCCGCCTAGAAATCCGATGCACCGCATGCCTGCCGTCTTGGCCGCGCGCACGCCCGAGGGCGAATCCTCAATCACAAGACAAGCCTCCGGCGCGACCCCCAGTGTGCCTGCCGCATGCAGAAAAAGATCCGGCGCGGGTTTGCCGTGCTGAACGTGTTCTGCGCTGAAGACATGCGCAAAAAGCGCGCGCAGGCCAGCAGCCCGCAAAGCCACGTCCAGCCGCGCCACCGAACCACTCGACGCGATGCAATGGTGCACGCCGCGATGCGCCAGGGTGTCTAGCATAGCCTGAAGCCCGGCCATCGGCTTGAGTTCAGCACGAAAGGCATCAAACAGGGTCGTTTGCCAGCGCTCGACAAAGACATCCGCGTGCCCCGCCGCGCCATGCGCTTCGAGATGGGCCACGATGGAGGCCAAGGATTTGCCGAGAAAGGCCTGACGCACCTCCTCATGGCTCATGGGTACACCGAATTCCGCGAGTGCAGCGCGCAGGGTTGTCAAAGACATGTCTTCGCTGTCGACCACCACCCCGTCAAAATCAAATATGACCAGGTCAACACCTGCGAGCAGATCGAGAGGCGTCTTCGCGCGACCAATCTCCAGCCCGGGCCTCTTCTCCATCGCGCCGCTAGATCGCTTGTCCGGCTGCATCAAATTGGTGCAATCGGTTCTCAGGGATGCGCAGGCTGATCTGCGCACCCACCGCCGTGACGTCGTCACCGCCGACACGGGCCACCACATCGCCGCCACCGGAGACAGAAAGATAAAGCAGGCTTTCGCCGCCCAACTCCTCTTTCACCCGCACTGTGGCATCGGCGTGTCCTTCGCCCTGGGCGCCGACCTCGAAATGCTCTGGCCTGCAGCCGACGAGCGCGGCCTTGGGATGCAAAGACAAGCCCTGCAAGCCCGCATCGGCGGCAAAGACGTTCATTGCGGGTGATCCAATGAACTCCGCCACAAAACGGGAGTTTGGCTGGTGGTAGAGTTCTAAAGGCGAGCCCACCTGTTCAACACGGCCCTGGTTCAGCACCACGATCTTATCGGCCATCGTCATCGCCTCCACCTGGTCGTGGGTCACGTAGATCATCGTAGCGCCGAGTTGTTTGTGAAGGCTTTCCAGTTCCACACGCATCTGCACCCGCAGCTTGGCATCAAGGTTTGACAAGGGTTCGTCGAAAAGAAACACCTTCGGGTTCTTCACAATCGCGCGCCCGATGGCGACCCGCTGGCGCTGTCCGCCCGACAGCTGCCCCGGCTTGCGGTCCAGATACTCCTCTAGCTGCAAAATGCGGGCGGCCTCTGCGATACGCTCTTCACGAAGCTTACCTGAGAAGCCATTGACCTTCATGCCAAAATTCATGTTATCCCGCACCGTCATGTGCGGATAAAGCGCATAGGACTGAAAGACCATGGAGAGGTCGCGGTCCGCAGGCTCCGTGAATGTCACGTCGCGACCATCGATCTCGATGGAGCCCGAACTGGCCCCTTCAAGCCCTGCCAACGTGCGCAGCAGCGTAGATTTACCGCAGCCCGACGGGCCGACAAACACCACAAATTCACCGTCTTGAATTTCGAGATTGATGTCGAAGAGCGCCTGAACATCGCCGTAGAATTTGTTTATTCCCCATATGTTTATGGCAGCCACGGGCACATCCTTTTGCGCAGCGACCGCGTCGGCCGCCCATACTTTTGATATACGATAGAAACATTTGTATTGACACTCAAGTCAATTGTTCCTTTCGTATAGGCTCGCATGCAAATGAATGCAGCTGCATTTCATTAAGGGAGGACCATCCATGAAATCACTTCGCACACTGCTTTGCACGGCCGCAGTCTCCGGTCTGATCGCAACCGACGCCTTGGCAGACGGCCACGGTTGGAGCTTGAAAAAGGCCGCAGAGCCTTACGCAGAAACAACCGTCGATGTCGTCTTTTTGCTGCGCCCAGGGTATGAGGCTATCGAGGCCATGCTGCCCGCCTTTGAAGAAGAAACCGGGATCAAAATCAACATCATCAAACACCCCTACGAGAACGCCCTGGGCGAGCAGGTCCGCGACTTTGTCGCTGGCGGTGATCTCGACATTGCGCTGATTGACCTCGTTTGGATCGGCAACTTTGCTGAAAACGACTGGATCCTGCCGCTGGCAGATGTGCAAGCGAAGTTCCCGGAGGCGGTAGACCCCGATCTTGACATCGACGACTTCTTTCCGCTCGTGCTCAACGCCTTTGGGGGCTGGAATGACACGCTCTACGGGCTGCCATTCGACAATTATTCCGGGCTGATGTTCTACAACAGCTGCATGTTGGAATCTGCGGGTTTTGATGGCCCACCCGAGACTTGGCAGCAGCTCAAGGATGAGTACGGTCCAGCCCTGACGAAAGATGGCAAATACGCCTTTGCGCTGCAATCAAAGCGCAATGAGACGCAGTCGGCTGACAGCTTCGCGCGCGTGCTCTGGCCCTTCGGCGGTTCGTTTTTGGACGACAGCTTCAAATCGAACCTGATGAGCACAGAAAGCCAGGCAGGTCTGCAATTTCGTCAGGATCTGATGCAATACATGCCCGACGGGATCGTGGCCTATGACCATGCCGAGACGGTGAACGGGTTTGCGCAAGGCGACATTGCAATGATCACAGAGTGGTCAGCATTCTACTCAACCGTCGTTTCGCCGGAGACCTCAACCGTCGCGGATTGTGTTGAGATCGCGCCAGAACCAATGGGCCCGGCGGGCCGCAAGCCTGCTCTGGGCGGCTTCTCCTTGGCAGTTGCCGCACAAGCGGACGAGGCGGAACAGGCCGCAGCCTATCTCTTTATTCAGTGGGCCACGTCAAAGGCCAATGCGCGCGAGTACCTTGAGCGCGGCGGTGTGCCCGCGCGTCAGTCGGTATACACCCAAGAGGGTCTCGATGACTTCAAATTCATCCCTGCCCTTGTCGAAAGCTGGCAGGACGGCGTGCCGGAGTTCCGCCCCCGCTTTGCCGAGTGGCCTGAGATCACTGAGATCGTTCAGGAGTGGGGCACCAAAATGATGTTGGGTGAGGTCACTACCGAAGAAGGTGCAATGGAGATTGGCACGCGCATGGAAGCCGTGCTGGAGGACGCGGGTTACTACTCGGGCGAAAAGCCTCTGGCGCAGTAACCGAAGGTCTCAACAATGAAGAGGGGCGCAGCTGCTGCGCCCTTCATGAACGGGAGTACCGGCCGTCATGACCGCCAAGGTGCCGCGCAAGACGATTTTTGGCTTCATCGGCCCCGCCGTGCTGGGCCTTGCCCTGGTAGGCATTGCACCCCTTCTCTACGCGGTTTGGACGAGCCTGCATTTTTACAACCTGACAAAGCTCAAGCGTGTCGAGTTCATCGGGCTGGAAAACTATTGGACCGTGCTGACGGACGAAGTGTTCTGGCAGGCGATGGGACGCACGTTCTTTTTGCTGGGCACCGCGCTGCCGTTGCAAATCGCCCTGGGCCTTGGCATCGCACTGGTCCTGCACAAGCCCGGCCTCACCTTGATGAAAACACTTTGCCGGCTGAGCCTCGTCCTTCCCATGGCCACGACATACGCCGTGGTAGGGCTTCTTGGTCAGGTGATGTTCAATCAGAAATTCGGCGTGGTGAACCAGCTTCTTGGTGGCGCGGACATCAACTGGATCGGTGATCCGACCAATGCCTTTTACATGATCATCTTTTGGGATGTTTGGCAGTGGACGCCCTTTGTTGCGATGGTGCTCTTGGCTGGGCTTACCATGGTGCCCGAAGAGGTCGAAGAGGCCGCGCGCTTAGAGACCAAATCCAAATGGACAATCCTGCGGTATGTGCAGCTGCCCTTCTTGCTGCCCGGCTTGGTTGCGGTCTTGATCCTGCGCACCGCTGATACGTTAAAGCTCTTTGACATGGTGTTCACCCTCACCCGCGGCGGGCCTGGCGCCTCGACCGAGTTTATCTCTTTGATGATCCAACGCGTGGGCTTTCGCGGCTTTGACCAGGGGCTCGCCTCCGCGCAGGCGATCATCCTGCTGATCATCACCATCATCTTGGCGCAGATCTACATCCGCGTCTTTTACAAGGAGGTGTGAGCGATGACATCCACACGCTCCTTATGGTCGCAAATCTCGGTGCTGGTGCTCATCACCGCGCTCTGCGTTTTCCCGTTCTACTGGATGGTCACCACGTCGCTAAAGACCCAGATCGTCGCGCTTGAGGCGCCCCCTGTCTGGCTTTTTGAGCCAACGCTTGCCAACTACCGCGAAGCGCTTTTTGAAGACGGGGTGCTGCGCACGCTTGTGAACTCGCTCATCGTCGCGGTGTGCACGACCACACTGGCGCTTCTTCTCGGCGTGCCTGCGGCTTTTGCCCTGGCCCGGTTCGAGTTTCGCGGCAAAAAGGACCTGTGGTTTTGGTTCATCACCAACCGCATGGTCTCGCCCATCGTGCTGGCGCTGCCGTTTTTTCTCATCGCACGCAACTTGGGGATCCTCGACAAGCACATCACGCTGATCTTGATCTATTTGACGTTCAACTTGCCCATCGTGATCTGGATCGTGACCGATCAGTTTCGCGGCATTCCCTACGACTTGGATGAAGCCGCGCGGCTGGAAGGCGCGTCGCAGTTCCGCATCATGCGGTCGATCTGTTTGCCGCTGGCAATGCCGGGGGTCGCGGTCTCAGCCATCTTCTCCTTCATCTTCTCCTGGAATGAGTTGATGTTCGGTCTCATCCTGACCCGCAATGATGCCAAGACGGCACCCGCGATGGCGGTGTCCTTCATGGAAGGCTACAACCTGCCCTACGGTAAGATCATGGCCACCTCGACGCTGATCGTGATCCCGGTCTTGATCTTCGCGCTGATCGCGTCAAAGCAGTTGGTGCGCGGCTTGACGATGGGCGCGGTCAAATGATCCGGTCGCGCGTGCGGTGCATCCGCCGTCCAAACCCTTTGACCAGGTAAAGAACGACGCGATGGCCAGATACATCAAGCTTGAACAGATCGATCCTGAAGAGCAGTTGCTGGTGCGTCTGGCCTGGGCCTGCGAAATCGAAGGGCTCACTCAGGCCGAAGCGGCGGCCCGCTTTGGCATAACCCGTCTGCGTGTCAACAAAGCCCTGAGTGAGGCGCGCCAACGCGGCATCCTGCGGGTGAGCGTCGATTCCGTTTTTGCAGCGGCGGCGGAGCTTGAATGGCGATTGGAGCGTCAGTTCCGCCTGTTGCGCGCCGTCGTCGTGCCATCACCGGAAAGCGCTGGATCCGTGACCCCCTTGGTCGCGGCCGGGCTTGGCGCGCATTTGAGCGAAGTCCTTCAGGATGTGTCTCTGACCCGATTTGGCATGTCTTGGGGCAATACGCTGAACCTGGCGACACGCCACATAGAGCCGCTGGACCGCCCCGATCTTGAGATCGTCTCGATCATGGGGGGCGTTTCGCGCGGCTCAGATGTGAACGGCTACGAGATCACCACCCGGCTTGCTGATCTGTGCAACGCGGAGCATAGCTTTTTCACCGCCCCGCTTTACGCCGGTAGTGCCGAAAGCCAAGCCATTATCATTGAGCAAGACGTGATTGCCGAGATGCTGGAAAAGATCCGCTCCTGCGGGGCGCTGGCCCTGGCGACGGGCGATCTGGAAAGCTCGCTTTTGGTGCGAGACGCCCTGCCCAAAGACATCACGCCTGCCGATCTGATCGCGGCTGGCGGTGTCGGCGACATCACGGGGCATATTCTGAATGCGGAGGGCGAGCTGATCGATCACCCCATCAACGCCCGCGTCCTTGGCATGTCGCTTGATGACATGGCCAAGATCGACAATGTCATCCTTGCGGCGGGCGGTCTGCACAAGGTGCCTATCATGGCGGCTGCCCTGAGGTGCGGGTTTGTAGATACTCTTGTGACCGACGAAAATACCGCTGCGGCCTTGCTTGAGGCTGCCGCACCGCAACAAAGAGTGGGGACCTGACCATGGCAAAAGCACTGGTTCTAGAGCGCGCAAATGAATTGGCCTTGCGCGATATCGATTTGCCGCAGTCCGTCGGACCCAACGATGTCCGCATCAGTGTCGACACGGTGGGCGTCTGTGGCAGCGATGTGCACTACTACACCCATGGCAAGATCGGCCCTTTCGTCGTGAACGAACCGATGGTGCTTGGGCACGAGGCTTCCGGTGCGATCGCCGAGGTGGGGCCCAACGTCACGCACCTGAGCGTCGGGGACCGCGTGTGCATGGAGCCAGGGATCCCCAACATGGCGTCCAAGGCGACAAAGCTCGGCGTCTACAACGTTGATCCTGATGTGCAGTTTTGGGCAACGCCGCCGGTGCACGGGTGTTTGACCCCGTCCGTCATCCATCCCGCTGCCTTCACCTACAAATTGCCCGACCATGTCAGCTATGCCGAAGGCGCAATGGTCGAACCTTTCGCCATCGGCATGCAGGCCGCGGCCAAGGCTCGGATCAAGCCGGGGGATGTCGCCCTTGTCACCGGTGCGGGGCCCATCGGCACCATGTGCGCGCTGGCCGCGCTCGCCGGAGGCTGCGCGCAGGTCTTCATCACCGATCTGGTGGATGAAAAACTGCAGCTTGCAGCGGGGTATGACAATATCGAGCCCGTCCTGGTCCCGAAGGATGATCCCCAAACGGTGTTGCGCGCGGCGACCAATGGCTGGGGGGCGGACGTCGTCTTTGAATGCGCGGGCGCTGCGGCGTCGATCCAAACAGCGCTTGAGACCGTCGCACCTGCGGGTTGCGTGGTTTGGGTGGGCATGCCGGTTGATCCCGTGCCCGTCGACATCGTCTTGGCCCAATCAAAGGAAATCCGCATGGAGACGGTCTTTCGCTACGCCAACATGTATGACCGTGCCATCGCGCTCATCGGGTCGGGCAAGGTTGACCTCAAACCGCTGATCTCTGAGACTTTTGCATTCAAGGACAGCATCGCGGCCTTTGATCGGGCCGTCGAGGCCCGGCCCAGCGACGTGAAGATCCAAATCAAGCTATGAGCCGGGCTGAGCAAATCCTCGACGAATTGCGCCCGGGCCTTGCGCCAGACGTATTGGGGCAAATCGGACCGCTCTGCACGGCGCTCGGAGCCGCACGGCGGATCTGTTGCTATGGCGTCGGGCGCGAGGGGTTGATGATGAAAGCGCTGGCGATGCGCCTTTATCATCTTGGGCTCGATGCGCATGTTGTGGGAGACATGACAACGCCCCCGATTGGCAGTGATGACATTCTCTTTGTGAGCGCAGGGCCGGGGCATTTCTCGACAGTGGCCGCGCTCATGGGCGTTGCGCAGGACGCGGGCGCCCGGGTGATTTGCATCACCGCCGAACCGAGTGGCCCCGCGCCAAAGGCGGCGGATCGCGTCGTGCACCTGCCGGCGCAGACGATGGCGGCAGATCAAGGGGAGGCGGTTACCTCTATTCTGCCGATGGGCTCTATCTATGAGGCGCTCCTCTATCTCTTTTTTGAGCTATTGGTCCTGGATCTACGCGCGGCTTTGGCCATTGAGCCTGACGTCATGCGCGCCAATCACACGAACTTGGAGTAGGGGATGACCTGGGCTGAGAGGTTCTCTATCGCAGGCAAGCGTGCCCTCGTGACCGGGGCCTCGTCCGGCATTGGGGCTGAGATCGTGCGCGTCTTCAGCGATGCGGGTGCCCATGTCATTGCAACGGGGCAGGCGGCAGAGCGGCTCGACGCTGTGGGAGACGAAACCGGATGCGCCACCATCGTTGCAGACATCTCCACCGCCGCGGGCTGTGCTGCACTGCTCGATCAGGCGAAAGCCCAGGGCCACATCGACATCCTGGTGAATTCAGCAGGTGTTGCCCTGGTCGGCCCCGTCACCGATTACGCGGTCGAGGATTGGGACCGCTCCATGGCCATCAACCTGCGCGCGCCGTTCCTGCTTGCCCGCGGCCTGGCCCCGGCGATGATCGCCGCCAAGGCGGGCAAGATCATCAACATCTCGTCTCAGACCGGGGTCATCGCCCTGCCCGATCATGCGGCTTATGCGGCGTCAAAGGGCGGGCTCAACGCGCTCACCAAGTCACTGATGACCGAACTGGCCCCGCACAACATCCAAGTGAATGCGATCTGCCCCACGGTGATCTTGACCGAGATGGGTCAGAAAATCTGGAGTCCCCCGGAGAAATCCGGCCCGATGATTGCCGCCACGCCGCTGGGTCGATTTGGCGAGCCGGTGGAGGTGGCAGACATGGCGCTTTATCTCGCCTCGCCCGCATCTGATCTGGTCAACGGCGCGCTGATGATGATCGAGGGCGGATACTCGAGCGTATGAGGGGATTTGGTGTTCATACCTCCATGTGGACGATGTCTTGGGATGCGCCGGGGGCCGCCCGCGCGATTGCTGCCGCCAAGTCCTACGGGATGGATTTCATTGAAATTGCTCTGCTTGATCCTGCGTCCACCGATGCAGCCTTGGGCCGCAAATTGCTGGAGGAGGCCGAGCTGCCCGCGGTATGCTCCTTGGGTCTGCCCGAAGCGGTCTGGGCCTCACGCAACCCTGAGGGTGCCATCGACTTTCTTACACTGGCCTTAGAAAAGGCGGCGGGTCTCGGCGCGCGGGCGCTGACCGGCGTGACCTTCGGTGGGATTGGCGAGCGCACCGGCCTGCCCCCCACTGCGGAGGAACTTGATAACGTCGCCCGCACGCTTGCAGCGGCGGCGAAGGTTGCGCAGGCCCATGGTCTTGCCTTTGGGATCGAGCCGGTCAACCGCTATGAGACGCATCTCATCAATACCGCCGCCCAGGGCGTTGAGATGATCGAGCGCATTGGCGCTGAGAACATGTTTCTCCACCTCGACACCTACCACATGAACATTGAAGAGCGCGGTGCGGGCAATGGGATCCTCGCGGGGCGTGAACACCTGAGATACATTCATCTGTCAGAGAGTGACCGCGGCACGCCGGGGAGCGGCACCTGTGACTGGGATGAGATCTTTGCCACCCTCGCCGCCATCGGCTTTGACGGCGGTTTGGCGATGGAGAGCTTCATCAACATGCCGCCTGAGATTGCCCATGGCCTATCCGTATGGCGCCCAGTGGCCGAAAGCGCTGAGCAAGTAATGGGCCAAGGCTTGCCGTTTCTCAAAGGTAAGGCGGTGCAATACGGGCTGATCACGGAGGGCTAGTATGTCAGATCTATCGGGCAAAGTTGTCGCCATCACCGGTGCGGCATCAGGCATTGGCAAAGCCTGTGCCGAGGCCTGCCTCGCCGCAGGCGCGCGCGTGGCGCTGGTAGACCACGACAAAGACGCGTTGGAGGCGGTCTGCGCGCGCCTTGGACCCGAGGCAGAGGCGATTGTGACCGATCTGCTAGATCCTGACAGTGTCGCAGAGATGCTGCCCCAGATCTTGGCGCGCATGGGCCGGCTGGACGTCTTTCACGCGAATGCCGGGGCCTACGTCGGCGGCGATGTTTTGGAGGCAGATCTCGCCGCCTGGGATCACATGCTCAACCTCAACATCAACGCCGCCTTCCGGTCGGTACAATCGGTCTTGCCGAATTTGGCGCAGCAGGGCGCGGGTGACATCATTCTGACAAGCTCTGTCGCCGGTGTGGTGCCTGTGGTGTGGGAGCCGATTTACACCGCATCCAAACATGCCGTTCAGGCTTTCACGCATACGGTGCGCCGCCAAATGTCCAAACACGGCGTGCGCGTCGGGGCGATCCTACCGGGCCCCGTGGTCACCGCCTTGCTCGACGATTGGCCCAAGGCGAAGATGGAGCAAGCGCTGGCCGAAGGCAGCCTCATGCAGCCACAAGAAGTGGCCGATTGCGTCATCTTCATGCTGACCCGGCCTGCAAATGTGACGATCCGCGATCTCGTCCTCTTGCCAAACGCCGTGGACCTATGACGTTTTTCATTGGGGTCGATGTCGGCACCGGCAGCGCACGCGCGGCTGTCTTTGACGCGAACGGGCGAATGCTCTCTAGCCACAAGCATGACATTCAGATGTGGCGCGACGGCGCTGATACCGCGGAGCAATCCTCCGATGACATCTGGCACGCCGTCTGCACCTGCATCAGGGAGGCGCTGGCGGCAGCTGAGGTTTCAGCGGATCAGATTGCGGGGCTGGGCTTTGACGCGGCTTGCTCCATGGCCGTCCTTGGGGAGGACATGCGCCCCTTGAGCGTCAGCGCATCCGGCGATCCGGTGCGCAATGTCATCGTCTGGATGGATCAGCGGGCCAAAGCGCAGGCACACCGGATCAATGTGCAGGGCCATGCAGTGCTCGACTACGTCGGCGGCCGTATCTCGCCTGAGATGCAAACGCCCAAGCTCCTCTGGCTCAAAGAAGAACAGCCTGAGCGTTTCGCGCGGGCCGCGCAGTTCTTTGATCTGCCCGATTTTCTGACGTGGAAGGCAACCGGGTCGCTCGCCCGCTCCGCCTGTACCGTCACCTGTAAGTGGACCTATCTGGCCCATGAAGCGCGGTGGGATCCGACCTACTTTCACCAGATCGGGTTGGGCGTGCTCGCGGATGAGGGGTTCGCCCGGATCGGTCAAGAGATTGTGCCCCCCGGCACCCCGCTGGGCCAAGGCCTCACCGAAGAGGCCGCAGCGGAATGCGGACTGCGGCCCGGCACGCCCGTCGGCGCGGCACTGATCGATGCGCATGCCGGTGGCGTTGGCACCGTTGGTGCCGCCGGGGGTGCGGGGCCTGAAGCGACCATGGCCTATGTCTTTGGCACCTCGGCCTGCACAATGGCAACGTCTGCCAAGCCGCACAAAGTCCCCGGCGTCTGGGGCCCCTACTATTCGGCGATGGTGCCCGGTATGTGGCTCAGCGAAGGGGGGCAATCGGCCGCGGGGGAGGCGATTGCCCATCTCACCGCAAAACATCCCGCAGGACCCGCCGCAAAAGAGATGGCGCTAGGCAAAGGTCTTTCTCTGCAGGCCTATCTCTTGCGCACGCTGGACCAGCGCGTCGATGTGCCGAGCGATGCGGCGCGCTTTGCAGAAAGCCGCGTCATCGTGCCGGACCTCATCGGAAACCGCGCGCCTTTTGCAGACCCCGATGCTCGCGCAGTGATCGCGGGGCTCAGCCTAGATCAGGGCTTTGACGATCTTCTGGCAACCTATGTCGCGACTGTCCTTGGCGTGGGCTACGGCCTGCGGCAGATCATGGCCGCTCAAAAAGCGCGCGGGGTCTGCCCAAGCGCCATCGTGATCAGCGGCGGCGCTGCCCAGAGCACAACGATCCAACAACTCCTGGCTGACGCAGGTGGCTATCGGGTGCAGTCGCCCGCCTCGCCCGAGCCTGTTCTGTTGGGGTCTGCGATGCTGGGTGCTGTGGCCAGCGGTCATGCGCCGCGCTTGCAAGACGCGATGACCAAGATGTCCAAGATTGATCAGACTTTCACGCCGTCGGTGCCCCACGCCGCGCTGCACGATCGGCGTTTTGAGGCTTTCCAGATGCTGCAAAAGGCGGATCGCCTTGCGCGTGGGCTGGGGGCGGATCAACTCCCGCAGAGCGGCTAGCGCAATTCCCCTTGCGCGCGAATGTCCCGGCAGCAGAGCGCGTGTCAGGCTTGATCCGAGACCTTTGATCCATTAGGAGGACCTTCACGCCGTTCTCCAGCAGCACGCCAGAGACCCACCGTCTACGAGCCCGCGCTCGTGTTCGCCCGTCTTCGACTTTGGAGAGCCTTGTGACAGCCACGCCTTCGCCTATGGGACTGTATGATCCCGCGCTTGAGCACAGCAATTGCGGTGTTGGATTTTTAACGCGCAAAGACGGTCAGCAGACACATCATGTGCTCAAACACGGGCATGAAGCGCTCTGCGCCGTGCCGCACCGGGGCGGCATGTCCTCCGAAGGTGTTGGCGACGGCGCTGGCGTCTCGGTCGATCTTTCGGTGGCGTTCTTCGAAAAGCTCACCGGCGTCCCAATGCGCTACGGCACATTTGGGGTCGGTAACTTTTTCCTACCCGCCGACCGCGCTCAGCACGACCGAGCGGCTGGCCTGATCCAATCGGTACTGGACGGCGCGGGTTTTAGGACAAGACTGGTCCGCAACATGCCCGTCAACGCAGATGCGATCGGCGCGCGCGCGACATGCTGGCAATTGCCAATTGCGCAGTGGGTCTTTGAAGCACCGGGTGGCATGGACCGATTGGCCTTCGACCGCCGCATCCATTCGGCTCTTTTGGAGATCGAGGCGCAGGCCTACACCGACCCGGCGCTTGAGGGGCTCTATCCTCTCTCGCTGTCCTCGCGCATGCAAGTCTACAAGGGGCGGCTGAATTCGTGGGAGATCATCCCGTATTTCAACGACCTTTCCGACCCCGATCACGCGGTGCGCACCCTCTACTTCCACACGCGATTTTCGACCAACACCGATCCGCACCCCTCCATGGCGCAGCCTTTTCGGCTGATGGCCCACAACGGGGAACTCAACACGGACAAAAAGAACCGTCTGAGCGAAGCCGCCATCGCTTTGGCGCGCAACAAAGCCATCGTGCGCCCCAAAGGACAGTCGGACAGTTGCCGGCTCGATCAGACGTTGAACGCGCGGGTCTATGACGAAGGGTTGGACCTCGTCACGGCCGTGGTCGCGATGATGCCCCCCGCTTGGGAGAATGACAGGCAATTGAGCCCTGGCGTGCGCGCGATGTTAGAGTACTTTTCCCTGTCTGAGGAAAAGAACGACGGACCGGCGGCCCTGATTTTCGGCGACGGCGATATCATTGGCGCGCGCCTGGACCGTTTGGGCCTGCGCCCGATGCGCACAGTGGAAACCGAGGATTACCTCGCAGTGATGTCGGAGGCGGGGCAGATCGATTTCCCGCCAGAGACCGTTGTGCGCCGCGGCCGGGTGGAAGCGGGCGGGATGATCTATCTCGATCACTGCGAGGGTCGGATTTATGAAACCCGCGAGGCACTGGAAAAACTGGCGGCGGTTGAGGATTACCCTGCCCTCTTGGCCGCGGCTCAGGTCAATATCGACGACTTGCCCGAGAGCGCGCAGACCCCGGCAGATGCCGCCGCACGGTATAACGGCGATCTGCAGCGTCCGGCCCGCTATGTCGGCTATACGCTCAACCAAGAGAGCTTTAAGTTCTTGATGGACCCGATGCTGCAAACCGGCGTCGAAAAGGTCTCCGCCATGGGCTACGGCAATGCGATCAATGCGCTTTCCGACAATGAGGGCGGTGTGGCCAAGTACTTTAGCCAGCGCTTTGCGCAGGTGACCAACCCGCCGCTCGACTCCATCCGCGAGGCAGACGGGATGACCTTGCGCGTGGCCTTGGGGGAAAAGCCGCACCTCGGCCACAGCCGCGCGCGCCAGATCGTGGTGAATTCGCCGGTGCTCTTGATGACCGACATGCTCAAGATCAAAGCGCAGGAGGCAACGCCCTGGGCGCGGTTCGATATGCTCTATGAGCCGGTCTTTGAGGACATGGCGGGCAATGAAGCCGCACTGACCTCAGCGATTGATGAGGTTGCCGATGCGGTCGTGGCCTTCGCGCGCGACCGGGGCGGCATCGCGATCCTCACGGACCGGCATCTGAGCCGTGCGCGCGCGCCGATGCCCATGACGCTCGCGGTATCTGCGGTCAATCAGCGGCTCATCGAAGAAGGCATGCGCTTTAAGGTGAGCTTGGTCGTTGAAAGCGGGCAGATTTGCTCGTCCCATCACATCGCCTGCGCGCTCGGCTTTGGGGCCTCCGCGGTCTATCCGCTCGCCGTGCGCATGCGCGCCGAAGAGCTTTTTAGCGATGAGGCCGCGACGGCCTATCGCAAGTTCAAAAAGGCGGCTGAAAAGGCGCTGATGAAGACCATGGGCAAGGTCGGACTTTGCACTGTCGAAAGCTATTCGGGCGGTGAGTTTTTTGAACCCAACTTCCTCGATACCAACGATCCCGTCTTTGCCAAGTATCTGCCCAATATGAAGACCCCCGTGGGTGGCGTGCGCTTTGACGTTGTGGCCAGATCCGTGGCGGATTGGCACGCGCGCGCGCTCACGGTTGAGACGGAGAAAGACATCCCCATCCTGGGGCTTTTCAAAGAGCGGTCAGAGGGCGCGGGGCATTCATACGGCACCACCGCCGTGCGCGGGTTTGTGGATCTCACGGAAGAGAAAATCAGCTTTGCCGAAGCACACGACAGCGCTCTTGACGGGGAGACGGATCCCTTTCGCCTGCTCACCTTGCGCCAGATGGACGACGCCTTTGGCATTGATGACAAGGGCTATGTGAACACGTCATTTGCCAAGCTGACACGCGCGCAAATCGACGGGTTTCAGATCACGCCAGGCTACCGCGCGTTCTCCACCATGATGGCGGAGGAGCGCCAACGCAGGCCCGCCGCATTGCGCGACGTGCTGGCCTTTCCCGCAGACATCACGTTTCTCGATACGGTCGCGGACATCAAACGCGAGATGATGCTTTTCAACCGCGCGGGTAACAATGATTTTGTCATTCGGGGGCTCAAGGTGGAGGATCTGGGCGGAGGCGAGTACCTCTTGCGCCTGACCGGTCCCAAAGCCCGCGATATCGGGCGGCTCGACGTTTTGGCGGAGACTCTCGTGGAACGTTTCGGGCAAGACGTTCAAGGGCACTACATCACGCAAGGCGCTTTGAAGGTTGCCGTCGCAGGCATGGCGCTCAGCTATATCTCCCGCCTGCGGCCCGCGCCTGACCGGATTGAGCTTGCCGACATGCAGCCTGCCTCCGAGATCACGCCGCGACTGGCCTCTGGCGCCATGTCGCACGGCGCGCTTGTCGCCTCGGCCCATGAGGCCGTGGCCCATGGCACCAATATGGTGGGCGGCATGTCGAATTCCGGTGAAGGGGGCGAGCACCTCTCACGCTATGGCACCATTCGGGCGAGCCGGATCAAGCAGTTCGCGTCGGGCCGCTTTGGCGTCTGGGCCGGGTATCTCGCCGACCCGAACCTCGAAGAGATCGAGATCAAGATCGGCCAGGGGGCCAAGCCCGGCGAAGGCGGGCAGTTGCCCGCGCCCAAAGTGACGGTAGAGATTGCCGCGGCCCGCGGCGGCACCCCGGGTGTGGAGCTCATCTCTCCCCCGCCGCACCATGACACCTATTCGATCGAGGATCTGGGCCAGTTGATCCATGACACTAAGGCCGCGCGGGTGCGGGTCATCGTCAAGCTCGTCTCCTCAGAGGGCATCGGGACCATCGCGGTTGGCGTGGCCAAGGCCGGTGCGGATGTGATCAACGTCGCAGGCAATACCGGCGGGACCGGTGCGGCGGCAGTTACCAGCCTGAAATACACTGGGCGCGCGGCCGAGATTGGGATTGCTGAGGTGCACCAAGCGCTTTGCGCCAATGGGATCCGGCAAAAAGTGCTGCTGCGCTGTTCGGGGGCCATGCAGACCGCATCCGACGTGGTCAAAGGCGCGCTTTTGGGTGGGGACAGTTTTGAATTTGGCACCACCGCGCTGATGATGCTGAAATGCGTGATGGCCAAAAACTGCAACGTGAAATGCCCCGCAGGCCTGACCACCAACCCCGAGGTTTTTGACGGCGATCCCCGCGCGCTCGCCCAGTATCTGTTGAACATTGCCCATGAAGTGCGGGAGATCTTGGCCTCACTGGGCTTGCGCTCGCTTGAGGAGGCGCGGGGGCGGGCGGATCTGCTGCATTTGATGGATCACCCGGCGTCTGTTGGCAAACTCGACTTGCGCGCGATGCTGACCTGTGTGCCCGAGATCAAAGTGGCAAACCCGATCTATCTGGAGAAGGATTTCAGCGTCGATGATGCGCTTTTGGAGCAGGTCAAAGCGCGGCTGATCGACGGCGGTGAGCGCCAGATTGAACTGCGCCCCAATGCGCCGCTCAACAACCGAAACAAGACAGTCGGCGGGCAGTTGGGCATCGATATCGAGCGCATGCTCAACCACGAATTGGCGGCGTTGCCCGCAGCCGCCTATCAGGACAGCCGGGGGCGGCGCTTCTTTGAGCCGCAGAGTGTACGTGTCGCCACCCATGGGTCTGCGGGCCAAAGCTACGGCGCGTTTTGCAACGACGGCATGGTGATGGCGCACACAGGCACCTGCAACGACGGTGTGGGCAAAGGCGCCTCAGGCGGAGAGATCATCGTGAAGAGCCCCGGCGGGGCTGTGCGTCAGGAAAATGTGCTCATCGGCAATTTCGCGCTTTTCGGTGCAACCGGGGGGCGTACCTTTGTCGAGGGGCAAGCAGGCGACCGCTTTGCCGTGCGCAATTCAGGTGCCACTGCGGTGGTTGAAGGCGTGGGGGATTTCTGCGCTGAGTACATGACCAACGGGGCGATCCTGAACATCGGCGGCTTTGCCAAGGGCTTTGGCAACGGCATGTCAGGCGGCTTTGCCTATCAATACGATCCCATGGGGCGCTTGCCTGAGATGATGAGCAAGGACTCCGTCTTGGCCGGCACCTTGGTGGACGGCAGCGATCACGCTGTCATTCATGAGGCAGCCGTGCACCAGTTGCTCTCTTGGCATGTCGCGGCGACCGGATCGCCTCGGGGCAAAGACTTGCTGGAGGCCTGGGACGAGACCCGCAAGCACATGGCCTGGGTCATGCCCAAAGCACTGCTGCAGTATCAGGACGCGGACGCAATCTTGGCCGCGCGCAGCCGCAAAGAGCTTATGGATGAGCTTTCCACTGCCTTGGCAGGGCACCAGATTGCGGAACTCAAGGCCGCCTGGAAGCGCGGCCGCCCGGTGCACCGGGGCGCCGTGCCAAGCTATGGTGAGATGGACACCCCAGAGATGTTCCGCCTTCTGGGCAGCTACATCGTGCTGGAGCAGGCGCAGACCATCGCCGCCAAACGCCTGCGCACCGCCGACCGCATGGCCCGGGACAAAGCCGCGCGCAATCTGGTCCTGACAGAGGACTTTGGCCTCATGAGCGCGCTTGGCAAACATGCCAAAGCGGCGATTGAGGGCTACAACGACACCGAGCTTGCCGCGCTTGTCGCCAACAAGCGGCTGAGCGATTTCAAGCGCGCGCTGTCGCTGCGCAACATCTTGAGCATGGACAGCCCCGGCACCTACGCCTGGATCCTGCATCAAAGCGCGAAGAACCGCGCGGCTCTGGGCGAGGTGCCCAGCTTTGACGCGCTCTTTGTTGAACACGCGATCCCCGATGTGGTCGCCCGCACCGCGGCGGAGTAATCTCGATGAACGATATGAGCACTAAGGTCCCCTACATCCCCAGTGATGCGCCCTTCTCAGGCGAGCAAAAGCTCTGGTTGGGCGGGTTTCTTGCCGGGCTGCACTCCCGGCTCGCCACTGGCGGCGGAGCCGTAGCCCCAGCCGCCCAGGCCGCAGAGGTCAAGCACCTCGACATCATCTATGGCACGCAAACCGGCAATGCCGAACAATTGGCAGAGGATGCAGCACTGCTCGCGCGCAGCAAAGGGTTCACCCCGCGCGTGGCAGAGATGGACGAAGTGGAGATGGACCACCTCGCGGCGATGCAAAACCTGATCGTCGTGGTCTCCACCTACGGCGAGGGCGAGATGCCTGATAACGCGCATCAGTTCTGGGAGGCGCTTTCCGCGAGCACGGCACCACGGCTTGAGAGCCTGAACTACGGTGTGCTGGCCCTGGGCGACACCTCATATGATGAGTTTTGCCAGGCGGGAAAGCTGGTAGACACGCGCCTTGAGCAACTTGGGGCCAAGCGCTTGGGCCCACGCGTGGATTGTGACGTGGATTTTGAGGATGCCGCCGAGGCCTGGATCGCGGCAACCCTGCCCGAGGCGGGCGCTGTTGCCGCCGCACCGCCCGCCGATCCGATGCTGAAAAAGGCCAAATCTGCCTGGAGCCGGAAGACGCCCTACCCCGCCACCTTGCGCGAGAATAGGATCCTCTCAGGGCCGAAATCAGCCAAAGAGATCCGCCACATCGCTTTTGATCTGGCCGACAGCGGCATGCACTACGAGGCGGGCGACGCGCTTGGCGTGATGCCGGTCAATGCGCCTGATTTGGTTGCGGCCTGGCTCACCCGTCTCGGCGCGACCGCAGAGAATGAAGTGGCAGGCCAAGCCCTGGGCACGCTTCTGAGCACTGGGCTTGAAATCATGACACCTTCGCGCGATCTGATCCGAGCGATCGAGCCGCTGATGCAGGACGATGAACTGACGCATGTGGTCAGCAACGGGGACAAAGAGGCGTTGGAAGCCTATCTCTGGGGGAAAGACGCGCTCGATCTGCTCAACCTCAACCCCGGTCTTGTGCTTGATCCAGCAGAAGTCGTCTCATGGCTGAAACCTTTGCAGCACCGCGCCTATTCGATCTCTTCC
>JBCCUC010000034.1:0-25924 GCA_039197515.1 Pseudomonadota bacterium | reverse complement strand
TCGTATTTCTCGAAACCGGGAAAGACGTGGTTCTTGATTAGGTTCTTTAGGTTCCTGACCGTCGTGGGCCGGTTGTCTGCAGTCTTGAGCGCAAGCATTCCCTCCATGACATTGACCACTGAATTGTCGCGCTGGTCTTTCTCAGCTTTTTGTTTTGCCTGGACCGCTGCGATCTGAAGTTCTTTGGGGTCTTTTCCGTTGTCTGCTTTCTTTCGGACTTTGGTGGCCATCTTTCGCGCCTTTTTCAGGCCCACGTTCGGATACTTGCCGATGACCATCCGCTGTTGTGGCCCTTTCAGTTCGCGCCCTGTCTTTGGATTGTACCTGCCTTGCCCTGTGACGCGGTAAACCACCGACCAACGAATTCCACGATGGGTGGCGCGTAGCATTAGCCCTTCCGTCGCAGGGTCCGTCAATTCAATGCGCGGCTCATTGCGTCCCGGCAAAGGAAAGTTGTCGAGAAAGGCCGGGGTCCATTTTCTGGTTTGAAGGTTCATTTGGGCACCAAAAGGGAAGCGAGAAATGTTGACACTACGGTTTGTTAACAAACGGTATGGTGCATTAAATCATTGAAAACAATGGATATGATGGAAACACTGCGCATCGTAATGCGCTACAATACGCAGAGCCAGCAGTTTTGTAATCAGTAGGTCCGCGGTTCGAGTCCGTGTGGGGGCACCATTTTTTTACACTCATAGACCAGCAAGACGCCTCCAAATACCTTCGATTTGTAGAAATTTTTCAATTCGCTCCCTTCATACCACCTCACAGAAACTCACTGTTTTGCCTGTCATCGCGGTGGGCCAAGACTCCGTCGGTTTGATCGCCTTCATAGGTTCTACAACCGTTGGCCGTCACCTCACAAACTTGGCCGCACAGCATGACACGAAGGTCCTCATGGAACTCGCAGGGCATGCGCCGGTCATTGTCTGTGAGGATACGGATTTAGGAGCAGCCGCCATTTCCGGCGCTAATCGTAAGATGCGCAACGCGGGCCAGGTTTGTAGATCACCCACGCGGTTCTTTGCGCACTAGCGCATTGCGACGACTTTGCCGCGAAATTTCGAAAGCGGGGTCGCGGAATTTGTAAAGCGGGCCGAAGCAACCGTCGTCGGCAACGGGCTGACCGATGGTGTCGAGATAGGGCCCGACGCGAACCAGCGCCGAGTGCTGGTGCTCACCGACCTCGTTGACGAAGCGGTTCTTCAGGGCGCAACCCTTGCCACGGGCGGCGCGCGGCATGGAGATCGGGGCTACTTTTTCTGGCCGACCGTCCTCTTGCACGTGCCCGGCACCGCTCGGATCATGCCGGAAGAATCATTTGGTCCGGTGGCGGTGCTTAACCCGGTCTCATCGCTCGATCAGGCAATCGCTCAGGCCAATTCGGTGCCCTACGGTCTCGCAGGCTACGCCTTCACCAACCGTGCCGATGACATCGACTGCCTTACGGAAGAAGTAGAAGTTGGCAACCTTTCGATAAACACGCTGGAAGCATCCATGCCTGGAACTCCGTTTGGCAGCATCAAATCCAGCGGCTACGGTCGCGAGGGTGGGACAGAGGGGCTCGACAGTTACTTGGACGTGCCCCAAAGCACATTGGGCTTTCCCTCCCTACACCAAAAATAGTCGTCCCAAGAGACCAGAGGCCGACGATGCACGCACAACCAAACCGGACCACCTTATGGAGGCACGCCTTTCGGCTAAAACGCACGCTTTGGGTGGCTGGTCAGCTGGCCATCATGCAGAAGACCAACAGCTTCTCTGACATGTTTGTGCGTTACATCGCCAAGGACGAGCAAAACATGCATCTGCGCCGCAATTCTTACAACTCAGGGCGACAAAGCATCCGCTGGCTGGCTGGCTTGACGCCATTCATCCTTTGCAGCCTCGCTCATAATGAGCTTGTCCAATGTCAGGTCAGACACAGCGCGATGGCACCGCTGGTTCTTTTTTCCCCGCTCTTTTGACCGCGCAAGCTGCGACCGCTGCATCGCGCCATTACGCTTGCGCCATGGATACAATAGACCAATCTGGCGCACCGCCGAGGCAATCGTTGCGCCTTGTCCTTGCAGGACTTCAACTTGCCAAAACGTCGTGGCCATCTCTTCCGCCCTTTCTCTTTTCCCAGCCATCGCTGATCCTCCAAGAGATGGGACGATCCATCCCAACTGGTGGACGACCTTCAGCAGGCTGTTGCCCCGTAACGACGAGAGCGAGAACTCTCGTTTTATGGCCGGTCGATATCGGTGGTGACAAGCCACCGCCAGCGGATATTGCAATTGCGGCAAGGGAGCTACCTCTTAGCGCAGCTAGCTTGGAGATCGCCGTGCACCGCTTGCTCATTGCAGCCACTTTGACCCTCGCCACAGCGTTGAGCGCACTCGCCCAAGACCGCCCCGCCGCGGTCGGCGTGCAAGAGGTGGCGATGCGGATCATGTCTGAAACCGTGCCCGTTTTTGCTGAGATCGTCACCGCTCGGGATGGTGCGGTGGCCAGCCGGGTCGCTGGCAGCGTGGAAACTGTCAATGTACTGGCAGGCAGCAGCGTGCGACAGGGCGATATCCTCGTCGAACTGAACCGCGATTTGCTCACAATCCGCCTGTCCCAAGCCAAGGCCCAGATCGCTGAGGCAAGGGCAAGCGTAGAGACAGGGCGTGTCCGCGTTGACAGTGCTCAGACCACCTTCAGCCGCGTTGACGCGCTGCGCAATTCAGCCTCGTTTTCACAAGGCCGCTTCGACGATGCTGAGGCCGGGCTGCAAGTGGCGCGTACCCAATTGGCCGAGGCAGAGGCCCGGCTGGAAACCGGACGCGCCCGACTGGCAGAGGCAGAATATCAATTGACCCAGAGCCGGGTGCGTGCGCCATTCGCAGGCGTCGTGCTCAGCGTGGAGACGATCCCGGGTGCCAATATCCAGGCAGGCACGCCCGTCGTGCGCCTGCTGGACACCCAATCGTTCGAGGTCGAGGCAAGCATACCCGCGCGCTACGTGACGGATCTGAGGCCGGGCCAGACAATGCAAGGCTCGTTCGAGACGGGGAGCACCATTTCCCTCGTGCTGAGAGCCATATTGCCGGTGGAATCCGCCACCACCCGCACCCGCGCCGTTCGTTTTGCCGCGCAGGGCATTGACGGGCGGCCCAACATCGCCGTTGGCCAGTCCCTGACTGTCGACGTGCCCGTGGGTGCCGAGCGCGAGGCGCTCACCGTGCCCAAAGACGCGCTTGTGCAGGCGCGTGGCGGCTGGACTGTCTTTGTTGCCACGGAAGGAAAGGCCGAACCGCGCACAGTGCTCATCGGCGCGCCAGCGGGCGACCGATACGAGGTGCTTGCAGGCCTCGCCCCCGGTGATCAGGTTGTGGTGCGTGGCAACGAACGCTTGCGCCCCGGTCAGGATATCAGCCCGACAGAGGTGAACTAGTGGACCCCATCCGCATCGCCATCGACCGGCCTGTCGCCGTGATTGCCGCCGTTCTGATTGCCGTCCTCTTTGGCGTGCTGTCCCTAACACGCATTCCGGTGCAACTGGCCCCTGACGTGCGCAAACCCATAGTGGTCGTCGAAACCTCTTGGCCCGGCGCAGCCCCGTCTGAAATTGAGCGCGAGATCGTGAACCTGCAAGAAGAGGCACTGCGCGGGCTTGAAGGGTTGGAGGTGATGACCTCACGCTCACAGACCGGTGAGGCGGAGGTGACACTCGAATTTGCCGTCGGCAGCGACATGGGCGACGTTCTTTTGTTGGTATCGAACCGACTAGACCGGGTGAGCGGCTACCCGGATGAGGCAAACGAACCAACGCTCAATACTTCGAGTTCTGACGACAGCCCCATCGCCTGGGTCATCCTGACCGCAGCGGAAGGCAACACGCGCGACATGGCCACCTACCGCGACTTTATCGAGGACACCGTTCAGGACCGTGTCGAACGCATTGAGGGCGTATCGGCGGTGAACCTTTTTGGCGGGGTAACCCGCGAGTTACAGATCATCGTGGATCCCCTACGCCTGTCGCGCTTCAACCTGACGGTGCCCGAAGTTGTGCGGACACTGCGCGCGGAGAACATATCTATCTCTGCGGGGGACCTCGATGAGGGCAAGCGCCGCTACGTTGTGCGAACAGAAGGCAACCTCAACACCGAAGACGCCATTCGGGACGTTGTTCTGCGCTCCGGTGCGGTCAACGGTGGCATCGGGCAGGTGCGCGTGTCAGATGTCGCTCAAGTCGCCTTCGCTTACTCCGACCCTACCACGCGCCTGCGTTTCCGCGGCGAACCGGGCCTTGCCTTCAACATCGTGCGCGAGGCAGGTGCAAACGTGATCTCGACGATGGAGAATGTGCGCGAGACCTTGGCCACGCTCAACGCAGGTCCAGTCGCAGATGCCGGGCTCATGATGGAACAGGTATACGACGAGACAATCTATATCGACGGTGCCATCAACCTCGTCACCCAAAACATCTACATCGGTGGTCTGCTCGCGGCCTTCGTGCTGATGCTTTTCCTGCGCTCACCCCGCGCGACCTTAGTTGTGTCGCTCTCCATCCCTGTGAGCATCGTGGCCACCTTTGTGGTCATGGCCCTGACGGGACGGACCCTCAATGTCATCAGCTTGGCGGGCATTGCCTTTGCCGTGGGCATGATCGTGGATGCGGCCATCGTGGTGCTTGAAAACATCTTTCGTCTGCGCGAAGCAGGCAAGCCCCGACGCGAGGCCGCCTATGAAGGCGCGCGACAAGTCTGGGGCGCGATCCTCGTGTCGGCCCTGACCACCGTATTGGTGTTCGTCCCCATCCTGATCATGCAGCTTGAGGCAGGCCAGCTTTTCCGAGACATCGCCGTCGCAATCTCGGTATCGGTCCTTCTTAGTCTCATCGTCGCCGTGACCGTCATACCAGCGCTTGCCTCGCGCCTGCTGAGTGAAACGGGCAAAGCGCCGATCCCCCTGCCCGTCATCGACCATTTCGGGCGCGCGTTCAAATGGCTGGTCATGATCTATGTCCGCTGGACGGTGCGCAGTCGCGTACTGGGCTTGATGATGGTGGGCGTTATCGCAGGAGGAGCGGCGGTGGCCAGCGTCACCTTCCTGCCGCGCCTCGAATACCTGCCAGAGGGGAACCGCAACCTCGTCTTTGGCCTGATCATCCCGCCACCGGGCTACAACCTCGACACCACCCAGACCGTTGCCGAGCGCATCGAACGGGTGGCCGAACCCCTGTGGGAGGCACGCCCGGAAACCGACCTTGATGGCACGCCCACCATCAACAACTTCTTTTTCGTGGCCACACCAGGCAACAGCTTCGTCGGGGCCGCCGCCACCGACGGACAGCGCGCAGCGGAACTCATCCCTGTTCTGTCGCAGCCGATATTCGCGGAACCGGGCACCTTCGGCTTCATGACGCAGCCGTCCCTCTTTGGCCGCGGGATCGGCGGCGGGCGCACGATTGAGTTGAACGTGTCCGGTCAAGACCTGAACGAAATCCTCGCCGTTGCAGGTCAGGCCGCGGGCCTTGTTGGCGGTCTGTTGCCGCGCGCGCAAGGGCATCAGTTCCGTCCCATTCCCGGCCTTGAACTGGGTGCGCCAGAGGTGCGGCTGATCCCAGATCGCCAGCGTCTGGCCGATGCAGGGCTCGACAGTTCTGCCCTTGCCGCCACGGTGGATGCCTTTAACGACGGTCTGCGGGTGGCCGAGGTCACGGTGGGCGCTGAACGCATCAACCTCGTCCTAAAGGGCGACAGCAACGTGCAACAGGCCCTGCGCACGCAGGACGTCGGCAGTTATCCCGTGGTGACCCCCGGAGGCCAAATTGTGCCTGTGTCGGCCCTGTCGGACGTGATCCTCACAGCCGGTCCCACGGAAATCCGGCACCGCGACCGCCTGCGCACCGTCACGCTAGAGGTGCGCCCCTCCGACGCACTGCCCTTAGAGGCGGCTGTGGATCTTTTGCAGACCGAGGTGGTCAACGTATTGGAGGCGCAGGGCCTGCCGGGAGACATCCGCCTCAGCGTTACCGGCACCGCTGACCAACTGAGCCAGACCTGGAACGCAATTCAGATCAACCTCGTGGTGGCGCTGATCATCGTGTTCCTGGTGATGGCGATCCTGTTTGAGAGCTTTGTGCTGCCGCTCGTCATCCTCATTGCTGTGCCTGTGGCGGCAGCGGGCGGCGTCGGCGGCCTTGCCCTCCTCAATCTCTACCAGACACAGCCTATGGACATGTTGACCCTCCTCGGTTTCGTCATCCTCGTGGGGATTGTTGTGAACAACGCTATCCTGATCGTGCACCAAGCATTGTTTCACCTGCGCACGGACCGTATGAGCCCCATTGACGCCATTGAGGAAGCGACCCGCAACCGCATCCGCCCCATTTTTATGTCCACCATGACCTCGGTCATGGGGATGCTGCCGCTGATCCTTTTCCCCGGTGCCGGGTCCGAGCTCTATCGCGGGTTGGGCGCAGTCGTGGTGGGCGGTCTCAGCATGTCAGCGTTCCTAACATTGCTCACGGTGCCACCCCTTCTCAGGCTTTGCCTAACCGAAGAGCCGGGCAACGTGCCCGGCGCGGCCCAGATACCGGCCTGAAGCGGGTGGCTCCGCAAGAAAGATTGCGCGCCCGATTACATCTGTTTCTCAGGCTCTTGGCCCGTGGAGTTCATGTAGCAATCCGGCCCGAAGCCGTTCAAGCGATAACCTAGAAGCGCAACCCGCACTGTCCGACGGACTTTCGTCATCAGCGGCGTTCCCCCGGTGGTGCAGAACTGCAACCGATGATCCAATCGCCCAAGTCTGGCATCAGGGGTTACGACGCGACATGCGGCAGGTGTGCGAGCCCTTCGTGCCGCATCCCTTATCTGACGTGCGCCGCGTTCCGGCCGCGCCGGGCCGCCTCAGCGGCACCATAGCCCGCGTATCGCTCATACCTGATACGTGGCCCCTATCATTTTGAACCATTCCCTGCCTGCGTACGACCTTTAAGCATTCGGGCCGTTTGGCCGACCAGCAAACATTCGTACACAAGGATAATGACAATGACATTCGAAGAGAAGATCCAGAGCAACACCGCAGTCGGCGATCCACTTGAGCTCACCACGCAAAGCAAACCCGGCGGGAAAAGCACGCCGAACGAGTGGTTCTCAACAGTGGGCGCGCTGCAGTTTGCACAGGCGATCGAGCAGGCCGCGGCCACCATGGCACTAGCCCCGTGGATGCAGTACAGTGCCAACCCCGAGGCAGAGAAAGCCGCCGCTGATAGGCAACTCAAACACCAAATCGCCGCCGCATTGGACCAAGGCTTCGTCCTGCATGATCCGAACTTTCCTGAGTTCTGCCGGCTGGATAAACACAACCAGTTTGGGTTGGTGAACCCGGACAATCTTTACTTTTTGGCTAGTATCGCAACACCCGGAACCTACGTGATCCATGGGAAACGTGGCACCAGCGCCGATTTGCAGATCCAAGTTGGCGCAGGACACCCCGGCTTTGACGAAGATCTCACCAGCCCCCTGCCCGTCAGCGAGTTGGACCTGGCCACCTTGTCGGTCAGACCCAATGGCGACTTCACCATCATCATCAGTGACACCAAACCGTCCGACCTCAAGGTCGGGGAAAACTGGTTGAGCAACACGGATCGGAACCTATGCGCCAACAGCGTCCTGATCCGGGAAAGTCTGATGGACTGGGACACGGAGACGGGCGGCACGTGGCGCATTGAGCGCGTTGACACGCTCGGCGGCGTCAACCCACTGCCGACACCTGCCGTTGTGAACCAGCAATACGGACGGGCGGCGCAGTATCTCATGGGGACGACGAAAGGTTGGATTAAGTTCGTCGAGCAACTGCGGGTCAATCTCCCCGCCAATCACATCAGTCCGCCGCGCAAAACCGGGCAAGGCTTGCCAGGTCAATTCAATTCTGCCGGGCATTTCCAGATGAACCAAGACACGGCTATTCTCATCACGGTAGATAAATCAGACGCAAGGTATCAGGGCATTCAACTTGGTGATCTTTGGTTCAATGCGCTGGACTTTCGCCATCGGCAAACCAGTCTAACAACGAAACAGGCCTATCAAAGTAAGGACGGCAAGTACCGCTTTGTGATCAGCGCAAAAGACCCAGGTTTTGAAAACTGGCTAGACCCAGCTGGGGCGTCAACAGCTTTTGTTTTCATGCGCTGGCAAGGCATCTCTCACGGCCCAGGAGAAGAACCAAAAGCCCCCTGCGCGCCCCAAAGGCAAATTTTGACCTATGATGAGCTTGCCGAAAAGCTGAAAGATGAGCCTGATTTCACGCCAGAACAACGAAAGGCTCAACGCGCCGCGCGACATGTGAGTGCGCTGAGAATTCCACGTGGTTTTTAAGGGCCCGTAAGACTTGGTTCATGCACCAGCAGGATAGCGAGGATGGGACGGCGCGCGTACTTTTAATAAGTGCTCGCGGCGTCCCTCTCTCTTTGGTCTCGCTCGACGTTGCTTCCCCGCCCGCGTCGCCTGCAAGATGCTGTTTCTGGCTTCGATAGACTTGCTAGAGTTACGTCAGACCGCGTCTGCACAATGCCGTCACAACGGCAGCGTCACGCAACGCGATCGTCGCCCTTCAGGCCGTCTAGCAACATGCTGACCCTCTCCCGCGCCAAGCGCATTTTCGGCCCTCACGGCGCGGCAGCCGTAAGCACGACAGATATCTCTCGCAACCTTCTCACCGTGGCTCCACTTGGTTTACGCGCGAGCTCGCGGTAGGCTCCAGCGTGATGGCTCAAAGCTGCAAGCAGGACAGGCGAGCTTGGGGATCGGGATCCCCCTGGTGATCGAAGGGGAAACGGGCACAGGCAAAACGGCTCTCGTCGCCGCGCTGACACATGGCGAGCATCAAGCGCTCTGCGTGGACTGCGCTTTGCTATCCGACACAGATGATGACCGCGACTACATCCGTTCTGTGGTGGAGAAGTGCCGCATGCCTGAGCGTCCCAAGACCGGCCCTGCGGCGCAATGGCCCCCAATGCCGCCTTGATGTAGGGCGTTGCATTGTCAGACACGATGCCCTGGCAGCTGTTGACCAGGTCAAAAAAGCGCCCAGCGTAGTTTTCCGCAAGCCCTTTCACATCCAGATCGCCGTTCTCGGGATCTGCGTAGCGCTCAAGCATGTGCCAAGTGCCAGTATCGCCGATCTCGTACCACTTTTAGACCGGTGTGCCGTCTTCTTTGCTGGTACGCTCGACAAGCTTTCCCGTGAGCGCGGCAAGCCCGCCGCGATTGGCGCAGGGCACCTTAACTTATGCCTTTATCTATATGATTTAATTTTATATTTATTCTTCCCTCACTTCTGTTTCCGCATCAGATCGTGCAGCGCTTGGGTTGCGCAGGCGTGAAGCGCTGCGGCCGGGACCTCTTCTAGGCCAAAGGCTGCTTTGAGATTGGTCTGTGCTGCCGCCCTAACGGGGCTCAGGAGCAAATGCTCATGCAGTTTCGCGATTGCCGACGTCCCTTTCTGGAAGCGGTCGTCGACAAGGATTAGCGCATGCGCCAACACCCGGGGGCACCCTCCGCGCGCTGGACGCCACCTTTGCGCTGTGCCCACAAGTTTTTGATCTCCGACGGACAGGTTCCAGGCCCCATCGCAAAAGCTGCCCGGCGTCTCACCAGTCCTCAGCTCTTCGCCCAAGGCCCCTAAAGCGTCCCTTATGATGCCGGTCAGCATCCTATAGGTGCCTTCAATCGTAAGGCCCTCCGGCGCGTTAAAAGCCAGGGCCAAATTTGTCACCCCCGGCCCCTGCGGCACGGCTCCGCCGCCGGTCGGTCTGAGCACGACCGGCCAACCGCGATCTGCTGAAGCGCGTGCGGCGGTCTCAAAAGCGCTTTTGGCGCTATAGGCGCGCGGACAGACGATGGCGCGCTTCTCGCACTGCCAATGTGCCACCTGTGGCCCAGAGGTCGCAAACAGCGCATGCTCATGCTGTAAGCCCTCTTGCGCATGCGCGAATGTTAGCACCTGCCCCTTCAAACACCGAAGCCTTCGATTTGCTCGCAAATCGAGGTGGGTAAACTGCCTGCGGGCGCACCGTCAAGCGCGCGGTTATCAAAGGTCAAAGACAGGCCAACGTGGCGGCGCAGTTCAATCTCTCCAATCACAGCGCGCGGTGCCCGATCCCTCAACCGCCCGATCCCCAGAATGCAGATCTGGCCCGTATTCAAGATCGGGGGAAATGCTCAACCCGGGTCAGACCCAGGTTCGAGATGGTCAAGGTGCCATCGGTCATGGCGCGGGCGATGGTGAGTTTTCTCTTGTGAGGTACATTCAATGCTTCTCTCCCTTCAAGCTGCAGGGGCAATCGGTTTCTTCGCACCATGGCCATGAATATGAATAAAGCCACCTAAGTACCTTTTTTGCTTTGCTTTTTTATCCGGTCATCTTTCCGAAGATCGCAGGACTAGGAACCATCGCGGCGCTGATTGTCTGAGCGGGTCATGCCAGCTCGCCCGCCGATATGCTCGGGCTTGCGGCAGTTCTCGCGGCGGTGCTTGCGAATTTGTTTATCGCGCTTTTCTTTGCATCGGTCTTCTCAATGGTGTTGGGCCATACGATGCGGGTGATCACTACCCGTCTGATGGGCATGATCCTGCGTGCCATCGCCCTTGAGATGGTTGTGGCTGGCCTAACCGCGGTCCTCCCCGGCTTGGCCCGCGGCACCTAACGACCACGGCCAACGCGGGCCGCGCGCCCAACTGAGGGCCATCCAGTTGGGCGCTCTTCCTGTTAGCTGAGATGATGCACGTCCTGCAGCCCGTAAACTGGGGTGGGAATGCCCTCCATCCGCGCTTTGATCTGCAGCGACAAAAACTGTGAATAGTGCCGCGATTGGTGCAGGTTGCCGCCATGCATCCAAAGGTTTGGCACTTGTGTCGGCTTCCACATGTTGCGCTGTTCACCTTCCCAGGGTCCCGGGTCTTTCGT
This sequence comes from Pseudomonadota bacterium, assembly GCA_039197515.1. Lineage (GTDB taxonomy): Bacteria > Pseudomonadota > Alphaproteobacteria > Rhodobacterales > Rhodobacteraceae > Sulfitobacter. The sequence continues at coordinate 14,983 of JBCCUC010000034.1, read as the reverse complement.
CGTGTCAGATCCCAGACCCCAGCACTTTCCAAGCTGATCAGCCTTGTTTTGGCCCATCAGATCCGCCACCCAGCCATTCATCGAGTTATAGCCGGTCGCGTAAACCACCAGATCAGCATCGAGCCGCGAGCCGTCATCCAAGATCACACCGGTTTCATCAAGTTCAACGACCTGGCCACGCTTGAGTGTGATCTGGCCGTCGATGATCAACTGGCTCGCGCCCACATCGATGTAGTAGCCCGAGCCGCGGCGCAGATACTTCATGAAAAGTCCGCTCTCGTCATCGCCCCAATCGAGCCAAAAGCCCGCCCTCTTAAGCCCGTCGTAGAATTCCTTATCCTGCTCTTTCATCGCCGCGTAAGCCGGGATCTGAAACTCATGCAAGATCTTGTAGGGCAGCGAGGCAAAGATCAGATCGGCCTTTTCCGTGGTTACCCCGGCACCGACCGCGCGCTCGGAATAAAGGTCTCCCAAAGCGATCTCCATCAGCGTATCCGAACGCACGATGTGCGTCGATGACCGCTGCACCATCGTGACGTCTGCATCGGCCTCCCAAAGCGCCGCGCAGATATCATGCGCGGAGTTATTGGAGCCTACCACGACGACCTTTTTGCCTTTCCACGCGTCAGGGCCTTCGTGTTCTGAGGAATGCTGCTGCACGCCCTTGAAACGGTCCATGCCGGGGAAATCGGGCATCCGTTTCTTGCCTGACATGCCCGTTGCCATCACAAGATGCGTAGGCTCCAGCATCACTTCCTCACCATCGCGGTCAACAACAATGTTCCAGGTGCCCGCAGCCTCATCAAAGGTCGCGGATTTGGCCATCGTCTTGCCCCAGAAATTGAGTTCCATGACCTTTGTGTACATCTCAAGCCAATCGCCCAGCTTGTCCTTGGGCGTGAAAATCGGCCAGTTATCGGGAAACTTGATGTAAGGCAGGTGGTCATACCAGACCGGATCGTGCAGGCAGAGCGACTTGTAGCGATTGCGCCAACTGTCGCCGGGCCGGTCGTTCTTTTCCACGATGATCGTCGGCACGCCCAGCTGGCGCAACCGCGCGCCCATGGCGATGCCGCCCTGCCCGCCGCCGATAATCACACAGTAGGGCTGCGTCTTGTAGCCAAGCTCGGCCTCCTCCGCTGCGCGTTCTTCAGCCCAGGTCGACCGGTTCTTGCCGGCACCGTGCTTTGCGCCCAAGGCACGGTTAAAGCCGCTGGGTTCTTCGTGGCCCTTTAGTTCCACCATGGTGGTCAGCAGCGTCCAGATCTTGTCGCCCTTCAGGCGCAGCAGGCCATAGCCGCGGGCAACGTCGGTCTCAAACTCGATCCAAGCTGTGGTTACGCCGCCCTCCTCTACAGGCACTTCGCCCTCAGCAATCTTCCAGCCGCGCGGCTTGGTCATGGCGAGCTGGTGCTCCAACATATGTGCGACCTGATCTTTGCCTTCGACCGTTTTGATGTTCCAGGTGAAGCTGACGAGGTCGCGCCAATAGCAATCATCCTCAAACATTTCGCATGCGGCTGCGATGTCACCTTCCGTGAGCGCCGCACCGAATGCGTCTAAAAAGTTCTGTGTCGTGTTTGAAACCGTCGCGTCGAGCATTTCGTCCTCCCTTGCTAACTGCATATGCATGTCTGCGAATTAAAAATGCGAAACATTGAGACAGATTTCCACCCAATGTTGACGCCGCTCGCTAGAAATCTGCAGCCCTATCTCATCTTGAGACGCTTTGAGACAGGTTTGTGAAACAGCCTTCAACCGATGATCGCGCATGGTGCGCGCTTTCGATGACGCCAATGGGTTGACGAAGGACATGTCGTAAAAATAGCTCCCTTCGCCGTCAAAGACCTGGCCTGAGAAAAGGCGGCGAGACGTAGGATACGGCTGTCGCTGTCATACTGACCGCAACCGTCTGCCCGACATGGCCAGTCCTAGCGCTTTGACATGTTTGCCCCGAGCAGATGAGGGCCGGATCCAAGCACAGAGAGTTTATCATCCGCATTGGCCAAGGGACATTCATCGACGCTCAAACAGCCGCACCCGATGCAATTCGTCAGTTCGTCTCGCAAACTGGTCAGCAGCGCGATCCGTGTCGTAAGATCATCGCGCCAGACCGTAGACACCCGACCCCAGTCCTTCGCCGAAATCGCACGGTCTGTGGGAAGGGCATCCAGCGCACGCGCAATCTCGGCCAGGGAAAGGCCCGCCCTTTGTGCGATCTGAATGACAGTGACGCGGCGGATGATGTTGCGGGGAAAGACGCGGTGATTTGATGCGGTGCGCTCAGATTGGATGAGGTTTTTCCGCTCATAAAAATGAAGGGCGGATACGGACACGCCGGTTCTCGTCGCGACCTCTCCAATTGATAACTCACTCATCAGCGACCTGCCCATTCGGTCCTTGACCTCAACTTAAGTTGAGGCGCTATCAGATCAGGAAAGGCAATGGATTGGAAGGGCGCTGATGTGAGTGAGACAGTCGAAGCCAGCGCAGGACTGAACCAGCAACGCGGCCGGTTCCTGCGGTTTAGCGCAGCTGTGGGCCTGGCCAATCTTGGCGATGGCATTGCAGTTGTCGCTTGGGCCTGGACGGCTTCTTTGCTGACCCGCGATCCGCTGTGGATTGCCTTTCTTCCGGCGGCGTTGCGCCTGCCTTGGCTTCTCTTCTCACTGCCGTCTGGGATCATAGCAGACCGCGCAGATCGCAAGCGGTTGATCGTGATGTGCGATGTGACCCGCGCCTGCGCCTATGCGGCAAGCGGGGTGCTGATCTTGGTGAACCTGCCCCTTGCGCAACCTTCACAAAGCGGCGTGGAGAACACGACCCTTTATGCGGCATTGCTCGGTCTTGGCTTTGCCATCGGATGCGCAGAGGTTGCACGAGATAACGCTGCCCAATCCATCCTTCCGGGGATCGTGGCACCGGAGCGGCTTGAGCGCGCCAATGGGATCTTAGGCAGCATCGAGACGGTCGGAAATGAGATGGCCGGTCCTGCGATTGGTGCCTTCCTGATCGCGCTTTTCCTGCCGTCGCCGTTCCTGATCATCGCCCTCGCCCTGCTTGGCGCCGCATTTTTGACAGCGTCGCTCTCCGGCCCGTTCAGAGCCGCGCGCAAGCCGGAGCGCGCGCAGAACTGGCGCAGCGAATTGATGGAGGGCCTGCGGTTTGTGATCGGTCACCCGATGTTGCGTGTGCTGGTGCTGATCACAGGCCTTTGGAACTTCTTTGCCGAAATGGCGATCATCGCACTTGTTCTGCACGTCCAGGAAAACCTTGCCTCCGGTGCCACGGCCTATGGGTTGATCTTGGCAGTTGGTGCTGTCGGTGGGGTGGTTGGTGGTGTGGTTGTTGCCCCACTTTTGAAGGTGTTCGCAAAGGGCACCCTGGCAAAGTGGATGAACCTTGCCGCCGCGCCGCTGTTTGTGTGCATCGCCTTTGCGCCAGGGCCAGTCATGGTCGCGGGGGCCATGTTCTTTTTCTACCTCACTGGCATTGTCTGGAATACCGTCTCGATCTCTTATCGGCAGCGCGTCGTACCAGACGAGATTCGCGGTCGGGTGAACAGTGTCTATCGTCTGTTTGCCTGGGGCATGATGCCTCTAGGCCTGGTTGCATCGGGTGCCATTGTAGGTCTCACGACAGACATGCTCGGACGCCCGACCGCCTTGATCACACCGTTCCTTATCGCAGCCTGCGGAATTTCTGTTTTGGCTGGGTTGTCTTGGCGCCCGCTTAGCAAAGGGTTTGAGGACAGCCGCGGGTCAAAGCCACGGTAGCGCAGAATGCTGTCGCCTTGCGTTAAGTAACAGAAGCTTCGAGCCAGCGGGGATCGGATCAATTGTCGGCAGGCGGATGACAGGACTGAGCCTATAAAGAAGCGCCCTGCGTCCCTTGATCCGGTGGGGTCATCAAAGCGCCCTTGGGGATCGCAAAAGCAACTCCTCAAAAGGGTGAGCTAGGCGGGCTTCAACACGACCGCGCGGCTCGGTGATGTGCTGGGTTCGCGCGGCATCGAAATATAGGGGTCGGTGGTCTCTAAAAGTGCAAGGCCCGCGCTCGCCAAGCTTGGGAAAAGCGCCTCTGACCAGAGCGTTTCTTTTACGGTCAGGATCAGATAGCCGCCCTCTTTTGTGCAGCGCCGCAACTCGGGCAGCGCCTCGGCTCCAGCATGGCCGGTCGTAAAAACACCCGCGCAGACAATCCCTGCAAAGCGCGCGTCTTCAAACGGCAAAGACTGACCAAGCGCGCTGTTGTGGAACGCGCTGTAGACGCCCTTTTGCCGCGCCACCCCGAGCATGCCTTCCGACACGTCAAGCGCCTCGATCTGCGGATACCCCAGCAGGCTGAGCCAATCACCAATCAGTCCAGTTCCCGCGCCTGCGTCTAGAAGAGGTGCTGCGCCCACGGCAAGATGACGGGCACACAGTGCCGTCACGATCGCCGGATGCCGGTACCCTGCCCGCGCCATGTCAGCCTCATAGCCCTGCGCCCAAGCATTATACCGTTGCGCAGTTTCTTCGGGGTTTTCGGCACCGTAGACCGCTTTCAGATGCTCATCTGCGTTTGTCATACCCAGCTTTCTTGTGGCAAAAACAAAAGAAATCCCTCGGTGCGGTGATACCCCGGGGCGCAGCGGAGGGGAACGATGAAAAACGAAGACGTGCGCGCGGCGATTGCCGCCATCCCGTTTCTGGCGGGGTATGACGGGCCCTTTGAGCGACTTGGCGGCCTGACCAACACCGTTTTCCGGCTCGGTCCCCATGTCCTGCGGTTGCCGGGGAAAGGCACGGAAGAGTACATCAACCGCGCCGAAGAGAAAGTCGCGGCAGAAAAGGCAGCGCGCGCAGGCGTGAGCCCGGATGTGCTCTATGCAGCATCTGAAAGCGGCGTCATGGTGAGCCGGTTCATCGACGGATCAACCACAATGAGCGCGGACGCCTTTCGCGCGTTGCCCGGAGCGCCTGGGCGGGCGGGCCAAGCGTTTCACCTGTTGCACACCTCTGGCGCCGTCTTTCCAGCACGATTTGATCTTTTCGGGATGATTGAAGACTATCTGGCGGTGCTCGCGACCAAAGACGTAGATTTGCCTGCGGGCTATCACGATGTGGTCGCAGAGGCGGCGAAGATCCGCCCGATCTTGCAAGCAGCAGCACCCGCCCCCGTGGCCTGCCACTGCGATCCTCTGTGTGAAAATTTTCTCGATACAGGCACGCGGATGTGGATCGTCGATTGGGAGTATGCCGGGATGAATTATCCCATGTGGGATCTGGGCGATCTTTCCGTTGAAGGAGGCTTTGACCCCGCGCAAGACGATGAACTGCTGCAAGCTTACTTCAGCGGTGCCCCATCGGCTGGCGACCGTGGCCGCATGGTCATCTACAAAGCGATGTGCGATTTGCTTTGGACGCTCTGGGGCCTCATCCAGCTTGCAAACGACAACCCTGCAGAGGACTTTCGCGCCTATGCCGATGAGCGGTTTGCCCGCTGCAAAACGCTTATGGCCACGCCTGACTTTTCTCACCATGTCGAGGCAGTACGCGCCAGCGCAGCCTAATCCGGTGTCCGCGGGCTGGTCTTGTGTAGGACACCTGGGCCAATGGTGTCAGACCGCACCACGCTCCCCGGGGGCCATCTCGATGCCATGCGGCAGACCTGCCAGCACTTTGACAACGGTGTCTTGCCGCAAAAGCCCAACCACCGCACCCGCATCATCGACAACGGCGACCGGTTGACCCGCGGCGATCACCTTTTTTGCGACGGCATCGACTGTATTATCGGCTGCTACTTGAACATTTGTACCGGCGCTGGCTGATCCCGTTTCCATGATGTGCCGCACCCTGATCACCTTCGCCTTTGGCACATCCCGCACGAATCGCGCGACGTACTCTGTCGCGGGTGACAGCACGAGTTCATCGGGCCGCCCGATCTGCACGATCTGACCGTTCTCCATGATGGCAATGCGATCCGCAATTTTGATTGCCTCATCAAGGTCATGCGTGATGAAGATGATCGTCTTGTGGAGTTGGCGTTGCAGCCGCAAAAGCTCGTCCTGAAGATCGGCACGGATGAGAGGATCAAGCGCGGAGAATGGCTCATCCAAGAACCAGACCGCTGGGTCGGACGCCAGCGAACGCGCGATCCCGACCCGCTGTTGTTGCCCACCCGAAAGCTCATTGGGAAAGTGATCCTCACGGCCACTCAGCCCTACGAGTTCGATCATCTGGCGCGCGCGGTCTTCTCGCGCTCGCCGGTCGGTCCCGTGTATCTGCAGGGGGAAGGCGACATTGCCCAAGACCGATCGGTTCGGCAGCAGGGCGAAGTGCTGAAAAACCATGCTCATCAATCGCCTACGCAGCGCGATTAAGTCTCTTTCGTTCGCCGCAAGCAAATCCTGACCATCGATTGTGACGCTGCCCTGCGTGGGCTCGATCAAGCGTGAGAGGCACCGAACCAAGGTTGACTTGCCCGATCCTGAGAGCCCCATGATCACAAAAACTTCCCCGCGCGCGATGTCAAAGCTGGCATTGCGTACCGCGCCAATCCATCCCTTTGCGGCGACGGCCTCAGGGCTGGCGCGTTCCGCGTCCGTGAGCGCCGAGAAAGCGGCGTCGGTGGCGCCAAAGACCTTCCAAAGCGCGCGGCATGACAGCATTGGCGTCATGGATCAACCTCTGCCCGCTTTGCCGCCGCTTTCAAAAGGGCGTCTGCGATAAGAGCGAGTGCCGCCACGCAAAGACCGGCCACAATCCCCTGACCCACGAGGGACCTGTTGAGCGCGATGAGCACTTGCTGCCCCAGATCCTTGGTGCCGACCAAGGCCGCGATCACCAGCATCGAGAAGGCCATCATAATCGTCTGGTTTATACCTAAAAGAAGCGTTGGCACGGCTGCCGGAAGGCGCACAAACAGGAAAGTCTGCCACCGGGTACAGCCCGTGATCGCTGCGGCCTCCAGCCGCGCGGGCGGCACTTGGGAGATGCCGATCATGCCGTAGCGTATCGCAGGCGCAAGCGCGTAAAGAAAGATCGCAATGACGGCTGAGACATCGCCGATCCGAAAAAGCATGACGGCAGGCAAGAGGTAGACCAGCGTTGGCAAAGTCTGCAGCGTGTCGAGCATGAGATTGGCAGGATTGCGCAATGCTGGCCTGCCTGCGAGCCAAAACCCGATGGGAAACCCAAAGACAAGGGCGAGAGAGACCGAAATTGTCATTAGATAAATGGAATTCATCGCGGGCCCCCAGAAGCCACTCACGAGAATAAAGAGCATCAGCGTGCCGCAATAGATCGCCACGCGTGCGCCGCCAACGGCATAGGCCAGGATCGCCACGAAGCCGACCCCGACGCTCCAGGGCATGGTGGCCATCGCATCGCGGAAAGGGCGCATGGCGTTGAGCAGGACGAAGGCCCGGAAAGCTTCGAGAGTCTCGTAAAGCTGCTGGTTGATCCAACTGACCAGCCCGTTCCAAAAACCAGCGGTCGAAATCGCCCAGTCTTTAGGCCATGTCTGAGCGGCAGGCAGGATCTGTGCAAGCACTGTCGCCAGAACCAGCCACCCCAGGACCAAGATCCACAAAGGCCGTTGCCCTGGCCGCCGCCTGCGGCCCTCGGCTGCGCGACGGGCCCAGGCTTGACTGATCCGGTCGAGTACCACGGCGAGCGCCACGATCCCCATGCCCGCCTCAAGCCCGACGCCGATGTCAAGCTTTCGCAGCGCCGTGAGCACCTCAAAGCCCAAACCGCCTGCCCCGATCATGGAGGCGATGATCACCATGTTGAGCGTCATCATGATCGCTTGGTTCAGCCCCACCGCGATCCCTCCGAGCGAGGCCGGCAACTGCACCTGCCAGAGGAGTTGTCGATTGGTGCACCCAGAGACATGTCCGCATTCTACAAGCTCATCCGGCACGCCTTTCAAGGCCAACACCGTATTGTGCACCATGGGGGGCAAGGCATAGGCGACCGTTGCGATCAATGCCGCCGCGGGGCCGTATCCAAACAGCAAGAGCGTTGGGATCAAATAGGCAAAGATCGGCAAGGTTTGCATCACGTTCATGATGCCGCGTACAACCGCCTCGACCCGCTGAGACCGAAACGACCAGATCCCAACTGCCAGACCTAGGGCACATGTCAGGACGATGCTGACCAAAACGCTTGCCAGCGTAACCATTGCCTGCGCCCAAAGGCCAAAGACCACCAGGAAACTCAAGCCGATGACAGTGGTGAGAGATAATGAGCGGCCCCCCAGTCGGAGTGCAACGATTGCCACGACACCGAGGACCGCGAACCACGACAGGGGCGGCACTGATTGCACGCGGTTCAATCCGCGCCCCGAAAACAACCCCTCTGAGAGGGCGATCACCGCGCCCTCAATGGGCGCATTCACGATGGCGGCTATGCCGCGCGTGAGATCTTGGACCGCCATGCCGGCAACCTGAGCCTCGCGCGCGAACCACGTGAGGCTGTCGCCGACGACCTGAGATATTGGCCAGACCAACCAGCCGGGTAGGACCCGCAGCCATTCAGGACCCAACAATGCCAACGCAACGACCACGAAAGCAGCGAGCCCAAGCACCAAACCGGTACGCGAACCCGCCGAGGGAGAGGCCGTTGTTGTCGTGTCAGCCATGATGGCGCGTCAGCTTCATCCTGCGCAAGCTGTCCAAGGCTCCCAAACGGATCGGTTCTCGGTCAGCCATTCGGTTGCAACCTCATTCATGTCGCGACCTTCGAGGTCGACTTCAGCCAAGAGCGTCGACAGCGTGGCGTTGTCCATCTTGTAGTTGCGCACCATTTCATAGGCGCAGGGCCAAACCTCTTCGCCGCCCGCCCAGGCCATTTTCTTGATCCAGCCGCGCGGCTTGCCGCAATCTGCAATCTTGTCAGGATTCACGCCCCAAGATGGATCTTCGTAACAGGCGTCTTCATAAGCCGGGAATTGCACGAACTCACCATCATAAAGGGACGGTGCCCAATGCGGCTCCCACACCCAAAGGATGATTGGTGCCTCGCGTTCGTAGGCGGCTTTGAGTTCGGCAAACATCGCCGCATCGGTGCCAGGATGGATCACCTCAAACGGCAGGCCAAGCGCCTCGATACGCTCTTCATCCAACCCGCCCCAGGTCACAGGACCCCCGACATAGCGGCCTTTGGGGGCGGTATCAGCTGTTGAGAAAAGCTCACCGCACTCGCGCAGTGCTTCCCAATTGGGCAGGCCCGGGCATTGCGCCTTCATGTAAGACGGATACCACCAATCCTCGAGCCCCTTCAGCCCGGTCTCTCCCATGTCCAAGACCTTGCCGGTGGCGAGGGATTTGGCGAGGTTCTGCTTCTGCGTGGTCTCCCACGTCTCCATCGCCACATGCAAATCGCCCGCCTCAAATCCTGGATAGCGTCCAGAGTCATCGGCCACGATGGTTTCGGTGTTGTAGCCGTATGTCTGCAGTATGATTTGCATGATCTCGCCCTGGAGCGCGATCGATGTCCAGTCGCCGATCATAAACTTTATGGGTTCATCGGATTCAGGCACATCCGCGCTCGCGCTCGTGGCGGTGATCGCCAACGCTGCTGCACATCCTAGCAGTTTTTTCATAGGAACTCCCCTTTCGCTATCTTCGCATCTAACCTTTTGAAAACCATCCATTGTCCACATAGACGCCGACGCCATTCACAAAACTGGCCTCGTCGGACGCCAGAAAGAGAACAGCCGCCGCGACCTCTTCAGGCTCGCAAATCCGCATTTGGGTAGCGGCGAGGTCAGCCTCTTGCCACTGTTGGCCTTGCGCATCGAGCTCGTCTATCTCACGCAGGCCATGGGCGGTTTTGACAAATCCGGGGCACACCGCATTGCAGCGGATGCCGTGTTCTCGGTACTCTGCGGCAATGGCACGGGCGAGCATGAGGGTACCCGCCTTTGTGATGCAGTAGAGCGACTCCAGTGCAAAGGCCTTCTCCGACCCGATGGAGGCGGTGATGACAATCGATCCGCCACCGTTGTCTTTCATATGGGTCACCGCAGTGCGCGTAACCGTAAAGGCAGAGCGCAGATTGATGTCCATCAACCGGTCGTAATCCTCATTGGTTGTCTCATGGAACGGCTTTACGATGATCGATCCTGCGTGATTGAACAGCACATTAAGCTTGCCCAGGCGCGATATCGCCTCACGGGTTGCTGCCTCGGCCGCGCGACCGTCAGCCAGATCAGCCGCGATGAATGTGGCTTTACCGCCGCCCGCTTCAATGGCCGCCACAGCCGCCTCGCCTGCCTCTTGTTGAATGTCTAAGATCGCCACCTCGGCCCCCTCTGAGGCAAAGGCCAAAGATGAGGCCAAACCCATGCCAGCGGCCCCGCCTGAGATGATAACGGATTTTCCGACAAAGCGCTGCGCACCGGTCTTTGGGGCCTCAATCGGTTGAATATTCATCCCCACTCTCCCCCTTGGATCTTTGGTATAGGTTTTATACCTATGCTCCTTCTGTCAACGATTCGTTTCCGCTGGCGCACCAGTCGTCCAATCACAGCTGGTGCTTTAGGCGGCCTTGCTGTCGGAGAGGCGGGCCCGCTCATACTCAATGACAAGCTGCATGCGCTGCTCGGCCTGCGGCGATGCGCGATCTCTGATCGCTGTGACGACATTGCCCCGAAGCAGGCTGCTCTGCGCCACGCGTTCCGCCAAAGTCCCCTTCGGCAAAGGCATAAAGAGCGAGGCAAGCGCATCTTCAATAGATGCGTTGATATAGGGATTTGCCGACGCCTGAGCGATGGCCAGATGGAACGCAGCTTCCCCGCGTCTCAATTCGCCGACCGTGCTGGCCCTGCTGATCTCAAAGAGCGCTTGATCGAGCCTGCGCAAGTCTCCCGGCGTGCGCCGGATGGCCGAAAGCTGCGCCGCCAGGGGCTCAACCGCTGCGCGATACTCAAAAATGCGCAGGACGCCGGCGGGGTCGCTGCCAAGGCGCTTCAACGCCATTTGTCTCAGGGCGTCTTCGCCCGCCACAAAGGCACCGCCCGCCGCGCCGCGCTTGACGGAGAGATAGCCTTCCGCTTCCAAAACCCGCAGCGCTTCCCGCAGGGTCACACGGGAAATCCCGATTTGCTCAGCCAGCTTGCGCTCCGCCGGAAGGCGCTCACCAGGGAGCAGCATCCCCATGTGCACCTGCCGCTTCAAGTGCTTCACCGCAAGGCCGTAGGCCGCCTGCTGCTCGACCGGTTTGAGACCCCACAGCATCTGCTCACACCGCCGTAAATGTATTATCTACATAGATTTCTGCGCCATTGACGAAACTGGCATCATCGGTGGCGAGAAAGAGCGCAACGGCGGCGACTTCCTCTGGCTCGCAGATCCGACCTTGCAATTCATTGACGTCCTCTTCGGATGCCAAAACGCCATAGGTGCGAAGCTGATCAATCTCGTCCTCACCGTGTTTCGTGCGAATGAAGTTTGGACATATCGTGTTGCAGCGCACCCCGCTGTCTCGGTACTCCACCGCAATCGCGCGGGCCAATTGATGCATCGCGGCTTTTGACGCGATGTAGGCCGTCTCCATTTTTGAGCAGACGGAGACGGCCGTTGACGAGGTGTTGATGATCGATCCATGGCCGCGTTCGAGCATGTTGGGCAGCACAGCGCGGGTCACTAAGAACGCGCTTTTTGCGTTCTGGCTCATCATCTTGTCCCAGTCCTCAATGGTGTAATCGAGAAAAGGTTTCACGATGATCCCGCCCGCGTGGTTGAACAAGATATCGATCTTACCCTCGCGCATGAGCGTGCTTTGAACGGCGGCACTGACCTGCTCAGGTTCTGAGACATCGGTGGCAATGAAGGTGATATCAGCACCTGCCTCGCTCAATTCAGCGCACAGCGCGTCGCCCCCTTCGACGTCCCAATCAAGGACAATGACATGCGCGCCTTCGGACGCAAACATCTTTGCCGCAGAGGCACCAACGCCATTTGCACCGCCCGAGATAAGGGCGACGCGATCCTTCAGCCGTTCGAGCGAAGGACGTCCAAGCACTTTTTGTGAGATGCTCTCAACATTCATGGTCTGGATTGCATACCTTTAATTCATCGCGCTGCAAAGCATTTTGCGTCGGCCCCTCTCTGATGCGGACTTTGGCGCTGTGGATCACTGCGAGAGCTTGACCCGCCCGTTCTATCATGCACCCTTACAACCGATGGCAATGCCAGCCGTCTTTGCCAGAGCAGTTCCAGCACCCCGCCCTCTCATCCTGGATCTTCACAATGACGGACGCAACGCCTCACGCACAGAGCACGTCCTCCTCGCTCGCGCCCATCTACGTGGCAAGCATGGTGTGCAGCATGGGCATGATGGGTTTTGTCGCAGCGTCAGGCCCCTTGGCCGTCTCGCTCAGTTTGGAAGCATGGCAAATCGGTCTTTCCGCAATGGCGGGCGGCCTCGGCTGGGTTCTCTCCGCACGATATTGGGGACGAACAGCGGATAAAGTGGGCCGCAAGCCCGTGCTCTTAGGGGGCCTGACGGGGTTCATCCTCGGGTATGCGGTCCTATGCCTAGGCGTTCTTGCTGGCCAACATTGGAACTTGGCAGCGCCCGCCGTGCTCACCATTTTAATCGTATCCCGCTTTGGCATGGGATTGAGCTATTCCGCGGTTCCGGCCGCTGGGGCCGCTGTCATTGCGGATCGTTTCACCGCGGATGAACGTTCCGGGGCAATGGGTCGGCTTGGGGCTGCGCAAGCCTCGGGCTTGCTTCTAGGGCCCGGCGCGGTTGCGCTCTTGGCGGGGTCCTCGCCGTCGATGGTTTTGGTCATTCTCGCCTTACTGCCCATCTTTGCGTTAGGCTTCATCCTAGCGCGGCTGCCAAATGACATGCCGCGGGCCGACGCAACGGCAAAGCATTTGGCACTTAGCGATCCTCGGCTCATCCGCGCGGTCTTGAGCGCGGTCCTGGCGATGATCGCCGTCGGCATTGCGCAGATCGTCATCGGCTTTGTCGCGATGGATCGTTTGTCTTTGCCCGAGAATGCGGCGTTGCTGCTTGCGGGGAGTGCCCTCACCGCTGTTGGTATAAGCCTCATTGTGGCGCAGTTGGTGGTGAAATCCTTGGGATGGCACCCGACAACCCTTATCCGCGTGGGCAGCGGCATTGCAGCGCTGGGGTGCTTGGCGGCCGCCGTCGCGCCGACGCCATTCTCCCTCGTCCTGTCGTACGCGCTCGCAGGTTTTGGTGCTGGTTGGGCCTTTCCAGGCATCAACGCATACGCCGCGAATTCCGTCTCTCGTGAAGAACAAGGGCGGGCTGCTGGTGCGGTGTCCTCTGCGATGGGTCTCGGAGCGATGCTGGGCCCGCTGCTTGGCGGGTTTGCCTATCAGCTTTCAGAAATGCTGCCGCTCCTCATCGCAGCGGTTGCCTTTACAGTCGCAATTTGGATCCCGCGTTCGTCGGCATAACAGGGAGAGTGTGAAAACGACAGCCCTAGGCACCGGCCGGCCGAACATCAATCCGCATCTTGGCAATTGGCAACCCGCGCACATTCGATTAAGGCGACGTTAGATTAAGGCGACGTTAACAGCCAAGCGGACATAAGCCGCCTAAGCCAGCCAAAGGACTGTGGATTGAGACCACAGTTTTACCTGAGAGGCACAAAGGTGCCGCAGGCTCCAATGAGGAAAGGGCTGCAAAATGAATGTAGTGGCATTTGAAGAAGCCAAAAAACACAATCCTAGACTGAGACGCGCCGTCGTGCGCGCCATTGATGACATCACGCCGAATATGCGTCGTGTCGTGTTGGGCGGCCCAGACCTCGACGGTTTTCCCACGGGGATGGAAGGCGGCTACATCAAGTTTGTTTTTGTCGATCTGCCGGATGCGGATCCCAGCAAACCGGTTATGCGGACTTATTCGATCCGTGCGCATAATGCCGAGGCTGGCAAGCTCAGTGTGGATTTTGCCTTGCACGCCGACACGGGCGGCATTGCAATGGATTGGGTCAGTCACGTCAAAGCGGGCGACGAAGTGGCCTTCATGGGTCCCGGCAAAGTGAAAATGGCACCGCCTGACGCGGATTGGTATCTCATCGCCGCTGATATGACGGGCCTGCCTGCAGCATTGTGCAACATCGAAATGCTGCCTCACAGCGCGCGGGGCCACGCGGTTTTTGAGGTTGCAACCGAGGCGGACAAGCAAGACATCGCCGTGCCGGAAGGCGTGGCGCTGCATTGGGTCGTGAACCCGACCCCGCAAGAGTTGAACAATGCCCTTTTGGACCGGATCAAGGCGCTAGACTGGCTTGAGGGCGCGCCGTTTGTCTGGACCGCATGCGAATTCGACACCATGCGCGCCTTGAGGACATACTACAGAACCGACCGCGCGGTTGACCGCACGTCGATTTACCTCTCCAGCTATTGGCGCGTCGGCCGCTCAGAAGACCAGCACAAAGTGGACAAGCGCAAGGACGCGGATGACAACGCGCCTGTTGTGGAATCTCTGGCACGCGGTGTCGTGGAGGGGGTCCGCCGTCTGACCGGGCGGTAGTCCCCTGCACCGGTCATCACGCACCCGCTTGTCTTCAGCAGGACCGACCAGAAATTGGCCAGATTGGTTTCTGGGTGCGCGCGTCGTGGCCCAGGGCGCGCTTTTCGGCGCGCCGAGCTGATCTGCGCGACCTTTTTGATCGTTGAGATCGGTCGTCCGGACAGGCTGCGGCACATCACCGAGATCGCCATCACCCCCGCCAATCAGCGCACGCCCTAGGGTCAGGACCCATTAATCCTGTACCACTGGTTTGACAGATTTTGCCCGTGAAAAGGAGCATATGCGCAGAAATAGTGGTTTTAACTCGAGTAGATGTGACGCACTTCACAGGGAAAATCCGTCAAATCCGAAGGACGGAAAAACCGCTTCATTTCAGCGGCGTGAGCCATTTGCAATGAACCCGTTCGTTGCTGCATGTCTCAAACCACTGAACTTTCCCGGTTTTATCGCCAGTGGTGCAGGATTAATGG
>JBCCUC010000033.1:0-43950 GCA_039197515.1 Pseudomonadota bacterium | reverse complement strand
TGGCCCTGGTGACGAGGGTGCCCAGTAGCGTCGTCCAAGCCAGGCTCTTGGCGCTGCCCCCCGAGGCGATGCGCTCGCTTGATGGCGAAGGGTGCGGGTGCCAACGTGAAGGGGATCTTCGGCTCCACCAACTGGCACTGGTCGCTGCAGGACGAAGGCTCCAAAGCCTTCGTGAAATCCTTCGGGACAAAGTACGGCTTTCCGCCCTCACAGGCCGCGCACACCTGCTACGTGCAGGCGCTGCTCTATGCGGACGCGGTGGAGCGTGCGGGGTCCTTCAACCCCTGCGCGGTGGGCGAAGCGCTGAAAGACTTTGAGTTCGACGGCATGGGCAACGGTCCAACGCTCTATCGTGGCGACGACCATCAGTGCTTTAAGGACGTGCTCGTGGTGAAGGGCAAAGAGAACCCAACATCCGAGTTCGACCTTCTGGAGATCGTGGAAGTGACCCCTGTCGCGCAGGTTACCTATGACGCTGCCATCTTTGGCGGCGAGTTGGGCAGCTGTAACCCCGGCGCATAACACCGCGCAACAACAGTAAAAAATCAGCTCAGGGCGGCGTAGCGTTGCCCTGGGACCAGCACCGTTATGCCACGCGCTTGGAGGTGGGACACCATGGACGCAATCGTACTGCAAATTCTAAACGGTCTCGACAAAGGGTCGGCCTATGCGCTCATCGCGCTCGGGCTGACGTTGATTTTTGGGACCTTAGGCGTGGTGAACTTTGCCCACGGCGCACTTTTCATGATCGGGGCGTTCTGCGCCGTGACCTTCAGCAAGATCCTGACGCTTAGTCATGTTGTCATCGACGAGGCGCAAAAGGACTTTCTGGGCAACCCGCTGAAAGTCAATGTGCCCTACATCCACGACATCTTTGGGGTGCAGACGGGGGATGCGATCATAGATTGGGCGGTGCCGCTGTCGATCCTCTTTACCATACCGGTGATGATCGGCATCGGCTTTGTGATGGAACGCGGGCTGATCAAGCACTTCTACAAGCGCCCGCACGCTGATCAGATCCTTGTCACTTTTGGCCTGGCCATCGTGTTGCAAGAGATCATCAAGTACTTTTACGGTGCCAACCCCATTCCCACACCAGCGCCCGCCGTTTTCGCCGGGTCCTTTGACTTCGGCGCGATGCTTGGGTTTGACCCCAACACCATCATCTATCCCTACTGGCGCCTCGTGTACTTCGCTTTTGCGGCAATCATCATCGGCGCCGTCTTTGCCTTCCTGCAGTTTACCACCTTCGGCATGGTCGTGCGCGCCGGGATGGCAGACCGGGAAACGGTAGGTCTTTTGGGCATCAACATAGACAAGCGTTTTACCATCATGTTTGGCATCGCGGCCGCGGTTGCTGGGCTTGCGGGCGTGATGTATGCGCCGATCAACTCACCCAATTATCACATGGGCATGGACTTTCTGGTGCTCAGCTTCGTTGTGGTCGTTGTGGGCGGCATGGGCTCCCTGCCCGGCGCTGTCTTGGCCGGCTTTCTGCTCGGCGTCTTGGAGAGCTTTGCGTCCATGGCCGTCGTGCTGGAGACGCTGCCCGGTATCAACCAGATCGTGATCTATCTCGTTGCGATCATCATTCTGCTCACCCGACCCCGGGGCCTGATGGGCCGCGCGGGCGTGATGGAGGACTAAGCCCATGTTTGGACTGAACGCAAAAGACGGCACGCTGCTGCTGATCGTCGCTCTCCTGACGCTGGCGGCCCCCTTCATCCTCAACCCCTTCCCCGAAGACTCTGCCATGGCGCAGTTCAATGCGGGCTACCCGGATCTGATGCAAAGATTGGTTATCTTCGGGATCTTCGCCATCGGGTTTAACATCCTCTTCGGCCTCACAGGCTATCTCAGCTTTGGCCATGCGGCCTTCCTGGGCGTGGGTTCTTACGCCGCGATCTGGATGATGAAGCTGCTGACAATGAATGTGATCCCGGCGATCTTGGTCTCTGTGATCGTGGCGGGCATGTTCTCTCTCATCGTCGGGTGGATCTCATTGCGCCGATCTGGGATCTACTTCTCGATCCTAACCCTCGCCTTTGCGCAGATGTCATATGCCCTGGCCTACTCGGTTCTGACACCGATCACCGGCGGTGAGACGGGCCTGCAGCCCAAAAACACCGACCCGCGCATCTTGGATGGCACGCTTGAAGAAGGCACCACGCCGCGCGCCAATCTCTTTGGCCTCGAAATGGGGGCGGGCGTTGAGCTGCCCATGGGCGGCTGGGTCTTTACCTTCAACGCAGGCTACTACATCGCCGCCATCGTGATGCTGATCGCCTTCTACATCTCGATCCGCATCTTCCGCTCGCCCTTTGGCATGATGCTGCGGGCGGTGAAGTCGAACCAGCAACGGATGAACTACACCGGTCTGAACTCCAAGCCCTACACGCTGGCAGCCTTTGTGATCTCGGGCATGTATGCCGGGTTGGCTGGTGGCCTCTTGGTGGCGATGGACACGCAAGTGGGCGCTGAGCGGATGTTTTGGACCGCCTCAGGTGAAGTCGTGCTGATGACCATTCTGGGCGGCGCGGGCACGTTGATTGGTCCTGTGCTTGGGGCAGGGTTCATCAAGTACATGGAAAATATCGTCTCCAAGATCAACAAATCAGTGCTGGAACAGTGGTTTGCTTTTGCGCCCGACTGGCTGGAAGGGTTCCTGGTGACCATCATCTATCCTTTCGTGGGCAAAGGCTGGCACCTCACACTGGGTCTTCTTTTCATGCTCGTCGTGATCTTCCTGCCCGGTGGGCTCGTTGAAGGGGGCCAACGCATCGGACGGCTCTTCACCGGCAAGCGTGCAAAGGACAGCGCGCCTGACGGCACCAAGACACCTGCGGAATAGGAGAACGAGACATGGCTATTCTTGACGTAAAAAATGTCGGCAAGCGGTTTGGCGGGCTGCAAGCGCTGAGCGAGGTCAACCTCTCCGTCGCAGAGAACACCGTGCATGCGATCATCGGCCCCAACGGGGCCGGCAAATCCACGCTGCTGAACTGCCTGGTGGGCAAGCTCATCCCCGACACAGGCTCTGTCATGTTTGACGGGCAGTCTGTATTGGGGCGCAAACCCTTTGAGATCAATCAAATGGGCATTAGCCGCGTGTTCCAAACCCCTGAGATCTTTGGCGATCTCACGGTGATGGAAAACATGATGATCCCGTGCTTTGCCAAGCGAGACGGCGCGTTTGAGATGAACGCCATCGCTTCTGTGCCAAGCCAGCGTGACGTCATCGAAAAGGCCGAAGGCATGCTTAAGGACATGAATCTGGCGGATAAGCGCGAGATGCATGCTGCCTCCATGTCGCGCGGGGACAAACGGCGGTTGGAGATTGCGATGTGTCTGGCCCAAGATCCACGCTTGCTTTTGCTTGATGAGCCGACCGCCGGCATGGCGCGCGCCGATACCAACAACACGATTGATCTGCTCAAGCAGATTAAGGAAGAGCGCGACATTACCATCTGCATCATCGAGCATGACATGCACGTGGTGTTTTCACTGGCCGAGCGCATTACCGTGCTGGCCCAGGGCACGCCACTGGTTGAGGACACGCCAGAAAACATCAAAGGTCACCCAAAGGTGCGCGAGGCTTACCTAGGGGAAACTCAAACCGCCGCCTAAGCATGCGGCAGATCTCTTGGACCCAACGGCCTTTGCTCGCGGCGACTGCCGCTGACAGACCCACCGGCCAAATGTCTGGGATCTTTGATCGAAAAGGAAAATGAAATGAACGTTCAGAGTGAAAAGCGATTTGAGAAGAACGCCAACCACGCGGCAACGGCACCGGCATACCTCTCGGTCTGGGATCTGGAGGCCTACTACGGCGAAAGCTACATCGTTCAGGGCATCAGCTTTAACGTGCATGAGGGCGAGATCCTGGCGTTGCTGGGGCGCAACGGCGCAGGCAAGACATCGACGCTGCGGGCGATTGCGCGGCTCTCCTCTCCTGAGGTTCATCACGGCGAGATTTGGCTCGACCACCAGCCGCTGCACAAAATGAGCTCTTACGAAGCCGCGCAAGCGGGGCTCGGGCTGGTGCCCGAAGACCGCCGCATCATCGCTGGCCTCACCGTCGAGGAGAACCTGCGGCTGGCGCAGATCGCACCGCCCCAGGGCTGGTCGCTTGAGCGCATCTACGACCTCTTTCCGCGGTTGGGCGAGCGCAAGTCGCAAGAAGGTACGACACTCTCAGGCGGTGAACAGCAGATGCTGGCCATTGCCCGCGCCCTGGCGCGCGACATCAAAGTGCTGCTGTTGGATGAACCCTACGAGGGGCTGGCCCCTGTGATCGTTGACGAGATTGAAAAGAACCTCGGCATCATCAAGGAGCAAGGCATCACCACCATCTTGGTGGAACAGAACGCCGTGCGCGCGCTCCAGCTTGCAGACCGGGCCGTCATTCTAGACACAGGCGGCATTGTGTTCGATGGCACCGCGCAAGAGGTTTTGGACAACGCCGAACTTAGAGCCGAATACCTCGCAATCTGAGTGCGTGCTGCTCAATGGCGGTTTGCAGGGTGGCAAGTACTGGCATTCTGACTGCCAGAGCACGCTGACCGCGCTTCCTCAATTGGGGTCACTCAACCTGTCTTTTCATGACCCAAGCCTTCGCCTATAACCGCTCTTAGGATGCCGACGCGCGCAAACATCGCGCGGCGTTCTTGAGGAGCCTTATGACCAAAAAAAACCATGACGCGGATGTGGCGTTTATTCGAGCGCTTGCAGAACTGCTGAATGAAAACGATCTGACAGAACTACAGGTCAAGCGCGATTACGGGGCAGAAGACAGCCTAAATGTTAAGGTGAGCCGACAACCGCTCCAACAGGTTGTCGCGACGACAGCGCCCCCGCCGGCAGCCGCTGCCGCGCCGGTCGAGGCACATGCCCCCGTTACAGCCACCCCCGCAGAAGCGGCAGAACCGTCCGATCCTGCAGATCATCCCGGGGCCGTCACCTCACCCATGGTTGGCACGGTTTACATGCAGCCTGAGCCTGATGCCCCAGCATTTATCGCCGTTGGGGCCTCTGTGGGCGAAGGGGACACACTGCTGATCGTGGAGGCCATGAAGACCATGAACCACATCCCCGCACCTCGGAGCGGTAAGATCAAGCGGATCATGGTCGGTGACGGCGATGCCGTGGAATTCGGCGCGCCGCTGGTCATCATCGAGTAAGGGCTCGCATGTTCAAAAAGATTCTCGTGGCAAACCGGGGAGAGATTGCATTGCGCGTGATCCGTGCCGCGCGCGAAATGGGCATCGCCTCGGTCGCCGTGCACTCCACTGCAGACAGCGACGCGATGCATGTGCGCATGGCAGACGAGTCAATTTGCGTGGGCCCACCAGCCGCGACACGTTCTTACCTCTCGATCCCCTCAATCATTGCAGCCTGTGAGATTACAGGCGCTGAAGCGATCCACCCAGGCTACGGCTTTCTCTCAGAAAACGCGAGTTTTGCGCAGATCGTACAAGACCATGACATCACCTTCATTGGCCCTACTGCGGAGCATATCCGGGTGATGGGCGACAAAATCACCGCAAAGGAAACCATGCGGCGGCTCGGGGTGCCTTGCGTGCCAGGGTCCGATGGCGGTGTCGCGAGTTTGGCAGATGCCAAGGCGCTCGGCGCTGAAATCGGCTATCCCGTGATTATTAAAGCCACAGCGGGCGGCGGCGGCAAGGGCATGAAGGTGGCACAAGCCGCAAAGGACATGGAGCGTGCCTTCATGACGGCGCGCGCCGAAGGGCAATCAAACTTCGGCAACGATTCTGTCTACATTGAAAAGTACCTCACCACACCGCGCCACATCGAAATCCAGATCTTTGGTGATGGCCGTGGGACGGCGGTGCACCTGGGCGAACGCGATTGTTCGCTCCAACGACGGCACCAAAAAGTCTTTGAAGAGGCACCTGGGCCCAGCATCACCGCGGAAGAGCGGGCGCGCATTGGTCAGACCTGTGCAAGCGCAATGGCTGACATAAACTACATCGGCGCCGGCACTGTCGAGTTTCTCTACGAGAATGGGGAGTTCTACTTCATCGAAATGAACACGCGGCTACAGGTAGAACATCCGGTGACCGAAGCGATTTTTGGCGTCGATTTGGTGCGCGAACAGATCCGCGTCGCGGCCGGTTTGCCCCTGTCGTTTGAGCAAGAAGACTTGGCGATCAACGGTCACGCGATCGAGGTGCGTATCAACGCCGAAAAGCTGCCGCAGTTCTCCCCGTCTCCTGGCCGTATCACGCAGTATCACGCGCCCGGCGGCTTAGGAGTGCGCATGGATTCAGCGCTTTACGACGGCTATACGATCCCGCCCTACTATGACAGCCTGATCGGCAAGCTGATCGTGCACGGGCGCGACCGCCCTGAGGCTTTGGCTCGGCTCAGCCGAGCCTTGGGTGAATTGATTGTTGACGGCGTTGACACAACACTCCCGCTTTTCCATGCATTGTTGGAGGAAGAGGACGTGCTCAGAGGCGGCTACACCATCCACTGGCTTGAGCGTTGGCTTGAGACACAGATGTCTGACGCCTGAGCGGCCATGGCCGAACTCACGCCGGAACTTTTGCTGCATGGGTATGCTATTGGGATCTTCCCGATGGCCGAAACCAGGAACGACAAAGAGATTTTTTGGGTCGATCCAAAACGCCGTGGGATCTTGCCGCTGGACGGCTTTCACGTGTCGCGGTCCTTGGCGCGCGCCATGCGCCGCAGTACGTTTACGCCGCAGATCAATCAGGATTTTGCTGGCGTTGTCGATGCCTGCGCTGATCGCGCAGACACATGGATCAACGCCGAAATAACGCGCCTTTACAACGAACTGCATCGAAGAGGTCATGCGCATTCCTTCGAACTTTGGGACGATGACGCGCTGATCGGCGGCGTTTATGGCGTCACGCTTGGCGCTGCGTTTTTTGGAGAGAGCATGTTCTCCAGGCGCACCAATGCCTCAAAGATGGCCCTTGCGGCGCTTGTCGAACGGCTAAATCGGGCGGGGTTTGTCCTCTTTGACACGCAATTTATCACGGGCCATCTCGCCTCGCTTGGGGCGATTGAGGTCAGCCGACAGGTCTACCATGCCAAGCTGGAACATGCGCGGGCGCGCGCCGCCGATTTCACCCTGCCCGATACGATCGGCCTTCAAGACGTCGTGCAGCGGATGACCCAGACGTCATAGCGTTGATGCTCCAAAGCAGAGAGCGCCGGGGCTGAGGCAATCATCCACCCAGCAAAGACCGCGCCCTCCTGCCCCCGCTCTGCAATCACAAGGGAGGCATATGCGTCACCAGAGGGGTTTCCAGCCGGATAACGGCATTCCCGCAACAGGATTTCTAAAGCGCCGTAGCGACGGGCTTGGCCCGCTCTCATTTCGATGTCCACCGCCTGACCGGAGACCCGATCGAGCGCGCGCAAGACCCCCCCAGGCGCATTCACAGCCTCTTGCGCCGCAAGCGGTACTGCTGAAATGGTGAGTAAAATGAAACCACTCACATGCGCTCTTAGTTTCAAAAGTGAAAACATCTATCCGGCCCTACGCCCCAACTTCTGGTCAACTCACGACACAAGTCACGCATTCCCAATCACCCGCAATCGCTTGCTGGCACCATTTTCTGGTCCCACCGCGCCGCCACTCAGCCGTTTACAGATTGTAAAGCGTTGCATGCTCAAGTGCGCGTGCTGCCCGAACGGCAACGGATAAGAAATGGGTCTCAACACTGCCATGGCGCACCTCGCTTCCGTTTTCCCTGCGCTTAACGCAATTGATGCTCGGGGTCTATGCTCATCCCCCCTTGGGCGCGGTCCCTGGCCAGGCTAGACTGCCCCGAAGTCAGAGAGGCGAAATGACCGCCCAGCCTAACCCAATCGCCCCCGAAGCCGCTGCCGAATGTCACGGCGTAGCGGTCCCCATGAGCCCGTTTCTCACCGACGCGCGGATTGAGCGCATCAACGCCGAAAGCTATGAGGGGCAGGAGCTTGCCGGTGCCCTCGCAGTCGTCAAGCCGGGCGATCGGGTGCTTGAAATGGGCGCGGGTCTCGGGATCGTGAGCGGGGTTGTCGGCAAAAACTGCGCGCCCGCAGCGGTGCTGTCTTTCGAAGCAAACCCTCAACTCATCCCCCACATCCGTGCGCTGCACGCGCTCAACGGTCTGAATGCGTGCATGGAAGTACGCAACGCTGTGTTGTTGAGCGCGCCAGACGCGCCGCGCGAGGTCGCGTTTCATGTCCGCAAATCCTATCTCGGCTCTTCCTTGGTCGACACCGAGAAACGCCAGACCACCCGCGTCGATGTGCCAACAGCGCGGTATGAAGAAATCCACGAGAGCTTTGCGCCCTCCGTTCTGCTGATCGATATCGAGGGAGGCGAGCTTGATTTTTTGCGCCATGCGCCGCTCGACGGGGTGCGGGCGGTCGTGATTGAGTTTCATCCCGGCGTCTATGGCACGCCCGCGATGCGCGAATGCAAGCGCATCCTCAAGCGGGCCGGTCTCCACCCTATCGATGCGCTATCCTCACGCAAGGTTTGGACCTGCGCACGGCAACAGGACGCGGTGCCGCCCGCCCCAGACGGCGGTTGGAGCACGCAGGTTGAGACCCTCTCCAACGCCATTATCGTGCCGCCCAAGGCATCCGGGCTCGTGCAAGCGGCCGGTGTTTTGGATGCGCGGGGACAATTTTCCTCTTCTGCCGTGCTGTGGCGAAATGGTCGGGCGCTCATGGTGCCGCCCGAGGTGCCCAAAACCCCGTTGGCGGAGCGTTCCGGCACCTGGCTTTGGGGCGGGGTGCTCTGGGTCCACTTCGGGCATTTCCTGGTGGAGAGCCTCAGTCGGTTGTGGTGCCTGAAGGACGTGGGCGCGCCGGTCGATGGCATACTCTACGTGCCCAAACGCCCCACCGTCGGCTCAGAGATCAAGGCGTTTCAGCGGGACCTTGCGCGTCATTTCGGATGGCATGTCCCGCTTGTCGCTGTGACCGCGCCTGAACGCGTCGAGCAGCTGATTGTGCCTGGCCAGGGCTTCGGCTTAGGGAAAATGAGTTCCGCCACGGCACCTTTCCGCAAAGCCGTCGCGCAGCACTTTGCGCGCACGGTCGCGCCTGAGGGACCGGAAAAGCTCTACATCAGCCGTTCTAAACTGCCTAAAGGGCGCGGCGGGCTGATTGGTGAGCGCGCGTTGGAAGCGCATTTGAAATCAGCGGGGTACAGCGTCTTTCATCCCCAGGAACAAAGCATCGATGAGCAGATTGCCCGCTACAAGGCCGCTGGGATGATCATCGCAGCAGAAGGGTCTGCGCTTCACCTCCTCGGCATGGTGGCGGGCCCTGAACAAAAAATCGCTGTTATTGTGCGCAGGCCCTCAGGCGCGACGCGCAACATCCAGCGGCAGATCACCGCATTCACCGGACAGCCGCCCCTGATGCTATCCCATCTGGTGGCCAGTTGGACGCCGCAGGCAAAGGCAAAACCGCGATTATGGTATGGAGAGATCGATTTCAAAGCCCTGCGAACCGGCTTGCAAAAGGGTGGATTTTTACCAATTACCTCAGATGTTTGGCGCAACCTCGGCGCGGCCGAAGTGCAAGAAGATCTTGGCCCCGGGCAATGGGCGCGCAAAGGTGATTGAATCTGGGCAGCCTGCCAGGCATGCGGACCGGATATTAGAAAGCGACTTCAACCGGGAAGAACGGCTGTAACTTCAATTTCGATCCGAAACTTCGGATCAATCAGGCCACATTCAATCATCGTGCTTGCCGGTGGGTGCGCACCAAAGGTCTGGGACAGAAGCTCCCAACACTGCTCAAACTCGTTTCGGTCTGGCAGCATGTAGTTGACCCGCACCACCTGTTCAAAAGAAGTGCCCGCCTCTATCAGCGCCGCTTCAATGATGCGCAAGGCAGAGCGACATTGGCTGAGGACGTCGTCACCCTGACCAACGGTGCCCGCCACATGCACAAAGCCACCTGCAACAACTGCACGGCAATATCCCACACGCGCCTCGTAGGCACCGCCAGAATGAATGCGTTTGATGTCCACCGCAGCTTCTTCCGTTTTACCCGTTCAATCCAAAGAAAAAGGCGCAAACTACTGTGCGCCTTTAGGTGTTGGTTTTGGGCCAAAGCGCGCGGCAAACACCGCCCGTAAGTGGCAAAATGTCACCCGGCGGTCGCAGGCTCTTTGCCGCTTTCCGCGTGGATCATAAGCGGTGCCGCGTCAGAGGTGACCGCCTCTTCGTTCACCACGACTTCGCTCACCGAGTCGAGACCAGGCAGGTCAAACATCGTATCAAGGAGGATATCTTCCAAGATCGAACGCAGTCCGCGTGCACCTGTCTTGCGCTCAATCGCACGTTTCGCGATCGCATTCAGCGCGTCTTCAGTGAAGGTCAGCTCCGTATCTTCCAGCTCAAACAGGCGCTGGTATTGTTTGACCAGGGCATTCTTGGGCTGGGTCAGGATCGTCACCAGCGCGTCTTCGTCAAGATCTTCGAGCGTTGCCAGCACAGGCAGGCGCCCGACGAATTCGGGGATCAGGCCGAACTTCAGAAGATCCTCTGGCTCAAGATCGGTGAAGATCTCGCCGATCCCGCGTTCATCGTTGTCCCGCACGTCGGCACCAAAACCCATCGCTGAGCCTTTGCCGCGCGCTGCAATTATTCGGTCGAGACCCGCAAAGGCCCCGCCGCATATGAAAAGGATGTTGGTCGTATCAACCTGCAAGAACTCTTGCTGCGGATGCTTGCGACCCCCCTGCGGTGGCACAGAGGCGACCGTCCCTTCCATCAGTTTCAAGAGCGCCTGCTGCACACCTTCGCCTGAGACGTCGCGGGTGATCGACGGGTTTTCTGACTTGCGCGTGATCTTGTCCACCTCGTCGATGTAGACAATGCCGCGCTGCGCCCGCTCCACATTGTACTCGGAGGCCTGCAAAAGCTTGAGGATGATGTTCTCCACATCTTCCCCGACGTAGCCTGCCTCCGTGAGGGTCGTGGCATCTGCCATCGTGAAGGGCACATCCAAAATCCGCGCCAAAGTCTGTGCCAGCAGCGTTTTGCCGCACCCCGTCGGACCGATCAGCAAGATGTTGGATTTCGCAAGCTCAATCTCGCCGCCCTTCTGGGCATGGTTCAGACGTTTGTAGTGATTATGCACCGCAACCGACAGAACGCGCTTGGCCGTGGCCTGCCCAATCACATAGTCGTCGAGCACGCCGCAAATGTCTTTGGGCGTGGGAACGCCATCCGTCGCTTTAAGGCCAGAAGCCTTTGTTTCTTCACGGATAATATCCATGCACAGCTCGACGCATTCATCGCAGATGAACACAGTGGGACCCGCAATCAGCTTGCGCACCTCATGCTGGCTCTTTCCGCAAAAGCTGCAATACAATGTGTTTTTGCTGTCGCCGCTGGAACTATTTGCCATTTCAACCCTTTCAGGTCCTCTGTCGAATTTACACCGCCAAATTTCGGTGCGACCTTACCTCAACCCTAAGGCAGCGCCAGTGGCGCTACAATCGCAAAATGGCAAAACAGACTGTCTTGGTTACTTATCCCCGGAATCCGTTGCCTCCGTGTCATCCGCTTTGCCGCGGCTCGCAACAATCTCATCGATGTGACCCCATTCTTTCGCCTCCTCAGGGGACATGAAGTTGTCACGGTCGAGTGCTTGCTCGACAGTCTCTGCCGTCTGCCCAGTGTGGGAGACATAGATCTCGATGAGCTTGTCTTTGATTTTCTGCGTTTCTTGCGCGTGGATCATGATGTCGCTGGCCTGGCCCTGATACCCGCCGGAGGGCTGGTGCACCATGATCCGGCTGTTGGGCAGCGAAAAGCGCATCCCAGCCTCGCCGCCCACAGAGAGGATGGATCCCATTGAGGCCGCCTGCCCGACCACAAGCGTTGAGACCTTCGGGCGAATATATTGCATCGTGTCGTAGATCGAGAGGCCGCTGGTGACCACGCCCCCGGGGCTGTTGATGTACATAGAGATTTCTTTGGAAGGGTTATCCGCCTCCAAATGCAGAAGCTGGGCCACGATAAGCTGGCTCATACCGTCATGGATCGGGCCATTCACAAAGACGATGCGCTCTTTGAGCAATCGCGAAAAGATGTCGTAGGCCCGTTCGCCGCGGCTGGTCTGCTCAACCACCATCGGCACGAGGTTGTTGGTGAAGGTGTGGAGGGGGTCGGTCATGTCTGTCGCCTGCTTAAATGTTCGCCGGACCATACCTGCGAAACCGTTAGCACAAGATTAGTCCTGCGTTTTGGTGGCTTCAAGAGGCGGCGGGCTGTTGTTATCCCGGGTCAAGGCCCTAGGTCCCGCGCCATGTTGGATATGATCGAAAGCTTCCCGCCCTCGCGCGCCATCGCCCTTGAGCGCCTGGCCGCTTTTGCACCAAAGGCCGGCGCGGCCTATGCAAAGACACGTAACTTTGACAACGGGGCGGGACGGCACAGCAATGTCTCGGTCCTGTCCCCCTATCTCCGGGCGAAGCTTTTGGACGAGGCTGACGTGACCCGCGCCACCCTCAAACACCACAGCGCGCAAGCCGCAGAGAAATTCCTCGCCGAGGTGTTCTGGCGCACTTACTGGAAGGGTTGGATGGAACTTCGGCCGAGTGTTTGGCTGCAGTACCAAAGCGATATCAACCGTTTGCGAAACGATGTTGAGACGCAAGCAGGGCTGCGACAGCGGTGGGAAGAGGCCTGCCTTGGGCAGACGGGCATTGCGCCATTTGACAGTTGGGCGCGGGAGTTGGTCGAGACCGGCTATCTGCACAATCACGCCCGGATGTGGTTTGCCTCCATCTGGATCTTTACGCTGGAGTTGCCCTGGCAATTGGGCGCCGATTTCTTTTTGCGTCACCTGCTGGATGGGGACGCGGCGGTCAATACGCTCTCATGGCGATGGGTTGCCGGGATCCAGACCCGGGGCAAGACCTATCTGGCCGATCCAGGCAACATCGCAAAATACACCGGCGGAAGATTTCCCGATGTCCCCGGGCTCTCGAGAACGGCAGTGCCAGTGGACGCACCCGAAAACCCGCCTGCCGCCATGCTCGCACCTTGTCCGCCGCCTGTTTTGAGCGGTCGATACGGTTTGCTGCTGCACTGCGATGATGTCGATGGCACGCGGCTCGCAGCATTGGGACCCGATCCCGCTGCCCTGGCCTATCTGGAGGTATCGGATGGTCACACCCCTTGGAAAATGGCACCAGAAGTCGGGTTGTTCAGAAGCGCTGCGGCGCAGTCGACCCTGCCAGAGCGGCGCTTGAACATCCTTGCGTCCGCGCAGGAATTAGCCGCCTGGGCAAAATCAAAGGATCTCGACATGATCCTCGCGCCCTATGCGCCGGTCGGGCCTATACGACAGGTGTTTGATGCTTATCAAAACTTGGAGGCTACCGCGCCCTTGCGCTTGTCGCGCCGCAGCCTCGACACTGCGGCTTGGCCGGAGGCCACCAAAGGCTTCTTTCCCTTTCGCAAACACATCCCACGGTTCATTGACCTGATCAGACGTGGGTGAGCGCGATGGTTG
Source organism: Pseudomonadota bacterium (assembly GCA_039197515.1). Classification (GTDB taxonomy): domain Bacteria; phylum Pseudomonadota; class Alphaproteobacteria; order Rhodobacterales; family Rhodobacteraceae; genus Sulfitobacter. Next base: position 30,414 of record JBCCUC010000033.1, on the reverse strand, counting down.
AAACCCGCCCCGACATTGAGAGCATCACCAGCGCGCAGGAACTACGGCGGTGGTACTGGCTGAAAGAGGAACTGCTGTCCGAGTGCAAAAGGCTGACGCTGCGCACGTCGGGGGGCAAGTTCACGCTGCTCGACCGCATCGCGCATTTTCACGAAACGGGAGAGACCGTTTATCCGGGGGACAAAAAGCCGAAGGTGACCTCAAAATTCGATTGGCACGCCGCACCGCTCAGCCTGGATACGGTGATCACCGATAACTATAAGAACTCTCAAAACGTGAGGCGCTTTTTCAAAGAACACATCGGGGCGCATTTTAAGTTCAACATCGCAAGCATGGCTTGGATGAAACAGAACGTCGGCAAAACGCTGGCAGATGCGGTGAACGCGATCAAAGCGCTTGAAATGGAGGCGTCGCAGCCCGGTTTTGCCTCAAAAATCGCGCATCACAATCAATTCAACCAGTATACCAGAGACTTCCTCGCCGATAACCCGGAGATGGGCATGGCGGAAGTCCGTCACTACTGGGCCCTCAAACGCGCGCTACCGTCTGACGACGGGCGTCACCGCTACGAGACATCTGATCTCGAGCTCAAAGCTTGACTGTCGCGCAAACAACGCGTGAAGCTTGATCAGCTTCGCTCTGGAATTTCGCCGCAACATCCGTACTCTACCCGTTCAGGGAGAGGGATATGCGTACACAAGTGGCCATCATTGGCGGAGGCCCATCGGGGCTGTTGTTGGGTCAGCTTTTGCACGGGATCGGCGTCGAGACTGTCATATTGGAGCGGCAGACAAAGGCGCGTGTGCTGAGCAGGATCCGCGCGGGCGTGCTGGAGCAAGGCACCGTCGCGCTTTTGGAGGCCGCGGGCGTAGGCGCGCGCCTGCACGCCGAAGGCATTGCGCATGATGGCACGATGATCGCCTACGGCGCGCAGGCGTTTCGCATCGATTTTCAGGGCCTCACCGGCCGCTCCGTGATGGTTTATGGCCAAACCGAAGTCACCAAAGACCTATACGACGCGCGCGAAGCCACGGGTGGCCGGTGCTTTTTTGAGGTTGAAGAAGTGCAGATCAAGGGCGCGGATACTGCCTGGCCTCATGTTGAATTCAGCCAAGGCGGCACGCACCATACCGTGCACTGCGATTTTATTGCGGGTTGTGACGGGTTTCACGGGGTCAGCCGACGGTCGATCCCAGAAAGCACGCGGCGGGAGTATGAGAAAGTATACCCCTTCGGGTGGCTTGGTATCTTGTCACAGACCCCCCCGGTGGATGATGAGTTGATCTATGCGGCCTCCCCGCGTGGCTTTGCGCTCTGCTCCATGCGCAACGCAAACCTCAGCCGCTACTACATCCAATGTTCTATGGCAGATACTGTGGGAGACTGGTCGGATCGTGATTTTTGGTCCGAGCTCAAGCGCCGCTTGCCGGATGAGACGCGCGAGGCGCTGATTTCGGGCCCTTCCATCGAGAAGTCCATTGCACCGCTCAGGTCATTTGTCACGGAACCCATGCAATGGGGGCGGCTTTATCTGTGTGGAGACGCCGCGCATATCGTGCCGCCGACCGGCGCGAAAGGGCTCAACACCGCCGCATCAGACGTGCACTACCTCTTTGAGGGGCTGCGCGCCTGGTATCTCGACGCCCAAACAGACGGGCTTGAAAGGTATTCCGAGCGCGCGCTTGCTCGGGTCTGGAAAACAGAACGTTTCAGCTGGTGGTTTTCTTCCCTGATGCACCGCTTTCCTGATCAGTCAGATTTCGATCTGCGCATGCAGGAGGCCGAGATCGCCTTTTTGCAAAGCAACGACGCCGCGCAGCGTGCATTTGCCGAAAACTACATCGGGTTGCCCTATTGACCTGCAGAGCGGCGGTCTAAACCAACGCGCCCTAAACCTTGGACAGTCAACGAACATTCAAGCCGTTTCGGGTTACACTTTAATCGCCAATGCATTGCCACGGCTTTGGCGCTCTCGTGACATTGGAAATGTTTAATTGCTCAGGTTACAACCGAAAAGCTGTAAAAGCTCCGTTCTGAAGGACGGCGCAATCGCGCCGCCCCGTCGTGCTGCAAGCACGCCTACGGCATGGCGGGGGCGGAAAAGTCCCAGTTGCGCGGGTGCATTGTTCGGAGCGATCTATCTCAGGGTTAACGCCGGACGCTCTAGGGCCAGAACCCATCAATCCTGCACCACTGGCGATAAAGCCGGGAAAGTTCAGTGGTTTGAGACATGCAGCAACGAACGGGTTCATTGCAAATGGCTCACGCCGCTGAAATGAAGCGGTTTTTCCGTCCTTCAGATTTGACGGATTTTCCCCGTGAAGTGCGTCACTTCTACTTGAAATAAAACCACTATTTCTGCGCACATGCTCCTTTTCACGGGCAAAATCTGTCAAACCAGTGGTACAGGAATAATGGGTCCTGACCCTAGGTGACGCGGCTGCGCACCTGGTACTTGGGATCTGCCCAAAGCTCTGCATCCATCACCTCTTTGATGATGCCAACAGCCGCGCTGATATCGCCCGCGTCGAGATAAAGCGGCGTGATGCCAAACCGCATGATATCGGGCGCGCGGAAATCGCCGATCACGCCGCGCGCGATGAGCGCCTGCATCGCGGCAAAGCCCTCCTCGAAGTGAAAAGAGACTTGCGATCCCCGAAGCCCCGGGTCGCGCGGACTGGCCAGTCGCAGGAGCGGCACTTCACGCTCTAGTTCAGTTATAAACTGCTCTTGCAGGGTGAGCGACGCGGCCCGCACGTCTTGCATGTCAAGATCGTCCCACAGCGTGAGTGCCGTGTCGAGCGCAGCCATCTGCAAAACAGGCGGTGTGCCCACGCGCATGCGCTCGGTCCCTGGAGCGGCCGAATATTGCAGATCAAAATCGAAGGGCCTCGCATGCCCAAGCCATCCCGCCAGCGCAGGCGCGACATGATCCACCAAATCCGGCCGCACATAGATGAACGCGGGGGCTCCAGGACCGCCGTTCAGGTACTTATAGGTGCATCCGACAGCAAACTCACATCCGGCAGTGTGCACATCGACCGGGATCGCCCCGGCCGAATGAGCCAAATCCCAAACCACCACCGCGCCTGCAGCATGGGCCAATTCAGTGAGGGCCTTCATATCGTGCTTGCGTCCGGTGCGGTAATCGACCTCGGTCAGCATGAGCACGGCCACGTCTTCATCCATGGCCTCCGCCACGTCTTGCGGGGCGACCGTGCGCAATTCGTATCTCCCGCCTAAAAGGTCAATCAGCCCCTCCGCCATGTAGAGATCGCTGGGGAAGTTGCCGGTATCGCTCAAGATGACGCGCCGGTCAGGGCGCAGCCGCAGTCCCGCGGCAAGCGCCTGATAGACTTTGATTGACAGGGTGTCTCCCATCACCACCGTCCCGCGCGTGGCACCAATCAGCCGTCCAACCCGGTCGCCCACCTCACTGGGCTGCGCCATCCAGCCCGCTTGGTTCCAACCACGGATGAGCATCTGCGCCCATTCCTGCTCGAGGACGCTGCTGAGGCGGTCGGTCACCCCCACCGGCATCGGGCCGAGGGAGTTGCCATCCAGGTAGATCACGCCGCTGGGTAAGATAAACGCGTCTTTGCGCAGGACTTGGGTCACGGTCTCTCCTTTAGGTTGCTTAAGGCACGCACGATACGGCGAAGCTAGCGCAGCCAGAGGTGCTGTCGCGGAGCGATTGTCGGCCTGGGGATGGTCTCAGATCTCGCCGCCAGAAACCGCGAGGTCGTGACCGTTGATCATCGAGGCCTCAGGCGAGGCGACAAAGCGTACAGCGGCAACAACCTCGTCGGAGGTAATCATGCGGCGCATTGGGTTATTGGCCACAAGCATCTTTTGCGCCTGCGCGTGATCGACCTCCATCCGCTTCATGACGTTGCGGGTCGCCCCTTCGGCCATGTCGGTGTCCACAAATCCCGGGCAGATGGCGTTGCAGGTGATGCCTGTCCGCGCAACCTCAACAGCGACCGAGCGCACAAGACCCAGCACACCGTGCTTGGCCGCCGCGTAGGCTGCAAGGTTGCCGCCGCCTTTGAGACTGGCGATGGAGGCCATCGCGATCAGCCGCCCCCCTGACTGCATCTCTTGCAACGCGGCGCGAAACGTAAAGAAGACGCCGGTGAGATTGACCGCAAGCGTGTCTTGCCAGAGCTGCGTTGGCATTTGCGCGAGCGGCATGGCATGACCTGCGCCCGCATTGGCAACGACAACGTCGTAGCGCCGGTCAAAGAGCGCGTTCACCGCGTTCTCATCGGTGACATCGGCCTGCATGATGCGCATGTCGGTGCTGCCCTTGGTTTCTTCAAGCGCATCCAACCGGCGGCCTGAGATCGTGACCGCATCGCCCACCGCGGTAAAATCCCGTGCGACAGCCCGACCAATGCCGGAACCGCCCCCGGTAACCAATACCTGTCTCATGTCTTCTCCCTCTCTCCTCACCAAATGGCGGGACGCCGCATCTGACCGCGGCGGGCGCAGGAGGGCAAGCGCCAACTGATCGCAGGCGAAGGTGCGCCGCTGCGTCAGTGCTGCCGCGCGCGCGTTCTCGTGATGGACCAACGGGGGACGGCTGCTGCAACCCAGTGCCAGAGTCTCAAGCTGGTCCTAGCGGATCCGCGCGTCGCTCTGCGCATCAAAAAGCATCACGCGGCGCGGCTCAAAGCTGATGTCGACCCGGTCGCCTTCGCGGGCGCGTTCATCGCTGCGCTCTTCGCAGATGATGCGCTCGTCGGTGGAGGTGCCCAGATGCAGGTAGCTTACCCCGCCAAGCGCCTCTGAAAGATCGGCATTGAGATCACCTTGCCCCAGGGCCACGTCAATATGCTCGGGTCGAATGCCAAGGGTCACTGCCGTCCCGTCTGCTGGGAGGGAGACGGCAACCTCAACCGCACGCTTGAGCGCAGGTACATAGACCGCATCGCCGCGCACTTCACCTGCCAGAAAGTTCATTGCAGGCGAGCCGATGAAGCCCGCGACAAAGCGGTTATCGGGGTCGCGGTAAAGCTCCAAAGGCGCGCCCACTTGTTCGATGTGGCCTGCCCGCAGCACCACAATCTTATCGGCAAGGGTCATCGCCTCAACCTGATCGTGGGTCACATAGATCATCGTCGCCCCGATCTCTTTGTGCAGGCGCGCAATCTCCACCCGCATCTCGACCCGCAGTTCCGCGTCCAGGTTTGAGAGCGGCTCATCAAACAAAAAAACCTCCGGCCCGCGCACGATTGCGCGGCCTATGGCCACCCGCTGCCGCTGCCCGCCCGACAGGTTGGCCGGTTTGCGTTTGAGATATGGGTCGAGCTTCAGGATGTCTGAGGCGGCTTTGACCTTACTGGCAATCTCAGCGCGCGGTACGCCGTTCATCTTGAGGCCAAAGCCCATGTTTTGCTCAACTGTCATATGGGGATAAAGCGCGTAGGTCTGAAAAACCATCGCCACGCCACGCTCGGACGGATCCGAGTGGGTCACGTCGCGGGCACCGATCTGAATGGCCCCTTCCGTGGTCTCCTCCAGCCCCGCGATCATGCGCAAAAGCGTCGACTTACCACAGCCCGAAGGGCCGACAAAGACGCAGAACTCGCCGTCTTCCACTTCAAGATCAATGCCGTGGATCACCTGCGCATCGCCATAGCGTTTGATCGTCTTTTGCAATGTAACACCGGTCATAGCGCCTCCCTCTTATCCGGTTGGGCCTGGGTGATCTGCGGGCTGCGGGGACGTCATCCCCGGCATAGGGGCACGCCAGGCTTCTGCGTCTTGCGCAATTGCTGCCGCCGTTCCGTGCAGATCGGGCAGAAAATGCTCCAACCTCTCGGTGCTGGTGTCTTGCGTTGAGCCTGTGACCGAAAGCCCGCCCAGCACCACGCCCTGGGACGATCGCACAGGGACCGCGATGCAGATGATGCCTGGCTCATGTTCCTCAAGATCGTAGGCGTGGCCGCGCATCGCAATCCGGCCCAACTCATCACTCAGCGCCCGGGGTGCCGATAGGGTTTGCGCGGTGAAGGGGTGATAGCTTTGTTGGGCCAGCACATGGGCCTGCTGATGCGGCGGCAGAAAGGCCAGCATGGCCTTGCCGATGCCCGTGCAATAGGCCGGGCCAATCTTGCCCGCGTCCGAGAACATCTCAACGGGTTTCATGGCGTTGCGTTTATCAACGTAAAGGACCTGACCGTGATCAAGCTGCCCCAGATGCACTGTCATGCCGATCTCTTGGCTCAGCGCATCCAGATGCGGGCGCGCAATGGGGGCCAAGCTGGATTGGTGCCAGGCCGCGTGCGCCAACCGCACAAGGCGCATCCCAACAGCATAGGTCTGCTGCTCAGGATCATAGGCCAAGAGCCTTTGGTTCGTGAGCGTTTGCAAAAAACGGTAAAGCGTGGCCTTGGGATAGGGGCTTGCCGCCAAGAGCGTCGCAAAGCGGACCGGCCGGCGGAAGGCTGCAACCTGTTCGAGCACGTCCATTGCTTTGCCGACCGTACCGTCCCCGGACATCCGACCCTCCCCATCGCCATGGCAACCAGCCTCCTCGCTGGCCCGTGTCCCCGGAACGCCACTTGACAAGGATGGCAGCCTGCGAAATTGTTTTCAATATATAAAACTAGATTTCAATAAATGAAACCAAAAACAGTTCTGGCGATCTCGGGAGGATCAAATGACTTCACTCAATTCAACCCTTATCGGGTTTCTTGCGGGCAGCACGCTGCTGGCGGGGGCCGCGCTCGCGGATGGGCATGCCAAGCTAAGCGGTGACCTCGTTATCTTCTCTGACATGTCGAACCCAGCCCCCCGAGCGGTGATGGAAGACATGGTCGCGCGCTTTGGCGAGATGCACCCGGATCTCAACATCGAACTCACGGTGATCGACCGCGAGGCCTACAAGACGCAGATCCGCAACTTTCTGACCGCTGACGCGCCGGACGTTGCAAATTGGTACGCGGCCAACCGGATGCGCCCTTACGTTGAGGCGGGTCTTTTCGAGGATGTCTCCGACCTTTGGGAGGGGCAATTGAGTGAAGAGCTGGCCTCTACCAAGGGGGCGATGACGCTCGATGGCAAGCAATGGGGTGTGCCCTACACCTATTATCAGTGGGGCGTTTACTACCGAAAAGACATCTATGAAGAGCTGGGACTGTCGGAACCCTCCACCTGGGAGGCGTTCAAAGCCAACTGCCAGGCGGTGATCGACAGCGGCAAGAAGTGCTTTACCCTGGGCTCAAAGTTCCTGTGGACCGCCGCGGGCTGGTTTGACTATCTCAACATGCGCACCAACGGCTACGACTTCCACGCGGCGCTGACCAACGGCGAGATTGAATGGACCGATGACCGGGTCAAGGCAACCTTTGCCAATTGGCGGGAGCTTTTGGACATGGGGGCCTTCATCGACGATCACACCGCCTATAGCTGGCAAGAGTCGCTGCCTTTTATGACAAACGGCGATGCGGCGGCGATACTGAAGGGCAATTTCGCTGTGGCACCGCTGCGCGAGGCGGGGCTCGATGACAGCAAGCTCGATTTCCATCAGTTCCCGGCGATCAATGCTGATGTGGCACTGGCAGAAGACGCACCCACCGATACCTTCCACATTCCAGCGAACGCGCAGAACAAAGACAACGCACGGGCGTTTTTGAAGTTCGCGGTCTCGGCTGAGAACCAGACGACGATCAACGCGGGCGATGCCTTGGGGCAATTGCCGGTCAACAGCAACTCATCGGTGGATGAAGACAAGTTCCTGCTGGAGGGCTTTGAAATGCTGTCCGCCAACAGCCCTGGCGGTGTGGCGCAGTTCTTTGACCGGGACGCCCCAGCGGAGATGGCAAAGGTTGCGATGGAGGGGTTTCAAGAGTTCATGGTCAAGCCTGATGAGCTTGACCGGATCCTCACGCGGCTAGAGCGCGCACGCGGGCGCATCTATCGCTGATTTCTCTCCGGCGCGTGCATGTTTCTGGCTGCGCGCGCCTTTTGCCAGGGCAGGCTCATCGCTTTGCTCTTCGCGGAGCGGCTCATCGCTCCGCTCATCGCTGGGGAGGGTCTAAGGTGGCTATCGCAGAACAAGGATCACAGGTGCGCGGGCGCAGCTTCTGGCGGCGCAACCAGCAACGCCTTGCGCCGTGGCTGTTTTTGGCCCCCGGCATGCTGTTCTTTGTCTTTTACGTCATCTACCCGGTCTTTCAATCGTTCAACCTGTCGCTTTACGAATGGGACGGCCTGGGCACCAAAAGCTATGTGGGTCTGCGCAACTACGAAGACCTCTATTACGAATACATCGACCGCGACGCCTTCTTTGTCTCTTTGAAAAACAACGTCGTTTGGCTCTTTCTCTATCTCTTGGCGATCCCCGCCGGGCTCTTTATCGCCCTGTTTCTCAACCAGAATGTTTACGGCATCCGCCTTTACAAATCGCTTTTCTTCTTTCCGTTTGTGATCAGCCAGGTGGTCGTGGGCCTCGTTTTTACTTGGTTTTATGATCCGGCTTTTGGCTTTCTCAACGTTTTTCTCGGCTGGTTCGGGGCGGGACCCATCAACATGCTGGGCGACGAGCGTTTTGTCACCTACGGGGTGATCCTCGCGGGGCTCTGGCCACAGACGGCCTATTGCATGATCCTCTATCTCACCGGCTTGAACGCGGTGGACCCTGAGCAGATCGAGGCGGGGCGGCTCGATGGGGCGAAAGGCTGGCGCATGCTCTGGCACGTGGTGCTGCCGCAGTTGCGCCCCGCGACTTTCATCGCTTTCGTGGTCACCATCATCGGGGCACTGCGGTCCTTTGACCTGATATCGGTGATGACAAGTGGCGGGCCCTTTGGATCCTCGCGCGTGCTGGCCTTTTACATGTTTGAGGTGGCGCTTTCCGAATACGGGTTCCGCATGGGCTATGGCGCGGCGATCGCGGTGGTGCTCTTTGCCATCATGATGGTCTTCATCACCTACTTCCTCTGGTCGATGTACCGCGAGGAGAAGCGCTGATGTTTCCGACACCGCTCGAAAAGCGCCCGGCGGCAGCCCGCACAACCTATCAAGCGGTGCTGCCCCTGGCCCTGCTCTTTTGGCTCATCCCGCTGATTGCGGTGGCGATCTTCTCCGTCAAGCCTGGTGCCGATTTCACCAATGCAAACTACTGGGGCGTGCCGTCGTCTTTCGACCTCGTTGAGAACTACGGGCAGGTTTTTTTCAACTCCGACATGCCGCGCTATCTGCTCAATTCCTTCCTGATCACCGTGCCGACGGTGATGGGCGCGGTGGCGCTTTCCGCGATGGCGGGGTTCGCGCTCGGGGTCTATAAATTCAAGGCCAACATCTGGATCTTCTTCATGTTCGTCGCGGGCAATTTCGTGCCCTTCCAGATCTTGATGGTGCCGGTGCGCGATCTGACGCTCGACATGGGACTTTACAACACCAAGCTCGGCTTGGTCCTCTTTCACATCGCCTTTCAGACCGGCTTTTGCACGCTCTTCATGCGCAACTTCATTCGTGCCCTGCCCTATGAACTGATTGAGGCGGCGCGGGTGGCAGGGGTCTCAGAGATCCGCATTTTCTGGTACGTCGTGCTGCCACTGATGAAACCCGCGCTCGCCGCGCTTTCGGTGCTGATTTTCACCTTTATCTGGAACGATTACTTCTGGGCGGTGGTGCTCACCCAGGGTCCGGAGAGCCAGCCCGTCACCGCAGGCATCACCGCCTTTAACTCCGAATTTCGCGCGATGTATCATTTGATGAGCGCGGGCTCCCTCGTCGCGGCACTGCCCCCCGTGGCGATGTTTTTTCTGATGCAGCGCCACTTTATTGCAGGGCTGACCCTCGGGGCGGTGAAGTGATCAAGACATGGCGGCTGGATTGCCCGCGACAAACGCTGGCCTTGGGCTCGCGCCACGGACATTGCCCAGAGGTGATCTATTGGGGGCCGCCCTTGCCCCTAGGCGAGGATATCGCCGCGCTCGCTGCTGGGTCAGACCTGGATGTGACGGGCGGCATGTTGGATGCCAATCCTGAGCTTTCTATCTGTCCTGAGGCGGCGCGCAGCTTTGCCGGGCAACCGGGCCTCATTGTGCGCGCGCAAGACGGCACACCGCTGTTTCCACGCTTTACGCTCACGGCAGAGCGGGAGGACGCGGAGCGGCTTGAGATCAGCTGCCAAGATCTTGCCAATCGGTTGCGCTACATCGCGACCTTCGCGCTTAACCGGAAAACTCATGTCATCGCCATGACCGCGCGGTTGGTCTCAGACCAGCCATTGCACCTGCACTGGTTGGCGGCACCGGTGATGCCTGCCCCACAGCTCAGCGATGAGATAATCGATGTCGCGGGCCGCTGGTGCGGGGAGTTTCAGCTCAACCATACGCCTTGGTCGCCTGGGATTCGCTACCGGGAAAACCGCACCGGTCGCACCGGACACGAGCATTTTCCCGGGCTCATTTTGCCCTGCCGCGGGGCAACAAACACGCGCGGAGAGGCCTACGCCTTCCACTATGGCTGGTCCGGCGGGCACCGGATGATCGCCGAGGAATTGCCCGATGGCCGACGTCAGATCCAATTCGGCCATGCCGCACGCATGGAGACGCAGGCCGCGACAGAGTTCGAAACCGCGCCACTTTACGCGGTCTATTCGTCAGATGGGCTAAACGGCTGCGCGGTGAGCTTTCAAAGGCATGTGCGCGATGAGATTGTCACATGGCCCGCCCCAAAGGTCCCGCGCCCGGTGCACTACAATTGCTGGGAGGCTGTGTATTTCAACCACAACATGGGCCAGTTGAAAAAGATCGCGACCCAAGCCGCCGCCTTGGGGGCCGAACGCTTTGTGCTGGATGACGGTTGGTTCGGTCGGCGCGACGATGACACCTCCTCGCTCTCAGATTGGGAGGTGGACGCGCGCAAATATCCCGAAGGGCTTGCCCCCCTGATTGCGCATGTCAAAGCGGAAGGGATGCGCTTTGGCATTTGGTTTGAGCCTGAGATGGTGAACACGGACAGCGATGTGCACCGGCTGCATCCAGAATGGGCCCTCGGCGCGGAAGATCAAATCCTCGGACGGCAGCAAAAGGCGCTCAACATGGCCTTGCCGGAGGTGCGCGATTTTATCTTTGAGCGCATGGCCGCCATCCTGGCCGCGCATGACATTGATTACATCAAATGGGACCACAACCGCGTGCTGCCGATGCCCGATGCGGCGCAGACGCGCGGCTCTTATGCGCTGCTCGACCGGCTGCGCGCGGCCTTTCCAGCGGTTGAGATTGAAAGCTGCGCCTCTGGGGGTGCCCGCATCGACTTTGGAATCCTGAGCCGGACGCAGCGGGTCTGGTTGAGCGACAGCAATGACGCGCTCGAGCGGTTGAAGATCCAGCACAATGCAGCACTCTTTCTGCCCGCAGCGATCACCGGCAGCCACGTTGGACCCAGGCGCTGCCACACCTCGGGACGACACCTGGACATCGGCTTTCGCGCCTGGGTCGCCGCACAACGGCACATGGGTTTTGAGGTGGACCCTGGTGAGTTGGATGACCGCGAGGCAGAGGTGCTGACCCGCGTGACCGGATGGTGGAAGGCTAATCGCGATTGGCTCATGCAGGCCGATATCCTGCGGCTCGACACGCCAGACCCTGCGGTGATCGCGGAGCAGCAATTGGCGCAAGACGGCAGCCGCTTTGTCATCTTTGCGGGCAAGGCGGGCACGTCCTCGCAAATTGCGCCTCGGCCTTTGCGGCTCACCCGGCTCGAGCCTCAGGCGCGCTACACGCTCCACCTTGAAAACCGGGAAGCCTTGACCCCGCTTTCGCGCGGCGCGCCTGCGTTGAAATCAAGCGATCTCACTTTGTCGGGCACGGCACTTATGCATCAGGGTGTGACCCTACCGTGGAGCTATCCTGAGACCATTTGGGTGCTGAGCGGCGTCCGTACCGAAGAAGCATCATGCCTAGCGCCGGAAAGTTAGGAAAAGGGAAATGAGACAGACTGCAACTTTTCACGATCTGGCCGGCAAATCGGTGTTCATCACCGGTGGCGGTTCCGGCATCGGGGCGGCGCTCACAGACGGGTTCCTCGCCCAGCAGGCTGAGGTCGCCTTCATCGGGCGATCCGACGCAACCGCGTTTGTGCAAGAAATGAAGGAAAGGCACGGGCGTGCGCCCCTTTTCCTACAAGGTGATGTCACCGATACAGCAGAGCTGAAAGAGAGCATCGCGGCGGCCGCACGCGCGCACGGGCCCATTGATATCCTGGTTAACAATGCGGCAAATGATCTGCGGCACAAGACCTTGGACGTCACGCCTGAGGACTGGGACAAACTCCAAGCCGTCAATCTCAAAGCCTATTTTTTCGCCGCGCAAGCCGTTTTGCCCGCCATGCAAGAAAAGCAAGATGGACGCATCGTGAATTTTTCCTCCATCAGCTACATGATGGGCAATGAAGGCTATCCCGCCTATACGGCCGCGAATGGTGCGATCACCGCACTTACACGCTCTCTCGCGCGGGAGTTTGGGCCGGACGGGGTCCGCGTGAACGCGCTGGCCCCAGGCTGGGTGCTGACCCAAAAACAACGGGATCAATGGGCCACCCCCGATGGCCTCGCCGCACATCTCGAACGGCAATGCCTCAAAACCCATCTCGTGCCACAGGACATCGTGGATGCCACGCTGTTTCTCGCCTCGGATGCCAGCCGCATGATGACGGGCCAATGCGTGGTGGTGGACGGCGGCGTTGTGACGACGGGATAGCCATGGGAATTGCGCCGGAATGGATTGCCGTCGATTGGGGCACAAGCAACCTGCGGGCTTGGGCCATGCGGGATGACATGGCAGTGGCCGAGGTCCGGTCTCAGGCGGGGATGGGCGGGTTGGCGCGCGATGAGTTTGAGCCCACACTGGTAAGGCTGATCTCGGATTGGGAGGTGCAAGACAGAGCGCTGGTTTTGATCTGCGGCATGGCAGGCGCGCGGCAGGGCTGGATTGAAGCGCCCTATCACGCGGTGCCTTGTGAACCCCTTGGGCTCTGCCCTGTGGCCGCGCCCGGCCAAGCGTTCAATGCCCATATCCTGCCGGGCTTGCGCCAAACCACGCCGAGCGATGTCATGCGCGGTGAAGAGACGCAGATCGCAGGGTATCTCACGCGCTATCCCCGCTGGGACGGCGTGATCTGCCTGCCGGGCACGCATACCAAGTGGGTACAGGTCTCCGCCGGAGAGGTGATCAGCTTCCAAACCTTCATGACAGGAGAGCTTTTTGCGCTTCTGGCAGAACACTCGGTGCTGCGTCATTCTGTTGATCCAAGCGGGTGGGAGGACACCGCTTTCGACAGCAGCGTCGAAGACACCCTGAGCAAGCCCGAGCGGCTTGCCGCGCGCCTTTTCGCCATCCGGGCCGATCATCTTTTGGACGGCACGCATCCTAGTGTAGGGGCCGCACGGCTTTCCGGTCTGCTCCTTGGCGCGGAATTGGCCGCGGCGCGCCCCTATTGGCTCGGCACCCAGATCGTGATCATTGGTTCAAAGACAGCGTCGGATGCCTACGCCCGCGCGCTCTTGACCCAAGGGGCCACCGCCCAGCAAGTCGACGCGGCTGAGATGACCCAGGCGGGCCTTGCCGCCGCGCGCCGCCGGTTGAAGGAGACGTTATGACCCTGCCCCTCATCGCTATCCTGCGCGGCATCACCCCCGCCGAAGCGCCAGCCCTTGGCAGCGCGCTGGTGGAGGCTGGCATCAACACGATTGAAGTGCCGCTGAATTCGCCGGACCCTTTGGAGAGCATCGGCTTGCTTGCCGCGCATCTTGGCGCCCATGCGGTCGTCGGCGCGGGCACCGTGCTGGACGTGGCGCAGGTCGAAGCGGTCGCGCGGGTGGGCGGGCAGATCATCGTCTCCCCCAACTGCAACGCAGATGTTATCCGCGCAACAAAATCAGCAGGTCTGCAAAGCTGGCCCGGGATCTTTACCCCCACCGAGGCCTTTAGCTCATTGGCGGCGGGCGCGGACGGTCTCAAGCTCTTCCCGGGTGCGATGGTCGGACCTGAAGGGCTGGCTGCCTTGCGTGCCGTGTTGCCGCCAGGCACGCGCGTTTTTGCTGTGGGAGGTGCAAACGAGAAGAACTTCGCGTACTGGCTGGCAGCCTCCGCTGATGGCTTCGGGATCGGTGGGGCGCTCTACCAACCCGGCATGAGCGTAAGCGAGGTCGCGGCCCGCGCCCGCGCGCTTGTCCGGGCCTTTCAAGAGGCGCAGGCATGAGCATTTTTGACAGTCACCCCTGCATTTTGGGCGAAGGCCCTCTCTGGCACCCCCGTACCAACACGCTTTTTTGGTTCGATATCCTTGGCCAACGCCTGCTGAGCCGAGCAAGCGATGAGACCCGCTCCTGGCAGTTTGATACGCACCATTCCGCCGCTGGCTGGTTCGATGAGCGCAGCCTGCTCATCGCCTCTGAGACAGCGCTTTGGCGATTTGACATCCAGAGCGGTGCGCGCAAGCACCTGGTGGCGCTGGAGCACGATGATCCGGTCACCCGCTCCAACGATGGTCGCGCTGACCCCTGGGGCGGGTTTTGGATCGGCACGATGGGAAAGCGCGCTGAACCGGAAGCGGGCGCCATCTACCGCTTTTACCGCGGTGCGGTGAGACAGGTCGCGAGCAAGATCACCGTCAGCAACGCGATCTGCTTTGCCCCTGATCGCAGCGCCGCCTATTACACCGATACGATCACCCAAAAGATCATGCGCCAACCCTTGGCAGCAGACACCGGCTGGCCCGCCGAACCGGCAACGGTCTTTATCGATCTTTCAGGCACAAAACTCTTTCCCGATGGCGCGGTCACCGATGCGGCAGGCAACATCTGGGTGGCCATGTGGGGCACGTCAGGCGTGGTGTGTTTCGATCCAGAGGGCAACCAGACAGCGCGCATCGAGGTGCCTGCAAAGCAGCCCTCTTGCCCAGCCTTTGGCGGGCCGGACTTGCGCGATCTCTATGTCACCTCGGCCACGGACGGACTGGATGCGGCAGCGTTTGAAAAGCGGCCCGCAAACGGCGCAACCTTCATCTTCAAAGATGTGGCTCAAGGCCGGGCGGAGCCGCAGGTCCTGCTATGATCCCGAGGCTGGGCGTTTGTTACTACCCTGAGCATTGGCCAGAGGCCTACTGGGCGAAAGATGCCGCAGCTATGGTTGATGCTGGCATCACCTGGGTGCGGATTGGGGAGTTCGCCTGGGCGCACCTTGAACCCAACCCTGGGCAGTTTCAGTTCGAGTGGCTCGACCGGGCCATCGATACGCTTGGCGGCGCAGGCCTCAAGGTTGTGCTCGGCACGCCGTCCGCCACACCGCCGCGCTGGATGCTGGAGCGCTTTCCCGACATGCTTGCCAAGGATGCACAGGGCAATCCGCGCAGCTTCGGATCGCGCCGCCATTACTGTCCATCGAACGCAGGCTACCGCGCCGCCGCGGCCGAGATGGCCGCCGTTTTAGGGGAACGCTACGGGCAGAACAGCTTCATCGGTGCTTGGCAAATCGACAATGAGTACGGCTGTCATGATACGGCGCTGAGCTACTCAGACGCCGCGCGTGACGCCTTCCGCAACTGGCTGGCAGAAAGGTATGTCAGCGTGGCGGCCCTCAATGCCGCCTGGGGCAATGCGTTTTGGTCCATGGCTTACAATAGCTTTGACGAGATCGGCCTGCCGCAGCACACCGTCACCCAAGCCAATCCCGCTCATGAGATGGCCTTCCGGCGCTTTTCCTCGGACCAAACACGGCACTGGAATGCCGTGCAAGTTGCCGCCTTGCGCCCGCTAACCGATGCGCCGCTGCTGCATAACTACATGGGTCGTGAGTTGGCCTTTGATCACTTTGCGCTCGCCCGCGACCTCGACATCGCCACCTGGGACAGCTACCCGATTGGCTTTCTATCTGACCGCATTGATGCAACGGCCGCGCACAAGAAAGCCTATCTCAGACAAGGCGATCCGGATTGTCAGGCGTTTCACCATGACCTTTACCGCGCGCTGAACAAAGGCCGCTGGTGGGTGATGGAGCAACAGCCCGGCCCCGTGAATTGGGCACCTTACAATCCGGCCCCCCTGCCCGGTATGGTTCGCCTGTGGACGTGGGAGGCCTTTGCCCACGGGGCCGAAGTCGTGAGCTACTTTCGCTGGCGTCAACTGCCTTTTGGGCAGGAACAGATGCACGCGGGGCTCAACCGACCCGATGACACGCCCGCACAAGGGCTGGAAGAGGCGCGCCGTGTGGCCCAAGAGATCAAGGGCATGTCCGCCATTAAGCAGACCAAGGCACCGGTCGCACTGCTATTCGACTACGCCTCGGCATGGAGTTGGGAGGTGCTGCCCCAGGGGCGCGACTTCAGCTATTTCAACCTCGTTTTCGACTGCTACCGCGCGTTGCGGGCCTTGGGGCTGTCGATTGACATTTTGCCGCTCAGCGCATGTGCCGAAGACCTGGAAGCCTATCGGCTTATCCTGGCACCTGGGGTCGCCTGCTTTCCGCCCGAGTTGACCCAAGCGCTCGCGGCACTCAGCGCGCCTTGCCTCATTGGCCCCCGCAGCAATCTGATGACTGAAGAGATGTCGACCGCTGTGCCCCTCGGCCCGAACCTTCCCGGCATGGATGCGCGGGTCGTGTTGGTTGAAAGCCTGCCACCAGATGGCGCTCTGCCCGTGCGGGCGGGCGGTGCGCTTCACCGGTGGGCAGAGCAGATCGAGGGCGAAGCGGAGGTTTGTCTCTCTCGCGCCGACGGCGCGCCCGTTTTATTGCGCGCCGCCCACCTGCACTATCTGACAGGCTGGCCAGATGCCACACTGTGGACGCGCGTGATCGAGGTACTTGGCGCTGATGTTCCGTTGACCCCCCTACCCCCCGGCCTGCGGCTGCGCGATACCGCCACGCATCGTTTTGTCTTCAACTACAACAGCCATGCCGTCACCTGGGACGGGCAAGAGATCGGCCCCGCGGCGCTCACCTGGACGCCGTTGTCTTGATCAAGCCCAACTTGATCAAGGGTTTCCTTTCCGACCTGCGATGTTAAGCACTTAACCGGGTGCCGCGCGCCAGCAGATCCAGGTTTGCGGATCGCCAAAGGAGATCCGAAATGCTGCATTTGGGTCGGTGAGATCGAGGAGGCGAAAGATATGGACTGGGACGCATTCAGATCGCGTGGGAGAGACGCCGCCGACTGGGCCGCAGACTACCACGCGGGTCTACGCGACCGGCCCGTCCGGGCCCAAGTGCGCCCAGGTGAAACGCTCGCTGCCTTGCCACTTGAAGCACCTGAGGCAGCAGAACCGCTCGAAGAGATCCTCGCAGACCTTGATACAAAGATCATGCCAGGCATGACGCATTGGCAGCATCCACGCTTTTTCGCGTATTTCCCCGCAAATGCGGCACCGGTATCTGCGCTTGCTGAGGTTTACGTCAGCACGATCGCCGCGCAATGCATGTTGTGGCAGACCTCGCCTGCCGCAACCGAGTTGGAAACCAGAGTTTGCGACTGGATGCGCAGCGCCGTTGGGCTGCCAGAGGGTTTTTCCGGTGTGATCCAGGACAGTGCGAGCGGTGCCACCCTTTGCGCCGTGCTCACCATGCGCGAACGCGCCTTGAATTGGGCGGGCAATACGCAAGGCCTCTCTGGTCAGCCGCGCTTGCGCATTTATGCCAGTGCCGAGGTGCACAGCTCCATCGACCGCGCCATTTGGATCGCCGGTATTGGTGAGGAGAACCTGGTTCGGATCCCCGCCAGCGGTGCAAGCCGCGCCATGCAGATCCCCGCGTTGCAAAAAGCCATTTCAGAAGACCGTGCGGCCGGCTACCTCCCGGCGGGCATCATTGCCTGTGTCGGCGGCACCAGCGCAGGCGCAACCGATGAGATCTCGGCGGTAATGGATGTTGCGGAGACCGAGGGCCTCTACACGCATGTTGATGCCGCCTGGGCGGGGGCTGCAATGATCTGCCCAGCCTATCAATACCTTTGGCAGGGGGTGGAGCGTGCGGACAGCATCGTTCTCAACCCGCACAAATGGCTCGGCGCGCAGTTTGATTGCACCACCCATTTCGTGCGCTCCCCGGAAGATCTTGTCAAAACACTGGCGATCCAACCGGAGTACCTCAAGACCCATGGCACTGATGGTATCATCAATTACTCAGAATGGTCCGTGCCACTCGGACGTCGCTTTCGCGCGCTCAAACTCTGGTTTTTGTTGCGCGCCCATGGGCTGGCCGGTCTGCGGCAGATGATTGAGAGCCATGTCACCTGGGCCGAAGACCTTGCTGAGCGGATTGCGCAGGCCCCGGGTTTTGAAATTGTGACCCAACCGATGCTCTCCCTCTTTACCTTTCGGTATGCGCGCGCTGGCGCAGATCTGGACGCGCTCAACATGGCTTTGGTGAACGCCATAAACGATGATGGGCGCATCTACATCACGCAAACCCGCATTGACGGCGCTCTCGTGATCCGGTTCCAAGCGGGAACTTGGAGCTGCACCAAAGAAGACGTCGATCTGGCCTACGACGTCATCACTGAGATCGCCGCGGGCCTCTGATCCATTCTCAAAGCTTGCGTTCGTGGCTGCCGCACCCTCTAACGGGGTGTCCGCCGCAGACCTACATTGCAGCGCCAACCGAACATGCTCTGACCCTAAGGCAGCAACATCGTCACACCCGCCATCCGCTGAATGTTTTCCACATCCTGATCGTAAAGATCGGTCAGCCGGTCGATGAGCGCAGCATCCCAGCCGGGCATATCGACCTCCTCTTCAATCACATCGTCAATTGCATACTTGTCCAAAAACGCAGCAATCACCCGGCGTTTCTGAATTTCATTCATTTGAGGATGCTCTGCCAGATAAGCGCGAAAACGCTCCATGCCTTCTGAACGCATGATATGGGACAACAGATCAAAGCCGCCGACGATCTTTTCCTGCGGGTCGAGTGCGCAGATCTCACGCACAATCTGGGCCCATAGGAGTGGCATGTCCTCACTGCACCAAACGGTAACCGGTACGTTCGGCAAAGCGTCCCGCAGGCCTCCGATCACACCCGACCACAAAATGTCTTCGGGCCCTTGAGCGCCCCAAAAAAGGTCCTGATCTGCGGCATGAGCATAAAGGATGGGGACCAAAGTCGCCGGATTGCGGATCCCCACAAAGATCTCCAATGTATCTGTCGGAAACAACAGAGCCATGTTCACCATGCGCCGGGCAGCAGCGGGATAAAGCACCCCCCGCTGGATGGCCGTGCCAGCGGTGCGAAAAAAGTTCGCGTCAGAGAGAACCAAGCGGTCGGCCACGCTGCCGTCGAGCAGGACGTCTAGCAACACTTCCCGTGCCTCAGGCCCCGCAGACGCGCGCCCCATGGCATTGAGCGTATCGCGCAAAAGCCCGCGATAGATCTCCGGGTCGGGCACTGCGATGCCTCTCTTCTCAAATGCGAAGGCGTTGCGCCGGATCGACTTTATGAGCCTTTCTTGTTCGGTAAAATGCGCGCCTGTGTGCAAAACCAACTGCATAGAGAGCCTCAAGAGCGAAAAGCACCAGATCCGTAACTACCGCGGAGGCTGTGCTGAGTACACCTCAGAAATGGGCGCTGCTGGCCGGTAACATGCTTCTCAGTTTTCCTGTTCAGAGCCGTTTGCAGCGCTTGCATCACGCATGATCATCGGCTACCAGACCGGCCAATGGCGTATGCGGATGTTTACCGTGTCAGCGGCGAGGTCAGGACACTGCTTTCGTTGGCCCCTATAGCTCAGCTGGTAGAGCAACTGATTTGTAATCAGTAGGTCCGCGGTTCAAGTCCGTGTGGGGGCACCATAAAAATCAATGACTTAGCAGATTTCATCATCGATCTGCCCTAAAAAAGGGAAGCAGAATGGGAAGCGGCAATTTCTTTACTCTAGCACTCTCGAAGGAAAGACACCCCAGAACAGGGCTGGATTAATGAGCCACAACAAACCATCTTAGTAGTACGAAAGGGGTTTGCTTCGATGATTACTGACATGTTGGACATCACCGCGCGGCTAGTTCGCATCTTGGGTCGAGCTGTTCGTCGCTTCAGCGGAAAGAGCACCGTTGTCGATGCTATTGAGGACATCTTCGAAATCTCTATTGGAGAAACGGTGTCCCTTGTGAACGACCGTTACCAAATCAGTGGCGGTCATGAATTGCCGGTCTCTATCCGCAGTGGATTTAGCAGATGCCTCGGAATGGCTTCCACTACTTTTTCAAGTTCACTTTTCAAGAATGAAGAAGACACAGAAGCCGTTGAAGTCTTAGAACAGTATTTTCAATCTGAATTAGTTACGAAAGAGCTCTCTAAGCTGCTGGAGCCGGGCGTCGAGGAATTCAACATCATTTTGCTTTCTGAGCACTTTTTCTCCAGTGTAGAACCTGAGATCAGTGATCAATTTTCCAGATCGCAAGTCGAAGCCGCGTGGCGAGACTTTCAAAAAGCGTTTTCGTTTTCATCGCGCTCTATGCCTGAACTGCGTGAGTTCATCCGTGCAAGTTATGAAGAAGGCAGCTTTAATGCTCTGACCGATATCAAAGATATTGTTGACCGGATGGAAAGCGATGCGAAAAATTTCATTGCACAAGAAGAAGAGCTGACGGGTTCGATCGATGACTACGAAGCTGAGCTTTCAGACTATAAAAGTTGGGCTGAAGAACGGATTAAGAAATATGATACGGAGAGAATGCAGTAGTGTTTGGTTCCGCTAAAGAGGTAATCGCTGACCTTTCGAAGAGGCTTGCTGATAATTATGAGAAGCTTGTTCAGACCAATGCTCGCTTTGACGAGCTCAGGACATCGACCAAAGATGCGATAGACGAATACAAAAGGCTTTTGGAGCGCCAGGAAGACAAAATTGAGCAAATTGAGAAAGACAGGATCCGCGTTGAAGCTGAACTGATGACAAAAATATCGAGTTTGGAGGGGCGTTTGACCGCTTTAAGCGAACAAGCCCTCCATGCTGTAGCGAGAGACGCCGCTCATACCATTATGGCTGAACGTATTCCCGCTATTGTCCCGGCGAACCCCCAATCAGATGGTAACAACCAGTATCTGAGTGACCAGTCAGGGGAAAACGCCGACAGCTAGCGATTGTATGCTTTGTACGGTTTAACTTCGATGACCGCCCGGGAAGCCGTTTACCAGGACAATCATCGACGCCGCCAACCGGGGTGGCATACCCGGCGGATCAGCGGTGCTAGGACAAGGAAAACCCGGCACCGCGATGCTCTTAAATGGGAAGCTTGGTCAGCTTGTCCATTGCGTCGGAGACCTGACGCTTGTCTTCTAGTCGATAGCGTTCGACGCGGGCCTTCTTGTCGGCCAGTGACTTCTTGGCCAAGGCAAAGGATTTCTCCATCTTCTCGCCGATTTCATAGGCGCGCGACTGGTCCGGTGCCAAAGCCTTGCGGGCCGTCTCGCGCACCACGTTCACATCCTTGGTTTCAAGGCCCAAAAGGTAGGCCGGTGATGTCAAGATCGTGTGGATCGCCACCTTGTCGCCGGTTTGGGCGGCCCTCAAGGCGAACGACCCGCGTTCGGCCTTCTTCATGCCCATGATGTGATCCCTGACCTGTGCCATCAGGTTCTTGTCGGCCTGTGTCGTGTTGCAGACCAAGGCGTCATCCATCTGCCTCAACAACCCAAGCATGGTCGAGTTAAAACGATGGATGCGGGCGTCGATGTCTGTGATGGCCTTATCCAGCGCCGGTCCCATGGTTTTGGCCAGCTGGTCGTATTGGCCGGGGATTGCAGTCACCTTGCCATCGACCATGGCCACCCGACCATCATGGGCACCATTGTGACGGGCGATGTTTTCATCCTTAATTATCGCGTCTTCAGCGTCGGCACAGATCGTGATGACCTTTTCGGCGTCATCCAGTGTGTTCAGCGCGTCCCGCATCATCTGACTGCCCACCGCACCCGCAGCGGATAGTTCATCGCCAAAGGTCACGAACTGTTGCGGGACCGCGCCTGCCGGGAAACGGGTGGCCGGTGGGACTGAATGTGCCCGGGGTTTGCGTGATCGCACGTCTATCGGCGCAGGTTGTTTCGGTGGTGCAGGCGCGGCCTGCTGTTCGGGTTCCGTTGTGGACTGTTCAGCCATGGTGATTTCCTTTCGTGGCGTGGGGCAGCGTTTATCCGGGGATGTAGCGAGCGGTGCTGCGGCCACGTCGCTGGGTTAAGAAGGTGCAAAGGTATGACAGCGCATCGACGGCGTGATCCGCGTCCCACTTCGGATCAAGGTCCGATGGGTCGTTCGGATTGACAGGTGCGTCCGGCAAAGTAGCCAACAGGTATTCGCAGTATGGATGAATATAGAGGCCCGGGCCGTCGCCAGTTGTGGCGTTGTCCAGAAGCTGGGTGATCAACGCCCACCCACCTTTGCGGTCCTTGGACGGGGCGTGGCACGGCACACCAGCCTGCGCCATCAGGTTCGTCACCGTATCGTTCGCAAGGCCACGGGCATTGTCCTGCACAAATGGCGGCACGGCCTTCAAGCCTTGCTGGTTGATGGCAAGGTCTTTGATCAGTTCGGCCCAACCTTGTGGCGCGATACCGGTCCCGGTGGACAGGTCTTCCATGTCGCGGTCTGCCAACGTATGGCATTCGCCCAACACGAAGATGGACCCGGCACGGAACCTGCGTTCTTCGATGATCAGATCATTACGCAGTTTGAGGCCGATGAACCCCGCACAAGCTGATCGGGTGCCCCAGTCGCCAGCACCGGCCAGAATAGGCCGGTTGTGCAGGAGGTCAGCCGCGATCAGATCAACGGGAAGTAGGTGAACGTTGGGATCGTATTGATTGCCGAAGAAGGACGAGAGGTTGTTCCCATACTCGCCATAAATCCACGCGCGTTCCTTGGGCTGGTTGCCAGCACAAGCCCGCTTCAACCGGGCAACATATTCCTTGTGATCAATGTGGGGATTGTCGAACAGCGTAGACTGGATGTTGATGTATGACAGCCCGCTATCGTCAGTCCACGGCTGGAACCAACCATGCGAAAGAAAGGTCTTACGAATGCGCCCATGAGAGGCACCGAAGGGGTTCGATAGGATCAGAACTGGCAGACGCATTCCTTCCGGGCCGCGCATGTTCGACATGATCTGCCACATCAAATCCCACCCGGCCTTGGAGTAGTTTCCGGCTTCATCGAACAAGGCGGCGGTGTAGGTCTTCCCTTGGATGGAAGCGTACTGTTTCGTATCGCTGAATGGTCGGATTTCGACACTAGCGGTGCCTTCAGGGAACTTGATGCTGATCGTCCCTGCATTCTGGTTGCGGGTCACGTTCCCTTGCCCGAAGGCAAGGCAGAGCATCAAAAAGAGTTCGTTGCCCAGCTGAATGCAGCCTGCATGACTTTCGCGACCCACAAAGAGACGCGCAGCTGAACCCTGTTCCATAATTATGCGTAGCAAGGACAGGATCGCGCCTGTCGTTTTGCCCGAACCACGCGACCCGCCATGGTGCACTATATCAACCTGCTGCAACCACTGGTCAGCAAGGAAAGACTTCGTGTTGTGCTCCATTGCAGCCGGTGGGGCCGGTGCGTTGGGTCTTTTGCTCATAACAACCGGCGCGGCGGATGTGGAAAGTGGGTTGGTTGCTGCAAATGCCATCGTTCAGGGGCCTATCTTGCTCGGGTCGGTGAGCCGTCAGCGCTGCGACCGCCGGTGAAGACAACTTGCCCAACACGGCGCGGGCCATATACGGGATCGCCAGTCCTGGCGTTCCGGTGACGCGGGATGCGGACCCAGACCACGTGGCCCAAATCGCCAAAGTTTTCGACGTAAGGGTGGCCGGTGTCGGGGTCGATCAGCGTCGGGTACTCGTATTGATCCGGGCTGTTTAGATCGTCTGGTGGCGTGGAACTGTAGATGTTCCAGCTGTCGGGATCGTAAGTCATGGCGATATCTCCTTCAGAAACAAGTGAAGCTGGCGCCTGATCTTGAACAATTGAACTTCGTCATCGGCCACTTCGACAGCGCGGTCGAAGTGGCGGATCGCGTGCTTCAATTCCGCGTCTACCGACCGTGGCGGCTTCTTCTGGTAAGTCGTCTTGGCCAGTTCAGCGGTCATCGACTGGCCCGCCTTCGCGGTGCTGATGGGACCGCGTGATGTGGTCTTGAATTTCGCGCTGTTGTTCCTCGCGGGTGCGGGCTGTGGGCGGGTTGCTGTTCTTTTCTTCGCTGGGTTGGACGGGTTGCTTAGTCATCGGATGGTTCCTCTCCATTGGTGAAACAGTGGCGGGTGAGGTCCGCCGCGAATGGCGTGTCGGCCAATTCAACGGGGGGATTGCAGCCACGGTCTTTGTAGAACTGAGGGTCTTGGATCGGCTCAAACGTGCGATCAGGGTCCAGCACGGGCGATCCCTTCCACCACAGTCCGGGTAAGAAGGTTCCGGCGATCATCGTCACGCGGTGCGTGCCGTCATCGTCAATCACGGTTTGCAAGACGCCCAAGTCGAATTGGCGAAACTGGAACATGTTCCCGCATTTGTCGAAGTGCACGGTCAACGGTGGCTTATCATGGTTCATGACTGGCACCTCGCACGCTGTACGCGACGTTGGGCAAGGTCGTGTTCGCGCTTGCGCCACGCTACCAGTTCATCGACGTGACCTGCCCGGATCAGGTATCCCGTGTACACGTACACTTCGACTTCTTCGGGGGTGGACGCTGCATCACGCATCGCGGCAACCATCGCTTCTTTCGCGTCGGTTAAGTCCATCACCCATGCAGGCGTTGTTCGAGTGCTCATTTGGTGACCCTCGCTGGTGTACGTTTTGTGGTGTCTGTGTCCGTGTCAGCGGGCGAGACGTTGCGCATCTGTGCGGTCATCGCTTCCAGCTGATCTTGGGGCATCATCGCCGGTATCATGATGTTGATGGCCGGGGTGTTTGCCTGTGGCGGGGCATCAGGGGCAGGACCAACTTCCCGCTTCCCGGCCAAGGCCTTCAGCGCGAAGATGATGGACGTGCGGTCCCCGTCACGGGCGTGTTGCA
Organism: Pseudomonadota bacterium; assembly: GCA_039197515.1. Classification (GTDB taxonomy): domain Bacteria; phylum Pseudomonadota; class Alphaproteobacteria; order Rhodobacterales; family Rhodobacteraceae; genus Sulfitobacter. The sequence continues at coordinate 5,414 of JBCCUC010000033.1, read as the reverse complement.
TTAGCAAGGACACCAGTTCTGTTTCCATCAACCCGGTGCCTTCGTCATAGGCCGCGCGGGACGCTTCACACCGATCAAGGACATCGCGGAAGGTCCGACTGGACATGCCCAAGCGGCCTGCAATGACGGCTTGCGCGACACCGTTCGACCGATCCTTGAGGATCAACGCGCGGCCAGCATCAGTGACCACCCAAGGTTCACCGGGCTGGTCTGTGTCGCGATAGGCGAGGGTGTTATCTGGTGCGGTCTGGGCCATACCAATTCTATGGCCGAAATCGCGATGCCTGTTAATTTACTGACCGGAAATCAATTATTTGGTGGTAAATGATAAAGTCTGCTTCCCATTTGGTGCCCAAAACTGCCCAAGCTGAGGTGGTGTTTGTCCGATGTCCTATATTTTGTTGGGGATTTTGCCAGATCAGCAACAGCTAAACTAACAGTTGCTCTAAATAAAGGTCAATAATGCTACCCTTTTTAGGCTGGTGAGGGGAAGGGGTACGCTGAACCCGCACAAAGTGACCGAAGCAGGATGCAGCATTCGCGCCAAGCGCGGAGACACCCTAACCGGGGTGGCATAGTCCATAGATTAGCCCAAAGGGTGTCCATTATTCCTTTGTGTTTTCAGTATCTTCCATCCCTGTCACCCCAAGACACCCCACTTCTGAAACACTACCCAAACCGACCTATAAGGTTCAGAACCCCTTGGGCTACCACCCGCCAGCCTTCAACGCCTCCTAGTAAAGTACCCTGTCTTAGGGTGATAGGGGTGGCACCATTGATTTCATTTAATAAAAAGGCCCCGAAGGGGTGTCTTCGGGGCCTGTCTTAGGGGTGACATGTCGGTATCAGATCAATTCGCGGTGGTTGTCCGGGATCATATCGCGGTAATGTGCTTCCTTTTGGATGATCCGCCACTGTCCATCCTTGCCCCTAAACGGTTCAAGTTCGATCTGACCATGTATACCGTCACCTTTAACGTAACACATCACCCGGCACCCTTCGACCGACAGCTTCTTGCGTTCCCAGCCCAAGGCTTTGGCGGCGCGGCCCATCATTGTCACCTGCTGATGGTTCGCAGTGTTCACTCCAAGCGGCTCATACATCATCCCAATCGGGATGCGACCAGACTTTCCAAGCATCAGGGCTTCGAACTTAGCTTCCATTGGATTTTCGGTCTTCCGCTTGGCCTGTTCACCAGCCGCTAGATGATACAGTGACGGGTCAAGCCTAATGCTGTCACCACGCGCTTCCCTGAAGGCCGCTTCCGCCCATAGTTGATCGCGATCCCGTTTCAGACCTTCAAGGTCGATCTTGCCACACTCCACCGGCCAGAACCGGCGGTTGCCGGTCTGGTCCATCAGGTATTGGTTGGCCCCCTTGTCTGGGTTGTGGGTTGCGAAGAAGACGCATTGGCGGTCCCGCTGTTCTGAAATCCGACCATAGGCCGCGCGGCCCTTGTCGAAGGACCGTGACAGCATGGCCTTCAGCTGTTCGGAACTGCGTTTGCCCATCCCGGCCAGTTCAGCCGCTTCGATGATCCACTTGCCGCCTATTGCTTCCATCACTTGTTTTCCGTCACCGCCCAAGGGCAGTTCGTCAGCGAACCAATCAGCATTCACTGCCAGCGCGCGCAGCGCCGATGATTTACCGGTTCCTTGGTCACCTTCCAGCACCACCATTTCATCGAACTTGCATCCCGGACGCCTGATCCGCTGGACAGCGGCCACCATGACCAGCGCGCCGATGGCCTTGGTGTAGTCATTCTGGTCCACACCCATATAGCGGGTCATCCAAGTGTCGAGCCGTCCTTTGCCGTCCCATTCCAGCCCATCCAGATAGTCGGCAACCGGATGGAAGCGGTGGTCTTCTGCGTAGTCGCCGACGATGTCATACATCGGGTCCTTCCCGATCTGGAAACTGAACTTGTCTTCGATCATCAGGCGCATCCGGGTGACAGCGGCGTCGGTCAAAGGGCCATCGAACCGGCCCATGCCGCCGATCATTACGCAGTCGTTGAACGTGTCCTTGCGGATCGACACCCCCAGTTCCTGAACGGCCACTTTGTAGTTGTGAAGGCATTTTTTCCGGCTTTCGTCTTCATTCAATCGCCACTTCAGCTTGCCCTTCAGGTCCCCATTGGCGTCCCTATCGGCTTTGTCACTTTGGGCCACATGTGCAGCCGCGCTTTCGATTTGTCTGATCGCGTAGCGGTGGGCCTGATGTTTCTTGTCCAAGACGCTTTCTGACACGCCCCATTCAGGGTTCAACAAGACGCCCAAGTGTTCCTCGTTGGACATCCCAGCCCGGATCAGTTGGCAACTGACGTAGAATTGTTGTTCCGAGCGGCTGGCCCACCGTTCTGGGTCGAAAGCTGGTTCCACATCATCACGGCCCGGTGGCTTCCCATTTTTTCCACAAACGATGGCGGGCAATAGATCAGACGGTCCGTCGATCAACATAAGGTCTTCAATCTTGGGCGCTATGGGTGCACCAACTTCCATCCGTTCGGCATTTAGCTTCGCATTGGACTTGCCTTGGGACTGTTTGAAATCAGACAAGTCATAAGACTTGAATGAACTGGCGTCATTGATGACGGCGGACCTACAAGCCTTCCGCTCGGGGTTCTTTTCTAGTTTCTTTTGCGACGGATTGTTCATCGTGAAGGGAAGGCGCATCAAGTGCGCTGGGTTGAAACAGCTGTCTCCATCCAGCCGGTCGGACAGCCACCGTGAATAGCGTTTCAGATCGGAGATCAGCCCAACATCACCATCAACCTTTCGAGGTTCGCTCAGCTTCCAGAAAGCCTGAAAACCCCCGCCACTGAAGACAAGCACAGACGGCTGGGGGACTGCCTTGGGACGCTCATCGAACAGCCTTGCCAGTATAGCGTCTTGTTCCTTTGCTAAGTCCTCCCCCGCCAAAGGGTCGATGTCCACCTGAAGGTGGTCAAGGAACGCGACATCTACTTCGCCAGCTTTGTCGCCCGGTCCCATGCGTCGGATCAGTCGGTTTGGTTGATAGTAGATGTTGGCATCTTGGTTCTGGTCGATCAGAGCCTGAAGATCGCTTGTGTGCCTCCCAGTTCCGGGTTTGGCGTCACGTAAGAAGACATGCGTCCTTGGGCCAATGCCTTCCCGAATAATCGTGATCGTCCAGTCGCCTTCTGGAAACATATATTCCATAAACGCGGTCGCGGTGGTGATCTTTAGACTGTCTGTCATCATGCAATCCTTCCATCAGGAAGGACCGTTCGCGGATGCCACGTTCATATAACCTTGGGCCGTCGCGTATTCGGTCCAAGGTTCAAAATTCGTCGTCGCAAAACGTCTGCGGCAGGGGTGCAGGCTGTAAGTTCGCCTTCCAAGCTTCAACTTCTTCAGCGATCCAATACTTGCGGCGACCGTTCGGGTGCAGCAACCGTGCGGTTGGGAACGTGCCGTCCTTCATCATCCTCAGGATGGTCGGCTTGGGCAGTCTGAACTTGGACTGCAAGTCTTGGTAAGTATAGAGTTCAGCGTGGTCAGGAACGATAGCCGTGCGGCCCGTGGCCGTTAGTAAGTTGTCGGTCGTCATGTCATCACCTTTCGGATTACGTTGATGACAATCTCAAAGCATAGAAGCGCCTCACGACGCGACGGCATGACCGGAAATCAATTATTTAGCTGGGTCGGAACAACTCGCCCATCGACAACAGTCGGTCTTCCCGCTGTTCGCGCCGCTTCAGCTTCGCGGCATTCGTTCCCTCATAATTCCACAGGTCAATGATGTCGCGGCAGTGCTTGGGGGCAAAATCCGGTTCAAAGCCATTGGCCAAGGTGAATGCGAACCGCGCCGCTTCAGAGAACTTATCGTCCAATTCATCAACGACCGTTGTGCAGTCGATATCATCACGTTCGCGTGGTGCCCTGAACTTGCGGTCCCGATCCGGCAGAAAGCGTTCGTAGAAACGACTGGTCGCCTCAAACGCCCAGTATAGGAAAAGGGCATTCATTTCCCTACCCACAATCTGTTCTGGCGAAGTCTCTATAAGCTGTTTGGCCTTGTTGGCGATCCAAACCTCACGCTGGACTTCATCCCTGAAGGCGCGGACAAAAGCATTCACCTCAGCGCGCAAAAGCGCTTCATGTTCAGTGAATGCAACAGCTTTCGGTGCTGGCTTCACCTTCAGCGTTGGTGGACGCCCAGTCGCGTTCGGTCTTGGCTTCTGGGCGTTGGCCCGTATGCTCCCCTTGCGGCTAATGTCTTTTCGGCTTGCTGCCCAAAAGTGACCTACTGTCGGCCAGAACAATAAGTCGTCGTCTCTTTCGCCTTTGCGCCACTCTTTGACACGCACCGAAAAACCACCGCCGTCATTTAGTCGGCCAACGCCACCGTCAGGCCAGTGCGCGCCATGCCAGTCTTGGTAGATGCCCCAAGCCATACCGGCGTCATCTAAAAGGTCTTTCACCCCATACTGTGCGGCCCGCATGTGGTTCAGTTCATCTTCGGAAAGCTGCCCAAGTTCGCTTAATAGCGCTTGAAGGATGACGCGGTGTTTCTGGGCAATGTCGCTGAGCTTCTGGGCGACCTCCTCACGTTCTTCGTCGGAAAACTCACCTTGGATAGCGTCGATTTCCTTTTGAAGGTCTTCGCTCACGTTATTCATCAAGGCCACCTATGAAATCAGAAAATAGTTCCGCCGCCGCACGCTTCTCTTTCAAGAAATCGTGGTGATTGTATGTAACTTCGATCCCGAGAGGGATGTGCCCAATTGCGCGTTCGGCAATGTGCGGTTTGACTTCGAACTCTGAAAGCTTTGTGCGGAAGGTATGCCGTAGATCGTGGTTTGACCAAGCGTGGAACTTATCTGGGATGCCTTTGTTGATTAGCTTCTTTGCATAGGTGTTGCTGTTGACCGGCCTTTCGCCTCCATCGGTCGAGAACAAGAATTCACCCCGGTTACCACGCGGCAGGCTTTCTATTATCTGCCATGCGCGCTCAGAAAACGGGATCAGAACTTCCTGTTTGATTTTGCTTTTGGCCTTGGTCAGGTGCAGCGCCCTGCGTTCGAAGTCTATGTCGCTCCATTTGGCAGTTCGCAGTTCGATGGTGCGGCATCCGGTCAGCATCAATAACTGTGCCAGCTTGCCCCAAGGATAACCCAGCGCTTTAGCCCGGTTCCAAATGGCCTTTGTATGATCAGTGGAGAGGAACTTTGCTTCGGCGTCTTTCTTGGGCTGCGGGTTTTTTGCATCCAGCTTCTTTATGTCAGGCCGGGGATCATCATCGCGATCCATGTGCCCACTCTCAATTGCGTATGCGATCAACATACGCACCACGTTCTTGATCTTTGTGGCGGTATTCCAGTGACCGGCTTTGATGGTGTCGTTTATCAGACGGTTGATTTTGACGTGGGTAAGGTCGGACATCTGCAC
>JBCCUC010000032.1:0-46902 GCA_039197515.1 Pseudomonadota bacterium | reverse complement strand
GCATGTCCTCGATTGCGCGTCTTTCACGCAAATTCAGTTCTGTGTGGGCCATGTCCGTTCTCCTTGCTTTTCAGCAAGATAGGGAATTTGTCGCAACCCAGTTTAGAATGTGCCCAGCTACACAGAATAGTCGTTGTAATCTGAATTATGTATTCTGTTCCGCGGCTGTGTTCTTTGAAAATCTTGGTACTTTGCGTGAAATGCGGTTGCGTCCGGGATGATCCAGGTCTGAAGACCGCCCAAGCCACAGGGCGGTGGTTGAGCGAAACCCGCTCAGGAAAATAGCCGTCACTTCCTGCGATACCCGTGAACACCTCTTTGAGCTGAGATATACATTGGACGGGAAGCCGAAGCCCATCTCGGATGAACCTCGCTTTGCCTTCCACCCGTCTGCGAAGGAGGTCAACGGCTTCAGGTTGACCCTATTTCTCACAACTACAGTTTCCGCGATGCGCGGCGCGCCCCCAGTGCACCGAGCCCCATGATCGTAAAACCGAGCAGAGCCATCGGTGCTGGCAACGGCACGGGTGAGACCCGGACGGAAAGTTGCCCGCCACCGACAAGCTGCGTCAGGTCGGTGCCTTCGCCAATCGTGACGAGGATGCCGCCATTCTCAAATGTGCGGTCTGTCGCCAGTCCTGTGTTAAAGAGATCTAAGGTGGAAATCATACTGCCGGGCGTGAGAACATCCACAGTCGCCGCAAAGCCCGACGCAGCCGCTGTAATCGCCGCTGCTTTAAGCGCTTTGTCGAACTCAAAGTAATAGCGGTCGAACGTTGTCGCATCGTAGTTCGTTATCACCAGATTGCTGAGTGAGGCTGTGAAGGTCATTGTCACGCTGTTGTCCGTGACATCCACGTCGTAGACACCTCCTACGCTGACCAAGTCGACGCCCGCGCCGATGGGCGTAGATCCGCGGGCGTCCACGATCGCCTCTGCTCCGCCGGTAAAGCCACCGTTGGCAAAAGTATTCACCGTCTCGTCAATATTTGTCACCGATGCAGCACTTGTCACCGATGTCGACAGGATCAGCGTGGCTGTGCCCAGACCGAGCACTGCTTTAAGTTTTTTTGCAGTCATTGAGTTTATCCCCCTCCTTTTGATCCGCTGTTCGGGAAGCTCTTCGTCAAGCGCCATGGTAGGCTTGGCTCAGCGCAAAGCTGTCCTCGAACCAATGCCAGAGCACGACTTGGCCATCGCGCACCTTTGCCCGCAGCGCGAAGCTGAACTCTCCAATCTCTTTTCCGGATGCTGTGGTCACCCCGTTCATCACACCAAATACGGCAACGGTGTCGCCGGATGCGAAGGCATCTGTGTTTTCCCACTTCGTTGTTTGCAGGCCGGCTCCGAAGACTTGTAAAAACTCAAAAATGGCTTCTTTGCCCTTTGTGTCGCCGCGGATCCAAGGGACGGTCATGTCACCTTCGTTGTGCCAGACCATATCTTCGGCCATCAGCGGTGACATCGCTTCAGGTCCTTTGCTCATCGCGCCCATGAACGCCATAACCGTGTCAAAAGAGGCTTGACTGATTTCATCCATTGTTTGTGCTCCTGCGTGCTGTGCGAGGATGGCAGCGAGCGCGCTCGCCACACCTGTTTTCAAGAGAGTTCTACGTTCCATGTCAGTCCCTGATTTCGTTGGGTCGTGTTGGTGCTTCGGGTGCGCTGAGGACGCTGTTCAAACTGGCTTGCTGGGCGTTGCATGTGTTTTGGTAGAGCGACGCGTTTGCTTGGTCGATCATGAGTGCCTTTGAAAAGGATGAGAGCCAGACTTCGGGAGTCCTCGGCTTGATGACCTGAGGCTATTGGGAGCTGATGGTGGTGAAAATTGACCGAATGCAGAAGTCAAAGTTCTGCTTGGCCGTACAATCGCCCGAGAAATGAGACGCTGAGGAATGGCAGTGTGTTGCGGCTTGGTTGACTGATCTGTCTTCGCATGAACCCATCTGACCGGGTTGAAAGCGCTTCAGGCTGGGCACCGGCCCATCATTCGGCTATTTGAAGCGCGAAACCCCGTTTGATTTGCTGGCCCGAACAATGATCGATCACTTGAAACAGATGGCCATTTTTGCCCATGTGGTAGATGAAGGATCGTTTCGTGCCGCCGCGAACGAGGTTGGGCTATCGCCTTCGCGGGTGAGCGAAACGGTGTCAGATCTGGAGGCATACATCGGCGTCACGCTCCTTCACCGCACCACGCGCAAGATCGCGTTGACCAACGAAGGACGCATGTTCTACGCGCGCGTCGTGGACATGATGCGCAGCGTGGAAACCGGGTTAGATGAGTTAAACGCCCTGTCGCTGGCCCCAGTCGGCACCTTGCGCATTTCACTGCCCGCCTTTCTTGCCGGAGGGCCCCTGACCAGCGCGATCGCATCCTTTACCGCGCTGCACCCTAAAGTCACCTTTTCCGTGACCTACACGGACAACCGCGTGGGTCTGTTGGAAAGCGGATTTGACCTGAATGTGCGCGTGGGTTGGCTCGACGACAGTTCGATGATGTCGCGCAAACTGGGGGATGGGCAGCGCGTGCTGGTGGCCGGCGCCCAATATGCGAGCAAGCACCCTGCCCCCACACGCCCCAAGGACCTCGATGCATGGGATTGGATCCGCTACGCAAACCGCGCGCAAACAGCCACGTTCACAGGCCCCGACCGTCAAACCGAAGATGTGACAGGACGCGCACAGATCGAAGTGGACAGCATCGACGCGCTCTATCATCTGGCAATCCAGAACGCCGGTGCAACGATCCTACCCTCCTTTCTTGCCGACCGGGGTATTGAGGCGGGAAAACTCGTGCGCTTGCTTCCAGACTGGAGGCTCCGTCCCTTGGGTATCTACGCCGTATGGCCAGATAAATCGCGTCGTGAGAGCCTGACCCTGCTCTTTGTCCGCTATCTAGCCGATCAGGGCGTCTGCTGATCACAAAGTGGCCCAAGGGTCACAGGGTCCCCGACCTCACAGCCCCTTCTGCGCTTTGCAAACCGAGATGATGTTCCGCGAGCCGCCCTATCGCATGAGATTTGGCAGCCAAGTGGCAATCGCTGGAAAGGTGAAGAGTAAGAGCAAGCCGACCAGCATCGCAAAGATAAAGGGCGTCACACCGGCAAAGATGCGGGTGAGCGGCACATCGGGCACAACGGCTTTTACGGTGAAAACGTTCATGCCGATCGGAGGTGTGATAAGGCCCAATTCGACGACCAAAATGATGATGATGCCAAACCAGATCATATCGACATTCAGCGCCTCTAGCGACGGCAGAAACACCGGCACCACCAAAAGGAGAATCCCGAGAGCTTCAAAGATCATCCCCATGATCACACAGATGATGCAAATGCCGATGATCAGGGCCGTTGCACTGATTGCGGCATTCTCCCCTGTCACGATGTCGACCAGCTCAAAGGGCAGTCCAGTCAAGTTTACAAACTGCGCCATCACGAGACCGCAGAAAAGAATGGCAAAGATCATGGCAGTGGTGCGCACGGTTTCGCCCAGAACGCCCATCAGTTCAATGCGGGTCCTCATGTAACCGCGGGCGAGCGCAAAGAGGTATGCCCCAACCGCGCCGACCGCCGCGCTTTCCGTCGGCGTGAAAATCCCTGAATAGATCCCGCCCAGTACAATCGCAAAAAGCCCGATGACCGGGTAGACGCCCAACGACTTGCGGAATTTTTTTCCCAGGCTGAGCGGCTCTCCCGCAGGGCCCAAGTCGGGCCGCACGCGCACCAAAACGGCAATTGCGATGAGAAAGAGGCTGACCAGCAAAAGCCCCGGCAGGATGCCCGCGATGAACAGAGCTCCAATGTCCGCTGAGACAATGATCGCGTAGATGACCATCGGAACTGAGGGCGGGATCATAATACCCAGCGTGCCCCCCGCGGCAATTGTGCCGGTTGAGAGCCCATCGTTGTAGTTGAACTTGCGCATGGGGGGCATGGCGACCCGTCCCATTGTAGCAGCTGTGGCCAGCGATGAGCCGCAAACGGCGGCAAAACCCGCGCAGGCAAAGACGGTCGCCATAGAGAGCCCGCCGCGAAAATGGCCAAGCCAGGCATAGGAGGCATCATAGAGCTCTTCAGAGATGCCAGAGCGATGGATAAAGGCCCCCATCAAGATGAAAAGCGGCACCACCGAGAGCCCGTAGTTCATGGAGCTTTCCATGATCCACTGCCCCGTGATGCCGATCGCTGCTTCGAAACCACGGATGTAGCTGATCCCGGCAATGCCGACAAAAAGCGTGGCAAAGGCCAATGGCACGCCAAGAAGGCTCAGGATCAGAACAACCGCGATACCAATGAGGGCAAGTGTCATTGTTCAGCTCCTATTCATCTGCGTCATGGCCCTGGGGCCCATGTGCCGCCAAATGCCTGAGTTGCACGAAGGCCAGCAGCAAAAGAACGAGGAGGAAGCCGCCCAGATAGACCAACGGGTACTCCATCACCAGTGTCTCTTCCTCAAACTCATACATGTCGCGCGTGATCAGGATCATGGCGTAGATGATGAACCCCAGCCCCACGAAATTGGCGGCGATGTAGATGCGATCATAGAGCTTTGGCACCAAGCGGTTGAGCTGCGGCTCAAATAGAGAGACCACAATATGCGTCCCCTCGCGGGTCACCACGATCAACCCCGCAAAGACAATGACCGCCATCAGCAATTGGGTATGCTCGCTTGTCCCCGGCAGGGGCGAGAGGAACACGTACCGCATAAAGACATCAGTGACGGTCATCACCGCCATGACAGCCATGCACGCCCCACCCAGCCAAAGCGCAAAGCCCGTGACAAATCTGTTAAAGCCATCGCCCATCACCCACTCCCCTTTTGTTTCTCTGGCCCAGACCGCGCGGATCCGGGCCAGAGCAGCAGATCAATTGGTCTGCGCGTTGGCGTCGGTCAGTTCGCGTGTGCGCGCGCGCACCTGATCGATGATCGCTGCGGCATCAACGCCGTAATCATCGACGGAGGCCATCCAAGCCGCGATGACGGGCTTTGAAGCGTCCTCGAGACCTGCCAAAAGTTCCGGGGTTGGGCTTTTGATCTCAACACCGTCCGCCTGCAACTTAACTTTCGAGGTCGCTTGCGCCTCGTTGATGGCGCGGCCCATCATGCGGGCCAGGTGCTCGCCCGACAAATCACGCAACACCTGCTGATCTTCCGGGCTCAACCGCTTCCACACTTTGGATGAGACGAAATGCGAGAAATTCGTGCTTGTCGGAGCGGCTTCAAACTCAATGCAGAATTCGGTGTAGGGCCCGGCCCCGAACTTGTCGATGGCGTCATAAGTGATGCCAGCATAGGCATCGACCACGTTGCGGGACACCAGCTCTTGTATCTGAACCGCCGGACCAGAGGAGACTGAAATGTCGAGCGATTTCATCAAGGCGGCGGTTGTGCCTGGCAGCGCCCAGACTTTGCGCTCTTGCAGCGCAGCCACGTTGTCGAGCGGTGCGCCATCCACTGAACACATGTTGGCAGCTGCAAAGTGGAAGAGCCCCAAAAGCTCAACGCCCTTCCATTTGTCTTTGTCAATGAAGTGCTCCTGGTAGACCTCCCAAAGCGCAACGCCCGCGGCCTCTGCATCGCCGCGGTGGATCCAAGGCGTCATGGTCAAACCGGTGCCTGGCGCAAATTTCTGCGCAAAAACATTGGCCATGTAGCCCGCATCCGCAGCACCTTTGCGCACGGCGTCCAAGACCTTGGGCGGCGGGGCGACGGATTTGGCGGGGAATTCAATTTTTATCCGACCCTCTGATTTCTCTTCCACCTGCGCGGCCCAGTCTTTCAGAACGGCCCAGGAAAAATGCGTTGGGGGCGTGAAGTTGTTGTAGGATATCACGGTCTGCGCCATCGCCGCGCTTCCCATCAGGATCGAGCTGCCTACAGCAGCCAGAAGTCTCGTCAGTCTCATGTCTTCCTCCCTATATGTTTTCTTTGCTGTGTTCTTGAGGCGGTGGCATCACCGCGTTTGCTGGGTCGATCAAATCCTGCTCGTCCCAATAGCCGATCAAAACGCCTGCCTTTTCTTCAAAAGCGGTGAAGCGGGCGGCCGCCTGATCGTCGTAAGTTTCGCGTTGCCGGTACTGCAGCGCCCAATCGGTGAGCTTTGCCATCATCTGCGCGCGCACCGCTGCATGTTCGTCTGACTGTCCGAGATCGTTGAATTCATTCGGGTCGTTCTGGCGGTCAAAAAGCACCGGGGCAAAGCCAGGCGCATGGATGAGCTTCCAATCAAGCGTGGCGATCATGTAGATCCGGCAGCCGCGCGGCCCGCGTGCAACGTCTGGGGCAAACGTCTGCTGGTGATAGTCATATTCACTCACCACAAAGTCGTTCACTTGGGTTGCCTCACCGGTCAGAAGCGGGCGCAGCGAAATACCGTCGAGCAGATGCGCCGCTGGCGTGCCGCCAAAATGTTCGATGAAAGTTGGCAGCAGATCGATGCTCTGCACCAGCGCGTCGCAGGTGGTGCCGCGGGTCGCGTCCATCTCTGCCGAGGGATCAGCAATGATCAGCGGCACCTTCAGAGAAGGGTCGTGGAAATAGTCCTTGTCGCCCATCCAGTGGTCGCCCAGGTAATCGCCATGGTCCGAAGTGAGCACGATGGTTGTCGTCTCCATCAACCCTCGCTCTTTCATAAACGCGAAGAGTTTGCCCAGCTGGTCGTCGATCTGTTTGATGAGCCCCATGTAGGTGGGCACGACCTTTTCAATCGCCTCATCCCGCTGAAAGGTCTTGCCCGCCACACGGTCCATGAACATGCGCATCAGGGGATTTGTCCCTTCCAGCTCAGCGTCTGATCGGACCGGGGCCTGAACATCCGCCTGCGTATACATGCTGTGATAGGGCGCGGGCGCGATGTAGGGCCAATGCGGTTTAATGTAGGACAGGTGCAGGAGCCACGGCGTCTCCCCGTCGTCCTGGGCCAGAAAATCCATCGCCCGGCGGGTCATATAGGGCGTTTCGCTGTCACCTTCGTCGACGGCAGCGGGCTGATCCGCAATGTCGTTGTAAAAGCCTGAGCGCAGGCCGTCTGCTGTCTCAACCGCGTTGGCAGACCAGTGCCACGGGTTGTCCCCCGCGTGCCCTTTGTCACGCAGATAGTCGTTATAACGTGGCTGGGCCATGATCCCCAGCATACGGTCGGGATAGACGCCATCGTCCCGCTCATAGGGCTCAAATCCCACTTCACGGTGATGAACGCCAATAGCGCTCGCGGGGTCGATGCCCAGCCGCGCCATGCCCTCGCGGTCTGGGATCATATGGGTCTTGCCCACCAGGATGGGCCGCACACCGAGCGGTTTGAGGTGGTCCCCGATGTTTCGCTCTCCAACGCGCAGCGGCACGAAATTGGCGGTGGCCCCGTGCGAAGACATGTAGCGCCCCGTATAAGTGCTCATCCGGCTCGGCCCGCATATGGGCGACTGTACGTAGGCGTTTGTAAAGCGCACACCACGTGCGGCCAGCGCATCAATGTTGGGTGTTTGCAACGTCTTGTGGCCTGCGCAGGACAGATAGTCCCACCGCAGTTGGTCACACATGATGAAAAGGACGTTCCGCTTTTTGGTCATTGATGCGCTGCCTGCCTGCTCGCTAGACGTTGATCTTGCCGCCGTCGACGTTCAGCGTTTGCCCAGTGACAAAGTTGCTGTCCGAGGACGCCAGGTAGAGCAGCGTGCCCAAAAGATCTTCGGGCAGCATCTCACGCTTGATCGACCGTGAGGCCACAGTTGGCGCGCGGGCCATGTCGAAGCCCGTGTTCGCCGCAAGCCCTTCGCTTTCGGTCAGCCCAGGCGCTATCGCATTCACCTGAATGTTCTTTTCGCCAAGCTCACGCCCATGACACCGGGTTAGAGCCATGACCGCACCCTTCGATGCCGTATAGTGCGATAGTCCCGGTGGACCGTAATAGAATGTGCCTGAGGCAATGTTGATCACTTTCCCGCCGCCGCCTTTGATCATGGTCGGCACAATCGCGCGCATGACCTGATGCACGCCGCGTGCATTCACCCGCATGATCAGATCGAACTCGTCATCATCGATCTCAAAAAACGGCTTGGGCGTGAGCGTGGCAAAGATCGAGGCGTTGTTGACCATGATGTCAAGCCCGCCCATCTGGGTCGCGGCCTCGACCATTGTGGTGAGATCCTCGTTGTTATTGACATCCACCTTCATCCCCTGCGCGGTGCCGCCCGCGTCTGTGATCGCTGCTACGGCCTTTGCGGTGTCCTGCACATCGGTGACAAGCACCTGCGCGCCTTCGTCCGCCATCGCCTTGGCCATGAGTGCGCCAATGCCCTGCGCGGCCCCGGTGATCACCGCAGTCTTTCCGTCCAAACGGCCCATATGTGTCCCTCCCTAAATGTCGATGTCGAGAATTTTGGCGACCTCGGGCCAGCTTTTGGCTCCGTTCTCGCGCAAATCATTGGTCAGGTCCTCCGGGACCCAGTCGATCAGGCATTTCTTGAAATTGGGCCTGGCCTCGATCGCGGCGAACCAGCGTTCGACGTTTGGCAGGCGTCCGTTCTCCCACATGCCGCGCATGGACATCATCGCAAGCCGGTTCACGTAAGGTGTCATGGCGATGTCCGCGATAGAGAATTTGTTGCCCACGAGCCAGTCCTGACCCTCGAGCGCCGTCTCCATCTTGCCCAGATAGCTGTCATAGAGCTTCACCTTCTCCGCCGCCCCCGGCGCGTCAAAGCCGTAGCGGGTGTAGCCGTCCTTGAGGTCTTTCCAATTTGAGGTCACCGACATCGTCGGTGTGGAGGCCAGAAACTTCTTCACGCCCTCCTCGCCCAGGTTCTTCAACACCGTGTGCCGGTGCGAGCAGACAAAAGTTACCGCGCCGCAGGCCGGATGCAGATCCTCATCCACCGCCTTGGTCCAATAGCGCGCCTGCGCCCGTTCCCACGGATCCTCAGGATGCACCGAGGTGCCAGGCTCAATCTGATCGAGGTACTCGATGATGACCGTGGAGTCTGGCACCACGGTTTCGTCATGGACCAGGGTCGGCACCACGCCTTTTGGGTTGAGCTTGAGATAAACGGGATCAAACTGTTCGCCCTTCAGGATGTCGATGTAGACGCCCTCCCAAGGCAGCCCCTTTTCATCCATCGCAAAGCGCACCTTGGCCGCGCAAACCGAAGAGCCGTGATGATAAAGCGTGAAACTCATAGCTGCACCGTCACCCATTTGAGCTCTGTCATCGCCTCCATGTCGGCGTCTGTGCCTTCGCGGCCGACCCCGCTTTCCCCGTTGCCGCCAAAAGGCACATGGGCCTCATCGTGGATGGTGGGACCGTTGATATGGCACATGCCCGCGTTGATGTTCTGCGCGAAATGCATCGCTTTGCTGATGTCTTGGGTAAAGATGGCTGAGCTCAGCCCGTATTCGGTGTCATTGGCCCGTTCCAACCCTTCCTCGTAGCTGTCGATGGCGTAGATCGATGTGACGGGGCCAAAGGTCTCGGTTCGGCACACAGTCATCTCTTCTGTAACATCTGTGAGCAGCGTGGGCTGGCAGCGGTTGCCCTCCCAGACACCGCCGATCACCGTGGCCCCTTTGGCACGGGCATCTTCGATGTGGCTCTTGATCCTGTCGCGCTGGCGCGGCGAAATCGCGGGCGCAATCACTGTTGAGGGATCACGCAGATCCCCCATCCCGATCTTGCCCAGCATGCCTGAGAAGCGTTGGACAAACGCGTCGTAGAGCGGGCGTTCGACGTAAAAGCGACTGGACCCGATGCAGGCCTGGCCACCAAACATAAAAATGGAACGCGCCGCCAGCGGCATCACTTTGTCGAGGTCTGCGTCCGCGAGGATCACCGTGGGGCTCTTGCCGCCAAGCTCGAGCGTGTTGGGCGTCTTGTTTTTGGCGCAGATCTCATTAATGTGCTGGCCCACAACTGTTGAGCCGGTGAAGGTGACAAAATCCACGTCCTTATGGCTGGTCAGATCATCACCAATCTCATGCCCCATGCCGGTCACCACGTTATAGGTGCCTACTGGAAAGCCAGCCTCCGCGATCACTTCGGCAAAAATCAACGACAGATGCGGGGCCATCTCAGAGGGCAGATGCACCACCGTGTTGCCCACGGCAAGCGCATTGGCGACGAGCCTCGTCGTCTTGATGAGCGGCACGTTGAAGGGCGTGATCACGGCCACAACGCCGAGGGGCTCCCGGATCGACATCGAAAACGTACCCGGCCGGTCAGAAGGGATCGTCTCGCCCCGCACATTTCGGCAAAGCCCTGCCGCGGCGCGGATCATCGTCAGGCCCTTATGAAACTCAAACATCGCCTTTTGGATGGGAGAGCCGATCTCATCGATCAGGCAATCAATGAACTCCTTCTGCCGGGTCTCCATGATCTCCGCCACGCGCAGTAACCAGCGCTCCCGCTCCGTCGGTGTGGTCGCCCGGTAGCCCGCGAAGGCCGCCTTGGCCGCCGCAACGGCGCTGCGCATGTCGCCCCCCGTCCCTTTTGCGGCAACCGCGTAGATGCTGTCATCAAGCGGGTTGAGCACTTCAAAGGTCTCTTGCCCTTCTACCTCGACCCACTCACCGTTGATGAAATGTCGAAGGGTTTTGATGTCTACTTTGATATCCATAGGAACAAACTCCTTTGTTATCCGCCCACAACGGTCTGCGGGAGAAAGAGGGCGATTTGCGGAAAAAGAACGAGCAAGAGGATCATGAGCGCCATCGCAAACCAAAAGGGCCAGATCCCGCGAAAAATCTGCCCCATCGGCACCTGGGGCGCGATGGATTTCACGATAAAGACGTTGATGCCAACGGGCGGGCTGATCATGCCCATTTCGAGCACAATCACCACGATGATGCCGAACCAGATCAGATCCCAGTTGAGACCAATCGCAATGGGAATGACCACCGGGATCGTCAGTACCAGCATGGCCATGGATTCCAGGAACATGCCCAAAAAGATATAGACCAATATGATGATAAAGAGCACGCCGTAATCGCCAATCGGCAGCGACGTCAGCAAAGTCACAAGCTGCGCGGGCACCTCGGTGAGCGACATGAAGGGGATGAAGACAAAGGCCCCGATGATGATCAAAAACACGGTCGCGGTGGCGTTCATCGTCTGCAAGATCACCGTTTTGCAGGCCTCAAACCCCAGCGATCGACGCCAAGCTGCCACAACGAAGGTGAAGAACGCGCCGACGCCAGAAGCCTCCACCGGTGTGAAAAACCCGGTATACATGCCGCTGATGGTGACAAAGACGACCCCGAGGATGGGCAGCGCTTTGAGCAAGGAGGCGCGACGTGCAGGCCCGTCTGAGCGTTCGCCCGGTGGTCCCGCCTGCGGTTTGCGCAGCACCGTAAAGTAGATGGCACCGATAAAGAGCAACGTCAGAATGATGCCTGGGAAGACGCCCGCCATGAAGAGCCGACCAATGCTCTGCTCGGTCAAGACCGCGTAGATGATCATGCCACCAGAAGGCGGGATCAGAAAGCCCAGCGTGCCGCCTGCAGCGACGGAGCCTGTCGCCAGACTGTCTGCGTATTTGTACCGTTTCATCTCAGGCAGCGCGACGCGCCCCATGGTCACCGCCGAGGCCAGCGAGGACCCTGAAAGCGCGGCAAAGCCCGCGCAGGCCGCGATGGTTGCGGAGGCCAAGCCGCCCTTCAGATGACCCATCCAGCGATAGGCCATCGTAAAGAGATCCTGCGACATGCCGGAGACCCCGGCGAGCGTGCCCATGAGCACAAACATCGGAATGACCAGCAGGTTGAAATTCGACGCCGCCTCAAAGGTCTCGCCCGCAAGGTTGGAATAGGCGATCTTCAGCCCCCGCGCCCAGGCCTGATCGGAGGCCATGCCTACGTTGATAAACTGGTTCGCGTTGGCGACAATCGTGCCGATGAACCCCACGCCGAGCATCGACAGCGCCACCGGCATCCGGAGCGCCAGCAGCACAAAAAGCGCCAGGAGCCCGAGAATACCCAGAAGCGTCATGCTCATCATAGCGCGTCACCGCCCAATTTCAGCGTGATGACCTTGTCAGTGCGCAGAAGCTGCCAGATGTCGAGCACAAGCACGAAAGCGTAGACAGCGATGGAAGCAGAGAGAGCGTAGTAAAACGGCCCGAATGAGATCAGGAGCTGCTGCGTCGTCTCGCCAAAACGTGCAGCACTCTGCCCGGCATGCCACAGTTGCCAAGCCATAATGCTCAAAAGGATGAAACCTGCCACTTTCACGACGATCATCGACCGCTTGGCAAAGTTCGCTGACATACGCGATTCGAGCACCTCAATTTCAATGTGCGCACCAGTCCGAGCACCGAGCGGGATCGATAGAGCCACAATCACGACGAGTGACAAAATCAAGAGATCTTCCGCCCCAACGATAGGCGCATTGAGCGCCTTGCGCATGATCAGCACGTTCCAAACCGAAAAGACGGTCATGAAGATCAGCGTCGCCCCGCCCAAGATCAGTGAAATCCATGTCAAAACGCCGTCAAGCAGACGGATTGCACCTGATTGGTTTGCCGGATCGGTCATCTCACAGCCCTCTTGCGGCGGCGCCCGAAGGCCCCGCACCGTCTGCTACTGATTGATCGCGTTGTAGATTTCTTCGGCGTTATCGATGCCGCGTCCGGCGTAGTCGTTGAAGATCACTTTCAACCCTTCCGCCACCGCCGCGTCCATTTTGGCCCGCTCCTCGGCTGACACCTCGATAAGTTCGTAGTTCTTGCCTGCGGTCTCTTTCATCATCTGAAGCGATTTCTCGTCCGCACCGTCAAAGCTCTCTGCAAGCTTCATAGACGCTGCCTCTCCCGCCAGCTCATCAATAATCGCGCGGTGCTCATCACTCAGACCTCTGTAGCGTTCTTTGTTCATCACAACGAAGATCACCGCATGCTGAACAGGCACATTGGTCACAAAGTGGCTCGAGACATCCCAGAAGTTCCACGGAGGTGTCATGTTGTTGAAGGTGGCGTAGGCCCCGTCAATCGTGCCGGTTGAAAGACCGGTGTACATTTCCGTAACCGGCATCTGCACCGGAACGGCACCCATAGCTTCAATGATCGGCGTGGTGAGCGCGGCATAGGGCACAAGCTTGGCCCCTTTCATGCCGTCGAGGGTAGAGACATCCTGAGTGGCTGCGATTCCAATCCCAGCGGCTGTGGTCAATCCGATCATCTTCACGTCCGCGTATTCTTCGGCGAGATGCTCATCAAAGACGGCGAGGATACGCTGGGTCGCCTCGGCAGAGCTTTCCGCCTTGCCCGGTGGGATCGCCAGCATGGTTTTGGGAAAAATCGCCGGTGTGTAGGCCGATACGCCAAAGGTGATGTCCGCGACACCCTCAACGGCACGCTTGTACTGCTGGACCGGGCCCGCGCCCAACTGCCCTGCCGGAAAAAGCTTCATGCTTAAGGATCCGCCAGACCGCTTCTCAAGCTCTTCGCCAAACCACTTGAACATGACCGTGTTGGTATGATGCTGGGGCGGCACAAAAGTGGCGACAGTCAGCTCTTCGGCCATTGCAGCCGGTATTGCATATCCAAAAGTGATGGCTGTTGCCGCGATGGTGGCAAGGCGTCTCAATTCCATGGTGTCCTCCCTGAACAAATGCACCGTCGCAAGCTCTTGGGATCCCAAACCTCCAATTGGAAAGCCCGGCTGCGTTCGCTGACACCTCAAGTAGGCATCTTTTTGGATCCCAAAGCAAGCTATTTTTTATCATCCTCGCGAATTGGGGCTCTTCGCCCTTGACTTTGGGATCCCAAATGCCGCCAATGAATTTATGGACTCAATTGATACTGAACTTGCGGCGCGCATCCGAGCGGACATCATCCACGGCGTCTATACCGAGAATGAGCGTATCTCTGAGGCGCAGCTGTGCGAGACCCATCAAGTGTCGCGCACCCCTGTGCGGTTGGCTTTGCGGATACTTGAGCGCGAAGGGATCATCATCCGCGGCGAAGGCCGAGGCTACCGCATTCAGAACGTCACAATCGCCGACATCCGCCAAGCCGTGCAAGTGCGCGGGCATCTAGAAAGCCTTGGCGCAAGGCTCATGGCGACAGCGCCGCAAAAGACGCGGTTTTTGCCTCAGATGGGCGATGCAATCCAAGCGATTGGCGAATTGATTGACCGCGGTCGCCTAGATGAGCCGACGATCCGCCAAATGCAGGCCGCCAACGAACTGTTTCACACGTCCATTCTGAAAGGCTGCGGCAACAATTACGTGGCGTTTACCTGTCAGCAAATCAGCCATCTCCCGATGCTCTCTGCGGGCTCCATGGCCTTTGATCGTGCTGTGTTCGGCTCACCAGACAAACTCGAAAACGGTCTTTTTCGCCTGCGGATCGGGAACGCCCAGCACAAGGTCATCCACGATGCTATATCCAATGGCGACGCTGCGCGCGCTGAGGGCATGATGCGCGAGCATTCGCACACGATGATCGATTACATTGAGACCTTCGAAAAACGCGATGGCGCGCTCACCGTCTCCGACTTGGTATCCTACGCCGCCGCCCCTTTCACCGACGCCAAGCAATAGGTCAGCCATGCCCGCCCATCCCGAACTCATCGCCCAAAACGTGCAGTTTGAAAAAAAGCTGCATAAGCTGACAGACCGGGTCTATGTGGCAGTGGGCTATGCCGCGTCGAACGTGAGCTTTCTCGTGGGGGAGAGCGGCGTCATCGTGATTGACACGACAGAAACGACCCAGGCAGCGGAGAACATCCTGGCGGATTTTCGCGCAGTTTGCGATTTGCCGATCAGAACGATCATCTACACGCATTCACATCGTGACCACATCTCCGGCGCGAGCATCTTTGCGCAAGGCGGCGCGGTGGCGATCTACGCGGCGGACAATTTCGCCTCCGATCTTGTCGAGGTAGATGCCCGCCAGCCGGCCCCCAATGCCGCCCTCATGGCGCGCACCAAACGGCAGTTTGGCATCAGCCTGTCGGATGATGAACGCGTGAGCCTGGGCGTCGGACCCGGAAACAGGCCGATGAAGGGGATGGGCGCGGGCTATTTGCCTCCAACTCACCGCATTGGCGAGACCACCAAGATCGCGCTGGAAGGTTTTGACCTTGAGCTTGCCAAGGCCCCGGGGGAAACACCCGACCATCTGATTGTATGGCTGGCGGAAGACGGCGTGTTAATCAGCGGTGACAACTTTTATCACGCTTTTCCAAATCTTTACGCGATCCGTGGCACCCCCTACCGGGATTTTGATGCCTGGGCGGCGACGATGGATCAACTGATGGCTTATGCGCCTGAAGTGCTCGTGCCCGGACATACCCAGCCCATCATCGGCGCGCAGGCAATCAAGGACGTGCTCACAGATTACCGCGATGCAATCCGCCATGTGATCACCGAGACGGTGAACGGGATCAATGCCGGTCTCGACCCTCGGACGATTGCGGCGGGTCTCAGCCTGCCGGAAGCTCTGGCGCACAAACCCTATCTCAAAGAGTTCTACGGACACATTGGCTATGCCGCACAGGCGTATTTTGCAGGCACGTTGGGGTGGTTCGATGGCAACCCGACAAGCCTTGGCCGCCTGCCACCTGCGGCGGAGGCTGAGCGCTTTGTGGCATTAGCCGGAGGCCCTGAAAAGATAGCGCAAGCCGCGCAAGCAGCCCTTGCGGCCCGTGACGCGCAGTGGGCGATGGAATTAGCTGACCGGCTTATCGCGTCCGGCGCAGATGCGGCGGGGCGCGGCATCAAAATCGCCGCGATGCGCCATCTCGCCGATCAGACCATCAACGCCCCTACGCGCAACTACTACCTGCTCTCCGCCAGAGAGCTGGAAAGCAGTGCTGGAGAATAGGAGACCGCTCATGACCAAGCTTGGCGAGAACATCATCGGCACCAGCGGGCTCGCCCCGTTTTTTGAGGTCGCCAATGCGGATGACGTCACCATCAATGCGCCAGAAAATCGCAAAGGTGATGCGCTGCGCACTTGGGTCCGTTCGCTTAGCGGATTTCAAAAAGAGGCCCTGGTGCGGTCCGCCAAAACCGGCAAAACTTGGCGGCTGGTATCAGATGAAGGGCCCTACCTGAACGGGCACGACGCGGCCCCCTGCCCGCTGGCCTTCCTATCTACCGGAATGGCAGCGAGTTTCATGAACGAAATCCTGGCCCTCGCCAAGATCCAGGGGGTTAAGATCCGTAAACTCAAGCTCATCCAGGACAATTACTACACAATGAAAGGCTCCATGCCCAAACGCACGATGGTCGGCGGGGCGGAGAACATAGATTTGCAGGTCGAAATCGACTGTGACCTCGACGACGGCAAGCTCAATGAGTTTTTGATCAACGCGACCTACGCCTCACCCCTGAACGGTTTGATGCGCGGTCAGTTGGAGAGCCTTTTTAAGCTTGGTAAGAACGGACAAGAATTGGCCACTGCGAAGGTTGCCGAAATTGATGGGGTGCTCTTTCCAGATCCAGGTGATCACTTTGCAAAGTCTGTCGCGCAGGCCAGCACGCAAGAGCTTATGACACCTGTTGGCCCCACACCGAAAAAGGACGTTGTATTGGGCACCGCCTCAGGTGGCTCAAGTCTTGCCGATGAGCAGGACCGCCGCCTGAACATCGGTGCTGTGGCTGTGATGCGCGACGACGGGATCAAAGAGATCCAGCAGATGCAGTACTCGCCCTATGGGACCTCTTTCCGCTTTCTCAGTTCGGAAGACGGGCGCGCGCCCGATGCCAATACGCTGATCTCTGCGGGCATCGGCTTTTGCTTTATGACGCAGTTCGGGCGCTTTGTCTCGATGCTCAAGCTCGACCTGCCCGATTACCGCATCGTGCAGGATACGCACTTTAGCCTCGGTGGTGCCTCGGGCGGCACTGGCAAAGCGGGCGAGGCTGATCCCATTGAAACCCATGTCTACCTGCAGACTTCAGAACCCGATGAGACGGCGCAAGAGATGCTCGACATTTCTGAGCAGACCTGTTTTCTGCACGCATTCTGCCGGACTGACCTGAAGACAAAACTGAAAGTCGTGCGCGTGTGAGCCAGTCACTGCACCATAGCGCGGGATTCTTCGAGATTGCCCGACAGCCTTCGGTGCGGCAGCGCGCGTTGCGGATCGCGACTGTTGTTGGAGCGGTTTTGGCGCTGCTCAACCACGGCGACCGTATCTTGACCGGCAGCGGCGATGTCACGACCTGGT
Organism: Pseudomonadota bacterium; assembly: GCA_039197515.1. Classification (GTDB taxonomy): domain Bacteria; phylum Pseudomonadota; class Alphaproteobacteria; order Rhodobacterales; family Rhodobacteraceae; genus Sulfitobacter. Next base: position 29,736 of record JBCCUC010000032.1, on the reverse strand, counting down.
TGAAGATCGCGCTGACCTTCCTGGTGCCGTATTGCGTCTCCACCTATTCCTCGGTCCTGGCCGTGCGCGAGAGGTTGCAGGCTTTGCATCCGATGAAGCCAAGTTGAGCGCTCGGGCGGGCTTAAATCGTTCCATCTTGCGGGCGCGCTGCGCTGGCGCGGCGGACAAGGCATTCGGCAAAGACGCTGCGCGCGACGTTGAGCGCGGCGGCGTTTGAAATGCTAATCCCAACGGGCCCGGAGAGGAGCGGTGAGGAAAGTCCGACTTCCACCAGCCTGCCCTGCGCCAACTCATCTGACACGACACCGCGCGAGATGAACCAGAGTGCGTCTGAAAGAGCGACGATCTTCCGACCAATCGGCAGCGCCACAGTCTCAATAGCACCGCGCATTTCAGGCAGGCCAATGCTGGTCAAATAGCGGTCAACAGTCGCCGCAATGACAGCCCCGCTCGGCGGTAGGATCAAGGTGTGTCTGGCGATTTGCTGCTCTGGAGCCGCGAGGCCGAGGATCGCATGGCCCGGGCGACAAACCAACACGACATCCTCAGTGTAGAGCTGTTGAAAGGAGACGCCCGTGGCCACGTCGCGCTCCGGCATTCGGCCGACGACAAGATCCAGCGCGCCGTCACGCAGCTGGTTAAAGAGCAACCAATTTGGTCCGGTTTGAATGTGCAACCGCACGTGCGGCATCTCTTCTCGGAACGCCAGCGCGGCATGGGGCAAAAGGTCCGTTGCCGCGGTTGGCAGCACCCCGATGGAGAGCCGCGTGGTCACATCCCCTTCGCGCGCCAACCGATCCCGCCCGCGCATGAGTTCGGTCAAGGAGGCACGTGCGTGAACTTGAAAAACCCGACCGGCCTCATTCAAACGCACGCCCCGCCCCTCACGGTCAAACAGCGCAGTGCCCAGGATATCTTCAAGCTCTTTGAGGCTGCGGGAGACCGCAGGTTGCGTGATATGCAGGCGTTCGGCGGCAACCGATACGCTTTGCGCCCGCGCGATCTCAAGAAACGTTCGAATATGCCGCAGGCGGAGGTGTGTGTCCACAATCATATCATTGAGGTTATGGAAATTTACAAAATCATCAATATTTAAAACTGATTTGTCAATTTATCATCGATCAGGTGGAGCCGTTTGGGAGGAAGAGGATGCATGAGCGCTTTAACAGAGGCATGCGAACACGGCGGGCCGTTTTGGGCGATGCGCATGTGGCACGGGCCGAGGCGTCAAAGACCGCGTTTGACGCGCCCTTTCAGAGGCTCATCACGGAAGGCGCATGGGGGACTGTCTGGGCAGACGATACGATCTCTCAACGCGACCGATCCATCCTGACCCTCGCGCTGCTTGCAGCCACGGGAAACTTCGAAGAGATCCCGATGCACATCCGCGCCACCGCCAACACGGGTGCCACGCAAGACGACGTTTTGCAGGCATTTCTGCACGTGGCGATCTACGCAGGCGTGCCCAAAGCGAACCACGCAATCAAATTGGCAAAAGCGACCTACGCCGAAATGGAGGAAGCGATATGAACCCACCGGGAGAATTTTATCAGCGCGATCGGGGGGTGCATCCCCCAGCGTATTCACCTGACTACAAAACATCTGTGGCGCGCAGCCCCCGCTATGCGCTGATTTCGCTGCAAAACTCGGTCAGTGAAATCACCGGCCCATGTTTTGGGCACGACGACATCGACGCCGGTGATAACGATCTTTTGACAAACTACGCGCAGGCCGGTCAAACTGCGATTGGCGAGCGCATCATCCTACATGGACGCGTGCTGGACGAAAACGCGCGGCCTGTGCCGAACACCCTTGTAGAGGTGTGGCAGGCCAACGCCGGAGGGCGGTATCGGCACAAAAAAGACACCTACCTCGCACCGATTGATCCGAACTTCGGCGGGTGTGGCAGGACCCTGAGCGACGCGCAGGGCTACTACTGCTTTCGCACGGTGAAACCGGGTGCCTACCCCTGGCGCAACCGGGTCAACAATTGGCGGCCCGCGCACATCCACGTATCGGTTTTTGGATCGGGCTTTGTGCAGCGGCTCATCACACAATGCTATTTTGAGGGTGATCCGCTGATCCCGATCTGCCCAATTGTGCAGACGATCCCCGACGAAGACGCCATTGAACAGCTCACCGCCAAGCTTGATCTTAACGCGACGGTGCCGCTCGACAGCATCGCGTATCGGTTCGACATCGTGCTGCGGGGACGACGCTCGACGCTGTTTGAAAATCGGCTGGAGGGAAACTGATGCCTCAGCGGCTTGGATACTTGAAGGAATCCGCCTCGCAAACGGCAGGACCCTATGTGCACATCGGCTTGGCCCCAGGGGCGGCTGGCTTTGACATCTACAAGCGCGAGTTGGGGCACGATATTGCCGGACCCAATGCGAAAGGCACGCGCGTACGCGTGGAAGGACGGGTCATTGACGGCACAGGCGCGGCCATCAAGGACGTTCTGATTGAGGTGTGGCAGGCAAATGCTCAGGGTCATTACGCCCACCCCGAGGGGGGCGGGCCCGTCGAAGACGGTTTTCGGGGCTGGGGTCGGGTGATCTCAAACTTTGAGACCGGCGAATGGGCCTTTGAAACCGTGAAACCCGGCCAAACCCGCGGCCGGAACGTCGGGCTGCAGGCACCGCATCTGAACCTCTGGCTCGTTGCGCGTGGGATCAATATAGGCCTTATCACACGCATGTATTTCAGCGATGAGGCTGAGGCCAACGCCCAGGACCCAGTTCTGCGGCTCATCGAATGGGAAAACCGACGCGGCACCCTCATCGCAGAGAAAAGCCTACGCAAGGGATCCGCCGTCTACCGCTTTGACATCCGGCTGCAGGGCGAGGACGAGACCGTATTTTTCGATCTGTGATGCGCGCCTATGGACCGCCACTCACTCGGCGGCCAGCAGGCGTACCTTCTGATCTGTCTCCGATGGCTGCTGTCCTTCCACCTCTTGTTTTTTGGGTTTGGCGCGGTAAACCAGCTTGAACATTGCAGGGGTGAAGAGGAAAGAGATCACCGCTGAAAGCATCACACCGCCCGCAATCGCCACCGCGAAGGGAGGCCAGAACCCCCCACCTGCGAGGATGAGCGGGAGGAAACCGCCAAAGGTCGTGATGGTGGTTGAAATGATGTGCCTGCTGGACCCGGTCACCACCCGGGTGATCGCTTCGGTATCTCCGCTTGCCGCGTCTTCATCGTTCTTGAGGCCCGTCAGAATGATGATCGCGGCGTTGATTGATACGCCGATGGATCCGATGAGCCCGATGATTGCATTGATGCCAAAGGGATACTGCATCACCGCGAGCGACAACATGGAGAGCCCCGCGGAAAGGACGCAGACCACCAAAGCCACCGCGGTGAGGCGGAATGAGTTGAAGGTCAGCGCAATCGTCGCGATGGTCAGCGTCACAATGAGGCCAACGGACGCGAGTAGATTGCCCACCGTATCTGACCGCGCGTCGCTATCGCCCCCAAGCTCCATGCGATAGCCAGCAGGCACGGTGAAACCGGCGGCATCAAGCGCGGCGAGCGTGGTCTGCAATGCTTCTTCCGGCAGCACATCTGGCACGATGAAGGCCTGCACGGTGTTGATCCGCTCACCATTGCGCCGGGTGATCACGCTCTCGGCGGGCTCGAGCACCGGTTTGGCGAGTTCGGATAATGGCACCGCAGGCAGAAGCCCTGCCCCAGAAAGCCCTGCCGCGTTGGGCACAAGGATCGGCAGATCGTTCACGCTTTCGAGATTACTGCGCAGACCGTCGCCGAAGCGCACGCGAACAGGAAGCTGATCGGTGCCTTCCACCAAGCTGCCGCCGGTCACGCCCACCAGCCCTGCCTCAAGCTGGCCAGCCACATCGGTGAGGTTCATGCCCAGCCGTCGCACCGCCGGTTCGTCGATCTCATAGCGCAGTTGCGGGGCGCCGCTCACAACACCCGCGCGCACCTGCGTGATCAGCGGCAGATCCGCCATCAAGGCACGTGCCTCATTGCCAAGCGCGCGCAGGACTTCGAGATCCGGTCCCACAAGCCGCACCTCAATGGGTGCCGCGACAGGCGGGCCTTGCACCAGACCGCGCACGATGATGCGCGCGTTCGGGTAATCGCGATCAAAAGCGCTCTGCAATGCAGGCACCAGCGCTGCCGCCTCATCCGGCGTCGTCGTCTTCACCATCGCTTGAGCGTAGGCAGGCTCGGACGATCGACCGCCGGTGATATTGTAGTAAAACGCCGGGCCAGATTGCCCCAAAGACCAGTAGACGCGATCAATACCCTCTTTTGCGGCGAGCCTTTCGTCGATGGTGCGCGCGATAGCGGCTGTTTCAACGAGAGCCGTGCCCGGCGGCATGTCAATCTCAATGTAGAACTGATCGCGCTCCACGCCGGGGAAAAACTGCGCGGTGAGCGTGGGAAAGGCGGCAAAGCCCAGCACCGGCAAGATCAGCGCCACGGCGATTGACCGCACGGGATTGCGCACAGACAGATGGATGAGGCGGGTGAACATGCGACCCAGAAACGGCAGTTGGATGCCAGAGGGGGCACCGCGCTTCAAAAACCACCCCGCAAGCGCTGGCGTCACCGTCAGGGCAATGGCAAGCGACCAGATCAGCATCAGCACCACAGCAATGGCGATGGAGCCCACAAAGTCGCCTGCAGGACCCGGCAGCAAAATCATCGGGGTAAAGGACAGCGCCGTGGTGACGGTGGAGGCTAAGAGCGGTGCGGCAAGGCGGCGGGTCGCCTCGCCCACGGCCGCTGCGCGTTCCATCCCGCGGGCCAGGCGTTGGCGCACCTCGTCCACCATGACAATTGCCGCGTCGACCAACAGGCCGAGCGCCACAATGAGGCCGGTCACTGACATCTGATGGATGGGCAGCCCGATGAAATTCATTGTGGCGAGGGTGGCTAATGACACGACCGGCAAAACGAGCGCGACAATCGACGCTGCGCGTAAGCCGAGTGTCCCAAAGAGGACCGCCACCACCAAGCTCACCCCGATGGCCATATTGGTGCCCACCTCGACCAAGCGGTCAGCGGTGTAGGTGCTTTGATCAAACATCAGCGTTTCAGAAATGCCCACGGGGATGAAATCTCGACCCGCAACGAGCTCTTCGCGCACAAACGACATCCAGCGGTCGATCTGCACCCCGTCTTGCGCCAGAACGCCCACCAGGACCGCAGGCCGCCCCTGCGCAATCGCAAGCTCGGTCGCAGGCTCGCGCATGCCGCGCGACACCGTTGCGATGTCAGCCAAGCGAACCGTGGCCCCATCCGCGTTTTGCCGCAGCACGACCTGTCCCAGCCGGTCAAGCGCCTCAATCGCCCCCGAAATGGTGATTGTAAAGTCCACGTCGCTGCTTTGCAGCCGGCCGGCCTGTACCTTGCCATCCGCCGCTGTGATGAGCCGCGAAACCTCGGTCGCCGTCAGCCCAAGGGCCGCCGCAGCCTGGGGGTCTACCGTCACCAACACTTCGTTTTCCGGCTCGCCAAATAGATCGACGGCGCGCGTTGAGGGGATTGAGCGCAACCGGTCTCCGAGGTCCTCGGCATGTGCTTGCAGAATTGTGAGCGGAACGTCGCCGTGCTCCGCCGTCACAGCGATCACGGCGGAATAGGCGCTGATCCCTTCAGCGTTAAAGTCCGGTGCCTGCACACCGGGTGGAAAACTCCGCCGCGCGGCCTCCACCGCATCGCGCGCCTCTGACCAGACCTGCTCAATGGTTGCGTCATCCAGTGTCTGCAGCAATTCGACCGATACGATTGAGACGCCAGAGCGCGAAACAGAGGTGATGACATCGACCTCCGCAATGGTGCGCAACTCTTCCTCAATCTCCGCCGTGACCAGCGTCTCAACCCGCGCGGGGTCAGCCCCCGGAAACTGGGTGGTCACCGTTGCAAAAAGATTGGTGATTGTGGGGTCTTCTTGCCGGCCAAGCGCCAAAAACGATGACAGTCCAGCGGAGATCAAGACCAACAGGATGAGCGCGACCAATCGCGGTTGGCGGAAGGTGAGCGTGCTCATACCGCGTCCTCGCCAGACAAGAGCACGTTCACGCGTTGGCCAGGCACAATTCGATGTGCCCCCGTTTCGATCAGCAGGGCACCTTCTGCAAAGCTACCGCGGACGTAGGCGCGGTCACTTTCGGTGTACAGTACCTCGACATCCGCGGTGCGCACCACGTTGTCCTCGACAACGCGCGCCGACCATATGCTGCCAGAGCCCTGCTGCAGCGCGTCAAAAGGCACCCAGGTGCCGCGCGCGGCGACCTGCGCTACAACCTGCAGGGTCGCGGTCTGGCCAAAAGCGGGCACATCGCCCATGGCGACGGAGAAGAGCGCCGTACGGGTGCGTGTCACAGGGTCAATGTCAGGGCGCAGTTGCTTGAGCGTGGCGGGGTAGGCCACACCATTGATCGCCACGTTCACATTTTGCAGGTCCTGCGTCGAAAAGCTCAGCGGCAGGCCCACGCGCACTATCGGCGCGGACGTCTCGATCAGCGTCAAAATCGGCTGCCCCGCGCTGAGCGTCTCGGGAACCTCAACGTTTTTGACCCCCACCCGGCCGTCGAAGGGCGCAATCAGAACTGACTTTTCAAGATTGATCTTCACCGTCATCAGACCGGCTTCCACCTCTTCGATCCGGCTCAAAAGCTCATCCCGAGTGGCGCGTGCCTGATCTAGGGTCTCTTGGCTGGAAAAACCCTCAGCGCGCAGATCGGTTGCGCGCTTCAGCCGCGTCTCAGCAAAGGTCAACTGGGCCGCGGTGGCTTTTCGTGAGGCTTCGAGCCTGCGCTGCTCCGCCTCCAAGAGCTCGGTGCCCAGGCGCGCGATCACCGTCCCCTTAAAGACCGGATCGCCCTCTTCTAAGGTCAGCTCCGCCAGTTGCCCCCCGAGCTCAAAAGACAGCACCGCGTCTGCACCGGCCTCGACCTGCCCAAGAAACTGCCGGGTGGTTGTGTAATGACCGTCAAACTGAATGGGCCTCACCGCGACCGAGGCAAGTTCAGCCACCGCACCTTTCGGAGCGTTGTCCGCTCGCGTGCTCAGCGCCTCGGTGCCAACTGCAACCGCGCCGCCTGCCAAAGCGATCACGGCCAGCGTACCGATGAATGTGACTGTGCGACGAATGACGCCAGGTTTTTGATCATTTTTCATGTCACGGCCCTTCACAATGTTAGGATCTCTCACATATGTAAGTCATACTAACTTTGACAAGTCTTACGTGGCATGAAAAAGATCGGATCATGAATATTTCTCCAACCGTGCAAAAAAAACGGGAGAGCTACCACCACGGAGATCTGCGGGCGCAACTCATCGAAGCGACGCGGCAGTTGGTCGAGGAAAAGGGCCCTGATCGCTTCTCCGTCGCGGAGGCCTGCAGGCGCGCGCGTGTCTCGACAGCTGCGCCTTATAAGCACTTCAAAGATAAGACAGAAATGCTGCTTGAGGTAGCGGCGGACGGGATGCGCCGACATGCCACCGAGATGATTGAAGTGGTGGCCCCCTTCCCTCAGGGCACGCTTGAGCGCATCATTGCCTTGGGCCGCATCTACATCCGTTTTGCCGTGGCCGAACCCGGCGTTTTCCGGCTGATGTTTTCTTGGGCGGATGAAGACCAGGTGGACGAACTGCTGACCGGATTGGGGGAAGGCACCTATACCTTCGTGAAACTTGAGGTCGCCAAATGCCTGGGGCGCGACCACATCACCGAAGAGGATGAGCGCCGCGCCTTGATGCTCTGGAGCATGGTGCACGGCATGGCGTTTCTGAGCATCGACAACAAACTGAAGAACGAGCGGGTTGGCGACGATCTGGAGCCGCTGTTGGCCGATATCGCCGCGCGTGTCTTGCCGGAAGCTAAGTCCGCATAATAAGTTTAGCCAGCCCGACGGCGGCCTCGGCATGCTGAGGCTGCGAAATCTCTATCCCCAGCACCCGCTCCCGAATCCGGGTCCATACGTCGTTTTTCGCGCCCCCACCTGCCGTGAAAAGCTGCTGCGGAACGCCGCCGCCTCGCGCCGTAATTGCCTGATAACACTGCGCTTCAATGCGCGCGATGCTCTCAAGGATCCCGTGCAGATAGTCCGCATCGTTCTCAGGCCTCGGCTCCAGCCGCGGAGCCAGATGCGGATCATTGACCGGGAAGCGCTCGCCCGGCTTTAGCAGCGGATAATAGTCCAGCGGGCTGACGCGCATGGGATCAATCTGAGCCGAAAGCGCGCCCAGTTCTTGCGTCGAAAAGAGTGTTGCCAAGACGCCACCGCCGGTGTTTGACGCACCGCCTGCCAACCAAACATCGCCGACCTTGTGCGCGTAAAGACCGACGGCGGGATCGTCGATGCGCCGGGCACTCAAGACTTTGACCGCCAGTGTGGTCCCCAAAGAGGTCACGGCCGCGCCCTCTTCCAAGGGAGCAGCTGCCAGAAAAGCCGCAACGCTGTCCGTGGTGCCCGCATGCACGATCACTTTATTCGAAAATCCAAGTTCTGTGGCAACGTCACGTGCCATTGGGCCAAGAGGGGTGCCTGCAGGGACAACTTTCGGTAAGAGCTCATTTCTGATGTCTGTCTCGCCAAACCAAGACGGATAGCACTGTGTCTCTGGATCAAACCCCAATTTAAGCGCGTTGTTGTGATCGCTCACACCGCCAACACCCCGCAGACGCGCGATGATGTAGTCGGCCTGATGCAGAAGATGCACGGCCTCCGGTGCCTCGGCCTGGAGCCGCAACGCCCGTGCAAAGGCCCCGTTCGCCCCGCGCGCGACATGCACATCCGGGGCAAAACAGGCGATGTGCGCGGCCTCCGCCTCAAAGCCTGTTGAGTTGTACATCAATGCGCGGCTGACAGGATTAAGATCCGTGTCCGTCAGCACCATCGTGCCCGACGTTCCATCGACGCTTACTCTTACAACGTCAGAAAGATCGCGCCCCAATTCCCGTAGCGCTCCTCTTTGCAGCGCGACGCACCGCAGCACAACCTTCCACCAGTGGCGCGCATCGACCCGATCTGGGTCTTGATCCAGGTGCTTAACCCGCGCTTCACTCACGAGCGTTCCGCTGACATCGAGCACAGCCGTGCGTATGCCCGACGTGCCGATATCGATCCCCAGACTGAGACCGGTCATTGCCGTGCTGCCAGCGCCTGCCGATACTTCTCTGCATCCCAATTGAGCAATTCAGCTTCAGCCGCGCTGCCTATCGGCTCGGCGGTCCAGCCGTCGGGCAAGCGGGCGAGGCAATCGGCCAGACAGGTCACCATCGCGCGTTGAGAGGATGTCGCGCCGGCCCGCAGGTAAACCCCTGCCCCGGGCTCGAGAATGGCGGGTGGATTTGCCGCGTGATCCTTCTCAGGCAAAGCGGGCCCCAGAAACACCACGTGATCAGGATAATAAGACCCGCCCAAGGCCAATGCCGTGATCGCTGGATCAAAGGCGATCCAGCTTTCGCGGCAGCGTTCAAACCCCGGTCGTTCAGGTCCTTCTGGGACGAGGTGTCCGCGCAGCACTGGAAGAGCCAAGCGCCGCTCGACCTCTGCCAGAAGGTCTGCGACCTCCACCACCGTCGCACCGCAGCAAATGAGCCCGTGGTTCTCTAAAACAATCACCTGAGTGTCCGCGCGCGTGCGGTGCAAGATTTCCGCCGTCAGCGGCAGACCGGGTTTTGCATAAGGCGCGAAGGCGGCTGCGAGCCCGGAGAGCTTTTCCCGTGCTGCGGCGCGGCCTTCGACGCTGATGGCATGGGCCAGGGTCGCCACCGAATGCGTGTGCGCGACCACCTGCCAGTCAAGAGCCGCATGAAATGTCGTTTCAATAGACGGCCGCAGGCTCACCTCGGGATCCAAGACCGCCGCTTTGCACGTTCCATCCCCCGCGCCACGCGCTTCCGCCAGCGCGGCCGCCCTATCAACGGCCACAAAGATCTCTTGCCTCTCAGCCTGAGCAAGCTCGGTGCCGGACGCTTTGATCCACATGACATTGCCGGATTTGATCGATGTGTTCCCGCCGGGGCCCTGGACCTGCAGGGGATCCTGGCCAAGGCGGGCAGACAGCGCGCGAAAATCGGGGGGCGGTCGGTCCATAACTTACCTCAATGTCGGCAATGTGTATGTGGGCACCGCACCGGGATCAAAAGCCGAATGGCTTTTGTGGGCGTCAAGGCCACCGGCAATGTAGAGCGCGTGCCAGCCCACCGCCGCAGCACCTGCAATGTCGTGATGCAAACTGTCGCCCACCATGAGGACCCGCGCCGGATCTTGAGCACTGACCCTGCCGAAGAGTGCATCGAAGATGGGACGATGAGGCTTGCCATAAAACACAACTTTTCCACCAGCCTCCTGGTAGGCCAAAGCCAACGCGCCGGGCGACTGAACCGTGGTGCCATTTGCACGGGGCGAGGCCAGATCAGGGTTCGAACAGATCAGTGGCAGAGCCTGCGCCAGCGCTTGCGCAAGCACGTCCGCCTCGCGCGGATGCTCGGCGGCGTCGGGCAACCCCATCAAAAGCACGGCTTCAGCCTGCGTGAGATCCCTGGTCCATTCCACCTTGATCCCCGCCCCCCATTGCTCTTCATCTCCCGGCCGCGCGGTAATGGGGTAGAGCCGCGACATCCCCCTGGCGCGCGCCGTCATATCCTGCGCCAAGGCCTCGCCAGAGGTCATCACGACTTTGAACGCTGCTTTTGGAAAACCCATGCCGGTGATCCGCGCGCCATTCACATCGGCCCGCTTTCCTGAGTTCGACAGAACACAAAGCTCTTTGCCGTCCCGAATGAGCGCTTCAATTGTCCCCACCGCCTGCGGATAGGCCGTGGCGCCATTGTGCAGCACGCCCCACTGATCAAACACAATCGTGTCGTAGCGATCAGCGATCGAAAGGATGCTCTCGATGGCCTGCATCGGTCCTAAGCGGGGTCCGGCGTCGGCGGCACCAATCCATCGATGTAGATTTTCGCCTCTTCAACAGTCATGGCCGGTGCTGCCTTGGCCACGGCACCCCCCGGCATGTCCCCAAAGTAAAACTGATATCCAGGGATCACTTGGCGGCGCTTGCGCAAAGGCATGCCCTCGTAGGGAAAAACATCTGACCGGGCGTTTGCAATCTTATCGTGGCAAGCCAGGATGTAATCAGCACGCTTGTCCAGCTCTTCGACCGACTTCCAGCCCTCGTAAGAATTCACAAAGCGCGCGGGCACCCAGAAGCGCCATCCCTCCGCGGGATTAGGCTCCATGTTGCGCTCTTGAAAGATCGCATCGCCGGCCACCACGATGTCGCCCATCGCCGTGGCCACTGCGACAGCCATATGGCCGACGGAATGCCCCGGGGTATGGAACATGGTGATGCCGGGCAAAACCTCGCACTCGTCCTCCACCGTCTCAAAAACGCAGCCTGCATAAGCCGGTTCAATATCCAGATAACCAGACTCATACGTACGGTAGTAAAGCGGCAGCGGATTGTAGGCCATTTCGATCTCGGCCTTGGGGGCGATGTAACGCGCGTTCTTGAATTCCTTCATGTTCTGCACATGGTCCCAGTGCAGATGCGTAAAAACGATCGCGTCGATTTCATCGGGGTGCACGCCCAGCTTTTGCTCAAGATGCTCGTGCACCTGCAAGCAACCGCGCTTGTCGCATTTGTGGTGATACTTGGTCGCGCGTTCCTCGTCGCAAAGCCCCGTGTCGATCAGGATCTTGTGCTCGCCGGTATCGACGTAGTGACAGTAGACAGGGTTCCAGATCTTTTTGCCGGCAGGCCCTTTCCAAAAAATGTAGGTGCCGAGATCAGCCTCAAGCCAGCCCGTATTGATCGGATAAATTTTTGTCTCTGCTACGCCCATCGCCGCCTCCAAAGTGACTCGTGATGTTTGTATACAAAATTTTATTTCTGTCTACAGGACGACATCAGATTTGGGCGTTCAGCCATTTGCAGCCAGAACACGCATAAAACTCTCCGTCATATGCTTGCGCATGCCGTCAACGGCCACCTGACTGTCTTCAGAGAAGATCTTGCCCAGGAGTTCTACATGACTTTCAACCGATGCGAGCAGATCTTCTTGCGTCTGGAGTTTTTTTGCACGAAACGGCCCGGTTTTTCGACGAAACTCCGTCGCCAGATCTTGGATGTAGGTGTTCTCGGTCGCGCGGTAAATGCACAGGTGCAGCGCCTCATTCGCCTTGATATACGCCAGGCGGTCGTTTTCTGCCGCAGCCTGCGCACAGGCCGCTTGCGCCGCTTCTATTTCAGAACGCGCCAACAGGGTAAGGCGTTGACTGGCTAAACGCGCGCAAACGCTCTCTATTTCCTGCATTGCTTCGAACATTTGACCCAGTTCTGCACGCGTGTACTCCGCCACGCGGACGCCCCGCCGTTCCCCCGCGACAAGCACGCCCTGTGCCATCATACGGTTCAGGGCCTCCCGCACCGGCGTCCGCGAAACGCCAAATCGTTCGGCCAGTCGGGTCTCGTCGAGCCGCTCTCCGGGTGCCACTTGGCCCGCTGCAATCTCTTCCAACAACGCGCTTTCAACCCGATGTGTAGAGGATTCGCGCAGCGCGGTTGTGGATCGGTCCATCGCGATAAACACTCCGTTCAATAGCATGGCTCTAGCACGCTAAGCCGCGCAAAACCAGCAAAAGTGGCCACTTTGCATATTTTTGGTTGATATTGCATACAGATTGAGTTTGGTTTGCCCTCAAGAGGGAGTAATGGCGCATGCCCGAGATTAGGTTGCAAAACCTGCGTAAGGACTACGGCGCGGTCACGGTCATTGAAGATCTCAATCTTGAGATGTCAGATGGCGAGTTTACCGTGCTTGTGGGTCCTTCCGGATGCGGAAAGTCGACGACCTTGCGCATGATCGCTGGACTTGAAAGCGTCACTGACGGTGCAATCATGATCGGTGGCCGCGACGTCTCCCGACTTGAGCCCAAAGAGCGCGGCTTGGCCATGGTCTTCCAGGATTATGCGCTCTATCCCCATATGAACGTGGCCAAAAACATGTCATTCGCGCTTCGGCTTGCGCGCATGGGCAGAGCGGAGATTGAAAAGCGGGTGAGCGAGGTCGCAGCGACACTGGACCTCACGCCGTATCTGGACCGCAAACCCGCCGAACTTTCAGGCGGGCAGCGGCAGCGGGTGGCCATGGGACGCGCGCTCGTCCGCGATGCGGCCACCTTTCTGTTTGATGAGCCGCTTTCCAATTTGGACGCCAAACTCAGGGGGCAGATGCGCGCAGAACTCGCATTGATGTCCCAGCGGGTTCAAAAGAACATGATCTACGTCACCCATGATCAGGTCGAAGCGATGACCCTGGGCGATAAGATCGTGGTCATGAAGTTTGGGAAAATCATGCAAGCGGGCACGCCTGAGACGCTCTACCGAAACCCGGCAAACAAGTTTGTCGCAGGCTTTATTGGCTCACCCACGATGAATTTTCTGGACGCAGAACTCGCGGAAGAAAACGGGCACCTCATTGCCCGCGGCAAGGGATTCTCGATCCCTCTGCCGGCTGAGCGGAAGGCCGCGTTGCAAGCCTACGGCGGTAAGTCGGTTCATTTGGGCATCCGGCCTTCAAGTTTTGCCGAAAGCGCTCAAGGCATTGAGATGCCGGTGATATTGTCAGAATACATCGGCGCGCAATCAGTGCTGATTTCTCAGATGGGAGATCAGCAAGTCTCTATCGAGGTAAGCACCGTCACCCCGATCCGTGCGGGTGAGACGCGGACGTTCACCGTGCAGGGCGATGAAGTTCACCTTTTTGATCCAAAGACTGAAATGGCACTCTAGGCCAGCGATACATCTGGGAGGATGATAATGAGTAAAGCAACAAAGACACTGTGGTCAGCCGCGCTGGCGGTCACCATAAGCTATACGGCGGCGTATGCGGGCGGGCACACCGCTGACGTCTATGCACCCTACGAAGGCACGACGCTCGTCGTGAATTTCCCGGCCCACCCGCATTACAACGCGGTATTGGACGTTTTGCCTGAATTTGAAGAACAGACCGGCATCACAGTAGAAGTCGATCAGCTTCAATACCTGAAAATGCGTGAGCGTCAGACGCTCGAGTTGACCAAGGGCGAAGGCGACTATGACCTCATCGCCTACGTCGTTTTTTCCAAGGCCGACTATGTGTTTGCCGACCAACTGGAGAACTTGGCGAAGTACTTCATGAACCCCAAGCTTGCGGATCCAAACTATGACGCCTCTGACTTGATCGATGGATACGTCCAGAACATTGGCGTTGCGGGCGGCAAGAAAGGGTATCTGCCCGGTCCAACAGGCTCGCTCTTTGGGATCCCCTTCGGCTCGGAGACCTCCGTTCTTGCCTATCGTAAGGACATCTTTGAAAAGCACGGGATTGCGGTGCCCGAAACCTATGACCAACTGCTGGATGCAGCGTGCAAGATCCCTGAGGTCGAGCCTGGCATGGGCGGCATGGCCTCCCGCGCGGCATCGGGTCATCAGGCGAGCCATGCATTCTTGTTGCACCTCGCGCCGCTCGGCGGGCGTGTTTTTGACGACGCCTGGAACCCGATTGTGAACAACGAAGCTGGAGTTGCGGCGGCCAATGCGTTGAAAACAATTGTGGATTGCGGCCCAGAGGGCAGCCAGACCTTCGGCCCGGCCGAGGCAGCGGCGAGTTTCAAGCAAGGTGATGCGGCCATGTTTATGGACTCGATTGCCTTCGCAGCGGGGTTTGAAGACCCCTCCCAATCCACCGTTGCTGGCAAAGTAGGCTACGCGCTGCACCCTGAAGGTGTGCGCCGGGGCAGCCAGACCGGCGGCTTTGGCATCGGGATCCCCACCAACGCGCAAAACAAGGAAGCCGCATTCTTGCTCATGCAGTGGCTGACCTCCAAAGAGGGCGACCTCAAAGTTGCGATGGCCGGGGGCAATCCGTCCCGCTTTTCGACCTATGAGAATGCAGAGCTGAACGCCAAGTTCCCCTACTCCGCCACCTTTGGGGAAGCGTTGAAATACGCCGATCCGGATTGGCGCCCCATCATCCCGACATGGGGCAAGATCAACGCGGACATCGGCACTACCATGAGCCAGGTCCTCACCGAAGGGTTGGACCCGCAGGAAGCGCTCAACAGTGTGGCCGAACGGGCACGCGCCATCATGGAGGAGGCCGGGTACTACACCTGGCAGTAATCCGCACTGATGCTCCGGGCGCGCCTCATGCGGCGCGCCCGGACCCTTTTGATTGATCTGAGATCTGCCCATGTCCACCGCGACCGGTAATCGGCTGACGCCCTATCTCTTCCTGGCACCTGCTGGGCTGGTGCTGGCAATCGCGCTGTTCTACCCGATCTGCTACATGATCTACGCGAGTTTCCTGGACTGGAACCCAAGCCAGCGGATCGGTGAGGCAGATTTCGTTGGGCTGCGCAATTATCTTAAACTCTTCACAGATGCAGCCTTCCTGGAGAGCCTCTGGGTCACTTTGAAGTTTGCCGCGGTCGTTGTCACAATTGAAATGGTGCTTGGCGTTGGCCTGGCGCTTTTGCTTGATCGCAACATCCGTGGTCTCTCTTTGCTGCGCACGCTCTTCATCCTGCCGATGATGATCGCGCCGATTGTGGTGGGCCTCATGTGGCGCTACATGTACCATCCCACGGTTGGGATCTTTAACCGAACGCTCAACGATCTGGGGTTTGAAAGCATTCCGTGGCTCTCAAACGGCAATTGGGCCTTTGCCTCCATCGTGATCGCTGATGTCTGGCAGTGGACACCGTTTATCTTTATCCTGTCCCTTGCCGCGCTGCAGTCCCTGCCTGCCTCCGCGATGGAGGCGAGCAAGATCGACGGGGCGACCGGCTGGCAGCAGATCATCTACATCAAGCTGCCGCTGATGATGCCGGTGCTCATTGTCACGCTTCTCTTGCGTCTGATCGATGCCTTCAAAGTGCTCGAAGTGATCCTGGTGATGACAAACGGCGGTCCTGGCCTCTCGACCGAAATCCTATCCATCCGGATCAACCGCACGGCCTCAGAGTTTCGCGAATTGGGCGAAGCGGCGGCGATGTCGAACCTCCTGCTGATTGTGCTCCTCATCCTCACGTTTGCGATGTTCATCTACAATAAAGCGCAGGAAATCAGAGCGCAGCGCATACGCGCGGCAGGAGAAGAGGGATGAGCGCGCCGAGCTATGAGCGTCAGAACCCGGCGTTCTACGTCCTATTGGTCATGCTGGTGCTGATGGCCGTTGGGCCGATCTACCTGATGCTCGTGACCTCGTTGAAGTTGAATGTCGATGTGATGTCGGACACGTCGAGCTTGCTTTTTATGCCGACGATCAGGAATTACGAGACCGCGCTTTGCGATTTTCTCTGGTACAAACCTGAGCATCTGCGCCGTTGCGATCCGACCTTTGGTCGGGCGCTGACCAACTCTTTGATCATCGGTCTCATCTCGACCGCGATCACATTGGTGATCGGGACGATGGCCGCCTACGCGCTCGTGCGTTTCCGGTTCATGGGGCGCGATGTGGTCTCCATCTGGACGCTCATGATGCGCATGGTGCCGCCCGCGGTCCTCTTGGTGCCGGTTTTTGGCATCTGGACGTTTCAATTCGGCCTCGACGGCACGCGCGGCGGGATCATCCTTGTCTATGTCGCGCTCAATCTGCCTTTCGTGATCTGGATCTTGCAGAGCTTCATCGTGCAGGTCCCCATCCAGCTTGAAGAAGCCGCGCGCATGGACGGCGCGGGACCGTTTGCGGTGTTCTTCCTGGTGGTGCTGCCACTGATCAAACCAGGTATCGCAGCGGCGTCCATTTTCACCTTTCGGGTCGCCTGGAACGAATTTCTGCTGGCCAATGCGCTGTCGGATCGGAGCAGCCGCACCGTGCCGGTGACCATCGTCAATAGTTTGACGGAATTTGACATCGATTGGGGGGTGATCATGGCCACCGGCATGTTGCTCGCCGTGCCCCCCATCATCTTCACCTTTGTCGCCAGCCGGCAGATCATCACTGGCATGACGGCCGGCGCGGTGAAAGGCTGATGTCCGTTCTCCTGCTCGCCACCTACGATACCAAGCATGAGGAGGCGGCCTATCTGATCGGCGGTCTGCAGGCTTTGGGCGTTCCCGTCGAGCAGGTCGATATCTCACTGCATGCCCACGGACAGCACTGGAGCCCGAAGGCAAAAATGGCCGGCATGAAAGAGGCCACGGATAGGGCAATCGCCGAACTGGCCGCGAAAAAGCAAACCGGGCGGCGCATGGTTGTCGCGATTGGCGGCGGCACCGGCGGACAGATCGCGCTCAACGTGCTCAAGGCCCTGCCGCTGCAAATGCCAAAGGTGTTGGTCACCACGCTGCCCTTCGACCCGCGCTATGTGATCGCCGACAGCTCCATCGTGTTGGTGCCAACAATGGCTGATTTATGCGGATTGAACGCGACGACCCGGGCGGCCCTCGATCAGGCTGCGGCCATCACAGGCGGGCTTTATCACGCCACCCTGCCCACGGGGCCTGCATCGCTCAAACCGTCGATTGGTGTCACATCGCTCGGCGTGACAGGGCCCGGTACCGATGAGCTCTGCGCGCGGCTGCGCGCAAAGGGCGATGAGGTCACCGTGTTTCACGCCAACGGTTTTGGCGGTGCCGCTTTCTGCCGCTGGGCCGCCACGGGTGCCTTCAAATCCGTGGTCGACTACACACCTCATGAGCTCACCCGAACCTACATCGCGGGCCTGCATGCCGAGATGCCGGGGCGTTTTACGGCCATGGGGCATATTCCGCGGGTCGTCTTGCCCGGCGGGGTGAACTTCATCGGTATGGGAGAGCCCAACCTGATGCCAGAGGCCTATCTCAAACGGCCCCATTACCAGCACTCTCCCCTCTTCACCCATGTGCAATGCAGCGTCGATGAAATTGCCATCTGCGCGCACATTCTGGGAGCGGCCTTGCAGGAAGCCACCGCGCCGCTGCGTGTCCTCATCCCAATGGGTGGCTTTTCGTCCGAAGACCGCCCCGGTGGTGCCATCGAAAGCCCGGCGCTGCGCAAAGTCTTTGCCGATAAGCTCGAAGGCCATGTGCCTGTGACCCGGCTCGATGGCCATATCAATGATGCCAGCGTCGCCGCCGCCGCCGCTGAAGCGCTTTTTTCGATGACGAAGGAAAATGCTCATGTTTGACCCCAACGACGTGCAGGCCAAGAAGGATGCCCTCATTTGGTCGGCCCGCCGGTGTTTTGATCTTGGCCTGCAAACGAATGCGGGCGGGAACCTTTCTATTCGGTTGAGCGTCGGCGCAGGTATTGTGATCAAGCCTTCAGGCGTGGGCTTTGCTGAATGCAGTCGCGACAATATGCAAGTGGTGCATCTGGACGGGCGGGTTGAGCCCTCACCCTTCAAGCCATCAAAAGACCTCGACTTTCATCTCGATCTCTACCGCATCCGGCCCGACATCAACGCGATCGTGCACTGCCACAGCCCCTGGGCCACCGGATACGCCAGCGCGGGCATTGAAATCCCCTGTCTGACGGTTCAAACCATTGAGAAAATCGGTCGCATGCCCCTCATCCCCCTGTCAGAGAACGGCGGTCCACAGACCGAGGTGGAGATCAGCCCGGTCTTTCAAGACACCTCGGTGAAGGCCGCGGTGTTGGCAAATCATGGCACAATCGGCGTCGGAAGCACGCTTACTGCGGCCCAATATCTTGCTGAGATCATTGAAGAAACCGCGCATGTAGCTTTTGTCCGCGACACGCTCATGGCAGCACACGGCAAGACCCTCGCCGATTTGCCGCAGTACGGCACGGCACGGGACGCCGCCGCCGCGCGCGCAAGCTGACCGGCTTTTGCCTGCAGCGTGAGCACGTTTGTCTCGATTTGGCACGCATGACACTGCAAGCGCGTGCGCTGCCAGCCAGTCTGCGCTACCCTCATCCGGGGCGGTGCCCGTACATCAGTGAAGGAGAGGGAAATGAGTCAATTTGAAACCGCAAAGGTGTTCTTCGACGCCTGTGAGACCGGCAAGGGTTGGGGAACATGTGCGCAATATTGCAGTGCAGATGCGAGTTTTGCGTGTCAAGCTGATGCCTTAGCCGAGACCAAGACGCTTGAGGCCTATTGCGAGTGGATGAAGGGCCTTCTAACGCCTGTGCCCGACGGGCGCTACGTGCTGACAGGCTTTGCCATGGACGAAGAACGCAGCACTGCCATCGCTTCCGCAGAGTTTCACGGCACGCAAACCGGTGAAGGCGGTCCAGTGCCCGCCACGGGCAAAGAAGTGGTGTCCGACTACACCTACGTTATGAAATTTGACGGCGACAAGATCAGTCATATGACCAAGATTTGGAACGATGTGCACGCCTTGCGTGGGTTGGGCTGGGCATAGGCAAAACGACGTCAGACCAGTATGGGCGCGCGGATGCGGGCCCCTGCACCCTCACATCGTTTTGTAGAGCTGCGTTTTTTCCGTCAGCGCGTGAAACTTCGGGGCCGTGAGCGGTTGAGACAAGTGATAGCCTTGCAGGATATCGCACTTCAGGTCTTGTAAAATCTTGATTGCCGAAGCGCTTTCGACGCCCTCGGCGACCACCTCCAGGTTCAGCCGCTCGCAGAGCCCAACGATAGTAGAGACAATGGACTGTGCCTCGATGTCTTCGATTTCGAATATGAAAGACTTATCGATTTTCAATCGATCGAGCGGCAGCGCGCGCACATAGCTCAATGACGAATATCCAGTGCCAAAGTCGTCTAGAGCGATGGTGACGCCACAATCAGCCAGTTCGTCCAGCAGGAACTGGGTGGCCTGCATGTCATCAATGAGCACCCCCTCTGTGATCTCGATCTCCAATTGGTCTGGCCGCAACCCGGTCTCTGCAAGCGCATCCTTGATCATCTTGGCGACGTTGCCGCGGGTGACTTGAACGGGCGACAAGTTCACCGCCACTTTGGGCGGATACCCGGTCGCTTGCGGTGCCCAGTGCAGCGCATCTTGACAGGCCCGCTTTAGGATCTGCGCGCCGAGTTCGTGAATGAGCCCGCTCTCCTCTGCAATTGGGATAAAGACATCTGGTCCCACGGCACCCAGATCCGGGTCATGCCACCGCGCGAGCGCCTCTCCACCCACCAGTAGCCCGGTATGGGCGCAGTACTGCGGCTGGTAAAGCGCGCGAATGTCCCCGTTGCCAACCGCCTTGCGCAGCTTTTCCGTGACCAAAATGCGCTTTTGGAGGCCCTCTTGCATGCGCTTTTGGAAGGTGACGCACCGGTTGCGCCCGCTGCGCTTTGCCGCGTATAGCGCCAAATCCGCCTGATTGAGCAGGTTGAGGCCATTGTCTGTGTCTTCTGGAAATTTGGCACTGCCAATCGAGCAAGACATGCCGATTTCAAACTGATCAATGATGATGGGGCGGCGCAGCGCTTTGAGGATGCGTTGGCTCAGATCATCATGCATCAGGTGCATGTTCCAGACCTCGGGTTGGCAAAGCACCAAAAACTCGTCGCCACCCAACCGAGCCACCAAACCACTGTCGCTGGTTTCCGCCGAAATGCGCTCAGCCGCGACTTTCAAAAGCCGGTCACCAATCGCATGGCCGTAGCCGTCATTGACCTGCTTGAACCCGTCGAGATCGATCAAAAAAACGATGGCATGGTCGCGGGCCTTCGCCAAAACTTCGAGCCGCGATTGCACCAGGTTCCTGTTAAAGGTGCCGGTCAACGGATCACGAGACGCCAGATACTCCATCTGCCTTTTTGCTTCTACAGTGGCAGTCGCATCCGCAAAAAGCCCGCGATAGCCCAAAAACTGACCCCGTTCGAACTGCGGGCGGCCTTTCATAATGATCCATTTTACCTTGTCGCCGCGCACGCGCCGCAGCGGCAAGGTGACATCGTGAAGGTCTGCTTTTTCGCTGAACGCCTGCACGATCTTCTGAACCTCTTCCTGCCCTTCTTGTGCCAATTGCGCCTTCAACGCGGCGAGCAGCGGCACTTCGAGCCGCGCGTCGTCGTTGATGTTGAGCAGATGCAGAATTTGACGCGGACAACTGACAAGACACCCGGCCCTATCCGTGCGCCACATCCATTCGGTGCCCTGCTCTTCATAGTCCTTTAGCAGGAGGTCCACGACCTCGGTCTTTTGCGCGAGTTCTTCGTGATCACGAAAAGCGCGCATTTGGTCTTTGGCACGCTCAATCACCGCGTTTAGAAGGGCCGCGCTCGCCGTCAGTGACAAAAAGCCCAACAGCAGATCTTGCAAGCTCCCCCACGCCGCGTAGGTGGCAAAGATGACGGTGGGCATGACCGCTGCGTGAATGCCAAGATACCGAAATGCAGCGCGCGGTGCTTGCGAAAATCCAAAGGTGCCCAGGGCGAGGCTTCCGGCCATAACCGTGACCAAAACGGTTTTGGCATCCCCTTCGATAAAGGGGAAGAACATCGCCATGCCCAGACACCAAATCGATGCATTCACCGTGGTCTCCTTGACGAAGCGGTCCATGTCCTCGGCCGCGCCTGCCGTTTTGTAGGTCTTGCGCCAGTTGAACATGAGCCACCAAGAAAATGAGATCATCACGACTGTCCAAGCGATGACAAGCGCATTGAACCCCGCGTTCCATGCTTGGAAAGAGAGGATCGGCGCGAAGACGGTATTGCCCACCACAAAGATCTGCATCTGATCAATCGCACCGCGGATCTGTAAGACACGCAGGCGGTTTGCCGCGTCACTCGACAGGTGATTGAGCGATATTTCATGCAGGCCAATGGCCCTGTGCAGGGTGGATAAGAGGGAATGCACCGACATCAAAAGGGACCTGCAAATGCCTTCAAATCAGGAGTTTTGCTGGCTGATATCAATTGGACGTCTAAAGATACGTTAAGCCAGGTGAGACTTTTTCCCGGGTGCAGATGCTCTCAAAGGCGCGAAGCCTTAGACAAGGACACCATGCGCCAAAGTGCGCTTGGGTGGCATCGCGCAGACACAGGCCAAACCGCGCGATCCATGATGTTTTCCAGGGCACTACACATGAGCCCGCAGACCGCAGATCGGTTCTGGCGCAATACCCGAACCCAACGCGCCCACCCCGATAAGCTCATTTCATTTTTGAACGTCCTCGCGGATGATCGCCCCCCGATGACCGACCACCAGCGAGGCCAAGTCATGACCTGCCCGGAGCGCCGCCGTTTGATCCCCGCCTTGCAGAAGGCATGCGAGGTAGCCTGCGTTGAAACTGTCCCCCGCGGCCGTTGAATCGACAACAGCTGCGGGCGCGAATGCTTCCCCGGCACCGCCATCAATCGACAGAGGCCCCAGGGCGGCGCGTTTGAGTGCGCCCCGTGAAAGCCCGTAGCCTGCAAAGCGCCCCATCACCGCATCCTCATCAGGATCGCCGAAAAGGGCCATCTCATCATCCAGCGAGGGCAGAGCGATGTCGCACACCCCCCACGCTTGCTCAGTGACAGCTTGGGCGGTCGCGACGTCCTCCCACAGCTGCGGCCTGTAGTTGCTGTCAAAGGCAACCTGCCCCCCCCTCGCCCGGAAATCGATGATCTTTTCAAAGAGCGTATCACGGCCCTGCGGCGTCAGGATCGCAATGGAAATCCCGGAGAAGAAAAGATGGGTTAGCCCCTCAAAATCAGGCACGTAGCCCAGGTCAAACAACTGCCGGGCAGCGGAGGCACTGCGCCAGTAGGTGAAATGCCGTTCGCCCGCGGTGTCAGTTTTTATCGCATAAAGGCCGGGCACCTTAGTCGGATGCCGCAGGATACGCCCGCTGCCGACCCGGTGACCTTCAACGCGCGAAACGATGTGATCACTAAAGCCGTCTTTGCCCAAAACGGTCAAATAGTCAACCGCACCACCGCTCAAAGCGCGCGCGAGATACACGGCCGTATTGAACGTATCCCCCGCCACGCCCAGCGTCGCAGCGTCCCCTTCACCCGGGACAAGTTCGAGCATCACCTCGCCTATGCAGCCAATGCGCATGTCCTAGAGTTCCTCAAAAGTCGTGCGCACCTGGTCCCAAGCACTGGCAAGATGCTCGCGCAAATAGTGTTCCGCCTCATCAGGGTCTCGCATCAAAATGGCGTCAAAAATCAAACCATGCGCCTCAAAATTCTCCTTATTGCGCTGGCTTAGCCTGGGCATGTTCGACCACTGCGGGGCGAGCCAGTCGGTATAGGCCCGATGCAGCGCAGGCAGCAGCGGATTACCCGGTATCTTATAAAGCACACCGTGGAAATCGACATCCGTGGCATAGAACGCCTCTGAATCATCGATGGCGTCACCGTTTTTCTCCAATGCGGCCTTGAGCGCGCGGATATCGTCCCGTCCCGCATCTTGAGCTGCGGTGCGCGCCAATGACGCCTCCATCATGATGCGGATCTCAAACAGGTTGCGCACGCCCCCGGGCTGGCGCAAGAGCTGCGGCACAAGCGAGCTGACCACGCCAATTGCCGTTTCATATCCCGGCCTGCGCACCACGGGCCGAAAACCGGGCCGCGCGTGTACAAGCCCTTTTGAGGACAGCGACAACACCGCTTCGCGCGCGACGGTCCGGCTCACCCCGTAGTCTTGCACAATCTCCCGCTCCGGCGGCAGCGCGACACCCTCTTTCAGATGGCCATCGCGGATCATCGCTTCAAAGGTGGCGACCAACTTGTCGGCGGAGCGTTCCTTCTTTTTCGTATTCTCGTTCACGATCCCAATGCCGATGCCGATGCCAAAAGTAATTGTACGATAAAAAGCTGCCTTCATTTGCCAGTATTTTCAACAGAAATGTCAAAGCTCGACAGTTTCGGGATTTTTAGTCATACCAAAACACTTGTGAAAAGGGACCGATGTCTGCGAATACGACGGCATGAAAATCAAGGTGGGCCAACCCGATCTCAAGATAGATCTAGAGCGCGCCCAGGCCATCCGCGAGGTGCTCAGGCCGGACCGTAACTTTATGGTGGACGCCAATTGTACAAGGGCTGTGGATCAGACCATTGTCGCAGCAAAAGGCGGGATCGGCCAGCACACTCAAGCGCTTGCCAATGAATGGGCCGCCCACGGTGTGAATGTAAACGCGATTGCACCCGGCTACGTTGCGACCGACAACACGCAAACGCTGCAAGACGATCCAGTGCGGTCAAAATCCAAATTAGAGCGTATCCCGCAAGGCCGATGGAGCACAGCCGCCGATTTCGCGGGACCTGTCGTCTTCCTCGCTCCTGCTGCCTTTGACTGTGTCAACGGGGAGGTTCTGGTGGTCGACTGTGGTTGGATGGACCACTGAGGGTGCTTTTCACTCCAGTTCATCGGCCACAAAGGAGAGAGGCGGTTTCCGGCACAGGGGTGATCAGCGTCCGCCTTTCCTTCCACGCGATGAGGTTGTCCACCGCAAGATCGCCCATGGCCGCCCGCGTCTCGATGCTGGCGCTGGCCACGTGGGGAAGCAAGGTCGCATTAGGCAAACGGCGCAGCCGCTCGGGGATATCCGGTTCGTTTTCAAAGACATCGAGTCCTGCCTTGCCAAGGGTTCCTGCCTCCAAGGCTTCAATCAACGCGCTTTCATCCACGGTAGAGCCGCGCCCCACGTTGATCAAAACGCCAGACGGGCCAATCGCATCCATCACCTCTCGATTGATCAGGCGATACGTGCCGGTTCCGCCGGGGGAGATGTTGATCAGCGCATCGCAGGCCGCGGCCATTTCAACGAGGTCCGGGTGATAGGCGTAGGGCACATCCTGTTTACTGCGACCATGATATAGGATTTTGCGCGCCCAGGGCGTCAGCTTGGCTGCGATTGCCTTGCCAATGCGGCCCAACCCCAAAATGCCGATCACTCGCCCGTCGGGCGAATGCGGCAGCGGCAAGTTGCCGTGGTCCCCCCACCGGCCCGTGCGGGCCAGCGCCATTTCAGCCTCAAAATTCCGCCAGCATGCGAGATAGAGCATCACGGTCGTGTTCGCGACTTCTTGGTCGAGCACCCCAGGCGTGTGGCTGACTGGGATGCCCCGCGCCAGGGCAATGTGAGTGTCAACGCCATCATAGCCGACGCCCAGGTTGCTGATCACTTCGACATTGGGAAGGCTTTCGAGCACCTCGTTCGGCACACCTGTCGGCCCATCGGTCAGGATGAACCTGACACTCTCGCAATGGGCATCAATCCAGGGGTCAGGATCAACATCTGCCCAATCGCTCGCCGCAAAGTCCCCCTCCAGTCGCGCGCGCATCTGAGGCGTGATCTTGTTGAAGATCAGAAGCTCGGTCATCAGTGGCTGTCTCTGGGCAGCCCCTTGCGGGCAATATCTCGATACTTCGGCGCGTCCCTCAGGGTCATGCCGGTGTCAAACTGGCCGACCAACTCGCGAAAGTACTGCTGCCAAGGGGTCTGGCTGTCGGGTCCTGCATAGCCTCCCGCCGCCTCAAGATCCTTTGCACGCCGGGCCATTTCAATTGCGTCGATGAGCAGATCAACGCGCCCTTTTTTGAGATCCACGCGCACGGTATCGCCGTTCTTTAGGAGGGCGAGACCGCCACCCGCCGCAGCTTCAGGTGCGGCGTTCAAAATCGAAGGCGAGCCCGAGGTGCCCGACTGTCGGCCATCGCCGATGCAGGGCAGCGCCTGAATGCCCTGCTTGAGCAGATAGCTCGGCGCACGCATGTTCACGACTTCCGCCCCGCCTGGATAGCCTTTTGGCCCCGCCCCCCGCATAAAGAGGATGCAATTGGCTGTGATGTCTTCTGCCGGGTCATCGATGCGCTTGTGAAGATCCTCCGGCCCGTCAAAGACCACCGCGCGCCCTTCAAACGCATCCGGATCATCCGGGTTGCTCAGATAGCGCGCTCTGAATTCATCAGAGATCACGCTGGTCTTCATCATCGCGCTGTCAAAGAGGTTGCCCTTGAGGTTCAAAAACCCAGCGGAATGCAGCATGGGCGCGCTGAGCGGTTTGATCACATCGGCGTCGGTTGCAAAGCGCCCCTCGCAGTTCTCGCCAATCGCCTTTCCGTTCACAGTCAGCGCTCCAGGATTGGGCAGCAGATTGCCATCGATCAAGGCCGCTACAACCGCAGGCACGCCGCCCGCGCGCTGAAAGTCCTCGCCAAGATACTCACCTGCGGGCTGCAGGTTGACAAGAAGCGGCACATCATAGCCCACCGCCTGCCAGTCATCATTGCTGAGCGCCACCCCGGCATGCGCTGCGATGCCATTGAGGTGGATGGGCGCATTCGTCGAGCCACCGATGGCTGAATTCACCGCAATGGCATTCTCAAACGCCGCGCGGGTGAGAATGTCAGAAGGGCGCAAATCCTCCCAGACCATGTCCACAATGCGCCGCCCGGTCTCATAGCTGATTTGCCCACGTTCGCGGTAGGGCGCTGGAATCGCGGCACTTCCCGGAAGCTGCATCCCCAAAGCCTCGGCCATCGAATTCATCGTGGTCGCCGTGCCCATGGTATTGCAATAGCCAACCGAGGGGGCTGAAGAGGCAGCGATTTCCATAAAACCATCTGCGTCGATTTCCCCGCGCGCCATCATTTCGCGCGCCTTCCAGATCACCGTGCCAGAGCCTGCGCGTTTGCCGTTCCACCAGCCATTGAGCATAGGGCCAACCGAGAGCGCGATGGCGGGGATGTTCACTGTGGCGGCGGCCATGAGCATCGCAGGCGTGGTCTTGTCACACCCAATGGTCAACACCACGCCGTCAATGGGGTAGCCGAAGAGCGTCTCAACCAAAGACAAATAGGCTAGGTTGCGATCCAAGTTCGCTGTTGGACGTTTGCCCGTTTCCTGAATCGGGTGCACGGGCACCTCGATACAGGTGCCACCTGCCGAGATGATGCCGTCGCGCACCCGTTTGGCCAATTCTAGGTGGTGACGGTTGCAAGGCGACAGATCACTGCCCGTCTGCGCAATCGCAATGATGGGCTTGCCCGCCTGCAACTCTTGCGGGGTGAGCCCATAGTTCAGATACCGCTCCAGATAGAGCGCCGACATCTCCGGGTCGTCAGGGTTGGCGAACCATTTGCGCGAGCGTAGGTCGTCTATGTCTATCTTCCGCATGATAACTTCCTGGCCATGCCGCTGAGTCTCTTTCGTGGTACCATAAGTCAGGGGTCGGTGGAGGGCGACCGCCTTGTTTCTGCGCTACGCGCAGCAAAAGCACCACAACAAATCCAAAGATATCACAGACTTGTTGCCCGGACTCCGGCGGGACGCCAAGGCAAAATTTGCAATTGCCAAACCCTTGAGACCTGCCAATTTTGGTCATACCAAAAGCGAGCCGCGAAAAAGTGGCCGTTTAGGACAAGAGAGGAAATCCTGTCCGTCACCAAGAAACTGGCGCGCGCCGCGCCGTCAGTTGCGCGCGCGCTCACTCGCCTGCCGCAGCAGTTCAGACCAAAAGCGAATGCATCCAGACACACCTTAGCCTTCATCCATGAGGTGGCGGGGCACTTCCTCCGCCATTTCTGTTAGACGCGGATCGTTTCCATCTGACCGCCAGGCTTGCTCGCGATACGTCTCAAGACCGGGGCGCTGCACTGCAGCAAGAGACGCGCGCGGCGGACCACCGGCAGCGCAAGACTGGCACAGGTCTGCGACCAGAGAACGACTTCCGCCGCTCCCAAAGCTCATGTGGGGACGCCATGAGCGACAGACAAACAGGTGATTGGCGCGAATGGGTTTGGCCAGCGCTGTTCCTGATCTGCGCAGGCTGGACCGTGTACCGCAGTCCCGTATTCATCCCCGATCTCTTCCCGCCATGGAGCGAGGGAGCGAAAGCCTCTTCGCGCAAATCACCCACCATCACGAACGCAAAAATGTCGGCCGCGGCTTGCCGGGGCTTTTTGGTGGCGTGGTCGATCCCCTAGATTGGCTGGCAGTCGTTCTGATGCCGGTTTTCTGAGTGCTGGGCGTCAGAAACACCGTGCATGTCGCGATGGAGTTCGAACACTTCCGCAGATAGGACAGATAGGACAGTGTTGCGGTTTGTATCGGCCGGGCCGTGATGATCATCACTACATCATCATCCGAACGCAGCTTCGCCCCAAACGCGCCTCTGCCCGATTTGCACCGGCGGCCTTTACACCTGGCGTCACTCAAACCCGGCGACCTGATCGGCGCGCCTCTAAGGTAGGCTCGCGCACCGTTCGCTGGCATCTCCGCGCGCACCAAACGGGTACAGGGGCAAGACCCAAAGTGCCTTTCGCACCGAAGACGTCTGCGTGTCGCTGGGCACCACCACAAAGGTCTTGGCCCGTCACTTCGCGCATTGAACCAACTCACCTTCAACCTGAGACACTCAATAGACATTTAGAAGCGCCGCCCCGTCGTGCTGCAAGCACGCCTCCGGCATGACGGGGGCGGAACGGCGCGGCGCAACAGCGCCTGTTGCGCGGGTGCATTATTCGGAGCGATTTATCTCAAGTTTAAGGCACGACGCGATAAACCGGCCAATCCCAAGCCCCAGAAGGATGAGCGGCGCTTTTTGTCGCGGACCTGCTCAACTGCTATGTCGTTTTGCTGCAGTGCAGATTAAGGTTCATTAGCCAGCTTCTCAGTCAGCCCATCTTGTCCTTTACCAAGAGTGCAACTGCAGTGACAGACAACCAATATCCCTTCGAAGCCACCGCCGACCTGCCCGGCATCAGCTACACTGCGATGCGTCAGATGATCTTGATGCAAGCGCAATCGTCCAACCTGAAAGTCCTCGAAGATCTCGAGCAGCGCCTCACCGTAGAAACCGCCCATGGGTTGATCGGGTTGCGCGCAGGTCAAACGGCAGAAGCCGCGGGCTTTGTTGGCGCCAGCAACGAACATTGGCTCTTTGTGATGAAAAACGCGGTCGTGGCGCAAATGAACCATGCAATGCCGGAGGTTGCCGCTCAAATGCGCTGGTCGGTGGGGCCTGAGGTCGGCTCTCTGCCGCCCAACTTCAACTTTGTCGAGGTCATTGACGTCGCTGAGCTTGGCCCCGCCTTTTTTCGTGTGACCTTCCGCGGAGAAGACCTGTCGCAGCATCAAGACGCATCGATCCATTTTCGACTGGTGATCCCGCCCGTTGACGTGGCACCGCAGTGGCCGGGCGTTGCCGCCAACGGCTCTGTTGTGTGGCCCGAGGGCGAGGCCGCGCCGCACCGCCCGGTCTATACCACCCGCAGCATCGATCATGCGACAAACACGCTGGTGATGGATGTTTTCGTGCATGAGGGGGGGCGCGTCACCGATTGGGCCCGGCGCCATCTTGGCAAGCCCGGCGCGAGTCGGGTTGTGGGCATCATGGGTCCGTCGGGTGGGGGGCTGCTGCACGCTGACAAAGTGCTCATGGCCAGCGATGAGACGGGCTTTCCAGCCGCCGCACGTCTCCTTGAAAACCTACCCGAAGGGGCCACTGGGCATGTCTTTCTCGAAGCCGAGCATGGCGCGGATTGTGCATATCCCATCACCCCGCCCGCGGGCGTCACCTGCACCTGGCTTTCGCGGGCCAATGGAGACGAACTTGGGGCTTGCACATTGGCCGCTCTGCCAGATCATCCCGACACCACCGTATGGTTTGCGGGCGAACGCGGGCAAGCCCGCAAAGTGCGGGAGGCGGCGCTGGCCCAAGGCTGGGAGAAAGCCAACTTGCGCGTCTCAGGCTTTTGGGTGAATGCCTAGGGTCAGGACCCATTAATCCTGCACCACTGGCGATAAAACCGCGAAAGTTCAGTGGTTTGAGAGATGCAGCAACGAATGGGTTCATTGCAAATGGCTCACGCCGCTGAAATGAAGCGGTTTTTCCG
>JBCCUC010000031.1:0-46968 GCA_039197515.1 Pseudomonadota bacterium | reverse complement strand
TCCTGCACCACTGGTTTGACAGATTTTGCACGTGAAAAGGAGCATGTGCGCAGAGAGAGTGGTTCTATTTCATGTAGATGTGACGCACTTCACGGGGAAAATCCGTCACATCCGAAGGACGGAAAAACCGCTTCATTTCAGCGGCGTGAGCCATTTGCAATGAACCCGTTCGTTGCTGTATGTCTCAAACCACTGAACTTTCACGTTTTTATCGCCAGTGGTACAGGATTAACGGGCCCTGACCCTAGTGTCCCGTCAGATGGAGACGACGGCGAGGTCTTCTGCAACGCGCACCGGTTTTCCAAATGCCTCCGAAGCGCTTGAAATAGACCGGGCATAGTCCTCGGGCCGATCCATATGCTCCCGAAAATGTGTGAGCATCAAAGCAGAGACGCCCGCGCGGCGTGCCATATGACCGATCTCAGACGGCGTTGGGGCCAGTGCGGCCATCGCTTGCGTCACCTCCTCGCCTTCTTGGCGGTAACACCAGTGCAACAAGAAGTCCGCGCCCTGAGCTAACACTTCCAAGTCCTCGCATAGACCTGCATCGCCTGAATAGACGAATGTGCGCCCGTCCGCCTTCAGGGCAAAACCCATGCACTCCAGCAAGGGCTGCGCATGCGGCACAGCGCATGAGGCGATTTCCCACCCCTCACCGCTGATCTTCTCACCAGGCGCAATCTCCTGCACGGCGGGTGACGGCCATGCTCGCGGCAGGTTGCCGCCACGGTCCAGCCAAACCTCTTGGCTTTGCGCCAACTCTGTGCGAGCCCGCAAATCGTGGGAAAACACCCCGTCCGCGCCAAAAAGACGTGTCGTGATTTCACAAATGGGCGCAGGGCCAAACACCTTCAACGGCGCGCCGCCTGCATCCCAAGCCGCATGCACCAACCGCGCGTAATCCATCATGTGATCAGAATGCAGGTGCGAAAACACCAGATGCGTGATGTCAGTGGGCCGAAGACCTGCACGCAGCAGGTTATCCACAACCCCGCCGCCACAGTCAAAGAGCACCCGGTCAACGCCCGTCTCGACAAGGTAGCCGCTTGAGGCGCGGCGCGCGTAAGCTTCCGGTGAGCCTGAGCCCAAAACTGTCAGTTTCATTGAACCATCTGCGGCGGCGGTGTGGCCCCAGGCGCGCCAAGGGTGAGTGCTTTTTCCCGGCCGCCATGCCTCTCGATAAGGGCGGCCTGATCAGCAAAGGCCTGCGCATTGACCGCCTCAGGATCGCAGATCGCACGCAGCTTTTCATGCATGTCCTGCAAGATGGTTGCAGTTTGCGGCTCTTGCGCCAGATTCTTCAGCTCTTCTGGATCTTCATATAAATCATAGAGTTCATCTTCAAAGCCGATGTAGTGGATGAGCTTCCATCTGCCCGCGCGCACCATAAACGCGCCCGAGACCGCGCCGGCTGCGTGATACTCTGAAAAAACCACGCGGTCTGGATCGTCTGGCTGGGCTAAAATCTCGGGCAGTGTGGTGATCCCTTCCGCTGCGTCAATGTCAGCATCGAAGTGCCGGGCAATCGTAAGCGACAGGTCAATTAGGCTTACGGGCGTTTCGCACACACCCTGGGCGACGCCTGGCCCTGTCATGATCAGAGGAAGGGCGGCGCTCTCTTCATACATGTTCGACTTGCCCCAAAGACCCCGCGCGCCAACGTTGTCGCCATGATCGGAAGTGTAGACAACCGTGGTCGTCTGAGTAAGCCCGGCGGCCTCCAAGGCCTGCAAAATCTGGCCCACACTGTCATCCACCCATGTGCAAAGACCATAGTATGCGCACATCGCGGCAAGCCGTTCATCTGCGTCGTTGAACTTCGCCTCACTGTCCATGAAAGCGTTCTGCTTTTCGACCCAAGGATGGCGTGGGTGGCCGTCGGCGGGGTGCAGTTTCACCTCGGGCAAGAGATCGGGAGGATAGAGGCCAAAGTAAGCTTCTGGCACGACCAGCGGGAAATGCGGTGCCACCAGCCCCACATAGAGGCACCAGGGCTGATCATCCTCAGCATGTTCCGCAATCCAGGCTGTGCTGCGCTCAACGACCGACCGATCATAAGCCGTGTATGCGCTCTCACCCGGCCCGATATAGGGGCCCAACATGCGCTTAGGACCCAAGATACGCTCATCCTCTTTGCGGATGCTGGCCCAGACCATGCCAACGCCGCCCGCCACCATCATCGGGATGTGCATGGCGTCAAAGCCAGTCGGATCTTCTTCGGCGCGGTAGTGCAGCTTGCCGATGCTCTCAACCGTGACACCTTTTTCTTGCAGCGCGTGTCCCCAACCACGGATCGATCCGTCATAAGGCATCGCATTGTCCCATAACCGCGTCTGGTGCGGATAGCGCCCGGTGGCAAAGCTTGCGCGGGCAGGCACACAGATCGGGCTTGGGGTATATGCATTTGAAAACCGCGTCCCCCGCGCTGCCAACGCGTCGATGTTCGGGGTCTGGACAAAGGGGTGGCCTGCACAGCCGAGCACGCGCGCCTGGTGCTCATCCGACATGATGACAATGAGGTTTGGCCGGTTCATTCGATCTCCCTGACCTGAGCGGCTGCTTCAAGCTTATCAACCACCTCGTAGAAGATCTGCAAATCTGCAGCTGACACGTCGGCCAGCAACAGCCGCTGACGGGTCTGCATTGTCGGCATGATCCGTCGGCTCAGCGCCTCCGCTGCCTGTGTGAGTTGCAAGTGTTGGACCCTCTGGTCTTGTTTATCGCGCTCAACACGCAAAAGCCCCTTCCTGACCATGGTCGTGATCTTGCGACTGATTTGCCCCTTATCCATTTGCACATGCTCGGCAATTTCAGTCAAAGAGGCGTTTTCAAACATGCGCAGCACTTGGATCAAACGCCACTCGACCAATGTGAGGTCGGATTTGGATTTCAGCAGCGCCATCGCCTGGGCATTCAATTGGCTTTGCAAGCGCGCGAGCTTGAAGGTGACAAAAGAAGTTGGCGCGCGGTAGCTTGGGTCTTCGTGATAGGTCATGCCCCAAAGATGAGGCAAAACAATTTGACAGGTCAACTGAATTGTGGATTTATTCGGCCAATTGGGAGGACATCAGATGAAAAACAGTTTGAAGGCGGCGGTTGCCGCAGCAGTCTTGGCCGCCGCTTCGGCGACGTCGGCGTTTGGCGATGGCCACGCCTGGGCCCCGGAAGGACCGATCAAGATGCTAATCGCTTTCGCGGCCGGGGGCGGCGCAGATACGCAAGCCCGGCTTATCGCAGATGACATCGAGGCCGCGACGGGATGGGAAGTGGTACCAGAGCAAGTGACCGGCAAGGGCGGCGTCAACGCGCTTGTGGCGCTCAAGGACATGCCCGCAGATGGCACGGCTATCGCCATGGTGGTGACCGAGTCCTTGGGATACAACGCAGCGTCCGCCAAAGGGGCTGGTCTCTCGCCCGCAGATTTTACCGGCCTC
This sequence comes from Pseudomonadota bacterium, assembly GCA_039197515.1. GTDB lineage: Bacteria > Pseudomonadota > Alphaproteobacteria > Rhodobacterales > Rhodobacteraceae > Sulfitobacter. The sequence goes on along the minus strand of JBCCUC010000031.1, from coordinate 43,534 downwards.
AGCACCACGGCTGGATTCCAGATGGGCGTCGTGGCAAAGGCCGACAAAGGCTGGACGAGCTTTGATGAGATGATCGCCGATGCCAAAGGAGGCGCGCTGCGCTTTGGCACGATGTCCCCGAAGCTCTCCGATTTGGCCTATCTTTTGGGCGAAGCGCAGGGTGTGGAATTCAACATCGTGCAGGTGCGCGGCGGCAAGGCGGTGATGAACGGCGTGCAAGCGGGCGATATGGACGTCGGCTTTATGGCTGGCATTCAGCGCAAAGGCGTTGAGGCGGGCGATCTGGTGAACCTCGCCTCTGCGCTCTCGGCACCTCTGGTGCAGACGCCAGACGCACCGACCTTTGGCGATCTGGGCGTACCTTTCACTGCAGATGGATACTTTGTTTTTGTGGCACCAGGCAATATGGACCCCAAAGCGCGGGATGCGATCACTGGCGCGATTGTTGCGGCAACTGCCGATGGCAAAGCGGGCGGAATGATTACAAAAGCCTTTGGCGGCGCGGTCACCATCGAAGGCGCAGAGCTTGACACGCTCTTGCAGGCCGACTTCGAAGCGGCGGGTGCGCTGATGGAAGCAGCACAGTAGCTGCGTCAAGCAAAGGCGGGGTGAGCCGATGAAACCCAAGATCTCTCCAGATACTTGGCTCGCCCTGTTTTTTCTTGTCACCGCTTGCGTCCTGATCTTCATCTGGATACCGCTGGATACGGACAGCGGGATCGTTGAGACAGTGCGGCGCAAGTTTGTGATTGGCGATGCGCTCGGCCCGACAGTGGCGGCCACCGTCATTGGCCTTGGCGCACTTCTGGCTGTCCTAAGGCCCACGCAGGACAACCTGCTGAGCCTACAAAACATCGCTTGGATGCTGAGCCTCATCGGGGTTTTTGCGGCGTCGCTTTTGGTGATGCGTTATGCGGGGCCGCTGGCGGCATTTGCGCAAGAAGGCGGTTACCGGCCGCTGCGCGCGACACCCCCTTGGCACTACATCGGCTTTCTCTTGGGTGGCACGCTGATGATCGGGGGGCTCACCGGGTTTGCCCAGCGCCGATGGAAGGCCGGAGATTTCGCCATCGGTTTTGCCGCCGCCTTGGTCATTGCCCTGCTCTACGATGTGCCGTTTGATGATCTGATCCTGCCGCCAAACGGGGACGTCTGATGGGTGTTTGGGATCACGTGGTTGCCGGGATCCTGGCCGTCTTTCAGTCTGATCCAGTACTGGGGATCCCCATCACCATACTGATGATCCTTGGCGGCTTTCTGCTTGGCATCACGGTGGGCGCAACGCCCGGGCTCGCGGGGCCGATGGCGATGGCCATCTCGCTGCCCATCTTGATCTCGATCTTTGGGTTTTCGAACGACGCCTTGCTACCGGTGCTGGGTTTTCTCATCGGGATCATGAAAGGGGCCACGGTGGGTGGTGCCGTGCCCGCGATCTTGTTTAACACGCCCGGCACGCCAGACGCCTATATGACAACCCTCGACGGCTATCCGATGGCGCAACGGGGCGAGGCGAAAAAAGCGTTGCGCGTGGCCCATTTCTCCTCCGCCTCGGGCGATACGATCTCGGACATCGTGCTCGTGTGCTGCGCCCCCTTTCTGGCGATCCTCGTGGAGCAATTCTTGGATCTGCCTGAAAAGACGGCCTTGCTCATCCTCTCCTTGGCCTTCATCGCGTCGGTCATCGGGCGGTCTGTGGGCAAGGGCATCATTTCGATGGGTCTGGGCCTTTTGGCCGCGATGATCGCGACCGGCGAAGACTTCTATCCACGCCTAACCATGGGGCAGCAAGCGCTCGCTGAAGGCATCCCAATTGCGGCTGCCATCCTGGGCGTGCTGATCTTGGGCGAAGTCTTCAAATCGCTCGAGGACATTTACCGGGGCGCGACGTCCACTGCTCCGCCTCAGGCCCGTACGAGCGCTGGCGGTGACATCCGCTTGGCCGAGCTGCGGCGCCTCTTTCCCTACATCGGCCGTTCGGCGGCCATCGGCACCTGCATTGGCGCCTTGCCGGGGGTAGGCTCGACCCTTGCGGCCACCTTGGGCTACACGACGGCAAAGCGGCGCTATGACGCCAGCAAGCCCGCTGATGCGCCTGAATTCGGCACCGGCGCGCCCGAAGGTATCGCGGCAACCGAGGCCGCCAACAGCTCTGTCTCAGGGGCCAACCTCATCCCAGTTCTGTCGCTGGGCATTCCGGGCAATGCCGCGGCGGTGTTCCTGATTTTGGCAATGGACTCTATCGGGGGCTTTAACCCAGGACCTTCTGTTTTCCGCCTCGGCGGCGGCGTCGGCGATAGCCCGATGAACCCAGAAATGGTCATGGCTTTTGGCATCTTTACCGCGATGTTCATCGCCAACGCGCTCAACTGGACCATTGGCGGGGTTTTCATGCGATGGGTCGGCGTGATGGTGCGCATTCCAAAGGCGCGCCTCCTCCCGATCGTGCTTTTGCTCACCCTGACCGCAATATACGTGCAAGAGACCTCACTGATCGCTGTTTGGATCACGCTCTTTTTCGGGTTTCTGGGATATCTGATGCGCCGGGTCGCGATGTCTCCCCTGCCCTTCGTCATCGCCTTTATCCTCGGCGGCAATCTAGAGGCGACCGCGCGCCAGGCCTTTGCCGCGACAGGCTCTGATCCCTTCTTTCTCCTCAACAGCCCCGTTGCTTTGACGTTCATTGTCATGGCGGTGGGCGTTGTGCTCTTTAGCCTTCGAAAGCCTGCCGCATGACACGCCCAAACATCCTTTTGATTTCAGCCGATCAGCACCGTGCCGATTGCTTCGGCTTTGAAGGTCGCAAGATCAAGACGCCGCATCTCGATCAACTGGCAGCAGAGGGCACGCGCTTTTCCAACTGCATCACGCCCACGGTCATTTGCCAGCCGGCGCGCGCGTCGATCCTAACGGGGCAGCTTTGCAGAACCCACGGGGTGCACGACAACGGCATCGATCTCGATCCCGCGATCGGCGAAAAGGGGTTTGCCGGAGCGATGGCCAAGGCTGGCTATGAAACCTCTTACTTCGGCAAGGCGCATTTTTCGACCTTCCACACCTTTGCGCCGACGGGCACGCCAGAGTGCCTGCGCTCTTCCGCGGACTACCCCGACACATGGCACGGGCCCTACATGGGCTTTGCGCATGTGGAACTGATGTTGGTGGGGCACAATTGGTTTTTGCCTGAGAAACCTCCCGGCGGGCAGCACTATGAGCGGTGGTTCTATGCTGACGGACGCGGTGACGCGAAAAATGCGCTCTACCAAGAGAACGGCGGCGATACAAAAGGCGCAGCACAGACCTGGCATTCAAAGCTACCCGTCGCATGGCACAACTCCACCTGGACGGCTGATCGGGCGATCGAGTGGCTCAAACACGGGCGCGGGGAAGACCCGTTTTGCACCTGGATCAGTTTTCCCGACCCGCATCACCCCTTCGACGCCCCAGAACCTTGGTCGCGGTTGCATGACCCCAGGCACGTCGATCTGCCAAAGCACCGCACCCGCGATTTTGAAGGCCGCCCCTGGTGGCATGAAAAAGTCCTCACCGCAGAGCCCACAGGCGACAAGAAGGGCGCGGAAATTCGCAAAGCCTACAGCCGTATTCCAGCGCAAACAGACGATCAACTGCGTGAGATCATTGCCAACACATATGGCCAGATCGCGCTGATCGACCACAATGTGGGCCGCATCCTAATGGCTTTGGACGAGGCCCAGCTCTCTGACAACACGATTGTGATCTACATCTCCGATCACGGTGATTGGCTTGGGGATCACGGCCTGATCCTCAAAGGCCCAATGCACTACGACGGGCTTTTGCGCGTGCCGATGATCCTGCGCGGGCCTGGCATCCCCGCAGCCCAAGTGGTGGATGAACCCGTCTCAACACTCGATCTTGGCCCGACATTTTGCGACTACGGGCAGGCAGACCCCTTGTTGGCCCAGCATGGTGAGAGCTTGCGACCGCTGGTGGAAACCGAGACGGCGTCCCGCGCCTTCGCCCTCAATGAGTGGGAGCTTTTGCCAACGCGTGCGGGCGTCGGCCTCAGTCTGCGCACGGTGCGCACCAAGACCCATACGTTGACCATCGATCTGCAATCGGGCGCGGGTGAGCTTTACGACCGCGTGCAAGACCCCGACGAAATGCACAACCTCTTTGACGCGCCCGAACTTGCACACATTGTGACAGCTCTCACAGCACACATAAAAAGCCGACCCGATGACATGCGACCTATTCAACAACAGGTCGGCATGGCGTAACGTTCAACTGTTCATTGTTGCGGCCAGCCGGATTGCGCATCGCTTATCCTATCCCTGGCCGCTAGCCTTCAATCTATCTACACCAGGAGGTTCGACATGAAGTACGCAACTTGGGCCGCGATGGGTATTGTGACGCTTGTGATGTTGGCGGGGAGCTCGATGAAGCTGACCGGCAATGAGATGGCGCTGACGAGCTTCAGCACGCTTGGCTTGCCCGACTGGTTTGGCCTCTTCATCGCCGTCTGCGAGATTGCCGGGGCCATCGGCCTTTGGTTGCGCCGGACCAGCGTTTTGGCTGCGGCGGGGATTGCCGTGATCATGATTGGCGCGATCTACTACCACTTGGTGCACACACCCGTTGGCGAAGGCGTACCAGCCCTGGTCGTGCTTGTCTGCTGCGGCTTGATCATCTCACGTCGCGGCGGCGGCGTGATCGGCCCGGCTTAGCAGGCTTTGCGGACTGACCATAAAACGCGGCTGATGCGGTGGAAGATCAAGATGTCTAAAGCGAGGGCAATCAAGCGCAACCAAGCCCTAGATCCCAATTGAGGAATTGAGATTGACAGCCGTTGCCGAGTTCGGGCACCGTCCAGACAGCGTGAGCAAGGAATTCCTCTTTATGGCGAGTAATGAGCCAAGCAGCCTGGGACGCCGGGCAACAGGTTGCGATCTCGTCGTTTAGCGAAACTGCGTCCGCCTCACACGGCCCGTTTCTAAACGGGCCTTTGCTGAACGTCGTGCACCCGGTCCACTTTGATGAAAATCGCGCACAGATATCGGCTCGCCATCGATATTGGCGGCACCTTCACCGATACAGTGCTGGTCGACGAGAAAAACCACATTTGCACGACCAGTAAAACCCCGACAACGCCCAATGACCCCACCCTTGGTGCGATAGAGGGTGTTGAAGGGGTCTTGAGCGACTTTGGCGTGCAATGGGCCGAGATCAGCGGTTTCATTCACGGGACAACCCTTGCCACAAACGCGTTGATTGAGCGGCGCGGCGCGCGTGTGGCGACGGTCACGACCGAAGGCTTCCGCGACATTCTCGAAATCGCCTACGAGCGCCGGTACAGTCAATACGATGTCAATTTGGTCAAACCTGATCTGCTCGTGCCCCGGGCCAGAGCCTTCACAATCGGCGGCAGATTTGACGCGCGCGGGCACGAACTTGCACCGCTGAGCCAAGCTGGCGTGCAGGAGCTGACCAAAGCAATCGTGCAGAGCGGTGCAACAGCCGTCGCGGTTTGTCTCTTGCACGCCTATGCGAACCCAACGCATGAACTCAGTCTGCGCGCATGTCTGCAGAAATTTGCGCCACAGCTGGCAATCTCGCTTTCGCATGAAGTGAGCCCAGAGGCGCGCGAATTCGACCGGCTCTGCACGACCATCGCCAACAGCTACATTCAGCCGCTCATGGGAGATTATTTGGCCGCCTTACAACAGCGCTTCACCGCAAAAGGCCTGACTTGCCCGATCCTCATGATGACAGCGGGCGGCGGCATGACAACGCTTGAGACCGCACGCCGCCTGCCCATCCGTCTGGTGGAATCAGGCCCGGCGGGAGGTGCCATCCTGGCCGCGCGCAAGGCGGCAGAGATCGGCGCGGGTGAAGTCCTTTCCTTTGACATGGGAGGGACCACCGCCAAACTTTGCCTTATCGATCGCTTCCGGCCCCAAACTGCCCGAACGTTCGAGATCGCGCGCGCGGCGCGCTTCATCAAGGGGTCTGGCATGCCGGTGCGCATCCCGGTGATCGAGATGATCGAGATCGGTGCTGGCGGAGGATCCATGGCCCATGCTGACCGGCTCGGCCGGTTGCAGGTTGGGCCCCAGAGTGCGGGCGCAGATCCAGGTCCCGCTGCCTTTGGAAAAGGCGGGACGACCCCCACTGTTACAGATGCCGACATCGCACAGGGCCTGATAGACCCCGAATGCTTCGCGGAAGGCCGTCTTGCGATCGATGCCCAGGCGGCCGAAGATGCGCTATTGTCGGGGGTTGGTGAACCACTGGAGCTTACAATGATAGACGCCGCGCAAGGGATCAGCGAGGTCGTCGATGAAAGCATGGCGGCGGCCGGTCGGATGCACGCTGTTGAAGCCGGCACCGACCTAGGGGCGCGGGTGATGATCGCCTTTGGTGGGAACGGCCCGCTTCACGCCACGCGGGTCGCACGCCGGGCGCAGGTTGAACGGATCCTGATCCCTCCCGACCCCGGCGTCGGGTCGGCTTTGGGGTTTCTTTTTGCCCCGGTCTCATTTGAGATGATCCGCTCGCGCTACACCACGTTAGAGGCTTTGGATCTGGCAGGGTTGAGCCGCTTTTTCGATGAGATGATCCTTGAAGCGCAAGCACTTGTGCAAGCCGGTGCGCCAGATCTACCGCTCACCCGTGAGCGGCGAGCCTTCATGCGATATCATGGCCAAGGACATGAAATCGAGATCGCTCTGCCTGACCGCGCACTGCAACCGGGCGATTTGATCCCCCTGCGGTCCGCTTTTGAGGTCGAATACAGCCGCCAATTCAGCCGTGCGGTCCCCGGCATGACCATCGAGATCTTGAATTGGGCCGTCACCGTTTCATCCCTCACTGAGATGCCGAACCTGCCGCCAGCGGACGTCCTAGCCTACTGCGCCCGCCCCGCAGGTGAACGCCAGATCTTTTGTGATGTGACCAGCACGTGGCGCGAGGCTGCCGTCTTTGACCGCGCGGCGCTTGCCCCCGGCGCGCAGTTGGCCGGACCCGCGCTTATCCGCGAGCCGCAGAGCACAACATTTGTCAGCGCCGATTTCAACGCGAGGGTCGATGCTGAGCGCAACATCTGGCTTGAACGCCACCGGGAGGGCAGAACGTGACAGCACCGAAAACCCGCCTCCAAGTCATGTGGAACCGTCTTCTCGCCATTGTAGAAGAACAGGGGCAAGCGCTGATCCGCGCCGCTTTCAGCCCCATCGTGCGCGAATGCGGAGATATCTCAGCAGGGATCTTTGACGCTGAGGGGCGCATGATTGCACAGGCGGTGACCGGAACGCCAGGGCACATCAACACGATGGCGGAGGCTGTGAAAACGCTGCGGGAGCGCTTCTGCCTTGGGGAGATGCGACCTGGTGACATTTATGTGACCAACGATCCTTGGATCGCCTCAGGTCATCTGAACGATTTTCTTCTCATGATGCCGGTCTTTGTGCAGGGTCAATTGATTGGGTTCACATCCTGCACCTCTCACCTTGTTGATCTGGGCGGGCTCGGGATGGGGCCCGAGGGCAGCGATGTTCAAGACGAAGGCCTTTGCATCCCGCCTTGCAAACTGGTGGAGGCTGGCGTGATCAACGCCCTCTTGATGGACATCGTGAAAGCCAATTCGCGCGAACCTGTCGCCAATGAAGGGGACATCTACGCCCTCATCGCGGCCTGCGAGACCGGGACGCGCCGTTTGGCAGAGATGATGCAGGAGTTTGCAATCACCTCTTTGCAAACCTTGGCGGACTACATCATTGATACCTCTTATCGCGGCACGTTGGACGCGATCGCAAAACTTCCAAAGGGCAGCTGGAGCAGCACCCTCAAGGTCGATGGCTATGAGCGGGAGGTGACACTTTGTGCCACGCTGCACATTTGCGCGGACCATCTGCTGGTGGATTTTGACGGCACCTCGGGTCTGTCGGCAAAGGGCATCAACGTGCCGCTTAACTATGCGACCGCCTACACGGTCTTCGCGCTGCGGTGCCTGATTGGGCCAGACATCCCCAACAACGCCGGTTCTTTGGCCCCGTTTCGCGTGATCGCGCCAGCCAACTGCATCCTCAATGCTCAGGCCCCTGCCCCCGTCGCGATGCGCCACACATTGGGCCAGATGACCCCCGATCTTGTCTATGGATGCCTCTCACAGGCCTTGCCTGAGCAGGTACCAGCAGAGGGTGCCTCTTGCATGTACGACCTGCCGCTGCGCCACGCGCCGGGAGCCACCGGGCAGGGCCAAGCGCAGTTCGCACTGGAGCTGGTTTTCAGCGGCGGCACGGGTGCCCGCCCGGGTTTGGACGGACTCTCTGCGACTGCTTTTCCATCCGGTGTCTGGGGCAGCCAAGTTGAGACGACGGAGGCGGTCGCCCCCGTCTTGATCACCAAGCGAGAGCTGCGGCCCGATAGCGGCGGGCCTGGGCGACGGCGTGGCGGCCTGGGACAGCGGATCGAACTTCGGTCTGCTGTGGATCAGGATTTTTTGGTGTTTCTGTCTGTTGAACGGGTCACAAACCCCGCTCGGGGGCGCTTTGGCGGCGGCAACGGCGCGCCTGGCCGCATTCGATTGGGGGAGGGGCAGCCCGATCTGCCGGGTAAAGGAGAGCTGCGGGTGCGGCCAGGTGAGACGCTGATTTTCGAAACCCCTGGAGGCGGTGGATTTGGCCCACCCACTGAGCGCAACCGCGGGGACCTCGCGCGTGATTTGGAGGATGGGGTGATCAGCGCCGAGGCGGCGCGCAACATCTACGGTGCGGAGGAATGATCGCGCCGCGCGCGCATATCGCGGCGCTGTCGCCCTACCCATTGGCGCAACTGCATCCAAGAGCGGGCAAGCCGCTGATCCCGTTGGCCCAGAACGAAAGCCTGCGCCCACCCAGTCCAGCGGCGCTGCAAGCCGCCGCTCAGACGCTGCAAACCGGGCATCTCTACCCAGATCCAGACTGCACCGCTTTGCGGCAGGCGCTTGCAGATCTGCACAGCGTCGCAATGGAGAGCATCCTGTGCGGCGCGGGCTCAATGGAACTTATCGCAGCCCTCGCTCAGACCTTTGCAGGTCCTCGGCGCGCTGTGCTGGCCCCGGCCCATGCGTATCCGTTTTTCCGCACGGCCGCGTATCTCGCGGGAGCGCCTTTTGAAACGGCGTCAGAAGAAAACGGACGTGTATCAGTTGACGCCCTCTTGGCCGCGGCAGGGCCGAATACTGGCCTTGTGTTTGTTGCCAATCCGGGCAACCCAACGGGGACACTTATTTCGCGCGCCGAACTGGCGCGGCTGCGTGAAGGGCTGCCAAAAACCGTCCTTCTTGTGATCGATGAGGCCTATGGTGAGTTCGCCGATCACATTGATGCGCCACTCTTTGACCTTGTCGCGCGCGGTGACACGGTTGTGCTGCGCAGCTTTTCCAAAGCCTACGGCCTCGCTGGATTTCGGGTCGGCTGGGGCGTCTTTCCCCCAAAGATCGCTCAAGACCTGCGCAAGGTGATCCTGCCCAACAACGTGACCGCGGCCAGCCAAGCCGCAGCCCACGGCGCAGTCCTCGATCAGGCATACATGCGTCAAACCTGCGCCCTGACAATCGCACTACGGGAAGATCTCAGGCAGAGGCTCCGCGCGGTGGGGTTTACTGTTGGTGAGAGTTTCACCAACTTTCTGTTGATTGACTTTCAAACAGAGGGCCACGCGCGCTCAGCCAACGAAACCCTTCTGGCCGAAGGGATCATCTTGCGGCCGCAGGGTGGCGTGGGGCTGCACGCATCGCTGCGGGTCACCGTGGGCGAGGCGAAGGCGCTTGATCACGTTGCGCGGGTGCTGAGTGGCTGGCACAAGGAGACACCCCAATGAACGCGTCGCGTGGCAGAGCCCGCTTTGGGATCTTGGTGCCTTTTACCAACACCAACCTCGAACCTGATATGGTCTTGCTGCGCCCCGATGGCGTGTCGCTGCACTTTGCGCGGATGGGCGGTTATGATCAGGATGAGATCCCGGACCAACATCAGATGCGACGCCTTGGCGCTGCAGATTTGGAGGAACCGCTTGCGATGCTGACGGCTGTGCGCCCCGACGTGATCCTTTATGGCTGCACCTCAGCCACCTTGGCCCATGGCAGGCGCTTTGACAGCACCCTCAGCCAGCGCATCAAAGACCAAAGCGGTGCGGCAACCGTGACTGCAGCGGGCGCGCTCTTGTACGCATTACGCGCCCTCAACGTCACCCGCATCGGCTTTGCCTCCCCCTATGTCGCCGCGATCAATGATCTTGCAATCGGGTTTTTGGCCGAGGCCAGCGTGCATACGGCCGGGCGATCCGAAGTGACGGAGACCCTGGACAATGACGGGCAAGGCAATCTCGACCCGCAAGCTGTCTTTGAGCTTGGCCTTGCCGCGGATCATGCGACGGCAGAGGCAATCGTGCTGTCGTGCACCGACATGCGCAGTGTCGAAGTGATTGCGCGCCTTGAGGCGGCCACGGGCAAACCCGTGATCACGTCCAATCAGGCGCTGGCTTATCAGGCGATGGCGCTTGCTGGAGTGGACCAGACCCTACTCGGATACGGCCAATTGCTCGAAGGGAGAAGGCGATGCGTTTTGATCCCGTAGCAAACTTCGTGTTTTCGCCTGCAGAGCCGCCCGAGACCGCTTTGCGGATGGCCGCGACACTGCTCATCGATACCTTGGGCGTCGCCGCTGGTGCCGCGGGGATGGAAGCGGGCCGGATCGCGCGCGCACATGCGCTCGCCTTTCACGCAGCAGGGGCAGATGAACACGCGGCTCACATCCTTTTTGACGGTCGCCGCGCGTCGATCCCTGGTGCGGCTTTTGCCGCAGCGACGCAAATCGACAACCTGGACGCGCATGACGGCTTTAACCCGACAAAGGGCCATGTTGGCTGCGCGGTCGTGCCCGCGCTCTTTGCTTTTGCCGAAGCCAAACCAGAGCTTTCCGCGCGCACAGCGCTGGCATATCTCGTCATGTCATACGAAGTTGCGGCACGGGCGGCTTTCGCACTGCATGCATCGGTTGAGGACTACCACACGTCGGGTGCGTGGAACGCGCTCGGGGTCGCGGCCCTGGCGTGCCGTTTGATGGACGTGGATCGGGATACCCTGCGCCAAGCCCTTGGGATTGCGGAGTACCACGGCCCAAGAAGCCAGATGATGCGTGAAATCGCGCATCCGACCATGCTGCATGATGGCTCGGGTATGGGAGCGCTCGTGGGGTCGATGGCCGCGCTCATGGCTGAGCGAGGTTTCATCGGGGCCCCTGCCGTGACCGTTGAGGCGGAAACCGCGGCACTGCATTGGGCAGACCTCGGCACGGTTTGGACGGTTGAGCAGAACTACATCAAACCCTACCCAATCTGCCGCTGGGCACACGCGGCCCTCGATGCCTTATCGGATCTGATGAAGTCGCATCCATTCCGCCACGATGAGTTGCGCGAGATTGAGGTCAACACCTTCGCTGAATCCGCCGCGCTCTATCCCGGCATGCCAGAGACCACATCGCAAGCGCAATACTCGCTCCGCTTCGCGCTCGCCACACTGCTTGTCAAAGGTCAGATCGGGCCCAAAGAGATCGGCGGAGCGCATTTGAGCGATGCAGAGGTCGCGCGCATTCTACCGCTGATCCGCGTGCGCGAAGACCCGCGCCACAGCGCGCGCTTTCCTGCAGGGCGCTGGTCGGACGTAACTGTGCATTTGCAAGACGGCCGCAGCTATGCCTCAGGTGAGGTGAACGCGCGCGGCGGTCCGGAAGCACCCATGGCTGACGCGGAGATTGAGGCAAAGTTCCGCTTGATGACCGCAGACCTGCCCGATGCACGCGTGAGTGATCTGTGGACCTGGCGGGACCGAATGCTCGACCCTGCCGCGCGGTTTGAGGATTTTTCCCAATTGGTCCGCGGCGCGGCGGAGAGCGATGATGGCTGAACGGCCCCGGATCCTTCTTCACAACGCACAGACGCAAGCCATGGCCGCATCGCTGCAAAGCGCTCGTTCGGACGTCGATTTTCGCACCTGCGAGCGCTATGACACCCTGCCGCAGCTCCTCGAAAGCTACCGGCCTGACATCGTTTACACGGTGCGCTTTGCAGGCTCGCCCGGGTATCCCCGCGACGCCTTGCTCGGCCCCTCAGGGCCGCGCTGGATCGCGAACGGCGGCGCGGGCACAGATCATCTTGGCCATTGGGACACCAGCCGCGTGACCATCACGAACGCAGCAGGCATCGCCGCTGACATGATGGCGGAATACATCATGGGTGCCTTTCTGCATTTCACGTTGGATGTGCCGGGGCTTTTACACGATAAATCTGCGCGGCGGTGGCAGTCTCGGTTGGTGAGGCCGCTTGCCGGTCAGTCACTGCTGATTGTGGGATTAGGCCATACCGGCCGGGCCCTCGCTGCCCGCGCAAAAGCCTTTGGGATGCATATTTTAGGCACCCGCGCCAATCCGCGGCCGATGGCCGAAGTGGATGAAGTGCATGCCGCGCAGGCTTTGCCCGACCTCCTGCCCCGCGCCGATTTCATCGCGGTCTGCACGCCGTTGACCAAAGCGACGCATCGTCTCATCGGGCCTGAGGAGGTTGCGGCGATGAAGCAGGGAACGATCTTGGCCGATGTCTCCCGCGGGGGTGTGATCGATCAAAAAGCGCTCTACGGCGCACTCAAAAACGCACATATTGCCGGGGCCGCGCTGGATGTGTTTGAGACAGAACCCCTGCCCGCAGACAGCCCGTTTTGGGATCTTGACAACACTCTCATCTCCCCGCACTGCTCATCGGTTTCGGAAGACTGGGAAACGGCATCCTTTGATCTTTTCCTGCAAAATCTGGGGCGATGGATGGCAGGTGAGCCGCTGCGCAACATCGTAGATCCCGACCGGGGGTACTAGGGCCTGTGGACATTCAGGACGGACCACCGGTTTCAGTCCTGAATGTCCACAGGCCCAAACATCATCGCAGGGCAAAGCTTCATCTGGGGCTGCCCCGCAGAGAGATCTTTATAGGCAAAGCGGCACCCCTTTGCGGTGTAAGGTGCCGCAGGTTTTGAACGGAAAGGCCACCGTGTGACGACACCTTTTGAAGAGATCGAGCCGCAGCACGCGGGGTTTGACCCTGCAAAGCTCACAGAAGCCATCGATTTTGCACAGGCTCATGAGTCCACGATGGACCGGGACATCGGTGCGGCATTGAAGGCCGGGCATTTCGGTGAACCTTGGCCCATTGGACAAACCATCGGACCTGTCAAAGACCGCGCCGACCCCGCTGGGCTCATCCTCAAAGAGGGCAAACTGGTCTGCCATTGGGGCGATGTACACCGGGTCGACATGACCTTCAGCATCAGCAAAAGCTACATCGCGCTTTGCGCAGGCATCGCGGTGGAAGATGGTTTGATCAAAGACATCGACGCCCCGGTGCGCGATCTGGTTGACGACGGCGGATTTGACGGGCCGCAAAACGCTGACATCACGTGGCGGCAGCTTTTGCAGTTGACCAGCGAGTGGCAGGGGACGCTCTGGGACAAGCCAGACTGGATTGATCACAATCGAGATCTGTCAGGGCGCCCAGGGGCCAACGACAACAAGGGCCAGAAGCGCCCATTGCAAAAGCCCGGCACGCATTGGGAGTACAACGATGTCAGAGTGAACCGCGCCTCTCTCGCGTTGATGCGCGTTTTTGCGCGGCCCCTTCCCGAGATCCTGAAAGAACGGATCATGGATCCCATTGGTGCGTCAGACACCTGGGTCTGGCACGGATACGACAATTCCTGGGTCACGATGAGAGGCCGCAAGATGCAGGCCGTCTCCGGCGGAGGTCATTGGGGCGGTGGGCTTTGGATCAACAGCTTGGATCACGCGCGCGTTGGTCAATTGATGCTCAATGGGGGGCTTTGGAACGGGCAGAGGCTGTTGTCGGAAGCTTGGGTGCAGGAGGTGATCACACCCTGCCCTTTGAACCCGTCATACGGGTTGATGTGGTGGCTCAATGCCGATCTTGAGCCCCTCTTGCCTGCCGCGACCCGGAGCAGCTTCTTCGGCCTCGGCGTGGGCAGCAATCTGCTATGGGTCGAGCCCGAGAACCAACTGGTCGTGGTTGTGCGTTGGATCGACAGGCCCGCGCTTGATGACTTTGCGCAAAAAGTGATGACAGCGCTGAGGTAATGGCCAGTCGATCAGCGCGTCAACGTACGTCAGTCGTCCTCTTTGTAGTATCCGATGATGTCGCCCTCCGTCGTGCACCCCAGACCGTTCAACAGCCTGTTTGAGTAGTTGAAATAGGCACACACCTGGTTCACTTCCAAAATCTCACCATCATCGCACCCGGCAAGCGTTAGAGCCTCAAAATCGGACTTCACCATCTTGCCGACATCCATGGTCAGCTTTGCCGCATAGCGCAACAGGGCCAGTTCTTTGCCCTCAAAAACATCTTCGGGACGCTTTGCCTTCAACGCCAAGAAGATCTGATCGCTCCGCGGCTGATCCTTCAAAAGGTTGCGCACGTTCATGAAATGGTGGGTCAGAGAATAGGTACAATCGTTCAAGATTGAGGTGTAGCTCGCCACCACTTCTAAGAACCAAAACGGAAGCTGATTGTCATCAGAGTGCAAAACCGACCGGTAGAGCGCCACATGCCCGGCCAGGGTCTCCGGCCGGAGTGAATGCACCCGCATCACCGTATCTACCGTGCCATGGGGCGTGCGCGCGGCGTCCAGCAGCGCTTTGAGCCCCGGTGCGGCATCTTCGTCTGCGATCATTTTGATCCATGCTGTCATAATGCTGGCCTGATTTCCGTTAAATTTCAGCTGCGACAAGCGCAATGAATTGCGCTTTTTCTGAGAAAGGATCGAAGGCGCTGAAAGCAAGTGACGGTCCGGTGCCCCTGGAGGTTGCCATCGCCAAAGACTAATGAAACGCGGTGCAGGTTGCACCGTGCCGGGTCTGGGAATGCAGGTGAAACCCGATGCGCCTTTCGCAGCGTGTGCGAATGAAAACGCTCAACATACTGATATATGTTTGTTTCTCCCTCATTTCCCCACGTTTCTCTGGGCCCCGGACCATCCAAGCAAAGGCGTTCCCGCTCGTGGGCGATCTCGCGTTTCAATTGCGTAATGTTTGCCACTTAATCGTCCACGAAGTCTTGCAAGATCATGGCGCTCCCTTTCACGCTGTCCAACGGGGTATCTGCCGACGTGAGCCTAACTGCAATGGCCCTGAAGGGCAAAGCGCCTGGCAGATGGTGCTGGCCTTACCCTACCTTTGGAGCTTAGATTTCGAAGGTAACCTCTTGGCAGCCTTCATCCCAAGCGAAAGGGAAACCTCATGAGCTATGCCACCGCCAAAGTGCTAGATGCGGATCTAATCCCTGTGATCGACATCACTGCCCTGCGGGACGGGTCAGGCGCCCGGGGCGTTGCTAAAGCCTTGCATCATGCGAGCCAGGGGCTGGGATTTATCTATGTCACGGGTCACGGGATCCCTGAGGCCAAGATCGACGCCGCGCGCCGGGCTGCATTTGCATTTTTTCGCGCGCCGGATGATCTGAAACAGCAGGTGCACGTCTCAAGTAGCCATCGAGGATGGCTGCGCCCCGGCGGGGCGAAGATGCGCGATGACGCAAAAACCGATCTTAAGGAGAGCTTCATCTGGGGCGCGGAGCAGCTCGTTGGGGTCTCCAGTGATGATCACCCCTTGCGCGGCGACAACCAGTGGCCGGACTTTGTACCGGAGCTAAAACCCGCTGCGATGGCCTACTTTGAAGCCGCGCACGATGTCGCCTATCACCTCATGCGCGGCTTTGCCTTGGGCCTCTCGCTGCCCGAAGACTTCTTTTTGCGCAGCACCGACCGCCCATTGTCGCGCGCCTCATTCGTCTATTACCCCGCCCAGCCGGCTGAGATGGGGGCAGATCAGTTTGGCGTGGGACCGCACACCGATTTTGGCGTGCTGACAGTCCTTTGCCAAGACGATGTCGGCGGCTTGCAAGTGCAGACGGTAGAGGGGGAATGGGTGCAGGCACCGCCGGTGCCTGGATCGCTCATCGTCAATGTTGCTGACCTTTTGTCGCGCTGGACGGCGGAGGCCTACAAATCCACACCGCATCGTGTCGTGAACAGTTCGGGGCGCGAACGGATGTCGCTTGTTCTCGCCTACGACCCAAACCCTGAGACAGTGATCGACGCAAAAGACGTTTTTGGTAGCGATGTCACAGGCGCGCCGGAGCCAATCACCTGTGGCGACTATCTGGTGTGGCGGTTCGGGAAGGCCTTCAGCTACCGCAAAGACTAGACTGCGCGAGAGGCGGAAGTTGCCGCGCTACACACTTTGCTATGTACTTGTTTGTCAGCGCGATACTCTGTCGTCCAGAAACAGCTGCGGCGGGGAACAATCTGAAACCCAGCGCATCACCTGTTGAAGCCCAATCTTAAGAACGCCTCTTAAGCCCTTTCATCGCTTCCCATTTTCCGCTCCAACCAGCGTACGCCCGCGCTGATGATCAACACCAGGATGAGGTATTCAACGATCAAAAGCGTGTAGATCTCCAACGGGCGATACTCTGTCACAACAAGCTCATTGGCGCGGCGCGTGAGTTCTTGCATCCCGATGACAGAGGCGAAGGCGCTCATCTTCACGATGTAGATAAACTGATTGGCCAGAGGCGGCAAGATGCGACGGATGGCTTGCGGCAAGATCACATAGCGCATCGTTTGCGCGTAAGTGAGGCCGACGGTCTGGGCCGCCTCGGACTGCCCGCGCGCGATGGATTGGATGCCGGAACGGTAGATTTCAGCGGTGAACGCGCTGTCTGAAATGGCGAGCGTGATGATCGCGCCCCAAAACGGATCAATCGGGATGTTGAGCCCCATAGAGCGAAAGATGATCGGCAAACCATAAAACACCCAAAAGAGCATGGGCAGCAGGGGGATCGAGCGGATGAATTCCACATAGACACGATTGATGAGCCTTATCCACCTGTTGGACGATTGGCCGGGCAGCGCGACCAGCAGTCCCAAGACGATCGAGATCGCCGCAGCGATGACCGAGATCAGAATGGTGGATCCCATACCGGAAATGAGAAACTTGATGTTTGTCCACCCGCCTGAGGTACGCGGGTCGATCACATACCAGCCCCAGTTGCCGGACGCGCTACACCCCGCGAGCAACGTGAGCAGCGCGAGCGATATGAGGAGCCTCTTCATCGGTCCCTAATGCTGCAGAATTTGGCCGAGGAAGGTTTGGCAGCGCTCTGTCTGAGGGCTACCAAAGAAAGCATCGGGCGCGCCCCGCTCGACAATCTCACCCTGGTCCATGAAAACCATTTGATCGGCCACCTTGCGGGCAAATCCCATCTCATGGGTCACAACAACCATTGTCATGCCGTCTTGCGCAAGCCGCACCATCACATCAAGCACCTCCGATATCATCTCAGGGTCCAGCGCTGACGTCGGCTCGTCAAAGAGGAGGACCTTGGGTTCCATGCACAAAGACCGCGCGATGGCCACACGTTGCTGTTGTCCGCCCGAAAGCTGCTTGGGCATTTTCTGCGCCTGATCGGGGATCCGCACCCGTTCCAGATAGTGCCGCGCGCGTCGCTCGGCATCGGCGCGGCTGAGCCCGCGCGCTTTCATCGGACCAAGCGTGAGGTTGTCGAGCACGCTGAGGTGGGGGAAGAGATTGAACTGCTGAAAGACCATGCCAACTTCGCCTTGGATCGCGGAAATAGACCGGGGATCGTTGATCAGTGTTTTTCCGTAAAAGCGAATGGTGCCCTTTTGATGCTCTTCCAATCGGTTGATGCAGCGCACAACGGTGGATTTACCCGACCCCGAGGGGCCACAGATCACAACCTTTTCGCCAGTCCTCACCGTCAGACCAATGTCTTTGAGAACGTGGAAATCGCCGAACCACTTGTTTACAGCAACAAGCTCAATTGCTGTTTCGCTCATCATTTCCCCCGTTTCGCGGCCCAAGGGGGGACGCAGAGGCCGAGCTTATTTGATTTATCTGCCGCTTCAAGCTTACATGGCGTATGAAAAACCAAAAACTGAGAGACCTAGGGGAGTTACACAGATGAAGTCCATTTTGAAGGCGGCAGCCGTCGCCGCCATCGGTCTGACGCTGGCAGGGGCCGCAAGCGCGCAGTCGGCGCTGAACGAAATTTTGAACAGTGGCGTACTAAAGGTCGGCACAACGGGGGACTGGAACCCAATGACGGTGCGCGATCCCGCGACCAACGCGTACAAAGGGTTCGACATCGACATCATGAACGAGCTTGCCACCGACCTTGGCGTCGAGGTCGAGTTTGTGCCAACCGACTGGAAGACCCTCGTGAACGGCGTTGTCGCCGGTCAGTATCACATCACCGGCTCTGCCTCGATCTCTCCACCACGCATGAAGGCGGCAGGGTTCTCGGAAAGCTACATCGCGGTTGAGATTTACCCGTTCACGATGGCCGACAAAGCGGGCAACTTTTCGGGCTATGCGTCGATCAACAAGCCTGAGGTGAAGGTGGCCACGACCCTTGGCACGACATTTGAGGGCCTGGTGCGCGAATGGTTCCCCGAGGCCGACATCAAAGTGGTTGAGGCCCCCGCGCGCGGCTACCAAGAGGTGCTGGCAGGCCGTGCGGACGTGTTCATCACCTCCAACATCGAAGGCTCCACCTTGGAAGAAAAGTTCGGCGTGGTACGGGTGCCCGACACCGGCCCTCGCGCCCCTTCACCCATCGCGATGCTGTTGCCGCAAAATGATCAAGTCTGGATCAACTACGTGAATAACTGGGTGAAGTTGAAAAAGGCCAAGGGCTTTTTCGACGGCAACAAGGAAAAGTGGGGCCTCTGAGATTTTCTGAGACGCGCTTAGGCACCCGGGATGCGGCGGGGTTCTTTGGATCCCCCGCACCGCGCGGATAGGCCATGCCGCAGCTTGCCCTCCTCACCTGGCTGGAAGTCGAGGAACGCCTCCAGGCGGGAGCCTGCGCCCTCTTGCCGTTGGGCTCAACCGAACAACACGGGCCGATGGGGTTGATCGGCACCGATACGATTTGTGCGCAAGAGATTGCGCAGGGTGCAGCCGATCTGTGCGACGCCGTCGTCGCACCGGCCTTTTGCTATACACCCGCCCCGTTCAACACGCAATTTCCAGGCACGCTCTCGTTGCCTGAAGATCTTTTCGAACGCTGCCTGCACGAGATTTGCCAGGGGCTCTTGGTGCAAGGCTTCAAGGGGGTGTTTTTGGTCAATGGCCATGGGGCGAACCTGCGCCCCGCCCGCGCTGTCGCGCAGACGTTTCATGAGGGTGCTCTGCATGTCCAAAGCTGGTGGGATCCCTCAGCGGTGGCGCAAATGCGGGCGGAGATGTTTGGCGCTTGGGAAGGGATGCACGCGACGCCGTCCGAGGTGGCGATTACGCAAGCCTTACATGGGTGCAAACCTCAAAATGCGGCCGCCACCCCGCCCAGACAGCTCAGCGCCGAATACATGAAGGCGCATAGCGGCGACCGACATGGGTCGCCCGAGGCGCATCGCGCCGCTTTTCCTGACGGGCGGGTCGGCTCGCACTCCGCGTTAGCGACACCAGCGCTCGGTGCGCAACTTCTAAAATCAGCGCGCGAGGCATTGGCGAGAGACTATCGCGCCTTTTGCGGGCTGAGAGGTACTTTGCGATAGGCCGATCAGAGGCCGATGCGGCGATCGGGCGTTCTGAACAGTGCAGCAAGGTCGGCAAAACGCGCTAAGATGTCTCCGCCACCAGGGATGCGCTCAAGATGCAGCCGCCCCCCCTCCCAAATAGCGGTCCCGTCCACGCGGATGGTGGGGTCGATCAAGTTCCACGAAATCTCGCCAGGGGGCGTTGCGCCGCAGGTGTGAAAATGCAGGATCCGCGGGTTGCCAAAGGCCGCCCCACCCCACTTTTCATACGCCCCCCGCATCGCCCAGGGAAAGCCACAGCCAGGATGGATGCCCGCGTGCCAGGAGTGTACCGCGTTTCGGTCTAGCCCAAAAAGGCCGGCGACCCGGTCATACTGCTGATCTGCTCTTGCAACGTCACCGGGTGCCCCTTCGAACCCCGCGAGACGTCCACTCTCCAGGATGGCCGCGAGGGGGGCGTCGAATTCAACCGTATAGTCATCATAATAGCGCGCGCCCGTGCCCGTCAGAAAACCGTTCAACACCGCGCGCCCAGAGAAGTGATCCGCAGGCACGGGCGAGAAGATCGACATCGGAAAACGCATCGAAGTTGTGTCTTTGACGTCTGTCGCGTCCGGCGGAAGGTGCCCCACAATGCGCGTTCCCAGGGGACAAGTGATCACAATCTCTTTTGACGCGAGCATGCAGGCGTCCACGGCTGATTTCACCTCGCAAAAGCCGGTATAGCTCGCTGTCCCAAACGCTGAGCCGAGCAGCAGTTGATCGATGGCAAAACAGACGACAAACCGAGCTCCCCGCGGCAGATCCGAAAACCGAAGTTGATCGCCAAGCCGTGCCAGAAAAAGCACGATGTCGACCTCGGGAAGCCGCTGCAAAAGATCGGGCTTCAGGCCACTTGGCGCGGGATCAAAACCAACGTCTACCATCTCAACCCTCAGCCCGAGCGTGCGCGCGCTGGCACTGATGCTCTCGCGCACCTTGGGGTCGAAGTAGCGGTGCGTCTCATGCTCATAGGCAATCAAAAGCCTTTCTCCTGGGCGCGCCTGCGCACATTCCAGCAAGAGGTTTCGCGCCCCGGCGTCTTGGCCATGGCTCAGGCCTTTGGGATGAGAGAGCACGCCCTGCATGGAGGAGAGCTTAGGCACATGCCGTCACTTATGCACCAAAAAACAACGCTGTTCTTCACGCCCGCTAACGCGTTCGACGTGGCCGCCCGTCTCGGGTCAAAACCAAGGCACTAGAGGGGTTTGCGGCCCAAAATTTTTAGCGCAATGGCCCGGCCGCCCCGCATCCAAGGGTAGATCGCATCTGCGACACGGTCTGATTTCAAAAACCCTGGCCCCCGCGACAGACGAGACAAGAGGGCGACAGCGCGCGGGCCATGAAACACCTCTCCTTCGAGATCGACAATCATACCTTCGTTCAGATCAAGGCCATAGCTATTGGCCGTCGCGGGTTCTGCCCGCGCATCGACGAGCTCAACCGCGTAGGCTTCGCGCAGGCGCATAAAGCCGACATAGCTGGCACAAAAGGGGCAATCCCCATCATATATGATGCGCAAAGCCTTCATGTGGAGTGCATTTTGTCCGTGATGGTTCGCACGGTTTTGGGGTCCAGAATGGCAAGATAAAGAATGATCATCGTTGCGGAGTATGTACTCACGGGCAGCAACAAATAAAAGACCGCGTGCAACGGCAAGGCCAGCGTGACGGCAACCGTGCGGTAGCGTTTGGTGAGGATTGCGAACGCAAGAAAGTACTCCACTAAGACAACGGCAACCGCCATCGCAGCAAGCAGCGGAGGGAAAAGCAAAAGCATCTCAAGCGCGCGGCCAGAGTAGCTCCAGACAAAGGTCTGCTCCAACCGCTCGCCCGACAGGAACGCCCGATCTGTTTTGTCGATTGCGGTCCAAAGATAAAGTGCGGACATCTGCAGAGCGATGAGGCGCTGGCCCCATAATGCACCCTCTTCTGGCAGCGGGCCGCCGGGTTCTTTCAAGGCTTGCCACCGGTCCCAAGAGTAAGACTTGCCGCAGTCTGACATCGACAGGAAAAAGCACGCGATGCCAAGGATATAGACGTGGTGATGGTTCCAACCCTGCAGGCCAATGCCCATCTGCGTGAGCCCGTAGAAGCCCAAGATCATCGCCCCCAAAAGCCCGATTGACACGCGTGCATTGCGCCCAATGAGCGCCAGCGTCGCAACAAGAAAGAAGACGAGGCCAAGGATCAAGGCGAGCAGCGTCTCGGCTGCAAAAGGGGCCAGCTCAGCGCCAAACCGGACCAAGGCGATAACAGAAAGGCCAATCCGCATGAGGCCCACCGCGCGGGTGGACCCGGTCGCATCTGGGCCCCAATCGAGGCATCCTTGCAGGCTCGGTGACATCATCATGGCGCACCTGTGCCCCGCGTACAGATGTCATCGGCCCGAAGGGGCCGCCATCCCTCGCGGGTTCCGACGAAACCATCGTATGAGACCGCGCCTGTCTCTGCCGTCTCGTCGCAAAGCGGCTGCGCCAAACGCGCCAAATCAGCGGCTTCGGTGACCAACCCCTCAAAATTATAGGGGATGATCACGGGATAGGCGTCCAAGTGAGCCGCCTCAAGGGGCGTTAATCGCCGTATGATGCCGTCTTGTTCTACGACCGTGAAGGTCCCATCGAGGATACCCACGCCAACACCGGAAAACATCACCCATTCCCTCAGCAAAGGATTGTGTTGGCCAAAGAGTTGCCCAGGCGCGGGACCCAAATAGATCAGCGCGGCAAATGCGAAAAAGGCGAGGCGACGGGCAACGCTGGATGCACGCGCGCCATCGTGTGCCGTTGTGTTCGGAGCATCATCAATGATTGCCATGCGCGCCCAGCTCTTCTTCCGGGCCGTCTTGGCGACCCTGGGCAAAGAGATCGCGCAGCAAATCGACCAAACTATGACGCGCGTGCAGCAATTGTCCGACAGTCAGAGGCCATCTCGCGCAGAGCTATTGCATGGCGCACCTCGCCCCGGCAGCGGGTAGACGCAGGCCGCTCAGCTCATACGTCCAGAAGCGCTTGTTTGAGGATACCGGGACCAAACCACTCAAAGCGCGATCTTCAGCTAACGCGAAGGACTATGAATCACCCGGGCGGCCGCTGGATGCTTTGCGTCGCACTGATGCGTTTTGGAACTTGGACAAGCTCATCAAACTGGCAGAAGACGGTACGCTTGAATGGTCTGACGCCCACGTTGAGACCATCCTCGCCGCCTGCCACCGGGGATGCTTCATAAGCCGGACCGCGATCCTAGGAACTTTACGCGCGAGCAGTGGCAACAGGCCAAACGTGCGGACAAGGACCTTGAAAAGATCATCGGCATCTTTCAGGATAGCTGATCAATCTCGGATATCAAAGACGCCTTTGGACATGCCTAAGCGCAACATGGCTATATGCTCGCCAAAGGACGGTGCGGCTTTGTCGGTTTTGATCGCAACGAGGAAGTCTATGCGGTGTCGAGATAGACCAAGAAGCTGGCGAAAGATGTCCGTGAGAGGTTGGGAAAGCCCGATCAACTGCCGTCGGTGGACCAAGCCCATGCCGCTGCAGCGAAGCAAGTTGCAGATGGCTTGCACCAGATCCAGGCATAAAAGGAACTCGAGGAACGCTTGCGACTTGTACCGCCCCTTGTTTGCGGGAGACTCAGCAGTAAGAGTATTGGTCCATTGGAAAGACGAAGTACGGAATACGTTATCCAGGAGAACTGCGCGCGCGTGCTGTGCGGATCGTCTTGGATCACGAGGACGAATTCGCGAGCAGATCGTGCCACCGCCCCCTCTCGCACATCTGCGATGTGCTGCCGGGCAGCGGGCAGGCGATTGCAACGCAATCTGCCGAGAGGGGACTTTCTGTGAACGGATTGAGATCGAGCGCGATCCCGACCGCGCCAAGCGGGACACGTATCTGCGTAAGAGATGAAGGACGTTTAGGAGAAGAACCGATCCGTCTGTGGCGCACGTAAGCTTTGGCATGCCCCCTCTCGGCAGATTTGGCTGTGCCAAATCGCCTGCCGGTCAACGGGAAAGCATCGACGACACAGGACACGCTGTTTGTCCTGCCCTCTCGGCGGCATGCTCTGCATGCGCCTGCCCGCTGCCCGGCAGCACATCGCAGATGTGCGAGAGGGGGTAATAGACGCTTTGGAACAAGCCATCCACGCGCAGGCCTGCTGAGAAGCTGATCCACCATTCCCCCTCTCGGGACATTTCCTTTGGAAATACCTTGACGGGCAGTGGATCGCGGCAGCCAATACGTGTCGATCAGATACACGGAGCGTCACGCAGACGCCGGACGGGAGGCGTCGGTCGGCAGCTATGATAACGCTCTGGCTGAGACGATCATTGGCCTCTTCAAAACCGAGCTCATCAACCGGCTGGGGCCATGGAAATCCAAAGATCAGGTCGCGCGGGAAACCCTGCAATGGGTCGATTGGTTCAACAGCGAACGCCTGCTTGAGCCGCTCGGGTACATCACGCCAATCGAAGCCGAGGAGAAATACGAGGAAGCCTTGAAATCAGATAAAATCGCAGCTTGAAACACAACCTCAACAGCCTCCGGCAAAACCGGGGCGGTTCACTTACGCCAAAACGGATGCTCTTCATACTCGCCGTAGTAGTTGTTAATTGCGCCATTCATCCACGGCTCCTGATGATAGTCCTTTTCTCCAGAGGTTTCTTTTGCTTCAATGAAGGCGTCTTCGTGATCTATCAGTATGAAGGTATCGCCCTTCACCAAGAGGTTCGGATTCGGGATGCTACGGTTCCAGTTTTGGATTGCTGTATCAAACAGATACGTTCCGACCACTAGGGGCAGGCTAGCTCTTGGCGGCGTGATGGCGTCGGACCAGACAGCCCATCCGGTTCCGACACTTATGGAAGCAAAGAGAATCCCAGTCCCGCTTTCTAAATGTCGCCTCGTTTCTTCACGTTTCACCGTTTCCAAGAATTCCGGGGAGAGCCTCACCATGCGAGGCTCGCTACACGGGAGACCCAGCAACTTGCAGAGGTTTGCGGCCATCCATTCGTTTTCTAGGGCAAATGGTGATTTTCGTGGGTGGAAAGCTGGGCCTTTTACGTAGCATTCTTCGTATGATCCATCTGGTGCTTCGGCCATCACCATTGGCAGTTCGGCGCGCCCTGTCGTTGAACGCCTGAGGAACATTCTTGCTTGGACGATTAAATCTGAGAGCGTTCTGAGAGATATCCTGGTCCAGTCGGTAACAAGTAGTTCCACGGCCGACCCCTCAGCTCCAAGCGTTTAGCCAGATTTCTCAGCGACACCAACTCGACTATCGCCTGGATGGCGGTCAAAATGACAGATGGGTAGAACTGATCCATTTATAAACTATCGATAAATATGATTTACTTTCAATAAAGTGGCGGAGGCTCAGGGATTCGAACCCTGGGGACGCTCTCACGCCCGCCGGTTTTCAAGACCGGTGCATTCGACCACTCTGCCAAACCTCCGCAGCCCTCGTGTCCTACTTACGCAGCGTTGATTCGGCAAACCCTCCAATCAAGTCAAACGCGAAAATTCTACCCGTGGAAAATTGCCTATCTTCGGTCTGGCGTCTTTTCACACTGTCGTCCGCACGCTAGACTGAGCCCAAGACCTCGATAAATGAGGCAGATAGGTGTGCCGTGATCCGCGGCGGAACGGGCTTGCACAAGCCTGCAGGCAAGGACGTAAACGATGATGAGCAGTCTTTTCGTTCATCGGTGCGGCGCAAAAAGCCGCCCGATTTCTTGGGCAACCATGGGGCTCGCGCTTGTTCTTCTCGCCGGCTGTGATGAGAGCGGGCAGTTTGCGCTTGTGCCCCCCAGTGCAGACGCCCCATCGACTGCCGGGACAACGCCCTCGACAAAGCTGGTTGAACGGGACGTCGAAGCGCCTGAGGTTTTTTCGGTCACGGATGAGGGGCTTTGGGATGGACGGCCCTCCCTCGGTGGGGTTTGGGTTGCGCACCCGGACGTGGCAGAGCCTGAGCGGGTGATCATACGGAACGAAGGCAATGGCCAGTTCGTGATCGGCGCGCTGTTTCGCAAAGAGCGCGAGTTGCCCGGACCAAAGTTGCAGATCTCTTCAGACGCCGCATCCTCTCTTGGGATCTTGGCGGGTGCCCCGGCCAAGTTGAATGTTACAGCACTGCGCCGCGAAGAGAGCGAAGAGTTGGTTGAAACCGAGGTCGCCCAAGCCGATACACCGGAGGCAATCGAAACCCCCGGCGGTGCCGAGACCACAACAGTCGATCCCATCGCCGTCGCAAGCGCTGCGATTGAGGCGGTACCTGCGACTGCACCAACCGCAGCGGAGGGTCAGAGCGCTGAAGTGCCAGACAACCCACAGGTTGAGACGGCCGAAACGGCTGAGGCTGCGCCGCCTGATAAACCCTTTGTCCAAATCGGCATTTTCAGCCGTGAACGCAGCGCGCGGCGCGCGGCGCGACAGATGACGCGGGCGGGCGTCATCCCGACTGTCAAAGAATCTGAGATTAATGGACAACCCTTCTGGCGTGTCGTGGTGGGGCCCGCCGCATCGCAGACGGAGATTGCCAGCCTCACCGAGCAGATCAAGGCGCAGGGGTTCACAGATGCCTACACAGTTGTAGATTAACGTCAGTCACCGACGCCGATAAAGGAGCAACCGAGTATGGTCCGCGTGTTCGCCGCTTGTCTGGTTTTGACATGCCAGACTGCCGTCGCATTGGCCTTTGAAACCAAAGCGCAATCGGCTTACGTCTTTGATCAGACGACAGGCACGGTGCTTTTGACAAAGAACGCGGATGAGCCTCTGCCGCCCGCCTCAATGTCAAAGTTGATGACACTCTACATGGCTTTCGAGGCGGTCGCGACCGGCCGCCTTGAACTCGACCAGCAGCTGCCCGTTTCTGCGGATGCAGCGCGCTATGGTGGCTCAACCATGTTCCTGCAAGAAGGGGAGCGGGTGTCGGTTGAAGATCTTTTGCGCGGCATCATCGTGCTTTCCGGCAACGACGCCTGCGTTGTCTTGGCGGAGGCCCTTTCTGGCACCGAAGGTCGATTTGCGCGCGAGATGACCCAGCGGGCGCAGCAGATGGGCATGACCAACTCCACTTTTATGAATTCAAACGGCTGGCCAAAGCCCGGGCACCGCATGTCGATGCGAGACCTTGGGCTTTTGTCTGATCGGCTGATTGCGGATTTCCCTCAGTTCTACCCGATGTTTGCTGAAACGGAATTCCTTTTCGATGAAAAGGAAAGCGCCAACAGATACAATCGCAACCCCCTGCTCACGCTCGATATCGGGGCGGATGGGTTAAAGACCGGCCATACGCAAGAAGCAGGGTACGGGCTCGCTGGGAGCGCAAAACGGGGCGACCGGCGCATCATCTTTGTCATCTCTGGGATCGATACCGCCGCGGAGCGGGCGCGAGAGGCGGAGGCCATCGTGAATTGGGCTTTCCGCCAGTACACCCAGAAAACGCTTGGCGAAGCGGGCACTGAGCTTGCGCGCGCGCCCGTTGCTATGGGCATGCAAGACAGCGTCGGTTTGGAACTGGCAGACAGGCTCTCGGTGCTGCTGCCCATATCGGCGCTTCGGGAAGGGGTGAGCGGAGAGGTGATCTTTAACGGACCCTTCCGCGCGCCAGTCTCCAAAGGCGATACGCTTGGAGAATTGGTGCTGCAGCGTCAGGACCTGTCAGAGGTCCGGGTGCCGCTTGTGGCCTCAAACAGCGTGGAACCGGGCGGCTTTATGGTGAAGCTCACAGCGGCAGCACGGCATTTGCTGGCGCGTTTGAATGCGGGACCGCAGGACGCTTCGTGACCGCCCAAGGCTATTTTATCAGCTTCGAAGGGATTGACGGGTCGGGCAAATCCACGCAAGCACGGGCGCTTGCGGATCATCTGACCGACCGCGGGCACGATGTCGTCCTGACGAGGGAACCCGGTGGGTCGCCCGGTGCCGAAGAAATTCGCGCACTGGTATTGCAAGGTGCCCCCGACCGCTGGTCAGCCGAGACAGAGATCCTGCTTTTCACTGCCGCGCGGCGCGATCACCTCGAACGCACCATCCGGCCCGCGGTCGCCGCTGGCAAGATCGTCATTTGCGACCGCTTTGCGGACAGCACACGCATGTATCAAGGGCTCTCGCGGGGCGATCTGCGCGCTTTGGTCGATCAACTGCATGCGCTCATGATTGGGGTGGAGCCGGATCTGACCGTGCTGATCGATATGGATCCGCGCGCAGGGCTGGCCCGAGCCCGCGCCCGGTGCACCGACGAGGAACGTTTTGAAGATTTTGGCGAAGAGTTGCAGATCGCCATGCGCAACGGCTTTTTGTCTCTCGCGGCAGAGCAAAACACCCGCTTTGTCACCATCGACGGAGGGCGGTCACCTGAGGATGTGGCCCAAGATGTCATGCAGGCGGTGCTCTCGCGGCTGCCGCAGGCCTAGTGCCTTCCACCGCTGGCCAACAGCTTTTCGGTTCTGACCTGAGCAATCAAACATCGCCAATGTCACGACAGCGCCGCAGGCGTGACAGTGCGTTGATGATTCAAGGTTAAACCGAAACGCTTTGGCTGGTAAACCGACCCTATGACTGACGCCGCTTTGCAGCCTGACAGGATTGATGGTGCCCCCCACCCCAGGGAGACACCGGTGCTTTTGGGTCAGGCGGCAGCAGAACAAGCGTTTCTGCAGGCTTTCAACAGCGGCAAACTGCACCATGGCTGGCTCATCACAGGGCCGCGTGGCGTTGGCAAAGCGACGCTGGCCTGGCGTATCGCACGCTTTTTACTCGCAACACCCCCGGCTGAGGCTGGCTTTTTCGCAGCCCCCGTCCCAGAGAGCCTAGATGTCGCTCCGGCGCACCCTGTGGCACGGCGCATCGCCTCAGGCGGAGAAAGTAGGCTGAAATCCATCACGCGCAGCCTGAACCCGGATACCAAACGGCTGCGTAAGCAGATCGTGGTCGACGATATCCGCGCACTCAGCAGCTTTTTCCAGCTGTCCGCTGCAGACGGGGGCCCGCGCGTGGTGATCATCGACGACGCTGATCAGATGAACCCGAGTGCCGCAAATGCGCTTCTGAAAATGCTGGAAGAGCCACCTGCGCGGGCGGTGTTGCTTTTGATCAGCCATCGGCCGTCAGGGCTGCTGCCGACGCTCAAATCCCGTTGTCGCACATTGCGTCTAAGGGGGTTATCGGCGGATGAGATGGATGCGGCGCTGTCCGCTGCCGGGGTTGAACCGCAAGAGATTGGCCCGGGTTTGGCGGATCTGGCAGGCGGGTCGGTTGGTGAAGCCATCAAGCTTTCGCAAGCAGGCGGGCTTGCGCTCTATGCCGAGATTATCGCCATCTTGGACAGTCTGCCGCGCCTCGACCGAAAACGCGCGATTGCGCTGGCCGAAGCGTCAGCGCAGTGCGGATCCGAGGAGAAGCTCGCGCTTTTCTTTCGGTTGGTCGACGTGGCGCTGGCGCGTCTGGCGCTGGCGGGCGCGCTTGGCGGGACCCTCGTGCCAGAGGCGGCCCCGGGCGAGCACGCGATGTTGCGGCGCTTGTCCCCGTCGCCGCCCGCGGCGCGGGTCTGGGCCGATCTCGCGCAAGAGGTCTCGGCGCGGGCCACCCACGGTCTTGCCGTCAACCTTGACCCTGCTGCACTGGTTCTAGATACCCTGCAGAAGATCGCGGGGGCCGCACCGCGACAGGATGCTGGCGAGACATGACCGACACCCCCGAGATCACAGACAGTCACTGCCATCTGGATTTCCCAGACTTTGAAGGGCGCATGGATGCCGTCCTGGCAAACGCGGCCCAGGCCGGTGTGACGCGCGTTGTGACGATCTGCACCAAGCTGCGCACCCTGCCCCAAGTCCGCGCGATCGCTGAAGCGCATCCAGCGGTGTTTTTTGCGGCGGGCACACATCCGATGTCCGTGGCGGGTGAGCCGATGGTGAGCGTTGAGGATCTTTTGGCCGTCGCAGTCCATCCTAAGATGGTGGGGATTGGCGAGACGGGCCTCGATTATCACTACACCTCCGAAAGCGCTGCGGCGCAACAGTCCTCCCTGCGCATCCACATTGAGGCGGCACGGCAAAGCGGCCTGCCGCTGATCATCCATGCGCGAGATGCCGACGAGGATATGGCCCAGATCTTGAGCCAAGAACATGAAGCGGGGCCGTTCAATTGCGTCATGCACTGTTTTTCCTCTTCCCCCGCTCTGGCAGAAACAGCGTTTGAGCTTGGGTTTTACCTGAGCATGTCGGGCATCACCGCTTTCCCAAAGTCAGAGAGCTTGCGGGCGATTTTTGCGGCGGCCCCGATAGACCGCATCCTGGTGGAGACCGATGCGCCGTATCTCGCACCCCCCCCGCATCGCGGCAAGCGCAACGAGCCGGCGTTTGTCGCCCATACCGCCCGGCGTGCCGCTGAGACATTTGGCATGGACTACGCCGCCTTCGCCGCACAGACCCAAGCCAATTTCGACCGGCTCTTTGCCAAAGCTGCGCAGTATCGGGCTGCTGCTTGATGGCGCAGGTGCGCGTGACCATTCTGGGCTGTGGCTCATCTGGCGGCGTCCCGCGCCTTGGCGGGCATTGGGGATCTTGCGACCCGACCGAGCCGCGCAACGCACGGCGGCGGTGTTCGGCCCTGGTGGAACGCGTAACCGCCGAGGGGACAACCTCCGTTCTGATCGACACCTCCCCCGACATGCGTAGCCAGCTTTTGGACGCCGAGGTGAGCCGTCTTGACGGCGTTCTCTATACGCATGCCCATGCCGATCACGTGCACGGGATCGATGACCTGCGCATGATTGTGATCAATATGCGTGCCCGCCTGCCGGTCTGGGCTGATCTGCCGACCCGCGCGGCGCTGGAGGCGCGCTTTGGCTACGCATTCATCCAACCCGAAGGCTCCATGTATCCGCCGATCCTCAACCTCAATGACATTGACGGCGAGGTGTGTGTTGAAGGGCCTGGCGGCACGTTGGACTTTGCACCTCTGCTCGTCAAACACGGGGGCATGGACGCGCTGGGTTTTCGCTTTAACGACATCGTCTACATGCCTGATGTTGTTGAGATACCCACCGATGTATGGCCATCGCTGAACGATCTGCGCTGCTGGATCATCGATGCCCTGCGGCGCGATCCGCACCCTACGCACAGCCATCTGGCCAAGACACTCGATTGGATCTCCCAGGTGCGCCCCGCCCACGCGGTGCTCACCAACATGCACAATGATCTTGATTACCGCACGCTGGCCGCCGAGACGCCCACGCATATCGATCCCGCTTATGACGGCATGGTTCTCACGTTTGACCTGCCTTAGGCCTGCTTCCCTTAAAGGACTGTTCACGGACGATGCAGACGCTTCTTGAAGTCATCGTGCCGGTTTTTTTGGTGATCGGCTTTGGCTATGTCGCGGTTTGGCGGGGTCTGTTTCCGATCTCCGGCATCGATGGGGTGATGAAGTTCACGCAGAACTTCGCCATCCCCTGCCTGCTCTTCCAAGCCATCGCAAAGATGGACATCGCCACCGCCTTTGACCCAGCGCTGCTTGTGAGCTTTTACACCGGGGCGGGCATCTGCTTTGGCCTCGGTCTTTATGGCGCGCGCCTCTTCTTCAAACGAGAGTGGGAAGACTGCGTCGCCATCGGCTTTTGTTGCCTTTTCTCGAACTCCGTGCTCCTGGGCCTGCCGATCTCAGAACGCGCTTATGGTCCGGATGCTTTGACCGGGAACTACGCCATCATCGCCTTTCACTCCCCTTTTTGCTATGGCCTAGGCATCACCGTGATGGAAATCGTGCGTAACCGGGGGCGTGCGGGCACCGAAATGGCAGGGGCCGTCGCCCGCGCAATGTTCCGCAACGCGCTCGTTTTGGCGATCATTGGCGGCTTTGCCGTGAACTTGATCGGTCTGCCGCTGCCGGGCGTGGTCGATGATGCGCTGTCGCTCATCGTGCGTGCTGCGCTGCCGGCCGCGCTCTTCGCTTTGGGCGGTGTGCTCATCCAGTACAGACCCGAAGGAGACGCCAAGGCGATTGCCATGGTCTGCGCGATTGCGTTGCTGGTGCATCCCGCGATCACCTGGAGCATGGGGCGCAGCTTGAACCTGAGCCAAGAGATGTTTCAGGCCGCGGTGCTCACCTCGGCGATGGCACCGGGGTTCAACGCCTATATCTTTGCCAATATGTACGGGCGCGCGCGCCGGGTCGCGGCCACGTCGGTTCTGATGGCAACAGCGCTCTCAATCCTGACCACGTGGTTCTGGCTCACAGTTTTGGGGTAGGGTTAGAGGGCTCGCCCTTAAGCGTGCGACGCGCATACCCTGCCCCGCCTTCGGCGCTCTCGGGATAGCGCGTCGCATGATGTCTCAGGTTGAAGGCCGGACGCTCTAGATCTGCTGCGCCTCTGGCGGGATGATAGGCGGCTTCTGATTGGTCTGACGGACCGACGTGCCCGCCATCATCTTGTAGTCTTCTGCATGCGCTTGGAGCTCTTCGGCCGACATGACCTCTTGCACACGCTCAAACCGCCCGCCGCTGCGCCTATCGACCTCATCCAAGATCGCATCCGGCCCCGCGGCGCGATTGGCCAACGTCACAGCCGAGGTCATCGGGCGCATCTCAGCTTCATAGACGTGCAAGGCAGCCTCAGTGCAGCCGTGCTGCACCAAAGCGGCACCCAGCGTGCGCGCGTCGAGAATGGCGGCGCCCGCACCGTTTGATCCAGATGGATAGGCCGCATGGGCCGCGTCGCCCATCAAGCTCACCTTGCTGCTGCGCCAACATGGGAGGGGATCGCGATCCACCAAAGGGTACTCAAGCACCTCGTCCGCACCCGTGATCAAACCGGGAATATCGATCCAATCCAGGTCAAAGGACGCATAATGGGGCAGGAAATCGGCGAGATCCGCGGCCCGCGTCCAATCCTCTTTTCGAAATGCCGCACCTTCGGACATTTTGAGGTTGCAGATCCAATTGACCGTCGCCTCGCCCGTTTTGGGATGAGGCGGCGTGATGGGATAGCTGACAAAACGCAAACCGGGATAGCCGATCAGGACCATGGAGGCGCCACTTTTGAACGGTTTTGCCCGCGTCGTGCCCCGCCACAGGATATTGCCTCCCCAGATCGGCGGGCCCTCATCAGGGGCGATCTGCGCGCGGATGGCCGAATGGATGCCATCAGCCCCGATGACAATGTCACCGGTCTCAGCGCGCTGCCCCTCGGACGCACTCTCAAGATGCAGTGTGGCCCCGCCAGATTGACTTTCAAAGCCGGTTGCGCGCCAGCCAGGCTCAATGCAGGTGGTCCCTGCGCGGTCGATCAGCGTCTCGTACAACAGCATGAGCAAGGCACCCCGATGCACTGAGTACTGCGGCCAGTGATAGCCCGCAAAGCGCCCCCTGGGTTCGGTCCAAACGTCCTGGCCAAAGCGTGCGTGCATGCCGTAATCACGCGTCTCCACGCCGATTGACGCAAGAGCGTCAGCAAGGCCCAGATCGTGAAGCTCCCGCACCGCTGCGGGCTGCAGGTTGATGCCAACGCCCAGCGGACGCACATACCGCGCCGATTCAAAAATCTTGAAAGGCACGCCGATCTGATGGCACGTCAAGCCCAAGGCCAGACCCGCGATGCCACCCCCGGCTATCAGTACGGACATATCACCTCTCCCCGCGGCAAAGGAGCCTGAGCGGCACGTCGCTGTCAACGCCCGAATGAGCTTCGTCGTATCAATCCTCAAACCGGGCTGGTGCCGGGCGGGTCAGCAGCGCATAGTCGGGCCGAGAGCTTGAAGAGGTGCCGCCCCATGTCTGTAAAGAGTTACGTGCCCCAAGGCGGACACCCCTCGCAAGAGCAGCTTTTGACGGATCGTGCGGTATTTACGAACAGCTACGCGGTGCTGCCAAAAGGGACGATGCGCGACATCACGGTCAGCTATCTGCCGTTTTGGAAGCACACCCGCGCTTGGGTGCTGGCCCGGCCGCTGAGCGGTTTTGCGGAGACATTCTCGCATTATCTCATGGAGACGGCTCCAGGCGGCGGATCTGAGCGACCAGAAACCGAGGCGGCGGCGGAGGCCGTTTTGTTTGTGGTGGGCGGCCAGGGCGTGCTTGAGATCGCGGGCAACCGCTATGACGTTCGGCCAGGGAGCTATGCCTACATCCCGGCTGAGACCGAATGGCGGTTGCGCAATCAGAGCGAGACAGCCCTTCAGTTCCACTGGATCAGAAAGGCCTATCAGGCGCTTGAAAACCTACCGCCGCCGCCGCCCTTTGTGACCCATGAAGAGGATGTCGCGCCCATCCCGATGCCAGGCACCGATGGCGCGTGGAGCACGACCCGCTTTGTGGATCCGAGCGACATGGCGCATGACATGCACGTCAACATCGTAACTTTTGCCCCCGGCGCCGTCATTCCTTTCCTTGAAACCCATGTCATGGAGCATGGCATCTACATTCTGGAGGGAAAGGCCGTCTACCGGCTCAACACGGATTGGGTGGAGGTTGAGGCCGGCGATTTTATCTGGTTGCGCGCATTTTGTCCGCAGGCCTGCTATGCCGGGGGGCCCGGGCGGTTTCGCTACTTACTCTACAAAGACGTCAACAGGCATATGCCGCTGCGTTGAGACGCTAGATCGTTTCGGCATTGGCTTGAAACGCGAATACACTGCTGCGCTTCGCACTCTCCTGACATTTGCGATATTTCATGTGTCAGGGTGATCCCGAAACGGCTTAGGCTTCAACAAGATAAGGGGTCGCAAAGCGGAATTCTTCCAGATTCTGTCCCGGACCGATGCGATCAACCACCGCAAAGAGGCCCGGCGCGTGAAGCGGCGTCAGCACGCCGTGCCATGTCCCGCGGTGAAAGTTGATCCCTTGGCCCGGTCCTGTCTGAAAGGCGCGCGGCACATCGGGCGCACCGTTCCGGTCTGCGGCGACGATCACCAGAAACGGATCGGCGGACATCGGAATGAAAGCCTGGCTGCCCAAGGGGTGCCGCTCCACCAGATCCAATTCGAGAGGCAGCGCGCAGGGCGCGCTTTGAAACAGGCTAATGCCTGCCTTCCCGTCAGCAAAATCCAGGCTGGCGCGGTCGTGATAGCGCCCGCAGCGCCCTTGATTGATCATCAGATCGGGCGTGCCGCTGGCGTCCAACACGTCGCCAAAGGACGCGAAAGCGCGCGCGGTGAGCGGATGTATCTGCACTCTGCGGCTCATCGCGCCAGCAGGCGCTCAAGTCGCAGAAAGGCGATGCGTTCGACCTGCCTGCAGGCCTCTAAGAACTCGGCGTCGCGATCCTGCCCGAGCCGCCGGGTGAAATGGCGTAGGATCCCGTCCTTGGTATGATCGCGCACAGCGATGATGAAAGGAAAGCCAAACCGCGCGGTATAGGCAGAATTGAGCTCTGAGAATTTTGCGCGCTCTTCATCTGTCAGCGCATCAAGCCCGGCCGAGGCCTGCTCGGCCGTTGAGTTTGCGGTGAGCCGCTTTGCCGCGGCGAGTTTTCCGGCCAGATCGGGATGTGCGCGCAAAACCTTCAGTTGGGCCGCCTCATCCGCACGGCGGAACGCCTGCGCCAGTAAACTGTGCACCCCCACTGCCGTATCATGCGTGGGTCCAACACCTGCGTCAAAGACCTCTTCGGCGATCCATGCGCTGTGTTCAAAGACCCCGCCGAAAGCCTCCATAAACGCGCTCTTATCCATGTCGGACGGTTTGGGCTGATCATCTGGGGGATGGGTTTGCCTCCAATGCTGCGCAATCTCGGCACGGGTGGCAAACCAAACGCCCTCATGCGCGCGCATGTGATCCAAAGCGCGCCGCAAACTAGCCGCCCGGCCGGGCCGACCCGCCAAGCGGCAGTGCAGGCCGATTGACATCATCCTCGGCTGACCCGCCACACCTTCGGCGTAAAGCATATCAAAACTGTCCGTGAGATAGCTCTCAAACTGATCCCCGTTTGTAAAACCTGCGGGGATCGCAAAGCGCATATCGTTGCAGTCGAGCGTATAGGGAACGATGAGCTGGGACCGCTGGCCCATCTTCAACCAATATGGCAGATCATCGGCGTAGCTATCTGATATATAGTCAAACAATTCGGTTTCTGCCGCCAGCCCCACAGTGTTCATTGAGCAGCGGCCTGTGTACCACCCTCTTGGCACCGCCCCGGTGACCTCCTGATGCAACTCGACAGCCTGCGCGATTTGCTGGCGCTCTTCCGCTTCGGACATATCCTTGTGCTCGATCCACTTCAGGCCGTGGCTGGCAATCTCCCAACCGGCCGTTTGCATGGCAGCCACCTGCTCCGGCGCGCGCGCCAGGGCCGTGGCCACAGCAAAGACAGTGACTGGCGAGCCTTCTAGCAGGCGGTGCAGCCGCCAGAACCCGGCCCTCGCGCCGTACTCATAAATCGATTCCATGTTCCAGTGACGCGCGCCGGGCCAGGGGCTCGCCGCGGTAATCTCGGAGAGAAAGGCCTCGGAAGCGGGATCACCGTGCAAGATGTTGTTCTCGCCCCCCTCTTCGTAGTTGAGGACGATCTGCACAGCGATGCGCGCCCCACCCGGCCATGCAGCGTCAGGCGGCTTGCCCGCATAGCCGGTCATATCACGCGGATAGCCTTTCATCGGATGTCCTTCCCCGCTTGCAAAGTCGTATGCCCCGCGCGAAAGTCGGCGAGTTCGGCGGCCATTGCAAGACTGCTCTGTGTGAACGCCCAAAACCAGAGATCGGCACGATGACAGGATATCTTACCACCCATGTATTGGACACGGCCCAAGGCCGCCCTGCAGCGGCGATAGAGATCACGCTCAGCCGGCTGAACCCGGCGGGCTTCAAGCAGGTCGCGAAAACCATAACCAACGCGGACGGCCGCACCGATGCGCCCATCTTGCCGCAAGACGCCTTCGAGACCGGCCAATATGAACTGTTGTTTGACGTGGGCCCTTATCTGGCAGCGCAAAGGCCCGAAAACGAGAGCGCCCTCTTTTTGCAGCAGATCCCGATCCGCTTTGCCATGACAGAAGCCGCGCATTATCACGTGCCTCTCCTTTTGGCACCTTACGGCTATTCAACTTACCGCGGCAGTTAGGACGATTGCCATCCCCCGTCCGCTCCGCCACTCTTGGCGCGCTGAATAAGGACGATGCCAGCGATGTACGATGCCGCGGTGCTCTGGGAGTGGATAGCCTTTGCTGTGCGTTGGCTGCATGTGATCACGGCGATGGCCTGGATTGGTGCCTCTTTTTTCTTCATCGCACTTGATCTGGGCCTGAAGAAAGCGGCCCATGCCCCCGTGGGCGTCACCGGCGAAGAGTGGCAAGTGCACGGCGGCGGTTTCTATCACATTCAAAAATACATGGTCGCCCCCGAACACATGCCTGAGCATCTGATCTGGCACAAATGGCAGAGCTATTTTACCTGGCTTTCGGGTGCCGCCCTTCTGATGGTCGTCTATTGGGTGGGCGGCGAGATCTACCTTCTTGATCCCAGCAAGGCTGATTTGGCGCTCTGGCAGGGCATCGCATTGTCGGCCGGATCCTTGGGCGTGGGATGGCTGATCTATGACGCTTTGTGCAAATCGGCACTTGGCACGCACCCCACCGCATTGATGGTGCTGCTTTTTGTTCTGCTGACGGCGATGTCGTGGGGGTACAATCAAGTCTTCACCGGGCGCGCCGCCCTGCTGCACCTCGGGGCTTTCACCGCGACCATTATGACGGCGAACGTGTTCTTTATCATCATGCCCAACCAGCGGATCGTCGTCGCTGATCTGAAAGCCGGGCGCACGCCGCACGCAAAGTACGGCAAAATTGCAAAGCTCCGGTCGACCCATAACAACTATCTGACGCTGCCCGTGATTTTCTTGATGCTGTCCAACCATTACCCCCTCTCGTTCGGGACCGAGAACGCTTGGATCATTGCGAGCCTTATCTTTCTGACCGGTGTCACGATCCGGCACTATTTCAACACGCTTCATGCCACAGGGGCCGGTCCCCACTGGACCTGGGCGGTGACCGCATTGTTGATGATCCTGATCGCTTGGCTTTCAAGCCCTAGATCACCGGAAAGCGTGGAGATTGCCGAGATGCGGCCGCTTACAGCTTTTGAGGCGCATTGGGCGAATGTCGCCGAGTTTTCGGCGGCTTATGACGTTGTGCAGAGCAATTGCAGCATGTGCCACGCCCGCGATCCCGTTTGGGAGGGCCTGCACTGGGCCCCGAAACAGGTTTATCTGGAGACGCGCGCAGACGTGGCGGGTCAGGCAGAGCAGATCTATCTCCAGGCGGCGATCAGTCACGCGATGCCGCCCCCAGGTGCCTTCACGATGTCTGCCGAAGATCGCGCCGCGCTGACGGCATGGGTGAAAGCCGTCCGCGATCCCTGAAACAACACCGTTCGTTCTGCTGGCTGACCTCTTGCTCGGGATCGGGATGCACCCGTCATTCACGAGCCGCAAAGTGTGGGTTCGACCACCGTTGTCTGGGCGCTTCCCGGATCATCTCTCCTCTTAACGCAATCACGATGAGCGGCGCGATGAAGGTTAACGCGATGCCCTCGGCCAGGGGCACAAAAGCGAAAGCCACGGCGAAGCATAGCGGGGCCATGAGCGCGACGCCTCGGCCATTGCTGGGGGGGGGCCGATCATTGGACGGCAAACGGTCGCCGTCGTGAAAGTCGGCCTCGATCATCTCGCGCAGCCGGACGGTTATCTCTGTCGGATCAACCAGGCCGCACCTCCCTTGCAAATTCGATCAAATGGTCTCGTTCTTGAGATACACTAATTCTTTGGCAGACGCGCAGATCCACTTCAAAACAAACCATTTGTTTGTGGGTATAGTTCGGCACATTTCGGGAACACAAATTTGGACTTGTTGTTAAAAAGAAAAAGCGCGGCCCAATCCGGCGCCACCCTATGCATCGCACAAGAGCGCGCCCTTGAGAGTTGCAACCTCTCCATCTGTGCGCGCACTGCTGAGGCGGTGGTAGAGGTTGCATCGGAGCTTGCGCAGCGAGGTGTGAAAGCCATGGGGCCGCGATTGATGCAACGGATAAGCAGCCCAAAAGGCCTGGATTAACGACACCGCAGCGGCATTTGGCGGCCTCGACATCCTGATCGCCAACGTCAGCGCGCTCAATCAGGGCACTGACGAAGTCGCTTGGCACCAGAGCTTTGTGGTGGACGTGCAAGCGCGCTTTAGCGCGGCCGACGCTGCCAGATCGCACATCCAGGCGTCTGACGCAGGCGCAATGGTCTTTATCTTATCCATTGCCGCGCTGCATACGCCCGGCGGCTCCAAGCCCTACGCAACGATGAAGGCGGCCGTCATAAACTTTGCCAGGGGGCTCGCCTGGGCGCCGGCCGCTGGCGGTGTCTGCGTGAATTGCGTCTCTCCGGGTAACATCTGTTTCGAAGACGGCGTTTGGGGCAAAGTCGAGCGCAACAATCCTGAATTTTTCCAGAAGCATGTCTCCGCCAATCCGCGTGGCCGGAGGGGCACGCCACACGAGGTGGCAAACGCCGCTGTATCGCTGGCACGCCCCGTATCGAGCTTTTTTCCGGGTCAGACTTGATCGTTGACGGGGCCTTGACCCTAGGGGGGCAGTATTGACCAAGCACTGCCGCCCCGCTTGAAACACTGCGGTTGACGCAGCATTCGAAGAAGGCGGCCACGGGCCTGATCGCCCGCGCCAATTCCATGGGCGCCGTGGCGCGGCGACGCTCACCTCCACCTCTCGCAGCGCGCTGCTCTTGGTCTTTGGATCGATGCCCTCACAGATAGCCGACAAAGACGTGGCGCGCGATGTCTTGCCGGGTAATGCCGAGCATGCCAAGCTCTTCGTCGCTCAAGGCGTGCAGACGTTCCGCTTTGCGCACACGCGCGTTTGCCTCCGAAAGACGGACGAGCGCGTTGCAGAGCCTTGTGACGGCCACCACGACTTTCTCGGACACCAAGCTGAAAGCGGGGATAGATTGAACGTGGGCCATGACAGTCGCTCCAAAGTCGATTTCCGAATCTCTCTGGCAAGATCTTTGATCCGATTTGGTGCGACATTCTACAGACAATGCTGCATTGCGGCATTGCGGTTGCTGCACAGCTTCGGTGCGTATCATTTGATTTGAAGAGGTATCAGGATCAGCCAGTTCGCATCATCTGAGCCGCTTTCTCAACGACCATATAGGCCGCGGCGTTGGTGTTTGCCGATGTCATCTTGGGCATCACAGACCCATCTAGGACCCGCAGCCCCCGGACCCCATTCACCCGCGAATCAGATGCCACGACAGCGCGCTCATCGCGGCCCATCCGGCGCGTCCCGACAACGGGGTAGACCCTGCTGGCGTATTCCTCAAGCGCCTGCCGCTCATTTGCATCGGTGCGGAACTCCGTCCCCGGCACAACCTCGGGGGTCCACCTTTCTTTAATGCCGGCTGGTTGTAAATCTCGCGCACAATCCGCGTGCCTTCGATCATGACTTGCCTGTCCCGCTCCGTGCTGAGGTAGGTCAGAATGAGGCGCGGACCCGCCGCGGGATCGGCACTTTGGATGGTAACCCTTCCCCGTCTCTCTGGATGGCACTGCCAAAAACAACTTTGTGAACCCTGCGTAGCGATGCAGCGGGGTGCGCGGCCTGCCCACAGAAGGAGGCATCACGAAAAGCTGCAGATCCGGTCGCCCCGGATCAGCGTATTTGGTGCCGAGCGCACCACCGACCTGCCCCGCCCCAACTCTCAGCGGACCGCGCGCACCGAACACCCATTACAAGGCCATTTCCGCCAATTTCAGCGGGTTGAGCACGTGCTTGTTCAGCGAGGCCCAGGCATAAGACATCTCCACAATCGTGCGCATCTGAACGTGGTCTTGCAGGTTCTCACCCACTTCGGGGGATACATGGCGCACAGTTATGCCTTGTGCGGCAGTAACCTTCTCGGGTCCGATACCGGAAAGTTGCAGGATCTGCGGCGATCGCACCGCCCCTGCGCACAGCAGAACCTCCCCATCGGCTCGCACCGTGTTAAGCAATCCGCCCTACCGGTACGCGACACCTATTGTGCAGTCACCCTCAAACAACAAGCGCGTCCCCTGCGCATGGGTTTTCACCGTCAGATTGGGCTGCGCGCGCGCCGTGCGCAAAAACGCGGTTGCCGAACTTTCTCGCCAGCGCCCGCGCAATGTCAGGTTATAGCGTCCAACGCCAGATGTAGTGGCCTCGTTGAAGTCATCGCTGTCCGGCAGCCCCTATGGCGCGCGGCCTTGAGCCAATCGCGCCTCCAAATCCGCATCAACCAAGGAGCGTCGACATCAGATCCATTGTCTGCGTCAAGGCGTTGCGGCGCGTGCCGGACTGATCGGCAACACCTGGGGGATGCATGATAAAAGGGAAACGGGCGATCTCATCATAGACGGGCATGCGGTTTTTGGCCTGGCAGTCATGCTCCCCCATCAGAAACCCGTGATCCGTTGTCAGAATGAGATCGGTATCTTGCCACAGATCATGGGCATCAAACAAGTCCAGCAACCGGCCAAAGTAGCTGTCACACATCGTCGTCAGCGCGGCATAGCCCGCGCGCAGTTCGGCGATTTCCTCGGGGCTTTCCTCCAGCCGCTTGTAAGAGGGCCAATCGAGGATCGGACCACGATACTCCCGCAGGTACATCTTTTGAAACCGCTCGGGCACGTGGAAGGGCTGCTGCGGGTCAAAACAGTCCAACTACAAAAACCAATTGTCCGCGTCGTGATTGCGCTCCATAAACTGCATGCCCCGCTTGAAGGTACGCGGGCCGCAAAATCTTCCTCCCGCGTCATGTGCTGGCGGTTGATCATGTAGCTTTTGCGGTTGTGTTGCAGCGGATGGAACGCGCGCTCAAGCGCTCACGACCGCGGGAATATGCGCGCCGTTCGGCTTGTTGATGATGTTCACCGGCACGCCCAGCTGCTGGCTCAGCGCTTCCCCTTCACGTCGCGCCATGATGGCTGCATTGCCGGCTGCGGCGAACGAAACCACTTCATTGAGGGGCTTTGGCGGATAGTCCTGCGCCGCGGCGATTGATGCGGCCAAGAGCGCGGCAAAGCCCGCGACGACGGCGGTGATACGTTTGAACATTGATTGCATCCTCTCTTCCCAAACGGTGCACACTTGGCGAGATGCCTGCCAACAGCCTTCTCGGACCTTCAAAAAACAATCGTTTTTTGGACGCTATGCCAGCGCTGACCGGTACCCACTGAACAGTGCTGAAACAGCACCGCAGACGGACGTTCGATTGTGACGTTGGTTCAGACCGCTCACGTGTCGCAGTGCTGCGCGGACGCGCAGCGTTGCCCCGGGCCCGCTATCGCCGAATTGCAGAGGCCATAGGCTCTTTAGGTGGGGAACTGTTTGATTGACTTCACCGACGCGTCGATCGCCTTTGAAACAGCAATGTATTTGAATTCAAAATCACGTTCAGCCTTTGCCCCCGTCACCGTTAGGTTGCGTCCGATGTTGGGCAGCATCATCTTTACGTCCTTGAGGAAAATCCCCATGATTTTCAACAGCCAAATCGGCGCAACACTCTTGGGCGCTTTAGCGGTTGAATCCGCCGCTTTGACCATGTTGCCTAAGTCGATGAAAGGCAGGTTGTCTGCGGTCGCGGCGTAGCGTTGGCCTTTGGTGGCGTCGTTTTCAATGGCAGCCACGTGCATCATGGCCACGTCGCGAACGTCAACGCAGGGCATGGTAACCGGCGGAACCATGGGCATCTTTCCCGTCATCATCTGCTGAATGATATCGAGCGACGTCCCGTAATGCTTGTCCATCGCCGGACCGACGACAAGGCCCGGGTTGATCGTGGTCAACGCGATCTCGGGATTGTCGGCGACGAAATCCCAAGCGGCCCTTTCCGCCAAGGTTTTTGAGGCCTCATAGGAACTGACCGCGGGATCATCAGGAGACGTCCAGTTGTGCTCATCCGAGGGCTGAGACCCAGATTTCTGCGCGTCTTTGTAGATTGCAACGTTCGAAGACGTCAGGATCACGCGTTTTATGCCAGCGGCTTTTGCCGCCTTCATTGCGCGCAACGTGCCGTCGACGGCGGGCCGGATCAGATCGTTGGGATCTTTCGGCTCGCTTAACGGAAAGGGTGACGCCGTGTGCATGAGCACGTCCGAACCTTGCAACGCATGCTCCCATCCATCATCACCCAAAAGATCGAGGAACGCGAAAGAGATGTTTGCGTCTGGAAACAGCGCCTCAATTTCGCTCTTTCGCCTCTCAGACCGGACCGATGCACCAATCTCGTAACCCTTCTCCAGAAGCTCTCGCAGAATGTGTTTGGCAATAAAACCGGACGCGCCGGTGACAAAGACTTTGGTCATTTTGACATCCCCTTTTTGTGACAAAGCATATCGACGGACTGCGTTTCATCTGCATGATTCAGGTTTGATCGATCACCAGATCCAGGTGAGTGAAATGCGGTCTTGTCATAAAGCTCATATGCGCTCCGTGCAATTTTCCAGTCTCGTGTACGTCTTTGAACCACCGGAAGTCCTCACATATTAGTCGATGCGCGCCGAATTGAGCTTCGCCGCGGGGAAGAAACGCTTCGTTGAGCAAGCCCATCACTCGCCCTCGGCCAGGAACACGGACTCTCCACGCAACATAGTTCTTCGCCACAAGATGAACCATGTGTTGTGAGATGGCTCTTCAGACTGCTTTTGGAAGACCAGGTGCACCTGCTTCTTGGCCGCAAGATCGATTGCATCCTCCTGACCTGCCCCCCAAACTTTGGACCATTCAAAAGGAGAGTTTGTTCTCGTAACGTTCAAAGCAACGAGGAGAACGAAGAATGCGGAAGTCACGTTTCACAGAGGAACAGATTGTCGGGATTTTGCAGGAGTATGCTGCCG
>JBCCUC010000030.1:0-49218 GCA_039197515.1 Pseudomonadota bacterium | reverse complement strand
CGTGTGGTCGACGGTTTGATGCGCTTTGTCGCCAACGGGGTGAGGACATCCGTGGCGCTGAGCCGGGAGGAAAGTGAGCGTCGCATGGCTGCGGAATCCGCGGCAGAGGCGGCCTGAACGGAACGACACCGGATAGAACGATGCTGAAACGCGCCCCAACCGGGGCGCGTTTTGCATGGGGACAGGGCATGGCGGTCTTGACCCGCCTCGGCTTGACCCGCGACCCCATAGCCGAAAGCCCGTCGCACCGACATGCCGGCGAATACGGCCAGCAAAACCTGGTCTGGCAGCCGTCTGTTGCGCCCCCACGGCCCTTAGGATGCCGTTCCTATGGGGGAGTGCCGTGGCATGGGGCGCCCGTCCGTCCACTGAACTTGCCCTTGCCCGCATTCCAGGTGACGCGGTGCGAACCAATGCCTTGGTGCGTCCTCCGTCAGCACCTGGTCTAAGCACGCATCACAAGGGCCGGGCACGCGGCACGTGGCACGTCGCTTGAGGGATGTGTGGTACCCGCGGCCGGGCTCGAACCGGCACGGCATTTCTGCCCAGAGATTTTAAGTCTCTTGTGTCTACCATTCCACCACGCGGGCCAGGCGTTTTGGGCCAGAGATAGGCCCGGCAAAAGCACTACGACCAGATAATCTTGAAGACAAGTCGGGCAGGTCCCGGCGT
Organism: Pseudomonadota bacterium; assembly: GCA_039197515.1. Taxonomy (GTDB): domain Bacteria; phylum Pseudomonadota; class Alphaproteobacteria; order Rhodobacterales; family Rhodobacteraceae; genus Sulfitobacter. Next base: position 48,546 of record JBCCUC010000030.1, on the reverse strand, counting down.
GAGACGCCTGGGGCGCTAAAGCTCTTCGCCTTGAGGCCCCAGCGGCGCGCCCTCGCCCAAAAGGGCCGCCTCAGACAGCCAGGGGTTGTTCTCCACCGCGGCCAACATCTGCGCGCGCGCCTCGGCGATCCGCCCGAGGTTCATGAGTGTCAGCGCGCGCCCTGACTGCGCGCCCACGTGCAGCGGCTGCAGATCCAGCGCCACGTCCAGATCGACCAGCGCCTGGGCGTAATCCTCGCGCAGATAATTCACAAACGCCCTTTGGTTAAACCCCTCAGCATAGGTGGGACAGTAGGTGACCAGCGTGTCAAAGTGTTTGATCGCGCCAGTGAAATCAAAAACCTCGCGCCGCGCCATCCCGGCGTCAAGCGCCTCTTGGGCGGCTTTGTCCGGCGCGCGCAGCAGGACCTGCCACATCGCCGCCGCCACGCGGCGTCCTTCGGTGACACTCTGAGCCGCCTTGGCTTCCGCGACCAAAGCGCGCAATTCGTCGCGCACGTCGCTCGGCTCCGGACAGGATGCGGCAAGCGGCGTGCCAACAGCCAGAACAAGGGAAAAGATCAGCGCTCTCATTGCCAGGAGGTGTCTCGCGCAACGCCGCCGTCAAGTCTCATGCGCGAGCATCGTCTCTTTGACCGCTTCCATGGCCACATGCGTGGAGGTGCCCACAACATGCGGCAGCGCAGAGATCGTCTCTCCTAGAATGCGTCGGTAGGAAGCCATGTCCCGCGTGCGCACTTTCAACAGATAGTCGAAATGGCTCGCGATCATATGCGCCTGCTCAATCTCAGGCACCTGCGCCACGGCGGCGTTGAACGCGCGCAGCGCCGCCTCCCGCGTGTCGCTCAACCGCACCTCGACAAAGGCCACGTGGTCCACGCCAAGCCGGATCGGATCGACCAGCGCGCGGTAGCCGAGGATGATCCCCTGCTCTTCGAGCCGCCGCAACCTTGTCTGCGTGGGCGACTTTGACAGGCCAATGGCCTTGGCCAGATCCGTGATGCTGATGCGCCCGTCCCGGGCCAAGACCCGCAGAATCGCCTGATCAAAGCGGTCCAGATCAACAAGTACATTTGTCACGTGCGCACCTCCCCATTCCATCAAAGCGCCCGCCTAAAGGGCGGATATAAGTAAAATCGCCTTCGAGAATTGCTGTATCCTATGCAAAAGGCGTTTAAGAGGCCAGCATGCGCGACACATCCCCATCTCTCCGGCAGATCATTGATGAAGCGACCTACGCCGAGCCAGACACCGTGCTCGCCGGGCTTATCGAAATGGCCAATCTGACAGCGGAGGCCCGCGCGAAGATCTGTGCCGCTGCCGCTGATCTCGTGACCCAAATCCGCCGCAGCACCGCGCCTGGGCTGATGGAGGTCTTTTTGGCGGAATACGGGCTCTCAACCGATGAGGGCGTGGCGCTCATGTGCCTGGCGGAGGCGCTCTTGCGGGTGCCGGATGCGGAGACGATGGACGCGCTCATCGAGGACAAGATCGCGCCCTCCGACTGGAACCGTCACTTGGGCCAATCGACCTCGAGCCTCGTGAATGCCTCCACCTGGGCGCTGATGCTCACAGGCCGCGTGCTCGATGATCGCCAACCGGGGCCAGTGGGGCATCTGCGCGCAGCCGTCAAACGTCTGGGCGAGCCGGTGATCCGAACCGCCGTGGCCCGCGCCATGCGCGAGATGGGGCGACAGTTCGTGCTGGGCGAGGATATCGCCGCCGCCATGACCCGCGCGGCGGGGATGGAGGCGCAGGGCTTCACCTACAGCTACGACATGCTGGGCGAGGCCGCGCGCACTGAGGCCGACGCGAAGCGCTATCACCTGAGCTATTCCGGGGCCATCGCCGCCATCGCAAAGGGCTGCACCCACGGCGATATCGCGCAAAACCCAGGTATATCGGTCAAACTCTCCGCCTTGCACCCGCGCTATGAAGTGGCGCAGGCCGAGGCGGTGATGCGCGATCTGGTGCCCCGCCTGCGCGCGCTCTGCGTGATGGCGAAATCGGCGGGCATGGGGCTCAACATCGACGCGGAAGAGGCGGACCGCCTCTCCCTCTCGCTTGAGGTGATCGACGCGGTGATGGGTGAACCCACGCTCGCCGGATGGGACGGCTTTGGCGTGGTGGTGCAGGCCTACGGGCCCCGCGCGGCCCCGGTGATCGACGCGCTTTACGACATGGCCACCCGGCACGACCGCCGGATCATGCTGCGGCTCGTGAAAGGCGCCTATTGGGACACCGAGATCAAGCGCGCCCAGGTGGCGGGCATCGACGGCTTCCCGGTCTTCACCCGCAAGGCCGCGACGGATGTGAGTTACATCGCCTGTGCGCGCAAGCTGCTCAGCATGACCGACCGGATTTATCCGCAGTTTGCCACCCACAACGCCCATACCGTCGCCGCCGTGCTGTCCATGGCGCAAGACCCTGCGCGCTACGAATTCCAACGCCTGCACGGCATGGGCGAGACGCTGCACCGTCTGGTGATGCAGCAAAACGGCACCCGCTGCCGGATCTACGCACCCGTCGGCGCGCACAAAGATCTCCTCGCCTATCTTGTGCGAAGGCTCCTCGAAAACGGCGCAAACTCGAGCTTCGTCAATCAGATCGTCGACGCTGACGTGCCCGCCGCTGAGGTGGCCGCGGACCCGTTTGAGGCGCTGGCGCAGTCGGAGGTCTACCTGCCCAAAGGCCCCGCGCTTTTTGCGCCAGAACGGATCAACGCCCGCGGCTTTGACCTCACCCATGCGCCCACGCTGGAGGACATTGAGCGTGCCTGCACGCCCTTCCGCCGGCATCAGTGGGCCGCAGGTCCCCTTCTTGCGGGCAGCGCTGATCCCGGAGCCGCCACCCCCGTCGTGAACCCCGCAGCACCTCTGGATCGCCCGGGCGAAGTCCGCCCTGCCTCCGCCGCCGACATTGAGACCGCCTTGAGCCAGGCCGCGCCCTGGACCGCGCCCCTTGCGCAGCGGGGAGAGGTCCTCACCCGCGCCGCAGACCTCTATGAGGCGCATTTTGGCGAGATCTTTGCCCTGCTCGCCCGCGAAGCAGGCAAGACGCTGCCCGATTGCGTGGCCGAAATGCGCGAGGCGGTGGATTTTCTGCGCTACTACGCGGCCCAGGCCACTGATGCGCCACCCGCCGGGCGGTTCACCTGCATCTCCCCCTGGAACTTTCCCTTGGCGATCTTTACCGGACAAGTCGCTGCGGCCCTTGCGGCGGGCAACGCGGTGCTCGCCAAACCGGCAGAACAGACCCCGCTCATCGCCGCCCGCGCTGTCGCCCTGTTGCACGATGCGGGCGTGCCACGCGCCGCTCTCCAGCTTTTGCCCGGCGGTGGCGACGTCGGGGCCGCGCTCACCGCAGACCCACGTGTGAACGGCGTGGCCTTCACGGGCTCCACCGCCACCGCGCTGAAAATCCGCGCCAGCATGGCCCAGCACTGCGCGCCCGGCACGCCGCTCATCGCGGAGACGGGCGGGCTCAACGCGATGATCGTTGACAGCACCGCACTGCCCGAACAGGCCGTGCAGTCCATCATCGAGAGTGCGTTTCAATCCGCGGGCCAGCGCTGCTCCGCCCTGCGCTGTCTCTATGTGCAAGAAGACATTACCAAAAACTTCACCGAGATGCTCACCGGCGCGATGCAGTGCCTGCAGATCGGCGCACCTTGGGATCTTAGCACCGATGTGGGTCCTGTGATCGACGCCGCCGCGCGGGCCAAGATCACCGCCCATATCGAGGCCGCCCGCACTGATGGCCGCGTGATCGCCGAGGGCCAGACCCCGGCCGATGGCACGTTCATCGCGCCCACGCTCCTGCGCGTAGGCGGCATCGCGGATCTGGGGGAAGAGATCTTTGGCCCGGTGCTGCATCTCGCCACCTTCAAGGCAAGCGCCCTCGACGAGGTGATCCAGGCGATCAACGCGACCGGCTACGGGCTGACCTTTGGCCTGCACACCCGGATTGATGACCGCGTGCAATACATCTCCGAGAGCATCGCGGCGGGCAATATCTACGTCAACCGCAATCAGATCGGGGCCATTGTCGGCAGCCAGCCCTTCGGCGGCGAAGGACTTTCCGGTACCGGCCCCAAGGCGGGCGGGCCGCACTACCTGCCACGCTTTGCTGCCCCCGATGTGCAGCGCCGCGATGGCACTTGGGACCAGACGGGCACCCTCCCCGCCTTGCCACAAAGCGCGTCCAAACCCATTGAGACGCTCTCCCTGCCGGGCCCAACGGGCGAATCCAATCGCCTCTCCACCCTGCCGCGTGCCGCGCTCCTTTGCCTGGGGCCGGGGCCGGAGGTGGCGGCAGAGCAGGCCCGCGCTATCACGGCCCTGGGCGGCACAGCCTGCGTGGCGACGGGCGCGACCGAGGCCGCGGCCCTCACCGACGGCCCCGCCTATGGCGGCGTGCTCTGGTGGGGCGATGAAGGCCATGCCCGCGCGCTGGAGGCCGCCCTGGCCGCCCGCCCCGGCCCGATCATCCCGCTCATCACCGGCCTGCTCGATCCGGCGTGGGTGCGCGCCGAACGCCACGTCTGCGTCGACACCACCGCCTCAGGCGGCAACGCCGCGCTTTTGGGCCGCACGAGCTAGGGTCAGGACACCGCGCCGCGTGACTTGACCCGCGCGGCGCAATCGCACAGCGTGGCCCCATGTTTCCGATCCGCGATCACAACCCCTCAGGCCGCACGCCCTATGTCACCTACGCGCTCATGGCGCTCAACATCGTGATCTTTCTCAGCTACGTGCCGATCCTGGACAACGAACGTGCGCTCTATGCCTTCTACGATGCCTATGCGCTGATCCCCGCGCGCATCGACGCAGGCTATGACTACGAGGGGCTGATCACCTCGCAGTTCCTGCACGGCGGATGGATGCACCTAGCGGGCAACATGCTCTTTCTCTACATCTACGGCGACAACATCGAAGACGAGATGGGCCCGCTGCTCTACCTGATCTTCTACCTCGCCGCCGGGGTCGCGGCGGGGCTGGTGCAGGTCGCCTTTGAGCCAACCTCCCGCGTGCCCATGGTCGGCGCCTCTGGGGCCATCGCGGGCGTGATGGGGGCCTACCTCCTGCTCTTTCCCCGCGCCAAAGTCGACATCCTTATCATTTTCATCGTCTTCTTCCGCATCTTCCCGATCCCCGCGTGGATCCTGCTCAGCCTGTGGTTCGGCATGCAATTCATCGGTGGGCTCTCGGCTGCCCCGGGCATCGGCGGTGTGGCCTATTGGGCGCATGCGGGCGGCTTTGTTGCGGGCGTGCTCGGCGCGCTGCCGGTCTGGATGCGGCGCGGGGCCACGGCCTTTTGGCGACGCACCGACGGCCACCCGCCGCACCCCGAGGCCCGCTACCCCCGCATCAACAGCAGCCGCGTCCCCAAGATCCGGCGCCGGTGACGCGCCAGACCGCGCCGTTTCGCGCTTAGGCCACCTTCACAATCGCCTTCCCGTTGTTCCCGCCAGTCAAGAGCTTGATGAAAGCCTCCGGCGCGTTCTCCAAGCCCTCTGTGATGTCCTCTTTCACGGCAATTTCCCCGCTCACCACCTTGGGCGCGACATCGGCCAGAAACTCCGGAAAGCGGTTCCAGTGGTTGGAGATGATAAAGCCGTTCACCGACAGGAAATTCACCAGAATGGTGCGCCAGAGCTTGGGCGCGCTCAGCCCCGCGCCGCCCGCGTTCTCACCCAGGCCCCCGGCGTTGTACCATGAGATCATCCCGCAGACCGGGATCCGGCCAAAGGGATTCATCAGCGGGATCACCGCCTCCAGCACCTTGCCGCCGACGTTCTCAAAATAGATGTCGATGCCCTTGGGGCAGGCCTCTTTCAGCGCGCCGCGCAGCGCTTTGGCATCGTCATAGGCGCGGTGATCGAGGCAGGCGTCAAAGCCGAAATGATCCACCGCCATCGCGCATTTATCCGCCCCCCCGGCGATGCCCACGACGCGCAGACCCTTAGCCTTGGCAATCTGCCCGACGATGGAGCCCACCGGCCCCGTCGCCGCGGCCACCACCAGCGTCTCACCTTCCTGCGGCCGACCGTATTCCATCAACCCGTGCCAGCCGGTGAGCCCCGGCATGCCGAGCACGCCCAGCGCGGTGGTCAGCGGCGCTTGGTCCGGGTCAAGCTTGCGACACATCTTGGCCGGAGCCACCCCGTGGCTCGCCCAGCCAAAAGGGCCAAAGAGCATATCGCCCGCCGCCAGCCCGGTGTCGCCCGGATCGATCACCCGGCCCACGCTGCCACCCTCCATCGTGCCGCCGATGGGCACCGGCGCGGCATAGGATTTCGCGTCGTCCATACGGCCCCGCATGTACGGGTCGAGCGACATGAAGAGCACTTCCACCAGCACCTCGCCCGGCCCGGGCGTCGGCATCGCCTTCTGCTCTAGGCGAAAATTCTCCGGCGTGGGCGCGCCTGTGGGGCGGCTTGCCAAAACGATGTGCTGCATCTCGGTGCTCATGGCGTGGGTCTCCCTTGATCTCTGTCCGCCTCATCATTGCGCGCCCCGCGCGAATGGCAAGCCGTGACGTTGCGAGCGCGGCATCGCCCCTTGGCAAAGCCCGGCGCGAGGCCTAAGGGGACAGCCACACGGGCAAAGAGGCACAGATGGTCGGCAGCGCAAATCTCAACATCATGATCCGCACCGCGCGCAAAGCGGGGCGCGCGTTGATGAAGGACTTCCGCGAGGTCGAGAACTTGCAGGTCTCGGTCAAAGGCGCGGGCGATTTTGTCTCCAAAGCCGACATCGCTGCGGAAGCGCTGATCAAGGCGGAACTGATGGAGGCGCGCCCCACCTATGGCTGGCTGGCCGAAGAGGGTGGTGGCGCGGCGGGCCAGGACCCCACCCGCCGCTGGATCGTCGATCCCTTGGACGGCACCACGAATTTCCTGCATGGCCTGCCGCATTGGGCGATCTCAATTGCGCTGGAACACAAGGGTCAGGTGGTGGCGGGCGTGGTCTATGACCCGCCAAAGGATGAGCTTTTCTTTGCCGAGAAAGGCACCGGCGCCTGGATGAACGAGGGCCGCTTGCGCGTCTCAGGCCGCAACCGGATGATTGAGAGCATCTTTGCCACCGGTCTGCCCTTTGGCGGGCGGGCCGATCTGCCGCACACCCTGCAAGAACTGGCGCGGCTTATGCCCGTCTGCGCAGGCGTGCGGCGGTGGGGGGCGGCGGCGCTTGACATGGCCTACGTGGCAGCAGGCCGCTATGACGGCTTTTGGGAGCGGCGGCTCAACGCCTGGGACCTCGCCGCGGGCGTGATCATCCTGCGCGAAGCGGGCGGCCTAGTCGAACCGCTGAACCCTGCGGGCGATATCTTGGCGGATGGCGAGGTCATCTGCGCCAACCCCGCGCTCTTTGAAGGCTTTGCAAAGATCATCCGGGACTAGGCTCAAGACCCACTCAGCAGAACCGCGCCGTCGAGTGCTTTTCGGATTTGAACCAACTCGCCTTAAACCTGAGACACTCAGCAGACATTTAGAAGCGCCGTTCCGAGGGGTGGCGCAATCGCGCCGCCCCGTCGTGCTGCACGCACGCCTCCGGCATGACGGGGCGGAACGGCGCGGCACAACATTGCCTGCTGCGCGGGTGCATTATTCGGAACGATTTACCTCAGGTTTAAGGCACGACGCTTTAACCTGAGCACTCAAAAATCGCTAATGTCACCAGTGCGCCGAAGGCGTGGCAGTGCATTGGTGATCCAAGTTCAAACCGACACGCTTTACACCTCCTGCAACTTCCGCGCTTCCTCTCCGGCCAGCCCCAAAAGGTGCTGCATAAAGGGTTTCTCCCGCTCCTGCCCGCGCACCGCGGCATAAAGCTTGCGGCGAATCCCACGGTGGGTGAGCGGGCGCGTCACATAATCCGAGGAATACTTGACCTCCCGCACCACCCAATCGGGCAGCACCGAGACCCCGCGATTGGACGCCACCAAAAGCAGGATCACGGCGGTCAATTCCGTCTGCCGGATCTGCGCGGGCTCGACCTTCGCTGGGATCAAAAGCTGGCTGAAGACATCCAGCCGGCTGCGCTCAACCGGGTAGGTCACCAGCGTCTGCCCCCGAAAATCGCCTGCCTCGATGTAATCTTTGGCCGCCAAGGGATGGCTGCTCGCCGCAACAAAGACCGCCTCATACTCAAAAAGCTCCACGAACTCGACGCCCGGCAGGTCTTCGGGATCGGATGAGACCACCAGGTCCACCTCTTCGCGCAAGAGCGCGGGCAGCGCGTCAAAGGCCAGCCCTGGGCGTATATCCACATCGACATCCGGCCAGCGCCGCCGAAACTGCTCAAGCACCGGAAAGAGCCATTCAAAACAGGCGTGACACTCAATCGCGATGTGCATTCGACCCGTATTGCCCGACCGGAGCCCCGAGAATTCTTCTTGCAAGGCGCTGACTTGCGGCAAAATCTGCTGCGCGAGCTTCAGCAAGCGCTGCCCCGCGGGCGAGAGCTTGAGCGGCTTGGAGCGCCGCACAAACAGCTCGACCCCTGCCTGATCCTCCAACCCCTTCACCTGATGCGACAGCGCCGATTGGGTGATGTTCAACTTCTCTGCCGCGCGCGCCAATCCGCCCGCCTCGTGGATCGCCTCGATTGTGCGCAGGTGCCGAAACTCAATGTGCATTTTACCTGAACCTCATAAAAAACATGAGCGTTATGAAATTGCTTCATGTTACCTCTTGTGAGACAACCTCGCAAGGTCACTTAGGAGGTTCCATGACCCTGCCCCGCGTCTCGTTCGAAGTCTTCCCGCCCCGCAGCATGCACGATTCCTGGACCCTCTGGGACACCGCACAGGTGCTGGCCCCGCTCGACCCGCGCTTTTTCTCGGTCACCTACGGCGCCGGCGGCAGCACCCGCGATCTGAGCCATGACGCCGCGCATGTCCTGCGGCGCACCTCTGGCCTGCCCGTTGCCGCGCATCTGACCTGTGTGGGCACCAGCAAGGCGGAAACCCTTGACGTGGCCGCCCGCTTTGCCGAGATCGGCGTGACCGACATCGTCGCCCTGCGCGGCGACCCCGAAGGCAAGGCGTCGGCATTCACGCCGCACCCGGAAGGCTTTGCCGACAGCTGCGATCTGGTGACCGCACTCGCCAAGATGGGCAAATTCACCATCCGCGTGGGTGCCTACCCCGACAGCCACCCCGAGGCCGCCTCCATGCAGGCCAACGTCGACTGGCTCAAGCGCAAGTTCGATGCGGGCGCGGCGGAGGCTATGACGCAGTTCTTCTTTGAAACCGAGAGCTTCCTGCGGTTTCGCGACGCCTGCGCGGCGGCGGGCATCACGCAGCCGATCACGCCCGGCATTCTGCCAATCCTCAAATGGTCGTCGGCGCGCGCCTTTGCCACGCGCTGCGGCACACCGGTGCCCGATTGGCTGGACCAGGCCTTTGACCGGGCCACCCGCGAGGACGCGCAGCGCGCGGAGGAGGACCTGCCCAGCCGTCACGATTCCCTCGCCACAGCACTTTGCACAGAGATGTGCAGCACGCTCATCGCGGAAGGCGTCGAGAACCTGCATTTCTACACGCTCAACCGCTGCGATCTGACCCGCAGCGTCTGCCGCGCTCTGGGCATCGGCACCGAAACCCGGCTGTCGGACGTCGCGTAGGCGGTTGCCTCCCCCGCGGTTTCGCCGCACCATAGTTAGGCCCCGCCAGACAGGAGCCTGACCCCGTGCCCGTCGCCACAAGCCTTCAAGACCTCATGCCGCTTGACGACTTTCGCAAGTTGAGCGGCCTTGAGTTCATGCAAACCATGCTCGACGGCACCTCCCCCGGCCCGCCCATCGGCGCGACCTTGGGCTACCGCCTCTACCGCGTCGATGACGGCGCGGTGGAGTTTCGCGGCACGCCCGGTTTTGGCACAACGAACCCCTTGGGCACGGTGCACGGCGGCTGGTACGGGACGCTGCTTGATTCCGCGATGGCCTGCGCGGTGATGACCAAAGTCCCGCGCGGATCGACCTACACAACGCTGGAGTACAAGATCAACATCTTGCGCGCGATCCCGCTGGAGACCGAGATCAAATGCATCGGCCAGATCAACCACGTCGGCCGTTCCACCGGCGTCGCGCAGGGTGAGATCAGGGGTGTCGGGAACGACAAGCTCTATGCCACAGGTTCCACAACCTGCATCGTCATGAAGCTCCCCGAGCAGGAGCAGCCGTAACCCTCAGCCAGCACCGTCAATCTATTCGCCCGCCCAACACCTTCTGCCCCGCCGCGCGGGCTACGACCCCGGCGCGCTTGGGGCCGCTTGAGGGAAATCCGCTGGCGTACCGCGGCGTGCTTCAACGGAAGGGTGCAGCGCCTCGGACCGGTCGAGGCCGATCTTGCGCCGCCGCCGCGTCATCAAAAACCGCCCGTGCCCGCGCCAGGTGCCGCGCGCGGGCGCATGCACGTCCGTCTCGTGCCGCGTCTCCCAGCCCTCTGGCAAGGGCAGGCCCAATTCCGCGGCCCGGCGCAGCATCCAAATGAGCGGGATGTTCGCCAAGGGCCGCGCCCGCTCAAACCCGCCCAACTGGCCGCCGACATCGCCATGCGCGCCCGGAAACCACACCTGCTCCAACCGCCCTGGGTAATCATCCGCGCAAATCCACATCACCGGCGCATAGGCCACCCGCGTCTCATCATGGGCCAGCGCGTGAAATCCGTGGCGCACATTTGCGCTCAGATCATGGGTGTGAAACGCATGCCGCCGCTCCGAGATTCGCCATAAGAGCGGTGCGTTGATCCCCAGCGATTTGACCGTGTCCCAGACCCCGATCATCTCGATCTCCACCTGCTCATGGCAATGCGCGCGGCGAAAGGCCTGCGCCGCCGCGCTCTCACCGGTGCCCTCGTAATGGCGGTAGGCCATCTGAATGTTGCGCTCCACTGCCTGGTCGCGCCGCAAAAGCCCAACCAGGTCGATCACCCCGGCCAGCGAGCGCACTGCAAAGGCCCCGCGCGAATAGCCAAAAAGAAAAATCCGGTCCCCCGGCTGATAGCGGTTGGCCAGCCAGCCATAGGCCCGCTTGATCTGCCGGTTGATGCCCTTGCCCGTGGTTATGTGCAGGGCTGAGCGCCAGTCGCTCCACTGCAAGCCCGGCTCATAGTAAAGCGAGAGCGCGGCCCCCATCTCCTTGCACAGCATATACGTCCGGCCAGCGTTGGTCTGGCAGACAGGCTCTAGCGAGGACAGCGTGCCGTCCAGAATGACCACATGCGTCGCGCGGCTGCGCGGCGGATCATTCGGCGGCAAGTCTTCCGTCATGCATCATCTCCCAAACCCGGTGCGGCGTGAACGGCATATCCGCCTGTCGCACACCCCGGGCCCACAGCGCATCTTGCACCGCATTTGAAATCGCGGCCAAGGCCCCCACGGTCCCCGCCTCCCCGCAGCCTTTCATGCCCATGATGTTCGCGGTCGAGGGCACCGGCTCCGAGGTGAAGGAGATATAGGGAAGGTCGGTCGCGCGCGGAACGGAATAATCCATAAATGTGGCAGTAAGAAGTTGACCGTCTGCGTCATAAACGACCCGCTCTTGCACCGCTTGGCCGACGCCCTGCGCCACCCCGCCGTGCACTTGGCCCTCAGCCAGCATCGGATTGATCAGATTGCCAAAATCATCGACCACCGTGTAGCGGTCCGTGGTCACGATCCCGGTGTCTGGGTCGATCACCACTTCGGCCACATGCGCGCCATTGGGGAAACTGCGCGCGGGCAGGGTCGCGCGTTCGTGATGGCTCAAGAGGTCATCGCGGCCTTGCTCCCGCGCCATATCGGCGACGTCCAGCATGCTGGGCGTTAGGTTTGAGCCTGGCACCCGGAAACGCTCATCATCAAAGCTGATCTCGCCTGCAGGCACACCGGTCTCATCGGCCAGAAAGGCTGTGAACCCCTCAATCATCTTGCCCACGGTGGCCAGCGTCGCGTTGTTCTGCGTGGTGACCGAGCGCGAGCCGCCGGTCCCACCGCCTTGGGCAATGAGATCGCTGTCGCCCTGCACCACCTGGATCTTCTCAAAAGGGATGCCGGTCTGATCGCTCAGAAACTTGGCATAGACCGTCTCATGCCCCTGCCCGTTCGACTGCGTGCCCACATAGATCGTGACCGTACCGTCCGCTTCAAAATCGACCGTGGCCCCTTCAGAGGGATCGCCCAGAATGCTCTCGATGTAGTAGCACAGCCCCTGCCCCCGCAAAAGCCCGCGCGCCGCATCCGCGGCCTTCCTCGCGGCAAAGCCCGCCCGGTCCGCCTCCACCGCCACACGGTTCAAAAGCTTGCCAAAATCGCCCACGTCATAGGTCTCGCCCGTGGTGGTGGTATAGGGAAACTGATGCGGCTTGATGAAATTCTGCCGCCGCAGCTCCCAGGGATCCACGCCGAGCTCGCGCGCGGCCCGGTCCATCAGACGCTCCAAAACGTAAATCGCCTCAGGCCGCCCAGCACCGCGATAGGCATCCACCGGCACCGTGTTGGTGTAATAGCCATCGACCTGCAGCCAGGTTGTCTGCACGTCATAGACCCCCATCAGCACGCGACTGAAAAGTTGGGTCTGGATGAACTGCGCAAACTGCGAGTTATAGGCCCCCAGGTTGCAGCGCGAGGTCACCCGGTAGGCGGTGATCTTATTGTCGGCATCAAAGGCAAACTCGGCCAGCGAGGTCAGATCCCGCCCGCCATTGTCACTCAGCATCGCCTCCGTGCGCTCCGACATCCAGCGCACGGGCCGCCCGGTGATGCGCGCCGCCTGCGCCACAACGTAGTATTCGTTGTAGGTCATGGCCTTCATGCCAAATCCGCCACCCACATCGGGGTTCGTCACGCGCACCTGCTCGGGCGCCAAGCCAAAGGCATTGGCCAGGTACCCCTTATGGACCCAGACCCCCTGACCGTTGTTGGCCACATGCAACCGGCCGTCCGTCCACTCCGCATAGCACCCGCGCGGTTCCATCGCGTTCACGATGATCCGGTTGTCCTCAACATCAAGCGCCACCCTGCGCGCTGCGGACGCAAAGGCCGCCTCGGTTGCCGCCTCATCGCCCATGCCCCAGTCAAAGGCTTTGTTGTCCGGTGCCTCCTCGTGCAGCACCTCACCCCCCGGTGCCAAATCCAACTTGGCGGGCAATTCATCAACGTCAAAGAGGATCAACTCCGCCGCATCGCGCGCCTGCGCCAGCGTCTCGGCCACCACCATCGCCACCGGCTCGCCCACGTAGCGCACGCGCCCCCGCGCCAGCATGGGCCGCGTGGGCTTGGCCCCCTTGCTGCCATCCCGGTTATCGACCACCGCACCGGCCATGGCGATATCAATGCCCGCGGCCTCCAGATCCGCCGCTGTCAGCACGGCATGCACGCCCTCAGCATCCGCCGCCTCGCTCACATCAAGCTCAGCAATCAGCCCGTGCCCCACGTTCGAGCGGAAGAAGACCGCATGCAGCGCACCCTCGGGCGCAATGTCATCCACATACCGCCCCGCGCCGGTCAAAAACCGCACATCTTCCGTGCGCTTGACAGATTGGCTCTTGCCGAACTTTTCCATGCTTGCTGCCTTCTCAAAAGGGTTGCTCGCCAAATCAGATAAACGCCCCCGCCCGCTTGTCCAGCCCGCCCTTCCCTTGGCCCCCAACCTCCGCTAGACGATCCCCAAACCGGATCGAGGACCAAGCCCATGGCACTTGAAAAAACCTTTAACGCCACTGACGCCGAACCCCGCCTCTACGCCGCCTGGGAAGAGGCCGGTGCCTTCAAGGCAGGGGCCAATGCCTCGCGCGATGAGACGTTTTGCATCATGTTGCCGCCCCCCAATGTGACCGGCACGCTGCACATGGGCCACGCCTTTAATCACACGCTGATGGACATTTTGACGCGCTGGAAGCGGATGCAGGGCTACGACACGCTCTGGCAGCCCGGGCTCGATCACGCCGGCATCGCCACGCAGATGGTGGTGGAGCGCGAGCTGGCCCTCAGCCAGCAGCCCTCGCGCCAAGATCTGGGGCGCCAGGCCTTCACCCAAAAGGTCTGGGAGTGGAAAGAGAAGTCCGGCGGCACAATCGTGGAGCAGGACAAGCGGCTCGGGGCCTCCATGGATTGGTCGCGCGAGGCCTTCACCATGGCCGGTGCCCCCGGCGGTGGCGAGGATCACAAAGGCCCCAACTTCCACGACGCGGTGATCAAGGTCTTTGTTGATATGTACAACAAGGGCCTGATCTACCGCGGCAAACGCCTGGTGAACTGGGACCCACATTTTGAAACCGCGATCTCTGACCTTGAGGTGGAGAACACGGAAGTCGACGGCCATATGTGGCACTTCAAATACCCGCTCGCAGGTGGGGCGACCTACAGCTACGTTGAGAAGGACGAGGACGGCACCATCACGCTCTCCGAAGAACGTGACTACATCTCCATCGCCACCACCCGACCGGAGACCATGCTGGGCGACGGCGCGGTCGCCGTGCACCCGTCGGACGAGCGCTACGCGCCCATCGTGGGCAAGCTCTGCGAAATCCCCGTCGGGCCAAAAGAGCACCGGCGCCTCATCCCCATCATCACCGACGAATACCCTGACCCAAACTTCGGCTCGGGTGCTGTGAAGATCACCGGCGCGCACGACTTCAACGACTACGAAGTCGCCAAACGCGGCACCATCCCGATGTACAATCTCATGGACACGAAGGGAGCCATGCGCGCTGACGGCCGCGCCTACGCCGAAGAAGCCGCGACGGCGCAGCGCATCGCCGAGGGGGAAGAGAGCTTTGACGAGGCCAAGATTGCCGCGATGAACCTCGTGCCCGAAGACTACCGCGGCCTCGACCGTTTCGAGGCCCGCAAGGCTGTCGTCGCCGACATCACCGCCGAAGGTCTCGCCGTCATGACCACCCCCGACGACCCCCGTCTCGGCAAGCGCAGCAAGACCGAAGAGGGGCCGGAGGCCACCGATGAGGTCCCCCTCGTCGAGGCCAAAAAGATCATGCAGCCCTTCGGCGACCGCTCCAAGGTGGTGATCGAGCCCATGCTCACCGACCAATGGTTCGTCGACACCGCCAAAATCGTCGGCCCCGCGATTGATGCGGTCCGCAACGGCGACACCCAAATCCTGCCCGAACAGGACAAAAAGGTCTATTTCCACTGGCTAGAGAATATTGAGCCCTGGTGTATCTCGCGCCAGCTCTGGTGGGGGCATCAGATCCCGGTTTGGTACGGGCCGGAAATCCCCGAGGGCAAGACTCGGCTTGACGATTTCATGGCCATTATGGCGATGCCCGGCCAAGCCAAGCTCAAAGCCTTCTGCGCCCCCACCTTTGAGGAAGCCCGCGCGCAAGCCGCAGAATACTACCGCAAACGCGTCTCCATCTGGGGATTCAACTTTCTGGTGGCCGAGGCAGAGGCGCAAGCCGCAGGCTGCAGCATCGACGAGGCCAACGAGCTTCTCAACATCTCGCTCACCCGGGAAGAAGACGTGCTCGACACCTGGTTCTCCTCCGGGCTCTGGCCCATCGGGACGCTGGGCTGGCCCGAAGAGACCGAGGCGCTCAAAAAGTACTTCCCAACCTCCGTGCTGATCACCGGCTTCGACATCATCTTTTTCTGGGTCGCCCGGATGATGATGATGCAATACGCCGTGGTGGGTGAACGGCCCTTTGACACTGTCTATGTCCACGCGCTGGTGCGCGACGAGAAGGGCAAGAAGATGTCGAAGTCCTTGGGCAACGTGCTCGACCCGCTGGACCTCATCGATGAGTTTGGCGCCGACGCGGTGCGCTTCACGCTGACCGCCATGGCCGCCATGGGCCGCGACCTGCGGCTCTCCACCCAGCGCATCACCGGCTACCGGAACTTCGGCACCAAACTCTGGAACGCCCACCGTTTCGCCGAAATGAACGGCGTGTTCGAGATGCACCAGGTGCCAGACCCTTCAAAAGACGTGCACCAGGGGGTGCCAGACCCTTCAAAAGATGTGCACCAGCCGGTGCATAGGGGGTGTACGGGGGGTGTACGCCCGGCACAGCCCTCTGCGGCACTCAACAAATGGATCATCGGAGAGACGGCGCGCGTGCGTGAAACCGTCGATGCCGCCCTCGACAACTACCGCTTTAACGAGGCGGCCAACGCGCTTTACGCCTTTGTCTGGGGCAAGGTCTGCGACTGGTATGTGGAGCTTTCCAAACCCCTCCTCCAAGACGGCGCGCCCGAGGCCGATGAGACCCGCGCCACCCTCGGTTGGGTGCTGGATCAATGTCTCATTCTCTTGCATCCCATCATGCCCTTCATCACCGAAGAACTCTGGCAAACCACTGTAAAGCGGGAGAAAATGCTGGTCCACGCCGATTGGCCCAGCTACACAACCGCAGATCTCTTGGACGCCGACGCTGACCGCGAAGTCAACTGGGTCATCGGTCTGATCGAAGGCATCCGCTCCGCCCGCGCGCAGATGCATGTACCCGCCGGATTGCAGGTGCCGATGCTGGTGACCTCCATGGACCCGGTGGCAGAGACCGCCTGGGCCCGCAATGAGACCATGATCAAACGCCTCGCCCGCGTTGAAAGCCTTGAAATCATTGATTTTTTCCCCAAAGGCACAGTCTCCATCCCGGTGCCGGGCGCCAGCTTTGGCCTGCCCCTCGCTGGTCTCATCGACATCGCCGAAGAGAAAGCTCGGCTGCAGAAGTCCTTTGACAAATTGATGAAGGAAATCGGGGGCTTAAACGGTCGGCTGGGCAATCCCAAGTTCCGCGCTTCCGCCCCCGAAGACGTGGTGGCAGAGGCCGAAGCCAACCTCGCCGCGCGACAAGAAGAGGCCGATCAGATCCAAGCCGCCCTCAACCGCCTGGCCGAGATCGACTGATCCAAAGGCCGCGCTGCGCGCGATTGTTTTTATTGGATTTTTCGCCCCGCCCTCCGCATACGCCAGGGCAGTGCGAACCGCGCTGGAGGCTCATTTGCTGAGAAGGCGTTTAGGGCGCTTTGCGTCCTAAACGACCTGTCACGAGGGTGCTGCGAGCCGCTGCAGCCTCAAGGACAGGCCGCGCGATGCGCGGGCGCTGCGCGCTCCTTGACCCTGCCCCGACTCGCGCCCATCACGTGAACACGGGCGCGCGTTTGCCCATTTCCGCCGCCACGACCTCCATCTGGTGGGGCCTCCCGATTAGCGCCGCCTGTTCACGCGATTCCGCCAGGAGTACGGCCTCAGCAGGTTCTGTTTCCGCCAGAGAAATCAGATGTTTGGCGGCCTTTATGGCTGATGGGCTCTTGCCCGCGATCGTCTGCGCCAGCGCTATCGCCGCGGCCAGAGGATCCTCGGCCACCTCTGTGACAAGGCCCCATCCAGCCGCCTTTTCGGCATCAAATTGCTCCGCCGTGTAGGTCAAACGGCGCAGCACGTCAGAGCGTAGGAGCCGGGGGAGCAGAACCATCCCGCCCATGTCCGGCACAATGCCCCATTTCATCTCCATCACCGCAAAGCGGGTGCCAGGCGCGGCGATGCGGATGTCTGCCCCAAGCGCCAGTTGTAGGCCCGCACCGAAGCAAACCCCATGCACAGCCGCGATCACCGGGATCTCTAAGCGGTGCCAAATCATCGCGACCTCTTGCCAACGGTTGGTGGTGCCGTCGCCATAGGGCCGCGGCATCAACGCCGCTGCCGGATCACCGCCCATCAGGTTTGACATCCCCGATATGTCTATGCCCGCGCAGAACGCCTTACCCGCGCCCGAAAGGACCACAGCGCGCGCGTCTGAAGCGGCGACCTCTTGCCCCGCTGCAATGATCGCATCGATCATATCAGGGTCCACGGCGTTCATCTTATCCGCCCGGGTTAGCCGCACAAAGGCGATGTGGTTTTCAAAAGTGACGGTGACACGGGACATAGATGTTCCTCCTCAGACGCAGTCAGTGGACAGCAATCGGCAGCCAAAGGCCATGAAAACGTTGGGGCATTGGCCGCGCCCGGGCGCATTTTCCGGCCTTGTCCTGGCAGAAAACGCGTCTTATCCAAGCCGGATGACCAATTACGCCTTCACGCCTCTCGCTGCCCGCCTGCGCGCCACTGTTCCCTTTGTTGGGCCAGAGGCACAGGAAAGGGCGCGCGGGGCAGACTTCCGCGCGCGGCTTGGCGCGAATGAGAGTGTCTTTGGGCCCTCGCCAACGGCCAAACATGCGATGGCCGAGACCGGCCAGTGGCAATACGGCGACCCCGAGAACCACGCCCTACGCCACGCCCTTGCCGCGCATCACGGCACAACGGCCGCGCATATCGTCGTGGGAGAAGGGATTGATGGGCTTTTGGGTTATCTCACGCGGCTTTTCATTGCACCGGGAGACAGCGTGGTCACCTCTCTTGGGGCCTATCCGACGTTCAACTACCATGTCGCGGGATATGGCGGCACGCTTCACACCGTGCCTTACAAAGCCGATCACGAAGATCCGCAAGCGCTTTTTCGCAAAGCGCGGGAGGTCGGTGCCAAACTGGTGTACCTGGCCAATCCGGACAACCCAATGGGCAGTTGGCATGAGGGTGCCGATGTGGCGGCGGCGATGGCGGAATTGCCAGAGACCTGCCTGTTGATCCTGGATGAAGCCTATGTGGAGACGGCCCCAGCAGGCACCGCGCTGGCTTTGCCTTTTGAGGATGCGCGTGTGATCCGGATGCGGACATTCTCGAAAGCCTATGGTCTCGCGGGCGCGCGGGTCGGCTACGCCCTTGGCGCGCCCGCTCTCATCTCAGCCTTTGACAAAGTGCGCAATCACTTTGGCATGAACCGCAGCGCGCAATCCGGTGCATTGGCCGCACTCAAAGATCAAGCCTGGCTCGCCCATGTCGTGGCAGAGGTGGCCAAGGCGCGCGACCGGATCGCCGAGATTGCCCGCGAGAATGGCCTTGCGCCGCTCGCCTCAGCCGCGAATTTCGTGGCCATCGACTGCGGTGCGGACGGTGCATTCGCCAAAGCGGTGCTTGACGGTCTCATCGCCCGGGGGATTTTTGTCCGCATGCCCTTTGTCGCGCCGCAAAATCGCTGCATTCGCGTGAGTTGCGGGACGCCTGCGGATCTGGCACTCTTTGCAAAAGCACTTCCCGAAGCATTGCGCGCTGCAAAGTAACCTGACAGTCATTGTTGCAACGCTACCTTGCCCTGAACGGATGAAGGAGCACACATGCGCGATGATCGCCCCCGCGGTTCTGCGCCGAACTACACGCAGGCCTGCGTTGTTTTGTTCGGCGTGAACATCACATGGATCCTCATGGTGATTTGGGTGTGGTGGGGCCTCCTCGCGGTGGCTTTGACAGGTTGGCTTGTCAACCACGTGATCCACCGGATCGGCAAGGCCCGGCAGAAGGCGTCGCCCTAACGGATTTTCACTCAAAACCGCTGTGCCAAGACAGCGGCACCCGCCGCGTCGGCGCGACCCCGGCGATACACGTGGGGCCCCTTTAAGAGACCAAGCGCGGCGCGATGGGCGTATCGCTGGCAAGCGGCGTGGCCATCGCGCGGGCAGCCGCGTCAAGCGCGCCAGGCCCATGCGCAATGTCCATAGCGGTGAGCCCGATCTCAATCCCACCCAAAAGCCCCATGACCATGTGACCGTTCACATGGCCCATATGGCCTAAACGGAAATAGCCGTGCCATGCGGGATCCTCCGGCGGCGCCATGCCCAGACCGATGCCCAGGGTCAGACCCATCTGTTCTTCAAGCAGGGTGCGCAACTGCGTCGCTTGCGGTGCCATCAGCCGCAGCGCCGTAACCGCGCGGCTGCGGTGATCGGGATCGACCACGTTCAGGGCAAAACTGCCTTGCGTACTCCACGCCTCACATGCAGCCCAAATCGCGCGCGCAAGTGTTTCATGGCGGGCCCAGATCGCCGCCATCCCTTCGGCATGGATCATGTCGAGCGCGGTACGCAGGCCGTAGAGGTGATGCGTCGGTGCCGTGCCGCCGTGGTATTGAAAGAAATGCTCAGGATTGGCGCGGGGGACCCAATCCCAGTACTTGCTCACGCGCGGCAGCGCCTCGCGCGCAGCGCTCGCTTTTTCGTTGAAAAAGACGAAGGACATGCCCGGCGGCACCATCAGCCCCTTTTGGCATCCCGTGACCATCACATCCACACCCCAAGCGTCCATCTCAAACACGTCGCAGCCAAGGGATGCGATGCAATCAACCCTCAAGAGCGCCGGATGCGCCGCCGCATCCATCGCCGCGCGCAGGGCGGCGATATCGTTGCGCACAGAGGTCGACGTGTCCACATGCACCGCCAGGACCGCCTTGATCTGGTGCGCGGTGTCAGCCTTCAGCGCGTCAGCCACCCGTGCAGGGTCAAGCGGCCCCATTTTGCCGAAATCGATTACATGAGTCTCGGCCCCGATGGCCTCAGCCATATCGCCCCAACCGAAGCCAAAATGCCCCGTCGCCGGGACCAACACGTGATCGCCGGGCGCGATCACATTGACCAGCGCCGCCTCCCAAGCGGCATGCCCATTGCCGGTGTACATCGCCACGTGATGCGCGGTGCGCGCCACGCGCTTGAGATCCGCCACCAAGCCCGGCATCATGTCGATGAGCTCTCCCGCGTAGATGTTCGGGGCAGCACGGTGCATCGCCTGCAGCACCGCGTCGGGGATAACCGAGGGCCCTGGAATTGCGAGATAGGGGCGGCCGTTGGCCAGAGTGTGGGTCATCGCATTGTCTCTCTTGCCTGATGTGCCTCAGAGTAGACCTGCCCAGCTTAACGTCAACCAAATGCGACCCCAATCCGGGTTGCGATGTCACACGCGTCTGACTTTCCGCCTAACACGTTGAAAAAACTGACATCGAACGGCGTCTGAAGGCTCAAGCTTTTGGCAAACGGCTTTCGCTTGCCGATACGGTCGCGGCTGCGTAGACCACGCCCATGGCGGATCAAACCTACAGTTCGAAAGATCTGGTGCGCTGGCTCTGGCGCGACTATCTGCGCGGGCACGTCAAGCTCCTTGGCTTTGCGCTGCTGCTGATGGTGATTGAGGGCAGCATGCTGGGCGCGCTGGCGCGGCTGATGGAGCCGATGTTTGACCAGGTGTTTGTCGCCGGACAGCGCGCCGCGCTTTTGTGGGTGGGGCTGGCGGTCGTAGGTATTTTCATTGTGCGCGCGGTGGCGGGTGTCGGCCAAAAGGTGCTGCTGACACGGATTGCGCAACTTTCCGCGGCGCAGATGCGCATCGATCTGTTGCAGCGCGCCATGCAGCAGGATGGGGCCTTTCACCAGTCCCATCCGCCCGGCTTTCTGATCCAGCGGGTGCAAAGCGACGTGAACGCGGTGCAAGACGTCTGGCGTGCAGTGATCACCGGGGCCGGACGGGACTTCATCGGGCTTCTGGTGCTCCTTGGCGTCGCCATCTCCATCGATCCCGTGTGGGCGCTGATGGCGATGGTGGGGATCCCCGCGATGGTCCTGCCTGCGGCGGCAGCCCAGCGGTTCGTCCGCCGCCGCGCGCGGGAGGCGCGCGACTTGGGGGCCGATCTCGCCACCCGGCTCGACGAGGTGTTTCACGGGATTGTGCAGGTCAAGCTCAACGCACTCGAAGCCTACCAAGAACGGCAATACCGCGACCTGACGGATCGTTTTGTTGATACCGAAGTGCGCGCGGCCTTTGGCAATTCGGCGATCCCCGGCATGGTGGATATCCTCTCAGGCGTCGGGTTCATGGCGGTGATCCTCTATGGCGGATCAGAGATTATGTCGGGCGACAAGACCATTGGCCAGTTCATGACCTTTTTCACCGCTATGGGCTTTGCCTTCAACCCGCTCCGGCGCCTCGGTGGGATCAGCGGGCTTTGGCAGGTCGCGGCCGCAGCACTGGAACGGATCCGCGTGCTCTTGGACGCGCCCATCCACCTGCGCGACCCTGCGACGCCCAAAGCACCGCCTGCTGGAGTGCCTGAGGTACGGCTTGAAGACGTGACACTGAGCTACGGCACATCCCAAGTGCTCAAGGGGGTGAGCTTCACGGCAAAGGCGGGCGATACGACCGCGCTTGTCGGCACCTCAGGCGCAGGCAAGTCCACCGTTTTCAACCTGCTCACCCGTTTGGTCGACCCGGACGCCGGGGCCGTGCGCTTGGGCGGCGTGACAACGCGTGAGATGGCGCTGGCGGACCTGCGCGGGCTGTTTTCTGTCGTCACTCAGGAAGCCTTGCTCTTTGACGCCAGCCTGCGCGAGAACATTCTGTTGGGTCGGACGGACGTCTCAAAAGAGCGGCTGCAGCAGATCTTAGAGGACGCGCATGTGGCAGACTTTCTGCCGCAGCTCGACAAGGGGCTCGACACGCTTGTTGGCCCGCGCGGCTCCGCGCTTTCAGGCGGGCAGCGTCAGCGGGTGGTCATCGCCCGCGCATTGTTGCGTGATACGCCGATCCTCCTGTTGGATGAGGCAACCTCCGCCCTGGACGCGCAGTCGGAAAAGATGGTGCAAACCGCGCTCGACCGCCTTTCCAGCGGGCGCACGACGCTGGTGATCGCTCACCGGTTGGCGACGATCCAGGGGGCCGACAAGATCGTCGTGCTGGACAAAGGGCGCGTGGTCGATGAAGGCCGCCATGAGGCGCTTATCAGCCGCGGCGGGGTCTATGCGCAACTGAATGCGCTGCAAGAGACGCGAAAGCCCGCCGACAGCACGCCGCATTCAGATTGAGCCAACAAAGTCCGCGCAGCGCCTAGCGGCGGTAGCTTTGCGCCAATACGCGCGCATCTGCCCCGCCAGCAAAGCGCATCAGCAGCCAAAGGTTCCTGGCACCCCGCCGGACCCACCCCTGGCGGCGGTACTTGTCAGCGCATGTCACCGCCGTGACGGGCAAACCCATGAGTTTGCCTGATAGTGCGCGCGCCAAGACCACATCTTCCATCAATGGCTGATCTGGAAAGCCCCCCGCCCGGGCATAGAGCGCGGCGGAAATCAACAGACCTTGGTCGCCATAGGGCATACCAAACCGGCTCCGCAAATTGGCCCAGCCTGCGACGATAGAGGCAGCAAGCCCGCCGGTATCAAATTGCAACCGGAACCAAGCAGCCCATTCAGGATGCGCCAGATGTGCCTGCACTTGGCTGCTCCACCCCGGTTGCAGCACCGTGTCGCTGTGCAGGATCAGCAGCCATTCGCCGCGCGCAGCAGCACAGGCGCGACGCAATTGGCCGCCGCGCGACGGGGGCCCGTGCAAGACCTCCGCCCCCCAGGCCTGAGCCGTCGCACCGGTCGCATCCTGCGAGCCGCCGTCGGTGACAATCAATTCACGCACAAGGCCCGCCTCCAACCCTTCCAACAACGCATTCAGGCAACTCGGCAGTTGTGCTTCGGCATTCAACGTTGGAATGATAATGGAGATAGGAGCAGGCATAAGGCCTCTTTCGTCGGTCTTCACATCGCTTATATGCCATGTGGAAAACTGAAAGGACAGAGAACATGACCAATCGCCGGATCTTGCGTCTCACCGGGCGGGACAATCGCGACTTTCTGCAAGGATTGGTGACCAATGACGTGGGAAAGACCGATGCAGGCTTGGTCTATGCCGCCTTGCTCACGCCGCAAGGCAAGTTCATGGCCGATTTCTTTCTCTTTGCTGAGGGTCCGGATGTCATGCTCGACGTTGCGGACAGCCTTGGCGATATGGTTGCGCAGCGGCTAACCATGTACAAACTGCGCGCCCAGGTCGAGATCCAGCCCGCGGCAGTGTACCTTCACCGCGGTTTGGGCGCGGCGCCGTCTGACGGTTTGGCGGACCCACGCCATCCGGCGCTCGGCTGGCGGGCCTTCCGGGATCACGCGCAGACAGACGACACCACGGACTGGGACGCGCTGCGGGTGAAACATCTGATCCCTGAGACAGGGGTCGAACTCACGCCCGACACATACCTGCTGGAAGCGGGGTTTGAAGCGCTCTCAGGCGTGGATTTCCGCAAAGGCTGCTACGTGGGGCAAGAGGTCACCGCGCGGATGAAGCACAAGACTGAACTGCGCAAAGGGCTGACCCAGGTCCGCGTTGAGGGCGCGGCGCCGGTGGGCACTGAAATCACCACTTCTGCGGGAAAGTCCGTCGGCGCGCTGTTTACCCAAAGCGGTGATACAGCGATTGCCTATCTGAGATTTGATCGGGCGAAGGGGACACTCATGGCGGGTGACGCGGTTGTCACATGGCCTCAAGCGGAGACGACCATCGCCTAGGGTCAGGACCCATTAATCCTGTAACACTGGTTTGACAGATTTTGCCCGTGAAAAGGAGCATGTGCGCAGAAATAGTGGTTCTATTTCGAGTAGATGTGACGCAGTTCACGGGGAAAATCCGTCACATCCGAAGGACGGAAAAACCGCTTCATTTCAGCGGCGTGAGCCATTTGCAATGAACCCGTTCGTTGCTGCATGTCTCAAACCACTGAACTTTCGCGGTTTTGTCGCCAGTGGTGCAGGATTAATGGGTCCTGACCCTAGTGTGCCGCGTAACGTTGCGTCAGAAACGCCACGTGTTGAGGACCCAGCTCATGCGCGTTCGACATACTCCATCGTTTCTGTATTGACGACAATGTCCTCATCGGGTCCGACAAACGGGGGCACCGTGACTTTGATCCCATTGTCCAAAATGGCAGGCTTGAAGGAGTTTGCCGCCGTTTGCCCTTTGACCACGGGCTCCGTATCGGCAACCTTACAGATGACTTTTTGCGGCAGCGATGCGTTCAGCGCTTCCTCTTCGTAGTACTCAACCACGATCATCATCCCGTCTTGCAAAAACGGGCCCCGGTCCCCCAACAGATCGGCTGAAAGCTGCACCTGGTCAAATGTCACCGTGTCCATGAGCACCAGCATCCCACTGTCTTCATAGAGAAATTGTTGGTCCTTCTGCTCCAGGCGCACCCGCTCCACCTTGTCTGCAGAGCGGAACCGCTCATTCAGTTTTGAGCCATTTCGCAGGTTTCTGAGCTCTACTTGCGCGAAGGCACCACCCTTGCCCGGCTTCACATGGTCTACTTTGACAGCGGCCCAAAGCCCGTCGTTATGCTCAAGCACGTTTCCGGGGCGGATTTCATTTCCATTGATTTTTGGCATTGTGACAGAACCACGGAGAGAGGTTGATGATTGATTAACAGACCCTATATCTGGGTCACGGGGGCCTCGCAAGAGAACCAATATTGCTGTGCTTACCGCTAAGCTATGCAATTCATGCATGTGTGCCTTGCAAGATTGTGGTATTCGAATCGAGTGAGATCCGCCATAACGGCCTTCACGCCGAAACGATAAGAGCAAGAATAATTGAAAGGACGACGGATGAAAGACTTCGTTGATGGCACCGCTTTCAACAACGAGCAGGGCAATCGCGCCCGTAAGCTCTTTGCAGCGGTGGTGCTTGCAGCATTGGACGATGCGATCGCAGACGACAAGAAGTACGGAAATGGACCAGAGCAGATTGCCCGCTGGGCACGCTCGCGCGACGGGCGCGAAGTGTTAAGCTGTGCGGGCATTGATCCGAATGAGCGGGTTGTCTCTGGACTGATGGAATTTGTTGGTAAAGGCGTGCGCACGTCTGTGGCCCTGTCTCGGGAGGAGTCAGAACGCCGCAATGCAGCGCAGCAAGCTGAGGCCGCGTAGCTCACCTCATCAAGTATTAGTATTGGGAAAATGCAGCCTTCGGGGCTGCATTTTTTGTTGGGACTAGCCGTTCGCGAAAATGAACATCCAAACAGTAGCGACCCTGAGTTGCGCCAACACCAGTATCCCTATCACCAGGGAGAGCAGCCAACCTGGCCGTTGCGCCCATAACCAGAGGGCGCAGGCCGCGCTCAACAAGGTTTCCACGGGGGCCACGTACATGGCGTAATGCCCGCGATCCCAATAGCTGACCGGACTTTCAAAGACCCAAGCCGAGAGCGGCCAGAAATGCGGCCTGCCGTCGTCGTGATGCAACGGAAAATCAAGCGCCAGGTGCAAGAGAGCCGCTGCCGTCAATGCAACAGCCCAGTCTATCCGCCGCCAAAGTGACAACGCGCACAGCAGGCCCCAGACGAAGAATGAATTGTCGATGGCAAAGATGCTTTGCCAAAGGTCGGAAAAGTAAAGCTCATCAAAGACAACCTGCGGGGGTATGCGCAGCACCAGCAGCGATACCCCCGCCAGAACGTAGAGAGATACGTCAGGCAAAAGCCCGCCTATCATGCCCGCCCAGATCAAGCGACGGTCAGCGTGCCGACCGCTGAAGGCCGCTGCACCGAGAAGCAAATGTGCCGGCGTATTCATGGTGCGCCTTTAAGCCCTTTCCGGTTGCGCAGATATCATTAAACCTGCTCCGGCAGTCTAAAGGCGATCCCATGGCAAAAGCCATCATGATACAGGGGACCGGCAGCAATGTTGGTAAATCGATGATCGTCGCGGGTCTCGCCCGCGCCTGCACCCGACGTGGCCTCCGGGTTCGGCCCTTTAAGCCGCAGAACATGTCCAACAACGCCGCAGTGACCGAAGACGGCGGCGAGATTGGGCGCGCCCAGGCGCTCCAGGCCCGCGCGGCGCACGTGCCCCCGCACACAGATATGAACCCGATCCTGCTCAAACCACAAAGCACATCAGGTGCGCAGGTGATTGTGCAAGGCCAGGTCGCAGGACATCTCGAGGCTGCCGCCTTCGGCAAAAACAAAGCCCAGTTGCTGCCCGCCGTCCTGCAGAGCTTTCACCGCTTGGCCTCTGCGTGTGATTTGATCCTGGTCGAAGGCGCGGGCAGCCCGGCGGAAACTAATCTGCGGGCCGGTGACATCGCCAACATGGGCTTCGCCACAGCGGCGCATGTCCCAGTTGTCTTGATGGGGGACATCGACCGCGGCGGTGTGATTGCGCAGATCGTCGGCACACAAGCAGTCCTGTCTGAACAAGACAACGCAATGGTCAGAGGTTTCGCCGTCAACAAGTTTCGTGGCGACAGGTCGCTCTTTGATGCCGGGCGGGACGACGTTGTGCGGCGCACCGGTTGGCCGTCGTTGGGGGTCATCCCCTGGTTCGATGCCGCACATCGCTTGCCCGCGGAAGATGTGATGGACCTGCCGGAGCGATCAAAGGCGGCGGGTGACGGCTGCCTGATTGCAGTGCCCCGCCTCCCCCGGATTTCAAACTTCGACGATTTTGATCCACTCGCGGCTGAGCCAGGTGTCGACCTGCGCATCGTTCATCCTGGCGCACCGCTGCCCGTGGAGGCAGATCTTATCTTGCTGGCAGGCAGCAAAGCCACGATTGCCGATCTCGCCGCCTTTCGCGCCGAAGGTTGGGACATTGACCTCGCTGCGCACATCCGACGAGGCGGGCGGGTCCTTGGGCTCTGCGGGGGCTATCAAATGCTGGGCAGGAGCATTGCTGATCCGCATGGCATAGAAGGCGGCGTTGGCCGGGTCGCGGGCCTTGGACATCTCAACGTGGAGACGGTGATGGCCCCCCTCAAGCACCTTGCGAACAAGGAAGGGTTGCATCTGTCAAGCGGCACCGCCCTCTCCGGCTATGAGATCCACATTGGGGAGACGTCGGGCCCGGACAGGACGCGCGCTTGGCTCTCGTTCAACGGACGCGATGAAGGTGCCGCCGACCCAACCGGTCGGGTGCAGGGCTGTTACATGCATGGCATCTTCACGTCAGACCCGTTTCGGCGTGCGTTTTTGGCAGAGCTTGGGGTCCAATCCTCCCTAGACTTTGACGCCGGTGTTGAAACGGCGTTAGACGCGTTGGCGGACCACATCGAACGGTTTTTCGACGTCGATCTACTTTTGAAGCTCGCCGAAGAGGTTGATCCGCCAATGGTCCCGCCGGCCTAGAGCATTGGGGTGCTGAGAAAACCGAGGCAGCCGGCGTCTTGAAATATGGCGCGGCGCAACGATCTGCGCCCGCGTTGAGATTGAGGGCCACATCTGAGATTTTGGCTTGGGCGCACGGAGCGCGCAGTCAACCAATCAAGCAGCGGCACCTTCAAACGGGGCACCGCTCAGTCGTGAGCGAAGCATTATCTCGCGCAGAGGTGACGTAGAGAAAAAGTTCAATCCAACTCCTGCGCTGCCAAAGCGCGATTAATCTCTCGTCGGACCAATTTGCGAACGTTCCGCGTGATGCGTTCGCCCAATGCGCCCTGCAAGTCGGAGCGCACGATCTCGCTCACAATTTCGCGCAGTGCCGTCTCATCCAAGAGCGGGGCTTCCTGAACCGCACTTGCGTCATTCTGACCCTCTGCAGGCTCATCAAACAAAGTGACGGCTGAGACAGGCTCTGGCCAATTCACGGTCGGAAGCTCGGCCGTAGAAACTTCTTCTACTGAGACTTCAGGCAGGGCTGATAAGACATCATCAGCGGGCTCTTCAGTGCGCGTTTGTGTGCGCGTGACCGGATGAAGCGCCTGCGGCGGCTCTTTTTCTTCTAACGCTCCGGTCTCATCAAACGCGGTGCCACCTAAAGGGGGCTCGATCTCCACTGGGATTTGAAGCGCCTCTTGTGACGCATCCTCACCGGCCAGATCAGACTGGTCCAGCACTTTCGGCTGCGATTTCCTTTGGCTCGTAAATGCTTGGATCTTTGGCGAAGGATCCGCATCATCCCCGTGATCGGCTACCTGCTTAAGTGGGACGGTGCGGCGGCGTTGAACGGGAGCCAGAAGGGGCTTTTGAAAAGTCTCAGAAGCTTCGGTTTCTTCCCAGTCGATGGATTGCGCATTGGTACCAGCATAGTCGCTTTCGCCGACCTCATCTGGCTCCCATGTCTCAGAAATCTTACCAATAGCGGTCTCTAATGCCGCGATTTTTGCACTCAATACAGCAGCTTTTGCATCGGTCTTAGCGGTTTCTTCACCCGCCGGGACAGGTTCTGGGCTGGCCGCTTCAAGATCGAGTGGTGGATCAGCGGCGGGTGTGACGTCCTCCTCCACCCTGGCCGTGCTTTCGCCAAAATCGTCGTCCGCAAAAGCCTCAGCCGGTTCTGACACTTCTTCTTCAAGTGGCTCAGCTTCGGGCGCAGCGCGCAGCGCGCCCCGATTGATGCGCAAAGCGGGGTGTTCAGGATCAACATCGCCCTCCTCTGCGGCCGCTGCGATCAGCGCCTCTTCATCCGCATCGAAGTCATCCCAGGCGTCCACCTCCGGCCGCGTCTGCGGTTGAGCATAAAGATCCAGTGGTTCTTCATCTGATATAAGACTGCTGAGCAGTGACGCGTCGGGTGGCT
Organism: Pseudomonadota bacterium; assembly: GCA_039197515.1. Lineage (GTDB taxonomy): Bacteria > Pseudomonadota > Alphaproteobacteria > Rhodobacterales > Rhodobacteraceae > Sulfitobacter. The sequence continues at coordinate 19,352 of JBCCUC010000030.1, read as the reverse complement.
CATCGCCCTCCGCCTCGTCCACCAACGGCTCTTCTTCAATGGCGTCTCCGGCGCGCATCTCAGCGTCCGAAGCATCCGAGACACGCAAAGCGGGCGTCAGCACCAGCCGGTCCTGATCATCGCCTTTCTCAATGTCGTTGGGCACGTCAGCACGCGGCGCGCGGTTATCCCCAGAAACGAGACGGCGTATTGAGGAAAGAACCCCCTCAACCTCAGCATTTGTGACGCGATCAGACATGACTAAACCGTTTTCTGCTCGCTGCTTCCTTAGCCCCACCGATGATTCCTAACAATGGGGCCATGAAAATTGTCAGTCTTTTTGCAAGGCCCGCAGCACGCGATCCAACTGCTGACCCTGTTTTGTGCGCTTTGCAGGGGCATCTTTGACAAGGTTGTAGTAGGCCGTGGGGTCGTAAATCTGTACTGGCAGCCGCAATTGCTGTGCCGTCAAATGTCCGGTGGACGACAAGATGCGATAGGCGGCGATGTAAAGATTGGCCCGCGCAGAAAGCTGTGTAGACTGCGCATCGAGCAAAGACTGTTCAGCGTCCAGCACGTCAAGCGTTGTGCGCGCGCCGAGCGCCGCTTCTTCCCGAATGCCGCGAAACGCGATGCTTGCGGCACGCACTTGCCTATCGGAGGCCGCCAATTGGGCCTGGATCGATGCCAACTGAGCATAGGCGTTGCCCACGTCTTGTTGCACCTGATGACGCACCACGTGCAGGTTGCCCCGTTGCGCATCGCGCTGTGCCACGGCACGGCGGGCCGTCGCAGAAAGCGCGCCACCTTGATAGATCGTCTGCGCGCTCTCGATGCGAATAGAGCCCCCGCGGTTGTAGGAATCATCGTTCAGATCTTCGCTGATGCCCAGGTTGCCGGTAATCCGCACGTTTGGCCGCATGTCCGCTTCAGTGGCAAGCACCAGAAGGTCGGCCGCCTTGACTTGGTGCTGCGCCGATTTCAGCGAAGGGTGCCGGCGCACCGCAGCGGCCTTGGCTGCATCGACCGAAGGGTTAAAGCTGGGCAATCGCGCTGGCTGGCTGAGCCGCCCTGGGGTTCGGCCCACCACGTTGCGATACTCCTCGACCGCAATGATCAAATCGCCCTGCGCCGCGGCGAGCCCACTGCGCGCCTGCGCAAGCTGCGCCTGTGCCAAGGCAACGTCTGTGCGCGTGACTTCGCCGACGTCAAAGCGGTCCTGCGCGGCCCGCTCTTCCTGTGTGAGCAGCCGTACGTTGTTTTGGCGCAGGGCCACAAATTCGGTTGCTTCCACAACGCCCATGTAGGCGGCGACCGTGCGCAGCAGGATCTGTTGCTCAATGTCGAGAAGCGCCTCGCGTGTGGCTAAAACGCTCTCTTTCGCCGCGTCAATCCTAAACTGGCGTGCGCCAAAATCGTAAAGAGTGAGCTGGGCCGCAAGATTGACGGCCGCGGTCAAACTGTCGTTATCAAAGGCGTTCGGCGATGTCGCGTTGCGCACAAGACCAAAATTCTGCGTCAATGAGGCCGACCATGTGACAAGCGGGCGCAGCGTTGAAACAGCACTTGCCACGTCTTCGTCAGCAGCCCGCAGCAATGCGCGGTTCTGGTCGAGCAAACCAGAGTGGGTGTAGGCACCCACGAGCGCGTCTGCCAGGGATTCGGCCATGGCGCTCTTCGGCGCAATCAGCACGAGCGCCGTAGAAACGGCAAAAACGGCAATACGGCCTGAGAAGTTGAAGAGACTGTTTGGCATGAGGCTTGCCCCGATTTTTGACGTAAGTTAGGCCATTTGGCCCTCGCATGTAAGAGTAGGAACACTTTTTGAGGTTCAAATCCAGGCGGGATTGCTGACAGCCTCACAAATACGGTGCAGCGAACCTGCGAAGTGTCCCATTTGCGCCCGTGTTCTGCTTCCCGGCGTGCGCGCTCAACACATATCTTGCTTAGACAACTTTTGCTTAAACAACGCCGCCTCAGTCCGCGTTCGGTAGAATGAAGGTGTCTTCTGCCAGCAACGCGATGTGGCCCAATGTGTGCTGGCTACATTCATCAGTTGGGGTCCATTCATGAGCGTGATTGCCGCCATCGGGGTCGATTTGGCTCAGAACGTATCACAGTTGAATGGCATGGACGAAACTGGAAACCAGAACGACGACACCGTTATCGGGCGCTTATCGGAACATCACATTGTAACGGATAGGAATGAGGCTGAACCGAGCTGCAGGCTTTCATCCGGAGCATTCAATGTACCTGATGGCCCTCGCGTTGGGTTGTCTATCGACTAAGAGATTCTAATGATCGAAGAACAATTAGATCCCCCAGAGTTCGTTATCACGCCTCTCTTTACCGGGGCTGTTTACTTGGGCTTTGAAAGTGCTCGTATTTTGACCGCATGGCTGGGTATGGGCCGGTAAGCAACAACCCATACCAACCAGATAACCCTTACAAAGGTGAATTTGGGCCAGAGGCTAGAAAGTTCGCGAACTCCCAGTCAAAGGGCCTGCAACGTCGGCTGAATGGTATGTTTCTCCAGATGGCATAGATGTTGGCTGAGCGCTGGTGGTGGGAGACCTATATCTCGCGGTCTGTCCCTCACATGTCCCCCAGCGAATACATCGCCAGTGCTGAAATCGAGATATGTGGCATCAGTGGTCTATTTTATTGGCGATCCCTCAAGGACTCGAACCCTGAACCTGCTGATTAGAAGTCAGCTGCTCTATCCAGTTGAGCTAAGGGACCGCTACGGTCGGTTTCCACCATCACTCGCAACATAGCAAGTCCTATAAAACCTTCGGCGTGATCCGCAGCGTCATACCACCTGCTAAAGGGATCGTCTGTATACGTCCCGAACGGCGCACAGGTCGCAAAGCCTTCACTGGCGTGTGCCTGTTGCGCGCCCTCCCCTTCACCCAAGGCAATCGGCTCCGTTTTCAGAGCGTGAGTTCTCGAGATGATCTTTTCAAACGCAAACGAAAGCCAAAACGGCATGCGACGACTTTGATCTTGCTGCATCGCAGCATTTCCGCTAGCGCTGTGGTCGGAGGTTCCATGTCGCCACTCGCACTTCTTGACCTACAACTCAAGTTCACGCATCTTCTGGTGGATTCTCAATCGGTTATCGCACTGCGCATCTTGGCCTTGTCCGGTGTGATCCCGGCACGTCCAGACGAGAGCCTGCGCATGGTCTTGGAAAAACTGCCCGCTTTGAGCAAATCCTACAGTGAGGCCACGCAGGCTGCGATGCGCGGTCAGCCGCCGCATGCCGTCATGTCAGCAGCGCTAAGCCCCTTGAACCAAAAGGTGCACGCCAATCGCAAGAGACTGACCAAAGGCTGAGGTGCCACAGTGCGAAGATCGCTTTGAAGAGGACGCACTCTTGATCCGGCCCGTGAAAGCGTCATTTTAAAGGTCTGGAACGGAGGACCCCTCGATGCCCTACGCCCACAGCGATGCATCTGAAATTGAACCGGCGCTCGCTCATGCGGCCCCGGCGGTGCAGCAGCGCGAGAAGCTTGAGGGCGGCAAAGCCTTCAAGTTACACACCGAGTTCGAAGCGGCTGGTGACCAGCCCACAGCCATATCTGAACTGTCTGGCGGTGTCATGCAGGGCGAGCGGGATCAGGTATTGCTCGGTGCAACGGGCACGGGCAAAACCTTCACGATGGCAAAGGTGATTGAAGAAACGCAGCGCCCCGCCATTATCCTCGCCCCCAACAAGACCCTCGCGGCACAGCTTTACGGTGAATTCAAAGGGTTCTTTCCCGAAAACGCGGTGGAGTATTTTGTCAGTTACTATGACTACTATCAGCCTGAGGCCTATGTCGCACGCTCGGATACTTACATCGAAAAAGAGAGCCAGATCAACGAACAGATCGACCGAATGCGCCACGCAGCGACCCGCGCGCTATTGGAGCGCGATGACGTGATCATCGTGGCCTCGGTCTCGTGCATCTATGGCATCGGCTCGGTCGAGACTTACGGCGCAATGACCCAAGACCTCAAGACCGGCCAGATGTATGACCAGCGCAAGGTGATCGCCGACTTGGTGGCGCAACAGTATCGGCGCAACGATCAGGCGTTCCAGCGCGGTGCATTTCGCGTGCGCGGGGACGCGCTGGAGATCTTTCCGGCCCACCTCGACGATCGCGCTTGGCGGCTGAGCTTTTTCGGCGAGGAATTGGAGAGCATCACCGAGTTCGACCCCCTCACGGGCGAGAAAACGGATACCTTTGAACACATCCGTGTCTACGCAAACAGCCACTATGTGACGCCCAAGCCCACCATGAGCCAGGCAATCCAGGGGATCAAAAAAGAGCTGCGGATCCGTCTGGATCAGTTGGTCGCGGATGGCAAGCTTCTTGAGGCACAGCGCTTGGAGCAGCGCACGAACTTTGATCTTGAAATGCTCGAGGCCACAGGCGTGTGCAACGGCATTGAGAACTATTCGCGTTATCTGACGGGGCGCGCACCGGGAGAGCCGCCGCCGACGCTTTTCGAGTTCATCCCGGACAATGCAATTGTCTTTGCCGATGAAAGCCACGTGTCAGTGCCGCAGATCGGGGGCATGTACAAGGGCGACTACCGGCGCAAGTTCACGCTGGCAGAGCACGGCTTCCGCTTGCCCTCCTGCATGGACAACCGCCCGCTCAAGTTCGAGGAATGGGACGCCATGCGGCCTCAGTCGATCTTTGTGTCAGCGACCCCTGCGAACTGGGAGATTGAGCAATCAGGTGGCGTCTTTACCGAACAGGTGATCCGTCCAACTGGGCTATTGGACCCTGAGATTGAGATCCGGCCCGTTGAGATGCAGGTGGACGACCTGCTTGACGAGGTGCGAAAGGTTGCCGCTGCGGGGTACCGGACGCTGTGCACGACGTTGACCAAGCGCATGGCGGAGGACCTGACTGAGTACATGCATGAGCAAGGCATCCGCGTGCGCTACATGCATTCAGACATCGACACGATTGAACGGATTGAGATCCTGCGCGACCTCCGGCTGGGTGCCTTCGACGTGCTGATTGGCATCAACCTTTTGCGCGAGGGGCTCGACATCCCCGAGTGTGGTCTCGTGGCCATTCTTGATGCGGATAAGGAAGGGTTTCTGCGCTCTGAGACCTCTCTCATTCAAACCGTGGGCCGTGCAGCACGCAATGCAGATGGTCGCGTGATTATGTATGCCGATCACGTCACCGGCTCTATGGAGCGTGCGATTGCAGAGACCAACCGACGCCGCGTGAAACAGGTTGCCTATAACGAAGCCCATGGCATAACGCCCGCCACCGTAAAGAAAAATGTCGAAGACATTCTGGCAGGGCTTTACAAAGGCGACACCGATCAGGCCCGCGTAACCACGCAGATTGACCGCAAACAAGCGGGCAGCAACATGCAGGCCGTGCTCGAAGGGATGCGCGATGATATGCGCAAAGCCGCCGAAAACCTGGAGTTCGAAGAGGCAGCGAGGCTGCGCGATGAGATCAAGCGGTTGGAGGCGGTAGACCTCACAATCGCGGATGATCCCATGGCGCGCCAATATGCGGTCGAGAAAGCTGTTGATGAAGCTCAGCAAGCTTCAGGCCGCAGCACCATGGGCCGCGGCGGCATGCGAGGCGGTGTCAAGCGACGGCGCAAGCGCGGGTGAGACGCAAGGCCATCACGCTTGTCCTCTTGTTGGGTCTCGCAGGTCCTGCCAGCGCGTGGGAGTTCACGCCGGGCCTGCCCTGCCTTCTGACGCATGAGAGCGGCGATGTTGTTGTAGAGCTGACCTTCGACCCGACCTTACCGCGCTATACGATCTCGGTTACGACATCTGATCCTTGGCCCCGCGCGCCCCGCTTCGGCATGCAGTTTTTGGGGCCGCGTGGCTTGAGCATTGGCACGACGCGCCATCAGTTCTCAGACGGTGGCCGCACGCTCAGCGTTGCAGACAGCGGGTTTGGCAACGTGCTGAACGGGCTTCAATTTAACGAACGCGCCGTCGCGACCAACGGCGAGAGATCCGTGAGCTTTTCGCTGGAAGGCGCGGCCCCAGAAGTCGCCGCCTTCCGCGAATGCTCAATTGCGCCCGCGGCCTAGCGTGCGACCTCCACCCTTGCTGGCACTTTAATCTAATCAACCTTAGCGGTATCTAAGGCGCGATATTCAACCGCGCAACCTCTTGCGTAAGATATTGTTTTACATCAACTTAAAGTGCTTTTTGAAACTCAATTTGGGAAACAATATGAAGATTTTCTATGGTATTGATGGGACATCCAACAGCGATAAGTCCCCACAGGCCAATCGATGTGACATGATCGCAGCGATGAAAGACTCGCCCAACCGTCATGTGAAACGGATCATGCGGTTTGGCTTTTCGCAACAAATGTATGTCGAAGGCACGTTTGATGTCATGACCGGCACTTCTTCGGGGGAAAAGATCCGGGACGCCGTTGCCTGGCTCAAAATGAAACACCAAAACGCCGCGGGCGCCACCCAACCTAAGATCTATGTGAGTGGGTTCAGCCGCGGGGCGGCCTCTGCGCTCTGCATTGGGCATGAGCTGGAGAAATTGGGCATTCCGGTTGAGGCGATGTATCTTTTCGACGCCGTCGATCGTGCCAGCGTCATGCCAAATCACCAGACAAGCCATCCGTCACGCAATGTAAAACAAGCGTTCCATGCGCTGCGTAACCCGAGCGGAGGCAGCCGGCGCACTTTCGGGAATTGCGGGACCGAGAACCGCTACGGCAACTTGGCCACGGCCCACTTTTTAACAACGCATGGCGGTGCGGGCGGCTGGCCGCACCGTGAGGAGGACAAGGCGGGGCCTGTCCGAGGCTTTGGGAACTACCCCGGTGCCGCACTGGTGGCGGGGGCAGCCTATTTGATCGACCGCGCGCATACCGCTCATATCTTGGAGCATGCGGAGCCCTTGCCCACAAATATCACACCGCAACAGGAACTGGCTGGAATGCGCGCGGCCTGGGATTGGATGTCTCAGAAAGTGGCGCTCTCAATGCGCTAAAGTCATTAACCATGAGTTCTGCACCCTTCAAGCTCAAAAAGCAAGGTCAGTGTCTGGGTAGCCCCGATTAGGGATTGCCCGGATCCATCCGCGCCACGTCCGAGGGTTATCTATACTCATCTTCTGCAATGTTGCAGAAGTGCCGCGTGAGCGCCTCAACCAAGGCACGAACCCGCATCCTCGCGCACAATTTTTTATGATTGTGCTACGCTGCTAGGCAGGAGGCCGGATGAGGTTCAAGGCTGCTCTTGTTGCGACGACACTTCTAACCGCGGGCAGCCCAGCGGTTGCAGGTGCCTGGTTGCGCGCAGAGGACAGCGGCTTTGCCTCGTTCACTTTTGGGGCGACCCAAGACGACAGGTTCACAACGTCACTTTACCTGGAATACGGGTTATGGCCCGAGACCACAGTGGGCTTGGATGCGAATGTGTCCACGCTTGGTTCTGATATCAACACGGGTTCGGCACTGGTGTTTTTGCGTCGGGCGATCGGGCCAACCGACCGTCCCCTGAAGCTTTCCTATGAATTGAGCCTTGGCGCATTACGGCAAGATGAGCGCACCCTCCCGGCGGCCGAAGCAACGGTTTCCGTTGGGCGAGGTCTTCAAATCGGCGAGCGCAATGGGTGGGTGAACATTGATGCCAGCTACCTCTACGAACCCACGCGTGGAGATCATTTGGGCAAGCTTGACGTGACCGCAGGCCTCGATTTCACGCGGCGCACCACCGGCGTGCTGGAACTGAATTACTCAGCAGGTGAAGACGATGATTTTGGCGCAATCGAACCCTCGGTCCTCTTCCGCCTCGGCGGGGGCGATACGCGGGTCAGACTGGGGGCGCAAATCCCCTGGGAAGGGTCTGATGATGTCTCGCTCGAACTGGGGCTTTGGCGGGATTTTTGACGCCCAGAGCTTTTCGGCTTTAACCTGAGCAATCATGGATCGCCAATGTCACGCGAGCGCCGCAGGCGGGGCAGTGCATGGGCGATTCAAGTTTAAGCCGAAACGCTTTAGGCGTTCACGCTGGGCGCTTGCAGGATTTGCACCCCGCCGATGCGCCACCCCTCGGGCGTCGGCACCATCTGATAAAGCAGGATGTGAAGCACGCCTTTTTGGTCAGTGATCTGCACGCGTTGGAACATCATCCCGCCGCGCTCTTCCAACTCAAGATATTGCACGTCTGCGGGGCGCCAAACCATTGGATAGCCGCCCGTGACCATGCGCTGAAAATTCTCCGGCGTCTGAAACAACTGACGCAGCCGGGGCGTGGCGTAGGTGAAGGCCTGCGCGAAGTCATCGGCTTTGAACGCTTCAATCTGGTTGGAGATCGTGCCTTCAATCTCAGCCTGCTGCGCGGACGCGCCAAAGCTCAGGCAGAGTGTGAGGGCAAGACCACCCAGAAATTGGCTGATGAACGTGCGCATGCGGCTCTCCCTCTATGATGCTGAGCAAAGGGTAAGCCGGAAGGGCAGCAGGGCAAGCGGCTTATGCTGCTTGCAGTTTTCCAGCGAGCGCATCGTCGATCAGTTGCACCGTCTCTCCAACGCCATAAAGCGCGATGAAACCGCCGAAACGCGGCCCCTGAGAGGCCCCGAGAAGCACTTCATAGAGCGTTTTGAACCAGTCGCGCAGTGGGTCAAAGCGCTCCTTACCGACGGCGAAAACCATGCTTTGCAGGCTTTCCGCATCTAGGCCACCGTCCCAAGCGATAAGTTTGGCACTCAGCTCAGCCAGAGCTTCGCGTTCCACCGGCGTGGGATCGCGAAAGACCCTCTGCGGCTTCACAAAATCGTTGTAGTACCGCACCGCATGTCCCGCGGCGGCATCCATGCCCGGATGGGTTTGCGCACTGGCCTCAGGCGCATAGCGCTGGATGAAGCCCCAAAGCTGCGCTTTATCCTCCGCCCCCGAGACCGACGCGAGGTTCAAGAGCATTGAGAACGGCACCACCATGTCTGAGCCGGGCACGTCGCCCCCATGGATGTGCCAAACCGGGTTGGCCGCGCGCGCCTTGGCGTCCTGCTCCGCGTAGCCGCGCAACTGCTGGTGATACTCATCCACCGCTTTGGGGATGACGTCAAAATGCATCCGCTTGGCGGTCTTCGGCTTTTGGAACATAAAGTACGACAGGCTCTCCGTGCTGGCATAGGTCAGCCATTCGTCGATGGAGATCCCATTGCCCGAGGACTTTGAGATCTTTTGGCCGTGCTCATCGAGGAAAAGCTCATAGCTGAAGTGGTTCGGCTTGCGCCCGCCCAGGATCTCGCAAATCCGGTCATAGATCGCCGTATTGGTCGCGTGCTCCTTGCCGTACATCTCAAAATCAACGCCGAGCGCGGCCCAGCGGGCCCCGAAATCAGGCTTCCACTGCAGTTTCACGTTGCCGCCCGTGACAGGCACCGTCCATTCCCGCCCGGTTTCATCGTCAAAGGTCACCGTATGCGCCGCCGGGTCCACATGCTTCATCGGCACATAGAGAACGCGCCCCGTCTCCGGGTGGATTGGGAGAAAGATCGAATAGGTCTGCTGGCGCTCATCACGGAGCGATTTCAGCATGACCTTCATCACATCGTCATAGCGCTCACAGGCGCGCTTGAGCACCGTGTCGAACTGACCCGAGCGGTAGAACTCACGCGCTGAGATGAATTCGTACTCGAAGCCAAAAGTATCCAGAAACCGGCGCAGCATGGCGTTGTTGTGATGTCCAAAGCTCTCATATTCGCCGAACGGATCGGGCACCGAGGTGAGGGGCTTATGCATGTGTTCCGCCAGCATATCTTGCTGGGGAACGTTGCCCGGCACTTTGCGCATGCCGTCCAGATCGTCGGAAAAGCACACCAACTTTGTCGGGATGTCCGAGATCTCTTCAAAGGCGCGCTTGATCATCGTCGTGCGCAACACCTCGCCAAAGGTGCCTATATGCGGCAATCCTGAAGGGCCATACCCGGTTTCAAACAGCACATAGCCTTTTTCAGGCGGCCCCTTTTCATAGCGCTTGAGCAGCGCGCGCGCCTCTTCAAAGGGCCAGGCTTTGCTGCTCATCGCAGCGTCGAGAAGATCGGTCATGATGCGTATCCCCAGGGCCTCGGGCGCGCCTGATGCGCGCACGCCACCGGGTACCTATTGCCTCACTCAGGCTGCGTCAATAAAACGGCCGCTGAGCAGTACAGGAGCCCCAAATGGCCGATACCGAACCCCATTCGCTCAGCGCGCAGGATTGTCTTGTGGCGATGATGGTGGCCGTCTCCGCCTCGGACGCAGATATTGGCACGGTCGAGTTGGTCAAGATCCAGTCAGCGGTCTCCACCCTCCCGATCTTCAGCGGCTATGATCAAGACCGGTTGGAACTTGTGACCAAGACGGTGTTCGACTTGTTTGACCAAGAGGACGGGCTGGATGCACTTTTTGGGTTGATCCGGGAAGGTCTGCCGGATCGGCTATATGAGACAGCTTATGCTCTGGCCTGCGACGTAGCGGCAGCGGATGGCACGTTGGATGATGCGGAGCTTCGACTGCTGGAAGAAGTACGTTATGAGCTCAACCTCGATCGGCTACATGCCGCAGCGATTGAACGGGGGGCCCGCGCCCGGCACCTCACTTAGGTCGTTGGACACAAAACCTGAGGGCAGTGCTCAAAGCGTGCAGTGCGCGCTTCAAGCAATCGCAGATCGTGTGACCGGTTCAAGGTCAGGCGCGTTCACCCTTTGGTCGGTTCGTTCTCGCCATAGAGCGTATCCCAACGCTCAATGAGAGCCTGCTGTACCCGCTTGGCTTTGCGGTTCCAGGTCCGCGCCCCAGGCGGACGTTCCCGCTGCGCCTTGGTCAGCCCGTTGCGGATGCCGAGATCGGAGGCGAAAATCGCAAAGGCCATCTCGCGCCCGTCCTGTGCGGTGACATAGCCCGCGAGGGAGGAAACAAAATTGAGCGTGCCGGTCTTGGCATCGACCTTGGTCGGCTGCGCCTTGACAGGGCGGCCTTGGCTGTCGCGGAACCCAAAAGGTTTCATGATCTCGCGCAGCGGCGACTTTTGCGCCGCTACCAGCGCACGGGTCATATCCGCCGCTGTGAGACGGCTGCTGTCGCCCAACCCCGAATGATCCACGAGCGCCGGGCTGCTGAGACCCAAGGTCTCGGTCGCCCAAGCGTTCATCGCGTTGGCGGAGGCGCGCAAGCTTGACAGACCGCCATCCTGACGTTTCGCCGCTGACATGCCGACCATCTCCGCCGTCAAGTTGTTGGAGTACTTCAGCATATCGCGTAAGATCACCCACAAGGGGATGCTCTTATGGCGCACACAGACGTCATGTTTGGGCAACGTGTCGATGATCTGCGGCTTGCCCAGGCGGATCCCATGGGACCCCGCCATCGTGGCAAAGACCTCGCCCGCGTAAAGCCCAGGGTGCCGCACCGGCAACCACCGCGCACCCCTGTTGCCCAATGCCCCGCGCGCGACGGTCCACTGATCCCGTCCGCCCGTGCTAGAATAGGTATAGACCGGGGCACGGCGGTCCTCGATACGCATGGCCGCTACCGTGACATCAGGCCGGTAATTGGCCGTTCGGGCGTCCATCGTCACGCTGTAGGCACCGCTCGCGCGACGCCATTCAAAGTGCACGCGGTTATAATTCAACGACAGACCCGCCACTGCCGGGTTGTAGCCTACGTGATCCGGCTGGCCTGCATCGATGCGCGGCTCAACGGGCAGAGCGGCCTCAAAGACCTTCAATCCGCCTTTCACACCATGCACGCCTGCCGCCTTCAACTGTGCTGCCATATCGGCCAAAGCATCGGTATCCACGGTCGGATCACCTCCGCCGATCAAAATGAGATCGCCCTGGACCTCCCCCTCGACGACGCCACCTGTCGCGGCTATCACCGTCTCGAACCGATGCGCGGGCCCCAAAACGTCGAGGGCGTAGAGCGCCGTGAGGGCTTTGGTCACACTCGCTGGTGGCGTGCCCTGATGTTCGTTCTCGCACTCAAGCCAAGCCCCGGTCTGAGCGTCCGCCACGGCGAAGGCGACAGTACCGCTTAGCTTTTGCTTGGCGATGATCGCGGCGGCATCTGGCACGGCACGCTTATGATGATCGCTGGCGCGCAAAACGGGCCGCAACGATGCGGTCGGCGGGTCGGCCCAAGCCGCGCTGCCCCCCAAAGCGGCTCCTGTCAGCAAAAAGGAACGTCGTGAAAGAACTTTGCGCATAAAAGGGTTAAAGCCTACCGCGCAGCGGGCCACAAGAACTCAAAACTCACATCCCATGCAAGCGCGGCCTACCAGGCACCTCGCGCGCGTATGTCCGTGGAGGACGCGGTGCTCATCGGCACGTTGATAAAGCACCAGGCCGGGGCCTCAGCCTGCGCCAAGCGGTGACCAAAACGACCTGGGATGCGGTAGCTGGCGTAAAGGTTGGCAACCCGGCTCATCCGGGCGGAGATCCGCTGACCCGGGCGGGCCATGACGCCAACGGGCACGCTGCCCATGATCCCTCTCCAATCCTGCCAGAGATGAAATTGCGCCATGTTGTCAGCCCCCATCAACCACACGAACCGCACGCCGGGATAGCGCCTTTGCAACTGCGCCAAGCTCTCAGCGGTGTAGCGTGTGCCCAGCCTTGCCTCGATGTCAGTGACCCGAACCCTGGGATGGCGCATCACCTGGCGCGCCCGCGCCAGCCGCACGTCAAGCGCTGCAGGCCCATACGCCTTCAGCGGGTTACCGGGAGACACCAGCCACCAGACGCGGTGCAGCCCAAAGCGCTTCAGTGCCTCGCGGGTGATGTGGGCATGACCCTCGTGCGCAGGATCAAACGACCCGCCCAAAAGCCCAATGACTTCGCCCTTTCGCGCGTATGGGTCGCGATATCGCACCTTGTCCTCCCGCTGCCGCGCGAAGGGAAAGCCAAACGCCTGCAATGTCAATCTTTGCCATGTGGTCGCGGGCGGATCGGCTCCGTCTTTGCTGCTAGGATCCGGCTAAGCCCACCAGCTCCGCCACGTTGCATGCCCGCGTGCCCTAGGCTATCCGAACGCCGTTGGGTGCGAAGGAGAATCGCTATGGCTGCTTATCAGTTCGTTTACCACATGTCCGGCGTGTCCAAGACGTATCCGGGTGGCAAAAAGACCTTCGAGAACATCCACCTGAATTTCCTGCCCGGCGTGAAGATCGGCGTGGTCGGCGTGAACGGCGCAGGTAAGTCCACGCTGCTCAAGATCATGGCGGGACTCGACAAAGACTTCCAAGGCGAGGCTTGGGCCGCTGAGGGAGCGCGCGTGGGATATCTGCCGCAAGAGCCGCAGCTTGATCCCGCGCTCACCGTGCGTGAAAACGTGATGCTCGGCGTGGCGGACAAAAAGGCGATCCTTGATCGGTACAACGAGTTGGCCATGAACTACTCCGACGAGACGGCGGAAGAGATGGGCAAGCTGCAAGATGACATCGACGCGCAAAACCTGTGGGACCTCGACAGCCAGATCGACGTCTCGATGGAGGCGCTGCGCTGCCCGCCCGATGATGCGGATGTCACGTCGCTGTCCGGCGGGGAGGCGCGGCGGGTGGCGCTCTGCAAGCTTTTGCTAGAGGCGCCCGAGATGCTGCTCCTCGACGAGCCCACCAACCACTTGGATGCAGAGACCATCGCCTGGCTGCAACAGCACCTGATTGACTACAAGGGCACGATCCTCATTGTCACTCACGACCGCTACTTCCTCGATGACATCACCGGCTGGATCCTAGAGCTCGACCGCGGCAGAGGCGTGCCTTATGAAGGCAACTACTCGGCATGGCTGGAGCAAAAGGCAAAGCGTTTGGAACAGGAAGCGCGCGAGGACAAGTCCAAGCAGAAGACACTCGAGCGCGAATTAGAATGGATGCGGCAAGGAGCGAAGGCGCGCCAGGCCAAGTCCAAGGCCCGGATCAACGCTTACAACGAATTGGCCGAGCAATCCGAGCGCGAAAAGCTCACCCGCGCGCAAATCGTCATTCCCAATGGCCCACGTCTGGGAGCAAAGGTGATTGAGGTCACAGGCCTCAACAAAGCCATGGGGGACAAGCTTTTGGTCGACGGGCTCGACTTCAACCTGCCACCCGGCGGGATTGTCGGCGTGATCGGGCCAAACGGGGCTGGCAAATCCACGCTTTTTAAGATGCTCACGGGTCAGGAGAAACCTGACGCCGGGTCGATTGAGTACGGTGACACGGTGGATCTGTCGTATGTCGATCAGTCGCGGGACGATCTCAATTCGGACGCCACTGTTTGGGAGGCTGTCTCAGGCGGGGCTGAACTGATCCAACTTGGCGATGCTGAGGTGAATTCCCGCGCTTATTGCTCGTCTTTCAACTTCAAAGGGGGCGATCAGCAAAAGAAAGTCGGCCTGCTCTCTGGCGGGGAGCGCAACCGTGTGCATATGGCGCGGCTTTTGAAAGAGGGCGGCAACGTGCTCCTGCTCGACGAGCCAACCAATGATCTGGACGTGGAAACGCTGCGCGCGCTCGAAGACGCTTTGGTCGATTTTGCGGGCTGCGCCGTCGTGATCTCGCACGACCGCTTCTTCTTGGACAGGATTTGCACGCACATCCTGGCCTTTGAGGGAGAAGCCCATGTGGAATGGTTTGAGGGCAACTTTGAGGACTACGAGGAAGACAAGAAGCGCCGTCTAGGTGCCGACGCGTTGGAGCCCAAGCGCCTCAAACACAAAAAATTCGTGCGCTAAAGCGTATCGGTTTAGACTTGAATCACCAGTGCACCGCCACGCCTTCTGTGCTCTCCGGACATTGGCGATGTTTGATTGCTCAGGTTAAAACCGAATAGCTGTTGGGTACAATCATCGATCACAGCTTCGTGGGCACGCGCTTGCAACACTAGGTGGCATTGTCTAGACCCGACACTTGATCTGAACCGCCCAGCGTTCACAATGCAAGCTAACGATTGATTCCATGGAGCCTCCCATGCACCGCCGTACATTTCTTGCGACTTCCGCCGCCGCGATGACCCTGCCCCAGATTGGTCTCACCGCAGGGGCCGCTTTTGACGCGACCCCTCAGGAGGTGCGGATCAAAGCACAGTACCAGCCTGGACAGCTGCTGGTGCTGCCGCGGAGCCATTACCTCTACTTCGTGACCGAACCGGGCAAGGCCATGCGTTACGGCGTGGGGGTCGGCAAAGCAGGGTTGGAGTTCACCGGCACCGCCACCATCGACGTGAAAAAGGAATGGCCCACTTGGCGACCCACCGATGAGATGATTGAACGCGACCCTGAGGAGTACAAGCGCTTCATCGGCAACACAGATGCGCAGCCCGGCGGCCCGGACAATCCCCTGGGCGCCCGCGCGCTGTATCTGTTCCAGAACGGTGTTGACACGTATTTCCGCATCCACGGTACGACCGCGCCCAATACCATCGGCCGCTCGGTCTCAAACGGCTGCATTCGGATGATCAACGAGCACGTCATCGACCTCTACAACCGCGTGCCCACGGGCACGGTTGTCACCGTCCTTTGACGCAAAAAGGCCGGCGGCTCACGCGCCCCGGCCTCCATCATTCGGAATTGCACTTTTAGAGCGTTTCGGTACTGACTTGTATCGCCAATGCACTGCGGGGCTTCCCGCTCTCGTGACATTGGCGATATGTCATGTGTCAGGGTAAACCCGAAAAGCTTTAGTTGAGCGCCTTATCCGTGATTGCGTTTGTCCAAGCGCCGTCCGGCTGTTTCGTGATCACCGGATCTGAGCCGCCCGCCAGAAGCGTGTCCACCGTGCGCTGAAAATCAGCCTCAACCAGCGTGCCATCTGATCCGGCGGTGAGTTTGGCGATCTCGCCCATCATCCGCATCTGGTGGGCCTCGGTCTGAGCTCCGGTTTCATCATACTCCAGCACGATGCCAGCGGCCTCCTCAGGATTGGCTTCGGCGTGCTTCCAGCCCTGCATGGAAGCGCGTACAAAGCGCACCATTTTATCCTCAAAGACCGGATCGGCGAGGTTTTCTTCGAGCACGTAGATGCCGTCTTCGAGCGTTGCCACACCCATGTCCTCATACTTGAAGGTCACAAGCTCATCTTCGCTCACCCCGGCGTCCAACACCTGTCCGTATTCGTTATAGGTCATCGTTGAGATGCAGTCCGCCTCGCGCTGGAGCAGCGGGTCGACGTTAAAGCCCTGCTTAAGCACCGTCACCCCATCGTCACCGCCGTCGGTCGAGATACCTTCTTGGCTCATCCAGCTTAGGAACGGGTATTCGTTGCCGAAGAACCAGACGCCGATGGTCTTGCCTTTAAAATCCTGCGGTCCGGTGATCCCGGTGTCTTTCCAGCAGGTCAGCATCAGCCCGGAGGACTTGAAGGGCTGCGCGATGTTGACCACCGGCAGACCCTTTTCCCGCGCCGCCAGAGCTGAGGGCATCCAGTTCAGCATGGCGTCCGCACCGCCGCCGGCCAACACCTGTGGTGGCGCGATATCAGGACCGCCCGCGAGGATCTCAACCTCCAGGCCTTCCTCTTCGTAAAACCCCTTTTCGAGCGCCACATAGTAGCCTGCAAACTGCGCCTGGGTGACCCATTGCAACTGCAGCGTCACGGTATTGGCGTGACCATCCGCAGCCACCGGCCCCGCTGCTAGGCTTGCGGCAACCCCGGCCGCGATCAGATAATTCTTCATACTTTTCACCTTCCTGGTTAGTCGATTGCATGCCTCTTGCTGAGGTCTTGGTTATCTTTGAGAGGGGTGCCAGAAGGTCACCCGTTTTTCGATGAGTGTCACCATGCCGTAAAAAACGCTCCCCGCGACGGCGGCCACAACAATCTCCGCCCAGACCATATCGAGCGCAAGCTGACCAAAGCTGGTAGATATGCGAAAGCCCATCCCAACCGTTGGAGAGCCAAAAAATTCAGCAACAATCGCGCCGATGAGCGCGAGCGTCGTTGCGATCTTCAACCCGTTGAAGATGAAGGGCAAAGCGGCAAGCAGTCGCAGCTTAAGCAGCGTCGGCCAATAGCCCGCGGCATAGGTGCGCATGAGATCGCGCTGCATCGCAGAGGTATCGCGCAGGCCCGCAACCGTGTTTACCAAAATTGGGAAATACACCATTACCGCGACGACGGCGGCCTTGCTCTGCCAGTCGCTGCCCAGCCATTTCACAAAGATCGGGGCGATGCCCACAATGGGCAGCGCGGCCATAAAGCTGCCCACCGGCAATATCCCTCGGGTGAGAAAGGGCGAGCGGTCGGCCAAGATGGCCGTCCCAAAAGCTGCAAGCCCACCGATCAGATACCCTGACATCGCCCCTTTGATGATCGTCTGTTGGAAATCAGCCCAAAGCCGGGGGCCCTCGCTGCTCAGTCGCGCAAAAATCGCTGTGGGTGCGGGCAAGATCACAGGATTGACCTCAAACCCCCGCACTAAGAGCTCCCAAACCACGAGGACTGTCAGACCAAAAAGAACAGGGATCGCGGCGCGCGCACCCCACTGGTCTGCCGTTGGCCCATTCGCCAGGCGCACATTCAGCCACCAGCCCAAGCCCCAGATCATGAACGCCAGCGCCACCCAGATCATGTCGCCTGCATGCCCATGCGCCTGAGCGTCAGCCGCTCAATAAGCCCCAAGATACCGACCAAAGCCGCCGCCGTGAGCGCAGCAGCGAAAAGCGCGGCCCAACTGACCAGCGGCTGGCCGTATTGATCCCCAACCAACATGCGCGCGCCAAACCCCGCCTTTGCGCCCGTGGGCAGCTCCGCAACAATGGTGCCCACGAGCGAGGCCGCAATCCCAATCTTCAGCGAGGCAAATAGATAGGGCGTTGAAGCAGGCAAACGCAGCGTCCAAAAGCTCTGAACCGCTGAGGCGCTGTAGGTGCGCAAAAGGTCCATCTGCATTGCGTCCGGGCTGCGCAGCCCTTTCACCATGCCGACGACCACCGGAAAGAAAGAAAGATAGGCTGCAATGAGCGATTTTGGGAACAGCCCTTGGATCCCCATCGAGCCCAGAACCACAATCACCATCGGGGCCAATGCCAAGATCGGGATCGTCTGGCTGACAATCGCCCAAGGCATCACAGATCTGTCCATCACGGGACTGTAGACAATGCCAACGGCCAGCAAGATCCCAAGCCCTGAGCCAATCGCAAAGCCCAAGAGCGTCGGCGCAAGCGTCACCCAGCCGTGGTAGACGAGCGAGCGCCGTGATGTCACTTTTTGATCGATGATGCTCTTATACATCTCCGCCCCGACCTGCGCGGGCGCTGGCAGGCGCGGACGGGTTGCCTCATAGGTCAGGGGGATGAGATGCGCGTTACGCGCTGACAGGGCCAAGCCGCTTAGATCTTGCCGGTCAGCGGGTGCATCTGGGGTCACGGCCACCCCATCGCGCTGCGCTTGATCGGCCACGAGATGCATGTTCATCGGAATGACCGCGAGCATCCAGAGCCCAAGAAGCACCGCGACGACCGTCATCACCGGCAACACCGCCTTCACGCGCGCCACTCCATCCTGAGCTCAGGGATCCCGTCCCCCCGGCCTTCCGGCTTGCGCTCTACGGTCTGAAAGCCTTCGCGATGATAAAATCGATGCGCGCGTGAATTGGCCTCATGGGTCCAAAGCTGCACGTAGGCGCGTTCCGCTTTCACCGCATCGACCAACAGCTTGCCATACCCCGATCCCGGTGCTGCGGTGTAGAGCCCCGCGATCAGCGCCTCATCCGCCTTGCACGAGAGATACCCCGCAATGGGCGTGCCAACTACCCAGAACTCCCGCTCTGGAATGCCTTCCGCAATCGCCTGTGTCAGCACATCCAACGCCGGGCCACCGCCAGGCATCCACGGCGTCTGATCGAGCCAATCGCGCACAATCTGCGCGCAGGCAGACGCATCCCCCACCTCTGCGCGCCGTAAACTCAAAGGGACACCCGCACGATGAGGCCCCGTCGAGGGGCACGAAGAGATATGCTAACCGTCATACGCATGACCTGCCCGCAGGCCTTCACGCACCCGGTGCGCGATGGCCAAAAACGCTGACGTGTCCCTAATATCCAATGGCCGCTCCTGCGGCAGCGGGCTCTCAATCACATCCGTGATCCGCCCGGGCCGCGGCGACATCACCACAATTTTGGTCGACAGATACACAGCCTCGGGGATCGAATGCGTGACAAAGGCAATCGTCTTACCCGTTCGCGCCCAAAGCGCCAAAAGCTGTTCATTGAGATGATCGCGCACAATCTCATCGAGGGCACCAAAAGGCTCATCCATCAGCAGGATATCCGCATCAAACGATAGCGCCCGCGCAATCGACGCCCGCTGCTGCATGCCTCCAGAAAGCTGCCAGGGAAACTTGCGCTCAAACCCAGCAAGATCGACCAACGCCAAAACGCGGCGCACCCTCTCCGCTTG
>JBCCUC010000029.1:0-53114 GCA_039197515.1 Pseudomonadota bacterium | reverse complement strand
TTCGAGTTCATTGAAGGCAGGTCACAACCCCTCGCGCCGCCATTCCGCTTCAGGCTACAAGTCACCTATCAACCACGAAAGGACCGCCGCTGAAGGGCTGGAACCTCTAAGCCCATAACCGTCCACAAAAGCGGGGGAAATTCAAGCTTTGATCCGGGCAGCGCGAAGTCCGTGCTCACATCTTTGCGGAAACTCGAGCGGGCGTTCTCCTTCATGCGTTCCTGGATGCACGCATAGGTCTCAAGGCTGATCAGACCCTCGCGCCTGCATTCCCTAAGAGAGATGCCCCATTTAGGTACCTCGATGTAGCCAGCATAGTGAGGCCGGGACAGGAGGCGGTAGATTTCTTCATAGCGGACATAGCCGTTCGGAAGGCGGTCCGCGAAGGCGTGCTAGGATTCCGGCTTCCGCTTGATCTCGCTCTGAGACGAAAAACGGCGAAAGGCAAAGCCTTCCAGTGCTTCCTGAATGATGGAGGCGAAAGGCTCATCCCGCACCAGCAGCTTGCCGTGACCGGGCACAGTATCATAGCGAAAACCGGGAGTAACCATAAAGCACCAGTAACCGTTCAGGGTGCGCGCACCCATGCGATTGGTGGTCTGTTCGCGGTTTTTCTGGCGCTGGTGCTGGGAGACAGAGGCGAGCAGGTTCTCGATGAGGATGGAGCCGGAGTCTTCGCCGAAAGTGATGAACGGAATTTCCAGCTTGCCGCCGATGTCGTTCAAGGTGCGGCGCAGCGTCCAGTGGCTTTCAATATCACGGGCAAAGCGACTGATTTCATCAATAACTACGATGATCCCGTCTTCTTTTTGAGCTTTGATGAAGGCAATCAGCTTGCTGAATGGGGGCCGATCCGTCAGCCCGCCGGAGACGCATTTTCATGGAAGGAGCGGATGACTTCATACCCTTTACGCTACGCATATTCTTTGCAGCGTGCGGCCTGGGACTCGAGACCGTGTCCTTCCTCCACCTGTTTGGCGGAAGACACCCGGCTATAGGTAACGGCCTTTGGTTTAGAGGTAGATAGAAAAAACTCAGCGCTCATCAGAACTCCTTTTTTGCTTGGGGTTTCGTAGGAGCCACTGTTCCACGCGCTGTCGCTATGGGATTGAGGAATTCTAGCACATCATCGAAGCTGAGGTCACTGTTATCGCCAATTTTGTCCCCGGATTTGACGCTAAAGCCGAGATCAACAAACGCCGCCATGAGCTGCCAGATCGCAAGCAGCATTTCGTTTTACTGGTCTTCGCTGAGATGCTCGTCCTTGAGATCATCTCCATACTCAGCAAGCAATCTGGATCCTTGATCCAAGGGTCCGGCGCGCGAGGCGGGTAGGCAAAGGCTGACACCCTGACCAAAGCAATAAAGAAGGCGTTCGGGATGTCTAAATCAAAATCTGCGAGGCTAAGATCCCTGCCGACGCCTGCGATGCTGACCGAAAGCTTGCAGCAGCGGTGGAAGTGGCGGCGGTGCGCAGCATGCGATGTCTCCCTGAACCCGAAGTCTTAGCGCTTTCACCTGCCGCTCTTGCAGAGCGCATCGGGCTACCACCCCCCGACCCCGGAAACAATCGTCCGGAGAGACCCAAACCAAGCCATTCATCAACACTCAACGTTGACCATCCAAGTGGTGCTCACCACGGCGGTCGCACATAAATTGATACATTTGCGCGAAAGCGCTCGAACGAAGGATTAAAACTGTACCGTATAGCGGGGGTCAAGGGTGCTTATCCCTGCGGATTTGCCCCGACGGCCTTGAGCGCGGCCGAAGCCACCGCCTTGTCCTGATCCGGGCTGCCGGAACCGACACCAATTCCTCCCACCAGGGCATCACCAATGACGATGGGCAAGCCTCCCCCCAATCGGGTCACATGCCCATTTGTAGCTGCGGCGATGGCTGGGCCAACCGCTTCGGGGATGGCATCGCTCGGCGCGCCGATTGAGGCGGCGGTGCGGGCTTTAGCTGTGGCGCTCTGCATTGACAGGTACTTTGCGCCAGCCATGCGCAATTGTGCGAGCGCTACACCGCTGGCGTCCACGATCACGATGCACTGCGGTTGACCGATCTCTTCGGCCTTGGCTACCGCAGCTTCCAACATGGCCAAACTGCCGGCATGGGTCAGTTGCAAAACCTGTTTAACGAAAGTCAAACCGGGGTGACCCCGTTGACATTCAAAAACACCGAATAGAGCGAGGTCGTTCCGCAAATGAACAGACGGTTCAGTTTCGCGCCCCCAAAACACACGTTGCTGACGATCTCTGGAATGTGGATCTTACCAATCAAGCTGCCGTCTGGGTCCAGACAGTGAACACCATCGGCCGCAGATGACCAAATGCGCCCGGCCTGGTCGACCCTAAAGCCGTCGAAAAGACCTTCAGAACATATCGCAAAAACTTCTCCCTGACCCAAGGTGCCGTCATGCGCGACGGGGTGACGACGAATGTGCCGAGACCCGCCTGGCGTGTGTGTCCCGCCCGTATCAGCAATGTAGAGTATCGACTCATCAGGTGAGAAGGCCAACCCATTGGGCATGTCATAGTCATCAGCCGCAATTCTAATCCCGCCTGAAGGATCAATGCGGTAGACGTGGCAAGCGCCAATCTCGCTTGAGGCTCTCTCGCCCTCATAGTCCATCAGGATGCCGTAGGATGGATCGGTAAACCAGATCGAGCCATCGGAGTGCACGGCTACGTCATTTGGCGAATTCAACCGTTTCCCCTGATAGCTTTCGGCCAACACGGTAACGGAGCCATCAAACTCAGTTCGCGTGACCCGGCGCGCCAGGTGTTCGCACGACACAAGACGGCCCTGGCGATCGACCGTGTTCCCATTCGCGTTGTTTGAGGGCTCACGGAAGGTAGATACACTACCGTCTGTCTCATCCCAGCGCAGAATTCTTGTGTTGGGTATGTCCGACCAGAGCAAGTAGCGCCCGGCGGCGAACCAAACGGGTCCCTCTGACCATCTTGCGCCGCTCCACAACCGCTCGACGCGCGCATGGCCGATCAAACACGCTTCAAAACGTGGATCTAGCACCTCGAAGCCAGTGCCTTCGATCACTCCATACATCGCAATCTCCTTTGGCCTGCCCCATCAAAACCAAGTTGGCCACGTCATTGTCCCGTTCTCTCCGGGACGTGTACCGCGCTGTAAGATTGGCGGGCCGAAGCGCGCCAAAACAGGAGCTTTGCAAAAAGAGCGCCACCCCGGGTTGGGGTGGCACAGGTCTTGATACTTGCCAGCTGTTTAGCGATCCAGCGCGCCAACACCTGAGAACCGGAAGGCCTCTCTTTCGAGGGCGTCCAACTCGTCTGCTGACATCTGGTCATGGGCAACCGTGATGCGACCCAGGAAAACGAATGGCAATTCGCCCGCGCGATTTTCCATGTCGGCCTTGATCGCCTCTGCGGTGGCCGCACCCACATCGTCGCCCATACGCATCGGTGTGGCATCCAACTCGCCGCGGCGGATCGCGTCAAGCTCTAGGCCGGTACCGCCCCAACCAGTAGAGAAGATCTCTTTTTCCTTGCCAACCGAAACCTGCGCTTCGACGGAGCCCATCGCCATCGCGGTGTTGGCGTTGTGAATGATCTTCGCCTCGGGGTAGGACTGCAGGATCAGTGAGGTGCCAGCAAAACCACCTTCCCGCTGGTACTCGCCGTAGTGTTCATAGACAGTGGTCCAGCCGGCTTTCGTCTCAACGCAGTTCTTGAAGTCGCCGGAACGCTGATTGTCTGTGATGCCAGGAATGCCCCGGTTCATCGCCATCGTGACACCTTCGCCAAGCCGACCGATCATGTAATCGCACATCGTCAGCGCGCCAGCAGCGGAGGAAAAGTCGAACCATGCCGCGGGCTGATGCTCCAAATCCTTCAAAGGCGTGTGAAACGCCCAGACAAAGGTTGTTAGATCTTCGGTTTCAGCGGCCAGTTTCGATATGTTGTCAGCCTGAATGGCCAGTTCAGATGGACCAAACACCACATAGTCATAAACGTCTTTGTCCAGCACCACCTGGTTGGCGTAGGTGGTTTGCAGTGAGTGCTCGATCTGGCGCGACGCGAATTCGGTCGTCTCGTACTGGATGCCCAACTCGTCCAACCGCTTGGTCATGGCGAGGTAGTTGCGGGCCCAGAAGTCTGACGTGTCCGAGGAAGGGTAGATGAGCGCGATCTGGATCGGACCGTCTTGCGACCCCGAGAACGCGATGGCCTCAGCACCGACAACGGCCTGCATCGCTTCGAGTGCGCCATCGGCATTCACTTCGGCTGGCACCCAATAATCGCGATCTGCGACATCGGGCAGTTCTTTCAGCGGCAGTTTCGAGTGCCCGTCTGCAAATGCCACTCCTGCGACAGCCGTCGCAGCAATAGCTGTAGTTGCGAAAAGTCTCATCTTTGGTTTCCTCCCTTATGGATGAGCGAAATTTTTTGGCCGGGCAGACGTCTCCACCCGCGCCGGTCGTCACTAAGTCGGTTAACCACTGGCGGTGATCTCCCCGGCGGTGATGCCGCCGATGGCCAGCAGCGCAATCAGCACCCCGATGATGAGCGCTGAGAAGCGCACCATCTTTTGACCCTCGGAGGTTTTCAGATCGGCAAACCAGCCCCCCGCGCCGTCACGGTCTTTCTTTTGGATCCAAGCATAGAGCGCGACCGAACTGATGATCACGAAGCCGGAGGCGACCGGCTGCCAGAAGAACTCAATCCGCAGGGTGACGAGCGCGTTGAGCATCATCGCCAGCAGCAAGACGCCGGAGAACGACCCAATGATTGAGGCCCGTCCACCGAAGAGCGATGTGCCGCCCACAACGACCGCAGCGATCACGTGCAGGTTGAAGAAGGGTGCCATGGTTGCTTGGATCGCGTTCTGTTTGCCGGTCAGCATGAGACCGGCAAGCGCGGCACAGGCACCGCACAGGACGTAGGCGTAGACCTTATGACGCTTCACGCCGATGCCGGTAAGCTCTGCGGACTCAGGGCTTGATCCGATGGCGACAGTGTAACGCCCGAAATGGGTGCGCTTGAGGATGTAATAGCCAGCCACCATCGTCAGCATCCCGATCACCGCGGGTGTGGGAATAAAGAATGGGGTCTGACCGCGGCCCATTTCAGTGAGGACATCGGGGAAGCGGGCAAGCACCAGGCCTTTGGCCAAGAGAAGAGCGAGCCCTTTGTAGACGAGGTCCATCGCCAGCGTACCGATGAGATCAGGCACGTTGAAGCGCGTGATAACAAGGCCGTTGATCAGACCGAGAAGCGCGCCAATCGACAGCGCGATTGGGATGCCAACATAGATGGAAAAGCCGAACTGTTTGACGAGGAATGCCATGATGATCGCCGACAGGACCGCGACTGAGCCAACCGACAGATCGATGCCGCGTTGGGTGATAACAAACGTCATCGCCATGGCCATCGGCATGTAGAGTGCGGCATCTTGTAAAATGAGTTCGAGGTTACTGATCCGGTAAAACCGGTCCGGCGAGGCAATCGCCATGAACAGAAATATGGCAGCGATCATTGCCATGGGAGCGATGACGGCCATGTAAGGTTCTAGCCGTTCACTCAGCGGTTGCTTGTAGTTCGGCTCAACTGCAGTGCTCATGCGACATCCTCCGCCTTTGCGCCCACGATCATGCCGAGCACTTCTTGTGTGTTGCTGTCGGCGGTGAGAGCGACCCCCACGCACTGGCCGCGGCGTTGTACATGCACGCGGTCTGAGACCTCGAACACGTCATCGAGCGAGTGACTGATCAGGATCACAGCAAGGCCTTGAGCTTTCAGCGCCATGATCAATTTCAGCGTGCGTGCGGTTTCTTGCGGTCCCAGGGCGGCGGTAGGTTCATCCATCACCAACACGCGAAGCCCTTCGTGGTAGACGGCGCGGGCGATTGCGACCGCCTGCCTTTGCCCCCCGGAAAGGCTGTCGGTTTGCACGTCCAGAGACCGCAGCTTAACGCCGAGACGTTCCATCAGGACGCGCTCTGTCTCTTCGCGCATCTTTTTGTTATCGAGGATGGTGATGCCAAAAACCTTCTTCGTCAGCTCATTTCCCAGAAACATATTTGCGGCGGGATCTAGGTGATCGGCCAGTGCAAGCGTTTGGTAGACTGCATCAATACCGGCTTTCGCGGCATCGGCATGGTTTGAAAACTCGACCTTCTCGCCGTCGATAAAGATCTCGCCTTCGGTGGGTTGGTAGACCCCTGTCAGCACTTTGATGAGGGTCGATTTGCCCGCGCCATTGTCCCCCACGATGGCCAAGACTTCACCCGCGTAGGCACTGAGGTCCACGTTTTGCAGGGCGGTTACGCCGCCAAAGCGTTTGGTGATGCCGCGCATCTGCACGAGTGGCTGGTCCGCCATAGGGTATCCTCCAGTTGCTCGGACGGGTCAGCCGGTCTGGGCCCGCCGTCTTGGTGAAAAAACCAACGGGGCCAGACATCAAGGCCCGACCCCGAGGGGGAGAGCCCTATTTGCCCCAGATCGCTGTGTAGGCGTCGCGGTAGGGGATGTCGGGGTCAAACGCGTTGCTGTCGCCCATTTTGGCCAGGCCCTCAGGTGTCACCAGCGCAGGTGATGTGACGTAGCCCGAACACGGCTCGCCTTGGATCGCGCGGTTCAACTCATCAACCAACTGCCAGCCTTGCAGGTTCAGCGGTTCGGCCACGGTAATGGCCTGATAGCCGTTCGACCGGATGCGTTGGAACGCAGCTTCGGACCCGTCTCCCGCCGAACCAGCCAGCGGGCCTTCGTCGGGTGCCAGACCCGCGGCGGCCAGCGAGGGTCCCATGAAGTCGAAGTAAAGATCGTTAATTGCCAGCGCATGGGTCCAGCTTTGGCCGTATTTTTGCAAAAGCGAGGTGGTCAGCGGACCCATACGGGTCGACGTGTCGGCGATGGGCGTATCGACGTATTCCAGGACAGTGCCGCCTGCGGCCTCTACGGTCTCTTTCAGGCGGTCGGCTTTGTCGATCGCGATCTGGTAGGTGCTGTCGGTGAAGATGACGACGCCGATGTCCTCGCCCGCCGTTTTGGCGTTGTCGATGGCCCATGCAGCGGCGACCTCGGACACTGTCATCGCATCGGTTGAGACATTCGCAAAGATCCCGCCGGGGGCGTCGCACCCAATCTTAGGACCGGAATGCCAAGCGACCATGGGCACGTCGGCAGCAACAACGCCCTCAAGCGCGGCTTGCTGCTCCACCGCGTCAAATCCGTTTATGACGATCCCGTCGGCCTTCAGAGCCAAGGCCTGCCCGATGGCGGCTGTTCGGCCCTGGATCGACCCTGCCCCGTCCAGAACCCGCACAGCCCAGCCGATCTTGGTTGCGGCCTCCTCCACGCCAGTGGTGACGCCCAAAATCCCACCATTTTTCAGGTCTGCCGCGACCACAACGATGGATTTGCCTTCAGCAGCGGCGGGCCCTGTTGTGGGACCGTCCCAGTCGGCGAACGCGGGCAAGGCGGCCAGTGCGGTGCCGGCCATCAGGCCCGCGATGAAGGTTCGTTTATGCATGGTGTCCTCCCGACTGCATGTGTTGATCAGCGCTTGTCCGCGCCTTTTTTGCGTTGCGCGTAACCTGCAATGCCAATGGCAACGAGAAGCGTGACGCCGTTGAAAAGAGGCTCGACCCAGAAGGATCCGCCAAACTGTTGAATGCCAGAGATCCCCACTGCGAGGATTACCACGCCGACCACGGTGCCCCAGACGTTCACACGGCCCGGCTTGATTGTGGTGGAGCCGAGGAAAGCCCCAACCAGGGCCGGCAGCAGAAATTCAAGTCCTACAGATGCCTGTCCAATGCGCAGTTTGGCCGCAAGGAGCACACCGGCCAGCGCCGTCATCGTGCCCGAAGCGACAAATGCGCCAATTACGTATTTGCGGGTCGGAATGCCATTGAGCTGGGCGGCACGTTGGTTCGCCCCGATGGCGTAGAGGTAGCGGCCCACAGGCGTGTACTCTAGGACGATCCACATCACGACAGTGATCACCAACAGGTAGTAGGCGGTGATCGGCAGGCCGAAAACGAAAGTGGTGTTCAGCGCGTAGAAACCATCCGGCAGAAGGCCCACCATCTGGCGTCCCCCCGTGTGCCATAGGGCCAGCGCATAGAGCACGGTACCGGTGCCCAAGGTCGCAATGAAGCTGTCGATCTTGGCAACCTCGACCAGCAGGCCGTTTAGAAAGCCCGTGATGGCCCCCAAAACGAGCACGATCCCGACGGCCATCGGCCAGGGCAGGCCCAACAGGGTTTGCAGGCTGATTGCCAGAATGTGCCACAACACGATGCCGTATCCCACGGTCAGATCGATCCGTCCTGCCGCCATGGGGATCATCGCGCCCAGCGACAAAAGTGCGATGATCGCCTTGTCAGAGATGATCGAGCGCAGGTTGAGCATCGTTGGAAAGGTGTTCGGCAACAGGACCGAAAAGAGCCCGATGAGAAACACGGTCAGGATCACCAGGCCATAGACCGGCAGAAACCGGATCATGCGTTGACCCATGGAAAGGCCCTTGATCTCCGCCTTGGTTGGCTCAAGGGCGCTGGATTCAAGCGACTGCATGCGAACCGCCCCCGCCTTTGGACATGTTGCCAGCCGATGCGGCCTGGATCAGGCTTTCGGTCGTCAGCCGCGTACCGCTGAGTTCGTCGACTATTGCGCCTTGGCTAAAGACAATCGCACGGTGGCAGATGCTGGCGATTTCCTCGAAATCGGTGGACATGATAAGGAGTGCGACCCCGTCGCTGAGCGCCCGGTTCAGCAGAGAGTAGATCTCTGACTTCGCGCCGACGTCGACCCCCGCCGTGGGATCCTCACAGATCAGCAACTTGCGTTTGGTGGCCAGCCACCGACCGATGACAACCTTTTGCTGGTTCCCACCCGAGAGCGCTTCGATTGCAAGGTCCGGATCGTTTGGTGACAGACCCAGTTCGGCACCGATGATTTGTGCTTGCTCGGCTTCAACCCGCGGCGACAACATGCTGAGCAGGCGACGACCAATGCCATCAGGATTTAAGAACGTGTTCTCCCGGATCGAGAGGCTCATAGCAACGGATTCTTCGGTACGGTCTTTGGCGACCAGACCCACGCCAGCGTGCAGGGCCTTTTGGGGCGAGGTGAGGTCCGGGCTGCTCCCATCGAGCGTGACATTCCCAGTGAAGGGCAACAGACCAAAGAGCGCACGCGAAATCGCTTCGTGCCCTGCGCCGCGCAGGCCGACAAGGCCGAGCACTTCGTTCTTCTGAAGATCAATGTCGAGAGGCACCATCCCTGGTACTTCGAAATTGCGCAAGCGCAGCACGGCGTCGCCGATTTCATCGGTCGCTTTGACCGTCTCACGGGTTTTGCGACCAACGATCTTTTGCACCAGTTCTTCAGGGGTCGTGTGATCGATGCTGCGCACGCCGACCATCCCACCATCCCGCAGAACTGCGACGCGGTCGGCAATCTGGAAAATCTCGTCCAGACGGTGGCTGACATAGATCATTCCCACGCCTTTTTCGCGCAGTGGCCGGATCGCGGCGAAGAGCCGATTGACTTCATCAGCGGGCAAAGATGCGGTGGGTTCATCGAGAACCAGGAATTCGCTGTCAACGGCCAGCGCACGCGCAATGGCCACGAGAGACTTTTCAGTTCGGCTCAGGTCCTCGATCCGGGTCGTGGGATCGAAGTCCGCATCGACCCTGCGCAAAGCTTCGACCGCGAAATGCTCTACCTGTTTCCAGCGTATCAGTCCGTTTTTACGCGAGAAGCCAAGCGCCAAACCGATGTTCTCGGCCACGGTCATCCACTCGATCAGCCCAAGGTCCTGGTGGATGAAAGCCACCTTCTGGCGTTCACCAAATCCGGCGGGTTTGTGCTGGTACGCCACCCCGTCAATCAGAACCTGTCCCGCGTCCGGTGCGTATATGCCGCCGAGGACTTTGATGAGGGTGGATTTGCCTGCCCCGTTCTCGCCCAGAAGGGCTACGATTTCGCCGCGACCCACCGTCAGCGAAACATTTTTGAGCGCGTAAGTGCCCCCAAAATGTTTCTCGACGCCGTCAAAAAGCAAACCTGCTTGCAGGTCTGACATCGCATTTCCTCCCGTGCTACAGACCCCCACCTCTCAGTTGAGTTACCCGTAACGTTACGCTAGCATCGCGGCAGTTGCTCACAACTGTCAAGCATTAAGTTACCCGTAACGTAAAATGGCGAGCGTCGTGGATAAAAGAAATAAAAACAATAAGGTAAGCCTATCTCAGGTGGCAAATGCTGCAGGGGTGAGCAAGATGACAGCCAGCCGGGTGCTGCGCCGGGAGGGGGGGTATTCAGAGCAAACCCGCGTCAAGGTGATGCAACAGGTTGACGCACTGGGCTACCTGCCGAATCGATTGGCGACTGTTTTCGCAGGGGATCAGAACACGACATTCGTCGGCGTCTCGATCCCGGACCTTGGGAATGAGGTTTTTGCGCATGTGCTGGAGGGCATTGATCGCAAGCTTGGTACGTTCGGATACCAGACCGTTTTGGGCCTCACCCAGCACACTCAACAGGAGGAGGAAAGTTGGATCAAGACAGTGCTGTCTTGGCAACCGGCAGGTCTGATCCTCACGGGCCGATATCATTCAATCCTCTCGGTGGAAATGCTGCAAAACGCGGGGATACCGGTGGTTGAGATCTGGGATCTAAACGCCGCTCCGCTGGATATGAGCGTCGGGATCAATCACTTCGACAGCGGCTTTGATATGGGGCGATATCTGACGTCGCTCGGCTATCGCAACATCGGATATGTCGGCACCTCCCACGATACTGCGAATGCAGCGACAGATCGGTTGAATGGGTTTTGCAAGGCAGTTGAAGGGACCGGCGGTGTGGTGGACAAACAACTTTGCCTGCACGACACCGCAACATATTACCCAGGCTTTTATGGCACGGAGCAACTCTTAGCCTCATCTACGGGGACCGAATGTATCTTCTACCAGAATGACTTGATGGCTTTTGGCGGTCTGCAGTATTGCGCATCCAAGGGGCTGAGTGTGCCAGAGGAGATTGGGATCGCGGGCTGGGGTGATTTGCCGATTGCCTCGGTGATGAACAGACGCCTGACGTCGTGCCATGTACCGCATTTGCGGCTCGGTCAGAAGGCGGCTGAAATGATGATGGGGCGGTTGATGAACGAGCCAGTGCCAACCTGCGCAGACATTGGTTTTAGGCTCATTCCGGGATCGACGGTGCGCAATACCAAGGGTTGACTATGCGTCTGACCTCACGCTGCAATGATGAACCGACATCAGTCCCCAAATGTGCCGAAAGCGGTGGGGCAATGATCTTTCTCGTCGAAAATTACGCGATCTAGGTCGTCTCACCCGGCAGCAGGGTGGAGCCGACATCAATGCGAACGGGCGCTGAGATATCGTTTTGGAAGATGCCGTGCAGAACTTTGGCGACTTGATGCCCGATATCTTCCGCCTGAACATTGATTGTGGTGATCCTGGGGTTGGAGATCGTCGCCACTTCGAAGTGACCAAAACCGGTGATGGCAAGGTCATCGGGAACGCGTAAGCCCATACGCATGGCTGCGCTGAGACAGCCAAATGCGACGGGGTCCGACACACAGACCAACGCGTCAAACCGCGCGACAGCGTGCCCCATTTTCTCGACCACCGCAAATCCGTGGCGCATCGATATGGGAGCGGGGCCCGCGTCAATGACTTCCACCTCTGGCAGGCCATGCGTTTGCGCGGCGGATAGGACGCCCGCGCGCCGCGCGGCACCGCGCATGTCTGTGCCCTTTGACGCACCGACAAAGGCCAGCTTGCGCCGCCCAGAGGCTACCAAATGGGCCACGATATGGCCCATCGCCTCACCGTTGGAAAAACCCACGACATGACCAAGCGGATCATCAGGCAGGTCCCAAATCTCAATCACGGGAAGGCCACGGGCCTGAACCAGCTTGCGTGTTGCAGGCGAATGGTGTCCGCCGGTCAAAACCAGTGCTTCGGGGTTTCGGGTCAGAAGTTGTCGAACAAGCTCTTCCTCGCGCGCGACACGGTAGTTCGTGCTGCCCAGCAAGACCTGCAGCCCCGACTGCGTCAGGCCGTTTGTCAGAGCGCGAAAGGTCTCCGCGAAATTGGCGTTGTTGACGGAAGGCAAGGTGACGGCGACAAAACCGCTCTTTTGCGTGCGGAAGGCCTGCGCGGTGCTGTCGTAGACATAGCCTAAGTCCGCTGCCACCTGTCGCACACGCGCGCGGGTCTTGGCACTGACGGTCATGTCCTCGCGCAGGGCGCGGCTCACCGTCATTGGCGACATGCCAACCGCCTCTGCCACGTCTCGCATGGTGACCCGTGCGCCCATGGCTCAGCCTTCGAACCGTTCAAGATGCGGCATCATGGCTGAATTTCTTTTTTCGCGCCGCTGAAGTACTCCATCACGGCAGCTTGGTCTTCGCCGCCAAGACCCGCAGCCGTCAGCATCCGGTGGATTTCTGCGCACAGGGCCGTCATCGGCATCGAGGTGCCGGTTTGGCGAGACAGATCTGCGGCCATGCCCAGGTCTTTGACCATATTGTCGATCCGACCCGTTCGGCGGTAGTCCTTCGTGGCCATGCGAGGCATGTATTCCTGCAAGAGCGCACTGTCGGCGCGTCCGCCTTTCAAAGCCACTGGGATCATCTCAGCATTTGCGCCCGCGTCTTGTGCCAGCCGCGTGGCTTCGGCCACGGCCAAAAAGCCAAGGCCACAAAGCACTTGATTGATGATCTTCGTTGTCTGCCCTGCGCCTGCAGGACCCATGTGCGTCATATTGCGCGCGACATCCGAAAGCACGCCTTTGGCGCGTTCCACGTCAGCCTCCGCCCCACCCAGCATCAGAGTGAGCTCCCCGATGAGCGCCTTTGGGGCACCGCCGGACAAAGGACTGTCGACCCAAGCCAAATCTCGTTCTCGCGCCATCTTGGCAAACTCACGGGTGGCCTCAGGCTCGATCGAGGACATATCGATGATCAGTGTCCCGGCTTTTGCCCCTTCCGCGATCCCGTCTTGTCCGAAGGCCGCTAATCCCACAATGCGGGAGGCATTCAGGCTGGTGATCACGCAGTCGACCCCCTCCGCGGCCTCTGCGGCAGAGACAGCGGCAACGCCTCCCTGGGCGACAAGTGCTGCAACACGGGCCGGATCCAGATCAAACACATTCAGGCTGTTTCCAGTTTCCAGCAGCCGCGTGCCGATGGCACCCCCCATGGCGCCCGCCCCAATGAGGGCAAGTCTCTTGCTCATATCACCATTTCCCATAGCTATGTCTGCGATTACGCGATATCTTATTGCTGCGGCAGAGCGATATCGGTCTCGCGGCCCCATTCATCATCGTCCAACCTTTCCAGCGTGGCAAAACTGTGCGCAGATCGCAGCGCATCAGAGAGACGCCGTGATGCCACCGTCGACATAAAGCGTGTGGCCGTTGACAAAACTGGATGCTGCAGAGGACAGGAACACGGCCGCCCCGACCAATTCTTCCACCCTGCCCCAACGCCCTGCGGGTGTCCGTTTTTCGAGCCACGCGCTAAAATCAGGATCTGCGACCAGGGCTGCGTTTAAGGGCGTATCAAAGTAACCAGGAGCAATTGCGTTGCATTGCACCCCGTGCTGCGCCCAGTCGGTTGCCATGCCTTTGGTCAGGTTGCCAACCGCGCCCTTGGACGCCGTGTAGGGCGCAATCCCTGGACGCGCGAGCGCGGTCTGCACGCTGGCAATATTGATGATCTTGCCCGCGCCGCGCGCGATCATGTGGCGTGCGACGGCTTGGCCGACATGGAACACGCTGGCGATGTTGGTTTGCAGCAGCCGCTCGAACGCGTCCGCTGGGAAATCTTCCAATGGGGAGCGATGCTGCATACCGGCATTGTTTATCAGAATGTCGATGGCACCTACATCCGCTTCAAACCCATCAACAGCGGTGCGCACGGCTTGGTGGTCCGTCGCATCAAAAGCCAGCGTGTGCGGCGCACCGCCCAGAGTTTCAGCCGCCCGGGCCAATTTGCGCGCATCGCGACCGTTCAGCACGATCTCAGCGCCTGCGTCCGCCAGTCCTCTGGCCAACGCAAAGCCAATACCCTGAGACGACCCGGTGATGAGCGCGCGGCGTCCTGCCAACGAGAAAAGATCGGACATCAAAACCTCGCAAGAGTGATGGTTGGGATTGACGCCAACGCCAATGTTACGCATAACATGATACCGATAACAATTGATGTCAACGGGGAACCTCAATGACAAAACCTGCCGTACTCCAGGTCGGCCCGTACCCCGAATGGGATCAAGTGCCGCTTGACGCTGCCTTTGAAATGAAGCGCCTCTTTGATGCCGAAGACCCTGCCGACTTCTTGGTAGAACATGGGCCAAGCGTGCGCGCGATTGCCACCCGCGGTGAATTGGGGGCAGACGCCACCATGATCACCGCCTGTCCGAACCTTGAACTGATCTCAGTCTACGGCGTGGGATATGATGCGGTTGATCTGCAAGCCTGCAAACCGCGGGGCATAAGGGTGACCAACACGCCTGACGTGCTCACCGAAGACGTGGCGGACCTGGGTGTTGCGATGATGCTGTGCCTGTCTCGGGGAATGATCGGGGCGGAGGCATGGGTCCGCGATGGGTCCTGGGCCAAGAAAGGGCTTTACCCTCTCAAGCGTCGCGTCTTCGGGCGCAGGGCGGGCATTCTCGGGATGGGCCGTATTGGTTTTGAAGTCGGCAAAAGACTGGTCGGATTCGGCATGGATATTGCGTATTGCGACGTCACGGCCAAAGACGTTGCCTCCGATTGGACCTATCTTGCGAACCCCTTGGCACTGGCAGAACATGCCGACTTTCTGTTTGTCACGCTTGCAGCCTCTGCCGCGACGAAGCATATCGTGAACAAAGAGCTGATCGAAGCTGTCGGTGCCCATGGCATGATCATAAACGTGTCCCGCGCGTCAAACATCGATGAAGAGGCGCTTATCAAAGCTCTGCAATCCGGTGCGCTTGGATCTGCTGCGTTGGACGTTTTCGAAGGCGAGCCGGCACTCGAGCCGCGGTTCTTAGAACTCAGTAACGTCCTGCTGCAGCCGCACCATGCCTCAGGCACCTT
Organism: Pseudomonadota bacterium; assembly: GCA_039197515.1. Lineage (GTDB taxonomy): Bacteria > Pseudomonadota > Alphaproteobacteria > Rhodobacterales > Rhodobacteraceae > Sulfitobacter. The sequence continues at coordinate 38,007 of JBCCUC010000029.1, read as the reverse complement.
CGAGACGCGCAAAGCCATGGGCAAACTCTTGCGCGACAATCTGGCAGCACACTTTGCGGGCGAGACCCTGCCAACCGCCGTCTTGTGAAAGGCCAGACCATGAAGGTTATTGTCGCCCATGCGGCCAAAGACTTGAGGTTGGAAAGCCGCGCCATGCCAAAGCTTGGGCCTGGTCAGGTATTGATCAAAATGGCCGCAGGCGGGATATGCGGCTCCGATCTTCACTATTACAAGCACGGTGGGTTCGGACCCATTCAGCTCAAAGAACCCATGATTTTGGGCCACGAAGTCGCCGGTCATATCGAGGCTCTCGGCGAAGGCGTGACCGGGCTGGACGTCGGCATGCTCGCCGCAGTGTCCCCCTCGCGCCCCTGCAATTCGTGTAAGTACTGCCTTGAGGGGAAACAAAATCACTGTCTCGACATGCGCTTTTATGGCTCTGCCATGCCGTTTCCGCACATTCAGGGGGCCTTCCGCGAATACATCGTCGTCGAGGCTGCGCAATGCGCCCCCGCAGGGGATCTGTCGGCGGGAGAGGCAGCAATGGCAGAGCCGCTTTCCGTCGTCCTACATGCTGCAAAACAGGCAGGCGATCTTTTGGGCAAGCGCGTGCTCGTCACCGGGTGTGGCCCGATTGGGTTATTGGCTGTTCTGGTCGCGCGGACCTCAGGGGCGGTGGAGATCCTGGCAACAGACATTTCCGATTTCACGCTGTCCAAAGCGCGCGAGGTTGGAGCAGATGCCACGGTTAACGTGGCAAAGCAAAGCGGCGCATTGAGCGCTTTTGAAGCGGATAAGGGGCACTTTGACGTCTTGTTCGAATGCTCTGGCGTGGCCTCCGCTCTTGCCTCCGCTGTTGCCGTGCTGCGTCCTGGGGCAACGATCGTGCAACTGGGCCTGGGTGGCGATATGACCCTGCCCATGCAAGCAATGACCGCCAAGGAATTGCAGCTAAAGGGATCGTTCCGGTTCCACTTCGAATTCTTCACGGCTGTGGAGATGATGCGCAAAAGGCAGCTGGACGTGAAGCCACTGATCACGCATGTGATGGGTATCGATGACGCTGTCGCAGCCTTCGACTGTGCCGATGATCGCAGCAAAGCCATCAAAGTGAACATCGCGTTTTGAACCCGGGCGCACAACTGGGCAAGAGCACGGCAGGGCAGATGAGTTCACTGTTGGGTCACTTGCGAGCACCGCGTTCGATCAAATGCACCGCGTTTTCTGTGCGCATGAACACTACCCCCGCCTTTTGCTGCGGGCCGGGTCCAGATCACGGCTGCTGACGTCTTTCCCGCTTCCATAGCCCCTCACTGAGCCATGAAGTGGCAAAGGATTAGCAATTTGATCAGGTTGAGAGGGACATTAAGGCGAGTTTAACGCGCTTCCGAGTAGTGTGGATGCCACGAAGAGGGTTTGGTGAGACATGAACGACGTTCAATTTTGCGCTGATTTGGGCGTTCGTCGAAAACGTGCGATTTCGTGAACCGCGCCCAACCGGTGCAAACAGACTTGTGGAGCCCCACGCATGATAAGTCGCGCGTCCGACATCGATGAGCAGCGTGCCACTCCGACCGATGATCATGTTCAGGACAGGACTTACCGCGCTCTGAGAAATCTGCATGTACCGGTCTGGATCTTTGACATGGATAACAAGCGCATTGTTTTCGCCAATGCAGCAGCCTTACAGCTCTGGGACGCCGAGACAGAGGCGGATCTTTCTGCCAGAGATCTTTCGCAAGGCATGTCGGCCGCGGTTGCGCGCCGCTTGCGCCAGTATCAGCGGGACTTTTTGGAAAGCGCCGCCACCTACACCGAGGATTGGACCCTCTATCCGAAAGGCAAGCCCGTTGCGCTCAAACTGGTCTATTCCGGCTATCGGATGGCAGATGGGCGCATGGCAATGATGTGCGAAGTCATCAACCAAGTGAGCGATGACAGCGAAAATCTGCGCAAAACCGACGCATTGTTGCACGCTGATGTCATGGTCACGATGTTTGAAGAAGACGGCCCTCCCATCTACTTCAATCCCGCTGCACGCAAAAGCATGACCTCAGCATCGCAGCTCTTTCGCAGCATGTTTGTGGAGCCCGAAGACTATGATGACATCATGTTCGAAGTGCACAGCAGGGGGGAGCATCGCACCATTGCTCGGATCTTCACGGCGGCGGGCGAGACTTGGCATGATCTTTCGGTGCGGCGGTGCAGCGACCCTGCAACCGGCCATCCGGCCATCCTGGTCACCGCCTTCGATGTCACAGAACTGAAGACAGCGCGTGACAAGGCGCGCCACCTCGCGGAAACCGATCCGCTCACGAATTGTCACAATCGGAACTACCTCAACCAACGCCTGGATCAGCTGATGCAATCGGGTGCGGCGGGAACCTTTGGACTGCTCTATTTCGATCTCGACCGTTTCAAGCAGATCAATGATGTTTTTGGCCATGACGTGGGCGATACGGTCCTAAAAGAGGCGGCCAACCGGATCCAGGCGCAACTCAGATTTGGGGAAACCCTGGCCCGTCTGGGCGGAGACGAATTTGTGCTGCTTGTCGAGCACATTGAAGAAAGTGCCACGCTGCTTCAACGCGCTGAGGATATCCGCGCAGCACTTGGCAAGCCCATTCAATGTGGCGAAACCCGCCTGACCGTGACGACCAGCATTGGTGCCGCCCTTGTCGCCGAGGACGTGACCGATTGGAGCGAAGCGATGCGCCGGGCGGACATCGCGCTTTACCACTCTAAGACATCAGGAAGAGACCGGTGCTCACTCTTCACGCGCCAAATGGGGCGCGAAACCTCGGAACGCACGCAGCTTGAAAACGACCTGGCGGATGCCATTCGGTCGGATCAATTCATTTTGCTCTATCAGCCACGGATCAACCTCGCGAGCGGTTTGGTCGAATCCGTTGAGGCGCTCGTACGCTGGCAGCATCCCGTGCGCGGTCTGATCGCGCCCGGCGCGTTCATCCCCTTGTGCGAAGAGACGGGCATGATCGATGCGCTCGGCGAAATGATCATCCGCAAAGCCTGCGGCCAAGCGGGAGAGTGGCATGCGCAGGGTTATGAGTTCAGTGTCTCGATGAATGTATCGCCCCGGCAATTTGAGGATGCAGCGCTCATCGACACGATTCAAAGCGTGACGCACCTCCCCGGGCTACGCCCTGAAAAGATTGAGTTTGAGATCACCGAGTCGCTTCTCGTCGGTGATGATGCCGCCACTACAGAAAGGTTGAAAACGATCCAGAGTTTGGGGTTTCGGATCGCAGCCGATGATTTTGGCACGGGCTATTCCAACCTTGCCAACATCTCTCGCTTTCCCCTGCAGAGCATCAAAATCGACAAATCTTTCGTCGATCAACTCCCGGATTCCAAACCGATCATTCAGCTTATCGTTACGCTTGCGCACCAAATCGGCGCGCGCATTGTGGCTGAGGGCGCAGAGACCATCGAACAAGTGCGGCTGCTAAAGTCACTTGGATGCGAGCAGGTGCAGGGGTTTTACTTCTCGCGGCCCGTTTCAGCGCAAGAGTTGTTCGGCACCATATCGAAACTACAAAGGCGCGCGCGGGAGCTTTGAGCAAGCATCGCGCTCAGGCTCCTATGAACGGCGAATGGCAAGCTGCTGCAATGCTGGCAAGGTTCCCGATTGTCGCTGAGCCCACCCCTTTGAGCTGTTCCCGCATCTGAGACCAGTTTGCAGCCCGGTTTAAGGTGGATCTCAATTTCGTTTCTGGCTGCATTCTTCTTCGTTGTGGGATGGGTTTCATAGACCTCATCCGGCGAGTGAGCGACAGGCTCGCTGCGCTCTACTCAGGTGCGGCGAAGGTCTCCGACGCTGACATCCTCGTGTGGGACGGTGCCTTGGCCCCGGGCTACGGCAAACTGGGCGCAGCTGGCCAGAACGCGGTAAGACGCCTCGTGCAATCCGAAGTGCTGCACCTCGACCCGGTCAATACAGCGAAGAGTTTTGCGGCGGTCCTTGCCTACGTTGAGAGCGGCGGCATTCCTCAACGAAGCCCGGTGTGCTTTGTCCCCGGTGTGCTTTGTCCATACAGGCGGGTTGGCCGCTCTCTTTGCCATTTCCAGTTGCGTGATGCGCGGGCTCTAGGGTCAGGCCGCTAGCCTTCGAGCTTTGGGCGAAACCCTGCATGTTCCAAGAGCGTCATCACCTCGTCTTGCCATTCGGTCAGCAGTTTTCGCGCAATGACCGAGATGGGGCGATACCCGGGAGAATAGATGGCGTAGTGATAGCGGATAGGGTCCACCATCGGGCGGGTTACGACCCCTGCCACCATCGGGGTGCCTGGGCCCACCAAAAAGATCGAAAGTGGGTCGAGCACTGTACAACATTGTCCCGCGGCCACGAAATGCAAGATGGGCAGAAAGGTCTGGCTTTCGATACTGGCCCGCAGTCGATGGCCATGCGCCGCAAACCGGTTTGCAAGCTCAATCGATTGTCGATGCGACGCGGGCAAAGTCCCCATCGGCTGATCATTGAGGTCCGCAAAGCTGATTTTGGACTTATCCGCCAGCGGGTGATCTTGCGGCAGTGCCACCGGACAGTCCGCGGTGATGATCACGGACCGGTAGAGGTTTTCGGATGCCTCATCGTCCGAGGCGTCCGCAAAGCCAAAATCGATCGATTGCGCGCGGGTGAGTTCCGCGATCTGATTGGAAGTGCGGGCCTGGATGGAAATTGAAATCCCATCCGCTTCGCTCACTTTTGAGGCAATAAACCGGGGAAAGATGAGGGAAACCGGCCCAGGCATCGCTGCAACCCGAAGCGTGCCCACCTGCCCGCGAGACAGGCTGCGCATGGTCTGCCGCACCCGGCTCACCTGCGAAAGGATGGCATCCGCTTCGGCCAGAAGATACTGCGCTTCGGGGACCGGTATCAACTTTCTGCCGCGCCTTTCAAAGAGTTGGAGGCCAAGCTGGTCTTCCAGTGCTTTGATCGCAGCGCTCACAGCGGGCTGCGTCCGGCCAAGTTTGTGCGCTGCATCAGACAGCGAGGCGGAGGTCATAACGGCCTGAAAGGTCGACATCTGAGTGAAATTCATGGGTTAAATATAAATCAAATCTATGAAATTGTAGAATAATAAAATTTGAACTTATTTCTAGGTCTGGCTACGCTTTCCTTGCGACTCGTTTCCAGAAGTCGGTTCACAGGGAGTTAATGATGAATAAACCCTCGAAAATTCTGGCCCTGTTCGCTGCCGCGACGCTTTCGGCGGGAACAGCCTTTGCCCAAGACCCCACTTTTTTCCGGATCGGCACCGGCAGCGCGGGCGGCACGTATTTCCCGATCGGCGGCACGATCGCGAACGGGATCTCCGCGCCTCCCGGCGCGCGCGCCTGCGACCAAGGTGGGCAATGCGGTGTTCCGGGCCTCATCGCCATCGCACAGTCAACCACGGCGTCGGTGTTTAACAACACCGCCGTGCAAAACGGCGAGCTTGAGGCGGGGATGGCCGCGGCTGATGTGACCCGCTCAATGTTCTTGGGTGAGGGGAAATTTGACGGCAAGCCGCACGAAAAACTGCGCATTGTGGCGAACCTTTATCCAGAGGACCTGCACCTCGTGCTGCCCAAAGGGGCCAGCGTCAGCAGTCTCGCTGATCTTGCAGGCAAGCGCGTCGGCATCGCGCAAGCCGGTTCAGGCACCCAGGTCGCGGTTGAGATGATGCTCGCCGAATGGGGCCTGACCCGCGACAACTACGATGAGGCGGAACTGAACAATTCGCAGTCAGCCGAACGCCTCGCCGACGGACAGCTTGACGCCTATTTCTACGCCGCGGGCTGGCCGGTCTCCGCGATGGTGCAGCTTTCGACCACCAAAGGCATGGAGTTGCACAGTTTCTCCGAGGCCGATCTGGCAAAAATCAATGAGATCATCCCCGCCTATATCCCGTCGAGCATCCCGGCGGGTGTCTATGAAGGCATCGATTACGAAGTGAAAACCCCTGCTGTCTCGGCACTTCTGGTCGTCTCCTCGGACCTCTCGGAAGACCTTGTCTATGGCATCACCGCGGCGCTGTGGAATGACAACACGCGCAAACTTCTCGACAATGGTCATGCGAAGGGCAAGCAGATCACCCCGGCGACCGCTCTCGACGGCATCGCGGCCCTCGGTGTCCCGCTGCACGCGGGTGCAGAGAAGTTCTACAAAGAAGCCGGGCTGGTGAAGTAGCCCAGTTCGAGGGCAGGCCGTGCCCGGCACTGGCCTGTCCTGACTTCGTGTTTTCGCCAACCTTGCGTCAGCGCGGCCTTTCGCGTCGCCGCAAATGCCCGCTGGGCGTTTTCGCGCAGCGTGCCTCCCAGCAGGCCAAGCGCGCGGGCTGACAAGGGTCACGATCATTCTTTGAGGGAAAAGGGTTTTCTGCATGACACGCCGTGAAACAACCGGAGCGGATGCCCGTGAGCTTACTTCGGAAGAGTTGGCCGCCATTGAAGAAAAGTACGACGAAGGAGCCGCGACCCGGGCTGTCACGACAGGGTTCGGGCGTTTTCTGCGCTACGTCGCGCTGACCTTTGCGGTCTATCACTATTTGACAGCTGGTTTTGCCCTGCCGACCGACTACTGGCACATGGGATGGCACCTGTCTGGCTTGTTCATCCTGACCTATGCCTTCTACCCCATGTTCAAGACGACAGGGTCTTTTGACCTGAAAACTGGACCCTTACGCCTCGGTGGCGTGCCCTACTTCGATGTGGCATTGATGATCCTTGGCGTCATGTCCGCGCTCTATCTCGGCTTAGCCTGGCGCGGGATTGCGTGGCTGGGCGTTGAGGAAATGACCTTCCGCATGGGCAACCCCAACGGCTGGGACCTCGTGTTCGGCTGCATTTTGATCGTGCTTGTGCTCGATATCGCACGGCGCACTTTGGGGTGGATCTTGCCGCTCATCATCAGCGTTTTCATCTGCTACGCGCTTTTCGGGCCGCAGTTTCCGGGGCTGTTGCAGCACCCGGGCGTGAAATTCAACACCTTTGTCTCGTCCATGTATTTCCCACAAGAGGGGATCTTTGGTGTGACCCTCTGGGTCGTCTCCACCATCGTTTTCCACTTTGTCCTCTTCGGTGTAATCGCGCAACGCACGGGCCTGGGGCAGCTCTTCATCGACAACGCAACGATCCTGGCGGGCCGCTACACCGGCGGGCCGGCAAAGGTATCGGTGGTCTCGTCGGCCTTTTTCGGAACCATTTCGGGCTCTTCGGTGGCCAACACCGTCTCAACGGGCGCGCTCACGATCCCCAACATGAAACGGCTTGGATACCCGGGCCATTTCGCGGGCGGCGTCGAAGCAGCTGCCTCCGCAGGGGGGCAGATCACGCCGCCCATCATGGGTGCTGCGGCCTTCATCATGGCTGAATTTCTTGAGGTGCCCTACACCACCATCGTGATCGCAGCGATTTTCCCGGCTCTTTTGCACTATGTCGGCGTTTTCGCGGTGGTGCACCTGATGGCGCGGCGGCTCGGCTTGCAGGGGCTTGCAAAAAGCGCGATGCCTCAGCTTGGTGCCGTGTGGCGCGACGGGTGGGCCAACATCGTGCCGCTGGTCGGTCTGCTGATCGTGCTATTTTCCGGCTACACCCCCTACATGTCCGCTTTCTGCGGCATATCGCTGGCGTTGATCGCGGGCATGAGCCGCCTGCGAGAACCCATAACGCTGATCTATGCGGCATGTTTCATCGGCTTTGTCCTCTGGAAACTGCAAGGCGGGGGCTTTGATTTCAACATGTCGGCCGTGCTTATCGCAGGGGCGGTGATTGCCACGCTGAACCCGCAGCGTCGGGTGACGCTCAAGGAGATGGCCGATACGTTTGAGACAGGCGTCAAATATGCGCTTGCAGTGGGTGCCGCCTCTGCCGCGGTGGGCATTGTGATCGGGGTCATCAACACCACGGGCGTTGGTTTCCGCATCGGTTTCATGGTCACACAGGCCGCATCAAACCTCGGCACCGACCTGATCTGGCTGTTCCAATTCGGGACCTACACGCTTTTCACGGTCGAAGACTTGACGCTTTTCATCAGCCTGGTCTTCATTGCCATCGCCTGCATCCTGATGGGCGCAGGTGTGCCGACCACCGCGCTCTACATCATGCTGGTCTCCGTCGCGCAGCCCGCCCTCGCCCAACTCGGCATCCCGCCCATCGCGAGCCACATGTTCGTGCTCTACTACGGCGTCGTCGCTGAGATCACCCCACCGGTGTGCACCTCTGCCTATGCGGCGGCCGCCATTGCCAATTCGAACCCCTTCCGCACCGGCATCAGCGCTTTTACTCTTGGTCTCGGCAAAGTCGTGGCCCCCATGGCCTTTGTTTATGCGCCTGTGTTGCTCTTTGTCTCCTCGACCGGTTTCGACTTGTTGGAGTTTAGCTACACGGCAGCAAGCTGTATCGCCGGGGTGATCGCGCTGTCTACCGCTGTGGTGGGCTATTGGCTGGCCCCCATGGGCGCTCTCTTTCGCGTGCTCATGGCCATCGCCGGTTTGGTCTTTATCGCACCCTCCTTGCAGGCGGACTTGGTAGCGCTGATCATTTGCGCACCCGCCGTGATAAGCCAGATCGTGCAGCGCCGTCGCATTAATGCACCCGCCTGACCCTGCGGCATCGGTCACGATCCTGGGCGCAGGCATTGTCGGGATCTGCACGGCCCTTTGCTTGCTCGAGCGCGGTGTGAAGGTCACGGTGATCGACAAAAGCGCGCCGGGCCAAGAAACCTCAATGGGCAACGCAGGCGTGGTCTCGCCCTGGTCGATCATCCCGCAATCTGTGCCGGGCATTTGGAAAACGATCCCAAAGCTAATGCTGGGTCGGTTTGGCCCCCTCTCCATTGATCCCCGTTCAGCGCCCGACATGCTGCCCTGGGGCTTGCGATTTTTAAGGCAGGGCAAAGAACGGCATGTGCGCACGACCGCGGCGGCGATGTCGCATCTGTGCGGACCCTCTATTGAGCTTTATCAACGCCACCTCAGTGGCACCGGTCACGAAAATCTGATCGTTGAGAGCATGTACGTGCACGCTTTCCGCGATGCCCGCCGCGCCGATCTGACGTCACTTGATTACCGCATCCGGGCGGAGATGGGGGCCGATCTGGAACGCATCGGAAAGGAAAGCTTGGCCCAACTTGAACCCGCCCTTGGTCCCGCGTTCAAAGCAGCAGTCTTGATCAAGGGGCAAGCGCGCGTGCGCTCCCCCGGCAAGCTGGGCCAGGTATTGGCTGAGAAAGCCCGCGCCCTCGGCGCTGACTTTCGTCGTACAAAGGTTAAACGGATCAATCGCAGCGCGCCAAACGTCTGGCGGGTTGAATGCAATGGCATGACACTTGAGAGCGACCGCATCGTCCTGTGCTTGGGGGTCTGGAGCCGCGGCCTGCTTGAACAGCTCGGGCTTGCCGTCCCTTTGATGGCCGAACGCGGCTATCACGTCGAATTCAATAGCCCTGGGATCGAGATCAACAATTCCGTGATGGACATGGACGCAAAGGTCGTGGCCAGCAGCATGCAGGGCGGTCTGCGCGTGGCCGGTCAGGCAGAGTTCGCACCGGTCGATGCGCCGCCCAACCCCCGTCGTCAGAGACAACTCACCAAGATCGCGCGGTCTGCCTTTCCAGCGCTGCGCGCTGATCAGGTGCGCTTTTGGATGGGGCGGCGCCCATCTTTTCCAGACAGCCTGCCCGCGCTTGGTACGGTGCCCGGCCACCCGGGTCTTTTCGCCAATTTTGGCCATTCGCACTACGGGCTTATGATGGCCCCAAGCTCCGGCGAGATTCTGGCGCGCATTCTTTGCAACGAACGCCAGAACATTGACCTAAAACCCTACGCGATCGACCGATTTTAAGGCGCGCTTTCCGGTTGCCAGGGACGGCAACAGGCTGAAGCCTTGGCCGCTGCTGAGCCTAGACCAGTTGGAAGAGCGGGTCGTCTGCCAGTCCGACGACTTCAACAGTGACTTCATTGCCCGCCGCAGTGTCAGCAAAGCCGCTCACCAGCGCCAGCGCCTCTGCAAGACTGGCGGCTGCGTCGTCCCGGTCGTAGGCGGCCAGCACGGTCTGCGCGTTGGCCGTGTCAGTGAGGCCGTTCAAGATCGCGTAGGAGACGCCAATCTCGGTCTTGTCTTCTATGGTTTGCACATCTGCCGCACCGTCGAGATTGGCCCTGGCCCCCGCCAACATTTCAAACACAAGAGCGCCCCGCTCTATCGCGCCACTGTCGAGCTGGCTGACCCAAAAAGCCTTGCCCTCGGCATCGGCTGTGCGGTCCAACACCTGCTGGTAGGCTGCATCCACAAACAGACCGTTCTCCGCTTCAAGCGGTATACCTGCGAAAATCGCGCCCTCGATCGCCAAGTTATCCGCGATGCTTGCGAGATCCCCGCCCCCTACAAAGGCTTCTGCAAGTGTCAGCAGGGTGAAGGCATCAGGGGCCGTATCGCGCGCGGTCACGTAGACTTCGACCAGGTCTTTGAAGGCGGCGGCTGAGAGCGTCGTGGCGCTTTGCACATCGAAAAAATCGACAACGAAGTCGGAGAATTCCAGCGCTTCGATGTCGCTCAGCGCGTCGCTGCCCGTGCCCATCGCGCGGGTGTCTGAGACAGTGATTTCAGACGCGCCGATGGAGATCTCGTAATCCTGCTGTCGACCAGAAAATACCGCGTAGTCGAACCCATCGCGTCCGTCGATCATATCGTTCCCGCTGCCGCCTTCGATCCGGTCTTCAAGGAGGCTGCCGATCACCCGATCATCCCCCGCGCCGGCGATGGCCACACCCCCCTCGGGATCCATATCGATGATGTCATCGCCGCCGTTGGCAAACAGGGCCTCCCACCGCATCTGCGCGTTCTCAGCCACGGCGCGGCCAACTTCTAGCCCCCGCAGATTGCCGTCTTGGATGTGAATGCCGCCGTAGATCCGCGAAGCGCCAGCTTCGAGCGCCGCCTCGGTGAGCGTCTCCCACTGCAACACGACCGGGGGACCCTCGCCAAAATCCTCAAACACCAACTCGGTCGCAACGAATTGGCCTAATAGATCAACGCCCGGCACGTCATCAAGGTCGTAGGTCCCCAAGGTCGTGCCGTCGTAATACTGATCAGACCCCACAAAGGATGCGATCGTATTGGCCGCCGCCATGGAGAACGTCGAATGCCCTGAGACAAACTCTGGGAACGGCGGCGTGACAAAGGTCACGTTCTGATAGGGCTGCCACTCCTGTCCTAGGATTTCCTGACGCCCTTGGTTCACCCCGCCCCACGCCTCGACCGTTTGATCAAAGTAAAGATCGCGGATCGCCGATTGCGGACGCACGTAGTCATAGGCGTATTTCGCCTCCCAGGTCGCGATGCCGGAATCAAAGATCGCCGCGTTCAGCGCAAAGAACATCTTTGCGTCTTCATCGATCCCATGCCCTTCGCGCAGGGCAATGTCCTGGGCAATCTGGTTCCAATGTCCGGGTGGGGATTCCGTGCGCGGCCCATCTGCCCAATACTCCGCAATCACCTTTTGCTCTGTCGTGAGGTCCGCAGACGTGGCGAGCACGTCTGCCACTTGCGCCCGGTAGGCCGCGTCTCCCGTCGTCAGCAGGCCGTTGCCGTCCACATAGACGGAAGTATCGCCCAATTGAGGGCGCGCGTCCGGGCGAAACTGGTTGCCAGACAAAAGAGCAAAGGGTGTCACCTCACCCCAATGCGGGGTCAGCGCGGTCTGATCCACGAATGTGCTTGGGTCCGCGTTATCAAAGATCGGGACACCGTTCTCATCGGTGAGCGTGCCGGTGGGCACGCGCAAGGGCTGCCAGGCATTCGGGTCAAACTCAGCGCCGCCGGGGGCCTCTGCCGACGTGGGATCGGCCGCGTTCACGGGGGTGTAGCCGGTCGTATCGGCAAAATCGTTTTGAGCGTTTGATCCATCGTTCATGCGCGCAGCAAAGACTGTGTTGGCGGCCTGCGTTCCAACCCCCGCCGCGGTCTGCACGCCAAGCTGTGCATCCGCTGGATCATAGCCAAGCCCGACCAAAAACGCCTCAAACCTTGGCGCAAGATCTGGGAAAAGCGCGCTTAAAGCGGCGAATGCGGCAAAGCTCACTGCCTCTGCTTTATGCGCGTCCGTCTGGCTCAAATCCGTCGAGATGTCCGCGTATTGACCGGAAGCCTCATCAGCGAAGGCCGCCCAGGCGTCGTAGACCGCCGAACTGACCAGGTGCAATTGATAGGTTGTGGCCGTGGGCAGAGCCGAGCCTTCTCGGATCGCCTCCAGCGTGACTTCGTTCCATTGCGCAACGACTGATTGGCTTTCATTTTCCATGGTGATTTCCTCAATGACTTCGTTTCAATTCGGGTACAAAAGACTAAAAAAGCAGTCGCCGTCACAAAATGGGTATGATCGGCTGCGGTGATGCTAGGGCCTGCTCAAGAAGGCCGTCTTCACCCAAATGGGTGTTGCGTGACAGATACCTTTGAAGCCTAGCGTTGTCCGCTAACCGGCATCTGCTCGTTTGCCGCGAAAAACGCGAGGGCACGCCGGGGCGCGGACAGTTCTTGATCACGGTTTGCGCGGCCAGAATGCCGAGACCCGCCGCGGCATGGCGATCTGCATGCTGGTCCTTGGCGCAATATCCCATGACGCCCAAATGGGTTCGGATCTCGACCGCTCGGCCTGGAAAGAGATGTATGAGCGCTGCAAAGGCCGCAAAGCTCACCGCCTCGGTCTTGTTCTCAACGCTCTGTACGAGATCCGTCGTGATGTTGGCGTAGTACCCCCGGATGTCATCATCAAAGGCCGCGCAGGCATCGTAGAGTGCGCTACACAGGACGTGGGTCCGATAAGCGATTTCGGCCTGCGTGGCATCCGCCCGGTGGATGTGTTCAAAACCACGCTGCAGCCAAAATGAAAGGATGGGGTTCTCATTCTGTGTCATGCCGTATCCTCCTTTTGGCCGCAGTAGCGGCGCACCCAATCAATCGGAACGCTGGCGTTCTTGCTGCTTGAGCAAGAGCAAATCGGCGTAAAAACACAGCGCAAATGTGACCACCAAGGCCAGCGGCAGGAAAATGCTGCTGATCGCGGCCCCCGCCTGCACAGAAGCAAACATGCCTAGAACAAGCGACAAGACCGAAGGCACGCGGCTTGCCAACACGCACAGACGCGCGGCACGGTACAGGGGCTGCGGATTGCCGATCTTCATGATCGCCAAGGCTGCACTTCCAAACTTGCCGATAAAGAGCATCACCCCTGCCCCGCAGGCCAGCAATGTGTCGCCCAGGCGGATCATCGCGATGGTCAAAAGCACCGCTGCGACACCTGAGAGAAAATCTCCCCAGACAATCCCGGTTCGGTCGGGGCCGTCAGCGCTTTGGTAGGCTTGGTGATAGACCTCGCCAGAGATCAAAAAGGTGACCAGGGATACAAACAGCCAAACCGCGCCAGGGGCCGCAAAGAAATGTGTCAGCAGCGCGGTGACGGGGAAGGGTTGCCCCCAGGTCGCCACAAGGCTCACCAAAAACAATGCCGACAGCCCGACGATATTGGCCAAGCAGTAAAATCCCCCGGGCCCGCTGAGCCGGCTCAGCCGGCCTGCGGCGAAATCGCCCGGGCGCGGTGCAAAGCCCTTGTGACGGTCCTTTTTTGAGTGGAGTTCCACTGGTATGCCCCCTTTTCAGTTCCCGTTTTCAAGCTGCGCAACCACTGGTTCACGTGCTGTGGAAAAAGGTTAATCTAAGGTGGGCATTTGTTTTTGTGGAGCTTTCGTGGATTCTCTATTTATCAATTAAAACAGATATTTAATCGCTCTTCTGAGCGGAATAGAAAAGGCGAGTTACGCGCTGATCTCCGTTGTTTCCAGCATCTGAAACAGGCGTTCGACCGCCTGATCATAGTCCTTGCGGCGCGCGTCATTGGCAATGGGGAAGTTGTTCGCGAAACGTTGGAAATCCACGTTGGGAAAGAAGGTCACCAAAAACCGATAGGCGGCCAGCGCCTCGTTCTTTTGACCCAGCATCGCATGCGACAAACAGCGAAAGACCAATGCGGAAATCTCCTGCGGCCCGATGTGCGAAGCGGCAATGCTGCGCTCATAGTGTCCGGCGGAAAAAGCGATGCCCGCTTCGGCAAAGTAAATCCAACTGGGCGGTGCCGTGTTTGCTTCGAGCACGCGGTCAAAAATCTCAGAGGCGCGCTCAACGTCACCGGCCAAAAACGCTTTTGCCGTCGCGATGCAGACCATAGCATCGGAATCGCCCACCATGCCCGCCTCCGCCCGAGAAACCATGGCGAGCGCCGCATCCAGGCTACCGATGCGGGCGGTGTTCATCGCCATGAGGGCAAGGTTCACAGGATCGGTGGGAGCCAAATTGAATGCCGTCTCGAACGCGATGCGCGAGCGTTCAAGATAGCTTCGATCACGGCCCGGAATGACCGCATAAGCCCAGCGCAATTCCAGCGCGAGCACCAGCCAAGCGCGTGCAAATGTGGGGTCCAACTCCACCGATTTTTCGAGGTGGGAGAGCGAGCGCTTGAGGTTCTCTGCGTCCAGCCGCATCTCAAGATCACAGCCAAGGATAAAGTGCTCAAAGGCGTTGAGGTTGGCTTTTCGTTGCCGGGTGACGCTCTTGAATTCTGCCCGGTGCAATTCACCGTGCCAGCCTGTCAGCGCAAGAACCACCATGTTGGAGATCGCATCGACCGCGGCGAGCGGATCGCCTTTGGCCAGATCAATCCTTTCGCCCCATAGGTTGCGCCCCGATGTTGCATCCACCAGCTGGATGCGGGCGCGCACGACATCACCGATCTGGGAAAAATTGCTTTCAAGAATGTAGTTGGCATTCACATCCTGGGCAAAGGCGCGAATGTCCGTGACCTCCCCCGATGAGAACGTGCTTTGCCGCGCAATCACACCTACATAGTGGAACCGCACAAGCTGGTTGATGATCTCAGAGGCCACGCCTTCCGCGATCTCTGCGACCTCACCGGCCCCTTGGAAGACGGGTTTTAGCACCGCAACAGTTGGGCGATTTTCCGCCGGTGGCAGCGGTTCACGCGATGCCAGATCTGCTCCGGCTAAGTGTATGTCGGCGATCAGACGAAAGCCCTTGCCGCGCACCGTCTCGATAAAGCGCGGTTGTTTGGCCTCGTCATTGAGCGCAGTGCGCAGATCATGAATGTACTCGCGCACCAAATCGGACGTGACATTCAGACCCGGCCACACCTCATCAAGAAATGTCTGGGTTGTGACAACGCGGCCCTGGTGCCGCCGCAGACAGGCCAAAACGGCCGCAGCTTTCGCAGTCAATTGGACAATCTGCTCCGGACAAATCAGGCGACTGTCATCTTCTGAAAAGTACCAGTCGGACATGTCAAAACTCCGTCTGGCCAAAGGGTAGCAAGAAAATCCAAGTGTTCCAAAATGAAAGATGTGTCGGCACACACAAGCTCCTCGGTTGCACATCTCATGCGCGTTTCACGCGCTCGCTTGCACCTTCCGGAAGGGGAAATATACTGAAGACGAAGCAAGCTGCGGACACTTTCGATTTTGCTGCAAGCAGCAAGATAGGCTCTCCAAAGCCAAGACAGCAGCAGATTGGCTCAGACTGTGCGAAAGACGTCAAAAATCCAGGAGTTCAGCCTCGTTGATCAATTGGTTGAGGCCATCCGAGACGCGATTGTGAACGGACAATTGGAGCCCGGCTCGCACATTGTGATTAAAAAGCTCGCAGACACCTACGGCACCAGCATGATCCCGGTGCGCGAAGCGCTGGCGCGGCTGCTGTCATCGCGGCTGGTGCGGGTGGAGAACAACCGCGGCTACTTTGTGGCCGCCAAACCCAGCGCCGCTGAGTTCCGCCAATTCGTCGACGCGCGCGAGCTTTTTGAGACATCCGTCATTGGCATGGGGTTTGACAATGCCGCGCCCCGCGCTCTGCGCACATTGCGGGCGCTGAACACAAAGATGGAAAAAGCCGCGCAATCCGGCAAGCGTAATCGCCTCGCTCAGTGGAGCAGCCTCAACTCAGCGTTCCACCAAACGCTCATCGGTTTGGCGCGCAACACCTATCTGAGCAATCAGTATGAAGATCTTTCGCTGGGCAATCTCCACCTTCAATTGGTGATGAGCTATCCGCTTGCCTTTGACGATTTGCAGACGCTCGTTGAGCAGCACGAGACGATGATCGACGCGCTTGAGGCCCAGGACCGCGCTACATTTTTCCAAACACTTGCCGCGCACATCCGCTTTGTGAAGATCTAACAAGAAGCGCAGGAAAACCACGAGGGCTGACTGACAGATTGGCCACCTAGTGTTTGGTTTTCCTCAAAAGCGCAGGTAGTTTGCGCGCAACATGAGTTGGAGCAGAGGCGTACCTTTGAGCAAAACGGATGACAGTGATGCGTACCTGCTGGCCGCTGAGATGGATGCGATTGTGGATTTTGCAATTGCCTCTGGCACCGTCACGGCAAGCGAATTGATGGCGCGACGCGCTCACGCGGTTGTCGATGCGGTTTTCGAAGAATGGCCTGACTTTGCCGACGGCTACCGAACGGCTGTGGTGATGTGCGGGCCGGGCAACAACGGCGGAGACGGGTTTGCCATTGCCCGCGTGCTGCACGAACGCGGCTGGGCCGTCGAGGTGTTCTTTTACGGCACGCCCGACACCTTGCCGGCCCCGGCAAAGGAAAGCTACGCGCAGTGGAAAAAGATCGGTGCGGTGCGCGATCTGCTCACGGATTTCGACGTCCAGATCGCATGGCGCACGGCAGATCTAGCCGTTGATGCGCTTTTTGGCAGTGGGATTTCGCGGGCCTTGCCCGAGCTCATCCTGGTCTTTTTCAACCTCGACGATGCAACCGACATCTATGCCGAGCCTCTCATGCGGAACTCACCGCTATTTGCAGCACCGCGCGTGCTCGCCGTCGATCTGCCCAGCGGGGTCACGCCCGACACGGGCGAGTTTTACCTGCAACCAGATGGCGGCCCGGGGGCAGCATCAGCAAACCTCACGGTAACTTTTCATAAAAAGCGGCGCGCCCACAGGCTTGCGGTCGGCCCGGTGCTATCGGGCAAGGTCGTGGTCAAAGACATCGGCCTTCATGAAGTTGAAGCAGCGCTGAGCACGTCTTAGGAGGCCGCGCCCCGCTCCGCCTTGAGCTTACGCTTGAGGATCTGTCGCACCCGCACTGCGGCCCCGTCAGCGGCCAGATTGACCTCTGGGTAGTTGAGCCCGCGCGGGTCGTCCTGGATCTGGACCTGCATCGCCTCCAACAGCGCGCGGTCTTCATCAAAGGCGCGCGTGATGCTCGCCGTTGTCTTGGCGGCGACCTCCTCCGTGATCTTTGGGACGTCGAAGGCGGCTCCCCAAAAGTAATGCGTCTTGCCCCGCTTGCCGGGGGTCACAACATGCGCACCGCGCACGAGGTAATCGACCCGCTCACCCGGTTTGGCGTCAATGTCGTGCACGCACCAATCCGAGAAGGAGACCGCGAGCGTCGGCATGCGCCCCTCTTGCTCCCGTTTGACAACCTTGCCGTCCTTAAAACCAAAGCCCGCGCAGAAGAGTGGGCTGAGGGGCGAAGGATCAAAGTCCTGCCGGTAGACAATCGTATCGCCATCCATTGAGACATGCGGGGCCACGTTCCAGTCCCCCTGCTGGAAGGTATCGGCATGCAGGTAAGCGATATGCGTCAGATCCATCACGTTCTCGCGGATCAGCACCCAATTGGCCGACACCTCATAGTAACCGTTCACATAAGACCACGCCGGATCAGTCGTGTAGGACATGTCAATCGGCTCACAGTCGATCTTTTCCGGATCACCCATCCAGATCCAGATGTAGTTCCCGCTTTCCCGCAGAGGATAGCTGTTGACCCGCGCATTCTTCGGCACGTTGTCTTGAGTGGGCACATTGGTGCAGGTGCCGTCTGGGCCGAAGGTCATGCCGTGATAGGGGCATTGCAATTGATTGCCAATCACCTTGCCCTGTGACAGCGGTGCCCAGCGGTGCGGGCAACGATCATCCAGTGCAACCGGCGTGCCATCCGGCAAACGGTAAAGGACAATCGGCAGCTCCAAAAGCCAGCGCCCCATGGGCTTTTCGGTCACTTCGCTCGCAAAGGCCGCACACCACCACATGTTGCGCGGATAATTGTCTTCCAAAATGCCGTTGGGTATGAGCTGCGCGCCCTTCATCAGGCCAGTCGATGGATCGACCTTTACCACTGGCCCTTGAACGTCGTCTTTCATGGCAATTCCTCCGCTTTGGCTCGTCCGTGGCTGGCATGGCAGGTTGGACCCACTTTACCCTCAAACCCATCATCAGCCCTAGGATGTTCGATCACGCTGCGCTTTCAGCATCTGTTGGAAGCGTTCGGCTTCTTCCGGTTTCATGTCGTAGCTATGGTCCTCGTCTGGGAATGTCCCTTCGCGCACTTCAGCGGCGAATGCAGCAAACGCCTCCGTCGCGATCTGGGCCACATTGGCATAGCGTTTGGCAAACTTCGGCTTGAATGTGTCAAACGCCCCGATAAGGTCGTAGCCATTCAGCAATTGGCAGGTCCCAGCGGACCCTGCGCCGATTGAAAAAGTGAAAATTTCTACGGCCTCATCGACCGCTTTTCCCACGACATAGGGCATCGCTTCGATCTCAAGCCCCACAGCACCAGCCGCTTGGATGGCCCGCGCGTCCTCTATGACCTCAAGCGCGGCCTCCGCGGTGCGCGCCTGCATCTTGAACCCACCCATCAAGTGGATGCGGTGTGGCAGCAGACCGACATGGCTCATCACCGGCACACCCGCGTCGGCGACCGCCTTGATCACATGCACGCCTTCGCGACCCGCCTGCAGCTTAACCGCATCCGCACCCGCTTCTTTCATCAGGCGCAGCGCATTTTGGATCGCGAGATCAGGCGTGGCGTAAGATCCGTAGGGCATGGAGACCAGACACAGCGTGTTTGGCGCGCCGCGACGCACCGCTTTGCAATGATCAATCATCTGATCAACGCTGATAGCAAGAGTGTTCTCATGGCCGTGCAGGGTCATGCCGAGGCTGTCGCCGACGCCCAGGATATCTACGCCTGCGCGCGCCGCCCATGCGGCGGTCATCGCCTCCCCAACGGCGACCATCGCCAACTTTTCCCGCTGGGCTTTTTTCACCTTCAGATCAGGTATCGTCAGCTTGCGGGTTTCTGCGTCGGCTGCCATAGACGATGAGCATCTATATATAATATCTACTTGTCAATCCGAACAAGCGTAGGATAACGCAAATCAGCAAGCCTCAGGCTACCACTGCTCAGGTGGTTGTTCCCCCTGGCTACGGCGAAGATTTCGTGCGGCGGGCCTGCTGAACTCAGCGCCTGTTGCGGGCGATGCCACCTATGGCGAAATGCAGATAACTTGAGACATCGCGCATCGCTCAACCCGTTGAAACCTCTGATTTCAGGCAGGGTTGGGAGATTCAGGTTTTTGCATTTCTGCTTTAGACTTTGGCAAGGATGCCTTCGAGCCAGGGCACGGCCACGTCCTCTGGCAGGTCGTCAGCAGAAGCATCCGCAATGCCCCTTTCGCCAACCATGCGCGCCTTGCATGCCGTCATCGCCTGCATCACCTGTTCAGACCCTTGGTTAAACGTGTCACCAAAGGACCTATCACCAAGGCCGAAAACGGCAAAGGAGACGTGGCTGAGATCGGGTTTTGACTGCTTCAGCGTGCTCACAAACTCTTCCGCCGTCGATGGCAGATCGCCTGACCCGAAAGTGGAGCACACAAAGACGTAGAGCGGACCGTTTTCAAGCGTGTCCGGCGTGACATCCTCAAGGCTGGCAATCTCGGTTTCATGTGCACCGGACACAGAGGCTTGCAAATCCTCGCTCACAATTTCTGCAGTGCCTGTTTCTGTTCCGTGTAAAAAGACAATTCGCACAAGGGCTCTCCCTCACATAACTCCGTTTCTTTGGTCGCGCCTTTGAGATCCCGGGCCGAAAGGACACCAAACGCTCCCTTTCGTGCGGCCAGGATCGCCACCGCTGCCGCGCCAAAGCCTGTCTGCTGGAGACTGCCGCCGGGGGCTTGCGCCTGACCCGGACCGAACATCTCTTGCTCTCGCAGACCCGATTACAAGTCGGTGCCGGGCAATGCAATCCTCCACAAAGGTGGCGGGATCTTTGACCATCCGGGTGGATCAACGTGAAAGCGATCTTGCAGAATTGACCCCGCGCCCGCAGCTTAAAGCACTTTGCGTTTGATTTGAATCGCAGAGCGCTGTCTCTCCCTTTGGTCGAACGCACCCTGCAATCAGGTTGCCGCACAAAAAACGCAAAGTGCTGTAGGCGTGCCAATGGCCCAAGGAAATCACCCTTGGGCCATTCGCCAGTTTCAAGACCAATTGCACGGTTCTGCCCCGCGCGCCGCTGAGAGGCGACGGCGGCAGTTGCCGTCAGGCCGAGACCACGCGGGGCGTGCCCGACAAAGTCGCCAACAACGCCGCATTCTTAACCGGATCTGTCTGCGGGCGCAACGTCCATGCCTTATAGGCAGTGATGTCGCCATTGATCTCGGCCGCATCCGGATGCGCCGTGCTGATCGTGATTTTGTCGCCGTCAAAACTGCGGAACGTCATGCTCACCGGCTCATCATAGCTTTGCATCTGCTCCAGCAGGATGCCCACGGCCACACGTTCACCCATCCTCAGACTGTCGTAGTAATCCGAGTAGTAGTGCACCCCGGCCATATTGCGCGCGATGGAGATGTTCGCCGCAAGCTTGTTCAACTCCCCTTCCAGCGTCATGCCCTGCGCCCGCGCGCCTTCAACGTGGCAAAGCGCGCTTTCATTGCTCCCGCCGACCAGCTGCGCCTCTACAATCGGCAAGCCCGTGACGGACCACGGCAGCGGCGCATGCTGATCATCAAGCGTCCGGAAGAACGCTTTGAGCATTGTGACGCAACCACCCGCAACGGTGGCATGCCCCGCGGCATAGGCAGGGTGCATCGGAGATCCCTCGGGAAAGGCCATTGCGAGCAACAGGTTGCCCGCATCCGCCTCCGCGCCAAGCGCGTAAAGCTGTGTGCCTTGCACCCCGCGCTGGCCCCGATTGGCAGCTTCCCGCGCTTGATTATGGCTGTGCACGAGGTCGGCAAGCCCCTCAAGCGCCCCGACCATGGCGGCGGCTTTTTCTTGCGTATGCGGTCCAAGCGCGGGCACGTCCTTGTGCCCCGCCAGGGCTGCCAGCGTCAGCAGGCCCGAAATCTTCTCCGGACGCGCCCGGCGGTGCCAGTTGAATTTCTGGCGGCGCGCAAACTTGAGGCAGCGGGTGACCACCTCTGTCACCAAAGACAAGACATGCGGCCCGCCAAAAGAGGCAAAGCCCGTGCGCGGCATTTCATTGTCGCTTTCGTCGCGCGCCAAAGTGTCCGGAAAGCCCTGCTGCAAGGTCAAGTCAGGGTTCCTGTCGCCGAGCTGGCCCAACAGAACGAGACAGGCATTCAAGTAGGCCTGATAAAGCGCGTCAAACCGCACGTAGGTTGCAATATCGCGAGGCGTGGTCACAAAACGCATGCCCACAGTCCCTTTCAGCCCCCTGAAATCCGCGCCGTTTTGCACGTCGAGCCATTCGCCCCAATTCGTCATGAAGTCGAGACCCGGTTCAAAAAAGCCCGTGCGTTGATCGATCAATTGGGAGCCGTAGGCGATCTTGCCATCCTCGGATGAGAAACCGGCCACAGCATTGCCAAGCTGCATGAGCTGCGAGACCCACGGTCCTTTCTTGGCGCCTGGACCCGATCCACGAAAGAGGTTGGCACCCGTCACAGGACCAAGCGGTGCCTGCGCCTCGCCCGTGTCGAGGTCGTACTGATCCGGATCCAAAAGACGCGCGGCCCGGCGGCGGCGGGCATAGGTATCAGCCGGTGCCTGCTCTCCAAAGAATGGAATCGCGTTGAGCCCGGCCAGCACCTCTTGCACCGAAATGCCCGTGTGCGGGTCGCTGGCACCTTCCGCCTCGGTCTCAATCTTGTGAAACGGCACGTCGCGCAAAAGCGCCATTGCATAGACCTCGGCCATCTCAGCGGTGAGCTCAGCAGTCCCCAACGCCGGGGCCGGTGCCATGCCAAAGGCATCTGCATCGGGACCTTGAAGATCAAAGTAATGCCCGGTCCGCGGACTTTCCCAACCACGCCAAGTGATCTGCGGCGTCGCGCCTCCCGCCGCAGCGAGAACGCTGGAAAATCCGCCTGCCCCGGTCGGCACGTTGGCGAAACTCACCACTTGGTCTGGTGCGTCGTTCACACGGTTGATCGCCTCGGTGAAAGCGGCATAGCCCGCGGCCACCGTTCCGTTTGCGGCATGCGGCAGGCCCTTGGTAAAACTCGCTGGAAACCCTTCCTGCGCAAAGTCTGCCTCGTCCGTGTTCACGGGCGTATCGACCGGCAGCCCCGATGCATGATCCGTTGTCGCCGAAGCCGCGCGGCGGCCCCGCGCCACAAAGCGACGCTCAAGTCCTTTTAAGTCAGGTTTGGATGTGACCATGGTCTGTTCCTCTCAAGTCATTGGCTAAAAATGTCGTCAGAAAGAATGAGTGACCGGGAAAACAACCTCAGGAAGGAAATAAGCATCCGCGTCATGGAAAGGGTTCGTCTGCAAATGAGGTTTTGGTTGCCCCCCGGTCGCCCCAAGGGTCGCACAAAGCGAAACGGGGCAAATCACCAAGATGGGTTAAGAAACGTTAAATTTCTGGAAAGGTGCCGCCGATGTGCGGCGCGTGCGGCCTATTTTCCGGGCGCGCGAAAGCTGATCGTCGTCCCCTCAGGCAGGTCGGGGACCACGTTGCGCACCAGATCATCCAAAGTCTCAACGGTATCGATGATCTCTTTGCCCGTTTCGGAAAAGACATGAGCACCCGGTTTTTTGTAACCGTCGAGCTTTACATGCATTTCTTCGGCGAGCAGCGGGTTGGTCAACGCATGGGTTAAAGCGTCATGCGCGACCATGTTGAGCATCAGATCCCCCATCATGCCGTCTTTGCCATGCCGCTCAGCCACAAGTCCGATGTAGAATTCCAAATCTTCAATCCGGCCTTGATAAAGATCGCTCAGTGCAGCGGCCAAGACCTTTTCGCCCGTCACCTCTTCAAAGCTTTTGGCTTTGTGCAAGCCAAACCGCGCGCGATAATCGTTGTAGCTTGCGAGGTTCACGGCCCGCATCAGCTTGAGCGTATCGCGTTTGACCATGCGCAGGGCTTGCGGGGTGTTCCCCATCGTCATCATCCCGGCGGGCGTCTGCATGAAATGCTGCAGCGTTTTGCCAATCCCTTCGCGCATCATCCATCCGTTGTTGTGGCGATAGCTTGCAAAATTGCGCGGCGGGTCGTCCAAATGGCCCAGAAACGGAAAAACATCGGGGATCAGCCCATGCCAGCGGTAAAGAAGGTTGAACTCAATGTGGATCCGGTTTCGGCGATACCAGTCTTCGCCTTTGCCCGCGTTGGGCGGCACGCTAAACGGCAGGTTCATCGGCGAGATGTGGCGCACGTAGTCACAGATCACGATTTTGAGCAGGATCACGATCATCACATTGCGGGCTTTTTCAAATACCTCATCATCGTCAAAACAGCAGTGGTTTGCGGCGATCTTGCGCGCCACGTAGTTGTGGTGGCGCAGAAAGAGCGTGTTGAACAGCGAATTGCCGATGGTGGAGTTTCCGTGCTCTAGCCCACAAGCGAAGAGCGTCTCATAGCCACGCTCGTTCTGGATGGCTGACGAAAAGATCGAGCGCAGGAGCTTTTCATCCGCGTAAAGATCTTTGAATTCAGGCTGAAAGCTCAGCGGCGTCCGAGCGCCCTTGTCATCCGCAGAACGGGGCGTGCCCGGCGCGCAAGAAAGCAAAGCGGCGGGGAACTCGCTGCCATCGTCGATCCACTGAGACCGCAGCGTTCCCTTGTCGCGCGTGGCATCGTAGCCGGGATCACCTGGCAGAAACCGCAGCGTGCGCGCGGTCTGGCGCGTCATGCCGTAGATCTGGCACAGGTCGATTTCGTGGTTCGACTCATTTTCACGTTCGCGCCCGGGCTCGCGCTCTTTCGTGCCGTCTGGCGCGTCGCGCGTGTTGCCTGCGCCGTCATAGGTCAGCTTATGCGAGGTGCGCAGAAAACTGTCCGTGAACCATTGCGCAAATGCCGCGAAAAGCAGATTAGACCTCACATCGTTGATCTGACCGCCCGTTGGCACCGGCCGCAAGAACAGATGTTCAAGATCAGCCGGGTCAGGACGATGCGGCGCACGCCGCGCTTTCGGCGGGCCAAGGTGGCGGCCTGTAAACGCGCGATTGACCAGCCCCGTCCAGGTCGGATAGCGGGCATGCATCGAAAAAGGATGCGGGCGGGGTTTGGTGTTGTTGCCAAACTTCTTGATGACAATCCCTGTGATGAAATGCCGAACGCGCTCAAATCCAGTGAGCCACTCCCAGACCTTTGGCGCGTAGTTTTGCAGCGCCTGCACCAGCAGCGGGGCCAAGATACCCACAACCGGCGACAGGATCGTCTTTAGCACGTCAAAGAGCGCGCTTGCCGCCTGCTTTAGGGCCGCCAAAACCGCCGCCGGGTAGCCTTGCAGGGCGTGTGAAAGCTTGCGTGCGCCATAGGTGAGGTTGTTCATACGGCCCCCAAATCTGCCTATCTCAAATCCAATTTGACCCGCAATTGCCGCACGCCGACTAGCTTGCGTCGCGCAATTGCGCGGCGCGCTGCGCGAATGGGCACGCCGCCTCAAGGTCTTTGGCAGCGTTCATCGAATGCCTCAGCCGGGTTTCTCGATGCATCGCATGCACTTGCTTGCGCGCGCGGAAAAGCTGACCCACAGGCACCATCGACGGCAGCGTGTTCCAGGCGTTAAAACGCAGCGCATAGGCCGGCGTCATGTCGCGCGGATACCACCTGTCCCGCTCCTCAAAATACCAGGGCCGGCCCTGCGCCTGCGCGGCGCAAGATCGAAGCGTCAACGTCCCGACCTTGTGGAAAGGAGATACGCCTTCATCCCAGACCAGATCGGTAAACTCGGTTGCCATCACAGCCTTGCACGGCTCGCCCAGCCGCTTTGAAGGCGCGCGGATCGCGCCGTAACGGGCAACCTGCAAGCAAAGATCAAAGACGGCGGGCTTGCCCGCCCGCTCCCAAGCGGCAAACCACAGCGCTTGATCGCGGGCGGGTCCGTGGCCGCCGGGCGCGCGCACTGTGGCGATGTTGCTGTGACGGCTGCGCAGCGCAAACTTCACCAAAACGCCCCCGAGCCTGTAAGGCCCGGCGGAGTAATAGTCCTTCTCTGCCCAGTTTTTATGCGCGTGCTTGGGCAGATAAAGCGTATCTACCGCGTCGTGCATGATCTTTTGGCGCGCGCTGAAAACGGCGGCATTGGCGCTGTTGAGCAAAGACATTATTGAGCGCGCCGGGCGCTTGGGGAAACCGCTCAGATAGCGAAGCTGCCGCGCGTCGCGGAAAAAGAACCCCTGTCCGTCCTGATCTCCGGCTTCTTGCTGGCGCACGCCTTCTGAAAGAAGCAGATCCAGTTCCCGCGCCTGTCCCCCAAAGGCATAGACATTTGGCACATCAAATGGCGTCGAGAGCTTGAGCGACAGGCGGCTGACCCTGATGTCCCCGCCGTCATGCAGGAAGTTAGGGCGGCTCACCACCGGGTAGCTGCCCGCGGTCTCAAAGAGGCCGACGCGACAGGCAAAAGGCAGTTGGCTGGTGTCTGAAATCACCAGTTGACCTTCAACCAAACCGGTGCCCGCGCCCCAGTGCTTATCCTCAAAGTGTTCGTGCTGTCCTGCACCGCATGTGTGTGCCAGGCAATCCTCAGCAAAACACAGCATGATGTCGCGAAACAGGCGGTCTTCGTCCGGGTCCTTGAACTCGACGGCTTCAACCGGAGCCGAGTCGGGTCCGTCTTCTACCTTCCGCGCGTCTGAAAAATCACGCGCGTGCCGCGTGCCAAAGATCGGGCCGATGGGCAGCAGGCTGCCGATGAAAATCACGGCTTTGACAAACCATTCGATGACCTTTTTCGCTGAAGCGCCGTTGCGCTTTTTCTGGCTCATGTCGCTCACCCCCGCGTGAGATCCTTCTCCATCAGAGTACAAAACTGCGCCTGCCCGTCATAACCCGAATGGGTGAAAGGGCGTAAAGTTTCATGCAATCAGGCGGTTTGCGGGAAATTGCACATCAGCCGCACCAACTGGGTGCGGTTGGCGGTTCCGGTCTTGCTGAGGACGTTTTTTACCTGTGCGTTGATCGTCTCAACCGACCGGTCGCGTTCCGCCGCGATCTCAGGATTGGTCAACCCGCCGCAGACCAAATCCACGACGCGCGCCTCCGCCTCGGTGAGTTGGAAGGCACGCCGCACCGTCTGCAGATCAAATCGGATCAGACGGGTGGTGTCCCGGCTCACCAAGATGGCAAAGCGGTTGTCTTTCGTGCCCGCTTCCAAAAGCTGCGTGGGCGGGAGCAGCTCAATGCAAAGCGCGCTGGCCTTGTCATCTGTGTTGATCAGCACCGCCTCTTTGCGGGGCCGCGCACCGAAAGTGCCGTGGTTGCGGTAATCCTTCAAAAGGTCTGCAAAGAGCTTTCGGTTCGCCTGATCATGCAGCATGAGCTTCGCGTCGCGCGCCACCCAAAAGGCGCCGAACTCGTCAATTTGGCGGTCAAATTCCGCGTTGGTCTCAACGACCCGCGCGTGACTGTCCAGAATGCAGATGCCCACGTCAAAACTGTTGAGCGCGCCTAAAAATGCCGCCCGCTCCGTGTTGCGTTCGTGAAGCGCATCCACCAGTTCGAGCGCCTTGGCAAGGTGCGGCAAAAGTTGACCCAGTTCAGCTTGCTCTTTGGCGTCGAGCTGACCGCGTTCTTCACTGGTTTGCAACGAAAACCGCGCATGGAAGGGATTGTCCCTGTCCAGGAGCGCGCCATAGCGGTGGCGGATCCCGTACTTGAGCAGTTCCTTGGCGTGCGGCTGCGCCAGATACTCCGCCTCATTGGGGTAAAGGTCGCGTTCATTGACCAGTTCGATCATGTCTGGGGCCGCAGCGCCATACGCCAGCGACTTTTGCTCAAACTGTGCCTGGTCTGCAAATTCCCAACTCTGATGGCGGTTGAGGTAATCCTCTAACATGTCAGCCTGATAAAAGCTTGAAAAGAATGGCGATTTTAGCCTTTTTTCACCGCCTTCACTGCGCCATTCCCACAAGATCACGCCGTTCGCCTCGAAATGTTCGGTCAAACGGTCCAAGACATCCGTCCACGTTTTGGGCGAATGCGCGGCCGAATAGGCTTGCAAAATAATCCCTGAAACGCTCGCGTCTTCCATTGGTCTGGCAGCTTCCATTGGTGTCGCGCGCGACCGCGCATCGTTTTGTAACTAAAGCCTACCGCGCTTCGAAAAGAAGACCAACAAATTGTGCGCGCTGACGCACCCAAAACCGCTTTTGTCATGCCTCTTTGGCGTAGGCGCGGGCATCCGCAGCAGCCCCAGGACTGAGACAAAAGCAGGCAGTTGCAATCCCAAGGGCCGCTTGTCCGCCGCGACAGCCGCCGCCCTCTGTACAATGGCCGCAATCTGGTGAATCGTCTGGCTAAACCGAACTGGAGGGCTTTATGAAATTTTTTGCGCATCTGGCAGCCGCTTTCGCGGTGTCGGCGACGGTGGCTTCGGCAGACGGACACGTCGTTGACGTCCCCTTTGCATTGGATTGGAAGTTTGAAGGACCGGCAGCACCCTATTTTGCCGCGATCGACAACGGTCATTTCGGTGCAGCGGGGCTGAATGTCGAGATCACCGCAGGGTCAGGATCGCTCGATGCGATCCCAAAGGTGGCGACGGGGGCCTTTCCCATCGGCTTTGCCGACATCAACAGCCTCATCCGGTTTTTGGATCAGAACCCAGGCGCACCTGTGATTGCGGCCATGATGGTCTATGACAAGCCGCCCTTCGCCGTCATTGGGCGCAAATCTCTGGGTGTCGAGAGCCCAGCAGACCTCGCCGGCAAAGTCCTGGGCGCGCCACCGCCCGATGGGGCCTGGGCGCAGTTCCCGATCTTTGCCGCTGAAAACAAGCTAGACATGGATGCGATCACCGTGGAGCCTGTGGGCTTTCCCACCCGCGAGCCCATGCTGGCCGAGGGCAATGTCGCCTCGGTCACGGGGTTTTCTTTCAGCTCTTATCTCAACCTCGTGCGGCTTGGCGTGCCGGAGGATGACATCACAACGCTGCTGATGGCCGACTACGGCCTCGATCTTTACGGCAACGCGATCATCGTGAACACCGAGTTTGCCGAAGCCAACCCAGAGGTGGTGCGCGGCTTTCTCGGCGCGGTCGCCGCGGGCTGGAAAGACGCCATTGCAGATCCCGCCGCCGTCATTCCTGCGTTGGTTGCGCGCAACCCCGCCGCTGATGCGGCGCTGGAGCAGCGGCGGCTGCAACTGGCCATCAATGCCAATGTTGTCACAGACTACGTGACAGCCAACGGCATGGGCCAGATCGATGCAGAGCGCATGGCCTCGGCGCTGGAGCAGATCAAGCTGACCTACACCTTCCAAAACGCGCCTGACGCGAGCCTCTATTTCACCGACGCCTATCTGCCCGACGGCGGCTTTGCGCTTGAGTAAGGCTGGGTGGGGGCACAGCCCCCGCGCCCGTTTTGACCGATGACAACGCCTCTGATCGACATCAAAGACGTGCGGCACGCCTACCCAACCGCTGACGGGCCTCTGCCGGTGCTGGACGGCCTGCAGGTTTGTGTCGAAGAGGGCGGGTTCTGTGCGGTGGTGGGGCCGTCGGGCTGTGGAAAGTCCACCCTCACGCGCCTCATCGCGGGGCTCATGCGCCCTGATGAGGGCAGCGTGCGGCTGCAAGGTGAGCCCGTCACGGGACCACGTTCCACCGTAGGTATGGCGTTTCAGAACCCCGTTTTGCTGGAATGGCGCAGTATCCTGAAAAACGTGATGCTGCCCTTGGAGATCGTGCCGGGCGGTCTCAAAGGGCGCGCGGCGGAGGACCGGGCACGTCAGTTGCTGTCGCTTGTGGGTCTCGAAAGCTTTGAAAACAAACGCCCATCAGAGTTGTCAGGCGGCATGCGGCAGCGCGCATCGCTGTGCCGTGCGCTGGTGCATCAGCCCGATGTTCTGATCCTGGATGAACCCTTTGGCGCGCTCGATGCCTTCACGCGCGAAGATCTGTGGCAGACCATGCACGAGGTCAAAGCGCGCGAACCTTTCACTGCAGTGCTGATCACTCACGATCTGCGTGAGGCGCTCTTTTTGGGCGATCAAGTTGTCGTCCTGTCCGGGCGACCTGCCCGCACGCAATACGTGATGGATGTGCCGCGCCGGGCGCAGCCCACGCTTGACGATCTCTATACCCCGCAAGCGGCAGAGCGCCTCGCGATCCTGCGCCGCCAGATCGAAATCGCGCAGGGCCGCTCCGCGCCGGAGGCCGCTGCATGAGCCTGCCGCTGCGTCAGACGCTGATCCCGCTGAGCGCTTGTGTTGTGTTCCTGCTTTTGTGGGAGGCCTTGGTCTGGGTAAACGGGTGGCCAAACTACAAAATGGCCTCTCCCAGCGATCTGTGGCCTGCCTACACACGCTACTGGGAGCTTTTTCTCACCATGGGCTGGCAGACGCTCTGGCGCACTGTGATCGGGCTGTTGCTGGCGATTGTGGTCGGCACGGCGGTTGGCATGATCATGGGGTTTTCCCGCACCATGCGCGACGCGCTCTACCCCCTGTTGGTGGGGTTCAACGCCATCCCAAAGGCGACAGTGGTGCCGATTGTGGCACTTTTGTTTGTCGGCGCGCATGACTTTAACACGATCCTCATCGCCTTCATGATCTCGTTCTTTCCCATCGCTGTCTCGGTCTCCATCGGGCTTTCAACTCTTGAGCCTGAGTACCGCGACATCCTGCGCGCCCTGGGGGCGAGCAAGGCCACGATCTTTTGGAAGATCGCCCTGCCCAAGACACTGCCGGAATTCTTTGGCGCGCTGAAAGTCGCCGTCACCCTGGCCTTCATCGGCACCAATCTGATGGAGATTGTGAGCCCCCATGGCCGGGGTTTGGGCGCGCTTTTTGACAGCGGCAAGACCAACTCAGACTACCCGTTGATGTTCGCGGTGCTCGTCGCTTTGGCGCTGCTGGGGATATTGCTTTACTACGTGGTTGTCGCCCTGGAAAAGATCTTTGCCGGCTGGGCAGAGCGTCAGAACTAGGGCCGCATCGTTGTGCCCGTGAAAGACCGCAATGCGACGCTTTTTGGTGGCGCGATGCGGTTTGCGATGGCGGCGCTCTTGGTTCATGTGTGGTCGACAGTGGCCTGGGCAGAGCGCCGCGTGGCGCTGATCTTTGGCACCGACCGCTATGCAACCATGCGCCCGCTCGCCAACGCCGTGAATGACGCCCGCGCGATGGAAGAGGCGCTGATCGCGCTGAATTTTGAGGTTTTTTCAGAGACCAACCGGGATCTCAGACGCATGCGCCGGGCGCTCGAGGATTTCGAAGAGGATGCCGCGGGTGCCGATGTCGCTTTGGTGTTTTTTGCCGGGCACGGAGTGGAGATTGAGGGGGACAACCGGCTTTTGCCCACCGACGCGGATGCTTCATCCGTCACCGCGTTGAAAGCGTCCAGTCTCGCCCTCGGAGACGTGCAACGGGTCCTCACCCGCGTGGCCAAGACGGCACTCATCGTGCTCGATGCCTGCCGAAATGACCCTTTCGCGACCCTGTCGGACCCCAACGGCCGCGGTGCATTTGCGCTGGACTTGCCGCAGAGCGTGCGCCCCGGCTTGGGACGTATGGGCGCGGCACAGAACACGCTTTTCGCTTTTTCCGCGGCCCCGGGAGAGACCGCATCGGATGGCGAGGGGCCCAATTCACCCTTCACCACTGCGCTGACAAAATACCTCGGCACCGACGGGCTTGAGATCCGCTCAGTGCTGACACTGGTCCAACAAGAGGTCTATGACCGCACCCGGGGCGCGCAACTTCCCTACGTTGAAAGCGGGCTGCCGAGCCTTTTCTTCGCCAGCCAAACGCCCAGCACCCTGCCAGAGCGCGAGCAGTTGCTGTTGGCGATGGCCGATATCGATGAGAGCGTCCGCTTTGACGTTGAGCGCATCGCGCGAGACACGGGCGCGCCACTGGCCCCCCTTTACGGTGCGCTGATCGGCTCTGACCTGGCCGCCCAGGATCGCGAGGCCCGCCAGCAAAAGCTGACTGAAGCGGCGACAGCCTTCATCAAAGTGCGCGACGAATTGCGGCTGCTGCGGTCGGGCGACGCGCAAGTCACCGCGCTGCGGCAAGAGGCGGAGGCTCAACTCTCGCTCGGCGCATTCGAGACGGCGCGGGCAAAGCTGACCGAAGCCGCAGCCATCGATGCCTCTTCACGAGAGACGCTGAAGGCAAATCTGATGGAGCGCACGCTGTCGGAGGCCGCGACGCACTACCTGAACGGGGGAGCGGCGCAAGCTGAACTGCGATACCAACTCGCCTTGGCGGATCACCGCAAGGCTGCGACACTCTTTGACGAAGTCTCAGATGCGGCGTTTCCTGCAGCGGCGCGGGGCCAGCAGCTGAGCGCTTTGGAAGCACTGGGGCGGATCAACATCACCATCGGCAACCTGCCCGCAGCCGCCGAGGCTTTTGCCCGCCAGTTGACGGCATCCCAGGCAGCAGCCACTCATTTTGATGGGGATCTTGGGCTGCAACTCTCCCTGGCACTGGCGCGCGACAACTTCGGCGATGTGCTCTTTGAGCAGGGCCAGATCGGGGACGCGCTCGTGCAATTTCGCGCGGGTCAAGCGCTGCGCGAAGATCTGGCCGCACTCTATCCCGATGACAGCAACATCCGGTTTGCCCTCAGCAACAGCTACCAACGCCTGGGTCAGATCCACCACCGGCAGGGTGATCTCGCTGCGGCGGAGGGCTACTATCAGCAAAAGTACAACCTGGCGGCTGCCACGCTTGCGCGGGGCGCACCGGGGTACCGCTGGGCGCGGGATCTTTCTCTCAGCGACGAACTGCTGGGCGATGTGGCACGAGAGCGGGGCGATCTTGAGACCTCGCTTGGGCACTATGAGGCGAGCCTGGACCGTATGGTCCCCATCCGCGAGGCCAATCCGCAAGACCTCAACCTCGCCCGTTTCACATCGGTCACGCTTGACCGCATCGGCGACGTGCTGGCGGCTCAGGGCGACTTGGTTTTTGCCCAAGAACGCTATGAAGAAAGCCGCAGACTGCGCGAGGTTTTAGTGGCCGCCGATCCCGCCAATGTCGATTGGCAGTACGTCCTGGGCATCAGCCATGAGCGGCTTGGCGATTTGCTCTCGCGTCTGGGCGACATGCCCGCCGCAACCCGCGCCTTTGAGGCCAAGCATGCCATCGCGCGCCTGCTGGCCGAAGGCGATCCGACCAACGTCAGATGGCTGCGCGATCTCTCCGTTGCAGACGAGCGCCTGGGCAGCCTGGCACGGGGTCGCGGTGAGCTTGATGTTGCTGAAAGCTATTTTCAGAGCAGCCTTGGCCGCATGACCGCCGTTCGCGAGGCAAGCCCCGAGGACATGGAACTGACGCGCTTTCTCTCTTTTACCCAAGATCTGCTCGCGGGCGTGCAGATGGATCGCGGCGCGTTTGAGAGCGCGCTTGCCTTCTACCGCCAAAGCCTCGCCCTGCGTGAACGGCTGGTGGCGGTCGACCCACAAAACCCCGATTGGCAGTTCATTCTGGGGGTCAGCCACGAACTCATCGGCAACACCCACATGCAGATGTCGCAGCCGGAGGCAGCCGCCCGGGCCTACCGCCAGGAGTTGGACGCGATGTCGGCCCTCTTGGCGCAGGACCCTGATAACCCGCGCTGGCGACGCGCAGTTTCGGTGACCAATGAGTTGATCGGCGACGCGGAACGCGCAGCAGGCAACCTCGAGGAGGCTGTGGCGCAATACACGCAGAGCTTGAACCGCATGCGTCCGGCCCGAGACGCCGCCCCACGCGATCTGGCGCTGCAACGCTTCATCGCGGTCACGGCGTGGAAGATCGGGCGCGCGCGGTTGGAGGCGGAGGCCTTCGGCGAGGCCCGCAAAGCCTACCGCGAAAGTCGCGATATCGCAGCCGATCTTGTCGCTGCAAATCCATCGAACGGCTGGTGGCTGCGCGATCTCTTCATCGCGGCGACCGGGCTTGTAGAGGCTGGAAGTCAGGCAGAAGCGGATCTGGTCTTTGCCTTGAACGTCATTGCGGACATGAAGGCATTGGGCATTTTTCGGGACAGTGACGCGCCGGTGGAGGCGCGCCTGCGTAAGAAGCTGGGCGTTGAGGTCGATTGAGCCAGTTGGATCGGCACGCTGGGTGGCAGACGAAGGCTCTTTGAAGGCCCCAGATCTGTTGCACCGGGCCGGGGATCACATCCCCGCCTCTGACCGAAGGCAACCGATAGCAAACCTTCAGTGCCCGCCGTTCAGATCAGAAGGGGGTGCCCCCGGTAACGCAAACGGGCGCGCGAGTAGATTGAAGCGCGCCGCAGGCTTACAGCTTTTCGGTTTTACCCTGAGCAGTTAAACATCGTTAATGTCACCAGAGCGCCGAGGGCGTGGCAGTGCATTGGTGGGTCAAGTTCAAACCAAAACGCTTTAGCGTAGGTGGATTTCGTCGGACACGGTGACCCCCACCGCGTGATTGTCGAAGGCCACAGGGTGGCGCGCCTGCTCTGCCAAGCCCTGCGCGCTTATGCGGTAGACCCCGCCGCCCCCATCCGTGACCACAGACGCGGGGGCCGCGGATGAGGCGACGCCGCAGACATCGGTGGATTGGTAGCTCGCCTGCATCCCAGAGCTGAGATCAAAAGCCGTGATCAGATCCCCGCGCGGCGCGGAGGCCACAATCGTCTGCGCCCCTACCGCCCCCATGCTGCCAATATAGCCGCGCATCCGGCGCTTCAGCGCCTCGTCCATCTCAACGGGGGTAAGCTCACCCTGCCCGCGGTAGAGGCTGACAAGTGAGGGGGCCGCGTAGAGATCACCCTGCCATTGATGCCCGCACACCACCGTGCCGTTTGGCAGAACGGCGATGTGGCGCAGAGAATTCTGATGGTCCTTCTCGGCCACCTCCGCCTGATCCACAATCCTTCCTTCGGCAGAAAGGATCGTGAGGTTCGGGCGCATGGTGGCCAAGTTCAGCTTTTCGCGGCCCCGATCGGGGTGCGTGCGGATGCCGCCATTGGCGACCGCCAGTGTTTCATTTGGCAGTCGCAAGATCTCATGCGGGCCGATCCCCCCCGAGGCAACCTCACCCAAGCGGCGGTAGCCATCGTCGCGCGCCCAGATCCCGACGCGCCCCGCCCCGGTTTCAATGTCGTTCTCGGTGGTAAAGAGCGCATGACCGTCGCTGGAAAAAGCCCCATGACCGTAAAAGTGCCGCCCTGGTGGCGCGTTCAGCCGCTGGGTTACCGCTCCCGCAGCGCAGTCAATGACATGCGCAAAGGTGCCGGGGCGCCGCGCAATCGCGACGACCTCTGCCAGGTGCGGATGCGCCGCCGCCGCGTGGCCTCTCGCGGGCAACGGCACCTGAAACACGACCGCGCCACTGGCCGAGAGGCCCAGAAGCGCAAAGGAGCCATCAGCCGTTTTGGCCGCTGTCACCACCTGAGGCGCACCGACTGCCGACCATGCCGCACGCGCCATAAGCGCCGAGGCAGAGAGGCTGGCCAAGATACCGCGCCGGGTGAGCACGCGCGCTAGTCCCCGTCCAGCGCGTTAAAGCCCGCGGTGATGCCCAAGGGCTTGCCGATCTCCGTATTGACCGCGTTCTGAATGTCGCGCACCGACCGCTGCAAAGCCTCGACGCGAATGCGCTGCAACGGATCAGCCACCCCGGCCAACGCAGGATCGTCGATGCGCGCCGCGGCCTCTTTGGCCGCTGCAAAGGCTGACTTGGTCTCTGTTAGGTCTCCGTCGTACATGACCGTCGCCAACTCTTCGAGCGCAGCGAGGCTCAAGGATATGTGACGCAGCGCCCGCGCGGAACGCCGTGCCTCTGCCCGGCGGGGTCGGGGGCGATCAAAGGTGCCAAGAGGGCGGCCCAGCCGCTCATCATGCAAAAACTCAAGACCAGTGGAGAGGGCAGTGTAGAGCGCGCGCTGCGCTTCAGCGGTGCTTTGAAAGCGGCCGTTGCCCGCCTCACCGGCGCTGCGCATGAGCGTCGCAAAATCCGGCCACGCCGTGGCCAGCGCATCCGATTTCTGTGCAAGCCCCGCCGCGATCGCTCGTGTCAGCCGGCAGGCGTAGACCGCTTCCGGCTGTGGATCGTAGAGCATACGCTCAAGCGCGGTGAACCCCTGTGCCGCGGCGGAAACCTCTCCCCATGCGGCAGGATCATCGACGATGGCATCGGCACTTGTGGTCAGCCGCGCAAGCGCCTTGCCTGTGCTGTCCTTTGGATCGGGCCAGAATGCCATGGCGAGCGACAAGCCTTGGTCTTCAATCGGGCCAAACTGAATGTGCCCTACAGATATCCACGCGTCATATGCGGCCTGATAGGCCGGGCGCACCGCGGCTGGCGTGCAATCGGCAGCCGCGGCAGCCGCAAGCGCCTGGGTGGCGGTGGCGAGCGCGGCGTGGCGCGGCAGGATGTGGCGGTCAATCGCTGCGCTCACATCCGCAAAGGCGGGCGAGCTCAGGGCGAGAAAGGCAAGGGCAAGGCGCATGGGTCAGAGACTTTCCAAGAAGCGGATCAGCGCGGATCGGTCTTGAGGCGACATCTCAACGACGCGCTGTTTCTGGGCCTCCGCTTCGCCACCATGCCACAAAACCGCTTCCAAAAGCGAGCGGGCACGCCCGTCATGCAGAAATTGCGTGTGCCCGGAAACAGTTTCGGTCAGGCCAATCCCCCAGAGCGGCGGCGTACGCCACTCGCGCCCGTTGGCGCGCCCGTCTGGGCGGTTGTCGGCCAGCGCGGGACCCATGTCATGCAGCAGCAGATCCGTGTAGGGCCAGATCAGCTGGAAGCTTTGCTCAGGCCGATCCTCCAGCCGGTGCGTAACAAACTTGGGGGTGTGACAGGCAGTGCAGCCGGTCTCATAAAACACACGCTTGCCGGCCAAGACCTGTGGATCTTCTACATCGCGCCGCGCGGGCACACCAAGATTGGCAGAGTAGAACGTGACGAGTTCGAGGCCGAGGAGCCCGATTTCGGCATCATCATGGAAGTCTGTGTTGCCATCGGGGGCGGCGCGACACCGCTCTTGCGCCGCCGTGCACTCACCAGATCCCGCCGGGAAGAGCGGCGAGGAAATCCCGATGTCTGAGTGAAAAGCCGCTGCCGATTGCTCCCAGATTGAAGGTTCCGTCGCTTTCACGCCAAACCGGCCCAGCATGGGCACGCCGTATTCGCGCGACATCACAATTTGGGGCCGGCCTGAGATGCCATCGCCGTCCGCATCCTCAGGATCCGCCAGGGCCAAGATATCAGCCGCCGGGATCGCTTCGAGCAGTCCCAGGCCGATCATCTGCGGCGCGACGCGGGGGGAGATCATCACGTCCTCTTGCATCGGCCCATAGCCCAAGTTGGTGATCTCATAAGTCGGATGACGCAAGAAGGCTGTCTCGCCCGCAGACAACGTAACTTCTTCTTCGGTGTAGCTTACCGCGAACCGGCCCTCCGCCGGGACGCCAGCGATGGAGAAATCATGCAATTGCGCGCCGTAGGTGGGCTCGGGCTTGGTGCTGAGATAGCCCTCAATCTCTTGCCGCGCTTGGGTGTCGGGCACCGAGAGGCGGATCGCCATGGAAACGGCGCTGTCCTCAGGGCCCTGGGGCGGATGGCCACGACCGTCTTTCAGGTGGCACCGCTGGCACGAGCGCGCATTAAAGAGCGGCCCCAATCCGTCAGAGGCCAGCGTAGAGGAGGGCGACGACACCCAGAGCTTTTTGAAAAGCCCATTCCCCACCTTGAAATCAAGCTCCTTTTCAAAGCTGATGTTGCCTGAGGGTTGGCTAAATGCGTTTGTCGTGTCGCTGGGGCGCACGGTGGCCGCGCCCGCTTGATTGGTCTCAAACCGCTCGGCCGCGGAGAAATCGGTAGCTGGTTGTGTCACAGCTTTGATCCGCGCAATCTCGTCATCCGAGCGCGGGACCACATTCAGGTGCAAATCGCGCAGAGCCTCACCCGCAACTACCGGCGCGGCGAAAAAGCCGAGCGAAACGGTAAGACAAACGGTTGAGATTCTTTTCATACTGGATAAATATGTGGTGACGGGGCTTTTTCGAATGAATATTCGTCCGTTGGTAAGGATCAGATGCGACATGGTGCCTCTAAAACTTCCTCTTGATGGCGAGACTGCGCCGCGCCGCGTCATAGCCGCGGCCGATATGGCGTTCTTGAACCACCTGCGCTTTGTTGCGATGCAATGCCGCGTGAAACCAAAGACCGACCTCTTTGAGGCCTGCGCCCTCTTGCAGACAAATCGCACAGCATCGCGAGAAGCCTACGCGGAAGCCTTAATGCGATGCTTGAGCGAGGCTCTCGGCAAGCCTGCGCGCTTGCACGCGCCGGGCACGGCTGAATTGTCCTTTGATGAGGAATGGTTGGTGCAACTGGGCCGCGCGAGCGCGACCGGGGACGAGCCAAGCCGCCGGTTTTTGTTGGGGTCTCGCGTGGCCCATGCCAACCGCCGTCTGGTTGGCTTTTTGGTCGGGCAAATAGCTGAGTGTTTTGCTCTGAATTAGAATAATTCTAAAAAACTCTTGTCACCGGGTTTGCGATCTCTATGTATGAGGCATCGCAAGCCAGCGCCCCTGCCAGCCAGCACCAGACACGAGGAGAGCACCCCATGACCGAGACCGCACGCGCGCTCAGCACCGACGCCCGTACCGCCATCGCAGAGGCGCTCAACCAGGCCGTCGCAGAGACCGCCGTGACCACCATGATGGCGCAGAACTTCCATTGGAACGTGACCGGCATGGCGTTCGGCCCGCTGCACGAATTGTTCCAGAAGATCTACG
>JBCCUC010000028.1:0-53722 GCA_039197515.1 Pseudomonadota bacterium | reverse complement strand
CCTTCTTCAACCAGTTTCTTAAACCGCGCCCGCAGCGCATCCGGCAAAGGTGCTGACATGATCCATCCTCCCAAGAAGGATGAACCACAGATCAGCATCAAAGGGAATCCCGCGATTCAGGTTTTTGGCCGAACGCTTTAAATGTCCGTTCGTGGCCCTGTACTGTCATGTATCACGTTAAATCGAAAAGGCGTAAACGGCTCCAACGCGGGCCGTTTACGCAACGGCCGTCTCAACAGCGGCGACCACGTCCTCAACGACACGGGCCATCAGTGCGGCATCTTCATGCTCAGCCATGACCCGCACCAACGGTTCCGTGCCGGACTTGCGGATCAAAAGCCGCCCGCCCTGTGCCAAATCCGCTTCTGCCTGCGCGATTGCAGCCTTCACATGGCTGTCCTCAAGCGGCGTTTGCCCCACCCCAAACCGCACATTCTTCAACAGCTGGGGCACTTGATCGAACTGATGCATGAGCTCGGACGCCGGACGCTGGGCTTGCATCATCTCTGCCAAAAACTGCAGACCGGCCATCAGCCCGTCGCCTGTCGTGGCGTGATCCGTCATAACGATGTGACCCGATTGCTCACCGCCCAAGTTAAAGCCGCCCTGCCGCATCCGTTCAACAACATAGCGGTCCCCCACGGCCGTCCGCTCCAACCGAAGCCCGCGGTCTTGCAGGAAGTGCTCAAGGCCGAGGTTGCTCATCACCGTGGCGACCAGGGCACCGCCGCGCAAGCGTTCTTCTGCCGCCCAACGGGCCGCCATAAGCGCCATGAACTGATCGCCGTCGCCAACATGGCCTTTCTCATCAATGAGGATCACGCGATCCGCATCCCCATCAAGGCAAATGCCCACAGCTGCGCCATGCGCTTTCACCGCCTCCGCGGCGGCCTTAGGGTGAGTGGAGCCACAGTCCGCATTGATGTTGTAGCCGTTGGGTGAAACCCCCACCGGGATAACCTCAGCACCCAGTTCCCAGAGCGCCATCGGGGCCACGTGGTAGGCTGCACCGTTCGCACAGTCGATCACAACCTTGACCCCATCCAGCCGCAACTGCCGCGGAAAGGTGGATTTGACCCGTTCGATGTAGCGAAAGCGACTGTCGTCGATGCGCTTGGCCCGTCCGATCTCAGCGGCCGGCGCAGGATCGACACCAGCGGCCACCAAGGCTTCAATCTCCGCTTCCACCTCGTCAGAGAGCTTGAACCCATCCGGGCCGAAGAACTTGATCCCATTGTCCTCAGCAGGATTGTGGCTGGCGGAGATCATCACCCCAAGATCAGCGCGCATTGAGCGCGTCAAAAGGCCCACAGCAGGCGTCGGCACTGGCCCGAGCAGCAGCACATTCATGCCGGTGCTCGTCAGACCCGCGGTGAGCGCGTTTTCGAACATATAGCCAGAGAGGCGCGTATCCTTGCCGATCACCACCCGATGCGAGGCATCATCGCCGCGACGAAAATGACGCCCCACCGCCGCACCGATGCGCAGCGCGATTTCTGGTGTCATCGGGTCAATGTTGGCGGTGCCTCGCACACCATCGGTGCCAAAAAGCTCAGTCATGCCTGCTTTCCTGTCACAGATGCACGCCATAGTGCAATGGCCTGCGCTGTCTCCGTGACGTCATGCGCCCGCACCACTTGAACCCCTTGAGCGAGGGCGGCGAGGGCAACCGCGACGCTGCCTGGCATGCGCATGCGCGCTTCGGGTGCTTTACTGATGGTGCCGATAAAGCGCTTGCGCGAGGCACCGATGAGAAGCGGCACGCCGAGGCTGTGAAACAGGCTGACGCGCGCGAGGAGCGCAAGGTTATGCTCCAGGGTCTTGCCAAAGCCGATCCCGGGATCAGCAAAGATACGGTGTCGCGCGATGCCGGCGGCTTCCAACATCGCTATTTGTTCCTCAAGAAAATCAAAAACGTCGAGCAAGACATTGTTGTAAATTGGATTTTTCTGCATCGTAGTTGGGTCACCTTGAGCGTGCATCACGCAGACCGGCACCTCAGCCGCTTGCGCAACCTGGATCAAATCCCGGTCGTAGGTGAACCCCGAGACATCATTAATCAGCCCCGCGCCCGAGGCAACTGCCGCCAGGGCTACGTCCGCTTTACGGGTGTCCGCTGATATCAAAGCGCGGAGGCCTGCGCGGCGCATTCCCTCAATAACCGGAACAACCCGCTTGATCTCTTCTTCAGTCGGCACCGTCTCTGCGCCGGGGCGGGTCGACTCGCCGCCCACATCAACAATATCGGCGCCAGCGGCTTCCATCGCCTGCCCGGCGCGCAAAGCGTCACCGGTCAAAGCATGCAAACCACCGTCTGAAAAACTGTCCGGCGTGGTGTTGAGGATGCCCATGATGCGCGGCGTGGAAAGATCGATCCCTGCCACTGGAACGCGCGGCGCAACGAGTTTTTTAAGCGCTTCTGACGGCAGCGCGTCAGCTTCCAGCACCTCAGAGGGCCCCGTACCGCGCAAAAGCTCAGCATGTGTGAACCACCCCCAACCGCCCGCCAAGGTCATCGCCGCCGCAGGCCTTGCAAGGTCAACTTGCACAATTGGACGGTAATACGTCTTGTCTTGGCTCAAAGCAGCGCCTGTTCAGCGGGCACGGCGCGCAGTGGCACTGTGCGCTGTTGCGGCAGCGGCGCGCCGATGACGAGCATCTCCTGGGCGCTGAAGGTCGCCGCGAACCAAGTGGCCAGGGCCACAGCATCGCGGGGTTGCGCCGAAGGCGTATCGACGGAATCAAGCACGATCTTGGACGGGGCCCAGACAGAGGTTTGCCCGTTCTTGATGGCCCAATCCAACTCTGTGCGCGTTTGCACCACGACGCAGCGGTCGTCTTTGGAGGCCAAGACCCAGGCGTTCTGCTCAATCGCCAGAAGGTCGATACGCCGCTGGGCCATGCGATGCGGGATTTGTGGCGCAGGGGCCTCTGGCGCGCCCACACAGATGATCAGCGGCTGGCGCAACGCCTCAAGCTGGTCCAGCCAACCGGTCAAAAGCGGCGAGGCAATGGCGGCATTGCCGAGGTAGACGAGTTTGGGATGAGGCGCATCCTCGACAGCAACCTCGGTAATGGGGGCTTGGCTGCGGGCGCGCACGATCTCAACGCCAAGCGCGCCGGGTCCGCGATCCAACTTCTCGATGCGCA
This sequence comes from Pseudomonadota bacterium, assembly GCA_039197515.1. Taxonomy (GTDB): domain Bacteria; phylum Pseudomonadota; class Alphaproteobacteria; order Rhodobacterales; family Rhodobacteraceae; genus Sulfitobacter. Next base: position 50,572 of record JBCCUC010000028.1, on the reverse strand, counting down.
CAAAAGCCCGTAGCGCCTGCGGCTCAAGCAGAATGCGCTCGGCGACGCGCTCTGCAAGTGTCTCAAGCAAGGCCAGGCGTTCAACAGCCAGCTCCGCAGCGATCGCTTCTGTGACCCGGTCATAGCTGAGAATGCGGTCGACATCGTCATCAACCGGCCCGGTCAGCGGCTGCACTTCGACGACGACGTTAAAGCAGATCCGCTGTGTCACACCCCGCTCCGCCTGAAATGCGCCAATTTCCACATCCACGATGTGATCGCGCAGCGAAATGCGATCTCGCGGTGTGTCATCAGCCATGGCTTCCGACCTTTCGGACGGATGGGCAAAGGCTAGGCGCACTTCATTTGACATGTCTATCGAGCCTCGTCTGCGAGCGCCTTATCCTGTGCCATGGCGGCACAAACCTGGCAACCCTCCGAGCGAGCAGTGCAAATAGGAAACCTCAGTTTGAGGCGGTGCGCCACGTGTGCCGGTAAAAGAGGTGCATCCCGATCCTCGCCACGCGCGTGTAGACCCGCGCCCAGCGTGGGCGCACTGCTGTGGTGTGATAATGTGTAGCCCCTTGGGTCAGCGCGGGCACCTTCCCGTCCAGTGTCAGCCGCGCCACCTTGCTCACGCGGGCGAAGGCGCGCGGCTCAGCGATAACTTCGGCATGTCCATCGCAGGTATAGGTGAATTGGCACTGATACTTGCGTCCCGTGCCTTGATGAATGACAGCGCATACTGAGTCCGGGAAGCGGCCGCTCTCCACCCGGTTCATGATGACTTCGGCAACGGCGAACTGCCCCTTCACCGTCTCACCGCGCGCCTCAAAGTAGAGTGCCTCGGAAAGGCAACGCCAATCGGCGTTCCCCTTGGCCCGAGGCTGGGCATCGATCCAAGACTTGGTGAAAGAAACGGCGGTTTTTTCGGGTTCTGTGAGCAGACGCTTCAGGCGGCGCTCTCCAACGGATTTGAGGCCCTGTTGCTCGGCCCGTGCAAGGGCCGCAACCTCTTCAGACGAGGCAAAAGACGGGTTTGCGAAAAACGGCCAAGCGCCAAAAACGAGGGCAACGCCCAACTTAAAACAAATTTGCATAAAACACCCACTCAGTCATGCAGCGCAGCAGCGCCTACACACTTTGGGCGTTTACGTAAAGTACGGCTTAAGTAAGGCACTGACGCGCAACAACCTGTGGCGTTCCAATGCCCCGATCCCTACCCTATCTTGTGGCGGATCGCGAGATGAGCCGCCGCAAGGCGTGCTACCGGTACGCGAAACGGAGAGCACGAGACGTAGTGAAAACCCAATTCACGGCAGAAGGCAATTGATTCGGGATTACCGCCATGTTCTCCACAAAGAGACAATGTGACATCTGGTTGGGTCTCTTTGGCGCGCGTTGCGGCAAGCTCCAACAGTTCCCCCACCCCTTCTGTATCGAGAGTGTGAAAAGGGTCTTCCGGAAAGACCCCTTGATTGACGTAGTCCGACATAAAACGGCCAGCATCGTCCCGCGACAGGCCGTAGGCCATTTGTGTCAGATCATTCGTTCCAAAACTCAGAAATCGACAATGCGCGGCGATCTCACCCGACCTCAAGGCGGCACGGGGGGTCTCAACCATAATCCCCAGATCGAAGGACAATTCAGCGTCCCGTTCCGTTCGTACAGCGGCGGCCACAGCCTCGATTGCTGCTTTTGTCATTTCGACTTCCCGCCGCGTCGTCACGAGAGGGATCATGATCTCTGGGGTGATGACCGCCCCGTCTTGGCCCGCCTCAACCGTTGCCTCAAAAATGGCGCGCGCCTGCATTTCATAGATTTCAGGGATTGTGACCCCCAGACGCACGCCGCGCAGGCCGAGCATTGGATTGTGCTCAGACATCGCCTCAATCCGCCGTGTCACACTCGAGAGCGGCAGGTTTAGCGCGTCGGCCAACGCCCGTTGACCCGCGCGGTCCAGGGGTAAGAACTCATGCAGCGGCGGGTCAAAAAGCCGGATGCAGACCGGTCGCCCCTGCATGATATTGAAAAGCTGAATAAAATCGGTGCGCTGCATCGGCAGCAGCCGCTCTAGGACCGCCCGTCGGTCTTCGCTCGTCTCGGCAAAGATCATCTCGCGCATTACTGTTAAACGGTTGCCGTGAAAAAACATATGCTCGGTGCGGCAAAGCCCGATCCCGTCCGCGTTAAAGTTACGGGCGGTGGTTGCATCTTCTGGCGTGTCTGCGTTCACCCGAACGCCAATGTCCGCGGCAGCTTCAGCCCAGGCCATCAGCCTGTTGAAATTCTCATCCAGCGCGGCCTCTTGCACGGCAACGGCACCAGCAATGACTTGGCCCGCTGTGCCGTCAAGCGTGATGGTGTCGCCCGCGCGAAAGACCCGGCCATCGGCTGCGACAAGTTCCTTTTTGCGCAGATGAAAGCGCATGTCTGACGCGCCCACAACGCACGGCAGCCCCATGCCACGACCGATCACCGCGGCATGGCTCGTCACACCGCCGCGCTCGGTCAAAACACCTGCGGCAGCGTGCATTCCGCGGATGTCCTCTGGGCTGGTCTCGCGCCGAACGAGGATGCAGGGCTCCTCTTTCGAGGCCAGTGTCTGCGCCTCTGCGGCGGAAAAAACTATGCGCCCAGTCGCAGCGCCGGGGCTGGCCGCAATCCCCTGCCCAACCACGTCGCGTGTCGCGTTGGCGTCGACCTGCCGGTGTAAGAGCTCACTCAATGTACGCGGCTCAACACGCAAAAGCGCCTCTTCGCGGGGGATAATCCCATCATCGGCCAAGGCCACGGCAATGCGCACCGCCGCTCGAGAGGAGCGTGCGACGCGCACGCCGTCGAGGATCTGTAGCTTGCCGTCTTCAATCACGAATTCAACTTGCATTTCCGCGCGCAGCCTTTCGCGCATGCGCTTGGCATGACCAACCAACTCATCAAAAGCCTCAGGCACAAGCTCTTCCAGCGATGGGCCGCGCGGATCTTTTGAAAGGTAAACGCTGGGCGCGTCCCCCGCCAGCGCATCGCGGCCCTGACTTTGACTCAGATAGCGGCCTGTGATCTGCGGCAGACCCGTCTTTGAGCTGACCAATTGCAAAACGCCCGAGCCGCTCTCCCCTTTGCCAACGCCAAAGGCCATCTGCTGCACCACGAGACCCAGGCCTGCGTCCACAGGCGCGCCCTTTGCTTGCCGCAACAGCCGCGCCGAGGTCCCGTCCCAGGCCCGTGCCATGGAGCGCAAGACCGCGCGCAACTGCACAGTGGGATCTTGCGGGAATTGCTCTTCTGCTTCGGCCTCGTAGGCATAGAGCGACTGAGCCAGCGCTGAGCGACCGTCCCCCGATACGTCATCGAACATGTCGGGGTCGAGGCGCGCGACATTGATCGCGTAGCTTTGCACGAACCGTGTGTAGAGCGCGGCAGCCGGTTCTTCGCCGATAACGGCGCAGAGCTCTTCAAAGCGCGTATTGTTGATGCCGATGTTGAGCACGGCACCCGGCCCGCCCCAATCGGGATCCTGACTGGACGGACGTACGCACATGAGTTCGCCATGCGGCATCTCTGCGACCACGGCGGCCACGTCCGGCATATCGCCCGCGGCGATTTTCTTCACCGCTGCGAAAGAGATAGCGACGGTCCGCGGCACCGGCAGGTCCAGCCGAACAAGGCGTTGCAAGCACTTCGCGCGCCCCCCATGCGTGTTGTCGGCAATGGGAGCGGTAGGTGTGACCAGAGTGGTATGCGGGTTATTCTGCACTGCGGCACCTTTCAGGTTCAGCCGCAGCATAGGCGCAATTCGTGCTCAGGCAAGGCGCATTGTAACACACACGTGACAGGTGAACTGTCAGCCTTTAACTAGAGAGAGATCCGCCACAGAGGTGCAGACGCTGCGAATGCGGCTGAGCAAATTTAATCGGTTGCGCCGCACAGTCTGGTTCTCGGCATTGACCTGCACCGCTTCGAAAAAGGCGTCAACGGGTCCGCGCAGAGCCGCCATTGCGCCCATAGCGGCAGCAAAGTCCTGCGCAACCATGGCTGGCTTGATCTGCGCTTCAGCCTCATCAAGGGCTTTGAAAAGCGCTCTTTCTTCGCTTGTCTCAGCAAACTTCACATCTGCGCCATACGAGTATTCAACGCCGTCAGCTTCTTCGGCTTGGGTGAGGATGTTGTTGGCCCGCTTGAAACCTTGGATCAGGTTTTCGCCGTCATCCGTTTTCAGCGTCTCGCTCAGCGCGCCTGCCCGCTTCACGAGACGCGCGAGGTCATCGTTGCCCTCCATGGCAATGCAAGCATCAATGATGTCGTGCCGAATGCCCTGATCGCGAAGATAAACTTTCAAGCGGTCGTGAAAAAAGGACAGAACGCCAGCCTGATCTGTGTCTGCGTTGGCTTGGATAAGGACGTCACTGAGCCGAAAGGAAAGGTCACGCTCAATGAGAATACGGATCACGCCAAGCGCGGCACGGCGCAGAGCAAAGGGATCTTTGCTGCCGGTGGGCTTTTCACCGATTGCCCAAAACCCTGCGAGCTTGTCGATTTTCTCCGCCAGCGAGACGGCGACCGAAACCGGCGCGGTTGGCACCGCGTCTGAGGGGCCGAGCGGTGCATAGTGTTCTTGGCAAGCTGCGGCCACCTCATCAGGCAGGCCCGCAGCGACGGCGTAGTATCGCCCCATAAGCCCTTGTAATTCAGGGAATTCATAAACCATCTCAGAAGATAAATCAGCCTTCGCAACCCGCGCCGCTTGCTCGGCAAGATCTGGGTCAGCATCGACCATCGGGGCCAGGGCGCGGGCCAGAACGGCCATGCGTTCAATCAGCTCGGCCTGCGTGCCCAACTTGTTGTGGAACGTCACGTTCTCCAGATCCTTCACCCAGGTCGACATGCCTGCGCTGGATGTGGCGACGCGCAGATCGTTTTCCCAGAAAAACTTCGCGTCTGCCAAACGAGCAGCAAGCACCTTTTCATTCCCCCCAAGGATCGTGGCACCTGCATCTGCCGTCACGCGGTTGGCAACCGTGATGAACTTCTCAATGCGACCGGTATCTCGATTGCGCACTGAAAAGAACTTTTGGTGCTCGCGCATGGAGGTCTGCAAAACCTCAGGGGGCAAGTCGAGAAACTCATCGGCGATTGGCCCCATCAGCACGACGGGCCACTCAACAAGACCAGCCACTTCAGCCAGCAGTGCGCGGTCTTCCACAACCTCAAGTCCACTGGCCGCTGCCGAGCCGCTGGCGTCATTCCAGATCGCTTCAGCCCGCGTCTCGGCCCGCAGAACCACATGCGCCTGCGTGAGCTTTGCCTCGTAATCTTCGAAACTCAAGACAGAAATGGGGTCAGGCGACATGAAGCGATGGCCGTAAGTGACATCGCCCGCGTCAATGCCGTCGATGGAAAGGGGAACAACCGCGGCCCCGGCCTCGTCGTTGAGGACACAGAGAATCGATTGCAGCGGACGCACCCATTTCAGACTGCCACTGCCCCACCGCATCGACTTGGGCCAGGGGAAGGTGCGCACCGCGCCTTCTAGAACCTCGGCTACAATCTCGGCGGCAGCGCGTCCAGGCTTTTCGATGCGAGCAAAAAGAACCCGCCCCTTGGGCGTCTCACGTGTCTCAAGCTGCTCAAGGCTGAGGCCAGTGCTGCGCAAAAAACCCTCTATGGCTTTCGCGGGAGCATCCGCTTTTGGGCCCTTCCGCTCTTCCTCCACGGCAGGACTGGCAGCCAGCAGACCCTCGACCTGCAGCGCCAACCGACGCGGCGTCGAAAACGCCTGCGCAGCGGCGAAGGTCAGCCCTGCCTCGTTCAGCCCACCGGTCACAAGCTTGCGCAGATCCGCGGCCGCCCGCACCTGCATGCGCGCGGGGATTTCCTCAGAAAAGAGTTCGATGAGCAGGTCAGGCACAAGTTCGTTCCTTGCAGGCGTCAGTTTGCGGGGCGTTCAGGGCATTCTTCGCCCACAATTGTGCCGTCATAGGCTTTTTCGCCGCAGTCGTTCAACTCATGCCAGACGTAGCCCCGCCCGTTTTCGGTAATCGCTACAATCCGGTCCACGCCAAAATGCACGTTCTTGCCGCCCAAAAATGTCACCGCAGTGCCCGCTGCGATCTCGGCCCCGATGGCGGCTGCGTCAAAGCAGTCAAACCAGCCAGGCGCGTTGCGCGGCACGGCCTCATCAATCAGCACATAGTTCTCGCTCAAAAATGCGAGGCTGGAGGACGTCGTGAAGCAGGCGCGGTAGCGAATAGGCGAACTTTCCGCGTCAATTGCCTGAAAGCTGTCCAAGATGATCGGCTCGGGCTGATCGGTGTTCAAGGAGACAAGCGTCACCTCTTCTTCCGCCACCGCTTCATAAAAGCCATAGATCTGCAAATAATAGAGGCTGGCCCCAGCAACGATAGCGGATAACACAATGATAATCCCTAAGATCTTGCCACTCATCGCGGCGGTGTCTGTGCGGTGGGCATATCGGTGCCAAACACAAGACATTGCCGTCTGGGTCCGTCACTTCGACCTCGCGCATGCCGTAGTTGGTGTCGGTGGGCCCTTTGAAAGCGGTGCCTTGCGCGGTCAACCGGTCGACAAATGCAGGTTGATCCTCGACATAGAAGTATGCGCGCCAATTGTCCCACGACGGCCCCGCACCGTCCCAGGAATGCAGGAAAATCTGCGCGCTGCCCGCGCGAAAAATGCCAAAGCCAGTGACCGGTTCGCCAGCTTCTTCCACCCGGTCAAAGCCTAAGACGTCCATGTAAAAGGCCTTTGCCCGCTGATAGTCCGAGACGCGGATCACCGGTGTGGCATTGCTGAATGTCATGTCTGCGCCTCCGACCAGCCCCCGGCGCGGGTCTGCACAAAAGCATCGGCGCACATTTTCGCGAGGGCTCGAACGCGCCCGATATAGGCTTGCCGTTCGGTGACCGATATCACCCCGCGCGCGTCCAAAAGGTTGAACATGTGGCTCGCCTTGATGCACTGATCATAGGCCGGATGGGCCATGATGATGCGCTTGCCGGTCTTTGGATCGGTTTCTGGTTGGCTCAGGATCGCCTGACAATGCGCCTCTGCCTCTTCGAATTGCCTCAAGAGCACCTCGGTGTTGGCGGTATCGAAGTTCCAGCGCGCAAACTCCTCTTCGGTTTGCTTGAAAACGTCTGCATAGGTCAGCGCAATCGGACTGCCCGGATCGTTGAAGGGCATGTCCATCACGTGATCCACACCGAGGACGTACATCGCCAAACGCTCAAGTCCGTAGGTCAACTCCCCTGAAACCGGATGGCAATCATGCCCGCCAACTTGTTGAAAGTACGTGAATTGGCTAACTTCCATGCCGTCGCACCAGACTTCCCAGCCGAGGCCCCAAGCGCCGAGCGTCGGGCTTTCCCAATCGTCCTCCACAAAGCGGATGTCATGCAGCGCCATGTCGATCCCGATGGCCTCGAGCGAGCCGAGATAGAGCTCTTGCAGATCCGGCGGACTGGGTTTGATCAGCACTTGGTACTGGTAGTAATGCTGCAACCGATTTGGGTTTTCGCCGTAGCGCCCATCCGTGGGCCGCCGCGAAGGCTGCACGTAGGCCGCCGCCCAAGACTTGCTCCCCAAGGCGCGCAGCGTTGTGGCAGGGTGAAAAGTGCCCGCGCCCACTTCCATGTCATAGGGCTGCAGAATAGCGCAGCCTTTGGACGCCCAATAATTTTGAAGCGCCAGAATGATCGACTGAAACGAACGTGGTTTCTGCGCTGCGACGGACATCTGTCTCCTCTTCTAACCCTGTGCCTTCCCTACCCATGCGGCACAGAAGCGTCAATTGCGGGGAAACGAGATTTTCGCCCAAGCGACCATGGCATGTCTGGCGGTTTCCTGCTTATCTGGAGCGCGACTGAATCACCCTGGAATAGCAAAAGAAAACTCAACCATGACGCGCGTTTATCCCGTTGCATTAGCGTGTCTTTTGACACTCTTGCTGCATGTTCATCCGGCCAGCGCGCAGCGGTCTGATGACATCGTTTGGGTGCAGATTGAGGCGCAACCGAACCTGGCACAGGCCACCGCCCGCGCTAGCGTCTATGCCAGTGAGTTGGAAGATGTGAACGGGTTTGCGCTCGGCCGGGGTTGGTACGGGATCGCGGTGGGACCCTACAAGCGGGCAGATGCGCAACAGGTATTGCGCTCTTATGTGCAGCAGCGGCTCATCCCGCGCGACAGCTTCATCCAGACCTCGAACCGCTTCCGCCAGCAGTTCTGGCCTGTGGGTGCCAATGTGCTCAACCGCGGCGTCATTGCATTGCCCGAAGCTGCACAAACAAGTCCGCAATCCCAAACGCCCGAGGCCGCGGCCGAAACGGTTCCACCGCCACCTGTCCCCGCTGAAGAAACGGTCTCAGAGGCGCGCGCAAGCGAAGCTGCACTCACGGGCGAAGAGCGGAGGGACCTGCAAATCGCTTTGAAGTGGGGCGGCTTTTACGCGGCGGCCATCGACGGTGCCTTCGGACGCGGGACCCGGCGCAGCATGGGCGCTTGGCAAGAGGCCAACAATTTCGAGGTGACCGGCATCCTTACGACCAAGCAGCGCGCAGTTTTGTTAGGGCAATACAACGCCGTGCTCGACGGACTTGATATGGCGCTTGTGCGGGATGCCCGTGCTGGCATCGAAATGGCAATGCCCACAGCCGAAGTCAGCTTTGAGCGGTACGAAGCACCGTTTGCTCAGTACAATGCCACGGGCGGTCTCGGCGCGCGGGTCTTGTTGATTTCCCAGGCCGGCAACCAAGACACCCTGTTTGGTCTCTATGACATTATGCAAACGCTCGAGATCGTACCGCTGAACGGGCCGCGCACCCGAAACAGCAGTTCATTCGAGCTTGTGGGTGAAAACAGTCGCGTTGTTAGTGAAACCCGCGTCAGCCTCGATGCAGGCCAGATCAAGGGCTTTACCTTGATCTGGCCCGCAGGTGACGAGGAACGCCGCACGCGCGTTCTGCAAGAGATGGAAAAGAGCTTCACCCGTCTTCCTGGCGCCCTCGACCCCGCTGCTGGCAGCGACGCGCAGCAGGCAATTGACCTTGCTGCGGGGCTGCAGATCCGCCAACCCAAGCGGGCGCGCTCTGGATTTTTTGCAACGAGAGATGGGCTTGTGGTCACGACCAGCGAAGTGGTCGAAGGCTGTGGACGCATCACGCTCGATGGAGATGTTGAGGCAGAGGTCTTGCGCGCGGACGGCGGCAACGGCGTTGTCTTGTTGCAACCGCGCAGCCCGCTGGCACCCCGCGCGGTGGCCGCATTGCGCGAAACGCCGCCAAGGCTGCAATCTGAGATCTCTGTCGCTGGGTACCCCTATGGCGGGGTCTTGAGTGCGGCGACTGTGACTTTCGGGACCCTGGCAGACATCCAAGGGTTGCGCGGCGAAGATACGATCAAACGCTTGGCACTGCTGGCGCAAGAAGGCGATGCGGGCGGGCCGGTTTTCGATGCGGCAGGCAACGTCGTTGGCATGCTCCTGCCCCGCGCGGCGGAGGGTCCGCAACTGCCCGAAGACACACGATTTGCCGTTCAAGGCAGCGTCTTGGCGTCAACGCTGCGCGACGCGGGGCTCACGCCTGCCGCACAATTCAGCACCGCTCCGATCGCGCCCCAAGACTTGCGGCGGACGGCGCAAGACATGACGGTGCTCGTCAGCTGCTGGGACTGAGCCGTTCCACCTCATCGGCTGTATGATCTGAAGTGCCAGAGGGTCGCTCAGCCCTGGATCGCGGGCGTGACATGGATCAGCGTCGGACCATCCGCCTCAAAAGCGCCGCGCACAGCCTGTTGCATTTCCATCAAGGTATGTGGGGCGACACCCCGCGCGCCAAAGGCCTCTGCGAGCTTCACGAAATCTGGATTGCGCGCCACCACTGCGTTGGGCGCGATCTGCGCGCGCACCATGCTTTCTTCGATTTCTTTGAGCTTGCCGTTGTCCCATAAAAAGATTGGCAGCGGCAGCCCAAGTTCCACGGCCACGCCCAATTCTTGCATCGTGTAATGAAATCCGTAGTCGCCGATAATCGCCATCGTCGGCAGCCCTGGCCGTGCCACAGCCCCGCCGATCGCGGCAGGGGTGGCATAGCCGAGCGTGCCAAAGCCCGTCGGGTGATGCCAATGGCCCGGCCGGTCCATGTCCCAGATCTCTTTCGCGGCGTAGGCAAACTGGGTCATGTCGGAGTAGATCATTGTGCCTTCAGGCAAAGAGACCCGAAGCGCGTCTGCCACCCGGAGGATCCCGGGCCGCTCCGCATCGACCTCCGCCCGCCACCGCGCGCGGGCAGCGGCAATCTCTTCGGTTGTCCAGTCGAAGGTTGCCGGTAAGTCTTCGGTGCCTTGCAGGTGACGAAAGACGGTGTGCGCCGCCGCCTTAAACCGCATGTCGCTGCCCGTTTGGGCCGCGAGGACTTCGGGATCAATGTCGATGCGAACCAGCTTGCCCCGATACCCCAAATCGCTGCGCCAAAGGTCGACCTCGGCCAGTTCGGACCCGACAACAATCACCAGGTCAGACGCATTCAGCACTGCCGCGCTGTCGCCCCGCGCCAGCATGCTGCCGAAAAGGTAAGGATAGGTCGGTGGAACGATGCCTCGACCTGCGTATGTTGTGAAAACTGGTATTGGGCAGCGATCCAGCACCGCTCTGATATGGGACGCGGCATCTCGCGCACCGCCCCCAAAGATAAAGAGTGGCTTCCTCGCCTTGCGCAGAAGCTCAGGCAGCACGCCGGCCAAATCTCCAAGTTGCTCTACCCCGTCGCTGAGACCCATATCCGCCGGGTTATGCGCTGGCGCACGGGCTTCGAGCAGCGCAATCGGCACTTGAATGTGTTTGGGCCGCGGCCGAGCTGTGTGACACTCCATAAAGGCACGGTTTATCAAGGCGTAGGCGGTGTCTGCGCTACGGGCTTCTTCCGACCAGTCGCAGACAGTTGCAGCGGCAGCCCGTTGGTCCTTCATCTGGTGAAGCTGTCCGCGGGTGGCGGCCGTTTCGTCTAAGCACGAGGAAATCACCAGCATCGGAACCGAATCAGAATAGGCCTGCCCCATCGGCGTCATGATGTTGGTCAGTCCCGGCCCCGTGATCACGTAAGCCACGCCTGGACGCCCGGTAGCGCGCGCATAGCCATCGGCCATAAAGCCCGCGCCCTGCTCGTGCCGGGCGAGCACATGGGTGATCCCCGCCTCTTGAATCCCGCGGTACATCTCTTGGTTATGCACACCCGGGATTCCAAAAATCACCTCGACCCCGCGATCCTTGAGCATGTGCGAAATCTGTGCGCCGAGCGGCCGCATGGCTTTTTCGGTCATCAGACCCTCCAGAAATTCACGGTGAGAATGACGTAGACGGCCAAAAGCTCCAGCCGCCCAATCAGCATGGCGGAGATGAGAATCCACTTTGCCGGATCGGTCAGGCTGCTGAAATTGCCCGTGGGCCCGATGATGTCTCCTAGCCCCGGGCCAATGTTGGCAAGCGCCGCCGCCGCCCCCGAAACGGAGGTGACAAAATCGAGGCCCGTGAGGCTCAAAAGCACCGCCACAACACCCAACGTGACGAAGAAGAACATGAAAAACGACATCACAGAACTCAAGACATCCGCACTGACCGGACGCCCATCGTAGCGCGGCGTAAAGACGCCGTGAGGTGACCTAATGCGTAATAGCTGCGCGCGGATCGAGGCAAAAAGCAGTTGGTATCGGAAAATCTTAATTGAACAGGCCGTCGATCCAGCACATCCCCCAATGAGACCCATGAAAAAGAAGAGCGCGACCGCTGGTGCCCCCCACTGCATGTAATCCGCCGAGGCATATCCGGTGCCAGAGATGATAGAAGTCACATTAAAGAGCGACTGACGAAAGTTCTGCTCCCAAACACCACTGTCGCTCGTCTGCAAGAGCATGGCGATGAGGGCCACCAGCGACAGGAGGATCAGGACAAAGCCGCGCACCTGCGGATCTTGATGCAGCGCGCGCGTCTCGCCATTGATCAATTGTACATACCGTACAAACGGCAGCGCAGCGGCAATCATGAAAAACGTGGCAACATACTCCGCCGGTCCCGAGAATGCCGCGAAAGAGGCGTCATAGGCAGAAAAGCCCCCGGTGGAGATCGTGGTAAGAGCATGCACGGTCGCGTCAAAGATACTCATCCCGGCGATCAGATAAGCCAAAACGCAGGCGACCGTGAGCCAGAGATAAATCACCGAGATTTGGGTTGCTATCTGTCCGGCACGGGGCAAAATCTTTCCAAAGGTATCAAAGGCTTCAGACTTAAAGATCTGCATGCCGCCGACCTTTAACTCGGGCAGAAAGACCATGGCGACCACGATGATCCCGACGCCCCCGAGCCATTGCAGAATGCCGCGCCACAAAAGCAATCCTTTGGGCAGGCTCGACAAATCGCTCAACACCGTCGCGCCAGTGGTGGTCAGCCCCGACATCGCCTCAAAAGTGGCATCCGCAAACCCCGCATCCGTTGCGCCCAACATAAAGGGGATCGCGGCGAAAAAGGGCAGTGTCAGCCAGACGCCTGTCGTGAGCAAAAAGGTTTGCTGCAGCGTCAGGCCCTGGCGCAGGCCGTTCGCGCATGCCAGGGCGACCATGCCCCCCGTGAAGGCGGTCAAGAACCCCGCTTCTGCAAAAACCGGCCAATGGCCGCGCCCTTCAGCCAAATCGACCAACATCGGGATGAACATCGCCAGCCCAAGGACAGCGACAAGAAGGCCGATGACGTATCCGACGGGGCGCAAATCGAGCATGGTTCAGCGTTGGCGCGTGGAAGATACCATGTCAAGCAACTGCCATTTGCCCGCGGCCAAGAGGGAGGGCGCACAAGCGGCGCTGGGTTCAGAAAAAAGCACCATCAGCAAAGTGACAGCGCCAAAGACGGAAGGCGAGAGACAGCTTCTTGTCCTCGCCTTCGACGGTTGCTTGGCCTGAGTTAGGACCGCAAGCTCGCACCATGTGGATAGTAAAGCTCTTCAATGACGCCAAGTGTGTTTGGCTCATCCGTGCTCCCAAACTGAGTATCCCGGGTTGCCTTGGTCAGGATCCGGAACAGAAAACCCTCAGCCCGTTCCAAAACAGCGCAGGTCTGCGTCAATTCTTGCTGCAGCACATTCGCCGCCAGGCTTGTCTCTTTCTCACTCATCGTTTCACCTTTCTATAAAGTGACGCCGCGTCTTCAAGAGAACGCAGGCGTCCTCGATCGGCTACGCCTTGGACATGCCGCGCCGCAGCGCAAGCTGTCTGCTCTCAGGCCGCCCTAAAGCCCTCAAAAGCTGTCAAGAGTAGTAGATATCGCGAAAGACATGCCGCACGATCTCTTCTCGTGTCAGATGCCGCGCGGCAAGCTCTTCGTCTGTAAGGTTCTGCAGTTCCGAAATCCGGTGAAAGCGTGCTTCAGCTTCTGCAGCCCTGCTTACACTGGAGAACAGCGACCCGAAAAACCCGAAAACCCTGCGCAGCGCGTGCCGCATGCCGCTGTTTTCAGTATTGGATGCATACAGTGGATATGAATGTGCCATGTGCTTTGCCTTTCCGCTCTTAGCGAAGTCTGTGTAGAACAAAGATAGGACACCCCACCCCACAAAAGGAGTGACGATTCTGCATAGCGGCATTCCGGAATAGACATGCCGCAACGCAGAAAGGCTCTTGCTTCCCGCATCTGAGCGGCAGGCGTTTAGCCGACGTGAAAAAGTGTGTTGAAGAGCTTTGGATCGATGCTGTTCATTTCGAACGTTGATCCATCTGTGAGGATTGAGATCGCATCGTGGCTGTGCAAACTCTCTTGGTGGCTTGCAATCACTCGGAAATCGCCAACCCGCGGCTCAGCCTGCAATTGCTCGCAAAATAGCCGCGCGGCATCCTCCACAAAGACTGGATTGGCGGCATTCAGCTCCGCGAAGGCTTGTTCATCCTCACGCTTGACCATGACCTGCGTCTCCGTCGGCACGGCACGCCGGCATGCGTCAATCAGATCCTCAAACCAAAGACAGTCACCATCGTTTTCAAGAACAACGGAGATGCGCGCGACGGAACGCTGCGAATGCGGCGTGGCCAACTGACCCCGTGTGGCGCGCGCGTGTTCCGATAGCTCCAGCGAGCAAGGGCATGTGCTGGAGTAAACGTAGTCGAGGTGGATGATCTTCTGCTGGACTCCGTCTTTCTCAATCAGTTCCAACGCGACATCGTAGTATTGATACCCAGAGAGGCCTGAACGCAGGGACGTAATCTTCATGGGAAAGCTAAACCGCATCTGAATGCGCGCATCCATGCTGTCGAGATCCGCTTTGTAGTCATCAAGCGCAGCGGCGATCACATCGAAGCTGAACCGCCGCTCGGCATGCTTGTAGAAACTGCGCATGATCCGGGACATGTTGATGCCCTTCTTCTCAGCATCCAAGCTGACGGATCCCGTGATAGAGGTTTCAAGCATGAGATCGCCATTGTCGCGGGTCAAAAAGCGGATCGGCAGGCGGAAGTTCGATATGCCGACGTGCTGGATCCGCTGGCGTGCGCCCCGGATCAGACTTGAGGGGCCGTTTTGCAGATCCGGCAACGAATTCTTGTAGGTTTGACCCGCGGCAAAGTCAGACGGATAGGTCCGACTGAAATCAGGGTACGCCGCCTCAGCCGAAAGCAGCCGCATGACACCTGGATCCAATGCCTCGATGTCAGCCTCGGACGCACCTGCCGCCCAAGCCTTCAACGTCTCAAGCGCTTCAGCCGCGTCAGATCTCTCCGGTGCCTTCTCAACAGAAGTGATTGCATTCATGGGCTTAGACCCCCCTTGCCGATGCGTGCCCAATACTTAGGGTGCACATCACAGATTACCAATTATGAAGAAACTTTCTGAAATAGAAACTGCCTAAGTCACACAAAACGCGTTGTTTTCAGGCGGCAAAGGCTTGCTGAAAATCGGCCAGAAGGTCATCCGCATGTTCCAAGCCAACCGATACCCGGATCATGCCGGGCGTGATTCCGAGGATCTCTTTTTGCGTTTGCGGCAGACGCTGGTGCGTGGTGAAAGCAGGAGGGGTCAAGATGGTCTTTGCATCTCCCAAATTGTTAGAAATGATCGCAATTTTGCATGCATTCAGAAATCGGTAGGCAGCCGCTTTGCCGCCTTTGAGCTCAATCGCCAAAATCGTCCCGCCCGCTCCCATTTGCTGCATCGCAAGGGTGTGCTGCGGATGGCTCGGCAGGCCGGGATAGATGACGCGGGAAAGGCTTGAATTTTGCTCCAACGCCTCTGCGAGGCGCTGCGCCGTGTTCGTCTGGGCTTTCACCCGCAGGTCAAGAGTTTCGAGACCTTTCAACATGATCCACGCGGTGAAAGGGCTCATCGCCCCGCCCGTATGCTTCAGATAGGGCTCAACTGTGTTGCGGATCATCGCCCGGCTGCCCAAGATCACGCCACCCAGGGCGCGGCCCTGCCCATCGACGTGCTTCGTTGTTGAGTAAATCACGATATCGGCACCCTGCGCGATGGCATCAGAGTAGACCGGCGTGGCAAAGACGTTGTCACAGACGGTGAGTGCGCCGACCGCTTTGGCAAGATCTGCGACCGCAGCGATGTCGACCAATTCCAACGCCGGATTGGAAAGCGATTCAAAAAACACGGCGCGCGTGTCTTCCCGGATCGCGTCGCGCCATTGTGCCAGATCCGTGCCATCTATAAGGGTCACGTCGACCCCAAAACGCGGCAACAGCGTCTCAACGATGTAAAGGCAGGAGCCAAAGAGTGCGCGGGAGGACACGATGTGATCGCCCGCCTTTAGGATCGACATCAGCGCACCGCTCACTGCCGCCATGCCAGACGCGGTCGCAAAGGCATCCTCGGCCCCTTCTAATTCAGCCATCCGCTCCTCAAACATGCGCACGGTCGGGTTGCCGTAGCGGGCATAGATGAACTCATCATCGCCAAGTGCCTCGAAACGCGCTTCCGCCTGCTCAGCGGTGTCGTAGACAAATCCCTGCGTCAGAAAGATGGCTTCGGAGACTTCGCCGTACTGACTGCGCCGCGTGCCTGAATGCACGGATCGCGTGCGCTTGTGCCACTGATCACTCATTTGGATCCTCTCATCCCGCCCGTTGCGGGCAACAAAAAACCCCAGACGCGGTCAAGCGAAAGGGGGCTTTCATCCTGACCTTTTAGCAGCTTGTTTCACGTGGCCTGCAATCCGGTTTCAAATCACCACAACGCGATGCTTAGAAGCTTGCCCAGGCCACGTCAACCGGCCCGTCTGGTCGGGATCTGGTGCAAGAGTTCGCGAGCCGTTGCATGCTCGTTTTGAGCAGAGCGGGCATCTCATTTGATTTGCAATGCGCGAGAGTTTTCGTACGACGGCGTAGGGTCCACAGCGCGCCCCGGCACGCAGAATTGCAGCCACTGGAAAAATCATGGCAGATCGCTACTTTAGGGTCATGACACAGGCGATCGATCTATTTTTTTGGCCCACCCCGAACGGGTGGAAAATCTCCATCGCGTTGGAAGAAATGCGTTTGCCGTACCAGACGCACCTCATTGATATCGGCGCAGGGGCACAGCATAAACCAGACTTTTTGCGGATTTCCCCAAACAACCGGATGCCCGCAATCATTGATCCGGAGGGCCCTGATGGCACGCCGATATCTGTGTTTGAGAGCGGCGCAATTCTCCTCTATCTCTCGCGGAAAACCGGTCTTTTCGGGGGCAGTACCCTGCGCGAGCGCATCGCGGTCGAGGAATGGCTGATGTGGCAGATGGGCGGTCTCGGGCCGATGGCCGGACAAGCGCATCATTTTTTGAAGTACGCGCCGGGCATGTCACCACCGCAAGACATCCCCTATGCCAAAGAGCGCTACCGCACAGAAGTCGCGCGGCTTTACGGAGTGATGGACCGCCAGCTTGAAAAGCATGCCTATATCGCGGGGGACTTCATCTCTATTGCTGATTTCGCTTGTTGGGGCTGGGCCTCTCTTTGGGAAGGCCAGCAGCAAACGCTAGAGGACAAACCGCATCTGTCCCGCTGGCTTAAGGTTGTGGGCGAGCGTGACGGGGTCAAAGCGGGCCGCGCGCTCTACGCAGAAAAACGCGCCGATTTTTCCCGAAACAAGGACGCACAGGTCATCCTCTTCAAACGCGACACGTGATCGGTCATCGCGTCGGAGCCTGGGGTTTATGGTCAGCTTGCCGAAAAACGCGGCTTTACTCGGCCTCATCCGAGCGGGTGTGCTTTTCCAAAGCCATTATCTGGCTCCATAAAAACAAGAACATAACGATTGGAAACCCAAACGTCTCAATCCTAACCCAGGCATCTGTGGACATGGTCCGCCAGATCACTTCGTTTGCGACAGCTAGAACGATGAAAAAGAGCGTGAGCCGCCGCGTGAGCAGCATCCAACCCTGCGCGGTGAGCGGGATCATCTCAGCCATGACGTATTCAAGGTAGCTTTGTCCCCGCAACAGCCCCACCGACAGGGTGGCGGCGAAAAAGCCGTATACGATTGTGGTCTTCATCTTGAAGAACTTCTCATCGTTGAACCAAGCCGTAAGCCCGCCAAAAAAGATGACCATGAAGGCGGTAAAGATCTGCATGCGGCTGAGCTCGCCCGTCAGCGCCCAGAGGATCCCCATCGCAACCAGGAGCACGGGCACAAATATCAGGGTCGCCACGATGAACCCTGAATATTCGGTACTCAGGATGGTGAAGACGTCATCGCGTATCGCCAAGTAAATCAGGAAAAACACGATGGGCGGGCCCAGTTCGAGCGCCTGTTTCAGCAGGGGATTGATCTGTTTGCCTGTCGCCATCGCTCTCTCCTCGGGCGTTTCGCACATAACCGAACGTTCAGATATCTTTGCGGTTCGCGCAGGTGCGCCTTGTCCCGCGCAAATCGCCTTATCCGCCCATTTCAACTATCACGGCCCCCGCTGCGATCAATCCCATGAGGGCCACACGTCGCGGCCCGACGGTCTCTTTCAAAAACAAAACGCCGATCACAGCCGCGAAAACGGTTGACGTTTCTCGCAGGACCGCAGCCTCACCGACTTTGTCCAATCGGGTGGCCATCATGATTGATCCAAAGCTCATGAACGCGATAAAGCCACCGATCACGCCGCGCGTCATCAAGGGCCCAAGCGCGGGCGGGTTGTCCATGCGCCGCCAGCGCCGCGCTGCGACGAAGGGCATGGCAAGGCCGTCAATCATGAAAAACCAAGCCAGGAAGGTGAA
This sequence comes from Pseudomonadota bacterium, assembly GCA_039197515.1. Lineage (GTDB taxonomy): Bacteria > Pseudomonadota > Alphaproteobacteria > Rhodobacterales > Rhodobacteraceae > Sulfitobacter. The sequence continues at coordinate 32,351 of JBCCUC010000028.1, read as the reverse complement.
CGGGTTCTCCGTCGCGCGAATGCCGTATGCGTCATAGGTTGTGTAAAGCGCCACAAAAAGCCCCGTCAGCACCGCGAGGCTGAGCGCGGCACCAAGCGTTTCGCGCTCCGACACAAGATACCGCATGTTGTAAAGGGCAAGGCCAAAAATCCCACTGAGTAGCACCGCCACGCCGAGCCACTGCGTAAGGGTAAAAGTCTCAGCAAAGATCAGATAGGCCCCGATCACGGCGAAAAGCGGCCCGGTGCCCCGCACAACCGGGTAGACGACTGTGTAGGCCCCTTTGGTATAGGCCCAGGCTTGCAACACCTTGTAGATGAGGTGAATGACAAATGCCCCCGCGAAAATCGGCCACATGTGGGGCTCAGGCCAGGGCACCACAAAAAGCGCGAATGGCGCAGCCATCACGCCATAGCTTGCGTCAATCGCGCCTCGAGACAGCCAAGGATCATGCCGACCCTTCTGCAGCGCACCAAAGACCGCGTGTAGGAAAGCGGCGGAGAGCGCCAGAACAAGCGCCATCCTGTGACCATCTGGCGTGCCTTCGATCGAGGCGAGCCAAGCCGTCATGCCTTACCCCTATCGCTCAGCGGCTCAACACCCAGCGGCAGGTACATCCGTTCAGGTCACATGCGCCCCGCCTGTTCAACGGTCGTACCCGACAAGCGCATCGGCAAATTCCTCAGGATCAAAAGGGGCCAGATCATCGATTTGCTCACCCACGCCAATTGCGTGGATGGGCAGGCCGAACTGATCCGCGAGGGAGACCAGCACCCCCCCTTTCGCAGTGCCATCCAGTTTGGTCATCACCAAACCCGACACGTCGGAGATCTCGCGAAAGACCTTCACCTGATTCACCGCGTTCTGCCCTGTGGTGGCGTCGAGCACGAGCAGGGTGTTGTGCGGCGCACTTTCGTCCTGTTTACGGATCACGCGCACGATCTTGGCCAGTTCCTCCATCAGATCATTGCGATTCTGGAGCCGCCCCGCCGTATCGATCAGCAAAAGGTCGGCGCCGTCCGCCTGCGCCTGCGCCATCGCGTCAAAAGCAAGGCTCGCAGGGTCTGTGCCCTGCGCCGCGGTCAGTACGGGCACGCCCGCGCGCTGACCCCAGACTTCAAGCTGTTCCACCGCAGCCGCTCTAAAGGTGTCACCGGCTGCGATTACGACCTTTTTGCCTGCCGCGCGAAACTGACTGGCCAGCTTGCCGATCGTGGTGGTTTTGCCGGAGCCGTTGACCCCCACGACGAGAACCACCTGCGGCGCTTTGGGATAGAGCGGCAGCGGACGCGCCACAGGCTCCATGATTTGGGCAATTTCGTCGGCCATCAACTGCTTGATCTCCGGGACCGAAAGTTTGCGCCCAAAGCGACCCTCCGCCATGTTTGCTGTCACGCGCAAGCTGGTATCCACCCCCATATCCGCGGTGATCAGCAACTCTTCGAGTTGCTCCAGCATGTCATCGTCCAAGGTGCGCCGGATGACGGCGGGTGCGGTGCCCCGGCCCATCAATCTGCCAAGAAGGCCAGGCTTCTCCGCCTCAGGGGGACGTGTTTCGGTTTCCAGAAGATCAGGTGCCACCGGCGTGAGCGTTGTTCGAAGACCTTTTGCAACCGGTTCTGAAGGCGTCTCGGCCTGTGGAAGGCGCTGTCGGGCCTCCGCTTCGGCGGCCCGCGCTTGGGCCGCCACAACCGCCTCCAAGTCTTGCGCGGCCTGTTGGGCTTCCGCCTCAGTTTGTGCAGCCGCGGCTTGCGCCATTTCGCGGTCTTTGGCTGCCTTCTCCGCGGCTTCTCGCGCCTTGGATTCCGACAGCTGAGATGCCGCTGCCTCTTCCGCAGCGCGCGCCTCTTCGATCTTTGCGGCTGTTTCAGCGGCCTCGCGCAGTGCTTCCGCCTCCGCTTGACGGGCACGCTCAGCTGCCGCGTCGCGTGCCTGTGCGCGCGCAACTTCCTCACGATTGAACTTGGCCTGCCGTTCTGTGGCTTCTTTTTCCGCTTGCGCTAGCCGCGCAGCTTCTTGGCGCTCTGCCTCCGCAACCCGCTGCGCATCCGTGTCTGCATCAATCTCCGGATCCGCTTCGCCGCCATCGCTCACAATGGCCTCCAAGCCCTCATCAATCTTAGAGGATGACTTGAACAACCGGTCTTTCAGTTTTTTGAAGAATGCCAAGGCGCGCCTCCCAAGTCTGCTGCAAGACACCTAACCTTTTCATCCGCTGGACAAAAGACCGGCAGCCATCCGATTGCCGGGCAAAGGAACGTCAGCGGTCTTCGAACGCGGCCCGGGGACCTCACTTCGCGGACAGCGCTGCGTGGTGCGATCCCAGATCGCGAAAACCGCAACCGAGGCGCACGATCAAAGGCCTCGCAGCCAGGAAACCAACGACTGGTTTGGACAAAATGAGCGCGTTCGGCTCTGGCAGCCGATCCTCCTTTCTGGCATGCTCTGTGCATGAGATACCTGGTCCTCCTCGCAGCCTTCGCCGCTGCACCCTGCTTGGCGGATGACCGTCTCACAGCGGAAGAATTCGACGCCTACACGCGTGGCAAAACACTGTTTTACCGACAAAACGGTCAAGCCTATGGCGCCGAGATCTATCACGAGAACCGCCGGGTCGAGTGGTCCTTTCTGGATGGCGAATGCAAGGCTGGCTATTGGTACGAGGCAGATGAATTGATCTGCTTTATCTACGAGGACAATCCGGACCCTCAGTGCTGGAGCTTTAGCCAGGGCGCGCGCGGGTTGATCGCCCGTTTTGAGAACAGAGAAGACGCCTCGGAACTCTACGAGGCGGAAGACGTTGGCGAAGAAATGCTGTGCTTGGGTCCAAAGGTCGGCGTCTAACCCGGCCGCTTAAAGCAGCGACCCTTGCTCGGGAGGTGCTTTTTTAGTTTTGGCGGGCCGCCGGGCAGGCGCGCCTGCGACCTTCACTCTACCATCGGCAAACTGGATCTCGAGGCTGCGGGCGGCTTGGGCGGATTTCTTATCTGTGATCACAGCCCCGTCGCCCCGCACGACGGCGTAGCCACGGCTGAGCGTCGCCTCATATCCCAAAGTCGCCAGCAAACGGTCGAAACTGACGATCTGCGTGCGCCACCGCGCAGTTTGACGTTGGGCTGCCGCCGCCATCCGCGTGACCAACATGTTGACCCGGTCGACCTTGACTTTTTGATCGCGCCGCAAAGCCTCAGGACGCAGCTGCAGGGCCAGCTTGCGGTAACCCTCCCGCGCCTGCCCCACCTGTCGTCTGAGGGCGGGCTCCAAGCGCATCTGAGCCGCTTTCAAGCGCTGCGCGGCCACCTCTCGCCGCTGTCGCAAGCCGGAGGGTCGCAGAATGCCCGCAACTTCTGCCAAGCGCACGCGGCGCTGTTGAACCCCGCGCAGTAGGGCAGGCCCGAGCTGTTCTCCGGCACGATCAAGGCGCTGGCGCGGTCCTTCTACTAAACTCTCAGGCCGTGGCAGTGCACGCGCAACGTCCCGCAACCGCTGCGCCCTTTGGCTCAGCCCTTGGCTGGTCCGCTGCTGGATCCGCGCGCCCTGGCCTTCGAGCCATGCTGCCAACTCATGGCGCACCGGCACGCTCAATTCCGCGGCAGCCGTTGGTGTCGGCGCGCGTTGGTCCGCGACATAATCGATCAGCGTTGTATCTGTCTCATGCCCAACCGCAGAAATCAGCGGGATCTCTGAGGCTGCAGCGGCCCGGGCAACGATTTCTTCGTTGAACCCCCAAAGATCCTCAACCGATCCGCCGCCGCGCGCCACAATGATCAGATCGGGCTGCGGCATCGCCCCCCCCTTTGAGAGCGCGTTGAACCCCGCGATGGCACCCGCGACTTCTGGCGCACATTTGGCCCCCTGAACAGCCACAGGCCATATGAGCACTTTGCGCGGAAACCGGTCCCTCAGTCGATGCAGGATATCGCGGATCACGGCCCCAGAGGGAGAGGTCACCACGCCGATGACCTCCGGCAGGAAGGGAAGAGGCCGCTTTCGGCTCGCCTCAAAAAGCCCTTCGGCAGCAAGCATCTTCTTTCGCTTTTCCAAAAGCGCCATCAACGCACCCAGCCCCGCAGGCTGAATGTCCTCGATCACAATCTGGTACTTCGACTGACCGCCGAAGGTCGTCACCCGGCCGGTTGCAACAACCTCCATCCCCTCTTCCAGTTGCGTGTCCAATCGGGCGGCCACACCCTTCCAAATGACGCCGGCGATCACCGATTTATCGTCTTTCAGATCGAGATAGACATGCCCCGACCGGGGCCGGCTGACGCGACCCACCTCGCCCTTGATGCGGACATGGCCAAACTCTCCTTCGATCACCCGTTTGATCGCGCCGGAAAGCTCCGTAACCGAGAACTCTGGCGCATTTTGCCCCTCATGTGGCGCGTCGATCAGGTCCATCTCACTGCCTTGCCCCGCTTCTCGCTTCAGCTTAGAACGCGGGCGTGTAAAGGCCAAGGGAGGGCGAGGCCCTGAACATCCTTATTCTGGGCAGCGGCGGGCGCGAGCATGCGTTGGCCTGGGCCACCCTGCAAAACCCAAAGTGTGACAAGTTGATCGTGGCACCTGGCAACGCGGGCATTGCGGCCATCGCGGATTGCGCAGCCCTTGATATCTTGGACGGCGCTGCCGTGATTGGATTTTGCGAGGCCAACAGCATCGACATCATCATCGTGGGGCCTGAAGCGCCACTCGCGGCGGGGGTTGCCGACGATCTGCGTGGCGCAGGGTTTCAGGTCTTTGGGCCGTCGGCAGCCGCGGCACAACTTGAAGCGTCGAAAGCCTTCACAAAAGAGATCTGCAGAGCTGTCGAAGCGCCCACAGCGGGCTATGCCCACTTTACCAATGCCGCTCAAGCGCAGGCCTATCTGGCCACCCAAGACACGCCTTTGGTGATTAAAGCTGACGGGCTTGCCGCAGGAAAAGGGGTTGTCATCGCCCAAAGCCATGCCGAGGCGGCGCAGGCTGTTGCAGAGATGTTCCAGGGCTCTTTTGGTGCCGCGGGCGCTGAAATCGTGATCGAAGAGTTCATGGAAGGCGAAGAAGCCTCCTTCTTTGTGCTCTGCGACGGCGAAACGGTGCTGCCAATTGGCACAGCGCAAGACCATAAACGCGCGGGTGATGGTGACACCGGGCCCAACACGGGCGGCATGGGCGCTTACTCGCCAGCGCCGGTCATGACCGATGCGGTCACGCAGCGCGCGCTCGATCAGATCGTGACACCCACAGTGAACGAGATGGCGCGGCGCGGCATGCCTTATCAAGGGGTGCTCTATGTCGGATTGATGATCAAAGACGACCAGCCCCGATTGGTCGAGTATAATGTACGGTTTGGAGATCCGGAGTGCCAAGTCCTCATGATGCGGCTGGGGGCGCAAGCCTTTGACCTCATGCATGCAAGCGCTGAGGGGTGCCTTGATCAGATGCGCGTCAATTGGGCCAATGATCACGCGATCACTGTCGTGATGGCGGCCAACGGCTACCCCGGCACCTATGAGAAAGGCAGTGCTATTCGCGGCCTGGAGCAACTGCCAGAAGACAGCAAAAACATGCTCTTTCATGCAGGCACGGACCGCCAAGGCAGTGAGATTCGCGCCAGCGGCGGACGCGTTCTGAACGTGACGGCCCGGGGCGATAGCCTTGCCGAGGCGCACGCCCGCGCCTACGAAAACCTTGCGCTGATTGATTGGCCTGGTGGGTTTTACCGCAAAGATATTGGCTGGCGCGCTCTTTGACCTTTCAGCGGCACGCGAGGGCGTCTGCCACACTCTCTCGACCTGCATAAGATGCGATATGACCGACTTGGAATGCATTGCCGTTCCATTTTACGGCTTGAATATCGCGCCAGGACGGGTCGAGAAGCACGATCTCTGGTCCACTGCCGCAGTCGCGCACACCGCCCTCGATATAGGCGTCACCGATGCGGTGATTGGTGACATTGGGCAGCGCCACAACGGGCTCCATCTCGCCGACGCGGTAGGGCATCACGACCAACCTGCGTGCAAGATGCGGCCGATCCACAAACGCGATGTCGAGCACGCCATCGGCATCAAAATCCGCAATGCCCGCCGGTGCCAACCACCGAAATCGGGTGCCGATAAAAGGCGACCAGGATCGCAGGACTGGGGTGCCCGCATCATCAAGTCCGTAGACCGCGAGCCGTGCGCCCTGTTGTTGGTGGCTTTCCACCGCAACGATCTCCGGGCGCCCATCAGCATCAAGATCGGCAAGTCTGGGAACCAAGTCTTCAAAGACCAAGGCCTCTGGCAGTACAATCTCAAAGGTCTTGATGCGTTCGCCGTCGGCCCCCTGCGCGCCGCGCACCGTCACGCGCAGGCCGCCCCATTCCTCGCGATCGCCCAAAACGCCGTGAGGGTACCGGGTCGTTGGCTTTGTAAAGTCAGCGGACACAATTACTTGCGCAATGACTGGTGCGGCCCATATCGCAAGTGCAAAACCAGCGCCGAGCGTCCTGCGCATCAAATCTGTTTTTCGGGCATCTGAACCCGCAACCCGTCAAGCGCATCTGTCACGGTAATTTGACAGGTTAGTCGCGACCGCGCCGGATCGGGGTCATGCGCAAAATCCAGCATATCCTCTTCCATATCGTCTTTTTCAGGCACCTTTTCGACCCAAGACGGGTCAATGTAGACATGGCAGGTAGAGCAGGCGCAGGCTCCTCCGCAATCACCCTCAATGCCCGGAATATTATTGTCCCGCGCCCCTTCCATAACCGTCATCCCATTCGCGACTTCAACCACATGTTCTGCGCCGCCAAACTCTACGTAGGTGATCTTTGCCATCTTCGGCCTCTTCATTTCCTTCGTGATTAGGATCTAGCTCTTGCGGCAAATCTCTTCCAGTCCGATTCCGAATAGCGGCTTCAGGTTCAGGGTATCAGCGTGCCTCTTAGGTTTGATCTTTCGGCTCCGTCTCAAATCCGGATGGGGAGCGGCGCAAGCAGGTCCGGCCCCTAGGCCGGGGCGCGAAATCCCGCTAGAGACGGAGCGGCAAATAACGAAGAGGCGAAAATGGTCAAAGCAGTTTCGCGCCGGTGGCGGGGTTTCACAGTCTCTCTGGCGACACTGGCAACAGTGTCTGCCTGCGCGATCCCGCCGGACCCCGCGCCTGAACCTGGCGTCTTTTTCCCGACTGCAAAGGGCCCGGAGGATGCACCGCCGGGCACTTGCTGGGGCAAGACTGTGACACCTGCCGTTGTGGAGCGGATCAGCGAACGTATTGAGGTCACGCCAGCCGAAGTCAGTTCAGATGGCACGATCACCAGACTGCCGGAGTACCGCACGGAAGAACGACAGGTGATTGTGACACCGCGGCGGAGCAATTGGTTCCAAACGCCGTGTGCAGAAGTCTACACGCCGGAGTTTACCGCAAGTCTCCAGCGCGCCCTGCAAGCAAGAGGGCTCTATCAGGGCCCCATCACCGGCACGCTCGACGCGGCAACGAATGCTGCGGTCGGGCAGCTTCAGCAGCAAGACGGCCTTAAGAGCCCGGTGATGTCCCTTGAAACCGCCCGCCGTCTCGGCCTAATCGCTGTGGAATTAGATTAGACACCCCAGCACGCGATAGCCGATGCTGGTCTCAAAAACAAACGTCACGTTTCGCCACCAACGAAGACCAAACTTACCAGAAGGGGCTGCGCGTCAGAGCCACGGGCACATACGGTTACCGACCAAAGAGCGATGGTCTAGCACCTTGTTAGCCCCGATCTTTTGTACCCTTTATGACTTTACATAGCCCGCATTGAAGACAGGGAGCTAAAGTCTGCTACTCTTCCACCAAAGACAGCGCGACAAACCTCGGATCGCCAGCGCGCCGGACCAGCAACAAAAGCGATTTCCGCCCACCGTCTTTGGCGGCCTCAACCCGCTCTTCCAGGTCAGAGATATTGGCAACTTTCTGTTGCCCCGCCTCCGTGATCACGTCCCCCACTCGCAAGCCTTTTTCAAAGGCCTCTGAGGTCTCATCAACCGCCGTCACCGCGAGCCCCGCCATGTCCGCTTCTAAACCCAGATCCTCGCGCTTCTCGTCGGTCAGCGGCGAAAGCGTCAGACCGAGTAGGTCTTTGGTTGCGGGTTCATCTTCCTCGGCATCTGGTCCGCTTGGCGCATCTGAGGCGGCTGCGTCAGCATCTTCACGACGCCCCAGCACGACCTTTATCGTCTGGCTCTCCCCCTCGCGCAGGACCGTGACGCGCACTGTCGCACCCACGGGGCTGTTTCCAACCTGCCGTACCAACCCGCGCGTGTCGGCAACCTCAACCCCGTCAAATGACAAAATGACATCGCCTGTTTGCAACCCGGCTTCCTTTGCAGGACCTTCAGGCACGTCCGTAATGAGAGCCCCAGATGCAGCAGCCAACCCCATTGCGTCTGCCACGTCTTCGGTGACGTCTTGGATCCGAACGCCAAGCCAACCCCGACGCGTTTCGCCAAATTCCTGCAGTTGATCCACGACGCGGGTCACGACATTCGACGCCATTGAAAACCCAATGCCGATGGACCCGCCATTTGGTGACAGAATGGCCGTGTTCACGCCAATCACGTCACCTTCCATGTTAAAGAGCGGTCCACCCGAATTGCCGCGGTTTATCGCGGCGTCTGTCTGGATGTAATCATCATAGGTGCCTGACAACGCGCGGTTACGTGCCGAGACAATCCCGGCAGAAACCGAAAAACCCTGTCCCAGCGGGTTGCCCATGGCGATAACCCAATCCCCTACCCGCGCGGAATTGCTGTCGCCAAATGAAACGAATGGCAATGGCGTGTCTGCTTCCACTTTAAGGAGCGCAATATCGGTATTGGGATCCGTCCCAACCACCGTGGCTTTCAACTCAGCGCCCGAGAAAAACTCTATCGTGATCTCATCCGCCCCGTCGATCACATGGTTGTTGGTCACCACATAACCATCTTCTGAAATCACAAACCCGGACCCCAACGCCGAAGAGCGGCGCGGCCGCTGCCCATTGTTGCCCCGGTTGTTTCGGTCTTGGAACTCGCGAAAGAAGTCCTCGAAGGGGGAGCCTTCTGGCACTATGCCACGCGGTCCTGTCCGACCCTCGACCACGGTGGACGTTGTGATGTTGACCACAGACGGGCTGATTTTCTCGGCCAGCGGGGCCAGGCTTTCAGGCTTTGCAAAAGCCGCAACTGCTTGAAACAAAGAAAATAGGAGCGCCAAGAGACCAATGAGACCAGCCTTCTTGAGGACCTCTCCTGTGTCCCGCGCCACACGTACACGGGCCTGCGCCGGTCTCGCCTGCTGTGTCTTGGCCTGTAGATGCATCCTTTGTTCTCCTGATTGGGGCGCGATGCCCAGGTCTGCGTCGACAGAGTGACGCGTCAATTGGTCACTCGCAACAGAAAACATGTGATCCGCGCCACGCATTTCAAGGCGCTTGACCCGCGCAACGTTAATCCACAGATGTCTGACGCATTGTTTCAAAATACGCGCCGCGTGCAGCCCGGTCCCGTCGATCTGCGCGCAACAAAAAAAGTGTCTTGCCGCGAAAGCGGTGCCTTGCGGTCACAGCCCCACCTGGAACGCCACCCAGACAAAGATGAGGCCGCCCACAACGCACAGCCCGCCGATCTGGCGTACGGCCATTTCCGGCATCTGCCGCAATGTCTCCAGCATGCGTTCCAATAGCGAAGGGGCCAGCGCATAGACCAGCCCCTCCAGGATCATCACAAGGCCAAGGGCCAAGAATAGAATGCTCAATTCCGCACCAAATCGGCGGCACGACCCTGATCAGACCTGAGGTAATTGAAAAACTCCGAGTCAGGTGACATCACCATGGTGGAGTTTGTCCCTTTGAGAGATTCTTCGTATGCCGCGAGCGAACGGTAGAATTCAAAGAATTCGGGGTCTTTACCGTAAGCTCCCGCAAAAATCCGATTGCGCTCCGCGTCCGCTTCACCCTCGATGATCCGCGCATCGCGGCGCGCCTCTGACAGGATTTCCTCGTAGGTCCTATCCGCCAAGGCGATAACCCGCTGTGCGGCCTCTTGCCCGCGCGCCCGCTCATCGGTGGCTTCCCGGTCGCGTTCCGCAATCATACGCTGCAGCGTGGCGGCAAAGTTTTGCTCGGGCAGATTGGTCTGACGCAGCCGCACATCTACGACCCGCAACCCAAGCGCGGCAGCCCGCGCATCTGACCGCTCGCGGATCTGATCCATTAGCCGCGCGCGTTCCGGTGAAAGGATCGTGTTAGAGGTTACGCCTTGCGAACCCAGCACTGCACGGATTTGAGACTCCATGATGCCGCTCAGATCGCTTATGGCTTGCCGTTCGCCACCAGCACCAACCGCCTGGCGATACTGGACCACGTCGTTGATGCGGTAGAGCACAAACGCGTCGACCTCCAAACGGCGGTCATCCGCAGGCGTCACCTCGATCACTTCGGTCTCGAGCGACAGAATCCTGTCCTCAAATCGAACCACTTCATCGAGCAGCGGCACTTTGAAACCGATGCCTGGCTCTTCTACGACCTGTTTGATTTGACCAAAACGCAAAACCAGCGCTTTCTCGCGCTCATCGACGATGAAGAGCGCTGACAAGATGCCCACGATCGCAACAACAACAATCGGGACGAGATACCCAATACTGCGCATTAGTTTGTCCCTCCGCGACGCTGAAGTTCATTGAGCGGCAGGTAAGGCACCACGCCTTGGGCACCATTGCCCCCCGTGCCACCCTCAAGGATGATTTTATCGACATCGCCCAGAACCCGCTGCATCGTTTCAAGGTAAAGGCGCTTCCGGGTGACCTCTGGGGCTTGCTGGTATTCTGCTAGGACCGCCTCAAAGCGGCTGGCCTCACCGATGGCGTCGTTTACAACGCGCGCCCGGTAGCCTTCTGCGGCTTCCAATAGTTGGGCACTTTCACCCCGCGCCTCAGCCGTCCTCCGGTTGGCATATGCATCCGCTTGGCGTTCGACACGGTCCCGCTCCTGCTCAGCCGCCTGCACGTCTCTGAAGGCGTCCACCACAGAAGTCTGCGCGCTCGAACCATCGGCGTTGGTGACGATGACATTCTGATCCGGCGGGTCCACCCGGTTGAGGTTCACACGCAGGACGTTAATCCCCGTGCTGCGGTTGTCGAGCGTCGCCTGGATGAGCTCTTTCACCCGGTCCGCAACTGTGCCCCTGTCCCGGCTCAAAATCGGTGCCAGCTCAGATTGCGCGATCACCTCACGCATCGCAGCTTCGGCAATCGCACGCACAGAAGCCTCAGGACTGCGCAGCGAAAACTTGAAGTCCTTTGCGTTTTTGATGTTCCAAACAACCTGGAAATCAATGTCTACGATGTTCTCATCCGTGGTGAGCATGAGACCGTCGTTGCCGCTGCCCGCACGCCTGACGCCCAACTCTTCAGTTCGGTTGGTCGTTACGTCAAAGACCTCGTGTGTCACGACGGGCCACGGGGCGAAATTGAGGCCTTCGGTGCCAATCTCGGAAAATTCTCCTAGGAAGAGTTCAATCGACTGTTGTTCCGGGCGGACGGTGTAAAAGCTGGCCAAGCCCCAAGCAACAAGCGCCGCCAACAAGCCTAAACCGATCGTGCCCCGCGTTAGCAGCGGCCCTGATGATCCGCCGTCACCACCAGATCCATTTGGCCGATTGCCGCCGCCGCCCATCAGGACGCGCAGCTGTTCTTGGCCTTTCTTGACCAGTTCATCGATCTCTGGGATCTGCGGACGGTCACCGCCCGGGCCACGACCGCCCCCGTTGTTGCCACGGTTGCCGGGAGGATCATCCCTGCCACCGCCACCAGAGTTGCCGCCGCCCCAAGGACCGCCATTGTTACCAGCCATCTAGATCGTTCCCTCTTTCATGCCGCGCCAACGACATATCCGTGTACCTGTGTCTCTCGCATGTGTGTGTGACGCGCCTAAATTCAAGCGCTGCGTGTCGGATTGCGCATCGTAACCAACTCTTCAGACATCGTTGGATGCACCGCGCAGGTGGCATCGAATTCTTCCTTCGTCAGCCCGGCCTTGACCGCTATGCCAACCATTTGGATGAGTTCCCCGGCATTGGGCGCGACGATATGACAGCCAACCACCACCCGCGTTGATTTTGAAACGATCAACTTCATGAGAACCCGGTTCGGCATGCCCGCAAACGCCGTTTGCATCGGCTTAAATGAGGTGCAGTAGACCTCGACGTCCTCTTTTTCCCGCGCTTCTTCTTCGCTGAGCCCGACAGTCCCCATTTCGGGCTGTGTAAAAACGGCGCTCGGGATCAAGGCGTGATCAACCGGGGTTGGGGATGCACCAAAAACCGTTTGCACGAATGCCATACCCTCGCGGATGGCGACGGGCGTCAAGTTAACCCTATTGGTCACATCCCCGATCGCGTAGATCGAAGGCACGCCGGTCTGACTAAAGTCATTCACCTCAATTTCGCCCTGTCGGCCGAGCGACACGCCAACCTCAGCCAGTCCCATATTGTGTGTCGAAGGCGTCCTGCCCGTCGCAAAGAGCACCATGTCAAAGACGTTTTCACTGCCCGTTGTCGACTTGACCCAGATGGGTCCTGCTTTACCCGATGGAACCGGGCTGGCCTGGCGGACCAAAACTTGAGCATCCTGTGCCGATGCGCCCATTGTTTCCGTTGGTTGCGGTTCCTCCACGTGATCCGCCGCGCGCATCATTTCCACGATGTTGCTGCCCACTTTGAGGTCGATCCCACTTTCACGCATGCTTTCTGCGATCAGCCCCCGCGCCTCATCGTCGAAACCGCGCAGGATCTGGGCACCTCGGTAATACTGCGTGACATCAACCCCTAGCCCGCTGAAGATACACGCGAATTCGCACGCGATGTAGCCCCCCCCGACGATCAAAAGAGACTTTGGCAGTGCTTCCAGATGGAAGATGTCGTCTGAGACAATGCCAAGTTCCGCATTTGGAATGTTGGGCCGAACCGGGTGACCGCCGGTTGCAATGAGAATGTGTTTTGCGGACTTCACCGTCCCATCGGCAAGCGCCACCGTATGCGCATCCTGAACGGTTGCCCGCTGATCGAATGTCTCCACCCCGGAGCCCGATAGCAGCTTGCGATACACGCCCTCCAGCCGGTCCAGCTCTCCGTTCAGCTTGTCTTTGAACCGCGGCCAATCAAAGGGCCCCGATGCCATGTCCCAACCGTAAGCGGCCGCTTCCTTGGGCAGGTGCACGTATTCTGAGGCAAAGACCATCAGCTTTTTGGGCACGCAGCCTCGGATGACGCAGGTGCCGCCATAACGGTCATCCTCCGCAAGGCCGACTTTGGCACCGTATTCACCTGCCGCGACCCGGGCCGCGCGCACACCCCCTGAGCCGCCCCCGATTACGAAGAGATCAAAATCAAAAGCATCTGCCACGGCGGCTTCTCCTTACCCTGAGAGATCAGAAAACAAATTGTCAGTCTCCACAAAATCGAGCCGCTCATTTGCTACCGTGCCCTCGTTGATGTCGCGCATCTCGAGCCGGCCATCACCGTACCCGATCACAACCGCGTCACAGATGTCGATGAAAAGGCCATTCTCGACGACGCCAGGCATCTGGTTAAGTACAAGTGCCAGCTGTCGGGCGTTTCCGATCCGCTTGAGGTGGAGATCAAGGATGTGGTTTCCCTCGTCCGTCATATAGGGGGTCTCGCCGGTCATGCGCAAACTGGTCTCGCGGCCCAACACATCCATAGAGATCAGCGTCTCTTCAACAAGCGCCTGCGTGGTCTGCCAGCCAAAAGGGATCAGCTCAATCGGGAGCGGGTAGCTGCCCAATGTCTCGACCTCTTTGCCAGCATCAGCAATCACCACCATCCGGTCAGAAGCGGTCGCCACGATCTTTTCTTGCAACAGCGCGCCGCCGCCGCCTTTGATCAGGTTGAGGTCGCGATCAAATTCATCCGCGCCATCGATCGTCAGATCAAGCCACTTGGCCTCATCAAGCGATATGACCTCGATACCGACCTCGCGCGCCAACGCGGCTGTTCGGCTGGACGTTGGGACGCCGGTGATCTTCAGGCCCTCGTCGCGGGCACGCTCGCCCAGGCACCTGACCAACCAAGCCGCCGTCGAACCGGTACCAAGCCCCACGCGCATGCCCGTCTCCACCAGCTGCGCGGCTCGTTTGGCCGCCACGAACTTGGCTTTATCAATGGGGGAGAGATCTTCGGCCATAGCAACCTCCGCGTCATGGTTGCGCGGGGTATATGGCGTTTCAGTGCCGGGCGCGAGAGCAGCGTTGAAATTTTGTGTTAATGCCCAAGGGCACCGCTCCAAAGCGCGGGACATGATTGACTTGCGCTGCGGGTCCTCTTTGCTCGCAAATCCGGCACAAACGCGCGCCATGTCGCATCTGCGCGCAGACTGCGGCAACTTTGCGGGCCCCGAGCAAGGCGCGCCTCTTGCAAAGCAATCGGCTTCTCTGCAAGACGAAGCGGCTATGATCGCATGGTAAAGGCTTATGTTTCTTTCTGTTTTCGAAATGTTTAAGGTCGGGATTGGACCCTCATCGTCGCATACGATGGGGCCCATGGTGGCTGCGGCGCGTTTTTTGGACCTTATGCGCGCCTCGCCGTTCCACTGCGTCGGTTTGCGCGCGTCCTTGCACGGCTCGCTGGCCTTCACCGGCATCGGCCATGCCACAGACCGTGCAACGATCCTCGGCCTGGCAGGTTTCACGCCCGAGAGCTACGACGCTGACCGCGCCGATGAGACGCTGAAAGCGATCGATGAGGCCCATCTGATCACGCTCGACGGCCTGCCTCCGCTGCGCTTTAACCCCAAGACCGACCTCGTTTTCGATTACGAGACCAAACTTGAGGGTCACGCCAACGGCATGATGCTGATGGCCACGGATGCGCAGGGCGATGTGATCTTGCGCGAGATCTACTACTCAATTGGGGGCGGCTTTGTCATGACGGAGGCCGAATTGGCCCAGGGCCGCTCCAGTGAAAAAGGTCCGCCCGTGCCCTACCCCTTCAAAACCGCGGCTGAGATGCTCGAAATGGCCACGGCGTCCGGGAAAACCATCGCCGAGATGAAGCGCGCCAACGAGATTGCCCGCGGTGGAATGCAGAACTTGAAAGACGGAACCAGACGGCTCTGGCAAGTCATGAACGACTGCATTGAACGCGGATTGCACACTGAAGGCACCCTGCCGGGCGGTCTTTATGTAAAGCGGCGCGCCAAGTCGATTTACGACGCACTCTTGGCAGAACGGGGTCACAACATGCCCGCGCCGCACACCATCAACGATTGGATGAGCACCTATGCGATGGCCGTGAACGAAGAGAACGCCGCGGGCGGTCAGGTGGTCACGGCTCCCACCAACGGGGCGGCGGGTGTCCTCCCGGCGACCCTCCGCTACTATCTTGATCATGTGCCAGGTGCCTCAGAGGCGCATATCGAGGATTTTCTGCTCACCGCAGCGGCCATCGGAGGTTTGGTGAAGTACAACGCATCAATATCTGGTGCCGAAGCGGGCTGTCAGGCTGAAGTCGGCTCTGCCGCGGCGATGGCTGCCGCTGGCCTCTGCGCTGTCATGGGCGGCACGCCCGCACAGATTGAGAATGCCGCAGAAATCGCCCTAGAGCATCACCTGGGCATGACCTGCGATCCGGCCAAAGGCCTTGTGCAGGTACCGTGCATTGAGCGCAACGGTCTGGGTGCCATCAAGGCGGTCTCTGCCGCCTCGCTTGCGCTGCGCGGGGATGGCACGCATCTCGTCCCGCTGGACGCCTGCATTGAGACCATGCGCCAAACCGGGGAAGACATGTCAGAGAAGTACAAAGAGACCTCTCTGGGCGGGCTCGCCGTCAATATTCCGAATTGCTAGGCGCAAGATCCATTTCGGTGACGCCAGCCGCGCCGGGCACACGTCGCGTTGAGACTTCGTAGCCCCGCTCTTCCGGTTCATCGTCCACCAACTCTTGCGGAAAACCAGGGGCGGTAACGTCAAGGCCGGTTGCGGCCTCCAACCGCTCAATCATGCGGTCCGACTGCGCCTTTGTCCCCAAGACGCGCTGCCCGTCTGTCAACATGTCAATCATCAAGGGTGAAAGTTCGACCGGCACGCCATGCGCATCAGCGAGCTTTTGGAACAGACCCACGTCTTTTTGCACCAGATCCAGTGCAAAGTTCACATCCCGCGCGCCCGACAAAATCAACTGGCTTTCCGTCTCATGCACGAATGACGTGCCCGAGGATGCGGCAATCGCCTCATAGGTCACGCCCAGGTCCATGCCGGCAGCTTTCATCACCGTCAGGGCTTCACAGAGGCTGAGTAGATTGATCGTTGCCAGATAATTGGTCATGACCTTGAGCGTGCTGGCCGTGCCTACATCGCCCACATGCAAGATGCGCCGCCCCATATGGGTCAGGATCGGCAGAACGCGCTCAAAAGTGGCGCGCGCACAACCCGCATAAATCGAGATGTTGCCCGTATCCGCGCGGTGGCAGCCACCAGATACCGGACAATCCACCGCCTCCCCACCTTTCGCGATGATCTGACCGGCATGGGTTTTGATCTGCGCGGCGTCTGTCGTTGACATCTCCAGCCAGACTTTGCCCGCGGTCACTTCGGGCAACATCTCTGCCACCACCGCCGCGCAAGCCGCAGGACTTGGCAGGCAGGTGATCACCACGTCACATTGTGCCATCATCGACTGCGCGTCTCCCCCCGCAACTGCGCCGCGCGACAAGAATGCCTCCACCAACACGGGATCAAGGTCATGCACGCTCAACGCGAGCCCGTTGCGCAAAAGGGATCCGGCGAGCTTGCCGCCTACGTTGCCCAAGCCAATGAAGCCTATCTGCATATCACCACCCCTTTGTCGCACGGCCGCAAAAATGCGACAGGTCGAGCATGTCTGTCCGGTCTAGGCGCGACGCCGAGCGGCGCAATTGGGCCTTTCAATCAAGCCAAAGCCGTGATCAGCCAATTTTAGCAGAGCTGAACAACCGTCCCGTTTGGGACAGAAACCCATGGCTCAGACACCGGTGGCTTTTGCCGCTCAAGCGAAAAAGGACTTCTGAGGCGAATGCAATGGCTGGACATCCTCCCCAACGCAATGGCGCTTGCGCCAAGGGCCACATTCGTTGCACATCTAAGGGATGACGCGCGTCGCCCCTTTTGCCTACGTTCTGATGATCACCGCAGCTGCGGGGTGCACCCAGTTCCCTGAACTCGAGGGCGCGCTGACGCGGGATTTCAGTGCGGCGGCCTATCCCGATCTTTTGCCGATTGAACCCCTGCTGGCGCGATCCGCGATTTCCGCGACAGATCCGCTTGCCGATCAGACCCTCTTGAATGCCCGCTTAGCAGCGCTGCGAGCAAAAGCGCAAAAAATGCGCGGCAGCGTCCTAGACGGTGCCGCGCGTCAACGGCTGGAAAACGGGCTGCGCTGAGCCCGGCCAACGCGCCATGCGGTCAAAGGGTCAGGTCTGCGTTGCACGCCCGCGCCGGAGAGGCTAAACGCCGCGATAGCACCGCAGTTTGAGGAACTCTCACATGTCTGACCCGCTTCGCCTTGGCATCGCCGGACTGGGGACGGTGGGCGTCGGTGTGGTGCGGATCCTCCGCGGGCACGCCGCAATGCTCACCGCACGTACAGCCAGAGAGATCCAGATCGCCGCGGTCTCGGCCCGGAGCAGAGATAAAGACCGGGGGATCAGCCTCAGCGACTACCCCTGGGAAGACGATCCAGTCGCCCTGGCAAAGCGCGATGACATCGATGTCTTTGTCGAGCTTATGGGCGGAGAGGATGGCCCGGCGAAAGCTGCAACGGTGGCCGCTCTTGACGCGGGAAAAGACGTGGTAACAGCCAACAAAGCGATGCTCGCCCTGCATGGTCAAGCGCTTGCGGAACAGGCGGAAGCCGCAGGCCGCGCGCTCAAGTTTGAGGCCGCCGTCGCAGGCGGCATTCCCATCATCAAAACGCTCACGGAAGGGTTGGCAGGAAACGTCACCACCCGCGTAATGGGGGTGATGAATGGCTCGTGCAATTACATACTGACACGTATGGAGAATTCCGGGAAGACCTATCAGGAGATCTTCGACGAAGCCGAAGGGCTTGGATATCTGGAGGCTGATCCGAAGCTTGACGTGGGCGGGATAGACGCGGCCCATAAGCTTGCTCTGCTCAGCGCGATATCTTTTGGCACCCAAGTGAACTTTGGCGGTATCCAGCTTGAGGGGATAGAGCAGGTACGCATTGAAGACATCCGAGCGGCTGCCGACATGGGATACAAGATCAAGCTTCTCGGCGTCACCGAAATGACGGGTCGCGGATTAGAGCAGCGCATGCAGCCCTGCCTTGTGCCGGCCACCGCACCCCTCGGCCAATTGGACGGCGGCACGAACATGGTGGTCGTAGAAGGCGATGCAGTGGGTCAGATCGTGCTGCGCGGGGCTGGTGCGGGCGAAGGGCCAACCGCAAGCGCAGTGCTGAGCGATATCTGCGATGTTGCCCGCGGTCAGCGCGGTCCGGTCTTTGGCCAGCCAGCGACATCTCTGATCAAAAGCGCATCGGCCACCTCGCAAGCGCCCGCCCCCTACTACCTACGGATGGATCTGATCGATAAACCGGGCGCGCTGGCAAAGATTGCCTCTGTTTTGGGCGATGCGGGCGTGAGCATCAACCGCATGCGCCAGTATCAGCATGAGACGCCCGAGGCACCGGTGCTGATCGTGACGCACAAGAGCACCCATGCGTCAGTGTCTCAAGCACTGAGCGCCATGACCGAAACGGGAGTTGTCGCGGGCATTCCGGTGGCTTTGCGGATTGAAGAGATCTGAAATGGATTGGACCGCCCAAATTGACATCTACTGCGAACGGCTCGACCCCAGCTACTGGGCGGAGCCTTTCAATGCGATCACCAACGGCGCGTTTGTTCTGGCCGCTCTGTGGGGGGCCTACGAAGCGCAGCGGCGCGGCCTGCGCAATCGCGCTGTTTGGATCCTGATCGGCTTGGGCTTTGCCATCGGCATTGGCTCCTTTCTTTTTCATACCCATGCCACACAATGGGCAAGCTTGGCAGACGTCTTGCCCATCGTCTTGTTCGTCATCGGCTATGCCGTGACAGCGCTGGCCCTCATCGGCGATGCCTCATCGGGCTGGGTCGCGATTTACACACTTGGTGTGCTCATCTTTCTTGGCGCCACAGGGTATCTCGTCGCGCTTGCCGGGATCAGCATCAATGGATCCGAGGCTTATCTGCCAGCGCTTTTTTTGATGATCGCCATCAGCACCGTCACCTATCTGCGCGCGCATCGGGCGTTTCAGTGGTTTGCAGGTGCGACCGTCGCTTTTGTCATCTCGCTGAGCTTTCGCAGCATCGACATGGCGGTTTGCGACGCCTTCCCCATCGGCACCCACATCTTTTGGCACAGCCTCAACGGCCTTGTCATCGCCTTGCTGCTGCAAGCCCTCATTCGAAACACCCCAATTCGCGCTTAACCTCAGGATTTCAACATGACCGATAAGACTGCCCAATTTCAGGACCGCATGCTTTCACTGGGCCTCGCCCGGGTGTCTGAGGCCGCCGCGCTCGCCTCCGCTCAATTGATTGGCAAAGGCAACGAGAAAGAGGCAGACCAAGCTGCGGTAAACGCGATGCGAGAACAGCTCAACATGCTGGACATCGCGGGCGTCGTTGTAATCGGCGAAGGCGAGCGCGACGAAGCGCCCATGCTCTATATCGGCGAAGAAGTGGGCACGGGCAAAGGCCCTGGCGTGGACATCGCCCTTGACCCGCTGGAGGGCACAACGCTGACCGCAAAGGACATGCCCAATGCGCTCACCGTGATTGCGATGGGACCGCGCGGATCCATGTTGCATGCGCCCGACACCTACATGGAAAAGCTCGCGATTGGCCCGGGGTTCCAAGACGACGTGGTGACGCTTGACATGGATCCAGGTGCGCGTGTCGCGGCGCTCGCCAAAGCGAAGAACTGCAGCCCTGCTGACATCACCGTCTGCATTCTGGAACGCCCTCGCCACGAAGAAATGATCGCTCAGGTGCGTGCGCAAGGTGCCGCCATCCGGTTGATCACCGACGGGGATGTGGCGGGGGTCATGCATTGTGCGGACCCCGAAACTGGGATCGACATGTACATGGGGTCAGGCGGTGCGCCCGAAGGTGTACTGGCTGCCGCCGCGCTCAAATGCATGGGCGGCCAAATGTACGGCAAGCTCCTTTTTCGCAACGAGGATGAGCGTGGCCGGGCGGAGAAGGCGGGCATTACCGATTACGAGCGCATCTACACGCGTGATGAAATGGTAACCGACGACGTGATCTTTGCCGCGACCGGCGTGACCGGCGGCACACTGCTGCCCGGGGTCAAGCGTGAGCCGGGATGGTTGACGACAGAAACGCTGATCATGCGGTCGAGAACGGGATCTGTGCGGCGCATCAATTACCGCACGCCGATTGAGTAAGGTGCGCTCTGCGTGTTGTGGTGTGACGGACCCGACCAAACGGCTGTAGGCCCGCCATCTGCGAGGGGGTTGCGTGGCTTTTTTGGGTGTTGAGACCTCACTCACCGGGCGGAGATGGGTCGGCCCCTCGGGCGATCTGGAACGGGCGGCGGCGCAACTGAGCCAGCGAAGCGCTCTGCCCCCCGCGGTTTGTCAGATTCTGGCGGCCCGCGGCGTGACGCATGAAACGGTCCCCGCATATCTCTCGCCATCGATCAGAGACCTTTTGCCGGACCCCCGCAGTCTGCGCGACATGGAAGTGGCGGCCGCCCGGTTTCTAACCGCAGTGCAGCGGCGCGAGCGCATCGCGATCTTTGCGGACTATGACGTCGATGGGGGTGCCTCAGCCGCCTTGCTGATGATTTGGCTAAGCCAGAGGGGCCAGCAGGCCACGCTTTATGTCCCGGATCGCGTCGACGAGGGGTACGGCCCCAATGAGGCTGCGATGGCGCATCTCGCGGCTCGGCACGATCTTATCATTTGCGTCGACTGCGGCACGCTTTCCCATGGTCCAATTGATGCGGCCGTGGGCGCGGATGTGATTGTCCTTGATCACCATCTGGCGGGTGAAACCCTGCCCAAAGCGGCCGCGGTCGTGAACCCCAACCGGCAAGACGAAGATGGTGCTTTGGCGCATCTATGTGCTGCCGCCGTCGTTTTTTTGATGCTGGTGGAGGCTGGGCGGCAACTGAGGGCGGGTGGCACGCAGGGCCCGGATCTGATGGCATTGCTCGACCTGGTGGGCCTCGCAACGGTCGCGGATGTTGCGCCTTTGGTTGGCGTGAACCGGGCATTCGTGCGGCAAGGCTTGCGGGTCATGGCGCGCCGAGAGAGACCAGGGCTCACAGCCCTCAGCGATGTGGCACGGCTAGACACCGCCCCGACGAGCTACCACCTTGGCTTCGTTCTGGGCCCGCGGATCAACGCAGGCGGCCGGATCGGGCAAGCAGACCTGGGCGCGCGGTTGCTCGCAGCCCAGACCCAAGCCGAGGCACAGCCGCTCGCTGAAAAGCTCGACACGCTAAACACCGCACGGCGCATGGTTGAGGAAGCGGTGCGTGCTGAAGCTCTGGCCCAAGCCGACGCCCGCGGTTTTGATGGGCCGTTGGTCTGGGCCTGCGGCGCTGGTTGGCATCCGGGGGTCGTAGGTATTGTGGCATCTCGTTTGAAAGACGCCGCAAATCGTCCGGCGATCGTGATCGGGGTCGAAAATGGCATTGGCAAAGGCTCCGGCCGGTCGATCAGCGGCATTGACCTGGGGGCTTCAATCCAGCGCGTCGCAGCCGAAGGCCTGCTCTTGAAAGGTGGTGGGCACAAAATGGCTGCCGGTTTGACCGTAGCAGAGGACCAGATCGCACCCGCCATGCACCGCTTGGGCGAACTCATCGAAAACCAGGGCGCACATGCGCAAGGGGCCAAAGATCTGCGCATCACTGGCCTGATGACACCTGAAGCGGCCAGCGTAGAACTGATTGAGCAGATTGAGCAGGCGGGACCGTTTGGTGCAGGGTCCCCTGCCCCCAGATACGTTTTTGCCGATATGCAGATCCAGTTTGCAAAGCGGGTCGGCGAGAAGCACCTAAAGCTCCGCTTTGGACACTCAGTTGGTCCGCGGCTGGATGCAATTGGATTTGGAGCCTTTGAAACCCCGCTGGGACCCCACCTAGAAGCGCATGATGGGGGTAGGTTTCACCTGTCTGGCCGGGTGGAAATCAACGTCTGGCAAGGTCGCCGGACCGTGCAATTGAGGCTGGACGACGCTGCAATGGCGTGAAAGACAAATCTGTCTTGCCCTGAATTTGCTCTTGCGCGTCTCCAGCAGTTTCCGTAATGACCCACAACAGCAGTCAGGCCCGTTCGTCTATCGGTTAGGACGCCAGGTTTTCAACCTGGAAAGAGGGGTTCGATTCCCCTACGGGCTGCCACTTACTCCTAGAAAGCCTTACGATATTGGAGCTTACGGGCTCCTGTGTACCACGTTTTGCAGCCCGTGGTACACCTTGGTCGTTTTTGGGCGCGACCAAACGATCCGCCGCTTGTTCTGCCAGCCGCGCTCGATCCACCCGTTTTGTATAAATCGCTGACGTTTTTGGATCGCTGTGCGACAGGTATGCCATAACCTCGTAAACTGACGCACCTCGCTCCGCGAGTTCTTCAGCACGGGCCTTGCGAACCCCATGCTGCGAGCGTGTGGCCTTCTTGATCGCTCTTCCAGCGTCATCCTCAATGGTCCGGTATAGCCCAGATTCGATGACCCATTTCCGAACACGGTTGCCCAGGCTACCGGACGACGAAAAGGGACGACCATAATCAGTCACCAGATAGCTTGGCGCATCATCTGCGACCCTGGCGAGTTCAACCATCAGCTCTTGCGACATTGGCACCTTGACCGGCTGTGAACCCTTTTTTCTGGGCTGCCAGGAAATGAACAACCGATCATTTGAAAACACCTCGTTGGCCGGACCAAGCGTGTGCATGTCTCCGATGCGTCCCGCTGTATCTCGCGCCAAAAAGAACCAGCGCCGAGCCATGGTGCCAGGCCCGTGACAATCCAGAAACTTGCGCCGGTCTGCGTCCACCCAAGGCACAGCACCACCTTTCGGGCGATGATCGCTCTTGACCCGAAAGACAGGGCTGTCCTCTGGGTAGCCTCGATCCATGCCCCACGTGTAAGCCGCTCTCAGAGCCTTCAAGCATGTTTCGGCAGCGCCCGTTCTCATGCCAAAGGAGTCACGTATGCTGGTGAAGGCTTCGCGCGGCAGGTCAGCCTTGAGAGAGCCAATTCGAAAGCCTTTCGGGGACAGGCATTCACAGGCCTGAGATAGCCCAGTTCTGCGGCTATTCATCGTTGCTTGGGAAAGGTTGCCCGCTGAAACCTGATTTCCCATCCAATCCAAGAAACGCTCGCACATTTCGTCAAGCGTACCGCGCGAAGGCTTCTCGGGTGGCTGGTGCGGCAGTTTTCGTCCTTCACGCGCTGCTTCATAGTGCCGTTGAAAATCTTCGTGCTCAGGACCGACCGGGATCGAAACCTTCTTCGCTTTGTTGCCGTCCACCCGAACACGCCAGCGGAGACTACCCGATGGGGTAACCTCCTTGCACAATCCGGGATAGTGGACTTCAACTTTCACGCGGCATCTTCCCATGACAACGGTTCGGGATTGTCCGCGCCTTCGGCCATCGGATCAAGACAATCAGCGTGTGCGTTACCGGCGATTTCGACGCGAAAGGAACCATCGGGACCAACCACGATTGATGTCGGCTTAAAGCCCAGCGCGACCACTGCCGACACCGCATTACTGAAGCTTGCTTGTGAAGGGCGAGCCGCTGGCATGCTATCGCCCTTCCTCAAGGCCTAAAGCCAACGCATTTTTCGGACGCGCCCCAATGAAGGACGCGCCAGTTGAGCCTTTAGGATCGCCGATCATGCCGCTTCTTCCAGTTCGGTTGCATCCACACCATCGTGGAAGAACGAACCACTGACGCGGTAGTGGCTGATCTTGTTGCCGCCCGGCATGGTCGGCCAAGCTGAATTGTTGTCACTTTGAGGGATCAAGTAACCGTGCTTCTTAAGCGCGCGAGCCATTGTTTTTGCCGCAACATTACCACCGCCCAGCGCCATGATTTTTTCGGCTGGCAAGAAGTAGACGCGTTCTGAGATGTCGCGATCTTCGTCGATCGAAGTGAACTGGCCCGGACCGTCTGGATAGCCAAACAAGCCGATGACCTCGCGATGCACTGTCTCTTGATCGTAATCGATCTCGCGAACATCTACCCCAATGCGGCCCAAGACGGCTTCTCGCAGATTTGTCAGGGAGGATTCGACCGGATCTATGTCGCGCGCCATGCGCTCGTAGGAGCGCTGCAGAACGCGCAAGACGACGTCTTTGATCGGGTAGGCCTGATCAATTAGCCCTGCCTCCTGTGCGAGCTCTCCTGCGACCAGAAGTACGGCTGCGGCAGCCGCGACGCGGCGTTGCTGTGGTGCTTTATGAAGAGCGCTCAGGATGAGCTCCGCCTCGCTAACCCGTTCCCGAAGACGCTCAACGTCAGTGGGGTAGCCCTGATCAATCAAGTGTTGGATGAATACGGGTGCAGCCCAACCGTAGTTGCACCGGATCGCTTCGATCTCCGCAACCGTGTCATCGTCGAGTTGTTCCGCTTCATCAACCGAAACCTCCCAGATTCTGGCAACAGCCCCAGCCGCTGGGTTGCGGCCATCACGCTTGACCTTGTCAGCAAACCCAACTTCCTCTGAGATCGTAATCCCGGTTGACCATTGGCGCACCTTCTTTTCCTCAGCGGAAGGCGTGAGGCGACGTTTCCCTGTCCCTTCCGCAAGATTGAAGACGGCGGTTTGGTACTGCGGGCCGGTCATCGAGCTTTGCCCGCCTTCGTCGATGGCCAAGAGATTCCCGTTGGCTTTCGCGGCAATCGCCTCAATCGCACCGGGAGTGACGTTAAATTTGACCAAGGCCGCACCTTTGTATGGATTTCCCCAAACTGAAGCTCCAAGGCGCTGGGCAGTCGTCTTGCCTCGTGACGTAGTTCCAGCAAAATTGACAAGCAACGACGTTGCCGAACCCATTAGGTTGATCAGAGGTCCAGCGAAACCACTCAACAACCCAATGCAAAGGAAGTCGCCATTTGGACATTCCAGCGCCGCGCGTACCGCGTTGCGCCAGCCGTCAAGGTTTCCGAGCTTGCTGGCGTCCTCGAAGCGGCTCACGTCTGAAAGACGATAGACGTTGACGCTATCGCCAAAAACTTCCCCTGTTGGCGCGACAAAGACTGTACCATGCCATCCAGGACGGCTCACGGTGACCACGTCGTTCTCAGGCTGGATCAAGGAGAAGAGCTCCGCAATTTTTCCGACTGCGTTGCGCTCAGCCGAAACCCAAAGGCCTTTGCTGGCAAGACTGGCCACAACCTTTCGAGCGTCGGAAACAAGATCGGCAATCAAAACGGTGGCCTCAACAATGTCATTAGACGCCCGATTGGCAGCAAAGCAGATTAGGAGACCGGTGTTCTCGCCTCTTTCGTCGTATGTGCGCCCTATCACTTGGAAGGGGTCGCAGATTGGGATCAAGGTCGCACTTTTTGCCGTCACCTTGACCCAACAAACGCGTTTCTGCTTCAAAGAGAAGCCATTGGAAAAGTCGCCTTGCTTTAACATCGTGGAGCAGGATCTTCTGATCGTTGTTTTCGTCGGTTGAGGGTTCATTGCTCACCCCCTTCCGATTGTGCCGCTGCGTCGTATTCACCTTCTTCGTCTGGGTCCCATCTTAGGTATCGTTCTCTGTTAGGTACCTTGCCGTTATTGAGAGCGTACCAATCCGGATCGCAAAGCAGTTCGCTTAAGGTTGTGTAGCCCTCGGGAAGATCGTCTTCCGCGCCCAGCGCGGCAATGCGGTCAAGAGTGCCGAAGCCCTCACAAGATGCGTGATGGCAATGAACCACAAAGGGCTCAATCCCGTTGCCATCTCTGACCCAGACAGCTTGATTGTCGTCCGGTTTGCTGTGGTTCTCATCCATTGGGCAAAGGATCCGAGCTTCGCCAGATCCATTTGTTGGTGTGCCAAAGTCCCAGGCGATGGATTCGAAGAATTCCGAGGCCTTGAAGAAACTTCCCCACTCGCGCCGCCAATCAACGAGATCGAAGCCATCTGGCAAAACTGGGCGTACGCCCGAGAATGCGACAACCTCCCCGTAACCGTTTGGAGCACGCCGCTCACGCGGCTGCACTGCATCGGGATCAAATGGCATGTCTTTCAAAGACAAGGCACGACCCACAAAAATTGCGGAGAACCAGTTCTTGTCGCCGGGCTTGTGGCGTGGCGTGTAAAACAAGCGGTTCACATCACCGCCGGACTTATCCACATCAAGTCCCAGCGCGTTTTTGGCGAATTCGGTCAAGCGAAGTCGCCACTCGGCACAACGCATTCTATGGCGTTCCTTGTCACCGAGGCACAAGTCGAACGGCTCCACCAAAGGAAACAGAATGCGGTATTTGTTAATCGCTCGTCCGTCCTTGACCACTCGGTGAGAATGGGTTGTGTACAGGATCGCAAACAGGCCAAGAGACTGAAGTCGCTTGATGATCACAGACAATTCCGGGCCGTCATCGACATCAAGTCCGACAAAGGTTAGGGCCTCAATGTTTTGCAGGGTCCGCCCGCGTAGCGGGAAAATCGTGCCGTCATCATGATTTGTGGGATTGTCAGCTAGTTGCCTACCACTAGCAAAGACCAGGCAATGCCCATCTTTCTTACGCTTGATTTCGTGCTTTGAAAGTTTCACTTCGATCAATTGCGCCACAGTCGGCGACCATTGATTCCAAGTATTGCGCGGCTGCTTTGCCGTAAAGCCCACCAAGGTATCAACGGTTTGATTTAGCACAGACAGCGCTTCTGGACTGTCCAGATCGCCGTACACAACGGCATTGTTCCAAGTTTCCCGATCTTCGTGTGATTTCAGTTTGAAAGACATGTTATGCCTCCTTCTCATTTGAGCGGGAGGCACACTGAATTCGTCAGAGTGTGCACCCGCAGTTCAAAAATAAGCCATGTTGGCTCCTCGGATGCGCCCCGCTCGCAGTTCAGGGGGCTGGTTGGTTTAGTGCGAGACCGAGACAAGCGGCACTTGATATTCGCGGCTTTGGTAGCTGCCAGAGACAGCAAGATCCAGCGAAACACCAAGAGTACGTTGGTCTAGGACAGGCAACGCCTGCAACAACCCTTCTATGAGGTCACCCAGGCCGTGTCAAGCATTTTTTCTATTGTTTTCAGATATTTACATGTGACTTTTTGTATGAATTGTCACACCAGATCGAAGACAAGAGCACTTCCAGTCGCTTAGAGAAACCAATAATGCCAACACTTTCAAAAAGTTGGCCTTGGCCTTGTAGAAGGCCGCCGTGGGGCGCCTACAGAGATGCCCATACCACCAGAGGGTCCCCGGCTTTGATTTCGTCACGCGGATCGGCGCGGGCAAACGGGGGCGAAGCACAGAAGACCCAACTTTCTCAGTCATCTATTTCTTCTCGAGCAACTATCTTCTTGGAAGCTTACCCATTCCCCCGCCCGAAATGTCAGATCGGGGATTCAAAAAAGGTGATCTCCTAAGGCGTGAATCCAAAGAGATCGCCCCGGCCCGACCAGTTCCCGCGAGTGGCGCGCGCCTCGCGTTGATGGTAGATGCGAAAGTAACGTCGAAGAGATCGGCACCGCGCCGTTTTTGGTGTCAAATTCGCGCTTCCATCCGCCACCCGAGTAAGTCATGCCAAAGATTGTATACATTGACATAAGTCACTTTCGATCCATCCATCGATTGAAGTGGTTCCCGACCTCTGGAATGAATTGCATAGTCGGTTCCGGGACAGCGGAAAAACCTCCGTCTTGGATGCAATTGATTTTTGCTTGGGAGCACGCAGGAACATCGCGTTCTCCGATTACGATTTCCATTCTGCGGACACGACCAAGCCAATTTCTGTAACTGTTGCGCTCGGCTTCCTTGAAGATGGGCTTCAAAATATCGATCGATACGGCGACTTCCTTTGCGGCTTCAACGCAGTAAGCAAAGAGTTTGAGGCGGAACCAAACGGTAGCATAGAAACCGTGCTCTTCCTGCAGATGAAGGTCGAAAAAGATCTCGAGCCTCAGTGGCGACTGAGATCCAAGCGGGCTGATGAAAAAGGAATCGAACGAAATCTTCGCTGGGAAGATCGGCAAAGCGTGTCTCCCGTTCGCTTGGGCGAGCACACAGATTGGCATCTAGCGTGGCGGAGGGGCGCTTTGTTTGAACGACTAACAGACGAAAAGCTCGGCCTCAGCGACGGTCTCTCAGATGCCGCGCGCCAAGCGCGTTCGAACTTTGGTCAATTGGCAAATGCGGAGCTTAACGAGACGCTGGATACCGTGAAGCGCTCAGCAGAAAGCCTTGGGGTGCGGACCGGTGAAAAAGTTCAAGCGTTGCTAGACGCGGGTTCGGTTAAGTTTGGTACCGGGGCCATATCACTTCATGACTCAGCCAATATCCCTCTTTCATCCTTGGGCACAGGATCAAAGAGACTGCTTGTTGCTGGATTGGCCAGAGAGGTGACAAAGTCTGCCAGCATATCGCTTGTGGACGAAGTTGAGACCGGCCTAGA
Organism: Pseudomonadota bacterium; assembly: GCA_039197515.1. Taxonomy (GTDB): domain Bacteria; phylum Pseudomonadota; class Alphaproteobacteria; order Rhodobacterales; family Rhodobacteraceae; genus Sulfitobacter. Next base: position 3,716 of record JBCCUC010000028.1, on the reverse strand, counting down.
GCCGCATAGGAACAGGAGCCTTTTGAATGCGCTGGGCGCGAAAACGTCCGAGACCCAACAACAAGTGTTCGCCACGACACATTCGCCCGTTGTCCTCAGAGAGCTTTCGCATTCACAGTTAACAATTGTGCGGCGCGACCAAGATGGTAAGCATGTCCCGTTGGCTCCGTCAGATGCTGCGCAAGGCGTGCTGCGTGGTCATTCGGAAGTTTTCCTCGGAAACCGAGTCATCATCTGCGAAGGCTTATCAGAATTAGGTTTTCTACGCGGGCGAGACCAGTTTCTAAGCGCGAGCGGTGCGCCCTCATACGAAGCAATGGGGACTGTTCCTACCAACGCCGGGGGAGCGTCGAATGTGCTGCGACCGGCGGAAGAGTTCCTGCGGTTAGGCTATCCCACAGCCATATTCATGGATAGCGACAAGCCACTTGCCTCGGAAGATGAAGCTCGCTTTACCTCTCAGGGCGGCTCAATCTATCGATGGCCTAGCAATTGGGCGCTTGAAGATGCGATTTTTCAATGTGTTCCTCCACATGTGACGGTATTGCTACTCGACTATGCCCAGAGTTTGCCAAGCGGCGCGAAGATTGATGACCAAATTCGCTCAGCCTCACAGGGCGCATTTGGCCTCGCTGACGCTAGGCAATGGGCCACAAAAGGCGAAATTAACCAGAATACACAGGCGCTACTCGTTCTAGCAGCTCGCACAGGAGGATGGTTCAAACAGGTTGCGCCATACGAGCACGTGGTTCGGAACATCCTTTCACCGAACTGGATCACTCTAGGCACCAACCTGACCAATACAGCCAACGCGCTATGGGCGTGGGCAACCGATGCCCGGTAGTTCTCCCGATCCACTCCACATCGAAAGGGGGTGCGTCCAAGCCCCTGCTGGGTGCGGCAAAACCTATCTGATTGCCGACAGCTTAAAGCGAAACACTACGTCAAAACCGATTCTGGTCCTGACACATACAAACGCCGCTGTCGCGGCCTTGAGGAAAAATCTGGATCGTGAAGACGTGCCGCGCGCCAACTATCGATTGGCCACGATTGACGGTTGGGCAATGCGGATGATCGGAACGTTTCCGCAACGTAGTGGTGCAACACCTGAAGCGCTCAGTAAACCTGACTACCCGACAATCAAAGACGCCGCGATCCGATTGCTACGCGGTCGCCACATAGATGCCGTCTTGGCCGCGAATTACTCGAGGCTCCTGGTCGATGAGTATCAAGATTGCCTGCAAAAGCAGCATGCTATCGTCTGTGAGTTGGCGCGTACTTTGCCCACCTGCATTTTTGGAGATGTCCTGCAAGGGATTTTCAATTTCGGAGATGTGCCGGTCGATTGGAACTCAGTGGTTCTGCGCGATTTCCCTTTGAAAGCGGAACTTGATACAGCCTGGCGCTGGTGCAACGCTGGATGCAAAGACCTTGGAAATTGGCTATTGTCGATTAGACCAGTATTGGCGGCTGGAGGCAAAATCGATCTAAGCGAAACGCCACCCGAACTTGAATGGGTTAAGATCTCCGGCGCGAATGACTTCGAAGCGATACTCAAGGCGACACACCATCTGCCCGAATTCTGTAGAAATAGCCTGATTGTTTGCGATGGCAGGAACAAAACGCGCCAACAAGACATTGCAAGGAAAACGAAAGGCGCATCAACCGTCGAAAATGCCGATCTTTCGGATCTCACAGCGTTTGCCAAAACCTTTAGATTTAACGCTGAAGACGCAACAGAGGTCTTGATAGTGCAAGCGTCCAAGCTTTTGCGCAATCTTGGTTCTTCAAACGATCTGAAGCAACGTTTTGCCACCTTGAAATCTGGCACCAACCGAAATCCGCCAACAGAAGCAGAACAAGCCGTTTTAGCGTTCAACGAAGAACGCACCCCAAGAAGTGCCGCTCGTATGCTTTCCGCGTTGGGCAACCAAACAGGGGTTTCACCCTTCCGCAAGGAAGTATTCGGAAATTTGCTTAAGGCCCTCAACAGCACTCAAGATCCGAAAGAATTTTTTGATATGGCTGTTCGCGCGCGAGAAGACAGACGTTTCCACAGTCGGTCATTAGGCAGGATATCTGTTGGCAGCACGTTGCTTGTGAAGGGTCTTGAGGCTGATCAGGCAGTTATCGTGGATGCTGAGAGCCTAAATTCAAAGAACCTTTATGTAGCCCTGACGAGAGGAGCGAAGCGCATTGTCGTATGCTCTCAGTCACAGCATCTTCCAGTAGTGTAAGACCTTCGGTCATTCCTTTGGAAAGAAAACCCGCTGACGCGGGCAATCAAGCATTGGTGCGTGCTCTCGGCAAATACCGGTAAAGGGTTGCTTCAGAACAACCTATCCGCTCTGCGACCTTGCGCACCGTAATGTCGGGCTCTTTCAGGAGTGCTTTGGCGACCGCGATGTCTTCATCGGACACAGATCTAGGTCGCCCTCCGACACGCCCGCGTGAGCGGGCTGCATCAAGCCCAGCCCGAGTTCTTTCTTTGATGATAGATCGCTCAAACTCCGCGAGCCCGGCAAAGATCGTGAAGACAAGCCGTCCGCCTGGGCTGGTTGTGTCTATGGTTTCGGTCAGTGACTTGAACCCAATACCACGACCTTCCAGCCCTTCTACTGTTTCAATGAGTTGCTTAAGCGAACGCGCCAAGCGGTCGAGCTTCCAGACAACCACGGTATCGCCCTTGCGGGCGTACTCGATGGCCGACCGCAACTCAGGTCTATCTCTTTTTGCTCCACTCGCTTTCTCAACAAACACCCTGTCGCAACCAGCATTTCGCAAGGCATCGATCTGCAGCTTCGGGTCCTGGTCTTGGGTCGAAACCCTTGCGTAGCCAATCAGCATCACGTTTCCTCTCAATACTCATCCACAAGTTAGCTTATGAGAGATTAGGTTACAAGAGAACGTTTTGAGAGCTTTTTAGGCTGATATCGTATGCCATCCACCTGCGTCCGATCCCTCTCTCAAAAACGATCGATTCCAATAGCCTAGGCTATCGGGCCGCTCAGACAAATCTGAGTTCAGCTCAGATTTTGATAAGTCGAACCCAACCACCTCCAACATAGGAACAATATTGCGGGTCTTGAAACTTCAATATCTCAGTGTGAGCGGAGCGCTCTTGGCTCGATCATTTCCAGCTAGGGACGGTGTCGATACGCCATTCTGCAACAATTGGAGAAAAAGGCCACAATGTCCGTAGCCAGTTCCATTGCAACGGGTTTGCCTTTAGGCCGCAACTGTTCACACAATCACGATCCTAGCTCTTCTCTACTGGAGGTTTGGAGTTTTGCGGTGGTGCTGGCTCCACCGATTGATTAAGGGGTGGGCTCTAACAGTTCCCAATGCTTTGCCGGGTCCGAAGTATCGTTCAGGGTTGGTGGATTGCGCGGAAAAACAAAATGTAATGTGAAACAGATGATTGCTTTGAACGAAGCTCGTATCGCTGTCATTGGGTTGGGACAAGTTGGGCTATCACTTTCCCTGGCGTTTGCGGCCCGCTATGACGTAACCGGTTTCGACACTGACACAGGCCTCGTTGCTGCCCTCACAAACGGAAATATCAGTCCCACTGATGTCCTTCCCCCGTAAAACTGGGCCACTACATTGGCCGCGAGAGGGGGACGTGGAATGGCACGGAAACGGCATTCAGACGAAGATGTATTGAAGCTGCTACGGGAGATCGAGCTGAAGCTGTCTGGTGGCAGCGATGTTGT
>JBCCUC010000027.1:0-54752 GCA_039197515.1 Pseudomonadota bacterium | reverse complement strand
CAAATCCGAAGGACGGAAAAACCGCTTCATTTCAGCGGCGTGAGCCATTTGCAATGAACCCGTTCGTTGCTGCATGTCTCAAACCACTGAACTTTCCCGGTTTTATCGCCAGTGGTGCAGGATTAATGGGTCCTGACCCTAGTCTCCGTCGTATGTCCAGCGATACTGAGGGGGCGTCGGGCCCTTGTTGCGACCGCCTTGCTGGCTTTGTTCCCATGCATGTGCCAAGATCCCAACCGAGCGTGAGAGGCAGAAGAGCCCGCGCGCCAGTGGCGGGTCAAAACCGAGCTCTGCGTAGATCACTGCGGTGGCCCCATCAATGTTCATGGGTATGGGTCGTCCTTTTTGGGCGGTCAGTTCGCCTTCGATTTCTTCGCCAATGCGCGCGAAAATGCCGGTGCAGACACCCTGCGCCACAGCTTCTTGCACAAGCGTCATGAGCCGGGGCGCGCGCGGGTCCGTGGGGGTGTGAAACCGGTGGCCGTATCCGGGCACGATCTTACCCCGGCGCGCGCACCACGCCTCAAGCGCCTCAACAAGCGTGCCGCCATGCGCGCGGCAAAAACCGAAAAGCTCCACCGCCTGCTCCCCCGCGCCGCCATGCACGTCGCCCAGCATGTTGACCGCGCTCGCCATCGCGTTGTTGAGTGGCAGGCCGCAGGTCACAGCCATCCGGGCCGCGGCGATGGAAGGCGCTTGCGGCCCGTGATCCACTGCCGCAACGAGGGCCGCCTCAAAGAGTTTGGCTGCCGCGGCTGAGGGGCGATCGCCGCGCACCATAAGCCAGATCATCTCTGCGAAGGTGGTGTGGCCAATCAGATCCTGGATCGGGTGACCGCGCAAATGGATGCGGCCAGGCTCCATATCGATGATTGAGGTGCGCCACCAATCTGATACCTCGCTCATATCACGCCGCTCTCTTTGAGGGAGTGGATGTCATCCGCACTCAGCCCAAGCTCTGCCCAAATCGCCGCATTGTCCTGTCCCAGTTCAGGCGGAGGCGCCTCAGGCAGCGGCCTGTGGCCGTCGATCACCGCAGGGCTCGCAGCAACACGCAAAGGTGCCTCACCCACCGCAAGCGTGGCGATCAGCCCCCGGTCCGCGATTTGCGGATCCTGCAACACCTGCGGGACGGTCAATACCGGGCCCGACGGGACCGCCAACTGATTTAGCTCGCGCACCCAATCCTCAGCCGGGCGGGTCTTCAGCACACCCTCAAGCGTCGCTCGAAGCGCGTGCCGGTTTCGCTTGCGATCCTCGCGCGCTTGATAGGCGGGGTCTTGCAAAAGCGTCTCAAGCCCCAAATGACGGGCCAGAGCCGCCCATTGTGTATCCCGATTGGCCGCAATGTTGATGGGTCGGTCTGCGGTTTGAAACATGCCAGATGGGGCTGACGTGGTGTTTTCATTCCCCTGCGGTGCGGGCGTGAGACCTCCCATCAGATGATTGGACACAACCCAACCCATAGATGAGATGACCGCATCGGTCATGGAAACATCTAGAAAAGCGCCCCGAGGTTCAGCGTTGAGTGCCGCCGCGATGGCGAAGGCGGCTGTCATCCCACCAACAGTGTCCGCGAGCGGGTAGCCGACGCGGTAAGGCGCAGTCTCCGCAGAACCGGTGATCGACATCACACCGGAGATGCCTTGCACAATTTGGTCATAGGCCGGATCGTTTTTGCGCGGCCCGTGCTGGCCGAAGCCGCTGATTGCGCAATAGATGAGATTTTCATTCTGCGCTTTGAGCACCTCATATCCCAGTCCAAGGCGCTCCATCACGCCCGGCCGGAAGTTCTCCACCAGCACGTCAGCCGTCCGCACCAGCGCCTTCAGCAGGTCTTTGCCCCGGGTCGATTTCAGATCCAAAGTGACCGATCTCTTGCCGGCGTTCTGTGCAAGAAAGCTGATCCCCATGCCCGCAGCGTTGCGGGCGGGATCGGCCCCCAAGACGCGCGCAAGATCGCCAGATCCTGGCCGCTCCACTTTGATCACGTCAGCGCCCATGAGCGCCAGCTGGTAGCAGCAGAACGGCCCCGCCAGGACGTTGGTCAGATCAAGGATCCGAAACCCATTGAGAGGTTTAGTCACCGTCCGCGATCCCTGCATGGCGCGCCTTGGCCCGCCGCGCCCGGTAACTGGGAAAGACGACAAGCAAGAGCGCAATGATCAAAAGGCCAAGCGTCATGGGGCGATCCCAAATGAAACTAGCGCCGTCATAGAGGTTCATGGAGCGCGAGAAATTGTCTTCAAGCATCGTGCCCAGGATAAACCCGATGAGCAGCGGGGCCAGCGGATAGTCGGCGAACTTGAGGATCGTGGCGCAGATCCCGAAACCGACAAGGATCAACAGCTCAGTCGCATTGTTCTGACCGATGTAAGCCCCCATCAGCGTGAAGAACAAAATGAACGGGATCAAGAAGTTGCGCGGCACGGCCAGCACTTTTGCAATGTAGGGGATGAGAGGCAGATTCAGGATCAACAGGACGACGTTGCCGATGTACATGGAAATAATTACCGCCCAAAAGATCTGAGGGTCGTCCACCATCAGGCGCGGCCCGGGCGTCACGTTGAGCGCGATGAGCGCCCCCAGCAGGATGGCTGTTGTGCCGGACCCTGGGATCCCCAGCGTCAGGAGCGGCACGAATGACCCAGTGCAGGCGGCATTGTTGGCTGTCTCCGGCGCGGCGAGGCCTTTAACAGAGCCGTTGCCAAACTCCTTTTGCTCCTCTGGTTTGGCGATGTTGCGCTCCACCGCATACCCCAGGAACGAGGCGATGGTCGCCCCTGCCCCCGGCAGCACGCCGATGAAGAACCCTTGGATCGATTGACGGCCGATCACGGGCGTGATGGTCCTGGCCTCTGCGCGGCTGATGCGTAGGTTTTTGATCTCCCCGCTCTCGCTTTGTTGCGATCGGGCGGGGTTTAGCACCAGATAAAGCGCTTCAGGCAAAGCAAACATTGCCATGGCGAGCGTGATGAAACCAAAGCCGGATTGCAGATCCATCAAACCCATCGTGAAGCGCGGCGCATTGAACTGCGCTGTTTCGCCCACCGTCGCCATGATCAGCCCCAGCACGGTCATCAAAAGCGCCTTGGACACCTGCCCCGTGCCCGCAAAAGCCGCGATTGCCGAAAGCCCAACGACCATGAGCGCAAAGTACTCAGCGGAATGGAACAAGAGCGCCACGGTCGACAGCATGGGCGCAAAGATCATCAGGAGGATCGCACCGATGGTGCCGCCAGCGAAAGAGGCGATGGCGGCGACGGTCAGCGCCTTTCCCGCTTTGCCTTGGCGCGCCATGGGGTAGCCGTCGAAACTTGTGGCGACCGTGCCCGCCACGCCGGGTGCATTCAGCAAGATGGAGGAGGTCGAGCCGCCAAAGATCGCACCGTAGTAGACCCCCGCCAGCAGAATGAGCGCCGCTGAGGGATCGCCAATGGTGATCGCAACAGGGATCATAATCGCAATGATCGACATCGGCCCGAGGCCCGGCAACATGCCAATGAACGTGCCGATGAGGCAGCCACCGATCACCATCAGCAGGTTTTGGAACGAAAAGGCGGTTGAGAGGCCGAGCAGGATCCCTTCGATCATTGCTCAGGTCCCCAGGAAAAACGGCCAGGGGCGCAAGAAGATGCCCAGGACCTCTTGCACGAGGTACCAAATGCCGAAGGTGGCAACAGCAGCAACGACCAGCATAACCATCCAGCGCCGCTCGCCCAATATCGCCGAGCCGCCGATGAGAAAGCCACCCGTGGCGAGAATGAAGCCCGCAGGCCTGAGCAAGAGCGCATAGGCCACCATGAGGCCTAAGAGTGCGAGCGCTTGCCCGATCTTGTATTCATGCAGCCGCCGGTAATCGATGTCGCCGACCTTTTCTTCGCCCTTTTCAACGCCGCTCAACACGATGAGGCAAAGCAGGATGGCAACGACAGATAAGACCTTTGGAAAGGACGACGGCCAGACCGCCAGACGGCGCATGATCGGCGGCAGCGCCTCGTCCATCGTAAACCAGGCCGTGTAGCCGTAGATCAGGCAGACGCCCAACAAAACCAATGCGACCCAACGGTCCAACGCCATCGCTTACCCTCCCCGGTTCTGCGGATGGGCCGCGGGGTGCACGGCCGATCCAGGGCGGCCTTTGCGCCGCCTTGCACTGAAAGCTCAGAGAAAACCGAGCTTTTTCATCAGATCTCCGATGGTCTTTTCCTGGTCCTCTAGAAAGGACATGAAGTCATCGCCCGAGTTGTGGATGTTGACCCAGCCGTTGCGGGCACGCACATCTTCCCACTCGGGCGTGTCATACATTTTCATAATCGCGTCTTGGTACATCCCGAGCTTATCGCTTGGCAGACCGGGTGCTCCGAAAAAGCCACGCCAGTTGACAAAGGACGTGTCGATCCCCTGCTCTTTCATCGTCATGGCGCTGTCCATCGCTGCAACCCGCTCGTCCGCGGTCACGCCGATGATCTTGACCTCGCCCGCGTGCGCCAACGCGACTGCTTCGGAGAAACCGGTGGAGAGCGCTTTGATCTCGCCTGAGAGCAGGGCCGCCATTGCTTTGCCACCCGCGTCATAGGGGATGTACTTGACGTTCAAGGCATCCTTGCCAGCCGCCTCCATGACCATCGCTGCGACGAGGTGATCCATACCGCCAGGGACAGATCCGCCGCCAATGGCCGTGTCGGAAGGGTTCGCATCATAGGCCGCGATGAGATCGGCCATATTGCTGATGTCGCTGTCGGCAGCCACGACCATCGCAGCATAGTCCCCGATGGTGCCGGCCACGAGCGTCAGATCGCGGAAGTTATGTGGAAAGACGCCCGTCAGCGAACGGATCACAATCGGCGTTGAATTCACCATCAGTGTGCCATGTTGGCTTTCCGCATTTTCAATGAGATACCCGATGGCTTTGCCGCCACCGCCGCCCGACATGTTCTCATAAGACGCTGTACCAACAATGCCAGACTTGGTGAGCGCTTCACCCGTGCCGCGGGCCGTGCCGTCCCAACCGCCGCCCGCGCCGCCGGGGATCAAAAAGTGGATGCTGTCAACAACCTGGTGCCCACCGGCCAAGGCAGGACCAGTCAGGCCCACTGCGGCCGCAACAATTAGAAGGGCCCGGCGGCCCATTGAAAGTGTCATCAGAATTTCCTCCCATTTGACATTGGCAGCCGTGGCCGCTCATGCTGGCTCTGGGTGGCGCGTTAAACTGACACAAGCCTGACACGCAGCGGGAGAAAGCAAAAATCGCCATGCGTTTTCTGTTGATTGAGGACAATGACGCATTGGCGCGCGCGGTGGAGGACCGGCTGCGCATTGACGGGCATGTCGTGGATCATGCGCAAGACCTGGCCACCGCTTGGGACTTCACCTCAACGACGGATTACGATCTGATTTTACTCGATATAATGCTGCCAGACGGGGATGGCCGCAGCTTTCTGGCACGCCATAGAGAGGCGCAATCGAAAATCCCGGTGATCGTTCTCACCGCGCGCTCAGAGGTTTCTGACCGGGTCGGCATGCTGGATCTCGGGGCGGACGATTACATGGTCAAACCGATCGACTTTTCCGAGTTGGAAGCGCGGTGTCGCGCCGTGTTGCGGCGGCGAGGCGGTGCGGCCAGAAACGTGATCTCGATCGGTGATCTGGCTTTTGATGCGCTTGCCGGTACGCTGAAAATCAAAGGCCGGGAGGTGCGCCTGCGCACCCGGGAATTGCGCCTTTTCGAGGTTTTTGCGAATGCGCCAAACCAGATTTTCTCCAAGCCCAACTTGTTGGATCGGCTCTTTTCCTATGATGAGGCAGCCTCCGAAAACGCGATAGAGGTCTATGTGGGCAGGCTCCGGCGGCATTTGGTCGGATCGGATGTCGCGATCACAACTGTGCGGGGTTTGGGCTACAAGCTGGAACAGCGATGAGCGTACCGACAACCCAAGGCTCTATCCGGCACCGCCTCTTGGTGCTCTTGCTGCTGAGCGCCGCGCTCATCGGTGTGTTGCTTTACGTGGTGGTGCAATCCGTCTCGCGCCAAATCGCACGCGAAAGCCAGGACAATATCCTAGCAGCCTCCGCTATATCCATCTTGGACAGCGCCCGCATGATCAAGGGGGAGGTTTTGGTCGACTTGCCCTACTCCGCCCTGAGCATGCTCGATCAGGTCACGGATGAACGTGCCTTTTACGCCATCCGGCTCAACGGTGCGTTCTTGTCTGGCTATGAAATCCTCCCAACCGCGGCCACAGCCACTGGGGGGCAAGCCGCATTTCTATCTGCCGAACTGCTCGGGGATGAGATCCGCGTCGCCTCCGTTCGGCGCAGTTTTTCGACCCATGCGGGGCTGGTCTCTCTCGAGGTTTCAGTGGCCCAGACCCTGACCGGCCTGAATCGCGCGTTATCGCGCATATCGCAAATTTCTTTGGCGGTGGGCGTCGGTTTCTTCGCGCTTTCGGCCTTGATGGCCCTTTTGATTGCGCGCAGCACGATCCGGCCCTTGGATAGGCTTACGGGGTCGGTATCCCGGCGCGGCCCAAATGATCTGCGCCCTGTGACGGCCCCCGTCCCCAGCGAAATGGCCCCGCTCGTGCGCTCTTTGAACACGCTGATGGAGCGGCTGCAAAACTCGCTCGGCCGATCCGAAGAGTTCATTGCAGAAGCCGCGCACCGGGTGCGCACGCCACTGGCCATCGTCCGCACTCAGGCTGAAACAACGCTGCGCCGGGTCGAAAAGGCCGAAAACCGAGCCGCCGTGCGCGAGATGATCCGCGCCATCGACGAGAGTTCGCGCACGGCCGGGCAATTGCTGGATCACGCAATGGTCACTTTTCGAACCGATCATTTGGCGCGGGAAACTGTATATCTCGATGCGCTCGCAAAAGAAACGGTCGAACGGTTGCACCCCATCTCAGACATGAAAGACATTGAGATACGCATCGCGCACCTCGACCCCGTGCAGATAAGGGGCGATGCAATCCTCCTGCAAAACGCGCTGCACAATGTTTTGGACAATGCCATCAAATACGCGAACCGCGATAGTGAGATCGACGTTTCGGTTGTTGCAAAGCCTGCAGCGGCGGAAGTCAGAGTATCGGACACAGGCCAGGGCTTTCCGGATACCGCACTTGAGGACCTGACGCAGCGCTTTGCCCGCGGTGCCAATGCCGAGGGCGTGGTTGGATCAGGCCTTGGATTGACCATCGTCAGTGAGGTGGTACGGGCCCACGGTGGCAAAGTCGTGCTCTCTAACACTTCGGGAGGTGGCGCATGCGTCGTTTTATCTTTTCCTATTGCCTAGTCCTGTGCACAACACCGGCCGCCGCCTTTGAAATTGAAGACCATGCCGTTTTCGGCGACCCGGAGGCACAGCAGGTTTTGCGGGTGCTCTCCACCGCCGACATCAGCTTTTTCGCGCCGATGATCCAATCTTTCTTGCAATCTCAGCCCGGGGTCGCGGTTGATTACACGGTTGCAAGCTCATCAGAGCTGATGCGCGCCCTCTATGACGAAGGGCAATCCTACGATCTGGCGATCTCAAGCGCGATGGATTTGCAAACCAAACTGGCCAACGACGGGTTGGCGCGCCGCCATGGATCCAACGAGACAGTAGATCTGCCAGATTGGGCGGTCTGGAACGAGATGGTCTTTGCCTTCACGCAAGAGCCTGCAGCGATTGTCATTTCAAATGAGGCCTTTGCGGATTTACCCCAGCCAAAGAGCCGCCAGGACTTGATCAATACCCTGCGCCAGAACCCGGAGAAATTCACCGGGCGCGTGGGCACCTACGACGTGCGCCAGTCTGGCGCGGGCTATCTGTTTGCCACGCAAGATGCGCGCGCCTCAGACACCTATTGGCGTCTCACGGAGGTCATGGGCACCCTAGGGCCAAAGCTCTATTGCTGCACCTCAGAGATGATTGCCGATGTGGTGCGCGGCGATCTCGCCATCGCGTACAACGTGCTGGCAAGCTATGCTGAACAGCACCCGAAAGCCGATGGGTTCACCATCATCCTTCCGTCCGATTTCTCCATCGTGATGCTGCGCACCATTTTGATCCCCACCACCTCGAAGGAGACGGCCCTGGCACGGGGATTTTTGGATTTTGTTCTGTCTGAGACCTTTCCAAAAGGCATCTCCCCCCTGCTACAATCGGAGCTTTTGCAAGATGCGGACGAGAACGCGCTACACCGCATCCGCTTGGGCCTCGGCCTCTTGGTCTACCTGGACCAGTTCAAAAGCCGCAGCTTCATCGCCGAATGGGAAAGTGCGATCCTCCAGCAATAGCCCGGCAGAGCGTTGACCAAGTGTCAGTGGGTTGTCAGGTGTTGCGCTTAAAGGCGGTGGCGTGAGAAAGGGTGCGGTGTGAAGCAAGATATAGTGACCAGAGTCTTGATCCCCTCAGGTGCGCTTGGCCTCGGGTACGACAGGGACGCCTTGGCGCGCGGGGTCGCAGCAGCACCGGATCTTATCGCCATCGACGGCGGCTCCACCGACAGCGGCCCGCATTACCTCGGCACAGGCACCTCAAAATACTCGCGCGGTTCGATCAAGTCGGAATGGCGGGAATTGATGGCGGCACGGGCTCAAGCCGGCGTACCCCTGGTGATTGGCACGGCAGGGACTTGCGGGGCAGATCTTGCCGTAGACTGGTTGGTTGACATCACCGCAGAGATCCTCGCAGACACCGGGGGACGGGCAAAAGTCGCCGTCCTTAAATCGGGCCAAACGACTGAATTCATTGCGCAAGCGCTGGAGGCTGGCCAGGTGCAGCCGCTTGAACCAGTGCAGCCGATCTCCGCCGACTTGATCGCGCAATGCACCAACATCGTTGCCCTTGCTGGCGCAGAACAGATCCAAGCCGCCCTTGCAAGCGGTGCCGACATCGTGATCGCAGGCCGCACAACGGACACTGCCCTGATCGCGGCTCTGCCGTTGGCGCGGGGCTGCCATCCCGGTGGGGCATGGCATGGCGCAAAGATCGGAGAATGCGGAGCCTTGGCCACCACCAACCCGAACTCCGGCACCATTATGATCACCTTCGACGCGGAAGGGTTCAGCGTGCAACCAATGGCTGAAGACGCCCGCGCGACACCCTACACGGTCTCAGCGCACATGCTCTATGAGAATGCCAATCCCTTTCAGCTTTACGAACCGGGCGGGCATCTTGACGTCACGCATGCTCAGTACAGCGCGCTGGACGATCGCCGCGTGCGCGTCACGGGCAGCGCGTGGGTGCCAAGCCCGCTCTACACGGTTAAACTAGAAGGCGCGCGCAGCGGCGGGTTTCAAACCGTGTCCTTGGCCCTTGTGCGTGAGCCGCGCTATGTTGAGAACATTCGCGCATGGGTCTCGGACGTCCAAGTGCGCTGCCGCGAGAAGGCCGCAGAACGTCTGAATGAGCCCTTTACCCTTGAGTTGCGCGTGATCGGCCTTGACGCGACCCTTGGCGCGCTCGATCCCGGTGCGCGTATGGGCAGCGAGGTTGGCGTGGTTGGGATCGTGACGGCCGCAACTGATGCCACCGCACGGGAGGTGGCCAAGATCCTCAACCCCTACCTGCTGCACCATCCTCTGACCGAGCAAGAAGAAATGCCGACATTCGCCTTCCCTTTCTCGCCTTTGGAAATGCACCGGGGCGAGATTTTCGAATTCTGCCTCAACCACGTGCTTCATCTGCAGAACCCCATGGATGCCTTTCGCCTCGATATTTTGGAATTGGGTGGATGACGAAGCTCGCTGATCTCGCATCCAAGATCCGGTCAAAGAACGCCGGGCCGTTTTGGCTGACGATCGACATATTCTGTGAAAACCGGTCCGATTTTGAAAGGGTTTGCGAAAGTGCAGAGACCGCGCGAGTGGCAGCGGCCCTGGGCATCCAAACGGAGGATTTGAGACGCTTTGAGATCCCGGATCTCAACGTCCTCAAATTCAGCTGTCCTAGACCAGAAGTGCAAGGCACGCGCGCAGATCGGGATATGCACGGCGCATCCTTCGCCAACACACTGGCCGAATTAAAGTTGCCTTAGCTCCACTGCCTCTTTGCGCGCGCGTTGACTGGGGCCACAGCCCACGCGAGTGCATATTCTTTAGTCTGTCATAGGCCCCTGGACATACTGCAAAGCGCTCACCAGGCGAAATCGGTCGAGGGACCTGCCTGGCGGTTTGCCACAAATGCCCAGCCGTGCAACCATTCGCCCACTGGGATGAAGGAGGGCAAAAGATGATACGCAGCATCTCACTTGGGGCCGTGATCGCCGCCATGACAACAACCGCGCAGGCGGATGTGTCCGAAAAAATCGTGACGTTGATGTCCGAAGGACAAAAGGTCGTTGCGACACTCGCGACGCCGCCTGGTGATCCGGCACCTGTCGTCTTGCTTTTGCACGGCTTCACCGGTGCCCGCGATGAATTGGCCAGCGATCATGTGCCAGGTGTCTTTGCCCACAGCGCGCAAAAACTCGGTGACGCGGGCCTCGCGAGCCTACGCATCGACTTTCGCGGCTCAGGTCAAAGCGTGGCGGGCATGAGTTTTGCTGACACCACATTTGAAAGCCAGATCACAGATGCCATGGCCGCCATTGAATACCTCAAGGATCTCGATGCCGTCGATGGGAACGATATTCACGTGATCGGTTGGAGCCAAGGCGGGCTGGTCGCTGCGAGCCTTGCGGGCCGTGGCGCGGACGTGGATACCGTCTCGCTTTGGAATGCGGTTGGCGAACCGACGGCGACCTACGGTGGGCTTTTCGGCGACGAGGTCTTGGCGACCGGAAAGGCAGCGCCAGACGACAGCGTGGTGCCGGTGAAACTGCCTTGGGGTGCCGAGATCGAGTTGAAAGGCGCGTTCTTCGATGGTGTGGCAACCCACGATCCAATCGAAGAAATCAGAGGGTACGGGGGGCCCCTCTTTGTCGCCTCTGGCGCGCAAGACACCCTTGTGCTGCCCGAAAATGGCGAGAAATTCATCGCCGCGCACCAAGGCGAGGAGGTGCTTTGGAAAGCAGACATGGATCACGTCTTCAACGTCTTTGTGACTGCGGACACGCTCAACGAGATGCTCGGCGAAACCATCGCTTTCATTGAAAAGTACGATGACTGAGCAGGCCGCTTTTCCCGGGAAACTGCATAGGGTCGGGACCCATTAATCCTGTCCCACTGGTTTGACAGATTTTGCCCGTGAAAAGGAGCATGTGCGCAGAGATAGTGATTCTATTTTAAGTAGACGTGACGCACTTCACGGGGAAAATCCGTCAAATCCGAAGGACGGAAAACCGCTTCATTTCAGCGGCGTGAGCCAATTGCAATGAACCCGTTCGTTGCTGCAGGTCTCAAACCACTGAACTTTAGCGGTTTTATCGCCAGTGGTGCAGGATTAATGGGTCCTGACCCTAGGACGCGGGATAGCGAAGCAGCCCTCCAACTTTTTGGACTGCCCGCGGCTCCGCCGTTCACTTAACCCAAGCGTGGAGCCACCGCTGGCTCGGAGGTGCGCGCGCCAATTCTATTGCCTCTCGCGGCAAGAGGACCTCTGCGTGCAGCGGCGGCTAGCCCATATCCTGCGGCAGCGATGCGATCCAAGCAGCAATCTGTTTGGCATTGCCCGGTTTGAATTCGGCACCGAGAGGCGTTGTCCATCCAAGTGCGGCGAGCTGTGCAAAGATCGCAGGGTAATGCAACTCCCCATGGTCAGGCGCGCCGCGGTCAGGCACGGAAGCGACTTGGATATGGCCGATGATCGGCAATAACGCTTCCAGCCGGGTGATTACATCGCCCTCTGTCCGGCCCACATGGTAGCAATCAAACATCAAGCGCAGATTTTCGCAGTCAACGCAGGAGATTACATCCGCTGCTTGATCCGTTGTCTGAAGAAAGTAGCCAGGCGCATCGTGTCTGTTGAGCGGCTCAATGAGGATCATGCGGTGCGTGCGCTCACAGGCGTAGCGCAGGTTTTCAGCAAAGACCGCCCGCGCGTCCGTTCCCGTGCTGAACCCCGCCATGACATGCACCGCGTTGGCATCAATCGCGTCTGCATATGCAAGCGCTTGATCAATCGCCCTGCGGGCGTCTTCGGTCCGATCCGGCAGCGCTGCCAAGCCGTTTTCCCCTGGCTGCCCGCGCACAGTATTGATCCCCAGCATCGGCAAACCGGTCTCTGACAATGCGTCACTTACCGCATCAGCGGGGGTGTCATAGGGCCAATGCGCCTCAACAGCAGCAAATCCGGCGGCCTTTGCGGCACGGATTGCCTCAGGCAGCGCTAAGTCAGACCACAGAAACCCAAGATTGGCGGAGAATTGCATCAATCCTCCCACTCAATATCAAATTTCGTGACCAAGTTATGGATCTGATCCGGATCCAACCTGCGCGCCGGGATCCCCCGCATGAGCATGGCCAGCTTTGCTGTCGCTTCCAACTCTTCGATCGCGTTGCAGGCCGCTTCCACAGTTTTTCCAGAAACCACTGGCCCGTGATTGGCCAGCATGACGGCCGCGCGTTTGCCCTCCAGCGCCCGGACCGCATCGCCCATCGCCGGATCGCCGGGTAGGAAGAACGGCAGCAGCTTGACCTGGCCAAGCAACATGACAGCGTAAGGCGTGAGCGGCGGCAGAAAGTTGTCTTTGTCCACGTCGGGCATCATTGACCACGCAACAGCGTGGCACGAATGCAGATGCACCACCGCCCCCGCGCTCGAACGGGTCTCATAAAACGCGGAGTGAAGCGGCATCTCTTTGGTCGGCTGATCGCCATCTACATGCCGGCCATTGGCGTCGAACCGGCTTAGCCGGGCAGGATCCAGCCGTCCAAAGCTGGTCCCAGTTGGCGAGACCAAAAGCCCCCCATCCTCGGTCCGGGCAGAGATGTTGCCCGTGCTGCCATGCGTCAGCCCACGGTCATAAAGCGAGGCTGCCAGCGTGCAAATCTGCGCGCGCAGCGCGGTTTCCGCAGTCATCCTGCCAAAATCCGATCTGCTTTTTCAAAGAAGTCCTCGGCCCCGAAGTTGCCCGATTTCAACGCGACAACAAGGTCCTCTCGGGCGCGCAGACTGGGCACGCCCGGGTCTATCTCGGGCCCGATTTCAAGCTCTGCAAGGTGCAGGCCTTCAACAACCGCCCCAGACGTCTCCCCGCCTGCAGTGATCACGCGGCTGGCCCCTGCGGCCACAACCAAGCGTGCGACTTCGCTGAAAAAGCCTTCAATGGCCGCAGCAGACCTCTCGCGCCCAAAACGGTCTTGCACGTCGCGCACCACCTCAGGATCTGCAGAGCTATAGGCCAGCGGTAGACCGTTCTGCTGCATCAGCCACTCGGCCATTTCATCCGGCACGAGGCTGCCGTCAAGGACATGCTCCGCCACAATCTCGCGCGCCGGGTGGCGCGCCGCGTGATACCTGATCTGAGACCTCGTTGCGATGGAACAGGAGCCTGAGAGCGCGACAGCACGTCCCGCCTGCCCCTGCCAGGAGACCTTACCAGGCGAGCAGCCAAAGTTTGCAGGCAGGCCGAGGGCCACACCAGAACCCCCGGTGACCAGTTTCAAGTCCTTCGCCGCACGCCCGATTTCCATCAGGTCGGCGTCACGGATCGCATCGACCACGATGTGGCGTTTGCCGACCGCGTGCTGCTGTGAAAGCGCCTGGCCAATCGCCCCCGCGCCTGCGAAAACATCCGCTGCGGCCACATGGCCCACCGCATGGCGGGTTTGCGGGGCAAGCCAACGCCTGAGGTTTGGATCGGTCATCGGGGTCAGCGGGTGGTTCTGCATCCCGCTTTCGCTGAGCAGTGCATCGTTTACAAAAAGATGCCCCTGATAGACCGAACGCCCCGTGCCCGGGAACGCAGGGCACACGATCACGCATTCCGCGCTTAAAGCATCCGCAAGGGCGTCTGCAACAGGTCCGATATTGCCTTGCGGGGTTGAATCGAAGGTCGAGCAGTACTTGAAGAAAAACTGCGTGCATCCCTGCGCCTGAAGCCACTCAAGCGCCTCAAGCGATTGAGCAACCGCATCTTGCGGGTCGATGGAGCGCGACTTTAGCGCGACGACCCCTGCCTCAACATGCGCCTGAGCAGGCGCCGTCGGAACACCTGTATATTGCACAGCACGCATCCCCTGTTTGGCGAGCGTATTGGCCAGATCGCTTGAGCCCGTGAAATCGTCACCGATGCACCCCAGTTTCACGTTTTCTCTCCTGGCAATCTCAATCCCGCTTCGCGCGCATAGACCTTGGCCACGGCAGCATCGTCTTCGCCGCCCAACCCCATCTCTTGCGCGATCTTGTAGCGGGCGAGCGCAGCCTTTGTGATCGGCGCCTCGAAGCCCACGCCGTCTGCGGTTTCAAGAACTATTCCAAGGTCTTTTGGCCAGATGTTCACTTGGCTCAGCGGCGTATAATCGCCTGCAACGACATGAGGTGCGCGATTCTCAAGCATCCAAGAACTGCCCGCGCACTTTGAGATCACGTCCACAAAGCTCTCGGGGCTGACACCTTGGGTCATGCCAAAGGTCAGTGCCTCCGCCATGGTCGCGATATGCACACCGGCCAAAAGCTGGTTCACCGCTTTCATCGCTGATCCGGCCCCTGCTGCGTCGCCCAGCCGAAAGACGGTCTCAGCGGTGGCGTCGAGGATGGGGGCCGCGGCCGCGAAGGCCTCTGAGGTGCCCGCGGCCATAACGCTCAACTTTCCCTGGGCCGCTTTGCCCGCACCGCCTGAGATCGGCGCGTCCAGATAGTGCACGCGGTGCGCCTTCACACGCGCCTCCATCGCGCGGGCAAAATCCGGGGGTACGGTGGCACAGGTCATCACAACGCTGCCGGGCTTGAGGTGCGCCACGAGGCCGTCTTTACCGAAAAGCACCTCTTCGACTTGCGCAGCGTTGAGCACCACAACCACGACAGCGTCGAGCGATGAGGCGATTTCGGATAGTGTACCAGGCGCGCCCCCCTCGCCCTCAAATCGGGCGCTCTGCTCGGGCACCACATCATAGCCATGCACCTGATGTCCTGCGCGCAGACAGGATGTTGCCATACCATATCCCATCGAGCCCAGTCCGATCACAGCTGTCTTTGTCACGAGGTGCTCCCTTGCGTTTCACGCAACACCTGCGCGGCGTCGCGGCGTGTGCCGCGCACACGGTACACTTTGTCAGAGGAGGTAATAAACATCGTATTGCCCCCAGCACCCCCGAAACAGATGTTTGAGGTCTGCTGCGGCAGCCAAATCTTGCCAATAAGCATCCCCTCGGGCGACAGGCAATGGATCCCATCAAGCGCCGAGGTCCAGATGTAGCCCTCATGATCCACGCGAAAGCCATCGGGCACGCCCGGGGCGATCACCGCAAAGACCCGCGGATTTGACAGCGTGATCCCTGCCACATCAAAGACGCGAATGTGGTGCGGCAATGCATAGTCGATACCAGGAAAGCTTGCGCCGCGGATGGCCCCGGAATCAGCAACATAGAGGTGCCGCTCATCAGGGGAAAAGGCGAGGCCGTTGGGCTTGTCGAAATCCGTGGCAACCGCGTGCAACGTTCCATCGGGCATCGCGCAGAAGACGTAGCATCCGCCGATCTCGCTTTGCGCGGGATAGCCCTCGACGTCAGAGTTGATCCCATAGGGCGGATCCGTAAACCAGACCGAACCATCGGACCGCACAATCACATCGTTGGGAGAATTGAGCCGCTTGCCCTCGAAATGGGTCGCTATGACCTCAACCGCCGACGGCTCCACTGCATCGATCCTGCGCAGGATCCGGCGCCCGCCGTGCTCGCATGATACCATCCGGCCCGAAAGGTCGGTCGTGTTACCATTGGCAAACTCGCTGTTGTCGAGCGCGATGGCGGTACCCATGCTTTCCGACCATTGAAGCATCTTCTTGTTGGGGATGTCGTTGAAAAACAGCGTGTTTTCGAGCCAAACTGGGCCTTCTGTCCAAGAAAATCCGTCCGCAATCACCTCGGGCGGGCGATCCTTATCGACGAAGCTGTCAAATCGCGGATCAACTGTGATGAAATGGGGGGCACTCACGATCTTGCTCCTCTGCGCAGCGTCTGGAAAAGGAGCATGATGAGGATGATTGCCCCGAAAATGATGTTCCGCCAGGCGTCGTCGATTTGCATGACCGACAGGATCGAGGTGAGCAGCGTGATAAAAAGCGCCCCGCCTATGGTGCCGAAAAGCCCGCCGCGCCCGCCGAGGATTGAGGTGCCCCCGATGACAACGGCGGCGATGGTGGGCAGGAGGAATGGATCCCCCATCGATTGGTAGGCCTGATTGGCATACCCGGCCAACATGACCCCGCCAAGCGCGGAACACATGCCTGCAATCGCGAATGCCGCGAAAACAACCGACGGCGTGGCGACGCCTGATAGGAACGTCGCCTTTTCATTATAGCCAATGGATCGCAGGTACCGCCCGAAGGGCGTGCGGACCAAGAAGTATCCGAGCGCCAGGGAGACGGACATCCACAGAACAAAGCTGAGCGGGACCCCCAATGCCGAGCCCGACGCCATGCCGATCATGAGGGGGCTTGCCTCTCCCCGTGGATTGAAACCGCCGGTGTTCAGGACCGCGAGGCCCAAGAGCATGGAGTTCACCGCCAAGGTCCAAACCATGGACGGGATCCGCAAAATGGCAACGCCCGCACCGTTCACGATGCCGATGAATGCGCCGAAAGCCAGGGCTGCCGGGACGGCGAGTGCCGCCAGGACCGCATTGCCGGAGCCGACCAGTGCCGTTGATAAGATCGCAGCCCCGGTGAGGACCCAGGGCACAGAAAGATCGATGTGGCCGAGCAGGATGACGACCGTCGCGCCGGTCGCCAAAAGCCCCAGAAAGGCCGCGATTTGCAGTTGCTGGGTCAGGTAATCAAGGCTCAAGATCTGCGGAAACACTGTGCTTCCGGCAATCACCAACAAAACAGCGCCCAGATAGGGGATCACACTGTCTAGTGTTATGCTGCGCCACATCACTCGAAGGCTCCCAGCTTGTTGCGGGCACGCAAGACATCCGCGCCGCCGATTGCGATGGCCGCGGCGAGGATGAGACCTTCGAAAAGGGGTTGCGCCAAAGACGGGATGCCGGAGAAAAACATGAGTGAGGCAATCGTTTTGAGAATGAATGCCCCGGCAAGCGCCCCGATCAGGGTTCCAACACCGCCGCGCAGCAATACGCCACCCAAGACAACTGCCGCAATCGAATTTAGGGTGAAGCCAACGGCGATGCCCGCATCGCCCGTGGTGGTCACAAAGCTGTAGAAAAGACCCGCCAAGCCGCCAAAAACACCCGCAAAAGTGAATGCAGCCAGGCGCACAGTTCTGGTGTCGATGCCCGACTGAAATGCCGCCTGTTCAGAGGAGCCCAGGGCATAGAGGCCCAATCCAAGCCCAGTGCGGCGGAAGGGCAGCCAAAACGCCAGGATGAGAACCCCTGTGATGATGAGCGCGGTTGGCAGGCCCAGCAGATCAAGCGTCATCGCATCCGCCAGATCGTAGTTTACGCGGCCGCCCGGCGTGGGCCGCAAAAGCAACGCGAGCCCTGTAAAAATCGACGCTGTGGCGAGCGTAACGACGATGGGCTGAATACGCCCAAAAACGATGATCAGCCCGTTGAACAAACCGCACAGAGCGCCCGCCAGCACAACAACCAGCATACCCATGAGCAGCCCAATGCCCGTCCCGTCTAGAACATATGAGGCGATGCAATTGCTGAGCGCCATCACCGCTCCGACGGACAGATCAATCCCCCGCACCACAACGGCAAAGAATTGGGCACAGGCGGCGAGGCCCAGGATGAGGCATTGGTTTGCCCAGATCGTCATCACATAGGTCGAGGCTCCGCGCGGGTGCGTCCCAAGATATGCGGTCAGCAGACCAATCAGCACAACCCCTGCAATCACCTCCCGCCGGTTGGCACGCATGTACTCAAGCATGTCGGGCAGCCTGCGATGGCACGGGCAGGTTCAGCGCGGCGGCAATGATGTTTTGGGGCGTGAGACTGTCGCCTGCGAGCGACGCGGCAATCTCTCCATCAAAGAAGACATGCGTCTCGTCGCAAAGCTGGATCAACTCTTCGTAGTCCGTGCTCAAGAGCACGATTGCTGTCCCTTGATCCGCCAATTGGCGCAAAATGGCGTAGATCTCCGTCTTTGTTTTCACGTCGATGCCACGCGT
This sequence comes from Pseudomonadota bacterium, assembly GCA_039197515.1. Classification (GTDB taxonomy): domain Bacteria; phylum Pseudomonadota; class Alphaproteobacteria; order Rhodobacterales; family Rhodobacteraceae; genus Sulfitobacter. The sequence goes on along the minus strand of JBCCUC010000027.1, from coordinate 36,587 downwards.
CGGATCAGCAAGCAGAAGGCAGCGGGGTTGCAGCGCCAACCACTTGCTCAACACGACCTTTTGTTGGTTGCCTCCGGACAGCGACGCAATGGGCAGCGCCATGCCACTGTGTTTGAGCGCCAGTTGATCAAGCGACTTTTGATAGAGGCCCGGATCACTGGCATCCAGATCTGATCGACCTAGCGCAGCAAGTTCGAGGTTGTCTTGAATGCTTTGCTCAAGGATCAATCCTTCGGTTTTGCGATCCTCGGGGATGTAGGCCAGCGCAATGTCTTGATGCTTTGCATCCTTTGGGCTCGCGATTTCGGTGACGGTTCCTGAGATCGAGATGCTGCCTTCGGTTTTGCGCAAAAGCCCGAAAAGACCCATCAGAAAAGCGCCCTGCCCTTGGCCGTCCAGCCCGCCCAATCCCACGATTTGCCCGCGCCGAACAGTAAGGCTGACATTCTTCACCTTGCCATCCCAGGCAAAGTCTTTGACCTCGAGCACCACGTCGGTCTCATCCCTGCGGATTGCCTTGGGCGGGAAAAGTTCCGTTATCTTCTGACCGACCATCATATCGATGATCTCCGCGTAGTCATGCGCGCCCTTGAGAAAACTGGCCACCTGTTGGCCGTTCCGAAAGACCGAGATGCGGTCGGCCAACGCTTCGATTTCGTGAAAACGGTGGGAAATGAACAAAACGGCGGTGCCATTGTCGCGCTCTTCGCGCACCAGATTGAACACCTTCTCTACAATTGATGCGCTCAACGCGGATGTCGCCTCATCCAGAATGAGCAGGCGAGGCCGCTTCATCACCGCCTTGGCGATCTCTACTTGTTGGCGCTGGGGCAATGTCAGATCGGCGACCCGGGCGCCAAGCTTGATCGTCTCTGCGCCGATACGCGCCAGGACATCCAGACCCCTCTGAAGGCTTTTGGCTTTCAACCAACCAAACCCTGCTCCCGGCGCGCCTAACAGAAGGTTCTCCCGCACGCTCAGGTCTGGCACCAGCGACAATTCTTGAAACATGCAGACAAGGCCTTGACGCAGTGCCATGCGCGGGGAAGTCAGTTCGACTGTCGCGCCTTCAATCTCGATGCGACCCGCGGTGGGTTGCAACACCCCCGCAATGAGTTTCATCAAAGTCGATTTGCCCGCGCCGTTCTCGCCCAACACGGCATGCACCTCACCGGGATTGCAGGTGAAATCCACCCCGTCGAGTGCCTTTGTCGCTCCGAAATGCATCGAAATACCGTGCATCTGTAAAAGGGGTTTGGTCATGTCTGCCATCACATATGCCTTTGAGGGCGGCGGCTTTCCCATTCGCCGCCACCCGTCAGGATCGTTCTTACGTGTTGTCGGGTGACTGACCCAAAAGCTCTTCTGGCGTAAAGGGCTCAAAGCACTCAACAAAACCTGTGCCCGTATTGAAAGACTTCGGCAACTCCGGGAAGTAGTTCACGCCGCTCTCCAGATCATCCGATTTCACTTGCGGGATTGGCAAGAAGATCGTTTGCGGCAGCGCGTTCCCTTCCAACAAGGCCACTGCAGCTTCCAATGCAATGGCTGACATCGCAGGGGCTTGGCTCGCTGAGACACCGGGGATGCCAAGCTCACTCATCAGCATGCGCACGCCGTTTTCACCGTCCACGCCCATAGGCACAATCGGGTGGCCTGCTGCTTGCATGGCGTTGATCGATCCGGCTGAGCCGTGCTGAGACACCACAGCGTCGAATTCCCCATGCGTGGCAAGCGCGTCTGCCACCACCTTTTGGCTGGTGCCGGTATCCCAATTGCCGACGACTTCCACGATTTCGAGACCTTCGACGCTTTCAAGCACGCTCATCATCCCCAAGCGTCGGTCACGGTCGGTCGCGTTGCCGGGCAGCCCGTTGACCATCAGGATTTTGTCCGCCTCGCCGCCCATCAGATCCATCACAGTCTGTGCTTTCAACGCCCCCAGATCGAGCTGGCTTTCGTTCACTTGCACGACCTTGTCGGTGTCGAGCACGTTGTCAAAGGGCACGAGAATGGTGCCTGCACGCTCCGCGCGGCGGATCACAGGCTCAAAAGCGGTAGGATTGACCGCAATAAATGTGATCGCATCGTAGCCTGCGGCAATGAAGTTATCGATGGCGGCGATCTGTGCGGCACTGTCGTTTCCAACTGAGACGACCGTGAACTCATCAATCTTGTCAGCGTTCTGGGGACGTGCGGCCCATGCCTTTGCGGATTGGATGGCCTGAATGCGCCAGTCGTTGCCCGCAAAGCCATTCACAAAGGCGAGCTTGAAGGGCCCCTCCTTTGCATCATAGGAAATGGTCGAGGTGCCAGGCGCTGGCGCAAAGCACTCCGGACGGTAGGTGTCAGCGCTTGCCGCGCCCACGCAGGTTACGGCCAAGGCCGAGCTCAAAAGCAGTTTCTTCATATCTCCTCCCGGGCGGTGAACGCACCGCTGGATCATTGTTGTCGTTGATCTGCGTTACGAGTGTTTACGTAAACACATTGCGCAAGGAGTATGTGTTTACGTAAACATTCGTCAAGTGAAGAATCCGAGGGCAATCGTAAATGGTCAGGCGAAGGGCCAAGAGCACTGAAAAGGCGCAGCCGACGATGCACGACGTTGCGCGTGTGGCCGGTGTTAGTCAAATGACTGTGTCCAGGGTCATGCGGGGCACCGGCTACATCTCAAAAGACGTTCAAAATGAGGTGGTTAAGGCTGCTCGCAAAATTGGCTATGTCCACAACCGGTTGGCCGGAGGCAATGCGACATATGACAATCCCATCGTCGGCGTGGTTGTCCCAACCATGCAAAATCGCGTTTTCAACGATGTCCTCACGGGGATCAACGATACGTTGGATCAGAGCGGTCTGCGTCCCGTATTTGGCGTGTCCGATTATTCGATGGCCTTTGAAGAGGACTTAGTCTTTGATCTGCTCTCCTGGCGGCCCCGTGGCTTGATACTCCCGGGCTTAGAGCACACCCCGTCACTGCGTGACATCATCGTGCAGACCGGCGTGCGCACGGTTGAGATCATGGACATCGACGGCAGCCCAATCACCGCCTGCATCGGGTTTTCACACAGCAAGGCCGGTGCTGAAATGGGCCGACATCTCATTGAGCGTGGCCATCGCCATTTTGGCTACATCGGCAGTCAGGGCGGCAATGATCTACGCGCGACAAAGCGGTTTGAGGCATTCGCAGAGGTGGTGACGGCGGCAGGCGCGCGTCTGTCGGCGCGGGTATTGTCTGATGAGCCGTCCTCAATGCTCGCAGGGCGGCACCTGACGGCCGAACTCCTGGCGAATGCGGATCCTCCGCGGGCCATATACTTCGCAAACGATGACCTCGCCGCCGGAGGGCTCATGCATTGTCTTGCCACAGGCATTGCCGTGCCGGATCAGGTTGCGCTTGCAGGCTTCAATGGGCTGGCGTTCCTGGCGGCCTTACCACAGCAGATCACCACGACACTGACCCCGCGCTATGAAATTGGGGCCGCGGCGGCGGAATGGATTTCGGTCGCAGGCGGCAGTACCGCGCCCGCAAAGACGGAGTTGCAAACGCAACTGATCCGCGGCGATACGAGTTGATTCCGGAAAGCACGTTCAATCACCGAGGCTTGAGGCGTCCCCCGCGTATCGGTCAGAGCGCGAAAATCACGGCTTAGCTCTCCGGACAGGCGATGTAGTGCAGCCGGTCAAAAGTAGCGCGCCATGCTGAGACCTCGCTCATGATGTTCTCCTGCCCCAGACCGCGCGCAATAAGATCCGACAACCTCTCCGCATCCGCGGACGTCATGCCCCATCGGACCAGTTCAGGCGTACCAATCCGAAGCCCGTTCATATCGCCCGCAACCGGATCACTCGGCAATCCGATACCGCATGCCAGAAATCCCGCCCGCCGCAGGGTGTGCGCGGCTTTCTGTCCTCCGCCAAAAGGCGCAGCCAGTACGCCGAATTGGTGGGACCGGGTGAACCCGTCCGTGCCCGCAAAAACCGGTATGCCGCGCGCATCAAGTGCGGCAGCGAGCGCGCGGGCCATACCAATCATTTCTTGCGCGTAGGCCGCGCCGCACTCCCGCCAATCCAACATCGTAACGGCGAGTGCCGCCGTCTTGGCAGCATCGAAATTCGCCGTCATGCCGGGGAATGCGATTCTATCGAAGGCCTGTGCAAGGGCCGCATCATCCGTCACGATCAGGCCGCCGGCCGGGCCGCCGAGGCTCTTGTAGGTGCTCATCGTCATGAAATGCGCCCCTTGTTTTAAGGGGTTAGACCATGCGCGCCCCGCGATGACCCCGCATTGGTGTGCCGCGTCGAACATGAGCTTGGCTCCCACCTCATCCGCAATAGCGCGCACCTGGGCCACGGGATGTTCAAAAAGGTTCAAACTGCCCCCAAGCGTAATGAGCTTTGGCCGCTCGGCCAGCGCCAGATCCCGCAGCGGATCTAGATCGACGGTGTAGCCATCCGGACTGACCGGTGCCGGGAGTGTGCGCAGACCAAAAAGCCCCGCGCAGCCTTCCAAGTGATGGGTCACATGACCGCCGATTGAGGCCGGGGGCGCAATGATTGTATCACCCGGCGCGCAGGTCGCCATGAAACCATAAAGGTTCGCCATCGCCCCGGAGGACACGCGCACCTCCGCGAACCCTGCGTCAAACACCTCCGCACAGAGCTGGGCCGCAATGACCTCAATCTCTTCGATCGCTTCGAGCCCCATCTCGTATTTGTCGCCCGGATACCCCAAGGACGGTCGCGATCCGATCCCCGCTGAAAGCAGCGCCTCCGCTTTTGGGTTCATGACGTTTGTTGCTGGATTGAGGTTGAAGCATTCCCTCTCGTGGATCCGGCGGTTTTCACCCGCCAAATGCACGACCCGCGCCAGCAATTCATTTGAGGAAGCCGATGCCGCTTTGGAGGCGATGTTTTGCACGCGGGCCTCGCTCTTTTCCGGCACCCAATCTCTTTGCGCAAGCGTCATCCGATGTCCTCCGTTTCGGGTGAATGTGCGGCGGCGCTTAGGGCTTGGCAAAGAGGTTTCTGAAAAAGTCTTCTCCGATGTCTTGAAATGCGGATCCAAAATGAGACATATTTGTCTCATGAGCACTGCGAGATCAAAAAACCGGACCGCCATCTTAGAAGCCGCTTTTGCGGTCTTCTCCGAACGTCCGGGCGCCACGCTCAGCGATGTTGCCGCCCGCGCGGACGTGGGGCGTGCAACGCTGCATCGACATTTTCCGGCCCGGGCGGATCTGATGCGCGCGCTGTCTCGCGTTGCCGCGGATGAGCTTGAGCGCGCCGTTGAAGAGGCGACGGCAACCGCGCGCAGCGCCGAAGAAGGCCTCTATCTTTCTTTGCATGCGATTGTGCCGCTGGCGAACCGGCAGTGGTTTCTCGCGCAGGACTGGCTCGATACCGATCCAGACCTCGCCGCAGCTTACGAACAAGATCAAGAAGAGCTGCGCGCGGCAATAGAAGACGCCAAGGATGAAGGTGCCTTTGCCCGCGACGTGCCAACGACCTGGCTGGCCGAAGCCTATGAAAACCTCATCTACGCCGCCTGGTCTGTGGTCCGCTCGGGCGAGGCCAGCCCGAAAGACGCCGCCGACCTGGCATGGCGCACCCTCAAAACGGGATTGAAAGGACAGACATTATGAATCTCGACGCCCTCACCACGCAGATTGACGAGATCTTTTTCCTGATCGGCGCTGCAATTCTGTTGATCGAAATTGCAGAGATGCTGTTCAAAGGCGCGTTTCGCGCCAAAACGGTCGCGGAAATGCTGGCCAGTGCGTCCACGCAAATCCCCTATCTTGTTGTGAACACGCTCATCCTAACAGGGGCTTACAGCATCTATTGGGTCATCGCAGCTGCTTTGCCCTGGTCCATCCCAGTGGCATGGTGGAGCGTCCTGTTGGTGATCTTCCTCGCCGATATCACCTACTATTGGGAACATCGGATCGCGCATGAGGTCCGCATTCTTTGGACGCAGCACGCCGTGCACCATTCCTCGCGCGACATGAACATGGTCACGGGCGTGCGCTTTGGCCCCTTTGAAGGTCTCTGGTCGCTCATTATCCACATCCCCTTAGCGCTGGCAGGTTTTGCGCCAGAAGCGATCATCTTGGGCGTGGTCACCGTCCTTGCCTACCAGACATGGTTGCACACCGAACTCATTGGCAAGTTGGGCCCGCTGGAATGGGTGTTGAATACGCCGTCACACCACCGGGTGCATCACGGCTGCGATGCCAAGTATCTGGATCGCAACTACGGGGGGATCCTCATCGTTTGGGACCGTCTTTGGGGCACGTTTCAAGAAGAGGAGGAAACCCCGCGCTATGGTCTGGCCCGCGACTTTGACAGCTGCAATCCGGTCAAGGTTTGGTTCTCTGAGGTGCCTGCCCTCGCCCGTGACGTGTACCGCGCGAAGAGCTTTGGCGACGCCGTGAGGTACCTCTTCCGACGACCCGGGTGGTCGCCGAAGCGGTAGATGCGCCTCAATGTGGGTTGGTTTTCTGGAGATTTAGAAACCGCCCCTCTCGAACAAGTTGGAGCCTTGTGCCGGAAAAGTCGCAAGGTTCGGTCGCTTCGCACGCGGCGCGCGATGCCGCGCTAGCCCGTGCCTCGGATCAGTTGGCGCGCTTCGTGCAGTGCTGCTTTTGGATAGCCCATCAGCCGGTCAAGCTCGTCCAAAATCTCATCATCTGACTTTCTTGCAAGATCTGGGTGGCAAGGCACATTCACCAACCGGGCATAAATCTCGGACACCTGAGGAAGTGGGCGCAGTGGCTTGTAATACTTGCCAAGGGTCAAGTGCTGCGTGTCCCATATCGCGCTTTCCGCCAAGGGCACCGGAGACAAGAACGGCAGGCTCGTCAATGGGATGCCGTCTTGGGGTGCGCTGAGTGTTTCTAGGCCGACCTCGCACGCCAGATCGATCATCCGCTCCCGTTGTTCGATGTAGCGCGGCACCCAATCTTCAGCCTTTTCAAGCCGGTCAAGGATAAAGGCGCAGCTGAAATCCGATATCTTTCCGTTGCCAAGCCAATGGGCCGAGGCACCGAGATCTGAGGCGTAGTCAACCAGCGCATAGATCGCCTCAGCATGTTCGCGCGGCACAAGCGCTGCGCCCCCTTCGCCAGCCCCATAAGGTTTGGTGTGATGGAAACTGAAGGACTGCCACGGCCAATCCGGCAAGTCGGTATGAAACCCAGCGGCGTTGTCGATCAAAAGAGCTTTGCCCGTTCGGCGCGCAAACTCGGCATATCGCGCGAAATCTCTTTGCATGCCAAAAGGGTTCGTGACGATCAGCCCGTCAAAGCTGTCGGGCGCAAGTCGGGCGCAGACCTCAAGGTCGAGCAGCCCGTTCTGATCACAATCGAGCAGCAAAGCGTCATGGAAGTACCCGCGACCGATGTTGCGAAAGCTGAAGGCAGAGGCGACCCACCTTTGCTTTTGGCCTGCTTGTTGGTCAAAAAATCGCGCCATTGCCTCAAGCGCAATTCCGCCGTTGGCCAGAGGGACGATTGCGCTTGTCACCGGGATCTGTGCATGTTGCTGCAGGGCTTGGGCCAGCTCTTGATACAATGGCCCTCGGTTTGCCCACCGGTTCTCGGAGGCACTCACGCGCAGCAGTGCGCCAACCCGATCTAGATCGGGAGCTTTTTCTTCTATGAAGGCGACCTTCATACCCATTCCTTTGCCCCCGCTAGGCTAGCGAAACCAATGCCCCGTCACAACATATTATGCGGAAACAGAGCTTTCGCAGATTTGGCCCAAAGCCGCGCGGCTGCGGGATGCGCGTTGACGACGGCGGTGCCCAATTGCCAGTGGCGCAGCCAAACGCGTGCCACTGGGGCAAAAGATCCGCAAATCGCGATGTGAGTGAGGGCAATCAAACCTGAGGTTGAGATGTGCAAACTTCGCGTTTGATCGACGCGCGCACGGAGCGCCAAAATACCTAGAAATTTGCGCTCTAACGTCTGGAAAACAGGCGGAAAACGGCCTATACCTCTTCCCAATCCGAAGTTTTTGCAGAGTAATCAGATGGCCATCAGCCGGTTTTTACATGCGCTTTTGCTGCCGCTCGTTCTAGTGGCTCTGCCGACGGCCATATCGGCCAAAAATGTCGCTCTTGTCATCGGAAATGCGCTCTACACCGAATCTGTCTCCAGGCTTGAAAACCCGACCAACGATGCGCTCGACATCGCCGACGCGTTCAAAGAACAAGGCTATGAGGTTGTGACAGCACTCGATTTAGGTCAGCGCGCGATGCAGGCCAAGTTGAATGAGTTTCGAAACATCGCGGATACCGCTGAGATCGCAGTTGTCTATTACGCCGGGCATGGGATTGAGATTGGGGGACGAAACTTCCTTGTTCCCGTGGATGCACGGCTTTCCGACGTGCGTGATGCAAGGCTTGAATTGATTGATATCAACATTGTGCTCGACCAGATCTCAGGGGCATCCAAACTTCGAATGCTGGTGCTGGATGCCTGCCGCGACAATCCATTCATCGCTAAAATGCAGCAGTTTGGTGCCAATAGGAACGTCGGGCGTGGATTGGGCCGCATTCTGGATGCGGGCAGCAACACCCTTATCGCATTCGCGGCTGCCGCCGGTGAGGTGACGCCAGATGGTGCCCCGGGCGGGAATTCACCCTTCACCGCCGCCTTTTTGGAGGCGATGCGCGGACCAGCTGTTGACGTGCGCCGTTTGCTGGGGCAAGTGCATGACGAGATGCAGCGTCGCGTCTTCGGATCCCGGCCTGCCATATACGGGTCACTCGGGGGTGCGCGGATTGTGATCAATCCGTTAAACGAAGTGCGCTTTGAGCCAGAGCCCCAAGCCCCGGCACCTGACACCGGCGCTGGGTTGATGACCGCTTTTCTCGCCGCTGATGCGCTTGGCACACTGCAGGCATGGGACGACTTTCTGGCCCTGCACAGCGCGCAAAAAGATAATGCCGTGTATCAGCTTGCTCTGAAAAAGCGCGAGGAACTGTTGCGCGCCCAAGCCGCTGCTGCTGAGGCCGCTGCTGCTGAGCGGGCCCGCGTGCAGGCGGAACTCGAAGCTTTGCGCGCCGAGGTGGCAGAAACCGCACGCATTCGCGAAGAAAAGGCGGCAGCGGAAGCCAAACTCGAAGAACTGCGCGCACAAGCCGCCGCAGCGGCACGTGCGGTGCGTGAAAAAGAGGCGGCGGAAGCGGCGCTGGCCGCCTTGCAAGCAACACAGGAAGATCCAGGTAGCGGGGACGCGGCAGACGCTCAACCCGCGCCCTCAACCCAAGTCGGGGAGGTCGCGACAGTCGTCGCGCCGACCGAGCCTGTCGTCCCAGCGGCACCAGATCCCGTGCCCACCGCAGCAGAACGTGCCCTTGTCCGTGACAGCGCCATCCGCGCTCTGCAGCAGGTTCTCAAAGAGCGAAACTGCTATCGCGGCCGCATTGACGGTCTCGTCGGTCCTGGCACGCGCGGCGGTGTGGACACGTTGGGCCGCCAAATTGGCATCGCGGATAGGGTGACAAGTGCCTCACCCACGGAAGGCTTTGAGGCGCTTTTGACCGCGTTCAAAGCGGCCCCAGATGCCCGTTGTCCGACCGCCGTTGCAAAGCCCAGCACGCCCAAGCCCCGCCGCACCGCGCGCGCCCAGCAAAGCGCCCCGGCTCCTGTCGCCGCCGCACCTGCGGCACCCGCCGCCCCCGCTCCTGAAACGTCCGCCAAACGCGATTACAAAGACGAGACCGGGGCGCATTGCGAATGGTTCATGCGCGGCAATGTCTGTGAGTAAGGCTCCAAAAATCGAGGGCAAAGAAGCGCTTCACGCGCTAACCGAAGGCAAGATCCTGCGCCACTAGTGCGCCTAGTCCGACCAAATCGATGTCTGCCTGCGCAGCAAGTGGTTGGATAGCCGACGCTCCAGCACCCTGACCAAAGCCGGATCCTAAGCCATCCGCATTGTCCAGAAGCTGGCCGAATACGTCGGTCTGACCATTGCCGTTGGCGTCATTGCTTGCAAAAATGAAACCACCGCTTGGCTCCACCACAATTGCGCCCTGCGGCACATTGAAGATCAGATTGACTGGGAGTGTCCAAACACCACTGACGCCGATACTCACCGGTGCGGAAAAAGACGTGCTGAAGGTCAGACCGGTAATGCCCGCTTCACTGATCGCAGCTTGTGTCTCCCGCGAGATAAGCTGTTCGAGATCGAAAAAGCTGAACTCTGACCCCAGCTGTCGTGGCAGCGTCACCGGAAAATCAATCTCGACACGCTCCCCGTAGTAAAAGAAGGTGGCCTCTAACAGGACCACTTCGGTGAGGTAGCCGGTTGAGAAAAACAGGGGCGGCGCAAGACCAAACGAGGCTTCTTGGTCCAACACCTGAAACTGCAATCGCGCCGGTTCGAAAGTATCGATCAGCGGGATAAGCGGGTCTTCGACAAACCGGTCATAGGTATCAAATTCACCTATGGGATTGTCGATCCGGCTGAACCCCTCCGGATCAATATCCCCACCGCGCGTTGACAAAACCATGGCAGGGATGGGAGGCGATACCGAACCATTGTCCAAGAGAGTCGTTTCAGTCAGCGTCGGCAGAAGTTCAAGCGTTGTATCAGGCGGCAGCACACCGGAAACAATCAGCGAATTTAGGCTGGGTTGTAGCGCATCCACGAAACCCTGGTGCGTTCTCGCCTGATTCGCGGCATCCGCTTCCAGGACAACGTCCGTTTCTGTCCCATCGGGGTTTGTGATCTCAAATCGAAGGCCATAGACATCGATCGTGTTCAAACCCTGAGGCACTCCGGCAAGCGCGCTGGCCTCGTCGAGCAAGAAGAAGGCCGCCTGCTCGAGCGGACCAGTGGTGTTCCAAACGAAGGGGATCTGCACCACTTCCGTCTCCACGAAAGACGCTGAGTAGTAAGGCAGGATGTCGAGCACCTGCAGACGGAAATCCCCTGTTCCGGGCCCATCCTGCGCAAGATACGAATTGATCGTGTTGATCGCCGTCTGAAAGCTCGCGCTAGAGCCGTCAAAGCGGCTCATCACGTCTCGCGCCTCTGAGGTGTCTGACATGCCCTTGAGCAGCGCATAATCGATCCCAATTTCGACCTTATTGGCCAAAAAAGCACGATCGGCGAGTTGCAGATCGACAAACCCCTGACCGGACTCGAATTTAAGCTCGGATTTGGCCCCGCGGATGATTTCAAAGATGAATTGATCGCGCGACACCGCGCCCGTGTTCAGGGCGGCGACCCAAAAATCGACGCCTATCTGATCCGGCGTGCGGCCCAGAACATTGGTGTAGACGGTCTGCACAAACGCTTGCGTGCTTGTCCCTGTTGGATAAGCAGCACGGGTCTCATCCTGATCGACGAAAAGCGATGCCATCTCTTCCAGCGTGGTGCCATTGGCAAAGGCAGTGCCCCAAAACGCGAGGCCGATGGCATCCGGCGCGCGGTTGAAATAGGCGATGTAGAGTTCAACAAAGCTCTTAAGCGCCACCTCGCTGAGGGTCGCGATACCTGAGAAAACACGCAAATCAAAAGGGCCGCCCAGATCGTTCGTGCCGAAATCGAGCAATTCCACATCTGTCACAAAGCTGGGCTCAGGAAAGCCATTGAAGTCCTTAGAGTAAAGCTCAGGGTTGCGATCCGGTCGCAGGACCAGCACGTAATCGCCCTGCCGCCCCGCAAACTGCGCTGTGTCAACGCCGCCGCCGCCATTAATGAGATCTCCACCCCCCATACCGTTGAAAACATCATCGCCATCGGTGCCGACCAGGTTGTCAAAACCCGGCGTCCCTAAGATGGGGCCGCCTTCAACGGGCGGTTCCACGATAGGTGGCATAACGGGCGGCTGAACGGGTGCTTCAAGCAAGCTGCGCGCGAGATCCACGTCTCGATCATCCTGCACGGCCTCAAAGTAAGCCTCGGCATCGACGTTTCGCCCTTCGATGGAGTAGATCAGTACGTCATCGCGGAATTCATTTATGGCATTAAGCACGCCCACGATGTCGTCGCCATCCCGCGCAAAGGCACCGATGTATTCGATCCGCCGGTCGAGCACCTGCCCAGACCCGCCGCGTCCTTCATCGGAGATCGTCTCGACAATGACGATGCGTTGGGCTGTATCCTCAACGATTGTGCCGTCCCAAGTTTGGCGGTTGGGGGGCGTGGCTGGATCAATGGAGATGACGGATGGCATGGCTTTCTTCACGCATTACAGTGCGGTACCTAACGAGGCTAACGAGAGGCATGCTTTGGAACAAGAGCCATCTGTTTCACGTGCCAACCAACGCGCGCAAAACACGGGCTAGAAGGTGAGGCGCGAAACAATGCTTTCTGCGGTGACTTTCCCAATTGGGTGCGCTCCGTCTGTCACCGCCATAACAGCGCCCGGCCCGTTTAAGCGTTGCAAGATCTCTTTGACCGGGGTTTCGGGTGTGACCTGCGGTGCCGTCGGGGCTGCTCCAGCGACCATCACGTCGCGGGCCGTGAGCACGCCCAGCGGGTTCATATTCGCCACAAAGTCGGCCACGTAATCAGAATTGGGGTGGGTAAAAATCTCGCGCGGGGTGCCGATCTGCACAATGCGCCCCCCCTCCATGATGGCGATGCGCCCACCAAGTTTGAAGGCTTCGTCCAAATCGTGGCTGACAAAGATAATGGTCCGCTGCAAGGCGCGCTGAAGCTCTAAGAGTTCATCTTGCAACCGCGTGCGGATCAGCGGATCAAGCGCTGAGAAAGGCTCATCCATCAGCAAGATCGGTGCCTCGGTGACGAAGGCGCGGGCCAGTCCGACGCGCTGCTGCATCCCGCCGGAAAGCTCGCTCACCTTGCGATCTGCCCAATCGGCCAGCCCCACAAGCGCCAACTGTTTTTCAGCGCGCGCCAGCCTGTCCCTTCGCGGCACCCGGGAAAGCTCAAGCGCAAGGGCGACGTTCTCTAGGACGCTGCGCCACGGCAGCAGGCCAAATTGCTGGAACACCATCGACACGCACTCACGCCGGACCTTGCGCAGATCGCGGGCCGAACAGTTCTGCACATTCGCTGACCAATCTCCATCGTGCACTGAGACGTGGCCCCGCACGACTGGGTTGAGCCCATTGACCGCGCGCAAAAGCGTCGATTTGCCAGACCCAGAAAGCCCCATCAGCACCAGGATCTCACCCGGGGCCACGTCGAGCGTGCAATTGTGCACGCCAAGCACCTGCCCGGTGGCCGCTTCGATATCGGCGCGCGATTGCCCCTCGTCCATTAAGGGCAGCGCAAGCTGCGGCTTTTCCCCGAAGGCGATTGAGACGTTTTGGAACGATACGGCTGGCGTGGCTTGCGTCATCAGCGGCAGACTTTCATTGAGTTTCGCCGACCAGAGCGCACTAGCTCCGGTCCATCCTGAGCATGCGGTCCAGCATGATTGCCACCACCACGATGATGAGCCCGCTTTCAAAACCCAGACCAGTGTTCACCTGGTTCAGCGCGCGCACGACCGGCACGCCCAGCCCATCGGCCCCCACCAGCGCGGCGATGACCACCATGGAGAGGGACAACATGATGGTCTGGTTGAGCCCCGTCATGATCTGCGGCAGCGCGTAGGGCAGTTCGATCTTCCACAGGGTCTGCCGCGGCGTTGCGCCAAAAGCCAGCGCCGCTTCGCGCAGCGCTTTGGGTGTCGATGAAATGCCCAACTGGGTGAGGCGGATGGGCGCGGGCAGCACAAAGATGACTGTCGCGATCAAGCCGGGCATCATGCCGATGCCAAAAAACACAATGGCCGGGATGAGATACACAAAAGTCGGCAATGTTTGCATGAGGTCAAGGACGGGGCGCAAAACGCGGTAGAGACCCGGGCGATGCGCCGCAGCAATGCCGATTGGCACGCCGACCCCCATGCAGACCACACAGGCTGAAAGCACGAGGGTCAGGCTTTCCGTGGTCTCTTCCCAATAGCCTTGGTTGAGCACAAACAAAAAACCCAGAACGATGAACACAGTTGTGCCGACCCGGCGTTGGAGCAGCCAAGTCACCAAAGCAAAGGTGGCCACAATCAAGAGCGGGGGCGGCGTCTGAAGCACCCAAAGAATAGCGTCAATGAGGCGCTCCATCCCCCAGGCGAGGCCTTCGAAAAACCATTCGCCTTGAATTTCCAACCAAAGAAACGCGGCCTCGGCTGCGTCATCGATGGGGATCTTGTTCTCTGTCAGCCAATCCATGACGCGCCTTCACACCTGGGATATGCCAGCCCGACGGCTGGCATTGGTCTTGATACATCGGCGCTACTTGAGCGCGGCGGCAGCGGCCATCGCATCACCGCCATCACGCGTTGTCACACCGTCAAGCCAACTCGACAACACGCCGGAATTGCCCTTGATCCAAGCCCCTGCAGCCTCGCGGGGCTCTTGCCCATCATCCAGGATCGCGCCCATGATTTCATTCTCCATCGCGAGCGTGAATTCAAGATTATTCAGGAGTTTGCCCAGGTTTGGACACTCGCTGACAAATCCCGCTCGGGTGTTGGTAAAGACTGTGGCACCGCCCAAATCGGGGCCAAAGAAGTCATCGCCTCCCTCAAGGTAGGTCAGGGAGAAGTTGGCGTTCATGGGGTGAGGCTCCCACCCTAGAAAGACAATCGGCTCGCCGCGGCGGTCCAACCGCTTGACCTGAGCCAGCATGCCCTGCTCGGAGGATTCAACGACTTCAAAGTCTTTCAGGCCAAAGGCGTTATCGTCGATCATGGACTGGATGAGGCGGTTGCCATCATTGCCAGGCTCAATGCCGTAGATCTTGGCGTCAAGCGCCTCCGCTTGATCGGCGATGGCGGCAAATGACGTCACCCCCAGATCCGCCGCCGCCTGATTGACGGCCAGCGTGTATTTTGCCCCCTGCAAGTTTGCCCGCACCGTATCGACGGTGCCTGCCTCGCGGTAAGGGGCGATGTCAGCCTCCATTGTCGGCATCCAATTGCCCAAAAAGACGTCGATGTCGCCCGCAGCCATGGAGGTGTAGGTCACCGGAACGGAGAGGATCTTGACCTCTGTCTCATACCCCAGAGCCTCGAGAACGAGGGTCGTTGCCGCCGTGGTTGCCGTGATGTCGGTCCAGCCCACGTCGGAGAAAACAACCTCGTCACAATTGGCGAAAGCCGCCGTGCTGAGACTGAGAGCGACAGCGGTGGTCGCGAGCAAACGGTGCATATGAAAAACTCCCTGGGTTTTTTGCTTGTCGGATCAATAGAAGAGGAAAGGCAAAGTCATTGCAACTGCATTTGGACTGAATTACCGTTTGCCACCGGGTGCGATTGCTTGCGGTCACTTGGCCAACAGTTAGAGTGCAGAGGGTCTTCCAGCAAAGGCACCTTCGTGCAGCTTTCAGCCTATCCTCACTATCCGTCGCGGCGGTCTGCCATTTTGGCCGACAACATGGTGGCGACCTCACATCCTTTGGCAGCGCAGGCAGGGCTCTCCATGCTGGCACAGGGCGGAAATGCGGTTGACGCGGCCTTGGCCACCGCGATTGCGCTCACCGTGCTGGAGCCCACAGGAAACGGGATCGGCGGTGACGCCTTTGCCATCGTGTGGGATGGTCAGCGGTTGCACGGGCTCAACGCCAGCGGCAGAGCCCCCGCCACCTGGACGCCAGACCGATTTGGGCAAGCACGTGCGATGCCCTTTCGCGGCTGGGAGTCTGTAACGGTGCCCGGTGCCGTCTCCGCTTGGGTCGCTTTGTCCGAACGCTTTGGCAGCCTGGACTTTGACGCTCTGTTTCGGCCCGCCATCACCTATGCCGAGGGTGGTTTCCCCGTCTCGCCTGTCATCGCAGCGCTGTGGCGGCGTGCCGAAGTCGAATTGGCAGACCAACCAGGATTTGCCGAAGCCTTTTTGCCGGGCGGTCGTGCCCCAAGCGCCGGAGAGCGCTTTTGCGCGCCCGGGCAAGCCGAAACCTTGCGGCTCATTGCCGAAAGCCGCGGTGAAGCCTTTTACGAAGGAAGCTTGGCTGAAAAGATCGCAGCATACGCGCGCGCCTATGGCGCGGCGTTGACGGCCAAAGACCTGGCCCAACATCGGCCCGAGTGGTGCGGCACCCTTTCACAGCGCTTTGATCGCTTTGATCTACATGAGATCCCGCCAAACGGCCAGGGCATCGCAGCGCTCATGGCCCTGGGGATCTTGTCGCACACGAATGTCAAAGACCATGGCCCAGATGACACGGCAGCGCTGCATCTTCAGATTGAGGCGGTGAAACTGGCCCTGGCGGACGCTGAACACTTTGTCGCGGACCCCGACGCGATGCGGAAAGTCGGATCGGAGGATTTGCTTGATCCAGACTACCTTGCCCGGCGCGCGCGCCTGATCAACCCAGACCGGGCCAGCGTGGCAGCGGTCGGCGCGCCAAAGGCAGGCGGCACGGTCTATCTGACCGCCGCCGACGCCTCTGGGATGATGGTCTCTTTTATCCAGTCGAACTACGCCGGGTTCGGCTCAGGCGTTGTGGTGCCAGGCACCGGCATCGCCCTCCAAAATCGCGGTGCGGGCTTTTCCCTCGATCCAACCAGTCAGAACCTGGTGGGTGGCGGCAAACGCCCCTTCCACACCATTATCCCGGGCTTTTTGATGAACGATGAAGGCCCTGTCATGAGCTTTGGTCTGATGGGTGGCCCGATGCAGGCGCAGGGGCACGTGCAAATGGTCATGCGCACTCAAATTTGGGGCCAAGACGTGCAAGTCGCCGCAGACGCCCCCCGCTGGCGCGTGGTGAAAGGGCGGGAAGTGGCCTGCGAGACAACGCTGCCCGCCGCCACTTTGCAGGCCTTGCGCGAGATGGGGCACGATATCGTTCTTGAGGCCCCCGACGCCGCCTTCGGCTTTGGCGGCGCGCAACTCATCGCGCGCCTGCCCGGTGGCGGCTATGCTGGCGGCTCTGACCCGCGTAAAGACGGCGCGGCCCTCGGCTTTTGAAGCAAAGGCGATGGCAGAGGGCAGGACGCGGTTGCCTGCGCCGCCAAAACCCTAGGCATCGGGCACCAAATCGTTTGTTGCGTAGCGCACAACCGAACCCCTGACCGACGGATCGTTGGTGCCCACGAGAACCATGCCTTCCCCGTTCAAGAGCATAGACCGACGGTGCACCGCGAACTCTTGCCCGTCGCCAGTGATCACGGTGCTGCCAAAGGAGCTGTGATCCGTGTACTCCAACTGCGCCGCTCTGAGCTCAAAACTGCCGTGCTCGCGCGACACCCAAGGGTGGTTCAAAACCAGATTGCAATTGGAGGCGCGCCCGATCTTGGCGCTTTGCGCATCCATCAAGGTGACTTTGACATCGTCGGTATTGAGCGTAACAGATTCGGTTCGCCGCCCCAAAGAGGCCTCCGCCGCGCCAAAAAGAACGGTCTGCGTGCTCAGCGCGCTGACCGTAAAGGAATGCACGGCAGTGCTTTCGGATTTGCCCTTGAGCTTGATGCCACCCATCGACACACAAAGCTCTTGGGTGCCCTTGGACAACGCGTCAAAGACGGTGTCCCCGATGAGGATCTCATTAGGCTTTGCAAGCGTCGCGAGACGCGCGGCGGTATTGACCGCGTCGCCGTAGATATCCGCGTCTTGGCTCAACACATCGCCACAGTAAATCCCCGCATGCACAGCGAGGCCATAGTTCCACTCCGCCTCGATCATGCTGCGGGCCGCAGCAAAGGCTTGGTCGGCCACACCGAAAAAGCTTAGCGTATCGTCACCCTGAGACTTGACGCAATGTCCGCCGTTTTCCTCGATGGTCTCGCGCATCCGGGCGAGGATCATACTGATCTGCGCCAGCGCATCCAGATCAGACAATTGCTCGTAAAGCTTGGTGCTGCCGGTGATGTCAGCGATCAAGACATGCGCCGTTGCCATAAGGGAGAGTCCGCCGCAGTTGCATCTAAACGGTTCCTAAAACTCTAGTCAGGCACCGGGCATGTTGCAACAAGGACATGCCATCCAGGCAGCGCCTAAGCGATCAAGGGTAGGCCACTGGTCAGCACCATCGCAAACTTCTGTCGCAGCCTCAGAACTTGCCCGAGTTGCCCCAAGCGTCGCGCGGCGAAATCTCTTCTTCGTTCATCCAGTGTTCGACAATCTTGCCGCCGGCCACGCGGTAGAGGTCAAAAACGGCGACGTCCTGGCCGCCGCGATGGCGCTTGCCGTAAGTCACCACGAAATCGCCCTGCCCCATGAGATGAAAAAGCATGTCATAGGACCCGGCCGCATCGGACATCAGCCAGTCCGCCAGCCCATCAGAACCAGATGAAATTTGCGGCGCATGTTCGACAAGATCAGGTGAGACGAACGTGCCGATCTTTGAGACGTTACCCTCTTGGCGCACCTGTTTGGTGTATTCGAGGACCAGTTCTTTGCTTGCCGAGGTATCCGCGGCGGCATCGACCTCTGAGGCACCGCCCACCATATCATTGCCCGACGCGGTTTGGTGGGTGTAGGCGGCGATGGTATCCCAATGCTCCAGGATCAAGCCCACCTCATCGGTATAGAACATATCCATTGTCACCCACTCAGCAGCACCATCATTGAGCGATTGATAGGCGCTGCAAAAGACCCAGGGACCGTCTTCAAAGATCCGTTTGATTTCAATGTCCCGCTTAGGGTTGCGCTCCACAAATGGTTCAAAGAAGGCCAGGAACCCTTCGACACCGTCCCCCACCCCGGTGGAATGCTGCGTATAGCGATGGCCCGTGTAGGCCGTCACCGCCGCGCGCGCATTGCCGCCTGCGATCCCTTCGAGGTAGATCCGGCGCACATTCTCTAGTCCTTGGCCCATCTTGCCCTCCTTTGATTTCTTTGGCGCGCATAGATGTTGCGCGCGCCAAGATGGATCAGCGCCAGCCTGCGCTTCTTTATCTGCCTAAGCGACGGCGGTCAGTTGGACCAGTACTCGGGAATGAGCGACAGAAGAAAATCGCCAGAATAGCTGGGGAATGCTGCTTTGAGCTGCGCGGTCGCGGCATCGGGGCTCCCGGCATTTGTCATCGCATCGTCCAGGACCTTCAGATACGCAATCGCGGTATCGAGTTCGCCTCGGGTTGTCGGAAGCCCATGTCCCACCAGCAAAGTCTCAAAAGCCGGGTCATCGCGCAGCCCCTCCAAGGTCGCAATCCAGTTCTTACGGTCGACACCAGGCGCAAAGAAGACGCCGTTGTAAACAAGATCTTGCACAATGGCGACTTTCTGCTCTGGCAGAACCGTTGCGATGATGTGGGGGGCCTCAGTGTTCTCAAAGTGACGGAACTCAATGGGGACCCCGAACATCTCAGTGGCGCCCACGCGCAGGTCAGGTCCAGCGATCACATTGCCAGGGTTTGGAAACTGGCCCTGTGCCGCCTCTGCCGCGACCGCTTCGCGGATGGCTGGCAGCGTGGCAAAGGAGAGATCAGAGAGCGTGGAGGCACCGCCCCAGTGATCGGGATGTTCATGGCTCAAAACCGCCATGCCGACAGGTTTCCCTGTGGATTGAATGAGCGTGCCCACCTCCTGAGCGGTCGGAGGCAACATCGTGGCGTCAACGACCAGGAGCTGATCTTCAAACTCAACCACGTGCGAGGTGACATGCACGGCCTGCGCGGGAGAGACATAAGTGTGAAACGTCACCGGTCCCTGCGAAAAGGAATGCACTGTGCCCGGCGGCATGTCGCCTTGGGCGCGCACAGGCGTCGGCACGAGGGCCGTGCGCAAGAGCGCGGCCGCACCCAGCGTCAGCGCGCCGCCTTTGATCAGATCGCGGCGGCTCATTCCAGTCTTTGTCTCGGCTAACATGCGATGGACTCCCTTTTCGCAGTGCGGCGCAGCGGCAGGCTGCATCCCTATGATTTCCTACCTGTGAAGCTATTGACCCCTGGCGCCCCGCAAAAGTAAGCCATTCGGGATGACACTATTCCGCTGAGGCGAACGATGATCGACAAACTGCGCAGCGTGGCAATCTTTGCGCATGTTGTAGACGCGGGTACCTTTCGCGCGGCGGCCCAGCAGCTTGGTCTTGCCCCATCGCGTGTCAGTGAGACAGTTTCAAACTTGGAAAACGCGTTGGGGGTGACACTGCTTTACCGCTCCACACGGCACCTCTCCCTGACCCACGAAGGCCGGATGCTCTACCAACGGGCACGCACGATGCTGGCCGCCATGGAAGAAGGGCTAGATGCGATCAATCCCACCTCTACGGAGCCTGCGGGGCATCTGCGGGTCTCTGCCCCGGCTTTTGTCACCCAAACCTCTCTGATGGACAGCATTGCCAATTTCGCAAAAGCGCACCCGAAGATCGAGCTCGCGTTACATTTCACGGACCAGCGCAAGGACCTCATCCGGGACGGCATAGACGTGACCATCCGCGCCGGCTGGCTCGAAGACAGTGAACATATGGCGCGCAAGATCGGTACAACGGATCGGCTGCTGGTCGCCTCGCCGGGCTACATCGCTGGCAAAACGCTGCCCACCCAGGCGCAAGATCTTGAGACCTGGGAGTGGATCAGCTTTATGCCCCGCCCGCATAAGTACAACCTCACCAGCCCCGACAGCGAGGTGATCTCGGTATCTGGAACAGCGCAGGTCGCCGTCAACGCCGCCGATGCGCTCTACGAATTTGCCGCCCGCGGTTTAGGGCTGGCCGCCGTGCCCGCACAACTCGCGGAAAAAGGCATCGCGCGCGGTGATCTGGTGCATGTGCTGCCAGAATGGACCCTCGATCAATTGGGCATCTTTGCGGTCTGGCCCGACGGCTCGCGACGGGAAAACCTCACCCTGACTTTTGTACGTTTCCTCGCCAAAGAGGGCCTCTAAACCGTTTCAAGGACCGGAACGCCCAAACGAAACTCGGTGCCTTCCGCTTTGGAACTCGACCATGTCAACGTAAGCGCATGGGTCTCGGCGAGCCGTTTGATGATGGCAAGGCCAAAGCCAGCCCCGTTCGACGCGTCACCCTTTTCCCCATGCACAAAGAGCCTATCAGCTTGATCAAGCGAGAGTGCAGCGCTGTTCTGAACGGTAAACCGGTAGCTCCCATCGTCAGGTGCCGCTGTCAGACGGATTTGCCCTGTCCCGGTGTGTTTGATCGCATTGGACATCAGATTGCTCAGGATCCGGGTTACCACCAAAGGTGCGACGAGAACCTGCGCGTCTTCGACAACCACCTCGAATGACAGCTTTTTCTCCTCCGCTTCGCGACGAAACATCCGTTCGAGTGTCTGGCACAGCATTTGGGCTGAGAGCGCTTCTCGCCCGTCGTCTCGGGCCGCAGTCTGGCTGTCCGGCGCGTTTTCCGCGTCCTCCGTCTCCATGTAGCTTTTCGCGAGACCGTCGAGATAATCAAAGGCGGAGGTGAGTTGGGATTGGATCTCGGCACCCTGCCCGCTGGCCACTGACGCCATTGTGGCACGCAAAGACGCAATGGGCTGCCTGATGTCATGCGACGCCGTGGCCAGCCGCCGGGTATGCATCTGCGCCGCCTCTCGAGCGCGGGTATAGCGCTTCTCCGCTTCCAAAAGGGCGGATGCCTGGGCAGTTTCCCGTTGAGCTGCCGCCAGTGCTGCCTTGGCTGCGGTATCTCTTTCCCGCAGCACCAAGAGTACATACTGCACGAGAAAGAACGCAAAGAGCGCTACGATTGCTAAAAAACCAGTTCTAAGAGAGAAGCTTACGTCAAATTCTTCGTCCAATTCTCCAACAATCCCGAGCCCGGTCAAGAGCAGTACAACGAGGACAGCAACGAGGTTGCGCTTGCTGTAGTAGCGCTCAGACAAGGTTGGAGCGTAGCTTGCAAAGGTCAACACATGACTGAGGCACGCCGTGAGCGCCATGAGAGTGAACACAATCGGGATCTCTGGCCCATCCATCGGCAGGACGAAAGGCAAGAGACCCCAAGGCAATACGGCAAGCAGCAAAACACCCAGGCGGACGCTGGCCAGCGTGCTCCTTTTTCGCAAAAAGCTCGCCGTGATGAGAAAATGTAGACTTGCCAGACCCGTACCGAGCACAATCAATGTCGATAAAGAGATGTCAGCGCCGATCCAGTAGAGCTCTGTCACGCTTTGTTCGACAAAAGCAAACCAGATCAAACTTACCAAGGTCAAACTGACGTAAGCGCCCCACCGCCACAGGCGCATTGAGACGGCCATCGCGAGCATAATCACCAAAAGCGCAATCAACGCGGTGTAGAGCGCGATGGTTTCAACCACCTCGTCAAAGTTGAATGTCAAGGCCTCGATCTGTTCTTGCGTGCGCCCGGGCAGCGGGTCGTAATCGTCATCATCATCGTCCAAGAGATCCGCCCATGCTGCCACACCCCAACTCAAGAGCCATAGGGTGGAAAAACCGATAAGCTGCTCTGCGCGTTGAGAGAAAGTCATTGTTCGATCCCAAACCATCTGCGTATCCTCACCTAGGGGAGCATGGGTATGCAACACCAAGAACCGCCGCATTTTCGCGCGATCATCGCAGATGACCATCAAATTGTGCGCACAGGCTTGCGCTTGGCCCTCGAAAACCCAGAGATCATTGAAGGTCGTCCCATTCGGGTTGTCGCCGAGGCAGCAAACGGGATTGAGGCCATCGAGGTTGTGAAAACTGAACGCCCCGACTTGCTGCTCCTCGATATCTCCATGCCCATGGCCTCAGGCGCTGAGATCTTGGCTGATGTCCGACGGTGGAGCCCCGATACACGCATCATCGTCTTAACCGCAGTCACCTCCGTAGGGCTTTTGGCAAGCATTGTCGAAAGCGGTGTCGACGGCCTTTTTTCAAAAGGCGGCGACCATGCCGAGCTTTTCTCAAAGGTGCCCTTCATCCTGGGAGGCGGACGCCATGTCGAAGCAGCCTTGGTTGATCTCATCGAAAAGACCGAGCCGATTGGCGCGCTGACGCCGCGAGAACGGCAGACGCTGAACATGATTGTCGCGGGGCGCAGCAACATTGAGATTGCGGGCCTCATGGGAGTAAGCCCGAAAACGGCGGAAAAGCATCGTGCCTCCCTGATGCAAAAACTTGGGGTCAGTTCGATTGCTGAACTGATGGGAAAGGCGCTGCGGGCGGGATTGATCGAAGATCATGGACATTTTTAGGGCGTAACCCTGCGGCGCAATTCACGCAGGCCGCGAGAGTTCGTGAGGGTAAGCCGTGCGGTGCATTGACAGCGGCGTGCCTCGTCGGTGCAGTAAGGGCAATTTGGAAGGGTAATCGTATGCCAGTGGCCAATCCCCATATGAAGACCGTCTGTGCAGCATGCCTTTGGGCAATCGCCGGACAGCCACTTCTAGCCGATGATATGGAGCCAGGTCTGGCGATCAGCACGGAAGTCGAAATCGGGGTTGAGGCTGTGGTGTCAGCGGATGACCCCGATGCGGAGGTCAGCGACGTCTATCTAAGCATCGAATTGGAAGCGGAAGCGGCGTTGACACCAAACCTGGGCTTTTTCACCTCTCTGACCTTGGAAAGCGTGACCGACGCAGAAGAAGACCGCGCATTTGAAGACATTGGGCTCTATGTGGGCACGCTGGGCCTGTCCTATACGTTTGAGCCGGTCACGGTCATTGCAGGCAAGTTCAATCCGGCTTTTGGCTCTGCGTGGGACACTGCGCCGGGTGAGTTTGGCACGAACTTTGCCGAAGACTATGAGCTTGAAGAAATGTTGGGCCTCGCAGCTGAGATCGAGCTGGGAGACGGTGTTTTGACATTTTCGGCGTTCTACCCCGACGACACAGTGCTGAGCGACAGCCTGGGCACCCAACGGGGGCGCAACCGCACGTCTGAGGGCGAGGTGGGCAACACGGGCCAACTCAATAACTTCGCGCTGCAATATGATCATGATTTTGAGCAGACGTCGCTGCACCTGGGCGCGCTGCATCTGTCGCGAGGGGAAGAGGACGTCGACCAAAACGGTTTTGCCCTGGGCGTCACGCACCGCTTGAGCCAGGACATTGATCTGATGGCCGAAGCTGCCTATTTTGACGGGTGGGAAGGCGAGGAGAGAACCGCATCCCTCGCAACACTTGGTGCATCTTATACGCAAGGCCCGCTGACGCTCAGCCTCGCGATCGCGCAAAGAGATGTCTCAGGCGCACCCACAGATCGTCTGCTGGCGGTCGGCGCTGATTACAGCTTTGACAATGACATTGTCCTCTCCACCGCCTTTGCCCGCGTCCGAGAGGAAGGCGAAGACAGCAATCTGGTATCGGTCCTCTTCACCGTGACCTTTGAGTGACGCGCGGGTTTGCATCAGACAGCGGGGCGTGTGCTTAGGTCGTCACCCCCGTTCAACGACCGGCAGAGCAGCGCCTCAAACTCCAAGGCTGTCATTGGACGGTGCAAAACGTAGCCCTGCAAGACGTCGCAATCCACAGCCCGAATGGCAGCCAGATGCGCCCCAGTTTCAAGGCCCTCAACAACGATCTGCGCCCCCTCCAAGCGCGAGATCCTTGCCAGGTTTTGCAGCACTTCCACCTGTTGCGCCCGTTCCCCGACCGACGCAACCAGACTCCGGTCGATCTTGACCACATCGGGTCTTAACGCTTGCAACGCCTTCACCGAGGACCGCCCGGTGCCAAAATCATCCATCGCGATTTTCACGCCGGCATCTCGCAGCGTGTCAATCTTAAAGCTGATCGACGTGCTGGGGCTATCCAAGAGCGTTGTCTCAAGCACCTCAAAGCCAAGGCGATGGTGCGGCTTCAACACTTGGGTGGTCTGCGCGACCAGCGCGTCATCCTCTAGCCTTGCCTTTGAAAGATTGACGAACACCGTGACAAAGCCGATCCCCCGCGCTGCCCAATCTGTTTGCATGCCGCAGACGAGGTTGAATACCCGGCGGTCGAGGGCAGAGAGCAGACCCGCTTTGGCAGCCTCAGGCAAAAACTCAGCCGGTGCCAAGACACCGCGTTTGGGACAGTGCCAGCGGATCAACGCTTCTGCCGACACGATCTGCAATGTTTCCGCGTCAAACTGAGGTTGCAGATGGCAAAGGATCTGATCCGTCGACAGTGCGTCTTTCAAGTCTTGTTGCATGTCTGAATAGAAGTGAAAGGTCTTTGCAACGGCTTCGGTGTATGCGCGATAGCAATTGCGGCCGGCCCGTTTGGCCGCGTAAAGCGCCGTATCCGCGCGGATAAAGAGCTCAGATGCCGACTCCGGCGCGCCTTGTCCCGTCGCAAACCCAATGCTTGCACCGATCTGACAGGTTTCGCCCTCAAACTGAATGGGCGCGCACATCTCATCGATGATTGCCATGCTCAAATCCTGCAAGGTCTCTTCGTCCGGCGCTGTCTCAAAAAGCACCGCGAACTCATCCCCACCCACGCGGAAAGGTGTCCCAAGCGCGCCAATGATCCGGCTGATGAGGGACCCGGCCTTCTTGAGAACAAAGTCTCCGGCCGAATGTCCTAAGCGGTCGTTCACCTCTTTGAAATGATCGAGATCAATGTTCATAGCAGCATAGCTGCAAGCGGGCGTTACACGGCCAAAGAGCGTGAGAGCGGCCCGGTCTAGACCCCGCCGGTTGCCCAAGCCCGTCAAGGCATCATGCAGCGACTCGTATTCAAGTCGCTGACGGGCAAGCTCTAACTCTTCGGCGCGATCATAATCTTCGGTCACATCAATGTTTACGCCGATGAGTTTTTCAGGGCCGTCCGGGACCGATACGGTGCGCGCGAGGCTTCGGATGTGACGCACTTCACCATCGGGCCGTACAATTCTGTAATCGCGCCGAAAATCAGCCTTGAGACGCGTACATTCCCTCGCATAGGCCACGGCCTCTTCATAATCATCGGGATGCAGATGCGTCTCCCACAAGTTATCGCGGCGCTCGTTCTGGCCGTCTGTGATGCCGTAGATCTCCAGCATGCGGTCGTCCCAATGCACCATTTTTGTTGCCGGATTGAACTCCCATATCCCCATGCCTGAGGCTTCGACGGCCAATTGCAGCTTGCCTGCCAGCCGCTTTACGGAATCCTGGCTTTCCGTTGCCTCGGTGATGTCCGTGTCCGTCCCCACAATGCGCAACGGCTTGCCCTCTGGATCGATGTCCGTGACGCTCGCGCGGCAGAGGATACGAAGCCAGTGCCCATCGGCATGCCGGTGCCGATACTCTACCACGATGTTTTTGGTATCGCCGCGCCTTGTCCCGTAAAGCGCCTCCGCCAGTTGGTCGCGATCCTCAGGGTGGATCTTGCTCAGCCAACTGTCACTGGACATGTCGATTGTGCGAAACCGTGTCTCCCCCCGCAACTGAAACCATGTCTTGGACGCGATGAAGGCCCCCGTCTGCAAATTGTAGTCCCAGACCCCCTGGTCCAAGTTTTCCATCAGGTATCGCAACGTCGGACTTTGCGCCTGCCGGTCTGTTGGCGCAAGCAAGCAAACAACGCCCAGTTCATCATCCATCGCGGAAAGACGCATAAAATCCAGGCGCATAGGGGGTTGAGAGCCATGTGGAGCTGCCAGCTTGAGATCGGTTTGAACCGCCGCCGACGGCTGCGCCAAAAGAGCGAGGATGCGCCTCTGATCGGCAACCTCAAAGAAGCTTGCGAAGTTCACCCGTTCCGGTGCAGCCTGCTCCAGAGACAAGAGCGTGCGAAACGGCAGGTTTGCGCAGGCGATCAGCCCTTTATCTGTGAGCAGCGCTGCGGGTTGCAGCAGACATTCCAGCACCGCCTCAACCACTTTAAGGTCGCGCGTTTTATGCAGTGCCTCGCTTTGCCACACGGTCTCAGCGTTCCAAACTTTGACGGTTTGCTCTCAACTCAGCCCGTGTAAAAGAATTGCAGTTACAAAACGCTTAAGTCAGCACCCAGTCACCCCCCACATTTTCAGAGAAAAGCCCACCCCACGAGTGGATCCCGTCATGTCATAGCGGGCCTCGCAACGGGCGCGCGAAATCAACATAGGCACGCAGACCCCAAGAACATCATCCTTGTAGTTGTCGCGCGATCCGATCATGGCTACCGTAGATTGTAGCCCGGCAGGAGACAGCGCTTGAAGACATCCGCAGAGACTTTATCACCGCCCCGCGATGCACCCTTCAGCCGCACTGCATGGTCCCTCGCGCGCGAGAATTGGCTTAGCGCGCGCAGCAGCGTCCTGGGCAGACGTTTCGCGCTGACAACAATTGCGGCCAGTTCCGTGATAGCGCTTTTGATGACGGTTTTGCAGATCACGCTTGATTTCCGTGCCGAGGTTTCCGCGCAAAAGGCGACCATACGCAAAGTCGAGCGTTCGATCCTGCCCGGCTTTGTTGAGAGCCTATGGATTTTGGACGCAGCCTTGCTGGAAGCGCAGCTCAAAGGCATCGCGCAGTTAGACGATGTGACGCGCGTGCACCTGACCGACGCGGCGATTGAAATCGATATCGTGAATAGCGAGACGCTCACAAGTCGGCCCACATCCTTTCCCGTGCAGCGAATGACACCAAATGGCCTGATCGCTTTGGGCACAGTTACCCTTTACGTAACGCAAGAAAACCTATGGGAGCAGGTGCTTTACCGAACGGGGATTGTGCTTGCGACGAACTTTTTGAAAGCCGTCTGCATCGTCATCGTGATCTTGTTGATTTTCCAACGTTTGGTTGGGCGGCACATCACAACGCTTGCCCGCTATGTGGGTGAGTACGATCCGCGCCAACGCAACAAAGAGCTCGTTCTGCCCTCGGCAGGGATCCTTTCTGTGCGGGCCCATGACTGCGAGTTCGGTGATCTCGAAAACGCGATCAACTCTTGGACGGAAACCACCGAAGGCTACATCGGCCAGTTGCGGAACGCCAACCAGGAACAGGCTGAGTTCACCTACGCGATCTCACACGATTTGAAGGCACCCACCAACACCATGGCGATGCTGATTGAAGAACTCGAAGAGCGGCTGGTTGACGGCGAAACCACGAGAGAGATCTTGGCGGATATGCAGATCACCAACCGTCGCATGTCGCAGCTCATCGAAGATGTCTTGAGCTATTCGCGCCTGATCGATCAGTACCAAGCGCCAGAACCGATTGATTTGCAGCAGATGATTTCGGATATCCAAAAAGACGTCGCCGCGGAGATCAACGCCTCTCAAGCAAAGATCGTTGTCGGCCCCCTGCCCATGCTGGAGGGTCATCCTGTTCAGATCCGCATGTTGTTGCAAAATCTCATCGCCAACGCGCTCAAGTTTCGCGCCAAAGACCGCGCCCCATTGATCGAGATTTCAGGCAACCGCTCGCGCGATGCGATCAATTTATGGGTGCAGGACAATGGCATCGGGATCGATGCCAAGCATCAGGAAGAGGTATTTGGTCTTTTCAAAAGACTGCATGCGCGCACGGAGTATGAAGGCAGTGGGCTCGGTCTTGCGATCTGCAGGCGGGTTATGTCCAACCACAACGGTACGATCAAAATGCGTTCGGTCCCTGAGGGAGGAACGCGTGTGTCTTTGTCCTTTCCAGTCCGCTCCGGCTGAACCATGCCCCAGGGCAAAAGGCATACATGGGGGCCGTCTTTGCATGTTGTCGCAACGGGTTATTGAGGTGTGATACCGGCCCGCGCAAAAGCCTCCTCACGGGGGAGGACGGCCCAGTCGAATTGCTTGACCCAGACTTGCCGTGCACTGATCCCGAAAGCGCCGCGGGTCCCGTGCATGGTCACGGCATTACCGAGAAAATCAAAAAGGGCGGCTTCTTCCGCGGTCATATCGGTCCCACGGCTGACAGTGTCGAGCGGTTGGCAGCTGCCCAGCATCCGCGTGAGATTAAACGGCGCGGCGTTGTTTTCTACATCCGTCGCGATAACAAACATGCGCTCATGCCCGGCGGCATAACCGTCCGGACACTCAGAACAACTGGCCATCTCAGCGCCGATCTGCCGGGGTGCCGCTGCGTCTTCGATCAATTCATGGGACACAGCCACACAATATTGTCCGTTGATATAGACGCGGTTTACGTCTCGTGCGCCCGGCGCAGTGCCTTGCACCGTCAACCGCCAGCGATCGCATTGCTTGAGCGTCGCTCTTTGCGGAAAGGGTTCAGGCGGATCGGGGCTTTCTTGCCACGCAAAAGCGCATTCCTCTCGCGGGTCCATCAATGAGCCCGGCGGCTCAAGGCGGCTCAGGTCTGAGTGGACAAGGGTGAGATCAACGCTCACGGGCGGCCTTGCCAGAGGATCTGAGCGGCCAGCAACAGACGCCAGTAAGCGCGCGAAGGTCTCAGCCCTGCGGATTCGGATGAGTGCACGCACCAGCAGCTCTTTTTGTGGCAGGACGCGCAGGCCCACGGGGTGTGCGCCAATTTCGGCGCGCTGGCCAAACCAGAAGTGCGTTCCGTCAAAAGCCACGTCCACGGTATAGGCCTTGTCATCGAATACGACTGGAGCCTCTAAAGTGGTATCGATGCTGGCAACCGCCTCCTGCAGCGCCGCCTGGGCCACCGGGTCAATTGCGTTGCCAGCCTCTCCGATAGAACGCGGCGGCGCGAGCCGAACGCTGAGGTCCAATGGCTGCGCAATGACTTGGGCGAACCGAGCTGTGTCGGCGATCATCCCCACGCGTGCACAGGGAGCGGAAGTGCGCGCGACACAGCTCCCTGCGACCGGCGTGAGCCGCGCGCGCAGCGCGGTTGTCCGGCGCAGTTGAGCGACCCCCAAAAGCGCGTCCTCCGGGTCCGCAGCATCTGCCACGAGCCCCACGACCGTGCCGTCTTCCAGCCCGTGCAGCAGCCCCGCCTCGATCCGTGAGCCGGTCACGGCAAACCGCTGAATACCAACCGATGACTGCCCATCAAAGACGGCCGCATCAATGAGATTGCCCTCCCAGCTTGGCGTTTGCAGCCGCGCGGCCCCCGGCACTGCGTTTTGGTTCAGATCAGAAAGGACAGCCTGAAAGAGTTGGCGATAAGTCAGTGCTGTCTGAGACTGCAAACGTGCGGCCAGTTTTGCCGTGAAAAGCCCGTACCATTGCGTCTCACCCGCGTCGCCGCGAAACGGCAGTTCCATCGCCAACTCAGATGAGCGGGCGGCGTAAAAGGCGAGGAGGCGCCCGGCAGGTTCTGGCCCGGCGTTCTCAATCACCGCAGGCTCGTCGCGTCTGTTTACCGGGATCTCGAGCCCCAGATCGCTCGGATCGACGAAGCGCGCCGCAAAGGCATCTCCTGCGCCGCGCAGTGCTGTGCCCGCATGGCACGTGTCCACGACGAGCCAGACATCTGCGCCCGTCTCCCGGATTGCGCGCAATGCGGCGCCGATCTCATCGTCGGTTATGGCACCTGGTATCTGTTGCGCGCCGGGGGCGGCGCGGCCGACGTCGGCAGGCAGAAACACTTCGTCCAGCCCGTCCGTTTCATCGCCCTGCAGATCAACCTGGCGTGTCCCGTGCCCAGACATATGCACGTAGACAAGATCGCCTGCCCCTGCCCGATCCGCCATGTGCGCGAATGCCGCCAGGATCGCCGCGCGCGTGGGCGGGGCACCGCCTTCAACTTGGTCGGCCAGTATCGTTACGTCCTGGGCTCCACGTTCGATCATGACATCGCGCATCAACCGCACGTCATTTGCCGGACCTTTAAGGTCTTGCTGGCCGATCTCGTCAGGATAGTCAGAAACCCCGATCAAGATCGCGCGGATCTCATCCGCTGCAGCGACGCCCGCCGTCATGGTCGAAAAGAAGAGCGCCGCAAAGAGCGAGGATAGCTTCAATTTCTGTCCCCCTGTCGCTACACCTCTGTTTTAGGTGACCGCGCGAAGACCTGCAAAGTCATTTGTCGCGACGGATAAGCGCCACGCCAGGCAAAGGCCTGCAGACGGAGCTGCGGAGATGAAAAAACAAATAGTCACTGTGCTTGCGTTCAGCCTCCTCGGTCTGCGCGCCGTTTTCGCGCAAGAACTTGTGCCGCTGTTTGAGCTTGAGACCTTGGCTGAGCGCGACCCCGCTGCCGCGTTGCCGCAAGTCGAAGCGGCGTTGCAAAGCGAATTGGCGACCGCAGACCTGCGCACAGCCTTTGACCTGACGTCCCTGCGTGTCGCGGTTTTGACAGGTCTAGGGCGTCCTGAAGACGCAGCAATCACTGCGGCGATGCTGGCCGGGTCGGCGCTCTCTCATCGCGATCTGCTTCGCATTGATCCCGCGCCCTTCCTGCAAGACGCGGCTGAGCGTGCGCAGGCTTTGGGCGCGTTCGAGGATGCATTTGACCTTTATGAAGCGCTGCTTGCCGAGATGATTGATGGCGCACGCGCGGATCGCGAGATTGCGGACGTTTTGCGCCAACTGGCGCAGCTGGCCCGCGAGATTGGCGATGAAGCCGTCGCAGAGGCCTATGAGGCACGGATAGCGGGCCTGCGGCTCACCGCACCGCAGACGCCCAACTTCGCCGGTGCCGCTCAGATCGCCGCCCAAAACCCTTACGGCCTGCGCGGCAAAACTGGCGGTTTTGCCACG
Organism: Pseudomonadota bacterium; assembly: GCA_039197515.1. Classification (GTDB taxonomy): domain Bacteria; phylum Pseudomonadota; class Alphaproteobacteria; order Rhodobacterales; family Rhodobacteraceae; genus Sulfitobacter. The sequence continues at coordinate 5,190 of JBCCUC010000027.1, read as the reverse complement.
ATGGATGTGTTTTACGCCACAGATCGTGAGCGCACGGGAAAGACGGCACCGACGTCATTCTACGGCGCTGGCCGTGGTCCATTGGAGGTTGGCATCGCCACGGTCACGGTGCCGCACAGTCACACGCCCGGCGTCTTGGAGGCCCCTGCCATCTACCGGCTGGAGTTCCGACCCAACCCGACAAAGCACGTTGTCTTGCAGAGCGTCGTGCCCGTCGAAGCCGATGCGTTCTTCAATAGAATGCGCGCAAGCTTTGCCGATCGGCCAGAACGGGAAGCGCTTTTGTTTGTGCACGGCTACAATGTGAATTTTGCCAATGCGGCGCGGCGCGCAGCACAATTGGCCTACGACATGCGCTATCCAGGGTTGCCGATCCTCTATTCTTGGCCGTCGCGCGGACGCACCACGGGGTATGTGGCCGATACGGCTGCGGTGCGGCTCTCTGCACGGCGGCTCACCCATTTTCTTGATGACATTGTGGCGCAGTCGGGCGCGGATGTGATCCACTTGGTCGCGCACTCCATGGGCAACCGCGCTTTGACCGACGCGTTGGAGCTCATGGCGCTCAGACGCGGTGTGAAAGCTGGAGACACGCCGGTCTTTGGCCAGATCGTTTACGCCGCCCCCGATGTGGATGCAGGGCTCTTTCGCGCCATGATGCCCACCATTGCACCGCTCGCGCAGCGGATGACACTTTACGCGTCAGAGCAAGATTGGGCGCTCAGCGTCTCGCGCCGGCTGCACGGCAATGTGCCCCGCGCGGGCATCGGAGGCGCGGATACGCTAAGCGACGAACGGGTTGACAGCATTGATATGTCGCAGCTGGGTGAAGACATGCTGGCCCACAGCTACTTTGCTGACGATACGTCAGCGATTGCGGATATGATGACGCTCTTGTGGCAAAACGCATCCCCCAACCGCCGCTGCGGGCTGCAGCAACAGGCGGCGGACGCGTCTGTCTGGCTCTACCAGAGCGGGGTTTGCGCCGATCGCAACCTCGTGGAGCTTCTTGCGCACATGCGGGCGGCAAAAGCGCAAACGCCCGCCGAAGCGACCGCGCTTTTGCGCGAAAAGGTCGAGGACGCAGAGCTTGCCGCCACGCTGGCCCCTGTGTTGGAGAATATGTTGTCAGACTAGGGGTCTGACCCGCGGATCAAAAAAGACCGATCAGCGGGCCGATCAACAAATACGCAATGATCAGCCAGAGCGCCGCCAACATGAACGCGCGGCGCGCCGTGTGTTGGCTGAAGTGCAAAGCCTGCGCCCAGGAAAACACCTTGCCTTTGCTGGCACCTGTTGCCTTGAGGTCTGCCACAGCAGCGTTGAGCGCACCATAGCTGTCGCGGAATGCAATATAAGTCACAAAACTGTTCATCGTGTAGAAGAGCAACACCAGGCCCCGCGCAATCACAAAGGGATCGGATGCAGCGGCAAAAAACACCATGACGCCCACCATTGCCGCATGGGCATAGATCACCCGTTGCCAAAGCGCGTCGATGCGTGCGTTCAAGACAAGGATCATACCTATCAACTCATTAAACGACTGCGGCGGGCCATCCTTGGTCTCTGCATCCACGGAGTTTTCTGCCATCTCACTCCTCGTTCTTCGGCGTGGCCAACCCTTTGTCCAATATGCTTTGTCAAAGCGCCAGATCCCGGGCGTACAAAAGCAATGCCGGTATCTGTTAAATTCTTACTATTTTGGTCAGAGAGGCTTGAATTAGCAGTTTAGTGCTGTAAGTGCCAACGCTGTAGGACACACTACCAAGGGAGACCCTCACAATGATGAAATCATCTACGCTTGCTGTTTTGCTCGCGGCAACCGCAGGCAGCGCCTTTGCCGACGGCCACGCAGGCGAGCTGAACCTTTACTCCTCACGCCACTACGACACTGACGAGCGGCTTTATTCCGACTTCACCGAAGCAACCGGGATCAAGATCAACCGCATCGAAGGCAAAGCAGATGAGTTGATCACCCGTATGGAAGCCGAAGGGGCAAACTCGCCCGCTGACGTCTTCATGACCGTCGATACCGTGCGCATCACACGCGCAAAGGAACTGGGCCTGCTGCAATCGGTTGATAGCGCGGTCCTCGAAGCAAAAATTCCCGCGTATCTGCAGGACGATGACAACCAGTGGTTTGCCTTCTCACAGCGCGCGCGCATTTTGTTCTATGATAAGAACGACGTGGAAAACCCACCAGCCACCTATCAAGATCTCGCCAAGCCCGAGTATGCGGGCAAGATCTGCATCCGCTCCTCCTCCAACGTCTACACTCAGAACATCACCGCGGCATTGGTCGCGCACCTGGGTGCAGATGCGATTGGCGGTTGGGCAAAGGCTGTGGTGGACAACTTCGCCCGTGACCCCCAGGGCGGTGACACGGACCAGTTGCGTGGCATCGTCTCGGGTGAATGCGACATCGCGATGTCAAACACCTATTACTTTGCTCGCGCACTGCGCAAAGACGTCTCCGGTCTGTCCGGCAGCCAGGCTGACATCGGCTGGGTCTTTCCGAACCAGAACAGCATCGGCGCGCACATGAACATCTCAGGCGGCGGTGTTGCGGCAAATGCGCCAAACAAAGAGAACGCGATCAAGTTCTTGGAGTACCTGGCCTCTGAGCAGGCGCAAGAGTACTTCTCTGCCGGTAATGACGAGTATCCTGCGGTGCCCGGGATTGGCCTTGCGCCTTCTGTGGCCGAGCTTGGCATCTTCCGCCCAGATACCATCGATCTGTCTGACATCGCAGCCAACATTGGTGCCGCGCAAGACATTCTCAACGAGGCCGGCTGGAAGTAAGTCGGCCCCTCGGTTTCAACTAAAAAGGCGCATCTTCGGGTGCGTCTTTCTTTTGTGGCCTGGCCCGCCTCCAGTCCGCGACCTGCGCGCATAAAATGATCACCGGGATCAAGCCGACGCCCGCAATCATCAGGCTCGGCACAGCCGCGCCCTCAAGCCGTTCATCCGAGGCCAAGCGGAATGCATGAACAGCGAGCGTGTCGTAGTTGAAGGGCCGCAAGATCAAAGTCGCGGGAAGCTCCTTCACGGTGTCCACAAAAACGATGACGAATGCCGTCAATAGGCTCGGCCGCAGGATGGGCAGATGCACCGAGCGCACCATCCCCCAGTTTGAGCGCCCCAGGACCCTGGCTGCGGCATCCATATTGGGCGTGACCGCGCTGAGCCCGCTGTCATAGGAACCGATCGCGGCCGCAAGAAACCGGATCATGTAAGCCAGGACCAAGAGCCAGATTGAGCCAGTGATCAGAAGCCCAGTTGAAACACCAAACCAGCCCACCATCTGAGCGTCGAGCCAATTGTCAAACCGGGCAAAGGGCACCATGAGCCCGACAGCGATCACGCCGCCTGGCACCGCATACCCCAAGCGTCCGATAAAGAGCGTGAGAACGGACACGCGTCCGCGCAGCACCCGCTGAAAGCTCCCCAAGAGTACTGCAGCCGCCACGGTCACCACCGCCGCTATGCTTGCCAGTGTCAGCGTGCTTTGCACAAATCTCACGTAGCGCGGGCTGAAAAGATCCTGTTCGGATCGCATGCCCATCAGAACGAGCGTGATGACAGGCAGGACGACGCCGAAGATCACAGGCAGAGCACAGATCACCTGCACCGCCAGTGCTTTGCGACCGCGCAACTCAAACCGAGCAAAAGCCTCCTGTCGTCCCTTTACCGCAAATCCCGCGCGGCCCCTGTTGACTTGTTCCAAAGCCGCAATCAGAAGCGCGAAGCTCAATAAGCCAAGCGCGAGTTGCGCCGCTGCGCCGCGGTCGGCAAGTCCAAACCAGCTGGTATAGATCCCCGTTGCAAAGGTCTGCACGCTGAAATGTGCAACGGTGCCAAAGTCTGCGATGGTCTCCATCACAACCAACAGGACACCCGCCGCAATCGCAGGTCTGGCCATTGGCAGTGAGACCGTCAGAAAGGCGCGCTGCGAAGAGGCACCAAGCGCCTTTGCCGCGTAAAAAGGTGTTGCTGCCTGCATGCGAAACGCCGCCCGCGCCAAAAGGTAGACATAGGGGTAAAGAACCAGCGTCAGCATCAAAGCCGCGCCCCCCAACGAGCGGATCTCAGGGAACCAATAGTCTCGCGGACCCCAGCCCATCACCTGCCTGAGCGTGGTCTGTACAATGCCTGGGTGGTCGAGCACATCCGTATAGGCATAGGCCAAAACATAGGCAGGAAAGGCCAGAGGTACGATCAGCGCCACCTCAAAAAAGCGCCGCCCCGGAAAAGTGCAGGTCGAGACAAACCAAGCCGTAAGGGTCCCAATCAGAATGCTGCCTACCGCCACGAGCGCCACCAGCACGAGCGTCGTCCAGGTATAGGGCCAGAGCACGGTTTGCGCCAACTTTGCCACCGTTTCCGCCGATCCCGAAACCGCCGCGAGCACCACGGCGATCAGCGGCAGCAGGCACAGGGCCCCCACCCCAAGCGCCGCAGCGGCGATCACTTTGCGCTCCATCGACCTCCCCCAATTGCTCGGCGGCCTGCATCCCGGGTCCCGCTCGCCCACAGACATGCGTCATCCAAGCCTGACAGGCAATGATCAACGCAGTTCGTCTTTGAACTGACAAAGCATTTAGCGCACCGCAAACCTGCACCTCCCATGGCGCAAACCAATAGGATTGACATTCCCGACAAAAATAATCAACAATATGATCCAAAGGGACAATGGAATTCGATGACGCCTAGCCGCGTCTCGGATTGGCCCTTTATGCAGTACGAATGTTTTGCAAGTTGGAGCGGACGCAATGAATGCAATGAACGAAGTACCGACACCAGCCGCGTCGTTTGATGCGCCGGATATGCTCACGTACGATGCGCGTGAACTGGTGAAGGACGGCACGCGCGCCCGGATCGTTTTGGACGGCACGCCCTATTTCCTGCGGATCACACGGGCTGGGAAGCTGATCCTGACCAAGTAAACCCAAGCGTAACGCGGTTCACCTTCTCAGGATCTCTTGCAGGCCGCTATCATGTTTGCTTGAGCTCTGCCTCAGCGAGCACACCCCTCACCCCAGGTGTGCACGCAGGAACCAGGCGAGTTTCTCGTGCTCTTGACCGCGTGCGATGCAGAGGTCTTCGGTCAGCGTGTCGCCGTGGGCGGCCGACAACTCGCCCGCCCCTGCCAGCGTCGCCGCGAGAGTTTCTTGCGCGGTCAGCAGGGCT
>JBCCUC010000026.1:0-58765 GCA_039197515.1 Pseudomonadota bacterium | reverse complement strand
GGGGTTGGTGCATTGGCAAAAAGACAGGCAGACAAGTCCGTAGAGCGCGGATCTCAAGAGATACAAGACTACCTTGCTGGCTTGGTGCGCAAAACAGGTATTCGATCTACTGGCGCTTCTGCGGCAGTTGGTTCTGCCCCCGTTTCAGAGCGCCTGCAAACCGGATTGCGAAGTATGCTAAGCCAGCGCCAAGAAACCCGCCAATGAGGTCCATAGCAACGTTGTAAAGGAACGGTGTTCCGTAAGCTTGCGCTATCAAATTGCCTATGCCCAGCAAAACAAGCACCACAACGAACCAACCTGAGCCGCGCGGCTCCTTTCCTTCCCGAATTTCACGTCTGTGTAGCTTGTTTGCCCAAACGCCTAAGCAAACAATGATAAAGGCAGACACAATGGCGGCAGGGAAAGAGATCGGGTCCATACTTGCAATGTGTTAGCACCAGGTAGCAAAGTAAAGGCGTTGAGGAACAACGAGGGCCGGTAAATTGAGATCTATCTTTGCTCTACCAATAGCTTGTATCTGTCTTTTTCTTGGAAACGCGAATGCTCAGTCTGCAGACTGTTGGCTACTAGACGGGGTCTTGCGGAGCTTATGTATGTGTTCTGTCGTCGAAAACGACATTGAGAGACTGCAATGCTATGACTTGGAATCTGGTCGAGGAGATCTTCGTCGATTGCAAGATGAGGCAAGGATCAAGTTGCTCGCTGATACTGAATCAGGAAGAGCCGCCTTAAGAAAATGGTCGGTTGAGAACCCAATAAACTTGCCCCGTGTCGGCGATGTTGAGGATGGTTATCGTTACGTTGGTGGAGATCCTGCTTCTCAAGGCAGTTGGCAGCCTCTTGAGTAGTAGATCGCGGATCTCTATCGTCATGGGCCTGTCTTAGTCATCTCAGGCCCACTTCTTCCCGCGCTTCTCTGCATCGCGGCCTAGCCGCGTAGGCGGACGGGGAGGGGGTTTAAGTGTTACTTGTGCGGCAGCCGTGGGTTTAGAGGTCGTTGCGTTTTTCTCTCGCTACTTTTCTCTGCATCGCGGGCGGACGCGCGGGCGGAATTGTTGAGGGAGGGATCAAGTGGCGGAAAAGCAAGTTGTGTGTCAGAATCCGCTAAGTCAGCAAGCAGCTTTGCTACATCATCATCTTTAGCGCTCAACTTCGACATGAGGCTGAACATGTTCAGAATGGCTTTCACTTTTATCCGATAAGCTTCTCCATTGTCTTCGGGGTTCATAGGAATTTGCACGCTGATTGGCCCGTGATCTGACAGCGCAGAGGGGATCTCAAAAGAAGCTTCCAGCCGATGAATGATTTCCGCGTTCATGCTCCGCCCGTTGGCTTCTGCGTGAACCTTGATCCGGTCGCGCATGCCGTCGGGGAGGCGGAGAACAAACTTATCTTGTTTTTGGCTTGGAAAATCTGACATGATGGCAATTTGCCTTTTTTAGGGCTTGACGCAACTAGTGGCTAGTTGCTATCAAATAGTGGCAAGTTGCCATAAGGAGTTAAACTGTGGGACACCAAAACACTGACAAGTATATGCTTCGCCTCCCAGATGGATGGCGTGACAAGATTAAAGCGAAAGCTGCACAAAACAGGCGAAGCATGAACCAAGAAATTCTGGCGGCTCTTGAGCCCCTGGCATCCGAGGCGGTGAAAGATGAAGCCGCCTAGAAAAGCGAAACCGCCGGAGTTGGCCCTCCGACGGTATATATAAAACTCACAAACTTGGAAATTTACGAGGTTCAACGATGAACATAGCTAAACACCCATCAAAAATCAACCGCCGCGGTCTACTTGCAGCTTTGCCTGTAAGCGTAGGCACCGGCCTCGTCGCATGCCGCGCACCGGAAGCGCCAGTTCAAGAGCCGCCAACCCCAGACTGGTGTAAGAAGCTCATCGCTCTCATTGACGATCTGGAAAACCAACCCGGCTGGCAGACCTCCGCCGTTGCTTGGGCGCATGCAGGCACTGCGCGCCAGATGCGCGATCTGCTTGGGCTTGAGCAAGTGCCGAACAAGAACGCTTACCACTATGCTGACTATCAAGCGCGCCTCAAAGAAGACGATGCGAGGCGGCAGGCTTTGGCCGCTGACTGGGAAGCGAAAAACATGATCGGGGAGGCGGCGTGATGAACTTGGTGTTCACTGCCGATTTTGAAAAGGCCGAAGCTTCAACCTTTACACGCAAAGGTGAAACACAAACTGGAATAAAGGCAAACGCGCCTTTTGGTTCGAAATTCCTATACATAGCCGAACGGTCAGATGGGATGTTGAAAATTGGCGTTTCCAAAAACGTCTATAGAAGGTTGAAGGCAATAAAGTACGCTGCGTCTCACGTTGGCTCAGACGTCAGTTTTGGTCGTGTTTCTTTTACGACTGCGATCAAGGAATATGAGAAACTTGAAATTATGATTTTTGAGAGTTTTTCGTTGCAACGAACAACGGGTGAATGGTTTGCTGCAGACTTCGAAGTTGTCCAGTCTGAGTTGGCTGGTTTGGTCGATAGGTTTGTCCCGACGCAAGAACCTGATAGCGAGATGTTGTCGGAGGCCCGAGCAATATTTGGAGACGTTGCAGCGCACCAGCTTGCCCAAAGGCAGCAACGTCGCCAGCCTACATTTTTTGATCATGAGATGATCAAGCACGCTAACGGCTCAACTGACTAGCCGCCTTGGCATCCCTTCGGGGGTGCCCTCAAAATTCCCCACTTTCACGCCTCCAAGGGGCGTTCTCTGCTCGCCTCAAGAAAGGAGCATAAAGCATGCCGACAGCACAGTTTTCAAACCATGAGCCTGAAATCATTGCGCCAATTTCAGCGGGTGAGGCAGCAACCCCTGGCACGGATTTCAGGTCGATTTCTCGGGGCATATTCATTGGGGGTACTGGGGACATCAGGTTGCGTATGAAAAACGGTGAAGAGTTGTTGTTTCGCAATGCCCAAGCGGGTGTTGTTTATCCATTTCAAGCACAGCAGGTGGTGGCCTCCGGCACCACTGCTTCAGACATTGTTGCGCTGTACTAAGAGCAATGACGGATCAAGTATTCAACCTCAACTGGGGGTCTGATCTCCAGTTTCAGTTTGCTTGGCCAAATGGGGCAGGCAGCGCGGCCGATCTCACAGGATATACGATCTCTGTGCTAGAATACAGCGCCCAGCTCACAGGCTTCATCGCTGCTCAAATTGTAAATGCTTCTACAGGTGTGGTTCAAATTGACGTGCAGTGGGACAGCAGTTTTCCGAAAAACCAAACGCTAAAGTTCCGGCTTCAGATCCAGTCCGGCGCTTATCATGACTCAACCAACGAATTGGGCATAATTTACACATGACCGATGTCACTGTCACGAATAGCACGCAGACCGTTTTAGTCGATGCGGCGGGAAGCGTAACGCAGGTTGCTGTCAACTCGCCTGTCAATCAAGTGAACGTTTCGACCCTAGGCATTCAGGGGCCGCAAGGTGCCTCTTTGGTCATACAATCACTTCCTGCCTTACCGTAAGGAGCAAACATGGCATTAACTTCAACTGACATCTTCATCGTTGAGCGGGGAGGTGTTCAATACCAAATGACTGCGGATCAGATAGCCGATTTTGTTGGCGCTGTTCGTGATTACACAGTTGCGGATATCACTGCACGGAATGCGCTGACTGGCGTCAACGTCGGGGACAGGGTCTTTGTGACCGACGCTTCATCTGAGGCAGATGTTGACAGCGGATGGGCGGTCTACCGTGTTCAAAGCGATGCACCCACAACATTCGCCAAGATCCAGGAGCAAGAAGGCCTGGACGTCATTTCTGCTGGGAGCACGGATCTAGGTTACACATCTTCGCCAACGCAAGGCACCATAACCTCAAGCACTGGTAACGACGCGGTTCTTCCCGTGGTGACGGGCACAAATGCAGGCCTTGCTACCCCGCAAATGCTCACAGATAGCCATGTGCCCGCAACAACATCTGGGACGACGGCGACAAATCCGATTGCGATTGCGCCAGCTACACAGGTGCTCTCATTTAGCTTAGGCAGCCTTACGGCACTGCCATGAGCGCTCAGTCTGGAGACGTTCTATACGCAGAGAGATTGGGCATTCCTGGCAGCCTCACTGTCCAAGATGTTGCAGACTATGTTGACGCCGCATCTGTGGCCGCGGGCTCTACACTTGGCCTTCAGCAAGGTCTTTTAGCTGAAGATGGGCAACCAGGCCTGACTGTTCTTGCAGTTGGGTACACAACATCAGGGAAGGTGCAGGGTGTCTCTCTAGGCGCGGGTAACGTTGTCGAGGTTTATGCCAACGGGACAGACTTCAATGCGGGCGCAGTCCTCTATCGTGAGTTTATGAACTTTGGGGAACCAGTCTGCTTTACCGGGCTTTCAGACGGCGCAATCATCACCTCAACCCAGGGGTTCTATGGTGTTTCAGAACAAGTTGACGGTGGCGATGAAAGTCCAATGCCTCTACTTTCTTATGGGCTATCCTTCAACTTTACGTTCTTCTTTGGGTTTCGGAACTGCAACTCATACAACCCGGGCGGCACCGGTGGGAACCAAGGTTGGATACACGTCGTAAACGGCCCGCTTTCCAACGTCATAAAGCTGACATTCGGAGACGGAACTACTGTTCAGGGCCAGGAAAATATAGCTCTCGCTCCATGGGAATACCGCCGCCTCTACACGGATGGCAATGTCGAGTACATTCTGGAGGGTACTCAAAACATGATGGCATGCCACCACGCCAACATGGACTTGAGCCCTCACGGCCGGTTCTATGACAGCCGATTGATCATGCCGCTGACAAATGATGGAATAACTTGGCCTCGATCAGGGTTCATCTCTGCGCCATACAACAACACGCAGGTGGCCTTCTATGTGCGGGATGGTGCTGAGGGCATAATCAATAGCACTGCGGGCACGGGCGTGTCGCCGGGTTCTCCGGTTGATTTTGACGCTGGGATTGGCGTCGGCACGGGGGCCTCTGATCAAGACTATGAACCAAATGGAGCAACGCGCGTGCAAGCGGTTGGTCTTGTGTCGGCATACTCTGGGGCGGACAGTGCGGGACTGGAGGCATCGCCGCTTATGCCGACTTCCGCCATGTCACAGGTGGTCGCTCAGCCCTTCTTTGTTCAAGACAACGGCGATGGCGGCAACTCAGGTGTTGCGATTGCGAGCCCATACGAGGGAACTGCTAAGGTGTATTCGTACAATACCGGAACAGGCGCGCTTGACCTGCAGTACACTGTCCCTCTGACAAGATCTGGCGTGACAGTTACGAGCAAAGAGGATCAAAAGCACCCGGCAGCGGGCTTGGTTGCAAATGAGGCCACCGCGGTCGCTTTGGTCGGGCAGCTTGATCCGGGGGTTGTAATAGCGGACGTGCCTATAACCGTCGTGTCTCAGGCTGGGGTGGTCGATACCGCAACAACTCTAAGGTCCCAAAACGGAACGACCACCACCAATATCGCGCATGAAGACGACGAAACCCTTATGCTCGGCATTACGCCTGCATCCTTGAAGGCTGAGATCGTTGAAGGCGCAGACGGGATTATCTACCGCCGGGAAGTAACTGGTGGCACAGAAACCTGGGTCGTTGCCTAAACGCCTATAGAAAAATCAAAAAGCGGTAATTTCTATGTCCTTATGCATTGGCGTAGGGGTGGGCGCGACGTTGTCGCGCGCGCTCCTCGATTCCGTCCCACAAATCATCACCGCCACAGTCACGCCGGTTCTAAGCGCTCTCTCAGCCGCTGACACGCCCGCTGACGGCCTCCCTGCAAGCGCGACCAGCATTGGCAACTACAGCAGCACAGAGGGCAGTATTGTGTCTGCCGTGGCGTCGTTCACGGTGGACGGCCAATCTCAACCGGGGACTTATGACCTTGTTGGCGGGGAAGTGGTTACGGCGACGATCCTTGTGACAGACAATCAGGGCAATCCGCGCTCGTTCAGTGCGGGAACTGTCACAGTTCCCTTGCCACTGCCAACATTCACAGTTCAGCCGACAATCGGCTCTGGCGTCATTGGGGATACCATCACGCTTACTGAAGGCATTGCCGGGCCGGGTGCGATTATCACCATTGAAGAGTTCACACTTGGCGGTATCGATAAGACGGGCGAGCTAAGTGGACTGGATTGGGATACGACGGGCGAGGCAGCGGGTGAAATCCGCTTGCAAGTGCGCGCGACCAACTCAAGCGGCTTCACGCTTTCCAATGTCATCACGCGCAATCTTACCGAACCCGCTGCCACCATTCCAACCACCCTCGCCACGCTGATCGATCAGGGCAATGGCGACAGTCTCACGCTTTCCACAGCCCTGCCCACGTTCCAATGGGCGGATGGCTCTTGGGGGGCTGTATCCGACGCGGCGGCAGTGCTCACAGCAGATGCGCCAGCGGTGACGACCGATGCCAACGGCCACGAGATGCACGGCCTCATGCTGCGCGAAGACATCAACATCTCGGACGACTTCACCAAGCTTGCTAACGGTTGGGATGAGTTGAACAGCGTATCGGCAGACGTGCGAAACGATACCTATGTGCAGCCCTATGATGCAGCGTTGAACAAAGCACCGTCCAAGACCAGCACCAACCTGCAGGTGGCAGTCTCGGGCGGCACCGGCGCAGTGACCAAGGTTGTGCGCACAGTGACGTTGCCGACTGAAGGCGCAGACATCGACAACACGTCTATCTTGGAGCGGATCAACGTTTTCACGGTTGTGCCGTCCGCCCCGGCGGTGGGCTCGATCCGCCCACCTCAGTTTGGCGGCACCGAAAGCCTTCTCAACTTGTCAGACGCGGACTTTAGCCGTGCACGGTCGTTCACTCTCCCGTCTGGCGTCATGCCCGCGTTGTCCACAGTGCTGGAATACGTGCAGTCGCCTCAGCTTTGTAACCTATTCGAGGGCGAAAGCCGCCGGGGGCTTTGCGTGAGCGTCGATTATGCGCGCGATATCATCAAAACCCGGCTGGCCCCTGCTGCTCTCTACATGCTGCATTCGTCCACGTCTCAGGCTGACAGAGACGCCCTTCTAGCCGCATTCATGATGAAAGCCACCGACGCCATGTCGGCATTCAACGCAGGCGTGGTGCAGGGTGGCGGGGCAGGCCAGCACATTGCCGATCAGTTCTGTGTGGCGCTGATCGGCGCACTCTGCCCCGGCAAGACGGCGTTCGCGACCGCCGCAGAAGCCATGCGGTCGAACATCTCAGACCAGGCGTTTTTCGGCGAGGCCATCGGCGTGGGTCACGCAGTCGATTATCAAACGCGCGCCACAGCTACAGCATCTCTACAAAACCACCAGCCGCTTTTGCCCGAACACGTCGGCTGGCCCCAGTGGCACGCTGACAGTCGCTCGCTTGAGCCATGGTACACCACAGGCCAGAACAGTAGCACCGGCGCGCGATATCGGACCATTGCGCTCGGCATGTCAATGGACGCCTTCGCTGTGCTTGGCCTGATCGAAGGGGGCTGGGATCTAGCCATGGGTCCGCAGTCCACCTGGAATAGCAGCAACGACCGATTTGCGCAGCTTGGCACTTTGGATGTGCATCGCGATATCTATCCCGGCGCTTTGGCACCGGTAGATAGCAATGCGCCATCTCTGTCGACTTTGGCAATCTGGGACGAAAACCGGGCGACTTTCCCGGAAGGCGGCACGCTACAGCCCATCGTGGAAATGCCGCCTATCCAAATGAACTTTGATCTAGTCTCTACAGGCTTTCTCACGGCTACCGCTACTGGCCTGGATTATGACTATGCCGGGCCCGACGACCTGGACGTGGAGTGGCGCGGGTCGACAACAGCGATCACTGGGCGCGAGGCACGGTTAGGACATGATGGCATTCAGTTCGCGGCACCGGTGGCCATCAACGCCTCGGGCAGCCTTGCGTTCACGGGAGCGCGCTATGTGCAAGAGCGGCGTTCTAACCTGCTTGGCACGTCTCCCTGGTCCCCGAACTATCCGCGGCTGAACGGATTGGACCAGCCTGATCGCAACGTGGTCACTGGTGGCGCAATACCCACCGGTGCGCCGGTCAACACAGAAACGCCCAAGCTCTACAAACACCGCTATGACGAGGCGTCCGGCTTCCCACTCTATGACGAGATCACCAGCACGATTGAAGAAGGCACAACGCTTATAACTGCTGGCGCGGGTCTTTACCAAGACGGCGTCGACAGCCTGTCTTACCAGCATCAGCGGCGCAGCAATGGCGGTAGCTGGACGAATATCTCAGGTGCAACTGATCGCATTCTGACGCGCGCGGTCGACATGCTGTCATCGGCGTCAAATTTGGTTGAGGTTTCGTGTCTCGTTCGGACAGATGACGGTCAAGGCAACGAAACGACAACGCGTTCTGAAATCCGCGCAATGCCCGTGCCGCAGACCATCACCGATGACTTCAGTACAGACCCTGGAGATATCGCTGTAGTAACGGGCACGACGGAAGTTGGCTCTGCGGTATGGGTATCAGGTGACGGTGTAATCCGCGTCACGCCCGACGACAGCACGTCCTTCCCGATTGCCTACATTCCCCTTGATGATCTGATTGTTGGCCTCGACTACACTTTCCTAGTGGACGTGAGCGCAAAGGCTGGCAGCGGTCAACTCGGCGGGGTCATCTCAAGCACAGAAGATGAAAACGGCAGTAACGTCGATGGTGCGAGCAACACGCGCATCAGTGGTCCCGGCACGATTCAAATTGAGGCCACGGCGCTTGCGAGCACAATGTACTTTGGCGTGCAGTGGCGAGGCGGCGTGCCGACCGGGGCGAGCTTTGATGTAACGCTGGTATCGGCCACGCCGGTTGTCGTTACGCCCGTTCTCTCGGCTGCAACAACGCCTGTGGCGACCGGCACAACCACGGCCACCATGCAGATCACAACCGATACGTCTGGCATCGACATTGCCTGGACCGCCAACCCCACCGGCGCAGGATCTGCGGTCAATGGCACGCACACGGTGTCAGCGACCGGTGCTCAAAACATCAGCATCACTGGGCTGGCAGAGGATACAGAATACACTGTTGATCTGGTACAGGGCGCGTCAAATGTTGTGACGACTGCTGCATTTACGACCGACGCCCCTGCGCCAAGCTCTTTGCACAGCTATGACGCCGCGACAGACACCAGCACAACCGGCTGGACGGCCAGCGGTGGCACGCTTGTGCACGACGCCGTTGCTGATGAAATCCGGCTTGAACACTCAGGAAGCGCGTTTCCGTACATGGCTTCGCCAGCTTTGGCTGTGACGATTGGAAATACTTACGAGGTTACTGTCACCTATCGCGGAGAGAACAACAGCGACCATGATTTGATGCTTGGTACGAACGCAAACGACAACGATGCATATGGTTTTTATCGCGTGAAGATGACCGGCACCATCACGCACACCATGCCTCAGTTTACTGCTACTACAGAGAACTTGTTCATCGGTCTGAAAAAGCGCGGCGGCACCAGCAACCTGCTTTCTCACGCAATTCTCAGCTTTACCGTTGATGAGGTGACGTAATGAGCACTCAAGAACAGAAGATCCATGGCGCGGCAGACATGCGGCGCGTCCTACTCCAGAACCCGGACTGGGACATGCATGAGGCGTTCCAAGGGCTTTTTGGGGTGCCGATGACAAAGCTCCAGGCAAGCAATGTCGTGCATGAGAAATGGGGCTCTCTCGGCGACCCTATGTCGATTAAGACGCTGCCCGATCAGTATCAGGCCCGACTTGAGCGCTTGTGGGAGCGCTATCCTGCCATCAGCTTTTCGATTGCTGATATCGCGCCTTCCATCGTCACCAAAAAGTATGAGCCACACTACGTCGATATCCCCGAAAACGTAACGAGTTGGATCACGGCTTGCTTTGGGTCAACCGAAGCACGAGATGCTGCTGAACGCATAACTTTCGCCGAGGTCTCGCCTCTGACAAAGCTCTATCGAGAGATCCTGCGTCGGGAGCCAGACCCTGAGGGTTTCGCCTTTTGGAATGAGATTTATGAACGGGAGGACTGGCGGTTTTCAGAGATTGCACATGCCCTGCGCAATAGCGAAGAGGCGCAACAATGACTGAGCAGAGCAAAGAAAGACCAAAGATGACCAGACCCATATTCAACAGCCAGATTAGCCTGGGCAACATCATCCAACTCGGTCTGTTGCTGGTGGCTGTCGTAGGTGGTTGGTTCACGTTGCGGGCTCAGACAGACATGGCGGCGCGAGATGTGGCTGCAAACGTCGTGACGATCCGCGACCTGAACTTGCGGGTGCGCGCGCTTGAAACCCAATCGGCAGGTCAGAATGCGCAACTCAGCGCGCTGCAACGCGACATAGGTGAGATCAAAGACGGTCAGAAGGAAATCAACGCCCTCCTGCGCCAGATCCTGCAGCACAACACCGGCCGCTAAGCCCAACAGATTTTGGAACCATTGCCGCCTCTGGGCGGCCTTTTGCATTGGGAGAACCCCGTGGACCGAAAGACCTTTTTTGCCGAACTGCGCAAGCGTGAGAGCGGCGTGTTTGGCACCTCACTGACTCAAGGCCAAGTAGAAGGATGCGAGGCCATCCTGAATGAGTGCGTCCGGCAAGGCGCGGACCTGGGGCAGGCTGCGTACATCCTTGCAACAGCCTATGGCGAGAGCGCGTTTTCCATGCAGCCCAAGCACGAGTCGCTTTGGTATCGAGCCAATCGAATTGCCCAGGTCTTCGGTGCCCATCGACGTCAAGGCAAGACGCCCAGCGAGCTTGCGGGTAAGCCTGAGTTGTTGGCCAACACGGTCTACGGTGGCAAGTGGGGCCGGGACAACCTTGGCAACACGGAGCCAGGGGATGGCTGGCGTTTCCGTGGGACAGGCGTGGGCCAGATTACCGGCCGGACCAACTTCCGCAAGTTCGGTGACAAGCTTGGTTTGCCCTTGCTGCAAAAGCCTGACCTGATGATGAACCTGCACACATCGGTTCGCGCGCTGGTCGAGCCTATGCTTGACGGCTGGGCCACAGGAAAGAAGCTGTCAGCCTATGTTGCCGGAGATCGGCGTGACTACCGCAGCGCGCGGCGCGTTTGGAACGGCATGTTTGAAGCCGACAGATACGCGCGCTACGCCCGGTCATTTGAGGTGGCGTTGGAGGCGGCGGGTTATGAGTCTATGACAACCGCACCAGCACCTGACTTTGTGCGGCCAGACCCGGCACCTTCCCCCAGCCAAACGGTCGCAAAGCCAAGCCCTTGGACGGCGCTACTCAACCTTATCCTCAAGTTCTTTCGGAGATAACTCATGGATCAAGTCACTGTTTTTGTGCGCATCGGTCTTTACATCCTTGCGGGCACTGCCGCACGCGGCGGGTGGCTACCTGAAGACATCGCTTATGGCTTTGCAGAAGATCCGCTTCTGCTTGAACTTTTGGCGGGCGGTGTGATCGCAGGGGGCACTCTCGTCTGGTACTGGTTCAGCCAGAGCCGCAAAGCCTTGAAGGCAGCGGTTTCAAGATGATCCCCGCCATCCTCGGCCTATCTCGCCTCAAGCTGCTTCTCGGCGGCGCTGTGGCGCTCTGCGCGGCTCTCTGGGCCTGGGGTGAGTATCGAGAGCGGCAGGGCGTGGTGAGCGAGCGTGAGCGCGTGGAAGCGGCTGACAGAGACGCAGCACAAGGAGTGAATGAAGATGCTGACGAAGCTGAGCGGGGCGTTGGCCCTGACACTGATCCTGACCGCTTGCTCTGTGACACAGGCGGGGCCAGAGACAACGAAAACTGTCCTGAATAGGCTTGAGCGCACCCTGCCGACCGCTTCTGTCAATGACACGGTGCAGACAAAGCTAGAAGTGGGGACGCACCGCAAGGTGTTCTTCGCAATATGCGAGGGGCTGGGTTACTGTCTGAGCAAGAGTGAGCGCTAGGGCGTGACCTTGCACCGCATGCCTTATGCGGGCGCGCCTCCCAAGCGGGTGAGAACCAGCAAGGCGAGGACGCCGCGTGAGATCGTGCAGCACATGACCGATGCGGAGGCCAAAGACTATCTGCTGGAATTAGTAGAAGCCTTTGGCCCTCTTGTGACCAACGAAATGCATCCGGTCGACGAATGGGCAAGACACCTACCCAAAAAGCAGCGACGGCTGGCAATCGCGCTGTATGACAGTGAATGGGGCCTGAGCAGGGAAGTGCTTTGTCAAGCTCTGTATTTCGATGACCTGAACCGGGAATGCAACGAGGATCAGGCATTAAGCAGCGCGGTGAAGCACCTTCGCAGACGCCTGCCGAAGCACCTCAAAATCAAAAACCTGCACGGCTACGGCTATCAGATGGTAGGGCAGCGGGCGCTTTAAGCGTTTTGCTTTTCAAGCATTAAGGAAATGCAGTATGCCGCAATCGGGTTTACCGGCACGTCGCCCTGTTCCCAGCGGCGGATGGTGCGTTCGCCATTTTTCCCCATGCCCCATTCATTGGATAGCTCTTGCTGAGAAAGGCCCAGAACACTCCGGGCCTTTTTGAAATCTGTCGCGGTCATCATCCGAAAACGTTCACTATGGCGATCACTGCGCCGATGAAGCTGATCAGGTATACTGGCATCTGCCAACGCATTTGCTGCTGAATACGGGCTGTTTGCGCTGCAAGGTGGGCAATCTCTGCCCGCATCTTGTCGTCGTGCAGGCTCAATTCATGAGTGGTCATTGTCGTTTATCCTTTCGTGGCGGGCTTCATCGCCCATAGACAATACATAGGACATTATGTCCGGTTTTGCAAGAGTGTTCTGGCAGAAATGGTGGTCCTTTATGAGCGCCGCGCGCCAAGGGGTATCCCTGCCGCCTCGACGCGCTTCATGTAGTCGTCTGAAAACGCCCTAATCTCGGCGTCGAGCTTCATTGCTTCGTCATCCTCGCAGGCAAAGCCGCGATAGAACCCAATGTTCACGCCCATCATGAACGCGGCCTCTGCCTCAAGCCGCTGCCAGTCTGGCAGATCGTCAGGGCTGACGGCGCTGTACTGTGCTGCACAAAACGCTGCAAATTCCTCTTTGAATGTGCGTTCAGCCATCATGCGGTCCCTCTAACAAGCCACCGCGACATCAGGGCGCTGGTCTTGACGGGCCGTACGCAACACGAGGTTCTTTGGTTTGGTGGCAACGCGGAAGGCCGGTTCCTTGATGGCGCACTGTCAGCGGCGCGCGCCGTGATCTACGCGCCGTTTGAAACAGTAGGCGGTAGCGTTCGGCCAAGGACGCACGGCTATTCCAGCGGGCGTGGTGAGGCTGACGTTGTAGATATCAAGAAGGGGGACTGATGCTCACCCTTCTAACCTGCCTCACCCTCACCGCCATTGATGGAGACAGCATCCGCTGCAACGGGACCAACATGAGGATGCTTGGCCCAGGTGCGCCTAACCAATATGGGGTAGACGCCCCCGAGATATACCGGCCCGAATGCGAGCGAGAGCGCCAGTTAGGCTACATAGCCAAGGACAGGCTCACACAACTACTCTCAGGCGCTGTGGTGGCCGATACGGGGGTGAAAGATAGGTATGGCAGACCGCTGGTCTATGTCATGCTTCCTGGCGACGTGACGGCGGGTGAGGTGTTGATGGCAGAGGGGCTGGCCCGGTCATGGCCGGGAAATGTGGGGTGGTGCTGAGATGGCTGAGATTGAAGCGCTAAACCGCGCCTTGAGGATCATCCTGCTTGATGATGGCAAGACCTACTGGTTCGATCAAAACGGCGATGACTGCGACCCAGACGATGCAGAGTTTGCGGTTGCCGGGCCAGACAGCAACGGCAAGTGGTACACCATAGAACTTGGCGCGTACTCTCACCTTGGTGTTCATTGACCCCGCAGGTTGAGAGGCTGCCTAGATAAATCAGTCGGCGGGGTTATAATTCTGGCGTGGCGGTTAGGTAAACCACTGCATCGAGGTAGCGCTTGCGAAGGCTGGGTCGCGGATCGTCAACGCCGCGCTGTAGATTGTCGCACACGTCAGCCAGCTTCACTTTGCGTCCAACCGGGTGACGATACGATCGAGAGATAAAGGTCTTGTAGGTTTCACCCTCGCGCCGGGTCACAGCATCTAGCGCAGGCCACTGTAGGAACCATTTAGGCAAGTACCCGTCTTCCACAGTATCGTGCATCAACCCGCACCAAAACGCCTCTGTCCAAGGTGGGAACGACCATGCCACGCGCCACCAGTGAGTAAGATCAGAAAATGTCGGCACACCTTTCTCCTTTGCTCAAATCACGCTGGTAGCGCCGGGGTGGGTGGTCAAAGGCTGCGCGGCTTTGTCCGTCCGCTCTTTGGCGCGCCCTTTGACGGCCTGGGCTGATAGCCTATTTCATGGGCAAGGCTCACCCAAGAGCGACCAACCCTGATCCGAGACACAAGCGCGTGGCCGATGCCAATCTCTCCGGCGATTTCAACATTGGTCTTGCCCGCCATGATCAGCGATATCGCCTTGCGAACGTCGTCTTCGGAAAGCTTCGCATTGCCGTTTTTGCTCCCCCGGTGATCGCCGTTTGAGCCGCGGCCCTTGCATATCTTGTCGAGGTTGTTGTCCAGCGCAGTACCCAAAAACAGGTGTCTGGGATTACAGCACCTTGGATTATCGCACTTATGGCAAACGTAGAGGTGGCCGGGATCTATCCCGTAAGCGATTTTGTAGGCCACGCGGTGTGCCCGAAAATGTGCCCGGTCTGTGCCGATCCTGAGCTTGCCGTATCCGTCGGAACCTAGGCTTCCTTGCCATTCCCAGCAGTCATTTGTGCGCTTCACCTTTGACCAAAATTCCTCTTGAAATTCGGGAGATAGAACTTCATCAGGGATTGGCAGAATGCGCTGTGCCGGGAATTGTGTGACTGTGCCGACATCTTGTGACTGCTTTGGCCGCTGTGTCTGCGCAAAATCAATGTCTTGAACGACATTTAATCCTTTGGTTTCAAGCTTTTGCCCGCGTGGTGGAATGGTAGACACAAGAGACTTAAAATCTCTGGGCAGAAATGCCGTGCCGGTTCGAGCCCGGCCGCGGGTACCAAGGCGGCACGCTTGAGGCGTGAGCGCGCCGCTGCGAAGATCAGACCCCCGCGCTTAGACAGCGCCGGTGTATTCGCCGCGCGCGGGATACTTTTTCTCAATCGCGAAGTCCAAGGCGCTGACAAGCTCAGAGAAATGCGGGCGCACGAAAGGCATCGTTTGCACCGACCCGTAGTAAAGCGTCTGCTCCGGCGTGACCATGAAGAGACCCGGCTCAGAAAAAAGGTCTGGCTCGTTGATCCCGATGGAGGTTTTGCCGCGCGAGGTGGAGATGTAGAGCCCCCATTCACGGGCTTTGGTCAGCGACAGGTCGTAGCCAAAGCGCAGCGTGCCAGCCCCGATTTTCGTGGCCATCTTGCGCGCACGCTCCTGCCCGTCAGAACTGACCGCGATGGTGCCCACGCCGCGTTCCGCAAAATCGCCCGCCCGCTTTTGAAACTCGGTCAGATAGGTCGCGCAGATCGGGCAGTGCAGTCCGCGGTAAAAGCAGATGACCGTGCCGCGCTCAGAGGTTTCGGTGGCAAGGTCAAAGGTGCCGTGATCAAGGGTTTGCAGCTTCAAGTCGGGGGTTTTCTGGCGTGGGATCAGCATGGGTGGCCTCTGTGATTGTGGGTTGTGCGGATGGTGTATCAGATCTATGGTGCGGTAAATCTCAAAAAACAGACCAAAACGCCCAAATGGATCGCATAGACCGGCTCACCACCCTAATCGATAAGTTCCGGCTGACGGTGACGCCTGCCCCGCTCAAGGACGCGAACCTGTTGGCGGTTGCGGACCCTAGTGGCGCGCCCGATCGCGTGGTGTACTGCGTCCGGTGCACGGGGTTTGCGCCTGCGGGGCCCCAAGTGCTCTTTTCAGCGCGGGTGGAGTGGAGCGGGGAACAGAACCCGCTGGTGAGGGCGCTGCCGGATCTTGTCGACATGGACCTGCAGGCCGGGGATGAAGGCATCGGCCTGGTGCAGTTGATGCAAGATGAGATCACCGCGCAGAGATGCGGTGCCAATTCGGTGCTCAGCCGTCTTGGCGAAGTGCTGATTGTCCGGATGATGCGGGCGCAGATCGCGGCGGGCTCCACCGCGCCGGGCTTGCTGGCCGGTCTGTCCGATCCGCGGCTCAGCCGCGCGATTGTTGCGATGCACGACCGGCCGGGTCAGTCATGGCGCAACGAGGATCTGGCGGCACGCGCGGGCATGTCGCTGAGCCGTTTTGCCGAGAAGTTCCTCATGGAGGTGGGCGAGACGCCTGCCGCCTATTTGCGGCGCTGGCGGTTGACCTTGGCGCGCCAAGACATCGCGAAGGGTCACCGGGTGGAGACGGTGGCGCGGCGCTACGGCTTTGCCTCCGCCGAGGGTTTTTCGCGCGCGTTCAAAAAGCAGCATGGGGCGACGCCCATCACGCTGCGCCAAAGGGACTTGGTGAGCGCCTAGGCTCAGGACCCATTCATTCTTCAGCGCTGGCGCCAAAATCGCGAAACATCAGTGGTTTGGGACGCGCGGGGAATAGTGGTTCTATTTTCAAGCGGCCCACGCCGCTGAGATGAAGCGATTTTGGCGTCTTCGATGGGACGAATTTTTTGACTGGACGTCGTCTCAGGCCGTTGAAATAGAACCACTATTCCTGCCGTCCTGCTCCTAGCGAGTCAGAAAATCTGTCCCACCAGCGCTGAAAAATCAATGGGTCCTGAGCCTAAGGTCAGGGCTGCCAAAGCGCCGTGCCCGGGTGGAATTGCGACCAGGCGAACCAGAAGGCCTGATGGCTGCCCAGATCCGATCCATCCGCCCCCACAGCCCGGATGCCGCCCGCGTCGAGGGCAAGGCGCACATTTTCGTAGGCAATCTTGTCTCCGCGCCGCAGGGCGATGAGCGCGCTGCTGCGTTGAAAGGCAACCGGCTGACCCGAGGCGGTCACAACGCCGATCACATCCTCATGCACCGGCAGGCGCGGATCGACATCGCCGACGGGAAAAATCGGGCCGTTGGCGTCCCGCCCATTGCGGAAATCCGGGTCGCGGCCCAGGGCGTAGCGTTCGAGCAGGACGGTCGTCTCGGGGTGGTCGCGTTTCCAACTGGCCCAGTCTGTCGTGATCACAGTGGCTTGTTTGAGCTGAACCCCCTTTGCGGCGAGCGGCCCGGTCACGGCATGACCGAGAAAAGTGTCAAAGACCGAGTGGGTGGTAAGATCATACATGACCTTGTTGGACCGGCTCAGAAGGCCGGAGGTGCGCAGGATGGGGCGCTCAACCCCTTCGGGCAGGCGGTCGGTGAAATAGGCCTGTGCCGCTCCGCAGAGGGTGCAGTAGGGAATGCCGAGGTCGCGACCGCCAAGCGTGTCGTTGACCATTTCGCGCACTTCCATGATGCGTCTGGGATAGGCGCGATGTTCGCCATTGATCGAGATGCCAAAGACAACGTCGTCGTCTTTGAGCCATGTTGCAGCTTCGGCACTGCTAACCTCCGGGTTATCGGCCGCCGGGATGCAATTGCACCGCTCATCTGTGCGGTCATGGGGGCGGTCGTCGATCAGAACGCCGCCCCAAGAGACCAGCCGCCAATCGATCGCGCCGTCGACAAAGAGGCGCGACCACCCCGGCACGACGGTGGTGAAGATCCCGCGCTTGTAGCTCAGATAGTCGGGCGGTGCCGGGATGTCCCAGGCGATGAGGAGGTCGGTGACGCGGCCCCAGCTGTTCTCATCCGTGATGGGTTGGCCCAAGAGCGTGCTGGCAGCCTGCGACAGTTCGGCGTTGATCTGGCGCGAGGGGACAAAGCGCATCAGATCACTGATCAGCCAGGCGAGCCGGGGATCCCCAGAGGCCGCGATCTCAGCGAGAGCACGCTGCTGGTCCGCGCCCCAGGTCGATCGCGTCACGCTGTCCAGGAAGGCCACGCGCAGGGCGGCTGCAATGTCAGGGGTCAGCGGGCCGTCCGGCACCGCGGGCGGGTGGCCGAATTCATCTGTCACATAGGCGGGCAGGGTCTTCGTGCTCTCCGCGTGCAGATCATCAGACGCGCCAAGCGTCCCCATCAGCAGCGCCAGCACAAAAAACGGGCGGCAATAAGCCCCGAGTGCTTTCATCACAGCCTTCATATCCGTCGTCTCCTCCCGCTGCGCAGTCATCCTGCGGGTGCGGATGTGATCCACACGCCTGCACCCCCTTTTGATGAACCACATGCGCTGGCAAACGAAATCACGTTTATGCGCAGTGCCGTGAACGGGGTGCAGGGCGGGGCTGGTATAAGAGCCCCGGGGCCTTTCGGGGAGGTGGGACGTCGCGCTCCCGCAAAGCCTGCTTCACAGGCAGCACTCTTGCGGGCATGATCGAAGGAGCGCGCGCGCAATCACTCCGATGCTGCGCCATCGTTGGGAGACACGTTTCATGACACATCCGGCCTTCACCTCTCAGTCTGTCGCGCTGATCACGGGCGGTGCATCGGGGATCGGCCTTGCCGCGGCGACGGCCTTTGCGGGCATGGGGATGCGGGTGGTCATCGTCGACCGGGCTGAGGACAAGCTGGCGGCAGCAGCCGAAAAAGCGCAGGACGCAGGCGCCGCTGATGTGATGACCGCCCGCACCGATGTCTCGGACCGTGCCGCGGTGCAGGCGCTTGAGACAGCTGTCACTGAGCGCTTTGGCGGCGTTGACATTTTGATGAACAATGCGGGCATCGGCCTGCGCTCTGCCGCGCTAGGCCCTTTGGAAGCCTGGGAGACCACGCTGGACGTGAACCTTTGGGGGCCAATCCACTGCACGCAGGTCTTCGCGCCCGGCATGATTCAACGGGGGCGGCCCGGGGCCATTGTCAACACCGGCTCAAAACAGGGCATCACGACGCCCCCTGGGAACCCGGCCTACAACGTCTCCAAGGCAGGGCTCAAAGCCTTTACCGAGGCCTTGGCGCATGAGTTGCGCAACACCGACGGGGCGGAGATCACCGCGCATCTCTTGGTGCCGGGCTTTGTGCACACGGGTATGACGGGGGCCGCGGAGAAACCTCCCGCCGCCTGGACTGCCGCGCAGACCGTTGCTTTCTTCATCGACAGTGTGAACCGCGGCGATTTCTACATCCTTTGTCCCGACAACGATGTGCCGCGTGCCTTGGATGAAAAGCGGATCGCCTGGGCGGTGGGCGATATCATCGAGAACCGCCCCGCGTTGAGCCGCTGGCACGCCGACTACGCTGAGGCTTTTGCCGCGCATGTGAAAGGCGCTTGACAGCGGCTTAGGCTTCCCACGTCGTAGGGGAGCGCAACGCGAAATTTTTGGGCGCTTTCACGACGCTAGAAGCGCGAAAGATCGGGTTTGCGCGGCGTATGCGGAAATTTTTTTGACCAAAAGATAAAAAATCTTGACCAGGCTCTCGATTTCAACGGATGCTCGCCACGAAGGAGCCGATATGTCCGTGACCGACCGCCAAAAACTCAAAGCCTTAGCGACGGATGATTTGCTAGCAGAAGCCGCAGCGGTGCGGGATGCGCATTGGGGACGCACGGTGACCTATTCGCGCAAGGTCTTTGTCCCGCTCACAAATATGTGCCGGGACACCTGTGGATATTGCACCTTTGTCAAACACCCGTCCGATCCTGCGGCGCGGATCATGACGCCCGAGCAAGTGCTGGCGGAGGCGCGGCGGGGGGAGCGGCAGGGCTGCAAAGAACTGCTCTTTAGTTTGGGCGAAAAGCCGGAGCAGCGCTATGCCCAGGCCAAAGACGCGTTGGCGGCCTTGGGCTATGCGCGCATGACCGACTATCTGGCGGATATGTGCACGCTGGTGCTGGAAGAGACTTCGCTTCTGCCGCATGTGAACGCGGGCACGCTGTCCGAGGATGAGATCGACCGGTTGAAGCCCGTTGCGGCGTCGATGGGCATGATGCTCGAGACGGTGAGCCGTCGGCTGACCCGCAAAGGCGGGCCGCATTACGCCTGCCCGGATAAGACACCGGTCCAGCGCCTGCGCACGCTGGCGCGGACGGGGGAGAAGAAAGTGCCCTTCACCACCGGGCTCCTCATCGGGATTGGCGAGACCTGGGAGGAGCGCATCGACGCGCTGGAGGCGATCAATGCCGCCTACCTCACCCACGGTCACATACAAGAGGTGATCATCCAGAACTTTCAGCGCAAGCCTGACATTGCGATGGCCCAGCACCCAGAGCCTGATCTGGAAGATATGCTGCGCACCATCGCGGCGGCCCGGTTGATCTTGGATCCGGCGATCAGCCTGCAGGCCCCGCCCAACCTGCATGCGCGCCACCTCGCCTACCTTGATGCGGGGATCAACGATTGGGGCGGGATCAGCCCGGTCACCATCGATTTCATCAATCCACAGCATGTCTGGCCCGAGATCAGTGCGCTTGCCGAAAGCTGCGCGCGCGGCGGGTATGATCTGGTGGAGCGGCTCACCGTCTATCCGCGCTTTATCGAGGCTCGGGCGCAGTATCTTGACCCGGCACTGGCGGGGCGGATTGTTGCACTGGCCCGCGCTGACGGTCTGGCGCGTGGTCAGACTTTGGAGGCGGCTGAGTGACCCAGGCCCCGCAGAGCTTTGCCCGCCGCCGCCCCGTGGAATTGCAGGGCGCGCTTGACGCCGCGCGGCGGCCCATCTGGCGGATCCTGAACCGCGCGCTTTTAAGCCGCGAAGTGACCGAGGCCGAGGGCGCAGTTCTCTTTGAGTGCCGCGACACGGCATATGCCGCCGACCGCGCCGCGATCTACGCGACGGCCGATTATCTGCGCGCGCGGGCGAACGGTGACCGGGTGAGCTTTGTCGTGAACCGCAACATCAATTTCACCAACATCTGCTATATGGGCTGCCGGTTTTGCGGCTTCGCCAAGCGGGTTGAGGACGCAGGCGCGGAATGGCTGGCCCCAGAGCAGGTGGTGGCCCGTGCGCTGGAGGCCTGGGACCGGGGCGGGACAGAGGTCTGCATTCAGGGCGGGCTGCATCCGAAGATGTCCGGCAGCTATTACCGCGAGTTGGTGCTGGCGCTCAAAGCCGCCCTGCCCGATCTGCACATCCACGCTTTCTCGCCCTTTGAGATCTGGTACGGCGCGGTGAAATCCAAGATGTCTTACCGGGCCTTTTTGCAGGACCTGAAGGACTGCGGCTTGGGGTCGATGCCCGGCACGGCTGCCGAGATCCTCGATACCGAAGTGCGCCAGAAGCTGACGAAAAACAAGCTGAGCGCGGCGCAATGGGAAGAGATTATCCGCACAGCCCATGCCGTGGGTATCCCCACGACGGCAACGATCATGTACGGGCATGTTGATGGTCCTGCGCATTGGTCGGCGCATCTCGCGCGGCTCAGGGACATTCAGCGCGACACGGGCGGCTTCACCGAACTGGTGCCGCTGAGCTTTGTGCATACCGAAAGCCCGCTTTACACGCAGAACCCCGAAGAAGTGCGCCCCGGACCGACCGCGCATGAGGTGGATTTGATGCATGCTGTTGCACGGATCGTGCTGCACGGGTTCATCGACAACATTCAGGTAAGCTGGACCAAGCTCGGCCCCGACCGCGCGCGCCAGATGCTTGCGCGCGGGGTCAACGATTTGGGTGGGACGCTGATGAACGAGAGCATCTCGCGCGCCGCGGGCTCCGGCCATGGGCAGGAGATTACCGCAAGCGAGCTCTGCCAGATCATCCGGTCGGCGGGCCGCGTGCCGGTGCGGCGCAACACGGTCTACAATACGGTAGAAGTCTATGCCCACCACGATCCCGTTGAGCTTGCGCCGCTGGTAGAACGGCGCGCCGATCCGCTGGATTTCTTGCAGATGTTCCCGGAGGTGCCTCGGTGATCCGTGTCACGCTCTTGGCCGGGGGGGTCGGCGGGGCCAAAATGGCTGAAGGCTTTGCCGCGCTCAAGGACGTAGATCTGACGATCATCGGCAATGTGGCGGATGATCAGGAGTTTCACGGTCTCTGGGTTTCGCCTGATATCGACACGATGCTCTACACGCTTTCGGGCCGGATCAACCGCGAACAGGGCTGGGGGCTGGCGGATGAAGGGCGGCGCGCGCTCGAAATGCTGGCCGATCTGGGGGCGGACACGTGGATGTTTCTGGGTGACCGCGATTTTGGCCTGCACATTTACCGGGCCGAGCGGCTGCGCCGGGGGGACCGGCCCACGCGCATCACAGCGGATGTTGCGCGACGCTTTGGGATCTCGGCGCTGATCCTCTTGCCAACAGACGACCGGGTGCAGACGTTTGTGCGCACAGCGGTGGGTTGGCTCACGTTTCAGGAGTATTTTGTGCGCGAGCGCTGCGCGCCCGAGGTCCTTGAGCTGCGCTATGACGGGTTGGACCGGGCCGCCTTGACCCAAGAGGCGCGCACCGCCGTCGTCTCTGCAGATGTTGTGGTGATCGCGCCGTCAAATCCGTTGGTCAGCATCACGCCAATCTTGGACATCCCAGGCATGCGGGAGGCGCTGAGCGAGGCGCGCGCGCCGATCATCGGGGTCTCGCCGCTGATCGCGGGCAAGGTGGTGAAGGGCCCCGCGGACCGCATGCTCACAGCGCTTGGTCACCGCGCCGATGCCGCTGGTGTGGCCCTCATCTATAAGGATCTGTTGGATCACTTTGTCGTTGATCGCGCAGATGCGGCCCTAACCAGTGAGATCACCGATCAGGGCGTAACGCCGCATCTGACGGATATCCTGATGCCCGACGCGACAGCCAAGGCGCGCTTGGCGGCGGAGATACTGTCTTGCGTTGATCTGGCCCGGCCCGGGACGGCGGCATGCCGCGCACGTTGATCACGGTACCGATCAAAGAGGCGGCGGCGGCCAAGACCCGGCTGGCGGGGGATTTGACGCCTGCCGCGCGGGTGCGCTTGGTGGATCTTCTCTTTCGCCGCACGTTGGATGTGGTGCAGCCCTTGACGGGAGCGGCTGTGGACCTCGCGGTGATCACGGGCTGTCCCCGCGCTGCGAGCGTGGCTGAGGCGCGCGGGCTTCGGGTCATTGCGGAACCACCGGGCGCGGGCCTCAATGGCGCGGTATGCGAAGGCGCGCGCCGGGCGGAGGCGGAGGGCTACGACAGGCTTTGCGTGATCCCCGCGGATCTGGCCGCGCCCGATCCTGCGGATCTCCTCCGGCTTTTGGCCAGCCGCGCGGCCGTTACGGTTGTCCCCTCAACCGATTTGGGCACCAACGCCTTGCTTATTGCGCCGCCGGGTGCAATCACGTTTCACTACGGTCCGCAGTCAGCGCAAAAGCACTTGAGAGCGGCGGAGGCGCGCGGGCTCACCACCTGCCTCATGCCGCTCGACAGCCTGAGCTTTGACATCGATACCAGCGCCTGTCTTGCGCGCGCGATCCAGACCGCGCCCGAGATCGCTGAGATCTGCGCATGACACCAGGGGTGACGCTCAAGGCCATTCCAGGTGTGCCCGACATCGCGCCGGGCGATAATCTGGCGCAGATTTTGGGTGATTGCCTTGAGGCGTCCGGCGGCGTGATGCCGGGCGATATCTTATGCGTGGCGCATAAGATCGTGTCGAAAGCGGAAGGCAATGTGATTGACCTCTCGTCCGTCGCCCCCTCGCCAGAGGCGCAGGATTATGCCCGCGATCTGGGCAAAGACCCTGCCAAGGTTGAGATCGTGCTGCGCCAGTCTACCCGCGTGGTGCGCGCCTTTAAGCGACCGGATCAGAACGAAGGCACGATGATCTGCGAGCACCGTCTGGGCTTTATCTCTGCCAATGCGGCGGTCGACGAATCCAACAGCGATGCTGGCACGGTTATCACCCTGCCGGATGATCCCGATGCGAGTGCGGCGCGCTTGGGCCGCGCGTTGGAGGCGCGCTTTGGCGTGCCTTTGGGGGTTGTGATCACCGATACCTTTGGGCGGCCTTGGCGCTTGGGCCAGGTCAACGTGGCCATTGGGCTTTACAGGGTGCCTGCCAAGACCTCGGACGTGGGCAAGGCAGACGCCTGGGGCCGCGCGCTGTCGGTCACCGAACCCGCGTTGAGCGACGAAGTGGCCGCCGCCTCCGGACTTGTGATCACCAAGGCGGGCAAGACCCCGCTCGTGCTCTGCCGGGGGGTCGCGTGGCAGGGGCATGAGACGAGCAGCGCGCGCGACATCCTGCGCGCCCCGAAGGAGGATATGTTTAGATGACAATCGCGATATTGGGGGGCACCGGGCCGCAGGGCCAGGGTTTGGCCAAACGCTTTGCCCGGGCGGGGGTCCCCGTGGCCCTGGGCTCGCGCGATGCGGCGCGCGCGGCCGAGATTGCCGCGGACCTTGCAGGCTCGTTGCCTGCGGGCGCTGCCGCGATCACCGGGCATGACAATGCGGCAGCCGTGGCCGCGGCAGAGGAGATGGTGATCCTCGCCGTGCCCTGGTCGGGGCACAATGCGACGCTTGAGGGGCTCAAGGGCGCGCTGGCGGGCAAGATCTTGGTCGATATCGTGGTGCCCTTGAAAAAGGGCGATCCCAAGAAGGTGGATATGCCGCCCGAAGGCTCCGCCACCGAGGCCGCGCAAGCGCTTTTGGGGCCGGAGATCCCGGTGATGGGGGCGTTGCACAACGTGTCGGCCCATACGCTCAACGATCTGGAGGCGGAGATCAACTGCGACGTGCTGGTCTGTGGCAATGGGCTGGAGCCGCGCAAGAAGGTCATGGCGCTCGTCGAGAAACTGGGCGTGCGTGCCTATAACGCGGGCGACGCGGAAGCTGCGCGCTGCATCGAGGCGATCACACCGATCCTCATCCGCATCAACATCTCAAAAGCCGTGCCCTTTAGCCATGCGGGGATCCGCATCTGGGCACCCGGCACCTGACACCACGGAGGAAACACATGGAATTTGGCATCACATTCAAGGGCTTCATGGAGCCTGGACGGGCGCGCAAGCTGGTGGCACAGGCCGAAGAGGCGGGGTTCACCTATTGCTGGTTTTACGACAGTCACATCCTCTGGCGCGAGAGCTTTCCGGCGATGGCGATGTGCATGGAGCACACAAAGACGATGCGCTTTGGCCCCTGTGTCACCAACCCCAACACCCGCGAATGGTCGGCGGCGGCCTCGCTTTTCGGTTCGCTGGCGCTGCAATCGGGCGGGCGGTTTGACATCGGCGTGGGGCGCGGCGACAGCGCGGTGCGCGTGATGGGGCGCAAGCCTGCGCTTTTGAAAAAGATGGATGAGTTTATCGAGGTGGTGAAGGGCCTGGTGCGCGGGGAAGAGCGGCAATACGGCGATGTGCCGAACCCAATCCAGTTTCCTTGGGCGACGGGGTATGAGCTGCCGGTCTGGGTTGCGGCCTACGGGCCAAAAGCGCTCGACAGTGCGGGGCGCATGGGCGACGGGCTGATCCTGCAGATTGCCGAGCCCACGATTTGCAAATGGCTCGCCGGGCAGGCCATCGCGGCGGGCGAGGCCAATGGGCGTGATATGTCCGGCTACCGCGTGATGTCGGCGGCTCCGGCGTTTTTCGGGGATATGGCGGCCTGCCGCGAGGCGACCCGCTGGTTCCCGGCGATGGTGGGCAACCATGTGGCCGATATCGTTGAGAAATACGGGACCGACCGCGATGACATTCCGCCCTCGCTCACGGCCTATATCAAGGACCGCAAAGGGTATGATTACTCAAAGCACGGGCAGAGTGACAACGCCTACCTCGATTTCATCTCGGACGAGATCATTGAGAGTTTCGCGGTGCTGGGCACGCCGGATGATCACATCGCCAAGCTAAAGACGCTGGAAGAGGCAGGGATCACCCAGTTCAACATCTACCTCGACAACGGGGACGAAGAGAACATCATCGCAGAGTATGGCAAGACGGTCATTCCGGCCATGAGCGCGTAGCGCAACCGGACCTAAACCGGAAGCATCTGGCGCTCAGATCAAAAGCGGCGTTCCAAAGGGTGGCAGAGATGCGCTGCTGCCCTCGCGCGTGGTGTCCTATGCCCGTTCGATGGAATCGGCAATGCGCGTGGCCTCCTCCACGGTGAGACGGGGCGGGTGCCAATCCTTTCCGGGTGCCGCTTCCAGCAAGCTCTTGGTGTACTCGTGTTTCGGGTTGTTAAAGACCTCATCGGCCGGGCCAAACTCCACCATCACCCCCTTTTGCATCACAGTGATGTAGTCTGAGATTTGCGCGGCGACGCGCAGGTCGTGGGTGATGAAAATGATCGCCATTTTGTACTTCTCTTGCAGATCATTCATCAACCGCAGCACTTGCTTTTGCACCGATAGATCAAGCGCCGAGACGCTCTCATCCGCGATCACCACATCAGGCTCCATGGAGAGCGCACGGGCGATGCCGATCCGCTGGCGTTGCCCGCCAGAGAAGTTGCGCGGCTTGCGCTTGAGCGCGCGTTCGCCCAAGCCCACTTGTTCAAGGAGTTCAACCGCGCGCTCCCGCGCCTCCCGCGCCGTCATGCCCTGCAGTTGCAGGCCCCGGGTGATCATGAACTGAACCGATTGGGAGGGGTTGAGCGAGCCGAAGGGATCTTGGAAGATCATTTGGATGTTCTTGCGCGCGCGCACCAAGTCGGCTCCAGAGAGGCCCAGAAAATCCGTCTCCTTAATGATCACGGCCCCTTCGCTGGGTTCTTCGAGCCGGATGAGTGTCTTGGCCAGCGTGGATTTGCCCGATCCGCTTTCGCCCACCACGCCCAACGTCTCGCCCGAGCGCAGCACAAAGTGCGCGTCGTTGAGCGCATGCACCTTCTTGCTGGCACTGTCGTAGATCTTGTGCAGCGCCTTTACCTCAACGACCGGCGGATCATTGCGGGTCAGATCGGGCCGTCGCGTGGTCTCCAACAGCGGCATGGCGTCGACCAGAAGCTGGGTATAGGGCTCTTTGGGGTGCATGAGCACTTCGTCTTTGGTGCCTTCCTCGATGAGCTTGCCCCAGCACATCACCGCCACGCGGTCGGCCACATCGGCGACCACGCCGAAGTCATGGGTGATAAAGATCGTGGCGTTGTCGTAGACTTCCTTGAGGTCGTTGATCAGCCGCAAGATCTCTGCCTGTGTGGTCACATCAAGGGCGGTTGTCGGCTCATCGGCGATGAGCACGTCGGGTTTGCACGCAAGCGCCATGGCGATCACAATGCGCTGGCACTGCCCGCCCGAGACCTGGTGAGGATAACTGTCGTAGATCCGCGGCGGCTGTGGCAGTTTCATCTGTTCCAGGAGCTTGATCGTCTCCTCACGTCGCTGCGCCGCGCTGATTTCGGGGCGGTGCAGGGCAAAGACCTCGTCCACTTGCTTGCCGATCTTAATGGCAGGGTTGAGGGCCGCCATCGGCTCTTGATAGATCATCGAGATCCGTGCGCCGCGCAGAGCGTTGAGTTCCCCGTCGGTCATGCGCAGCACGTCTTTGCCGTCAAATAGGACCTCGCCTGAGGTTACTTCGAGCCGGCCTGGCACGTCGTTCATGATGGCACTTGTCATCACCGATTTGCCCGAGCCACTTTCGCCCACAACGCAGAGGATCTCCCCCCGTCGGAGGGTGATCGAGACGTCCTCGACGGCGTACTTTCGGTCGGCCCCTTTGGGCAATGAGATGGACAGGTTTTTGATGTCCAGAACCACTTGGCCTTGTGCTGACATGGCGGCGTCTCCCCGGTTTGCTTTGGCCTTTTGGCGGCCTTTGGCCGTAGCGTCCCAGGAATGGGCTGAAAGGGCAAGAATTTTGTCCGATCTGCCCGGCGGGACAGTCACAGCAGATACCGTTTTAGGTGCGCCGCAAAGAGGTCAGGTGCTTCGGCATGCACCGCATGCGCACAATCGGGCACCACCGCGAGGCGTGTTTGCGGGATCCGCGTCCAAAGCAACTCGATTTGGTGCCAGTCATAGGTGCGGTCTTGATCACCCCAGAGGATCAGCGTGGGCTGCGTGATCTGAGCAAGCGCATGCACCCCGTCCCAAGCGGCCATGGCATCAAGCCCCGCGCGGATCGCGGGCAGGCGGCTCACCGCCGCGATGTCAGCACAAGCAGGATAGCCAGGGGCAGCCTCCTTTGCCAGAAACCAGGTGGCGGCGATGCGCCGCGCGGTTGCCTCGGCCCCCTCGGCTTCGGCGCGCGCCTTGCTCGTGGCAATGGGCTCAAAGCGTCCGGGCAACACGCCCGTGGGCCCCGTGGCGTAGAGAACCAACCGTGCGATGCGCGAGGCATCTCGGCGGGCGATTTCTTGCGCGATCATCCCGCCCATGGAGTGGCCGAGAAGGTGGTAGCGGGTCACGCCTGCCTGCGTCAGATGCGCCGCCACCCAGTCGGCATAGGCGCCGATCTGCGTCAGCGGTGCCTCATCACAGCGCGCGCCAAAGCCGGGCAGGTCCACCGCGATCAGTTTGAAGGCCTCGCTCAGCGCCGGTTCCACCGCCGCCCATTGCGCACTGCCGCCCATGAAACCGTGCACCAGCACGAGGGTTGGGCGAGTCACGGTGCGCCTTTCGGAGGCTACTTGCGCTGGCCCTGCACGATCCGGTCGAGGATCATCGCGCAGAAGAGAATGGCGAAGCCTGCCAAGATCCCCTGGCCCACGTTGGCGTATTGCAGCGCCTCCAGCACGTCCTCACCCAGGCCCTTGGCCCCAATGAGAGAGGCAACCACCACCATGGCAAGCGAGAGCATGATCGTCTGGTTGATGCCCGCGCGGATTGAGGGCGCGGCGAGTGGCAGGTCTACTTTCGTGAGCAAATACCACTTGTTGGCCCCAAAACTGATCGCCGCCTCACGCACGCTTTCGGGCACGCCGCGCAGGCCCAGCACGGTCAGGCGCACCACGGGCGTGCCGCCAAAGATCATCGTGGTGACAACAGCGGCCGGTTTGCCGGTCCCGAAGAACGCGATCACGGGGATCATAAAGACAAAGGCAGGCATGGTCTGCATAAAGTCCATGATCGGCTGGATCGCTGCATAGAACCGCGGACGGCGGGCCGCGAACATGCCCAAGGGGATGCCTATGATGATCGAAAGACAGGCCGCGGTGCCCAAAAGAGCGAGCGTCGTCATCGCCTTTTCCCAAAAGCCCAGAAGGCCCATGTAAGACAAGAACGCGCCGGAATAGATCGCCATCCGTACCCCGGCGGTGAGCCAGGTGAGCAGGATGATCAGGGCGGCGATCACGATCCAGGGCGTGCTGACAAAGACAAGCTCCAGCGCGTCCAGCATCAGGCGGATGCCGTAGGTGATCCCGTCAAAGAGCGCCTCGCCATTGACCACGGCCCAGTTAAAGAAGGCCTCAACCCCGTCGATGCTGGTCAGCCGGATGGCAGGGTTGGTGGGAAAATCGGTGAGCAGGGCAAAGCGGCCCGGAAAGCTATAATGCACCATGGCAACCGCTACGATGAGCGCCATGAAGACCGCGCTAAAGACCATCTGCTGCACCGGCATGCCCGAGCGCACGCTGCGGTCCGAAAGCCATTCGGAGAACTTCGCCTCGAGCGCCCAGTTGGCGACCAACATTTGCACAATCTTCACCACGCCTAGGATGATCAGCCCGCTGAGCACAATCGAAGGGCCGGTCGCGGCAAGCGCCTCGGCCTCGGCGCGGATCCCGCCGATGTTGGCCTCTAGCCCGTCCACGGCGCGCTGAAACGCGTCAACACGGTCCGACCCACTTTCAATCGCGGCCTCAAGTTGGCGGCGGCGCAGCTCAAGCGTGCCTTCAATCGAGGCGATGCGCGCCATGGCGTCAGCCGCGAGATCACCAAAAAGCCCGCGGGCGATCTGTACAAAGGCAATGGCTTCAACAATCAGAAACGACAGCGCCCAGGACCAAAGCCCGCGCGCGCCAAACCAAATCGGGCCAAAAAGCCCGGCGAGCAGGTTGATCGTTGGCGTGAAACGGGCCGAAGCCCCGACCTTGTCAAACTGCGCGATGTAATAGTCGGGATTGGTGCGCACGAAGGTCCGAATGTTCGTACGGCGCTCTTCGGCGTAGGCGAGGGCCGCATCGCTCTCGGTGTCTTCCAGCGGGTTGATTGTGTCGTCTCTCATGAAACTTCCGTCCCTTCGATGACCGTGCGCAACAGATCCGCCCGGTTGATGACGCCCACGTCCTTGCCTTGCGCCTCGACCAGGATCGGGCTGTCCTTGTCAATCGCCATGTTGATCAGATTGCTCAGTGTCTCATCGCTTTTCACCCGCGGCGCGTCCGCGGGCAGGGGGCCGTCATCGCTCAAGTGCACTTCGATGGGCCGCATGACGGCCTTGGCGTGCACCACCTTGAGGCGCGAGATCCCCGCGACAAAGTCTGCGACATAGTCATCAGCGGGATTCATCACGATGTCTTCTGCCGTGCCCACCTGCACCATCTTGCCGTCACGCATGATCGCGATGCGGTCGCCGATGCGCACCGCCTCATCAAGGTCATGGGTGATAAAGACGGTGGTCTTTTTCAAGATCTTCGAGAGCCGAATAAATTCATCCTGCAACTGCCGCCGGATCAGCGGGTCGAGGGCGGAGAAGGGTTCATCCATCAAGAGCACCTCAGGGTTCGCCGCCAAGGCGCGCGCGAGGCCCACCCGCTGCTGCATGCCGCCTGAGAGCTCATGCGCGAATTTCGATCCCCAGGCCCCCAGCTCCACAATCTCCAAAATCGCCGCCGCTTGGCGCATGCGCTCGTTCTTGGCGACCTGCCGGATTTCCATTGGCATCGCAACGTTATCGAGCACCGATCGGTGGGGCATCAGCGCGAAGTTCTGAAACACCATGCCAATCGTTTGATTGCGAAAGCGCTGCAGTTCTTTGCTGCCGAGCGCCATCACGTCAGTGCCTTCGATCTCGATCTTGCCTGAGGTCGGTTCCAAAAGCCGGTTGAAGTGCCTGACCAGAGTGGACTTCCCGCTGCCGGAAAGACCCATGACGCAAAAGATCTCGCCGCGGTCCACTGACAGGCTCACGTCAGCGACACCGACCACGGCGTTGTATTCTGCGAGGACTTCGGCCTTGGTTAATCCCCGCTCAAGGATGGCTTGCAGGGCCTCTTGAGGGTTCTGGCCAAAGATCTTCCAAACATTGGAGATTTTGATGACGGTTTCAGCAGTCATTTCACGAACGCCCCCAGTTGTGGGTCCCGCAGCGCCTGCGCAGCGCGGCGGGACGTCTTTGAGTGAGGTTAGAGGCCCAGCATCGTATCGACACGGTCTGAGTTGGCTTCAACCCAAGCTTTCGCTGCCTCTGCTGGTTCTTTGCCCTGTGCGCTGATTTCATAGGCAAGGCCGCTTACGTCGTCTGCGGTCAGGGCAAAGTTAGCGAAGAATTCCGCGATGGCAGGCGAGCGGTCAACGAGCGAGTTCGACCATGCGATCTGTACCTCTTTGAGCGCGTCCTTAGAGGCGACCATCGACTTATCGTACCAATCGGCATCATCAGACGGCTGCACCATCACGTATTTGGCCGGGTCGAACGTAGGCTCGGTCAGCATTTCGACATCGAACATGAACCAGACAGCGTGGGGCTTATAGCAGTAGAACGCATAGCCTTCGCCTTTGGTGATCGAGTCCTTGATGCGCGCGGTTTTCACCGCTTCTTCCGCGCGGACAGGCTCAATGAAATCCAAGAGGCCGTAGTCGCGCACCTTCACTTCGTTGACATTGGCCGATGCCCAGCCGGGCGCGCCGATCCACATCTCGCCCTTGCCGTTGCCGTCACTGTCCATGAGTGCTGCCACATCGGGGCGGCCCAGGTCAGCGATGTCGGTGATGTTATTGGCGGTGCCAAAGTCCTTGGTCACGCAGAACCCTTGGTTGCCCTCGTAGGGGTTGGACGACAGCGTGACTGAGCCCGCCTCATCGACGTACTTTTTGGTAAAGCTCTCTTGGTTCGGCAGCCAGACATCAGGATGCACGTCAATGTCGCCTTTGCCTTGGTCCATGGCTTGGAAGATGGTCGCGTTATTGCCGGGCACATATTCCACGGTGCCGCCGATGCGGGAAGTGACGACTTCCCCCAGAACATAGGCAATCGCCTGCGCGCCGGTCCAAGACGGCACGCCGATCTTCACCTCTTCAGCCTGAGCTGCGGCTGCGGTCACAGCGCTGATGGCCAGGGCGCTCAAGAGTGATTTAGATAGTGACATATAGGATCTCCACGTTGGTTTTGGTTTTTTTAAGATGTATACCCCGGCAGTCCAAAGATCTCCGGGTATCCGAACAGAGCAGCACTGCCGCCCGTGTGCAAAAAGACGACATTGTCCATGCCGTCAAAATAACCAGCTTTGATTAGGCTGATCAATCCGTCTAACCCTTTGCCAGAATAGACCGGGTCAAAGAGCAGGCCTTCTGCTTGCGCGAGCAGCTTGAGCGCCGCGCGCATGCCGTCGGTCGGCAGGCCGTATCCAGGGCCCACATAGTCGCAGTTGGCGCGCACGCTCTCTCGGGGGATGGTGAGGCTGGCGTCAAGCCGTTTGGCCGTCCGTTGTGCCAGGTCATGCACCATTTCTTCTTGTTTGGGCTGTGGCGCGCGCACGCCGATGCCGAGCAGGTGGATATCACTTTGCAGTGCAGCGAGGCCTGCAACGAGCCCCGCCTGCGTGCCCGAACTGCCGGTGGCATGGACCAGCGCGTCGATCTGAAGGTCTGTGTCGGCGGCCTGCTCTGTCAACTCGCGCGCGCAATTGACGTAGCCCAGGGCACCGATCTCATTCGAACCGCCGCCGGGGATGATGTAGGGGCTCTTGCCCTTTGCCAAGAGACCTTCCGCCAGCGCGGTCATCTCTTGGTTCATATCGGCACCGCCGGGCCGTTTTGAGACACTCGCCCCGTGCAACCGGTCAAGCAGGACATTGCCGTTCAAGATATAGCTTTCGTCGTTTGAGCCGGTGCGGTCTTCAAGCAGGATATGACAGCCCATGCCAAGCTTGGCCGCGGCCGCTGCGGTTTGGCGCGCGTGATTGGATTGCGTGGCCCCTTGGGTGATGATCGTGTCGGCACCTTGTTGCACCGCATCAGCCATCAGGAACTCAAGTTTGCGGGTCTTGTTGCCGCCCGAAGACAGCCCGGTGCAATCGTCGCGCTTCACCCAGAGGCGCGGGCCGCCCAGCAATGCGCTCAGCCGGTCCATTGGCTCAAGCGGTGTGGGAAAATGACCCAGTGAAACCCGGGGAAACTTCTCCAACCGGCGCATGAGCGTCTGGCTCAACTCTGCGGTGCGCGCATCATCGGGCGCGGTCGGGGTCATGACGAGATCGTTTGAAAGGGGCACGCGAGTTCCTTAATTCTTGTTTGCCCAAAGAGTTTCTAACCGGATCAAAAAACAACAGTGCTTTTCCGCTTGGCTAGCCATACGGTTTGTTTGGCTGAACGGAGGATTGGACATGGATCTACGCTGGCTCGATGACGTTTTGGTGCTGCTCGAAGAGGGCAATATGACCCGGGCCGCCGCGCGCCGAAACATAACGCAGCCTGCGTTTTCGCGGCGCATCAAGGGATTTGAGGCGTGGCTGAAGACGGATGTGTTGGAGCGCAAAACCAACTCGGTCGCGATCCATCCTGCGCTGGCCGCCAATGAGGAAGAGATCCGCGCGCTGACACGGCAGCTTCGAGATTTGCGCACAAAAATTACGCATTTTGAGCCGGAAGCGCCGACCGTTGCCATCGCGGCGCAGCACGCACCGGTCTTTTCCATCTTCCCAGATATGGCGCAGCGGGCGAAAGAGGCGTTGCCGAGGCTCAAGTTTCGTCTGCGGGCTGGCAACCTCAACGATTGCGTCAGCCTTTTCCTGCGCGGAGAGGCCAGCATGCTTTTATGCTATGCAGCACCGGCGGCTGACCCGCTGGCCTTTGGGCCTGACGTGGCACATGTCTCCGGCGGCGAGGATGCTCTGATCCCAGTAATCGGGGGGCAGATGCGTCAGCGGATCGCGCGGGAGGGGCGCGTGCCCGATGATACGCCCGCGATTGTCTACCCTGAGGGCAGTTACTTTGGCGCGGTGCTTTCGCGGTCTGAGCGGCCCTTTTCGACCGTTGCACACAGCCAGGATGCGGTCTGCGTCACTGCGCTTTCAAGCGGCATTCAAGAATTGGTGCTCAAAGGCCTCGGCGTTGGCTGGGTCCCCTTGAGCATGGCCAGTCGTGGCCTTGAAAGCGGCGCGTTGGTCTCGCTGGCCAACGACTTAGGGCGAGAGCCTTTGACCATCGCGCTATACGCCGACACAAAGGTCCCCGCCGCGATAGATGTACTCACCATTTGGTCGCGCGGGTCTTAGACCGCCGGGCTTTGCGTCCACTGAACGCGCACCTCAGGCGGGACCTGCGGGGTCAGCCAGTCCATGAGATCTGGGAAGATTTGACGTGCCAAAGCATCGCGATCCGGCATCTTGCGCAGCCAGATCACCGCCTCGGCGGTCCCGCGCGCACCGATCTCGGGAAAGAGGTAGAGGCACCCCAGATACGCCTCCGCCCCGCCGCGGATGATCCAGGAAAACGACCGATTGCAGGTAAACTCCCGGTCATGCCAGGCGAGATCGATCCGGTTGTCCTCGAGGGTGAGCCCGGCAGGCCAATCGCCAAAAACGCCATCCAGAACAGCGGCTGAGGATGTCACAGCAGCAAAATCTTCCTCCGTTTGCGCCATGTCGAGCGGTGTGAGCGTGCAGGTCGCGAGCGTCGCGGCGCGCGGAAAGTGGGCCGCTGCGAAGTCAGGATGTGGCAGCATCGGAACTTTGCGGTGTTTTGGCCTCGCGTTTGAAAGGGTTTTGGTCGGGCACTTCGAAATCGGGCACAAGCTCACCCGCTTCCTTGGCACTGGCCATGTAGCGGAAGGCGTTGATTGACATGCGCATCAGGTGCTCGCCCGCCTTCATCGGCGGGTACTTGGCCAGCGTCTCTTCGGTTTGAAATTTCTCGAGGGGCGCGACCACGGCGTGATAGTCGAGGCCAAAGAACAGCGGGAAGGAATAGCGTTCCCGCCCCGAGTTCACCACGCGGTGCTGGGTTGATTTGAATTGCCCCCCCGACCAGGTCTCAAAGATATCGCCGATGTTGACGATAAAGCAGCCCGGCAGGGGCGGGGCCTCAATCCAGACGTCTTGGGCATTCATCACCTGCAAGCCCGGCCCGCCCTGCAGCAGGATGGTAAAGCACTCAAAGTCGGAATGCGCGTCGATCCCCACGATCTCTTTCGTCGCGGGCATGTCGTTTTCGATGTAGCGCAGCATGCGCAGCTGCGAGGTCGGGCAGGTGATGTGCTGGGTCAGTTCTTCGGTCTCCACCCCCAGTTCAAGTGCCAGCGCATCAAGGAGCCGGAGCCCAAGGTTGAAGATGGTGTCGTAGTAAGTCGAGACAGTGTCTTTCCAGCCTGGGATGTCTGGCCAGATGTTGGGCCCTGTCATGCGCCATTTGGCGAGGTAGTCGGGATGATCGGCCGGGGCCTCATAGGACATGTCCCATGCCTCGTTAAAGTTGATGACCTTCGGGAAATAGCTGCCGTTCTCTTCAAAAGGGACATAGCCGCGGTGATGCGTGGTGAAGCCCGACCAATATTTCATTTTGTAGCTGCGAGGTTTTTCGTGAAACACGCGCGAGGCGGCGAACATGTCGTCCATCAGCGTTTGGGGCACACCGTGGCCTGTGATGTAGAAGAACCCAGACGTGCGCGCCGCCTCGCCAAGCGCTTTGGCCACGGCTTCTTTGTCGGCGTCGACCCCGGAAAATAGCCCGGAAAGGTCGATCACCGGGAGTGTCGCATCATCGAGTGTGAGCGCTTTTTGATCTTCTGATGTGTTGAGGTCGGTCATTAAATTCTCCCAGTGTGCGTTGCAGCACCTTAGAAGGACGGCGTGGCGAGAGAGACTCAGTTTTGGTTAAGAATGTGCCTGCGTCACGGCTAGATGTCTAAAACTTGTGCAGTCGGGCGCGAGAGTGGCGCGAAATGCGTCAATCCTCATTGACCCAAGGCCCCTCCTAGAAAGCCTTAATCGCGGAAGCGGCTCTGGCCGCCGGGTGGGTTTTCAAGACAGGGGTAATGCTATGACAGCCATCAATCGCCGCAATCTGATCAAAACGGGGGTCGCGGGACTTGCGACCAGCACGGTTTTGGCCTCGCCACTGATCGCGCAAAGTCGCAGCATCAAAATCGGCTCTTATGGCGGGTACTTTGAGAACAGCTTCAAAGAATTCATCTATCCGGCCTTCACCGAAGCGACCGGCATCACCGTCGAAAGCGTGACGCAGCCCAATTCAACAGACTGGCTGGTGACGATGCAACAAGCGGCGGCGGCCAAGACGGTGCCGGCGGACATCTCGCTTTACGCCCGCGACACGATGATTAAGGCCAGCCGGATTGGCGAGCTTCTCTCTCCGCTCGATCTCAAAGCGATCCCAGCCTCCTCAAACCTGGATGGATATTTCGTGTTCGAAGACCATACGGGTCCGCTTGGTGTCGGCGCGATGTCTTGGTTCACCTCCATGGTGATCAACCCCAATGAGGTGGAGGACCCGGGCAGCTGGGCCGATTTCTGGAACAGCGAAACTTTTGAGGCGTCCTTGGGCCTTTCCAAGAACTACAACTCCGGGGTGCTCGACATCACAGCGGCCACCTTCTTTGACGGCGAAGAGACCATGATGACCAACGAGGGCATCCTCGCCATTCTCGACAAGGTGCGCGAGATCAAGCCAAACGTTGCGATTTGGTGGTCGGCGGAGAGCCAGATGGAACAAGGCATGAAGAACGGCGATGTGATCGGCGGGCAATACTACCTTGACGTGGCCAACCTGATGGCCGCGGACGGTTTCCCGATCAAGGCGCTCTTCCCCAAGGAGGGCAATCTACAGGACTACGGCTCTTGGTGCCTCTCCTCGCTGTCGGAGAAGTCTGCTGAGGCGGCGGAATTTATGAATTTCTCGTCGGATCCGGAAATCCAGGCGCTTATGAGCCGTAAGATCGGCACCGCCCCGCTGGTGGCCAAAGAGAAGACGGATCTGACCGACGAAGAATTCTCCTTCGTCTCGGGCACGCCGTCGATCAAACCGGCCTATGAGGCCTATCTCGATAACGAGACCTTCATCAAAGAAAGCTGGGACAAGATGCTGGCGGAGAGCTGAGCCCGTGGGGGGGCTGGCTCTTGAGCGTGTGTCAAAGTCCTTCGGCCCCGTGCGCGCGGTCGAACCCACGGATCTGGTCTTTGAAGACGGTGAACTGACGGCGCTCTTGGGTCCCTCGGGCTGTGGCAAGACCACTCTGTTGCGGATCGTGGCGGGGCTTGAGGCCCCGTCCTCCGGCGTGATCCGGCAAGGCGGGCATGACATTTCTGGCCTGCCTGCGCACAAACGCAAGTTCGGCATGGTTTTTCAGAACTTCGCTCTTTTCCCTCATCTGAGCGTGCAGGAGAACGTGGCTTATTCTCTCACAATCGCGGGCACGCCCAAGGCGGATGCCTGGGCGCGGGCGGATGAACTCCTCGATCTCGTGCAACTGGCAGGTTATGGCGACCGGCGGATCGGCGCGCTTTCTGGCGGGCAGCGGCAGCGCGTGGCCATCGCCCGCGCCCTGGCGCAGGAGCCGGAGGTCTTTCTGCTCGATGAGCCGATGTCAGCCCTCGATGCCAAGCTGCGCGAGGGCATGCAGGTAGAGCTGAAATTGCTGCAACAGCGGCTCGGCATCACCACCATTGTGTTGACCCACGACCAACGCGAAGCCATGACCATGGCCGATCAGATCGTGGTCATGTCCGCGGGCCGGGTGGAGCAGAAGGGCACGCCGCAAGACATCTACCATCGCCCCGCCAATGCCTTTGTCGCGGATTTCATCGGAAAAACAAACTTTATGCGGGGCGTGGCCGAGGCGGGCGGGGTGCGCGTGGGCAGCCAGCTTCTAGAGACGCGGGTCGATTTTCGCG
Organism: Pseudomonadota bacterium; assembly: GCA_039197515.1. GTDB lineage: Bacteria > Pseudomonadota > Alphaproteobacteria > Rhodobacterales > Rhodobacteraceae > Sulfitobacter. The sequence continues at coordinate 20,988 of JBCCUC010000026.1, read as the reverse complement.
CAGGTGCCCCGGTACAGGTGGCGATCCGGCCGGAGCGGGCCTGCATCGACGATGAGCCGGGGCCAAACCGGGTCTCCACCACTGTGAAGTTTGTGCGCGATCTGGGCCCCAATCACGAATACCATCTGTCCTCAGACGTGGGATCTCTGATCGTTGAGTACGCTGTGGGCGAGAACGCACCGCCCTTGAAAGTGGGCGATACCGCTGAGCTGCGCCTGCCGCCTGACGCGCTGCATGTCTTTCCTGCGCCCGAAGCCATGGCCGCCGAATGAGCATTGCCGAGGAAATCGCGCTCGCCGCCAAAGAGCAGGCAGAGCCAAAGCGCCTGAGCCTCAAAGGCTGGTGGAAGGTCGCAATCTTTGCCCTCATTTGCGTGCTGTCCCTCGCCCCCTTCATCTTGGTCCTGGCGATCTCCTTCGGGCGCAAGATCGATGGCGCGGCCTGGGTCTGGGATTTCACCTTTGCCAACTACCAGCGGTTCTTTGTCGGGGTGAATTGGCCGGATGAAGCGACGATGCTCTATCTCCAACAGTTGGGGTATTCGTTTTGGTACGCGGTGATCGCTTCGGTGATTGCGATCCTGGTGGCTTTTCCGTTCACGCTCTTGCTCACCCGGTTGAGCCGCGCGGCGCAGGCCCGTTGGCTGGTCTTTATCCTCGCCTCGCTGTCTCTGTCAGAGGTGTTCATTGTGATGGGCTGGGACATCCTTTTGTCCAACAACTCAGGTCTGCCCGCGCTTTTCAAATCCACCGGGTTGACGCAGTGGCTCAAGGACACCGGTTGGTTCCAAGTGCTGCGCGACTGGGGGCTCGCGAACCCGCGCAACGTGAAGTTCAAAACCTCGCAATTCGCGACCGTGCTCACCATGGCCTACCTCGTCTGGCCCTATGCGGTGATCCTGCTCTACCCCGCGCTCTCACGGCTCAACCCCAGCCTGCCGGAAGCGGCGCGGACCATGGGGGCCTCGAACTTGGTGGTGCTGCGCACGGTGATCCTGCCGTCGGTGCGCCTGCCGCTTTTTGGGACCACGCTGCTGCTCTTCGTCTTTCTCTTGGGCACCTACGTCGCCGTTACGGTCTTTGCCGCCCCGGCGCAGCAGACAACCGCGGTGGCCATCTATGACAACATCCGCGGTGCCAACCTCAATGCGCCCTTTGGCGCGACCCAGGCGGTGATCCTCCTCCTTTCGGCCTCGGTTTGCCTGATCGCGGGGCAAATGCTCAACCGCTGGGCGGAGCGCCGCGCATGAGAGTGCTCGGATCGCTTTACATGGGTCTTTGCGCGCTGGTGATCGCGCTGCCCATCGTCGTGGTCTGCGGCGCCGCGCTCAACGGCGGGCGCACCATGCTCTTTCCCCCCAAGGACCCGACGCTCGCCCGTTTTGGAGAGTTCTTTGTCGGCGATCCGGTGTGGACCGATGCTCTGATGACCTCGATCATCGTGGCCTTCGGGGCCTCAGGCCTCGCCGTGCTGTTGGCTTGGCCCATTGCGTATCTTTTGTGGAGCACCAATTCGTCCTTCTCAAAGCTGCTGGCGGGACTTGGCTCATTGCCCTTTGCGGTGCCGCCCATCGTCTTTGGCGTGGGGCTTGGGTTTTTCTGGGCATTCTTAGGCGGTCTGGGCAGCATCTGGGCGGGGATACTCAGCCACGCGGTGCTGCTCATGGCGCTGCCGCTGGTGACGATTTCCATTGGGTTGCAATCGGTGGACCGTGCGCACCTCGACGCTGCCGCCACGATGGGGGCGACCGAAGGCGTGACCTTCCGCACGGTCGTCTTTCCGCAAACTATACCCTACACGATCTCGGGCTTTTTCTTTGTGCTCGTGCTGTCCTTCAATGAGTTCATCGTGATTTTCTTTGTCTCCGCCTCGTCTTATGCCACCGTCACACTGCAGATCTTCAATTCGCTGCGCAATGGCTACACGCCCACGATGGCGGTGGCGGCGATCACCTTCATCCTCGTCTCTCTCATCGTCTTCTCCGCCGTGGCCCGTTGGGGCGACCTGCCGCGATTGATGGGCGCGGACCAATCCAAAGGCAGCTAAGGAACGCATTATGGCACGCCAACCCACCATCGTCGGAAACGCGGCCCTGCTGGTCATTGACATCCAGAAAGGAGCCTTCTTGGAGGGCGACGGCGGCATCCCGCATATGGAGGGCTATGCAGAGAATATGGCCCGCGCGCGTGGCATTGTGGACGCCGCACATGACAGCAACATCCCGGTGATCTTCATCCAAGAGATCCATCGCCGTGACATGGTGGACTATGGTCGCGAGTTGGACGGCTCCGAAGGCATCCACTGCATGGATGGAGAGCCGGGCACACCGGTCGCTTTCGAAGAAATGGGCCGACAGCCGGGCGACTACTTCATTCACAAGCGGCGGTACTCAGCCTTCTTCGGCACGGAGATGGAGATCCTGCTCAAGGGGCTGAAGGCTCAGACGCTGATCATGGTGGGCGGAATGACGGATGTCTGCGTGCACTACAGCTTTGTTGACGGGCATCAGCATGATTACTACTGCCGCGTGGTCGCCGATTGCGTTGGCGGCACCTCGCCCGAGGCGCATCAAGCCTCGCTGAATGCGATGGAGTACCTGCAAGAAGGCGCGGTGATCTCTTCGGCAGATATGATCGCGGCGATGGGATCAGCTAAGCTCGCGGCGGAGTGATTGCTAACCGAAGACGACATTCAAGGCCATTGGCAGCGCCGTTGGCTGCGTGCGCCGGGGTTTGAGGACAGCGAAACGCGGGTGCGCTGGATGCAATGCGGTGCGGTTTACGCAGATGTGCGGATCCCGGCGGAGCGGCCGGACATACGCGGTGCAAGGTGTCTGGCGGATCTTTCCCCCGCGGCCGTGCGCGCCCTTGCGCAGGCTGAAGGCTTTGCGGGCACAACGCAGGTGGTTGACAGTGTCTGCACCTGGACCAGGGCGATCAACTGGCACGGCATGACAGAGAGTGTGGACGCAGGCCATCTCGCGCATGACGATACAGGCGATCTGCTTGAAACAGGGGTTCACGCGGAATACGCTGAGAAATGGGCGCGTGTGGCCACCGGATCGGACGCTGCGCAGGTGCTGGAGGGCGCGGGCATGCGCGCCTATCTCGTGCACGTCAGCGATGCCTTTGTCTTGGGGGTGGGCCAGCCCGATGCACCCTCAACCGCGCCGCTGTTGGACGCCCTGCGGGTTGGCAAAACGGATCATACCGCCCTTTCGGCGCTTTTTCAGCGGCTGTACGTGTTCGGCAGGTGGGAAGGAAGTTTCGGTCGCGCGTTGCTGAGCACGAACCCATTTCTTGAAGGTAAGGTGTGTCTGCGCGAAGCTGGGGCGGAGCTGGTCGTACAGAGCGTCGATTTTGAGGGGCGGCCGCAGGAATACGTGCTGCGCCCGATGGCTTTTGCCTCTCAGCGTGCGTAACTTTTGGACAGGCTACCTCCACTTTGCCTAAAGACTAGGCGAATGAGTTCATCTTGGACGTGCTTGTGGTGTTGATCTTGCCACGCGGTACCTCCCAGGCGACCCTCACAGGGCAGGTCGTCTAGGGTTCCGCCTCTTCCTCCTCCCATTTGAGGGTCCGGTCCGAGAGATGACGCCAGGGTGGCAAACTCCATCCGGTACACGGCGGGGCAAAATCCCGGGAGAGCACTGCACTTGAGGTAGGCCGCCATCTCCCGTTCCGCCCCGGCCCCTTGCTTTTTCAGATCCGCTGGCGGGACGTAAGCAAAGGGAATATCCATGCAAGGTCTTCGTCACATCATGGCCGGTGCGGCCGCGCTTTTCATCGGGACCGCGAGTCTCGCAGTCGCCCAGGAAAAAACGGAGTTCCGCGTGGCCTGGTCGATATACGTGGGCTGGATGCCGTGGGGTTATCTCGAAGACAGCGGGATCATGGACAAATGGGCCGACAAATACGGCATTGACGTGGAGATCGTGCAGATCAACGACTACGTTGAATCGATCAATCAATACACAGCCGGTGCTTTTGACGGGGTGTCGGCCACGAATATGGACACGCTGTCGATCCCCTCTGGCGGCGGCGTAGACACCACCGCGCTCATCGTCGGGGATTTTTCCAACGGCAATGACGCTGTGATTCTGAAAGGGGACGGCGATCTGATGAGCCTCAAAGACAAACCGGTGAACCTCGTGGAACTCTCGGTCTCTCACTACCTCTTGGCCCGCGCGCTCGACAGTGTGGGCATGCGGGAGGCTGACCTTGGCAGTGTGATCAACACCTCGGATGCAGATATGATCGCAGCCTATGCGACATCAGACGTCGAAGCGGTGGTGACCTGGAACCCGCTGGTCTCGACCATCATGGAAGAGCCTGGGGCCAACAAGCTTTTTGACAGCTCAGACATCCCCGGTGAGATCATCGATCTGATGGTGGTCAACACCGAGACGCTGGCGGCGAACCCGGATTTCGGCAAAGCCATGGCCGGTGCCTGGTATGAGGTGATGGGCCTGATGGCCGCGGGTGATGAGGACGTCCTGACCGCGATGGCTGAGGCCTCGGGCACGGATCTGGCCGGCTACAAGGCGCAACTGGCCTCTACCGAGATGTTCTATGACCCGGCCGATGCGGTGGCCTTCACGCAGAGCGCGGCCCTGCCCGAGACCATGGTGAGCGTGGCGGAATTCCTCTTTGACAAAGGGATCTTGGGCGAGGGTGCCCCTTCGGCAGATTTCGTCGGCGTGGCCTATCCCGATGGGTCAACCACCGGAGACGCGGGCAACGTAAAATTCCGCTTTGACACGACTTATATGCAGATGGCAGCGGACGGCGCGCTCTGACGCGCGTTCAGCGGGGCGGGGCGATGCGTCTGATCAATCGACGGCCGGGCTTTGCCCTGCGGCTGGCGCTCATCGCTTTGCCCTTCGGGCTGCTCTTCGCGGCTTACGCGCTTGGATCGCAGGCGCGACTGGCCGAAAACCCGGCGGACAAGCTGATGCCGGCACCGTCGAAGATCTTTGAGACGGCGCAAAGGCTCCTGACGGAGCCTGACCGCCGGTCGGATACGATTTTGTTTTGGCGCGATACCTGGGCGAGCCTCGTGCGGTTGAGCCTCGGGGTCGGGATCTCTGCCGCCTTGGCCACGATTTTTGGCCTGCTGATTGGACTTTCGCCATACGTGCGCAGCACGCTGGCGGGCTTTGTCGCCGTCATCTCGATGATCCCGCCATTGGCCGTGCTGCCGATCCTCTTCATCGTTTTTGGCCTGGGCGAACTCAGCAAGGTGGTGCTGATCATCGTGGGGATCCTGCCGTTCCTCATTCGTGACCTCTCCGCCAGGGTGATTGAGATCCCGCGTGAGATGGTGGTTAAGGCGGAAACGCTCGGTGCCTCGAGCCTAGTGATCGCGCTGCGCGTGGCGCTGCCGCAACTCTTGCCGCGGCTCATCCAGTCGGTGCGACTGTCTTTGGGGCCCGCCTGGCTCTTTCTCATCGCGGCGGAGGCCATCGCCTCGGAACAGGGGCTTGGCTACCGCATCTTTCTGGTGCGGCGATTTTTGGCGATGGATGTCATCCTGAGCTACGTCATTTGGATCACCCTGCTTGCGTTTCTGATCGACGCGGCGCTGCGGCTCATCTCACGGCGGGCCTTCCCTTGGGCGGAGGCCAACCTGTGAGCTATGTGACCGCCCGCGACATCCGCAAGGACTACGGCCCGCGCACTATCATCGAGAAGGTCAACGTGGAGGTCACCGAGGGGGAGTTCATCTCCATCGTCGGGGCCTCGGGCTGTGGTAAATCGACCTTTTTGCGGTTGCTTCTGGCCCAGGAGCAGCCGACCGCCGGCGAGATCCGCATCGGTGGCGCAGCACCTGCCCAGGAGCCGGGCCTGGATCATGGGATTGTCTTTCAGAAGTACTCTTCCTTTCCGCATATGAACGTGCGCGACAACATCGTCGCGGGGGAGAGTTTTCGCACCCGCTGGGGGCGGTTCTTTGGCGAAGAGCTCAAAGCCGCGCGCGCCCGTGCCGATGTGACCCTCGCGCGGATCGGGCTTGAGCATGTGGCGGACAATTATCCCGCGACGCTCTCAGGTGGCATGCAGCAGCGGTTGGCGATTGGCCAAGCGTTGACAGCGAAACCACGCATTCTTTTGCTCGATGAGCCTTTTGGCGCGCTCGACCCCGGCACGCGGCTGTCGATGCATGGGTTTTTGGAAGATCTGCGCGACCAAACGGCGATGACCGTGTTTATGGTGACGCATGATCTTGAAGAAGCCTTCAAGCTCGGCGACCGCGTGCTCGTCTTCGACAAACCCGTTTGGGACCCCGAGGATCACGACCGGTTCGGGGCCACGATCACCTATGACTTTGATGCCCGTGACGGCGGCATTCCATTCCAAACATTGAAGGAGCAGACCAATGTACTTGAGCCCCACTGAGCGGCGGCGCTCGCATCATCCTGGCGATCAGGCGCGGCCCAACCGGCGGGCGCATCACCCGGATCTGACCAAACTGCAAGGCTGGAAGTCGATGAAGGCAGAGGCCGGCATCCAGGAAGGCCGTTGGGACGAGGAGCGCCGCTGGGCCCTGCGCATGGGGCTGACGGGGGCGGACAGCATCGAGGATAAGGCGATCCCCACCTTCGCGCGCGGAGAGCTGCCGCATTACGCAGGCATCAACACCTTTCTCAAGGCACCCTATGCCGAAGATGTTCTGGAGGTAAAAGACTATGACGCCACTGTTCTTGGCATCCCGTTTGACGGGGGGACAACCTATCGTCCCGGTACGCGGTTCGGGCCGCAGGGGGTCCGCAAGATCTCAGCACTCTATACGCCGTACAATTACGAGATGGGTGTCGATCTTCGTGAGCAGATGACGCTGTGCGATGCCGGAGACGTCTTTACGATCCCGGCCAACATTGAGAAGTCCTTTGATCAGATCAGCCGCGCCGTGAGCCATGTGTTTTCCTCCGGCTCCCTGCCGATCATGATTGGGGGCGATCATTCGATTGGGTTTCCTTGCGTGCGAGGCATTGCGCAATGCACCTCCAAGAAGATCGGGATTGTGCATTTTGACCGGCACGCGGACATCCAGGAAAAGGACCTGGATGAACGCATGCACACAACGCCCTGGTTTCATTCTACAAACCTTCCCAATGTGCCTGCGCGCAACTTAGTGCAGGTCGGGATCGGCGGCTGGCAGGTGCCGCGCGGTGCGGTCAAAGTCGCGCGCGAGCGCGAGACCAACATCATCACCATGTCCGATATGGAGCAGATGGGGATAGACAAGACCGCTGAGATGGCGCTTGAGATGGCGTGGGACGGTGTGGATATGGTATATATGTCTTTTGATATCGATAGCATAGACTGTGGATTTGTCCCCGGCACCGGCTGGCCCGAACCCGGCGGGTTCCTGCCGCGAGAGGCGCTGGCGCTCGCCTCCAAGGTGGCGGCCGAAGGGATCTGTGGTATGGAGCTTGTTGAAGTATCCCCACCTTACGATCAATCGGAGATAACTGCCCTCATGGGCACCCGTGTGATCGTAGATGTGCTAGGATCCCTGGTTTCATCGGGGAAAATGGGGGATTACAAAGCGCATATAGACAAGCCTGTCGTAATCCCGCATGGGGAGTTTGAGGGCCGGAGGTGGTCCAATGCCACATGACATCGTCGGCGGCCATATCGGACACAACCACGAAAACGATCACTTACACAGCCATCTTAAACCAGAGGATGAGGCGGCTGAGCTTCAGGTGCTTGCCACGCAGTTCATCGACGGGTTTGTCGCGGCAAAAGATAAGATGGCCTATCTTCGCTTGGCCGGGGTGCCGTTGGAGCGGGAGCAGCCTGGCGGTGGCCCGATGATGAAGCTGGTAGACGTGCAACTCATCACCGAATGGCAGGTTGGGACAGCCTCACCCTCTTTCGGCTCGCGCGAGTTGAGCTATTTGCCTTTTCCTGGTGAGATGATAGCCGAACGGACCAATCTTGGCTTTGTTTATGTCTCCATAGAGGCCAAAGATATCATGGATTTGCGCAGCTTTCTGCATGCGAAACATGCAGACAGCCATCCCCGCGGCCACGACGGATGAGCGTGTAATGCCAGCTCCGGGTTGCCACGAGATGAGCCTGCCTGTCGCCGACAGGTGGTACCAGGCGGAGCAGTTGGATGCGCGGCTTTGGCGGATTACCGAGCCGCATGTGCATCCGATCTTTTCTGCCAACATACACTTGGTGCTGGGCCGTGACGCAGATCTTTTGATCGACAGCGGCATGGGTGTGGCCCCTCTGCGCGCCTTTCTAGATGAGATCAGGCCAGACCCGTCAAAGCGTTTGATCTGTTTTTCGACTCACACCCACGTCGATCATATCGGCGCAGCGCATGAGTTCGACGAACGGCTGGTGCACCCGCTTGAAGCAGAGGAGCTTGCGGCCCCGAGCCCCTATTCGCTCAAAAGCGATGACATGTCAGACGGGTTGAAGCAGCTCTTCCGGGACGCGGGCTACGAAACACTCTGGCCTTACTTGATCAACGCGCTCCCCTGTGCGGGATATGATATCAACAGCTATACCCTGATGGGCGCGCGCGCGACGGGCCATGTGTCTGAAGGGGACGTGGTTGATTTGGGCGATTGGGCTGCCGAGGTGCTGCATCTGCCCGGCCATTCGCCTGGCCAGGTGGGGCTCTTCCACCGGGCGAGCGGCACGCTCTTCGGCGCGGATGCAATCTATGATGGGCCGCTCATCTACGAGGGTCCCGGCATGGACCGGACTGAGTACGCCGCCACCATGCGGCGCTTGGTCGACTTGCCGATCAGGCGTGTCCACGGGGGGCACGACCCCGATTTTGGCAAAGCCCGGTTGGACGAGATCATCGCGCATTACTTGCCGATCTTGGAGGGCTGAGGCATGGCCCGAACGCTGTCGCGGGTCGATCTGATGGACATGCTGCACGGTGCGGCGATCCTTGGAACGGGCGGCGGCGGCGAGATTGAAGAGGGTATCCAGCTGATTGACGCGGCATTGGCGGCGGGCAAGACCTTCCAGCTTGCCGATCTGGGCGACGCCCCGCCTGATGCGCTGATCTGCACGCCCTACATGCTGGGCGCGATCTCTGAGATCCCGGCCGAGGAGGATGCGCTCTACGAAGGATTGCCGCAAAGCGATACCCACCCCATCTTGCTGGCTTATGATGCGTTTGAAGCAATGCTGGGTCAGCGCTTCTGGGGCACGGTTCCTTGTGAGCTTGGTGGGTCGAACACGGCCATAGCGTTCTATGCCGCGGCCATGCGCGGGGCAGTGATGTGTGACGCCGATCCTGCAGGGCGTGCCGTGCCCGAGATCACCCATTCGACGTACTTCCTCAATGATCTGCCTGCGGCACCGATTGTGATGGCGAACCAATTTGGCGAACACTTTGTGGCGCAGCACATCAAGGATGATCAGCGGGCAGAAACGCTGGTGCGGGCCTTATCGGTTGTCTCGCGTCACGACATCGCCGCGATTGACCATGCGTTGCCCGCCGCCCAGATCATGGGCGCGATCCTGCCGGGCACCATCAGCCGCGCGATAAAACTCGGCGCGCTGTGGCGCGCGGGGCTGCATGACCCTCTGAGCTTGCCCAGCAAAATCGCGCGTGCAGCAGGCGGCTTTGTCGCTTTTGAGGGCGAGGTGTCGGACGCCTCGTGGCGCACGGAGGCGGGATTCACCCTCGGTGCCTTCAGCTTAGCCGGTATCGGTGATTACGAAGGCCATCGCTACCGCGTGACCCTGAAGAATGAGAACGTGGCCGCCTGGTTTGACGGCGCGCTGCAGGCCACGGTGCCCGATCTTATCTGCGCGCTGGATTTGCAGACCGGCGCACCGCTCACCAATCCCAATGCACAGGCGGGACAGCGTGTTGCAATCGTCATCCTGCCTGCAGATCCCGCCTTTACGACGGACTCGGCACTGCGCGTTTTTGGTCCGGCCTATGCCGGGGTTGATCAAGCTTACCGGCCAGCGGTTCCCGCGCCGCTATGAGTCTCGCAAACAGGCGTTTTTGCCGTCTCGATTTGGCTTCCTGAAATCGCACTTTTGCAAAGAAAAAATGGCCGGTAGCCCGCTTGACGCGGGGTGAAAAACGGGTCCAACGTCACGCAAGCAGCGCGGAGGGACCCATGAAATCGCGAACAAAAGTTGTTGTGATCGGTGGAGGTGTCGCTGGGTGCTCCACCCTTTACCACCTGACGCAGGAAGGCTGGTCAGATGTGGTTTTGGTTGAGCGTGATGAGCTCACCTCTGGCACCACATGGCATTCCGCCGCGCAGGTCACGAACTTTGGCATGAACCAAACGATGGTGGGGCTGAAATCCCACTCTGTCGCGCTCTATAAAAAGCTGCGCGATGATCCCGACTATCCGGTGGGCTACCACCATGGGGATGGCGGCATTCGCTTGGCCAATACCGAAGCGCAGATGCAGGGCTATCGACACTTTGCCTCGATGGCCCGTGGGATGGGCGTTACCTATGAGGTTATCGATGCGAAAGAGTGCGCGCGTCGGCACCCGCTCATTTCGACAGAGAACCTGATGGGCGGGCTCTGGGATGGCGAAGATGGCGATATCGACCCGGCTCAATTGTGCCAGGCGCTGGCGTTTCATGCGCGCAGAGCGGGCGCGGAAGTCTATCGCCACACCTCCGTGATCGGGCTCACCCAGCACAAAGATGACACGTGGACGGTCGAGACGGACAAGGGCAGCATTGACGCAGACATCGTTGTAAACGCCGGTGGTTACCGAGTGAATGAGATCGGTACCATGATGGGGGTGCAGCATCCCGTGGCGTCGATGGAGCATCAGTATTTTGTCACCGAGGACATTCCGGCCATTGCCGCGGCGGGGCACCGCATGCCGCTGCTACGCTGCCCGATATCAGATTATTATTCGCGCCAGGAGAAAGGCGGGCTGCTGGTCGGGTTTTACGAGCAGGACTGCAAAACCTGGGGGATGGACGGGATCAGCCCCGATTTCACCAATGCGCTCTGCCCCGATGATCTCGACCGGGTGATGGACGTGCTGGAGGGAGCCTTTGCCCGCATGCCGGTGCTCACCGAGGTGGGGATCAAGCGGGTGGTGAACGGCCCGATCACCTACACCATAGATGGTGCGCCTCTGGTGGGACCGATCCCCGGCAAGCGCAACGCATTTTGCATCATTGGCCTGCGGGCCGGGTTGGGCGAGGGCGGCGGGCACGGATGGCTGCTGGCGCAGCAGATCGTGCACGGCGAGGCTTGCTATGACACATGGTGCATCGATCCGCGGCGTTTTACCGGCCACGCCAACGTGGAACTGACAGCCCTGAAAGCGATTGAGGATTACCAGAACGAGTTTCGCTTTCACTTTCCGCATGAACATCGCCCCGCGGGCCGAGGGGCTAAGACCACGCCGCTCACGCCGGTGCTTGCGGCTGAAGGCGCGGCGTTCACTGTCGTCAACGGGTGGGAACGGGTGGAATATATCAAACCGCAGCCCGATTTTCACCCTACACTCAGCTTTGATTTTGACGAGGCTTTCGACGTGATCGGGGCCGAGGTGCGCAATGTGCAAGAGCATGTGGGGCTGTGCGAGGTCAACGGCTTTAACCGGTTTGAGATCACCGGGGCTGACCGGCACAGTTTTCTGGATCGGATGTTTTGTGGCCGGGTGACACGGCGGGTGGGCCGCGTTGGGCTGGGCTATCTCCTGAACCATCACGGTATGGTCAAGGCAGAGGCGACAGTGACAAACCTACCCGCGAGCGGTCGCGGCCCTGACCGGGTTTGGTATGGGTCGGCCGCCGCTGCGGAGTATCATGACATGGACTGGCTCACCCAGCACATCCGGCCAGATGAAGATGTGCACATTCGCAGTCTCACCAATGACCATACGATCCTGGTCCTCGCCGGGCCAAAGGCGCGTGCCGTACTCTCAGAGGCAGCGCGCGGCGATTGGTCGAGCAACGCCTTCCCGTGGCTTTCCGCCCGCGAGTGTTTCATGGGATTTGCGCCAGCAACCGTACTTGGTGTGAGCTTTTCGGGCGAATTGGCCTATGAGATCCACGTGCCCAATGCCTCCCTGCATGCCGCTTACACGGCTCTGCGCGAGGCAGGACGCGCGCACGGTCTGCAGTTATTTGGCGCCCGCGCCGTGGAGAGCATGCGCCTCGAAAAGGGCTTTATGCACTGGAAAGCGGACCTTCTGACCGAGTTTGATCCCTTCGAGACAGGACTTGATCGGTTTGTGAAGCTGGACAAGGAGGACTTTGTCGGCCGCGACGCTTTGCTCAAACGCAGAGAGGCGGGACCAAACAAAAAATTGGTGGCTTTGTCGGTGGATACCCAGCACGCGCCTGCGCATGGCGGCGCTTCGGTGATGCAGGACGCGGCGGTCGTGGGCACCGTGACCTCAGGTGACTGGGGGCACCGGGTCGGGATGAACTTGGCCTATGCCTTTGTAGACCCTTCGGTTGCCGCTGACGGAACGGCTGTTGACATCGACATCTGCGGTCTGCGCGTCGGGGCCGAAGTGATCCCGATGGGGCCCTATGACCCAAGCTTTGCGCGCATGCGCAGCTAGCCTGCCGCGGCCGCGTCCAATTCGCGGCCCCACGGCGGGTTCGCGCCGACGCGGGACACCGTGATGCCGGCCACTTGCGCGGCGAACCGCAGCGCTTGTTCGATGATCGGCCGTTCGAGCTTGAGCGTGCCGTCCTCTTGGATCGCCCCTTGCGCTTGCAGCGACGCCAAGACGCCGGCGTTGAAACTGTCCCCCGCACCGACGGTATCTGCGACCTCGACCGTGGCGGCGGGCACCTCAATCCGGTCCAGCCCCTGTCCCCAAGCGGACGCCCCTTTTGCGCCTTGCGTGAGGATCACGAGCTTTGGCCCCTCCGCACGCAGCATCTCAGCGCGCAGTATGTGGACGCCGGTTTCCAGGGACGGTGCATCGGGCAGGATCCACATCAGATCCTCGTCTGAGACCTTCACGATGTCGGCCAAGCCAAACATCTGAGCAAGTCGCGCGCGATAGGCGTCTTGATCGCGCACAAAACCAATGCGGATGTTGGGGTCCACCATCACCAGCCGGCCTGCGCCCGCACGCCGCGCCAACTCGGCGTAGAATGCCCCACCCGGCTCTCGCGCCAGACTGATGCCCCCGAAGTAGAGCGCAGTGACGGCGTCGGGCAGGTCGGGCACATCCGCCGTGCGCAACTGGCTTTCGGCGCTGCCCTCATCAAAGAAGGCGTACCGGGCGTGCCCGTCTTGCAAGGTGACAAAGGCCAACGTGCTCGGGTGCGGGAGCCGCAGGATGTGAGCCGTCTCGACCCGACTGGCCTCTAGTTCAGTGATAAGTTGATCGCCAAACATGTCCTGAGACAGCGCGGTCAGCATCGCCACGTCAGCGCCCAATCGGCCCAGTCCGATGCTGGTGTTGAACACCGCGCCGCCCGGGCAGGGTTGAAAGCCCTGCTGGCCTGACGGCAATGCCTGCGGGATCATGTCAATGAGCGCCTCGCCGCAACACAAGATCATGTTCTCTGCCGCTCCCCGCTGGACCTCTTCTGCCGCGTGAGCATAAGCCTTTGCATCAGCCTCTGCACCCTCTCTTGGTCGATTTTCCAACCGTTTGGCCGGGCTGCGACATCCTTTGTCGAAAACCCTTGAGAATTTTGCACCGCTCACCCCTTTCCATGGCTGTCAGGGAGCAGGGAGCAGGGAGCAGGGAGGAGGCTACCGATGGCTGAGATTGGACCCAACACGCGGTTGCGGGTTTCGCCCTTTTATGAGGCCACGGTGCAAGAGGGGGTCACGGCTTTTTCACCCTACAATCGAATGCTCATGCCCACCTCCTATGGCAATGCGGAGGTGGAGTACGACCGCCTTCTCAATGGCGTGGCGCAGTGGGATGTTGCGGTGGAGCGGCAAGTCGAGATCACCGGCCCTGACGCCGCAGCACTTGTTCAATTCATCAGCGTGCGCGATCTCTCAAACATCGAGGTGGGCAAGGGGAAATACGTGCCTATGTGCGATCATCGCGGCGTGCTAATTAATGATCCTGTGGTGCTCAAACACGCGGATGATCGCTTTTGGCTGTCGATTGGGGACAATAACATCCTGATGTGGGCGCGCGCCATCGCCGCCGAGCGGGGGCTCACCGTGGAGGTCTGCGAGCCAGATGTCTCGCCCATGGCGGTGCAAGGGCCAAAGGCTGAGGATGTGGTCGCGGCTGTCTTTGGCGACTGGGTCCGCGCGCTCAAGTACTTTTGGTTTGCCCCAGCAGACGTTGATGGGATCCCCGTCATGGTGCAGCGGTCGGGGTTTTCAAAGCAGGGCGGTTTTGAAATCTACCTCATGGATGGCAGCCGCGGCACCGCGCTGTGGAACATTGTGCGTGAGGCGGGACAGCCTTGGTCCATCGGGCCGGGCAATCCAAACCCCGCAGAGCGGATTGAAAGCGGTCTCATGTCATACGGCGGGGACACTGACGATCAAGCCAACCCGTTTGAACTGCGTTTGAGCAAATACGTGGATCTCGATTTACCCAACAGTGTCATTGGCATCAAAGCGCTGCGCGAGATCAAGGCGGCGGGCGTGCGCCGCCAGCAGCTTGGGGTCGTCCTTGACAGCGGAGAGCGCAACGAAAGTCATGCGATCTGGTACGGTATCGAAAAAAACGGCGCGCCTATTGGCAGCATGACCTGTGGATCATGGTCCCCGCGCGCGCAGGCGATGATCGGCTATGGTCTTGTCGATGTTTCCGCACAGGTGGGTGACCGTGTCGAAGTTTTGCGCGGCGGGTACCGCGATGGCGCGCGCCTCTGCCCTTTGCCGTTTTTCTAAAGCATTTTGCGTTTGATTTGGATCGCAGAACGCTGTCTCTCCTTTTGGTCGAACGCGCCCTGCGATCAGGTTGCCTCACATAAAACGCAAAGTGATGTAAAGCGTCCGGCCTTTTGCCTAGAGCGTTTCGGATTTTACCTGAGACACCAAGTGACGCGAATGTCCCGAGAACGCTGCAAGCGTGGCAGGGTATGCGCGTCTCAAGTTTAAGGCCAGGCGCTATAAGACTTGGAATGACTGGAATGTCCCAAAAGTGCCGAAGGCGTGGCAGGGTATGCCCGCCTCAAGTGTTGGGTCGGCTGCTCCGGGCATTGGCACCGCGTGGCAGCATTCAACTGCTGTTGAGGGTATAGGGGGGCAAGCTTTGCACCGCTTCTTTCAGCGCCTCGCCCCAACCGGAGGAGAGCGCCTCAAAGTAGGGGTCGCCCTGTTCGATCCGCTGCTGCACGCCGATCTCGAGGCTGTCGGTGCGGTAGACTTGAAGATCCAGGGGCAGGCCCACCGATAGGTTGGCCTTGAGCGTGGAATCGAAACTGAGCATCGTGACTTTGATTGCGTCCTCAAAACTCATCTCCGGGTCGAAGGCGCGCACAATGATGGGCTTGCCATACTTCGTCTCTCCGATCTGAAAGAACGGTGTCTCGTCGCTGGCCTCAACGAAGTTGCCCTCGGGGTAGATCATGAAGAGCCGAGGCTCGCTGCCCTTGACCTGGCCGCCGACAATCAGGCTGGCGGAGAACTGCGCCTCTGCCTCCGGCCCGTCGATGCCCGTTTGATCGCGAATGACTTCGCGCAGGGTTTCCCCCACAAGCTTGGCAACCTGGTACATCGAAGAGGCTTTCAGGATTGAGGGCGCGCCGCGCTTCTCCACCGGCAGAGCGCGTTCATTGAGCAGGCTGATCACCGCCTGTGTGGTGCCCAGATTGCCCGCCGTCATGATCGTAACGCAGCGCTCGCCCGGTGCCTCCCAATGAAACATCTTGCGGAACACGCTGATGCTGTCTACGCCCGCGTTTGTTCGTGTGTCTGCCATAAAGACCAAGCCACGCTCGAGCTTTAATCCCACGCAATACGTCATGCTGCCCTCGCCTTCAAAGCGGCGTTATCATTGTTCCTGCACCGCCACGTCGACGGAAAGTGTTTCTGGCCCCGTGCCAAAGCGCACCCCAGAAATGGGCGCAGCCTCGCGGTAGTCAAGCCCGGTCGCGACCCGGACGTAGCGTGCGTCGGGGGATATCCCGTTTGAGATGTCGAATCCGACCCAGCCAAAGCCGTCGATATGCGCCTCTGCCCAGGCGTGGGTCGCGTCCTGCTGGGTGCGGTCATCCATCATCAGATAACCAGAGACATAACGGGCGGGAAAATCCATCGACCTCGCGGCCGCCATGAAGATATGCGCGTGATCCTGGCAAACGCCGCTGCCGTGCTCAATTGCGGCATCCGCAGAGGTCGCCGCATTCGTGTGACCAATCTCATACCGGACAGCTGCCAGGATCCGCGTCGACAGCTCGTGCAAGAGTGCAATGTCGTTGTCGTGCTGATCGCGCAACCCCTTGGTCAATCGCCGCACGTTGGCCGTGGCACGGGTCAATTCGGTGGAGCGCTTAAAGAGCCAGAGCGGCATGAATCCCCGCTGTTTGCCGATGATCCCGTTCTGATCTTCGGTCTGCACCTCGCCGGTGCACTGCACAGCGATCTCGGTCGCGCCGGTGTCAAAAGAGATCAGCGACACAGTGTTCGCATGATGATCGGGGAAGGCGGTTTCAACCCGCCCGCCGCTGATCTCAATCTGCCAATTCATTACGTTCTGCCCCGGCCTGCTTTTCGGTGTAAGCCGCAGTTGCTGCAGGCCGTAGCGCACAGGCTCTGCAAATTGGTACCGGCTTTCATGGGCTATCTTCAGCAGCATCGCATCACTCTATGAAACGGAAGTCTGCCTCAATCTCGCGGCCCAATTGCGCGATATCAGACAGGAACTTGGTTAAAAACTCGTGCAGACCGTCCTCAAAAACCTCCTCGACGGTGCCTCCGGTCAAGTTGATGTCGATCCGTTCGACGGTATCATGGCACGGACGGCGCACGAGGTAGGCATGCGCCAAGATATCCAGATTGCTGCGGATTTTGGTCACCGAATAGCGCAGGCTGCGCGGCATGCGCGGATCAAAGATGAGAAAATCGGCGATCCCCATCGGCGTCGCCTGGCCTTGGTTGAGCCAGCTATAGGCGCGCACGCCGGAGACCGAGCGCAGGATCGTCTCCCACTGCACATTGTCAAGCGATGAGCCCACCTGCATCACCGACGGCAGCAGCACATAGTACTTCACGTCGAGGATGCGCGCTGTGTTATCGGCGCGCTCCAAAAACGTGCCCAGACGACAGAAATCAAAGATCTCATCGCGCAGCATTGAGCCATGCAGCGCCCCGCGCACGAGGCCCGAATGCTGCCGGATCTGCGCCAGCACGTCGGGAAGATCCCGCTCGGCCACGGGGCGGGCAAGGCGGGATTTCAGCGTCATATAGGCGTCATTCACCGCCTCCCAGACCTCCCGCGTGATCGCTGTTCGGACCTGGCGCGCGTTTTGGCGTGCTTGTGTGTACGAAGAGATGACCGAGGAGGGATTGCGCGGATCCCGCAGCAGAAAGTCGATGACTTTTGCCTCTTCGACTTTCTCAAAAAGGGCGTGATACGCTTGGTCGGCGGCCGCGGTCTTGAGCACGCTGGACCACTCTGCGCTGTCAGGCCGGGTCAGCGCGATGCGAAATCCCGCTTCGATCATGCGGGCGGTGTTCTCGCTCCGCTCGAGCGAGCGAAACATCCAGAAAAGCCCCCCGGCTGTCTTGCCCAGCATCAGTCGTCCTCCAGGACCCAAGTGTCCTTGGTGCCGCCGCCTTGGGAGGAATTGACAACGAGGCTGCCCTTTTTCAGCGCCACGCGGGTCAGACCGCCGGGGGTCAGGTGCACGCCGCGCGGGGAGAAAAGCGCAAAGGGGCGCAGATCCACGTGGCGTGGCGCGAGCCCTGCTTTTGTTAGGATCGGCACGGTCGAAAGCGCCAGCGTCGGCTGGGCGATATAGCCTGCCGGCTTGGCCTCAAGTTTCGCGCGGAACGCAGCAAGTTCTTGGCGCGACGCGGCGGGTCCCACAAGCATGCCGTAGCCGCCAGAGCCATGCACCTCCTTCACCACCAACTCGGCAAGATGATCAAGGACATAGGCCAAGGCATCAGGTTCTGAGCATCGCCAGGTTGGCACGTTTTGCAAAATTGCCTTTTCACCCGTGTAGAACTCTACGATATCAGGCATATAGCTGTAGATCGCTTTGTCATCAGCAATTCCCGTGCCGGGTGCGTTGGCAATGGTGATCCGACCTGCGCGGTAGATGTCGAGGATTCCTGGGACGCCCAGCAGGCTTTCGGGCTTAAAATTCAGCGGATCGAGGAAATCATCGTCAACTCGGCGATAGAGCACATCAATCGGCTTGTATCCCCGGGTGGTGCGCATCGCGATGCGGCCATCGACGACTTTCAGATCGCTCCCCTCGACCAGCTCAACCCCCATGTGATCGGCCAGAAAGGCATGCTCGAAGTAAGCGGAGTTGTGGATGCCAGGGGTCAGGATTGCGACCGTCTGATCCGCACTTGGGTCGGGGGGCATGGAGCTTGCCAAGGACTGACGCAGCGACGCCGGATAGTTTGAGACCTGGCGCACTTTGATTTTGCTGAAGAGTTCGGGGAACATCTGCAGCATGGTCTCGCGGTTCTCCAGCATGTAGGAGACGCCGGAAGGCGTGCGCGCATTGTCCTCAAGCACAAAGAAGGCGTCTTCGCCCGTGCGCACCAAATCAATGCCAACGATGTGCGTGTAGATCCCGCCGGGCGGTTCAACGCCCATCATAATGGGCAGAAACGCTTCATTGCGCGAGATCAACTCAACCGGCACGCGCCCGGCACGCAGGATCTCCTGGCGGTGGTAGATGTCATGCAGAAAGGCATTGATGGCGCGCACGCGCTGCTCAATCCCCTTGGTCAAGCGCAACCATTCTTTGGCGGAGAGGATGCGCGGCACAATGTCGAACGGGATCAACCGCTCTTCAGCGTCCGCCTGACCGTAGACGTTGAAGGTGATGCCCGTCCGGCGAAAGAAAGCTTCTGCCTCCTTCGCTTCTTTGATCAGGCCCTTGGGATCTTCGGTCTGAAACCAATTCGCATATTCCTGATAGGGGGCGCGTGGCTCCGTGCTTTGACCCAACATTTCATCAAAACAAGTTGGCTTGTCGTTCATAGACCCCCCTGTGAGTAGCCTAGCAAGCATTCTAAGCGAAGGTAAGCCGTGCAATCCAAGCGGGTGCAGTTTCCGCTGAAAGCGCGTAATTTGCAGGCAAAATGCAGTGAGTGCAGGGGGTTGCGCGCTCTAGACCGCTGGCAAGGCCGCCAACAGGTCATGCCACTGGCCCAGGTTGCTGTGGGGATCGGCCGCCAGGACGGCCACGGGGCGGTCATCGGCACCGTAAATTTCAAGTTGGCAGGATTGTGCAAAGCGCGTCACCCAGCAGCGCGATACCTGGGTGAGATCAAGCGCAAAGTTGGTTGCGTCTTGCGAGACAAGCACGATGGTATCGAGCTGCTCAATTGCTCCATTTTCGAAGATATCGCCCTGACAGAAGCCGCATCCCATGACCAGACGCGCGTGACGGATCTGCCGCGCGACAAGATACGTCAGAAAACTGGGCAAAACCTCCGGACGGATTTTCAAGGCACGGCCTTTGCCAATGTGTGGCAGGGTTGATGCTCTTTGCGTACCGCCTTCTGCCATCAAGGCATTGAGGTGCTGGCCGCTGTCGCGCTGGGCCCAAGAGGCTCTGGCTTGGCGCACCGCAGCCAAGGATACCACGCCGCCGCCGGTGCGCAGGTCGGCCGGCGGATGGGAGTGTTTGCCGCGCGTTTGCAAGTTCGAAAGGACATTGAGATCGTGGCGGCTGCCCGTTTCTGCCCGCATCACGATGGTTTCTTTCGCATCGGCCACGCAAAGCACTGTGCGCTGGCCCGCCTGCGCGGTGTGACGCACGACGTGCACAGGGGCTGTCGTGTCCACCCGAAGCGTCATGCGGTTTTGAGAGAGGTGAAACGGCCGCGTGGTGTCTTGGTAGCCGGCAAAACCTCCCACACCTGTGATCAGCGCCGCGCTGTTCCGGGTGCTCACCAGCGCGTCGTGAAGATGCGCACCGAGAAGAGCGACGGTCCCAAGATCTGCGTCAAGATGGGCCACCTGATGCGCCGCGGCCAAGGTTTCCAGGGTTTGCGGATGCGCACCCGCTTGGGCGGCTGGATGCTGCGCGGCGGAGGGTTGGGGCATGCGCGAGACGCTCAGTAAACGTCCCGCACGTAGCGCTTATCGCGCTTCAGGCGGTTCACGTACTCCGTTGCCGCCTCGGGGGTCATGCTGCCCTGGGTTTCGACGAGCTGGTGCAGGGCGGCGTCAACGTCCTTTGCCATGCGGGTCGCATCCCCGCAGACGTAGAAGTGCCCGCCCTCTTCAAGTTGGGCAAAGAGGTCTTTGCCATTCTCCGCCATCCGGTGCTGGACATAGACCTTTTCGCTCTGATCCCGGCTGAAAGCGAGATCAAGGCGGGTGAGCAGACCCGAGTGGCTGAAGGCGCTGATCTCATCTTCGTAGATGAAATCACTCGCGCGGTGCTGATCGCCGAAAAAGAGCCAGTTGGCCCCCGTCGCCCCGCGCTCCCGCCGCTCTTCCAAAAAAGCTCGGAACGGGGCGATCCCGGTGCCTGGACCCACCATGATCATTGGCACCTGATCGTCTTCGGGTACGCGAAAGCTCTTGTTTGGCGACATAAAGATCCCGGCCTGCGCGCCTTCGGGCGCATGATCGGCTAGGAAAGTGGAACAGACGCCGCGGTGCGGGCGGTTTTCATACATCCAACGCACTGCGGCGACGGTGAGATGAACCTGACCGGCATGCGCCTTGGGACTGGAAGAGATCGAATAGGCGCGGTGCTGCAACGGCTTACACCACGAGAGGAATTCCGCCGCATCAAACCGCAATTCGGGATTGAGGTTGAGCAGGTCGAGGACGTCTTTGCCCCACAAGAACGCCTCGAGCGCTTCCTTGTCCTGATGCGTCAGCACGTGCGTCAATTCGTCATGCTTCACCAGCGG
>JBCCUC010000025.1:0-62690 GCA_039197515.1 Pseudomonadota bacterium | reverse complement strand
GCAGGGTAGCTATGATCGGACAGGATAACCGCTGAAGGCATCTAAGCGGGAAGCCCCCCTCAAAACAAGGTATCCCTGAGGACCGTGGTAGACCACCACGTCGATAGGCCGGAGATGTAAGCATGGTAACATGTTCAGTTGACCGGTACTAATTGCTCGATAGGCTTGATTTGATCCAGTAGAAGCTAGACTTCTACGGTGAAAAGCATACACAGCGCGTGTACTGACTTGGAAAACAAGGATTTATTCGGTTTGGTGATCATAGCGAGAGCAAAACACCTGGTCCCATCCCGAACCCAGCCGTTAAGTGCCTTAGCGCCGATGGTACTGCGTCTTAAGACGTGGGAGAGTAGGTCGTTGCCAAACCTAATAAATCCTTGCGCGTATCTCTCTTTCGATGACCTCTCCGTACCAAAATGAAATTGATTAAGGGGTCCTGTGGGCGTTTGAGCAGAGAGGGTTTACGACGTTTTGTTACACGCCAGTACCAGCACTGCCAAAATTACTTGCCCAGACACCTAAATATTATTGGTACCTCTTAACCTCTCTTCCAGAATTTTGATTTTACAACAGCCGCGGGGACCCCATCTTGAGGGAATGCGATGCGTCTGGCAACATTACTCAACAACTTCTTCCTGGTGATCGGTATCATCGTCACCTGCTTTGCGGGGATCAACACCTACAAGACAGTCGATACGATGGTAGAAACGCAGCGGTTCGCTGAAGTCGGCAATGCAACCGCCATAGCCTCGCGAGCGACAGTGGCGATGTCGCTTGAACGCAGTGTGGTGCAGGTTGCGCTCGCCCTGGAAAGCCCCATTCCAAAGGCCTTCCGCGACATCGTGGACGACCGCCGTCGCATATCCGACCAGGACCTCAGCGCGGCCACACAGATCATAGCCAACGCCGGCTACCTCGTGACCTCCTCGGATTATGTCGCGCAGATAGAACAGGCGATGCGCCGCGTGGCCTCCATCCGCCGTGAGATCGACGGATTGCTCGCCGTGCCAAAGTCTGAACGTGATCCAACGCGCGCCTATGAACTGCCTTTCGAGTTGAAGGCTGAAGTTGTGGCGCTGCGAAACACCTCCGATCTCCTGCGCAATCACCTCACAATGGCAACGTCCGTTGCCGGTGTGATCGATCTGATCCAACAACGCGCTTGGGAAGTCAGGGAGTTCGGGGGCCGCGCGCGCACCTATTTCGCCATCGCAACCGCAAACCAACAGTCGATCCCCGCGGCCGATCTCGGCGCGATCGTGGTTGAACAAGCCAGGGCGGTTGAAGCATTCGCCTCCCTCAAGAACGCGGCACTGAAATCTGATATCTCGGACGGGCTTGCCGACAAAATCAGGACCGCTGAAGAGGTTTACTTCGGGAGTTACGTGCCTCTGATCGAGAATATGATTGAGATATCGCAAAGGGATGCGTCGGGCACCGCGCGCGACTACGGAATCACCTTCGATGCCTTCTTTGCTCGGTCGAACGATGCTCTCGGCACGATGGAAGCGTTGTCGGTTGCCGGTGGCGAAGAGTTGCGGGACTATTTGCTTGGGCGAGAGCAATACGCCGTGACCTGGACAATCCTAAACTGCCTTATGGCCGTTGTGCTGGCAGGTGCAATTTTTTCTGTCGCGATGATCCTGAACCGTCGTGTGATTGGCAAACTCACGGCTGTCACCAACACGCTTGCCCGGGTGTCCTCCGGGGATCTCGAGGCGGTCGTTGAGATTGATGGCAAGGCCGTCGCCGAAATTCGCACACTGGGGACCGCGGTCGATGAAATCCGACAAAAGCAGATCGCCTTAAACGAGGCGCAGGAGGCAGCCGCGCTCGAAGTAGAACGCAAACAAGAGGCGGAACGTGCCCGCATCGAGGCCGAAGAAGCGCAGCGCGTGCAACAAGAAGAGCAAGCTGCGAACATGCGCGCAAAGGCTGAAGCCGACCGGAAAGAGATGATCATGTCTTTGAGTAAGTCCATCGGGTCGGTCGTTTCTGCCGCTTCGGCGGGTGACTTTACCAAGCGGGTTCAAGTCGATTTTGCCGATGAGCAACTCGTGGCCCTTGCCGAGGACGTGAACGTGCTCATTGGCAACGTTGACGTTGGGATTTCGGCTGCCGGTGAGGCTCTGGAGCGCGTTGCCAATGGTGATTTGGCGCATGAAATGACTGGCGATTTCCGCGGTGCCTTCGACGAGCTAAAATCCAACACCAATAGAATGATCGCCCGGCTGAAGGAATTGATCGGCGGCATCTCATCCAGCACAGACAATCTTTCGATGTCTTCGGCTGAGCTGCGGGACACATCAGATGCGTTGTCACGCCAAGCTGAACAGAACGCGGCCTCGCTGGAAGAAACCTCTGCTGCGCTGGAAGAACTTTCGGCGAGCATCAAGCAGGTAGACGCGAATATCTCGAGCGCCAATGGCAACGCGCAGCTCGCAAGCAAAACGGCAACTGAAGGTCGTTCCGTTGCGACAGAGGCAGCTGATGCCATGACCCGCATTCTAGAGGCCTCGTCGGAGATCACGAAAGTGGTCAGCGTGATCAATGATATCTCCTTCCAGATTAACCTCTTGGCCCTCAACGCGGGGGTCGAAGCGGCCCGTGCGGGTGAGGCTGGGCGTGGCTTTTCTGTTGTGGCCTCTGAAGTCCGCAGTCTGGCGCAGCGGGCCAGCGAAGCCTCCGGCGAGATTGCAACGGTGATCGCAAGCAGCGATGCTGCGGTCTCCGAGGGCGTGAAGAAGGTTGCGAGCGCACAGAAATCCTTGCAGAGCATCTCAGATAGCGTGATCGATGTCTCAGGCAGCATTCAAGAAGTTGCCCGGGCGATCTCGGAGCAGGTGTCCGGCGTGTCCGATATCAGCACGGCGATGGTCCAGATTGATCAGAACACACAGAAACAGGCCGCGTCTTTTGAGGAGGTCACGGCAACAAGTGCGCTTCTCTCAAACGAGGCTGAGGGCCTTAAAAGAGCCAGCGGGCAGTTTGATACCGGCATGGGGATCGTAGTATTGCCGAAAGCACAATCGCAAAATCGCGCGGTTCCAGAGCTGGCGCAAAAGGCGGTGGTAAACGGGGCGCCAGCGGACCAACCCAACGGTTGGGAGAGCTTCTAGGATGCCAGCTCTGCCAATGGGAGAGCGAGGGCATCAAGAACGCGCGCTGCCGCCTTTCAAAGAGAGATGTAAACTGCGCGCCGTCGCTTCTGCGATTGTAGGCGCTTGTCGTTGGCATATCCAGACGCGCTGTCTGAACTTGCTGCTTGGTACCGCCGGTTCCCAGAAAGCACTGCGTGGCCAAGGCCTATCAATAAGGCAGGCGTTCACTTTTGGGGCGCTTGTCCAGATAGCCGTGGATCACATGTTACCAATGGCTATAGAAATCGAGGCTAGAATACTCGCGGGACGCACTCAAAAGACTGATTTGGGCGGCTTAGCACCGCGAAATTATGAGCTCGCGTTCGGGGTAGATCTAGCGGTGCAAGACCTTGAGCGCGACGGCGGGCCTATCTGTGCGCTGAGCATGGCGTTGTCTGTTGTTCTCAAGGACTTTCAGCAAAAGATCCCCATGAACTGGTTTGGAGAAAAGATAGCCCTGCGCAAACTCACACCCGAGTTCGAGCAGTTTTTCCCGTTGCTCTTCCGTCTCAACGCCTTCGGCAATCACGCTCGCATCCAGGCCGCGTGCGACGTCCAAAAAACCCGAGACGATCACTTCGGAGCTGTGATCAAAGCACACTTTGGCAACAAAGCTGCGATCGATCTTGATCTCATCGAACTCATACTCCTGCAAATGGCGAAACGATCCGTAGCCTGTGCCAAAGTCATCCATTGAAAGAGATACGCCGGTTTCCGCAAAGCTTTGTAAGGATGACCAAATCGCCTGAGCGGACCTGTCCACGAGAGCATTTTCGGTCACTTCAACTGTGACCAAGCGCGCAACATCTGCAAAGTGGGAAAACAACTGGAGATAGCCGTTGCGGATCTCGCGCGACGCCAAGCTGCCTTCCGACACGTTGATCGAGAAACGCGGCTTGAAATCTCCGGTCGCATGGATCTCCCGCATGCGTTCGAGGGTGCGGCGCGCCACGAGGAGGTCAAGCTCCCCCTGGGCACCGAAATATTCGACCATCTCCATGAATTCACTTGGTGCCATCAATTCGGTGTCAGACCGACGCCAGCGCGCCAAGGCTTCGAAACCGACGATCTCACCCGTTTTCAGATTGAACTGTGGCTGAAAGACCGGGAAAATCTCACCATTTGCGAGGGCCGCGCTGATTTCACGCCGGTTTTCATGGCCGTAGCGCCGCGTCTGGATCGTATCACCGTAGATCTCAACGCTCTTAGTTGGGCTTTGCTTGGCCGTGAACATTGCGATGTCGGCCCGCGACAGCAGGTCCTGCGGATGCAAAACTGAACTGTTGTGCAGAGCAACGCCGATGCTGGCCCCGACAAATAGCTCTTCGCCTGCCAAGTGGATCGGCGCGCAGACAATTTCGTGCAGTTGATCTGCGATATGCGACGCCAAGTTTGGTGACACGATGCCCCGGACAATCAAGCCAAACTCATCACCGCCAAGCCGCCAGACAGCGTGGCTCTCGCCTGCAAAGTCAAGCAGACGCTGCGCTACTTGTTGCAGCACCGCATCGCCGGCCGAGTGACCGAAGGAATCGTTGATCGGTTTGAACTCATCCAAGTCGATGTAGAAAAATCCATCGCCGTCCTGAAAGGTATCTTGCGCACCGTTCGAGAAAAGCTCCTCAATATCGCGACGGTTTGGCAGCTTTGTGAGGTGATCTGTGCGGGCGTCTCGCTCCGCCACCTTGGCTTGGCTGAGCCCCATGCGGAACCTTTCAACAACCTGCTGCAGCGCCCTGATTTCAAGAAGCGCGAGACCCTTTGGTTCTTCATTCGCTTCGAGTTCACCCGAGGCGAGGCGTGCAAGAAGGTTTGTGGCGCGCACGATTGGCTGAACAAGGTGGGCGCGCAGGGCGATGGTGACAATGGCCGTCACGGCAATGGCAAAAGCGGACCCAAGCGTGGTAAGCCAGAAGGCTGTCAGCGACGCGGCCTGACGCTCCCGCCAGTAGTTTTCAATTTCCTGCCCTGCGACGGAAGCGATGTTTGAAATCGATCCAAGCGCGCTGGTCGAGAGGTCAAAAAATGCCTCGGAACTGGGCACGGACTGCCAATCTTGGTTTGCAAGCGCCTTGTCCATCCGGGCGAGCAGGGCGATGTGATCGCCGTAGTAAACGGATCTGGCTTCTGTGATCGCTGCGAGAATTGGACTGCTCTGATCGAGGCGCTCGGACACGTTTTGCAAGGTGATCCACGCCTGATTGCCCAGCCGCAAATGTTCATTGATCAAGGTCCGTGTCCGCCCAGTGATCGGCGCGGATTGGGCCGCCGCCACGACGTAGGGCGTGCGCACCCGACCGGCGAATTCGCGCGCTTCCCAGGCCAGATACTGCAACTGCAGGGTATCATAGGACAGGGTGCTGATCTGATCCGACGGAATATCCAACACGGCCCGCATCGCGGCGGTCTGATCAATAACCGTGATCAACTCATCAATGAGGCGAAAGCACTCCTCGCCGCAATCCGCCAATTCATCAAGGGCGACATCAAGGTCCCTGCGCGTCTGCGCAAGGCGTGCCAGAAGCGTGTTTGCGTTGACCTTGAATGCCTGCATGCGGCTGTCACTTGATCGCTGAGCATCCGCAATCTGTTCTAGCGCATCTTCAAAATGCTGACCTACGATCAATCTTTGCTGGGCGAGCATGTCCTCGACGGCGCTCCGATCGGCGGGCGCGAGGGCAAAGGCCACTTGGGACAGGCTGCGCTCAAGCGAAAGCGCAACTTGACCATCGATCCAGGATGCGGTTGCCCGCGCGGTCACGGCGCTGTTGCGGTCTTCAAGGTGGTCTTTCCACGAGGATACCGAAAGGCCGCCGAGCAACGCCAACAAAGGCACGCTCAACATGAGCATGGCCACTAAAAGAAACTGATGGATGCGCATAACGCGTTCACTCAACCCACGACCTAGCTGCACCTAGCGCGATACTTGGGCCAAGAAATGGCGAACAGGGGGCGATTTTCATGACCCACATGACCCACATGACCCACAAGGGCGCGGGTGGGAGCGCATCGTGCAGGTCCTAAGGTCAGGGCATGCGCCTTTGCCGCTTTGAGTTGGGCCGGGTCCTCTTGACTTCCCGAGTGGCAGGCGGTGTATGAGCCGAGTCGATGAACCCCCGCGAAAGGGAGCGATATGCACGCCTACCGCAGCCATTCTTGCGCCGACCTCAACCGATCACACCAAGGCGACACGGTGCGCCTGTCCGGCTGGGTGCACCGGGTGCGGGACCATGGCGGGGTGCTTTTCATCGATTTGCGCGACCACTACGGGATGACGCAGGTGCTCTGCGATCCGGACAGCCCGGTTTTCAGCGAGGTCGAAAAAGTGCGCTCGGAATGGTGCATCCGCATCGATGGCGAGGTAAAGGCGCGGGAAGCGGGCCTGGTGAACCCTAAGATCTCCACCGGAGAGATCGAGGTGTTCATTCGCGACATGGAGGTTTTGGGCACGGCGGGCGAGTTACCACTGATGGTTTTTGGCGAGCAGGAGTACCCTGAGGAGACAAGGCTGCGCTACCGCTACCTTGATCTGCGGCGCGAGAAGATGCAGTCCAATATGATCCTGCGCTCCGATGTTGTCAGCGCCATCCGTAAGCGCATGTGGAATCAGGGATTTAAGGAGTTTCAAACCCCAATCATCACAGCCTCGAGCCCCGAGGGTGCGCGGGACTTCCTGGTGCCTTCACGCCTGCATCCAGGGCGGTTTTACGCGCTGCCCCAGGCCCCGCAGCAGTTCAAACAACTGCTGATGGTGTCGGGGTTTGACAAGTACTTTCAGATCGCGCCCTGTTTCCGAGATGAGGATCCGCGGGCGGACCGTTCGCCTACAGACTTTTATCAGTTGGACATCGAGATGTCCTTTGTCACGCAAGACGACGTCTTCGCCGCGATCTCGCCCGTGCTCGCGGGGATTTTTGAAGAGTTCGGGGGCGGCAAGAGTGTTGATGCGCCCGAGACCTGGCCGCAGATCAGCTACCGGGACGCCGCGCTTTGGTACGGCTCCGACAAGCCCGACCTGCGCAACCCTATCAAAATGCAAGTGGTCTCCGACCACTTCCGCGATTCAGGCTTTGCGATTTTCGCAAAGCTGTTGGAGCAGGACGGCACCGAGATCCGCGCAATCCCCGCGCCCAAGGGCGGCAGCCGGAAGTTCTGTGATCGGATGAACGCCTACGCGCAAAAGGAAGGGCTGCCTGGGATGGGGTACATCTTTTGGCGGGATCAAGGTCAGGGTAGGGAAGCCGCGGGTCCGCTGGCAAAGAACATTGGGCCCGAGCGCACTGAGACCATTCGCCAGCAATTGAGTCTTGACGTAGGTGATGCGGCGTTTTTCCTCGGCGGCAAGCCAAAAGCCTTTGAGGCCATCGCGGGCAGGGCGCGCAATGTGATTGGTGAAGAGCTGGGGCTGACGGAGCAAAACCGGTTCGCTTTTGCCTGGATCGTGGATTTTCCGATTTATGAAAAGGACGAGGAAAGCGGGGCAATTGACTTTGAGCACAACCCGTTTTCGATGCCGCAGGGCGGGATGGCCGCGTTGGACGGCGATCCGCTTCAGGTGATGGGCTATCAGTATGACCTGGCGTGCAATGGCTATGAATTGGTGTCGGGCGCGATCCGAAACCACAAGCCGGAGATCATGTTCAAAGCCTTTGAGATTGCCGGCTACGGTGCGGATGAGGTGAAAAAGCGCTTCGGCGGGATGGTGAATGCATTTCAATATGGTGCCCCGCCGCACGGGGGGTGTGCGGCGGGCATTGACCGGATTGTGATGCTTTTGGCGGATGAGGTGAACATACGGGAGGTGATCTTATTCCCGATGAACCAGCGGGCGGAGGATTTGATGATGAACGCGCCGTCTGATCCGACCTCGGACCAGTTGATGGAACTCGGTCTGAGGGTCATCCCGCAGGAGTAGAGCAGGGGTTTCGCTGGGGTGCGATCCTTCCTAGGTTGCGTGCTATGACTGAGACGTCCCGGCCTGTCGGCTTTGCCGTAACCAATTGGACACCGCCGCCCGCGCCAAGCGGCACGGTGTTGCGAGGGCGGTATGCGCTGCTAGAGCCGCTGTCAGCGGATGTGCACGCAGCGCTTTTGCACCGTGCCTATGCCGGGCAGGATGCGGTTTGGGACTACATGCCGATGGGTCCGTTTTCTTCTGCTGCGCAGTATCACCGCTGGGTGCGCGATCACGAGGGCAAGCCGGACCCGTATTTTTACGCCATCCGGAATTTGGAGAGCGATCAGTGGGAGGGCGTGGCCAGCTATCTGCGGATTGCGCCTGCTGCGGGCTCGATTGAGGTGGGCTGGATTGCCTTCAGCCCCGCGCTGCAACAGACGCGGGCGGCGACCGAGGCCATGTATTTGATGATGGCTTGGGCTTTCGACGCGGGCTATCGCCGGTATGAGTGGAAGTGTGATGCCCTGAATGAGCCGTCTCGGCGGGCGGCGCAGCGGCTCGGGTTGAGCTATGAAGGTGTGTTCCGGCAGGCCACCGTGGTGAAAGGGCGCAACAGGGATACCGCGTGGTTTGCGGCCATCGACGCGGAATGGCCCGCGCTCAAAGAGGCATTTGAGCTCTGGCTCTCACCTGGGAATTTTGACTTGGACGGGCGGCAGCAAGAGCGCTTGAGCGATCTCACGAAGCTGGTGCGGGTGACATCAGACCCGGCGCAGGCCGACAAGTGACGCTCCCGACCCAGAGCAGGCCGACATCTGACTCTCAGCCGAGCTAGGCCTATAGCGCCGCGCCTTAAACCTGAATCGCCGATACCCTGCCACGCTTCGCGCTCTCGGGACATCGGCGATACTTGATGTTTCAAGTGAAAGGCGGGACGCTTTAGATCGCGACCTTTTCGGACAGACGTTGCTGCACAAGACCTGCGATCTGAGCGGTTTCTGAGTTGGCCGCTTGGCCCAAGGCGCGTTTGGCCGCGAGCGCCTGCGCGGCTTGCACGAGAGAGCGGTCATCCGCGGAATGCGCGACTCCTTGTAAGAATTGCGCGATGTAATCGAGCGCGTGATCTGTGAGCGGCTCTTCCATGACATCAGCGATATGCGCCATGTCATCGCGATAGGCGATCAGGTCCGGCGTGATCTCGGTCTCATCCACCTGGCGCGGGCCTTTGGGCTGCCGCTCAATTGGGAGCAGCGCCAGCACTTTTTGCTGAAAGGCACCCAAAGAGGTGATCGGTTTGGCCAAAAAGCCATCAGCGCCTGCCGCGACCGCCTCTTCTTCAAGCTCTGGCATGCCGGACATAGCGAGGATCGCCTCAACGCGGGGTTGCGCTGCGTTGAGTTCTTCAATGAGATCGGTGCCGTTGCCGTCTGGCAGACCCAGATCGATCATAACCATCGCCGGGCGGTAGACGCGGAAGTGCCGCCGCGCAGAGCGAAGGCAGTCGGCGCGTCGGATCCGCGCGCCGGAGCGTAGGCACAGCAGGCGCAGCGCCTCACAAGCAAAGCGGCTGTCTTCCACCACGAGGACAGTTAGGCCAAGCAGCGGGCGCGCTGCGGTGGGCTTTGGCATATTGGCCGCGAACGGGTCGTTGGGATCCATGGGTGCCTCCAGCTAATTTGATCTAACGTTATCCAGACCTGGCTAACGGGTCGTTAACGTGACGCATTGCCTGGGCAGGTTGTACTCGTCATAAGTTGCCCGTTATGAGATGCCGGAGGCCCCTATGATCGGACGTTTGAACCATGTGGCAATCGCTGTGCCCGATCTTGAGGCCGCGGCGGATCAATATCGCACCGCCCTTGGTGCCACTGTGGGTGCCCCGCAAGATGAGCCCGATCACGGCGTGACAGTGATCTTTATCGAATTGCCGAACACGAAGATTGAGCTGCTCTACCCTCTTGGGGATGAGAGTCCCATCAGGGGGTTTTTAGAGAAAAACCCCGCCGGTGGCATTCATCACATCTGTTATGAGGTCGATGACATCCTGTCGGCGCGCGATCATTTGAAATCCACGGGTGCGCGTGTGCTCGGCACCGGAGAGCCTAAAATCGGGGCGCACGGCAAGCCCGTCTTGTTTTTGCACCCCAAGGACTTCAATGGTGCGCTTGTTGAGCTAGAGCAGGTCTAGCCCATGGGTGTCGTTTCCGGCCTTGTGCTGTTTGCGATTGTATGGGCGCTGGCCTTTTGCATCGCCTTGCCGATCAAGATTGATACGCAGGGCGATCTAGGCGACATCGTGCCTGGCACGCATGCGGGCTCGCCGGAAAATCACCACATCGGCAAAAAGATCCTTTGGACCACGGTGGCTTCCGTTATCATCTGGGGGATTTTGGCGACGATCATCCTGTCAGGCTGGATCAGCGTGGATGATGTGGAACGCTGGTTTCGGGCCGGCGCGTGGTCAGGCCGTGATATAGATGGGTGAAGGTTGCCGCCCCTAAGATCGGGATCACGAGGTTCAGAAGCGGCACGGACAACGGCAGCGCCATCAGGAAGCCCGCAAGCCAGATGGTGCCGCGAAATTTTCGCCTGAGCACTTTCGCCTCTTTGCGACCGACCCGGCGGATGGCCACCATCGTAAAGTACTCGCGCCCCAGCAAGAGGCCGTTCACGGTGTAGAAGACAAACGGGACGCCTGGCGGGAAAAACACGAGCATGATCCCTGCGATGATCAGCGCGAGCAGGTTCGCGGCCAGCAAAACCCCCAGGAAGTTGATCGTATCGACAAGCCCGTCGCCAAAGGACACGCCTTGGCCCCTTGGCAGCTGCGGATAGTGCCGCGCCTCCACCGCTGCGGCCACGTCATCGAAAAAAAGCGACGTGATGGCAGAGGCCACGGGCACCATCAGGAAGGTGGACAAGAAGAGCACCAGGAACAGTGCGCTCCAGGAGAGAAAATCGTCGACCCAATAGACTTCGCCGATGATGGGCAGCCAAAGTTGCTCTGGCACAAGCCAATCGGTGACCCACATGAACCCCGCCGTAAAGCCGATCAGCAAGAGGAAGGCTAAGACGATCCCGAGGAACAGCACGCGCCGAAAACGCGGATCGCTGATCTGTCCTAAGGCGCGTAAAAAGCTATCGGCGATCAATCCGACATCCATGTTGTGATGCTCTCCAAATCGGGGCGCGGGCGGTCGGGGGGTGTCGCGCCTTCTGTGCCGATGTGGATGATGCCCGCGATGCGTTCAAGGGGGGCGAGGTCAAAGGCTTGCGTCATGAACCCCAGGTCATGCGAGGGCCACCCGCTGAGCCAGTTGGCCCCCCAACCGGCCGCGAGCGCGGCGTTGAGAAGAGACAGGCAGACGGCACCGGTCGAGTAGGTCTGCTCAAGCGCCGGGATTTTTTCGGACTGTTTTGGCGATTCCACCACCACGACGGCCAGATGTCCCTGATCATACTGGCCGCGCCCCTTGCGGATTTGGTCCTCATCAAAGCCAAGCGCTTGTCCGCAGCGCTCCGCCACATCTGCGATGCGCGCCATGGCAGCCCCTTCGATTACAATGAAACGCCAGGGCTCCAGCTTGCCATGATCCGGCGTGCGGGCCGCTGCGGTCAGGATCGGCATCAGTTCGGCCCGCGTGGGCACCGGCGGGCGCAAGGTTTTAGCCGGGCGCGAGCGGCGGGTGTGCAGAAAGTCGAGCGCTTGGGTGTTGGGGGTCGGCATCGGGTCAAAGCTCCAGCGTGAGCGCCATCTCATCGATGGCGTTTTTCAGAAAGGCATCAAACGCTGGCGCGGGCTGGCGAAGGGCAAAACCGCGGGCCATGGGATCGGGCGCGGCTATGTCACTCCCTGCGAGCGCTGCAATGGCGGCATGCCCGCAAAAGGGAACGTAGACCTCAGAATAGCCGCCCTCATGCGCCAGTACCAGCTTGCCCCCGCAAAGCCGCGCGGCTGTGTCCTTGAGCCGCTGGGTCATCGCGCCAAAGGTCTCGGCGGTGGCCTGCATGCGTGCGAGCGGGTCGGGCATGGCCGCGTCAAAGCCGCAGGCGACAATGATCATATCGGGTTGAAACCGCTCCAGCGCCGGGATCACCACGCGGTCGATGGCATGCAGGTAGGCGACATGGCCTGTCCCTGCATGCAGCGGCAGATTGATGTTGTATCCCGTGCCAGCGCTTGTGCCCCGATCCTCCAACGCGCCGGTTGTGAGCGGGTAGTTGCCCTGCTGGTGCAGCGAAATCGTGAGCACGTCGTCGCGGTCGTAAAAGATGCTCTCGGTCCCGTTGCCATGGTGCACATCCCAATCGACGACGGCCACACGGCTCAGATGCCCTGCGGCGAGCGATTGTTCCACAGCAATGGCGATGTTGGCAAAAAGGCAAAAGCCTTGCGGATCATCCGCCGTGCAGTGATGACCGGGTGGGCGGCTCAGCGCATAGGCGTTGTTCAACTCCCCTGTCGCCACCGCCTCCACCGCTGCGACAACGAGCCCCGCAGAGAGCGCGGCGATTTCATAGCCGCCTTGCGCAAAGGGCGCGTGGTGGCCCAACTCGCCGCCGCCTGCGTCAGAGACCACTTTGAATTTGCTCAGATAGCGCTCAGGGTGCACCCGCCCCAACATCTCTTGCGTGGCGGCGGGGGCGGATTGGCTTTCCAACACGCCGGTAAGGCGGGTGACATCCATGAGGTTTTTCATGCGCCGCTTGGTTTCAGGGCTTTCGGGCAGACCGCCTGCGGCCAAGGGTTGCACCAGGCCGCCAAGCGGCAGGGTAAAGGCATAGTTCCCGCCCCCGTGCCAGAATGTGCGTTCGTCCCAGAAAAAGCCTGTTGCCATGGCGCGCCTCCCCGTGCGTTAGGCCGAAACTGGCACCGCGCGCGAGGATTGTCCATGTTGGTAGGTTAGCGCACCATGCCAACGATCTCATAGGTCTGGGCCAGGATCGGCGCGGTGATTTCTCGCGCCTGCGCCGCACCCTTGGCGAGGATCAAATCAATCTCCGCAGGATCAGCCATCAGCCGCGCCATCTCACCAGCTATGGGTGAGAGCTTGGCCACCGCCAAGTCGGCCAGTGCAGGCTTGAACGTGCCAAACTGCTGACCGCCCACCTCGCGCAGAACCTCCTCTACGCTTTGTTCGTTCAAGGCCGCATAGATGTTCACCAGGTTGCGCGCCTCCGGGCGGTCGGCCAGCCCCGCCGCCTCAGAGGGCAGCGCATCGGGATCGGTCTTGGCCTTGCGGATCTTCTTGGCGATGGCATCGGCGTCATCGGTCATGTTGATCCGGCTGGCGTCAGAGGAGTCGGACTTCGACATCTTCTTTGAGCCATCGCGCAGGGACATGACGCGCGTCGCTGCCCCCTCAATCACCGGCTCGGTCAGCGGAAAGAAATCAACGCCGTAGTCGTGATTGAACTTGGCCGCGATGTCGCGGGTGAGCTCAAGATGCTGCTTTTGATCCTCACCCACGGGCACATGGGTGGCGTGATAGACCAGGATGTCGGCCGCCATGAGCGCGGGATAGCCGAAAAGACCTAAGGAGACCTTTTCGGTGTTTTTGCCCGCCTTGTCCTTAAACTGCGTCATCCGGCTCATCCAGCCCATGCGCGCGACGCAGTTAAAGACCCAGCCCAGTTGCGCGTGCTCAGGCACTTGGCTTTGGTTGATCAGGATGGATTTCTCCGGGCTGATCCCAGAGGCGATGAAACCTGCCGCCAATTCGCGGGTGTTGTGCGCCAGATCCTTGGGGTCCTGCCAAGTCGTGATCGCGTGCAGATCGACCATGCAATAGATCGTCTCAAAGTCCTCATCCTGCATGGAGACAAAGCGCTTTATGGCCCCCAGATAGTTGCCCAGAGTCAGCCCGCCCGACGGCTGGATCCCGGAAAACACGCGGGGGGTAAACTTGCTCTCGGACATTGGTTCTCTCAGGTCTGGATTTGTGGCACAGGGCGGCTTAATCAGAGGGGCCGCTGTCGTCAAGGAGCGCCGATGCACGACCCCGATTTCCAGCCGCCCGTGAACCCGATGCCGCCTGCGGTGGTGGTGCTGTTTCTGGCGATCGCCTGCATGGAGGCCGCGCTCTACCTCGCCGAGGCGCGGATCATCGGCGGGCCTGGCGCTGTCGGCTGGCGGCTGGGATTGATCCGTGACTACGGCTTTTCAGGCCAAGTGGCGGATTGGATGATCAGCAACGGGCGCGTGCCAGCGGAACACGTGCTGCGCACCGTGACCTACCCCTTTTTGCACTTTAACTTCACGCACGCGCTTTTTGCCATGGTGCTGCTGCTCGCTCTGGGCAAGCTTGTGGCTGAGCGCTTGGGGCAGGTGGCTTTTCTTGCGATCTTTTTCATCGCGAGTGCGGGGGCGGCCTGGGGCTATGCGCTTTTGCTCAATGATCCCAATTGGCTCGTCGGGGCCTATCCCGGGGTCTACGGGTTGATCGGTGGGTATTCCTACGTGATGTGGCGCAAGCTTGCAGGCACCGGCACACAGCAATACCGCGCCTTTACGCTCATAGCGCTCCTGATGGCGATCCAACTCATCTGGGGGATCTTTTTTGAAGTGGGCACCCAGTGGGTCGCAGAATTGATGGGCTTTTTCATCGGCTTTGGCCTTTGCTTTGTCTTGGCTCCGGGCGAATGGGCCCGCTTGCGCGACCGCATGCGCCAGCGCTAGGCACGACGCACGGCGGCCTTGAGTTCAGCGAAGCTGAACGCGCCCAAAACCTGTCCGGCTGCAAAAAAGCTCGCCATGCCCGCTGCCACCAACCCAAGGAGCCCCAATAGACGCCAGTAGGCTAAGGCCAAGATCGGCTGCAGTGCGAGATCCGCGACAAACAGCGCGGCCCCCATCACGAGCGACGCCGCGATGATGCGCCGAAGGCGCGAGAAGAGCCGCGCATCAAACCGCGCCGTCTCGCCATAGCGGCGCGCGCCCCAAAGCAGGCAGCCGACCATCACCCAGGCCGCTGCAGTGGTTGCAATCGCCGGGGCCAACCAGGCCACAACAGGGGCCAGCCCTACTGCCAGGCCTGCATTCACCACCATCGCCACCAGCGCATAGTGAAAGGGCCGCCGCGTGTCTTCGCGGGCAAAAAAGATCGGCTGCAGGATCTTTTGCAGCATGAAGGCGGGCAAGCCGAGCGCATAGATCATCAGCGCCAGAGCGATGGCGGCGGTGTCCGCTTGATCTGACGCGCCCCGCTCAAAGAGGACCGAGACCAAGCTTTCGGGCACCACCAGCAGCGCCACCGCTGCGGGCAGGGTGAGCGCAAGTGCGATCTCTGCGGCGCGGCTCAGTGCTGCGCGTGCCCCCGCTGCATCCCCGGCCTGCAAGCGACGTGAGAGATCGGGCAAGAGCACGATGCCCACAGCGATGCCCACCACCCCAAGCGGGAGCTGATAGAGCCGGTCCGCCGCGAAGAGCCAGGAGACTGCATTCTCGTATTGGCTGGCCACCAATTGACCAACCACCAAGTTGATCTGCATCACACCGGACGCAAGGGCGGCGGGCAGGCCAACGACCAGCATCGCGCGCATCTCGGGGGTCCAACGCGGCCATCGCGGCGTGAGCGCGAACCCCGCCCGTGCGGCCGCCCGCCAAGTCAGCGCCAGTTGCGCAATTCCCGCCAGGGGCACGGCCCATACAAGCCATTCAATCACCGGGGCCCCGCTCCACCGGGCGATCAGCATGGCCCCGACGAGGAAGATGTTCAAAAGCACCGGTGCCGCGGCGGCCACGGCAAACCGGCCTGTCGCGTTCAAAATCCCGGAAAAGAGTGCTGCTAGGGACATGAAAAGGATGTAGGGAAAGACCACCCGGCCGTAGTCGACCGTCATGTCAAAGCGGGCGTCCCCCGAAAACCCTTCAGCGGTGAGCCAGACGAAACCTGGCATGAAGATCATCGCGAGGGCGACCAGGACCAGCACGACGAGGCCCAGCCCGCTAAAGGCATCTTGGGCAAAGCGCAGAGCGCCTTCGCCGCGCTCCAGGCGTTTGGAGAACATCGGCACAAAGGCTGCGTTAAACGCGCCTTCTGCAAAAAAGCGCCGGAACATATTGGGCAAGCGGAAGGCGGCCACAAAAGCGTCCATCACCGGGCCCGGCCCGATCAGCGCGAGGAGCATAATCTCGCGTACCAAACCCAAGATACGGCTCAGCAGGGTCCAAAACCCCACTGTGAACACACCGGCGATGAGACGGATGGGTTTCATAAAAAGGCGCGAGCGTGCGGCATAGGTTCAGGCTTAGCCCGCGCGCCGGCACGCCGCAATCGGATGGCCCTTCGCGCTTGCCTCGCTCCATGGCAAAGCACGCTACTGTGCCCTTTCCGCACCTTCCGCGATGGCCTGGCGCAGCCGCTTTTCCAAGGTCTTTTGCTTGCTCTCGGAGTAATACTTCAGCCCAAACATGTCCTTGACGTAGAAAGTATCGACGACTTGCTCGCCGTAGGTCGCGATAACAGCGTTTGCGATATAGACATTGCTGTCAGCCAGCGCGCGGGCCAGATCATAAAG
Organism: Pseudomonadota bacterium; assembly: GCA_039197515.1. Lineage (GTDB taxonomy): Bacteria > Pseudomonadota > Alphaproteobacteria > Rhodobacterales > Rhodobacteraceae > Sulfitobacter. The sequence goes on along the minus strand of JBCCUC010000025.1, from coordinate 46,133 downwards.
CAGTCCGGGCCGGTCGCGGGTGTCCACCTCGATAATGGTGTAGATTTCTGAGCCTTCGTTGTCGAAGGTGATATGGGTCGGCACGCGGAACGCCTTTTCGCGCCGCTTGAGCTTGTCGCGGGACTTCAGCGCGTCGCGCGCGATCACCTCCCCGCGCAGGGTCTTTTCAATCATCTGGCGCAGCCGCGGCAGCTTACTGGCCTCGTAGGGCCTGCCCTCGGCGTCTTGCAGCCAGAAAGCGTCGGTGACAAAGCCGTCTTTGGTGGTATAGCTGCGCGCATCGACCACATTGGCCCCCACGAGTGCCAGCGCCCCGGCCAAACGCGCAAAGATCCCAGGATGGTCAGGCATGATAAAAAGGGCGCGTGTCGCGTCGCGGTCCGGGTCGGGATGCAGATCCATGCGAATGTCAGTCTCCGACCCATCTCGAAAGAGCTTGGCAAAAACCTGATGCGCGGTGACATGTAGGCCCTGCCAATAGGGATCGTAGTGCCGCCCCGTCTCTGCGTGCAGCGCTTTGCGCGGCCAGTTGGCCAGCGCCTCGCGCAGCGCCCGCTTGGCCTCGGCCCCGCGGTTTGCGCGGTTGAGATCCTCAAGCCCCGTCTCCAGCGCCCGCTTGGTTTGGCGGTAAAGAGCACGGATCAGCGCGGCCTTCCAGTTGTTCCAGGTTGTCGGCCCAACCCCGCGGATGTCACAGACGGTAAGCACACACAAAAGGTCGAGCCGTTTGACCGTCTTCACCGCCTTGGCGAAGTCCCGCACGGTGCGGGGATCCGCGATGTCGCGTTTTTGTGCCATATCGGACATCAGCAAATGATAGCGAACCAGCCATTCGACAGTGTCCACCTCGTCTTGTTTCAGCCCCAGGCGCGGGGCAACTTTCCGCGCGATATGCGCGCCCAGGATGGAATGATCCTCTGGCCGCCCTTTTCCAATGTCGTGCAGCAGCAGCGCGGTATAGAGCACTTTTCTATTCACGCCTTTGGCCAAAATGCCCGAGGCGACCGGCAGTTCTTCTTCCAATTCTGAGCGTTCGATCATGGACAGATTGCGGATCGCTTGGATGATATGCTCGTCCACGGTGTAGCTGTGATACATATTGAATTGCATCATCGCCACGATGGGCTCAAACTCAGGAATGTAGGCCGAGAGCACGCCAAGCTCGTTCATCCGTCTGAGCGCCCGCTCCGGGTTCCCATGTTTCAACAAGAGGTCGTGAAAGATCCGCTGTGCCACGCCACTGTTGCGCATCTCATCATCGATCAGGTGTAAATTTGCTTTGACGAGCCGCATCGCCTCGGGGTGGATCAGCATCCCGGTGCGCAGGCCCTCTTCAAAAATTCGCAAAAGGTTGAGTTTATCGGCCAGAAAAGCGCTGTCTTCAGCGATGGCCAGGCGGTTATGAACGACGGTGTAGCCCTCTTTGACCCGCGGGCGGCGGCGAAAAATTCTTTGTAGGATCGGCTCTGCCTTGACGTGGATCGCCTCAAGATTGGTCAGAAAAATGCGGGTCAGGTCGCCCACCGCCGTGACGTGGCGAAAGAACGTCTGCATAAAGATCTCGACGCCGCGCCGCCCGCCTTTGTCCTCGTAACCCATCGCGTCGGCCACTTGGGCCTGCATGTCAAAGGTCAATTGTTCCGTCGCACGCCCCGACAAAAGGTGCAGATGGCCGCGCACGGCCCAAAGGAAATCCTCAGCCGCTTTGAACGTCTCGTATTCTTCTGGGCGGAAAACGCCCGCCGCAACCAATTCTGATACGGTGTCGACTTTGTAGATGTGTTTGGCAATCCAGAACAGAGAATGCAGGTCGCGCAAGCCGCCCTTGCCCTCTTTCACATTGGGCTCCACAACATAGCGCTGTCCCTGCTTGACATGACGCTTGTCGCGTTCATCCAGCTTTGCCTCGATGAAGGCGCGACCATTGTTGCCGAACAAGTCGCGCTCCAGCGCGGCGCTGAATTGGCTTTTGAGGTCTTGGTCCCCGGTGATGTATCGGTGCTCCAGCAACGACGTCTGGATGGTGAAATCCCCGGCACCAAGCCGTACGCAGTCTCGGATTGTGCGGGTGGCGTGCCCCACCTTCATTTTCAAATCCCACAACAGGTAGAGCATGCTTTCGACGACGCTCTCTGTCCAAGGCGTGGCCTTGTAAGGGATCAGAAACAGCAGATCGACATCAGAGAACGGGGCCATCTCATCGCGCCCGTAGCCCCCGACACCAACGACCGCGAGGCGCTCGCCCTCCGTCGGGTTGGGTTTGGGATGTACATATCTGGTAATCACATAAAGGGCGTCCTGCACCAAGCAGTCGGTAAGGTAGGTATAAGCACGGGTCATCCCCCGAGCGTCAAAGGGATTGGCGGCAAAGTGCTTTGCAATGGCCGCCCGCCCCTCTTTCTGCGCTTGGCGCAGGTGCGCGATAACCGCTTTGCGGTCTTCCTTGGCGTTGCCAGTTTGGCAAGCTGCGTCGAGCGCGTTCCGGACAGCGGATAGGTCATAGATCTCAGCCGCGTCGCAGATCAGCGGTTGCGCGTCTTCCGCGTGCGAAGGTGCATGCTGCGTGCCGTCGGCTGACAAGGTTAGAACCCCGCGCCCCCAAAGGCCTGTGGCGCACCCTCAAGGATTTCTACTTGCTGGTTGCGAATGGTGGCCACCGCAAGGCCGCGCTCGTTCGTCCCGTCCCGGCGCAAGCGGAAAATCCCGCTCGCCCCGCGAAAGCCAGCCCCTTGGCTCAGTGCCGCAGCGGAAAGCGCGTTTGACTGACCACGCTGGGCCAGCGCGCCAATGGCTGCAATCCCGTCAAAGGCGAGACCGGCCAGTGGATGCGGTGCCTGCCCATAGGCCTCGGTGAACTTTTGCCGGAATGCCGCGGTCGCACCTGGATCAGGCAGGGCGAACCACCCGCCCTGCACGCCCGGCAGCGACAGTGTTTGCGGTGGGATATCCCAGCGTGTCAGCCCGATAAACTGCGTGCTGGCGGGGTTCACACCCGCTTCCGGTAGAAGTTGAGACAAGAGCGGCAACGCGCTGGCAGATGAGGTGGTCAAAAAGACTGCATTGGCGCCGGAGGCATCCACCGCGGCTTTGACCCGGGGCACGGAGGAGACAACGGCTTCTTGGCTCAAGGCGTAATCAACCGTCCCGGCCAGCGCCGCTCGGTTGGCTGAGATGGCCCGCGTTATCGCGTCCCGCCCCAACTGGCCCGCGACATCTTGAGCGTGCACCACGACGATGCGGTCGCGCCCTTGTCGCCGCGCGTAGCCGACCAACCGATTGGCCGTATTGTCAAACGTCGGCCCCAATACGTAGACATTGCCCCCCGCGATCGTGGGGTTGTTGGAGAAGGATAGGACGTTCACGCCGTCTCCGGAGACCGCGACGCCTGCCGCATTCGCCGCCTCGCCGTAGACCGGCCCCAGGATGATTTTCGCGCCTTCGCTCACCGCTTGCGTGGCGACCTGCGCTGCGACATCCGCGTTACCGGCCGTGCTGTAAACGCGCAGATCCACGCTCACACCGTCGAGATCCCGGATTGCCAGACGGGCCGCGCGCTCCAAGTTGTCGGCAAGTATGGCGTCGCCACCCGACCCGCCGCGCGGCACCAAAAGAGCCACGGGCACCGGGGCCCCAGCATCAAGCGATGGGCCGCCAATACTCCCAAGCCCCCCGCCGATGGGCTCGCACGCGGCAAGAGCGACTGCGCAGATCGGCATAAAAAGCGCCCGCAGTTTCTTGCGGCAATTTGTCAAAAAGGTAAACATCTGGAACGCGATCCCCCTGGTCTTGGAGGATCAGTCCCCCGGTTCTGCACAATCATAATCAGTGAAAAAGGCGGGTCTAGAGTGAATTATCAAAGGGTGCCCCTGCCGGCGGGAATTTACTTTGTCGGTGTGCCCATTGGGACAGCGCGCGATATCACCCTGCGCGCGCTCGACGTCCTGGCGTCAGCCGAGGTGCTGGCCGCAGAAGACAGCAGATCTTTGCGTAAGCTTATGGACATTCACGGCATTCCTCTCAGTGGTCGGCGGATTAAGGTCCTGCATGATCACTCAAAAAAGGCGCAGTCAGATGCTTTGTTGCTGGCCGCGCAAAGCGGCCAATCGGTGGCCTATGCGTCTGAGGCCGGGATGCCGCTGATCGCGGATCCTGGCTTTGAGCTTGCGCGTGCGGCCCATGCCGCAGGCGTGCCTTTGACCTGTGCTCCAGGCCCATCCGCTGTGCTCACCGCGTTAACCATTGCGGGGCTGCCGACCGACGCCTTCCATTTCGCCGGTTTTGCGCCGCCTGCAAGTGCTGCACGGCAACGGGCGCTGCAAGCCTTGGCCGAGACGCGCGCGACGCTGGCCTTTTACGAAGCCCCCCAGAGGCTTGCGGCCTTTCTTGCCGATGCAGCAAAAGTTCTGGGCGGCGAGAGAGACGCGGTGGTGTGCCGGGAACTGACAAAAAAGTTTGAAGAGATACGCCGCGGGTCTCTGTCCCAGCTCGCCGAGCACTACGCGCGCGCTCAAGTCAAAGGTGAAATCGTCGTCCTGATTGATCGTGCGGGTTCAGAAACTGTTAAGGACGTTGACATAGAAAAGGTTTTACAGGCGGCGCTCGCTACAATGTCGGTACGAGATGCGGCAGAGATGGTCGCAAAGGCGCATGATCTGCCACGTCGGCAGGTCTATCAAACGGCTCTGAAGTTGGGAAAGGCATTCGAATGACCAGAAGGCGCGCAGGTAGATACCGAGGGCAGATGTCCCATCATGCGGGTCTGGCGGCGGAGCACCGCATTGCGCAGGACTACGAAAGGCGCGGCTTTGCCATCGCGCGGCGGCGCTGGAAGGGGCAGGGCGGAGAGATCGACTTGATCGTGCAGGACGGAACCGGACTTATTTTTGTGGAAGTCAAGCAAAGCCGCACGTTGCAGAGCGCTGCCGAAAGTCTGTCGCCACGCCAGATGCGGCGGGTCTATGCCTCTGCCGAAGAATATCTGGACACAACGCCGAAGGGCAGTTTGACGCAAGTTCGCTTCGATGTGGCCCTGGTCGATGGCTCGGGCGATCTGCAAATCATTGAAAACGCATTTGGACAGGGCTGACCCATTGCACCTCTAGCACTGCGGCGCCATCAAGACGGGGTCTGTTTTCCGCCGCAGCCCCGAGGACATGGTCATGCGAATCGCCTTCCAGATGGATCCCATCACCGCCGTTGACATCGATGCCGACAGCAGTTTCCGGCTGGCCGAAGAGGCGCAATCGCGGGGCCATGAGCTGTTCTTTTACACGCCGGATCAACTTGCATTTGATGAGGGGAAGGTCGTGGCGCGGGGCCAACCTTTCAAAGTGCAGCGGGTGCGCGGTGCGCCTGCAATCTTGGAGGACACACAGACCCTAGATCTTGCGACATGCGATGTAATCTGGCTGCGGCAGGATCCGCCTTTCGACATGCACTACATCACGTCAACGCACCTCTTGGATCTGCTGACACCTGATGTTTTGGTGGTGAACGACCCCTTTTGGGTGCGCAACTACCCCGAAAAACTCTTGGTCCTGCGCTTTCCGGACCTCACGCCGCCCACAACGATTGCGCGCGATTTGGAGACAATCAAGGCGTTCAAGGCGCGACACAGCGACGTGATCCTCAAGCCGCTCTATGGCAATGGAGGTGCCGGTGTCTTCCGACTGGACGCCGGGGACCGCAATCTCACATCGCTGCATGAGCTCTTCACCGGTTTTTCCCGCGAACCGCTCATCGTGCAGAAGTTTCTACCCGATGTGTCCAATGGGGATAAACGCGTGATCTTGGTTGATGGAACACCCGTGGGGGCCATCAACCGTGTGCCTGCGGCCGGTGAAACCAGGTCAAACATGCATGTCGGCGGGCGGCCTGAAAAGACCGCGTTGACCGAGCGAGACCTGCAAATCTGTACGGCCATCGGGCCCCTTTTAAGGGAGAAGGGGCAAGTTTTCGTTGGGATCGACGTGATTGGCGACTATTTAACCGAGATCAACGTGACCTCGCCCACGGGCATTCAGGAGTTAGAGCGCTTTGATAATGTGAACGTCGCCGCGCAGATCTGGGATGCCGTCGAAGCGCGCCGGGGATGAGTAGCATTGCCCAGCTTTTGAACGCTTGGCTCCGCCGCGTTGAAAAACCCGCTTTGGCCCGTGCCAAAGACCCCAAGGACATGCGGCGGCGGTTTGAGCGCAATGCGCGGTTTTTCTTTCATGGCCCTTTGGGCACCAAAAAGATCTGGCACAAATGGCCTGTTGAAGGGCGCCTGCTGGAGGTGTTGGAACTCGTCCCGCCGGATGAGACAGACGCCGCCGTGTTGTTCTACATCCACGGCGGCGGGTTTGTTTTTGGCAGCCCCAACACGCATGCCGCTCTGCTCGCGCAGATTGCACGCCGCACCAAACTGCGCGCGCTTTTGCCCCGTTACAGCTTGGCCCCGGAAGCCCCGTTTCCAGCCGCGTTGGATGATGTGCGCGCCGCCTGGGACAAGCTGAGTGCTGATCCCTCCCGGCCAAAGCGCATCGTACTGGGCGGGGACAGCGCGGGAGGTGCACTTGCGCTATCGTTGCTGGGTACGCTTTTGGCAGATGGGGCGGCACTCCCCCAGGCGGTGTTTTGCTTCTCGCCGCTGACAGACATGTCCTTTTCCGGTGAGAGTTTTCGCACCAACGCAGGGGTGGAGGCGGTTTTGCCCTCGGAACGCGCGGACGAAATGGTGCAGATGTACGTGGGTGCGTGCGCGATCGATGATCCCCGCGTGAGCCCTCTTTTCGCCGATTTCAGTGGCGCGCCACCGATCTGGATTTCTGTCGGGAACACGGAGATCTTGGCGGATGATGCGCGGCGCATGGTTGCCCGCATTCGCGCGCAGGGTGTTGCGGTTCATTTTGAGGAGGCCGCGGATCTGCCGCATGTCTGGCCTATCTTTCACAATATCCTGCCGGAGGCACGAGAGAGCTTGGACTTTTTGGCCGATTGGCTCAAGCAACTGCTTGATTTGCCAATCGAAAACTAACCGCTTCAGCGACGTGCGGCCGGCGCACGCTTTCTGCGCCATCCAGATCGGCAATCGTGCGTGCGACCCGCAGCACCCGGTGATAGCCCCGCGCCGAGAGTTGAAACCGTTCGGCCACGCGGGTCAGCAGGCTGCGCCCTTCCGCGTCGGGAGTGGCAATAGTGTCCAGCACATCTCCCGCGGCGTCCGCATTGACGCGCAGGTGCGGCGCCTCGCCAAAGCGTTGCCGCTGACGTTCTCTGGCTGACGCAACCCGCGCGGCCACCTCTGTTGAGCTTGCACCGCTCGCTGGCAAGTCAAGATCTGTGAAAGAGACGGGCGGCACGTCCACGCGCAGATCGAAGCGATCCATCAGCGGTCCAGAGATCCGACCCAGATAGTCCTCACCGCAGTGGGGCACCCGTGTACAGGCGCGCGCGGGATCGGCAAGGTATCCGCATTTGCAAGGATTTGCCGCAGCCACGAGCATAAACCGACAGGGGTATCTGACATGGGCATTGGCGCGCGCCACCGTGACCTCACCGGTCTCAATGGGTTGGCGCAGTGTTTCGAGCACGTTGCGCGGAAACTCAGGAAACTCGTCCATAAACAGCACGCCGTTGTGCGCAAGGCTCACCTCTCCAGGTTTTGCTTGCCGCCCGCCGCCGATGATGGCGGCCATTGACGCAGTATGGTGCGGTTCGCGAAAAGGTCGGTCACGCGAAATGCCTCCTTCATCCAGCAGCCCGGCGAGCGAGTGGATCATCGACGTGTCAAGCGCCTCCGCTGCGGTGAGGGGCGGCAGGATCGAAGGCAGCCGCGCCGCCAGCATGCTCTTGCCTGAGCCCGGGGTGCCCACAAACATCAGGTGGTGTCGGCCCGCGGCTGCGATCTCCAAGGCGCGTTTGGCACGTTCCTGGCCTTTGACCTCGCGCAGATCGTCTCCTTGCAGACCGGCCGCAACCTCGCCGGGTTTTGCCGGATGCAAAGGGACTTGCCCGGTGTAGTGGCGCACGACATCGCCGAGCGTGCGGGCGGCGATGACCTCGGTTTTACCGACCCAGGCCGCTTCGGCGCCGGATCCATGCGGGCAGAGCAGGCTGCGCTCTTCCTCCGCTGCGGTCATCGCTGCGGGCAGGGCCCCTAGGACGGGGATGAGCGTGCCATCGAGCGAAAGCTCTCCCAGAGCCAAGATGCTTTCCGTCACATCGGCGGGTAGGATATCGAGTGCCGTAAGCAGCGCCATGGCGATGGGCAGATCGAAATGGCTGCCCTCTTTGGGCAAATCCGCCGGGCTTAGATTGATTGTGATCCGTTTTGACGGCAGCGCGATGGCCATTGAGGTAAGTGCTGTGCGCACGCGGTCGCGCGCCTCGGACACCGCTTTGTCGGGCAGGCCCACAATCGAAAAGGCTGGCAAACCCGCGTTCACGGCGCATTGCACCTCGACCATCCGGGCCTCAATGCCCTGAAACGCGACCGTGTACGCACGCGCAACCATGCCCAACTCCCTTAGGTGGCGTTAGGGGTAGGCAAGCTTGGTTGACGAATGGTTAACCAGCAGAAGATGCGTAAGCTCTGGCCGAGGTTTTCGGTTTCCGCGCTTGCCGGGCGGCGGATCTGAAAGCACGAGAGAAAGGAGCAAGCGCAAATGCGTAGGACTTTATCCTAAGGCAGATGGTTGATCTGCTCAGCTTTCCAACTCCCGTGGTCATAAACAAGTGTCGTTACGGAAAGGTTGTCGATTTTATGCGCCATCACGTCATATGCGGTGACCGCCAAGGCGCGCTGTAGTTGCGTCAGGATTACGCCGAAATGTGCAACCGCGATGATTTCGACGTCGGGGTGCGCAGCGTTCAGCCCGTCCACAACTGCGCTCACCCGACCCGCGGTTTCATTCCAGCTTTCACCTTCAGGTGCAGCGATGTCGCCCGGCGTCTCCCAAAAGGCGCGCGAAAGCTTCGGGTCGCGCTTGGAAATGTCCCGGTGGTGCATGCCGTCCCAGACGCCAAAGTTGATCTCGCGCAGATCTTTGATGGGGGGCAGATAGGTGTGGCCCGGGCCGCGCAACGCGTCGGCGGTGGCAACGCACCGCTTAAGATCAGATGAGACAAGCGTCGCCTTTTGCGGCAGATGGCGGCGCAGCCTGTCGAGCGTTGCCGTATCGGACAGATCGGCAGGCACATCGCGCCATCCGACAAAGGTCTTTTGGTGGGTCGGTCCGTGGCGCACCCAGTGCCAGATGGTCATCACAGCGTGCCTTTCAGAACCTGCGGGATCCCCGCAACGATTTGCACAGCGAGCGTGGCCTCAGCCGCCAAAGCAATGTTCAGACGTCCCTGCGCCTCGCGAAAGGCGCGCGCCAGTTTGTTCTCCGGCACAACGCCCTGTCCCACTTCGTTGGAGACGATGATCCATGGTGCCTGACAGGCACGCAGAGCTGAGACCAAGGCAGACTGGGCGTGCTCAAGGTCCGCTTCTGCGAGGAGGTGATTGCTCAACCACAGTGTCGCGCAGTCGATTAAGACCGCCTCGCCGGACCCGGACTGACAAACCACCTCTGCAACTTGCAAAGGTGCCTCAATCGTGCGCCAGCGTGCGTCCCGCCTCTTTTTATGTCGAGCAATGCGCGCTGCCATTTCCTCGTCGAAAATCTGTGCAGTCGCAATGTAAACCATTGGCAAACCGAAGTCTTCAAGCCGCGTCTCTGCCCAAACTGATTTTCCAGAAGCAGCCCCTCCGAGTACGAAAACCTGCTCAGCTAACACTTTCTTCATTTTTTTTCGGAACCAAAGGACGACGTCGTGCGTAGCGTTTATAAGGACCTCGCACAAGGCGTCATTTTACTCAGGGAACTAGACGAATGGCAGTACAATCGGCTCGAGAATTTTCAATCACTCGCACAGCTATGAAAGCAGAGCTCCTCGACGCCGATACTGAATTGAAGCTTGCCTACGCCTGGCGCGATAACCGCGATGAAGACGCGCTGCATCGGTTGATCACTGACTATATGCGACTGGCGGTGTCTATGGCGGGCAAGTTCAAACGCTACGGCGCGCCCATGAACGATCTAATCCAAGAAGCGGGTCTTGGACTGATGAAAGCGGCGGATAAGTTCGACCCTGACCGCGGGGTACGTTTTTCCACCTACGCGGTGTGGTGGATCAAAGCGAGCATTCAGGACCACGTGATGCGGAATTGGTCGATGGTCCGGACCGGGTCAACTTCTTCTCAAAAATCACTCTTTTTCAACATGCGCCGGGTCCAGGCCCGTCTGGAGCGCGAAGCGGCGGCGGTTGGGGAGACGTTGGATAAACATCAGCTGCGGCAAATGATCTCCACCGAAATCGGCGTCCCTTTGCATGATGTTGAGATGATGGAAGGGCGGCTCAGCGGGTCTGACTACTCACTTAATGCCACGCAATCGACCGACGAAGAGGGGCGTGAGTGGATCGAGGCGCTTGAAGACGACAGCGCACAAGCAGCTGAGCGCGTTGAGGAAAGTCACGATACGGCGCAGCTTCGGGCCTGGCTCTTTTCGTCTTTGCAGGAGCTGAACGAGAGAGAACAGTTCATCGTGCGTGAGCGAAAGCTGCGTGAAGATCCGCGAACGCTGGAAAGTCTCGGCGCGGAACTAAACCTCTCAAAAGAGCGCGTGCGCCAACTTGAGGCGGCTGCCTTTGTAAAGATGCGTAAGTCGCTGGAAAGCCAGTCTCGCGAAGTGCTCAACTTTTTGAACTAGCAGCCCAGATCCACGATCACTGCGCGGCTGGCAGGTCTGGCCCCCGGTGCGCAAGCAGCCTATTGTCGGCTCAGGCGGTGGTGAGCTTGATGCGCGACAAAACTCATATACTCTTAGTCATCGGCGGCGGCATCGCTGCTTACAAGAGCCTTGACCTCATCCGCAGGCTGCGGGCTGTGGGGTGCACCGTCACACCTGTTCTCACCCAAGCGGGGGGCGCGTTTGTCACGCCTCTTTCTGTGACGGCGCTGGCCGGTGTTCGTGTCTACCAAGACCTCTTCGATCTTGGTGACGAGGCAGAGATGGGGCATATCCAGTTGAGCCGCGTCGCTGATTTGATTGTGGTTGCCCCGGCGACGGCGGACCTCATGGCCAAAATGGCGCAGGGGCACTGTAACGATCTGGCCTCAACGCTGCTGCTGGCAACCGATACGCCGGTTTTACTTGCGCCCGCGATGAACGTGCGTATGTGGAAGCATCCTGCAACGCAGCGCAACCTCAGCACGCTTAAGGCTGATGGTGTGCGGATCGTCGGTCCAAACGCAGGCGACATGGCCTGCGGGGAGTATGGTCCCGGCCGCATGGCGGAGCCGGTCGAAATCCTTACCGCCATCGGCCAAGCGCTTGGAGGGGGGCCGCTCACGGGCAAACGGGTACTGGTCACCTCCGGTCCAACGCATGAGCCGATTGATCCGGTGCGCTACATCGCCAACCGCTCTTCCGGCGCCCAAGGCACGGCGATCGCCGCCGCTTTGGCGGGGCTGGGCGCGCAGGTCGCGTTCATCACCGGCCCGGCAGAGGTGCCACCCCCCGCGGGTGTGGATGTGCACCGGGTTGATACAGCCGAGGAGATGCTGAAAGCAGTCGAGGAGGCTTTGCCTGTCGATGCTGCCATTTTTGCAGCTGCAGTGGCGGATTGGCGGGTCAAATCAGCGAGTGATCGCAAACTCAAAAAATCGAAAGACGGTCTGCCGCAGCTCGCCTTTACCGAAAATCCCGACATCCTGAAGACGGTGAGCCATCTCACGCAGGACCGTCCGCAGCTGGTGATCGGCTTTGCCGCTGAAACTGACAATCTGATCGAGAATGCCACGCAAAAGCGGGCCCGCAAGGGCTGTGATTGGATCATCGCCAATGACGTCTCACCGCAAACCGGGATCATGGGCGGCACCGAAAACACCGTGACGCTGATCACCGAAGCTGGGGCGGAGCACTGGCCGCGGCTGCCGAAACAGGCCGTGGCTGAACGCCTTGCCCAAAGGATCGCGGAGGCATTGCGCTGAGCCATGCCAGACATTGCTTTTTCTTGGGCCGTCGGTGCCGACCAAGCGCTCGGCCTGCCTAGGTATCAGACCGCTGGCGCGGCGGGGGCTGATCTGCGCGCCAACCTGCCCGAAGGGCCGGTGCTTTTGGCTCCCATGGCGCGCTCGCTCATTTCCACGGGGCTTCACTTTGAGATCCCAGCAGGATTTGAAGTGCAAATCCGCCCTCGCTCAGGACTTGCGCTGAAACATGGGGTGACGCTTGCAAACGCGCCGGGGACCATTGACAGCGATTACCGCGGGATCGTCGGCGTGATCATGATCAATCTGAGCACTGAGCCATTTGAGGTGACCCATGGGGTGCGCATCGCGCAGATGGTGCTGGCCCCCTTTGTCCAGGTTCGCTTTGTTGAGACCGATCAATTGAGCGCCAGCGCGCGCGGCAGCGCTGGTTTTGGCTCCACAGGGAAAAGCTGATGCTCCTTGGCTTGCTGCTTGGAACAGCCATTTGGTTTGGCGGCGGTTGGATGGGCGCGCCGCGGGACGCGCGCATCTTGTTTTTGGCGCTGCTTTATGTCGCCATCCTAGGCATCCAGGTAGGCTTTCCTGAATATCACCCCTTGCGCGTCGCCACTGGGGGCAGCGCGGCGCTCTGGCTTGTCTTGGGGGGCTTCTTACTCCTCTTTTTAAGCTACCGGCGGGTGATTTTGGCCCTGAAAGGCAGGGCTGTCGCCAAGCAAGAGGCGAGCGCACCGCTTCCCGAGGCCTTTAGTGAGACCGAACTCAACCGCTATGCCCGTCATATCGTCTTGCGTGAGATCGGCGGGGCCGGGCAAAAGGCGCTGAAAGACGCACGCGTTTTGGTGGTGGGTGCGGGCGGCCTGGGCGCACCGGCGCTTCAGTATCTGGGGGCTGCTGGCGTCGGCACGATTGGCATCATTGATGACGATCACGTTGAGAACGCAAACTTGCAGCGTCAGGTCATCCATACGGATGAGGCAATTGGCATGCCGAAGGTTTTTTCCGCTCAGGCCCGGATCGAGGCGCAAAACCCTTACGTCACTGTGCGTCCCTATCGGCGGCGCCTCACGCAGGAGATCGCGGCGGATTTGATCGAGGAATATGATCTCGTCCTTGACGGCAGCGACAACTTTGAAACGCGTTACCTCGTGAATGCGACCTGCGTTGCCGCGCGCAAGCCCTTGGTCTTTGGCGCGTTGAGCCAGTGGGAGGGGCAGGTGAGCGTCTTTGACGTGGCCCGCGGGACGCCCTGCTATCAGTGCGTCTTTCCACACGCGCCGCCGCCGCATTTGGCACCAAACTGCGCTGAGGCGGGCGTTTTTGGGCCGCTGCCGGGGGTCGTGGGGTCGATGATGGCGGTTGAGGCGATCAAGGTTCTGACCGGCGCGGGAAAGCCTGCATATGGCCAAATGCTGATCTACGATGCGCTCTACGGCGAAAGCCGCAGCATCGCCATCGAACGCCGCGCGGATTGCCCCATTTGCGGCACGGGCTGATTGCAAAACGCGGGCCCGCGCCTAGCTTTGGGCAAAGGAGATCCCCATGACAAATCCGCTGCTCGAGACCTGGACAACACCCTTTGGCCTTGCGCCGTTCAATGCCATTGCAGACACCGACTTTGCGCCCGCGCTCGAAGAAGCGCTGAATGCGCATCGGGTGGAAATTGATGCCATCGCAGGTGCGCAGGACGCCCCAAGCTTTGCCAACACAGTTCAGGCGTTAGAGGCGGCGGGCAAAGGGTTGGATCAGGTTTTGAGCGTGTTTTTTTCGGTTGCAGGCGCAGACAGCAATCCCGGACGGGAAGCCCTGCAGCGGAAGTTTTCGCCCAAGCTTGCGGCCCATTTTGCTGAGATTTCTGGTAACAAGGCGCTCTTTTCCCGTGTTGCCGCGTTGTGGGCGGACCGCGCGACATTGAAGCTCACAGATGAGCAGGCGCGGGTTCTCATGCTGACCCATCGCGGGTTCGTGCGCGCGGGTGCCGCCCTTGACGGTCAGGCAGAGGCGCGCATGAAAGAAATCAAGGGCCGCTTGGCGGTATTGGGCACGCAGTTCACCCAGAACCTTCTCGCGGATGAGCGGGCCTGGTTCATGGAACTCGCTGAGGCCGATCTCAAAGGGTTGCCGGATTTCGTAATCGCCGCCGCCCGCGCCGCGGGGGAGGAAAAAGGGGTCAACGGCCCGGTTGTGACGCTTTCGCGCTCGCTCATTGTGCCGTTTTTGCAGTTTTCCCCGCGCCGTGATCTCCGCGAAAGGGCGTTCCGCGCGTGGGAGGCGCGCGGGGCGGGCGGTGGAGAGACCGACAACCGCGCGATCGCGGCTGAGACCTTGGCCCTGCGCGAAGAGCGCGCGCAGCTTTTGGGCTATGCGACCTTTGCCGATTACAAACTAGAGACGGAGATGGCCAAGACGCCGGCCGCTGTGCGCCAGTTATTGATGGACGTTTGGGCACCCGCCAAGCGCCAAGCCGATGCCGATGCAGAGATCTTGACCAAGATGATGCAGGCTGATGGGGTGAACGGCACGTTGGAGCCCTGGGATTGGCGCTACTACGCTGAGAAACGGCGCGCGGCGGAACACGATTTGGATGAGGCGGCGCTTAAGCCCTATTTCCAGCTGGATCGCATGATTGAGGCCGCTTTCGCCTGCGCAGAGCGTCTGTTTGGCCTGGCCTTCAAACCGCTCGATGTTGCACTCTATCATCCCGATTGCCGCGCCTGGGAGGTCACGCGCAAAGGGGAGCACATTGCCGTTTTCATCGGTGACTACTTCGCCCGCGGCTCAAAGCGGTCAGGGGCATGGTGTTCTGCCATGCGCGCGCAGGCGAAGTTTCCCGCGCCGCAGACGCCTGTGGTGATCAACGTGTGTAACTTCGCCAAGGCCGATCCTGCGCTGCTCAGCTATGACGACGCGCGCACCCTCTTTCATGAGTTCGGCCATGCGCTGCATCAGATGCTGTCTGACGTGACCTATGAAAGCGTGAGTGGGACATCCGTGGCGCGCGACTTTGTGGAGCTACCGAGCCAGCTTTATGAGCATTGGCTTGAGGTGCCTGAGGTCCTGGGGGAATTCGCAACCCATGCTGAAACGGGGGCGGCGATGCCGCAAGAGATGCTCGACAAGGTACTGGGGGCCGCAACCTTCGATATGGGCTTTCAAACGGTGGAATATGTGGCCTCCGCGCTCGTGGACCTGTCATTTCACGATCAAGCACCGCCAGAAGATCCGATGGCCCGCCAGGCAGAGGTGCTGGCCGAGATCGGCATGCCGCCGGCAATCCGAATGCGCCATGCCACACCGCAGTTTGCCCATGTCTTCGCGGGGGATGGGTATTCCAGCGGCTATTACAGCTATATGTGGTCCGAAGTGATGGACGCAGACGCTTTTGAGGCCTTCGAAGAAGCGGGCAGTGCTTTCGATCCTAGCCGGGCGCGCGCGCTGGAGGAACACATCCTTTCCACCGGCGGTTCGCAGGATGCGGCTGAGCTCTACATCGCCTTTCGCGGACGCTTGCCGGGGGTTGAGGCGCTGCTCAAAGGCCGCGGCCTCGCGGCCTAAAGCTTTTCGGGTTTAACTTGAGACACGAATACCCTGCCACGCTTGCAGCGTTCTCGGGACATTCGCGTCACATGATGTCTCAGGTAAAACCCGAAACGCTGTAGATCAGTTTCTGACTCAGCTGAATCACCGAACCTTGCCTGAAATCAAAGGTTTCAACGGGTGAGATGATACAGTGTGTCTCAAGTTAAATCAGAAACGCTGCAGAGCGCCCGACCGTAGACTTGAGACGCCAATCCCGTGCCATGCCTTCGGCGCTCTGGGGACATTCGCGTCATACTATGTCTCAGGCCAAAGGCCGGACGCCTTAGTATCCCGCGGCGCGGTCCACGAGGTGTAGGAAGGGCTGGCCCGCCTCGCCGCGGCGGATGTTCTCCGCGATGACCTCTGATGCGGTGCTTGGCCGGGTTTCCGCCGCGATGTGGGGCGTGACAGTGACCTTTGGATGCGCCCAATAGGGATCGCCCGGCGGCAACGGCTCAGAGCGGAAGACATCGAGCGTTGCATTGGCGATCTGACCGGCGTCAAGGGCGGCGATGAGCGCGCCATCGTCAATCAGCGGGCCGCGGCCGGGATTGATCACAAAGGCACCACGCGGCATCAGCGCTAAGGTTTCGGTGTTGAGCGTGTTTTCGGTTCCGGGCGTGTCCGGCAACAGCAGCACGAGGATCTCTGCCCGCGCCAAGGCCTCGCGAAGCCCGTCTTCACCACTGAGACACTGGACCCCCTGCACCGTCTTGGCGCGGCGCGACCATCCTGCCACGCGGAAGCCCAAACCGAGAAGCGCATGGGCCACGGCGTGGCCCAAAGCGCCGAGGCCCAGCACCACAATCTGGCGATCTGCAGCCAAGGGCACCTGCCGCGGCTCCCAGGCCGCATTGCTGCGTTTGGTGTCCGCATCAAGGCCTAGGTGATAGCGCAGAACATGGGCGCAAACCCACTCAACCATTCCCTGCGTCAGCCCCGGATCGACCATGCGCGCAAGTGGGATCTGCAACGTCTGGTTGCCGGTGATTTGCTCAACCCCCGCCCAAAGGTTCAGCACCGCTTTCGCGCGCACATAGGGCGTGAAATCCTGCAAGGTGCTGTTGGGGGCGTAGACGATGTAATCGACCTCCTTGGGTGAGATCTCCATGCTCAGATGGGCCTCAATATCCGCTTTGGCCAAGGCCGCGCGCAGCGGGGCTTCATAATCAACCCACCGCTCAGGGCGCGCCGCAAAGAGTACGTTCACCGGCATTTAGCGCGGCCTGTGCACATGCGCTGATTGCACCAGCCCAAAGGCCAGCATCAGCACCAGCATGGCGGAGCCGCCGTAGCTCACCAAGGGCAGGGGTACGCCCACCACAGGGGCCAACCCCATCACCATTGACATGTTGACAGCAAAAAACAGAAAGAAATTCAATGCAATGCCAAGGGTCATCAGCGATGAAAAGCGGTCCTTGTTGCGTAGGGCGGTGAGCACACAGAACACGATGATCAGCGCGTAGAGGCTCAGCAGCGATATGCCGCCGATGAAGCCAAACTCCTCGGCGAGCGTGGTGAAAATGAAATCCGTGTGTTTTTCAGGTAGAAAGTTCAGCCGCGATTGCGTGCCTTGCATAAAGCCGCGCCCCGTCCATCCGCCCGAGCCAAGTGCGATCTTCGATTGCGTGATGTGATACCCCCCGCCAAGCGGGTCCGCGGCCGGATCGAGAAACGTATCAATGCGCCGGTACTGATAATCGTTCAGCAACTGCCAGCTTTGCCCGCGTGATTGAAAAACGGCTGTGATCAGCGCGATGCCTGATCCAATGACAGCAGCGAAATAGGCCCAGTGGACCCCGGCCAAGAACATCAGCCCGCCGCCTGCGGCAAGCAGCAGGATCGAGGTGCCAAGGTCGGGTTGCTGCAGCACCAGCGCTGTGGGCACAAGGATGATAACAACGGGCAGCGCGACCCAGAAGGGGTGCGAGATCCGCTTGGCTGGCAGCCAATCGTAGTACGCGGCGAGAAACATCACCAATGTGATCTTCATGAGCTCCGAGGGCTGTAGATCAACGGGCCCTAAGTCAATCCAGCGCTGCGCGCCTTTGCGCTCATCGCCAAAGAACGCCACCGCCAGCAGCAGAAGCAGCGACACGCCGTATCCCAGCCCCGAGAGATTGCGCCAGAGCCAGATCGGCACCAGGGCCACAAAAAGCATCACGCCAAGCCCCAGGCCAAAGCGTTTGATCTGCGGCTCTGCCCACGGGCTGAAAGACCCGCCCGCCACGGAATAGAGCATCAAAAATCCCACACCACAGACCGTCGCCACCAAAAGCGCCAGCGGCCAATTCAGATGCAGGATCTTGCGCGGCCCGGTGGGGACCGATTTGACAGTATATTCTAGGTAGCTCATGCGCGGTCTCGCCCGTTGATCGCGGCCTGGGGCTGGGCGTTGCGCAACCGCTCTTGTTGCGCCTCAATGCGGGCACGGTCTCCCTTTGGGTAGGCCTCGAGTGGCGGCTCGCCGCCGCTCAGCGCTTGCAGCATGACATCCCGCGCGATAGGGGCCGCCGCGGTAGAGCCGCCGCCGCCGTGCTCCACCAGGACCGCGACGGCGTAGCGGGGACTGTCGTAGGGTGCAAAGCCCACAAAGAGCGCGTGATCGCGCCGTTCCCACGGCAAGTCCTCGTTTTTGAATACACCCCTGGCACGTTCGGCTGCGGTGATGTTGCGCACCTGAGAGGTCCCGGTTTTGCCCGCCATGCGTAGATCATCCGCGATGATCCGGCTGCGATAAGCCGTCCCCCGCCGGTCGTTCACGACCTCATACATTGCGCGCCGCATCTTGCGCAGGTTGTTTTCATTCATGTCTAGGGCGGCCGCCTCGCCCACCTCCTGCTCCACACTGTCAATCGATTTGATCAGCCGGGGCGTGATGTTGCGCCCTGTTGCCAGCCGCGCCGTCATCACGGCCAGTTGCAGCGGCGAGGCCAGCATGAAGCCCTGGCCAATGGAGGCATTCACCGTGTCTCCAATGACCCATTCCGCCCCGCGCATACTGCTTTTCCATGACTTGGTGGGGGTAAGGCCCGCGTTCACAGAACTTAGCGCCAGATCATGGCGCACCCCGAGCCCGAAGCGGTTGGCCATCGCCGTAATGTTCTCGATTCCCACTTTGAGCGCGAGATCGTAGTAAAAGACATCGCAAGACTGCTTGAGCGAATTGGCCAAGTCCATCCAGCCGTGCCCAACCCTTTTCCAGCAGTGAAACCGGCGTCCTGCGACCTCCAGATGGCCCGGGCAATAGACAATTTCATCCGAGCCGACCAACCCCTGCTCTAGCGCGGCCATGGCAACGATCATCTTGAAGGTGGACCCAGGGGGGTATGCTCCCTGCACTGTCTTGTTGACCAGGGGGCGGTACTTGGAGTTCAGCAGCGGGTCGTAGTCCTTCGATGATATCCCACCAATAAAGAGATTGGGGTCGTAGCTTGGGGCGGACGCATTGGCGACAAGATCGCCGTTATGACAGTCGATCATGACGACCGCCGCGCTCTCTCCGCCCAAGCGTGCTTGCACATACCGCTGCAGCTTGGCATCGACGGTCAGCTGCAGATCAGCACCCGATTGCCCTTCCCGGCGGCTGAGTTCGCGCATGACGCGACCAGTGGCGTTGACCTCAACCTGTTTGGTGCCGGCGCTGCCGCGCAGCGCGTTTTCGGCGCGCGCTTCCACGTTGATCTTGCCGATCTGAAAGCGGGGAATGCGCAACACCTGATCAGGCACCTCCAGCGCGTCCAGATCTTTTTGGCTGACCCGACCAACGCGGCCAACCACATGCGCAAAGTCAGAGCCGCGCGGGTAGACACGGGTGGAGCCCACCTCAGGCGTGACCCCGGGCAGCGCGGGCGCATTCACGCTGACCTTGCTTACCTCTTCCCAACTCACCCCCTCGGCGATGGTGACCGGCAGAAATGGTGCAGAGCGTTTGATCTCATCCAACGCGCGCTCATAGGTTTCCAGATCAATCTCTATGATCTGGCTGAGGCGCGCCATGACCGCATCGACGTCACCGGCATCCTCGCGCACCATCACGATGCGGTAGCTCGGCACATTCTCGGCCAGTCGCACGCCATTGCGGTCGAAGATCTCGCCCCGGGCCGGTGGGATCAGGCGGATGTTGATGCGGTTCTCCTCAGCCAGCAGGCGAAATTGGTCTGCCTGGTCAACCTGCAAATACCGCATCCGGGCCGCCAATCCGCCCATGAAAAGCAATTGCGCACCCCCCAATAGGACGGCACGGCGGCTCAAAACCGCATGGGCATTTTCATTCTCTGCACGGCTCTTTCTCATGGCCCTATCTCACACACGCTGACCCAGGGCGTCCAGATCTCCGGGTGCGGCCATGCGCACACCCATCGCAAAATGGGTGATGAGCACAACCGCCGGATAGACCAAGACGCTCATCGCGAGGCCCGACAAAAAAAGCGTGAGCGGCGGCAGATCCACCAAAGCGATTGCCAGAACCAGCCGATTGGCCATGGCCAGCACAATGAAGGTGACGCTCACCGTGAGCCATTCGGCCGGAAAGCTTGAGTCGCGCAGGCTGCGACTGCGGATTTTGAGGTTTTCGCAGGCGATGAGCGTCAAAAGGGCGAGAAGTCCAGGCGGGCGCTGCAACAGAAGATCTGCCAGAAAAAACGTCAGCGCGAGGGGTACGGCCGGCACGTACTCTGGGCGGCGCAGGCTCCACGCGCAGGCAAAGCAGAGCAAGAGATCCGGTCCCGCCCATGTCCGCGGCAGGGTTTCGAGCGGCAAGAGCTGAAACAGGATGAGAAGCAGCGCGAGGAGCAAGAAGGCACCGCGCATCACCCAAAGCCGCGCAGGAGAGAGCTCCGTCATTCGCTTGCCTCCTCAGCGGGGGGGTCAAGCAGCGGGCCTGTCGCGGTGATGACTTGAGCCGTATCGGTGATGTCTTCGGTGCCGTAGTGGCGCAACACGCGCAAGAACTCGAGGCGTTCGTAGTCAGCCGCAAGGCGCACGCGCAGGCGCCCACCGGGATCGGCGGCCACTTGACCGATGAGCAACCCCGCCGGGAAAACACCGCCGTCGCCGGAGCTGATGACCCGGTCACCGGGGCGCACCAGATCGGGATTTTCCAGGAAATCGATGGGCGGTGCTGCGGAATTGTCACCTGCCACGATCGCGCGTTGGCCGGAGGGCTGGATGGTCGCAGGAATGCGGCTTGAGGCATCGGTGAGCAGGATCACCCGGGCGGTGTTCTGCGCCACGCCGGAGATGCGGCCCACCAGCCCGATCCCGTCCATCGTGGCCCAGCCGTCAATCAGCCTGTCGCGCGCGCCGACGTTCAAAAGGACGGACTGACGGAAGGGCGAGCCAGAATCGGCGAGCACCACCCCGGTGATGAAGGTGAGCCGCGGGTCCAGTCGCACGTTGTTGAGATCCAGCAGGCGCGCGTTTTCCTGTTCCAACTGCAGCGCGGCTTCTTTCCAGGCCTGCATCTGGCGCAGTTCGCTGCGCAGCTCTTGGTTTTGCTCGGCGAGCCGCTGATACGACTGAAAGTCGCGCAAGAGGTTGATTGTCGCCGTCACCGGGGCCATCGCCCAATCGAAGTTGGGCACCACTTGGTCGGTGATTTGCGCGCGGAAACGCTCAACCCGCGGGCTGTCGATCCGCCAGATGAGAAATGTGGCACCCAAACACAAGATCAGGACGGCCAGCAGCAAGCGCCGCAGGGGGCCGAAGTAATCACCGCTATTGGACCTATCGCTTGCCATATCGCTCATCGCTTGCCCGGCGTAGCCCGGGCGCTCATCGCTAGTGTGCCGCGGGGCGTTGCCCCGGATCAAGGGGGCCTGGACTAGCTGTCGTAATCTATCGCGTGACGCAGTTGTTTTTCGTACTCAAGCGCTTTGCCCGTGCCCAATGCCACGCAATTGAGCGACTCGTCTGCAATCGAGACGGCAAGGCCCGTTTGCTCGCGCAGGGCCAAATCAAGATCGCCCAAGAGCGCGCCCCCGCCGGTGAGCATCACACCGCGGTCGACGATGTCCGCCGCGAGATCGGGCGGCGTGGTCTCAAGCGCTGTCATCACCGCTTCGCAGATCTGTTGAACGGGTTCGGCGAGGGCTTCGGCGATCTGGGCTTGGGTCACTTCGATCTCCTTTGGCACGCCGTTGAGAAGATCGCGCCCGCGGATCTGCATTGATGTGCCGCGCCCGTCATCGGGCATGCGGGCGGTGCCGATTGAGGTTTTAATGCGTTCCGCCGTGGTTTCCCCGACAAGCAGGTTTTGCTGGCGTCTAAGATAGCTGATGATCGCCTCATCCATTCGGTCTCCGCCCACACGCACAGAACGGGCGTAGACGATATCACCCAAGGAGAGCACGGCCACCTCGGTCGTGCCCCCGCCGATGTCGACAACCATGTTGCCGGTCGGATCGGTGATGGGCATGCCGGCCCCGATGGCCGCGGCGATGGGTTCGGCGATGAGCCCCGCGCGCCGCGCGCCAGCAGAGAGCACCGATTGCCTGATCGCGCGTTTCTCCACCGGCGTGGCCCCATGCGGCACGCAGACGATGATCTTGGGCTTTGAGAAAGTGGAGCGTTTGTGCACCTTGCGAATGAAGTGCTTGATCATCTCTTCGGCAGTGTCAAAATCTGCAATCACGCCCTCACGCATTGGGCGGATGGCCTCAATGCTGCCCGGTGTGCGCCCCAGCATCAGCTTGGCGTCCTCCCCCACGGCGAGCACCTTTTTCACGCCGTCTTTCACGTGATAGGCAACGACGGAGGGCTCAGAGAGGATGATCCCTCGGCCTTTCACGTAGACCAGGGTATTTGCCGTACCAAGGTCGATCGCCATGTCCGACGAGAACAACCCGCCGAGGTTTCCAAAGAGATTCATCGCCCCCAACCTTGATCAAAGCCCCATAGCCCGCGACTCGACCGAGGCGGGCTGCGCCTGCTTATAGGCACGGCGCTTTGGAGGGGGAAGGGCTCATTGGGGCGCTCCGGCATCTTGCCGCCGGATTAGGACGCGCGGGCATTTTTTGATCCAAAGGCATGCGGCTGGGGCCGCATACGGCTGTTATGGTGCCCGCCTTGCCCGCGCGACGTATAATCTGTGTCCGTCCGCTCAGTGCACGTCTTTGTAGCTCACCTCACGTCGGTCTGTGCCCCCTTTGGCACGGCGCACGAGCAGGCGGTTCAGCGCGTGGATGTAGGCGCGGGTGGAAGAGACGACAGTGTCGGTATCGGCCGACTGGCCCGTCACGATGCGCCCGTCCTCTTCGATACGCACAGAGACGGTCGCCTGCGCATCTGTGCCTTCGGTGACCGCATGCACTTGGTAAAGCTGCAAACGCGCTTGGTGCGGGACCAAGGCTTTCACGCAGTTGAAGGCCGCATCGACTGGCCCATCACCGGTCTGCTCAGTGCTGTGTTCTTCGCCTTTGATCTCAAGCGTCATGCGCGCCTGGTTTGGCCCTTCGGTGCCGCAGATCACCTGCATCGAGATGAGCTTGACCTGAGCGGCATCCTCATCAGGAGAGGTGCGCATCAGTGCGATTAAATCGTCTTCGTAGACTTCCTTTTTGCGGTCTGCGAGCTCTTTGAACCGGACAAACACATCTTTGAGTTGGTTATCCCCCAGTTCAAACCCCAATTCTTCGAGCTTTGAGCGCAGCGCAGCACGGCCGGAATGCTTGCCCATGACAATGTTGGTTTCGCTCAGGCCCACGTCCTCGGGGCGCATGATCTCAAAGGTCTCGGCGTTTTTCAACATGCCGTCCTGATGAATGCCGCTCTCATGGGCAAATGCGTTCTTGCCCACAATGGCCTTGTTAAACTGCACGGCAAAGCCGCTCACGGTGGCAACGCGGCGGGAGATGTTCATGATCTTGGTGGCGTCGATACCGGTGCGGTAGGGCATAATGTCGTTGCGGACCCGCAGTGCCATGACGACTTCTTCGAGTGCGGTGTTGCCAGCACGCTCGCCCAAGCCGTTGATCGTGCATTCCACTTGACGGGCACCCGCCTCGACCGCAGCAAGGCTATTGGCCGTGGCCATCCCAAGATCGTTGTGGCAATGGGTGGCAAAGACCACCTCATGCGCGCCAGGCACAGTCTCGATAAGCTTGGCAATCAGGTGGGCGCTTTCACGGGGCGCGGTATAGCCCACCGTATCCGGTATATTGATTGTTGTTGCACCGGCTTTGATCGCGATCTCAACGACCCGGTAGAGGTAGTCGAGCTCGGTCCGGGTCGCATCCATCGGAGACCATTGCACATTGTCGCAAAGATCGCGCGCGTGGCTCACTGTTTCATGGATCCGCTGGGCCATCTCATCCATCGTCAGGTTCGGGATAGACCGGTGCAAGGGCGAGGTGCCGATGAACGTGTGAATGCGCGGCTGGCGGGCGTGCTTCACCGCCTCCCAGCAGCGGTCGATATCGCCGAGCTGAGCGCGCGCCAACCCGCAGATTATCGCGTTCTCGGCGTTCTTGGCGATCTCTGAGACGGCTGCGAAATCGCCTTCCGAGGCGATGGGAAATCCCGCCTCGATGATGTCGACGCCCATCTCATCGAGAAGCCCGGCTATCTCCAGCTTTTCGGCATGGGTCATGGTGGCCCCGGGCGACTGCTCGCCGTCGCGCAGGGTGGTGTCAAAGATTAAAACGCGGTCTTGCGCGGCGGCGGTGGGCTTGGATGCAGGTTGCGTCGCTTGATCGGGTCGCGGCCTCACCTTTTCGGGCGCAGGCGTCTTTGTTCCGGTCTCGGTCATCGTGATATCTTTCGTGCTGCTGATCTTGGTCCGTGGCGCGGTGCTTACCCCTCTGAGCGGACGCGCCGGACTGGCACGCTCAGAGGCGGCTTAGAAGAAGCAGCAAAGATGCAGAAAGCCCAAAGGCTGTCTCAAACGCAGATCTATTTGCGGTGCGCGTTTCCATAGCTCCGTTATATGCCGCTGCGGCAAAATGGGAAGGGGGATTTTCGGTGACAGATGTTGAAGCGCCGCGCCAAGCCGCTAGCTTCGCGCAATGACACAGACATTGATCCTTGGCGCTTCCGGCGGCATCGGGCACGCGTTGGCCGCCGCATGCACCGACCGCGGTGAAACGGTGACTGGACTGTCGCGCAGCGGCGACGGCCTCGATCTTACCGATGAACGCTCAGTCGCAGAGCATTTGGGCCGATTGGAAGGTCCGTTTGATCGGATTTTGGTGGCAACCGGAGCGTTGGAGATCGACGGCGTGGCCCCCGAAAAGACCATCAAAGGTCTGTCACAAGACGCCATGCTGGCACAGTTCACTCTGAACGCGGTTGGACCTGCCCTCGTGCTGGCGCAGGCGCATCGGCTCTTGCCGCGCGAAGGGCGCAGTATTTTTGCCGTGCTTTCTGCGCGCGTGGGATCCATCGGTGACAACCGCATCGGCGGTTGGATAAGCTACCGCGCGGCGAAAGCTGCGGTGAACCAAATCGTGCACACCTCCGCTATCGAGCTTGGCCGCACCCACAAGGAGGCTATTTGCGTGGCCCTGCACCCCGGCACAGTGGCCACGGCGTTCACCGAGAAGTATCTTGGCCGTCATCCTGCCGTTGCGCCGGAAGAGGCGGCCCAGAACCTGCTCTCGGTGATGGACGGCCTCACGGCGACGGAAACGGGCGGATTCTTTGATTGGGCGGGTACAGAAGTCCCCTGGTGATCCTTGATTGACCAGCCTTGGACCGGCGTGAAGCGTCGCCGAGATGGCGTTTTGGCGACGAGAGCCCGGCAAAGTCGGCTAAAGCGCGCCGGCCTCTCGCAGTTTGGCGATGCCATGGGCCAGGTGTTCGGTGCGAAACGAATGCCCGCCCTCAAACAAGCAGAAGTCGAGCACGTCGCCCGCACCGTTGCGCCGAACCTCGCATGAGAGCGTGCCAGCCTTGTATTTTTCCGCTGCGCCAAACGCCCCGAAGCGCTCATAGGTGATTAGTGCCGCAGCGACCTCGCCCTGCTTGGTCTCGCGGATGCGGCGGCCGATCAGAGGCACAGTCTTATCTTGCGTGCCGTGGATGTGAACGAGGCTGCGCACCGGGCCTTCGCAATCATGCGGCGGTTTCAGCCAAAAAGTGCCAGAAATCGGGATGAAGCCTGAAAACCGCTCTGGGTGGGAGCAGGCCAAGTTCCAGACCATCATCCCCCCAAGCGAAAATCCAGATGCAATGATGCGTGCCGGATCAATGGCAAAGCGCGCGGTGGCATCGTTGAGCACCGCATCAAAAAAGGCGAATTCAGCGCTACCGTCGCTGTCAAAAAAGCCCGGGCTATAGGGTAAGGCCCAGCGGCCCTCAATTCCCTGCACCGCGATGAGCGCGATCCCCGCATCTGAGAGCATGCGGCGGATCGAGCCATTGCGCATCACACCCGCCGCGCTGCCCCCGAACCCATGCGACCAGACAAGCGCGGCCACGGGCGTTGCCCCATCATGGCCATCGGGCATAGCCACGCGGTAGTGTCGCGCGCCGATCGGGCAGTCCGTGTCTGGCCCGCAGGCGTAAACGGGGGAGGCCAAGAAGAACAAGAGAGAAACAAGGTATCGCATTGAGGCACCATGGCGCGATGTTGCAGAAGCCTCAAGTCACCCCTGCGTGTTTGCCCTGCCGCTGTCGACTTTTGCGCCCGCAAGAAATGCCTCCGCCTGCCGGGCGAGCGCGTCAACGGTGGTGCCCTGCAGCACGATTTGCGGCACCAGCATGTGCGCTTTTGTGTTGCGCGCGTTGGAGGCCGTGAAGAAACGGCGCCATGGGCTTTGACGAGCAATCAGCTTGGGGAGGTCTTTCACCTCAAAACCAAGGTAGCGCTCGCCTTTGCGCCCGGTGACCTCATGGATTTGGGCGACGTCCTCCCAGGGGGTCGGATCCACGTAGTAGCCCAAGATCCCGCTTTCATCCATGTGCAGCGCGACGGGTTGCCGACGCGCAAGGCCGAAGAAGAATGCGGCAATGCCCAGGAAGATAAATCCGATCACAACGCCGAAGCTGAGCAACCAGTCAAACCGGGCAAGCGCCATGACGGGCTGCGCGGAGAGTGCCAAGAGGCCAAACCCGAGCAATCCCTGGACCAGCGCGATCAACACGCAACGGGTCCGGTTTATCAAGACGACAATCGGTTCCACGGCACCTTAACTCGGATCACGCCATCGGTTCACTATGGGATAGCGCCGATCAAGCCAAAACGCCCCTTTGGTCAGTCGTGGGCCGGGGGCAGACTGAAATCGCTTGTATTCGGAGATGTAGATCAGGTTCTCGACCTTCTTCGCGGTCTCCCGCTCAAACCCTTCGGCAACGCAATCGGCGATGGCCCCATTCTGGTCGACCAAGATCTCAAGGATCCGGTCGAGAATTGGGTAATCAGGCAGGCTGTCACTGTCTTTTTGGTCGTCGCGCAGCTCCGCGCTCGGCGGTTTGAGAATGATGTTTTCGGGGATCACGGGGGCCTGAGGCCCCTTCATCCAGGACCGGTGGTTTTCGTTGCGCCAGCGGCAGGTTTCGAAAACGCGGGTCTTATACATGTCTTTGATCGGATTGTAGCCGCCCGACATATCGCCGTAGATCGTGGCATAACCCACCGCGACCTCGGATTTATTGCCCGTGGTCAGCAGCATCTCATTGAACTTATTGGACAGCGCCATCAGCAGGAGGCCGCGCAGGCGCGATTGGATGTTTTCCTCCGTGAGGCCCGGCTCCGTCCCTTCAAAGAAAGGGGCCAAGGTCTGTGTCACCGCTTGCCGCCCTTCAGATATCGGCACGTAGTCGTAGCGGCAGCCGAGCGCCTTGGCGAGCGCCTCCGCGTCTTCAAGCGAGGCGCGCGATGTGTACTCAGATGGCAGCATCACGCAGCGCACATTCTCAGCGCCTAACGCATCGACGGCGATGGTGGCAACAATCGCGGAATCGATCCCGCCCGACAGACCCAGCAGGACTTTGGAAAAGCCCGTCTTGGCCATGTAATCGCGCAAGCCCTGTACGCAGACGCGGTAGTCGGCTTCCCACTCGGAGGGAAACACAGCGCGCTCCCCCTCAACCACGCGCCAGCCTTCAGGGCGGCGTTCCAGATCGACATGGGTAACAACCTCGTCAAAGGCTGGCAGTTGCAAGGCCAGTTCCCCGCCGGGATTGAGCGCAAAGGAGGCCCCATCAAAGATTTGATCATCCTGCCCGCCCACCATATTGAGATAGATCAGCGGCAGCCCCGTCTCAATCACACGAGCGACCATGACGTTCATGCGTGTATCAAGCTTGCCCCGATAGTAGGGTGATCCGTTGGGTACGAGGAAGAACTCCGCGCCGCTCTCTTCCAAGGTCTCTGCCACGTCGGGGTGCCAGGCATCTTCGCAAATAGGAGAACCGATCCGGGTGTTTCCTACTGCGTACGGTCCGCCCAAGGGGCCGCTGTCAAAAATCCGCACCTCGTCAAACACCGTCTCATTGGGCAATTCGTGCTTGAGGATGCGCGAGGCGATCTTGCCGTTCTTAAGGATCAGATAGGCGTTGAAAAGCTGGGTGCCCTCGGCATAGGGCGCACCAATCGCCAGAGGCGGGCCATCTGCGCAGGCCTTGGCCAGCGCATTGACCTGTGCCATCACGTCAAGTTGAAACGCGCGCTTCATCACTAAGTCTTGGGCGTTGTAGCCGGTGATAAACATCTCGGGCAGCGCCACAAGATCAGCACCCGCCGCCTTGCCTTTCTCCCAGACCTCACGCGCAAGTGCCGCGTTGCCCGCAGGATCACCAACCGTGGGATTTAACTGACCAAGGGTGATGCGAAATCGGTCTGCCATGGGCTCGGGCCTTTACTCCAGAAGACGCCTTGCGATGTAGCAGATCCAGATGCTGGGAAAAGAGCCTTTGCGGTTTTGCCGCATCTTCAGGGGCTCTGCGGCGGACCCCGGCAAAGACCCGCGCGAAAGTGTAGCGGCCAAAGCACGCGACAGCATGCAGCTTGAAAAGGCGTTGCCGGGTTCTCTGCCATTGCCTAAGCTGGCGCACAAACGTCCCTGTCACTCTGCGGAGGAGAGATCATGTCCATTCGCGCAACCCTTCTGGCCCTGACTTTGCTGCCCCTGCCTGCCTTAGCGCAAGAGGGCGACGTACAGACCAAGGAATACGACGATGGCGGCATCTATGAAGGCACGTTCAAGGATGGTCTGCAGCACGGGCAAGGCACCTACCGTCTGCCCAACGGATATGAATATTCCGGGAACTGGGAAGCGGGCGAGATCAAAGGGGACGGCGTGGCGCGCTTTCCCAACGGCTCGGTCTATGAGGGGAGTTTTGTCCGCGGCAAACCTGAGGGCTTTGGCAAGATCACCTTTGCCGATGGCGGGACCTATGAAGGGGAATGGCAAGGTGGTGCGATCATGGGGCAAGGCGTCGCGCTTTACGCAAACGGTGTCCGCTACGAGGGGCAGTTCCGCAATGCCCAGCACCACGGCAAAGGTGTGATGCAAAGCCCCGGCGGGTATGAGTACAAAGGCGACTGGGTAGATGGTGCGAAACAGGGCCTGGGGACAATCAGCTATCCCGACGGGGCCATCTACGAGGGCGATGTCGTCGCAGGGCTGCGCAGCGGCACCGGCACATTGAAGCTGCCCGACGGGCTGAGCTACGTGGGCATGTGGAAAGACGGCCAGATCGATGGATCTGGGACACTCACGCAGCCAAACGGCGACATCTACGAGGGCCAGCTTGTCGCTGGTCGGCGGGAAGGCCAAGGCAAAATCACCTATGCCAATGGCGACATTTTTGAGGGCACCTTCAAAGACGATCTGCGCAACGGACAGGGCACGTTCATCGGAATCGACGGCTTTCGCTACGCAGGGTCATGGGTCGCTGACAAGATCGAAGGCGAAGGCAGCGTGACCTATGCGGATGGCTCGGTGTATGAAGGCATGTTCCGCAACGATCTGGCTGACGGCAGGGGCAAGATCACCTATCCTGATGGGTCCACCTACGAGGGTGATTGGGTCGCCGGTGTCATCGAAGGCGAAGGGCGCGCCACCTATCCAAACGGGGTGGTCTACGAGGGCAGCTTTCGCAACGCGCTGAACGAAGGGCAGGGCGTGATCACCTATGCCGATGGTTACCGCTACGAGGGCCAATGGAAGGCTGGCAAGCGCCATGGCTCGGGAACCGCGACCTACGCAGACGGAACGATTTATGAAGGCGAGTTCGTCGAGGGTGAGCGCAGCGGCAGTGGCACGATCACGATGACAAGCGGTTTTTCCTACCAAGGCCAATGGCAAGCGGGTGCGATTGAGGGCCAGGGCACAGCGACCTACGCCAACGGCGACATCTACGAAGGTAACTTCCGCGCGGGCAAGCGCCAGGGTGCTGGAACAATGCGCTACGCCACCGGCGAAGAGGTGAGCGGCGATTGGGAAAACGGGGCCCTGCAAAACGAGGGCTGATCCCGCTTTTGGCTGGCGGGTGGAGGGGCGGCACCCCTCCGTGATCCGGCCTAGAGCACCAACTGATAGCTGTGAGGCACATAGGCGTAGCCGTCGCCCGCCTTTTCCACGTATCCGATCGCGGGCCAGGGCATGTGATAGCCAATGAATGGCGTGCCGTCCGCCGCAAGCATGTCCAGGATGCGCCGACGGGTTGCGGCTGCCGCCGCCTTATCCATGTCAAAACGCACCTCCCAGTCGGGATGGGCAAGGGACCAAACGTAGTGGTTGGCAAAGTCAGCGCAAACCGCCAATTGCTGGCCCGCGCTTTCGATCATGTAAATCATATGTCCCGGGGTGTGGCCAAAGGCGGCCATCGCAGTGACCCCCGAGGCCACGCTGCCCCCGTCATCAAGGAAGATCATCTGTTCCGCCAGGGGTTTCACCTTGCCGTCGAAATTTTCATTGCCCTGCGGTGACCATGCGTCGAACTCAACCTGACCGGTGACGTAGCGGGCGTTGGGGTAGGTCGGCGCATCGCCGCTCATGAGCCCGCCAATGTGATCGCCGTGCATGTGCGTGATGACCACCACATCGACCTGATCTGCGCTGTAGCCCGCCGCCGCCAATGCTGCCAGCGTGCCCTCCGCGGAAAGACCGGTGTCGAAGAGAACCAATTCTGCGCCGGTGTTCACGACAGTTGGGGTGAAAAAGAAGCGCGCGGCGTCATTGGGAAGATGGGCTGCGGCGGAGACGGCGTCGAAGGTCTCAGCATCCACATTCATCCCAAAGATAGTCTGCGGATCGGGCACCGTGCGAGAGCCTGCGAGGATCGTGGTCACGTCAAAGTCGCCCAGTTTGACCCGTTGGAAGGGTGCGGTGCTCGCACCGACAAGCGGCGCGCCTGCACGTGTGGCGGTCCCCGCCGCAGCCAGTGGCAGCGCGGCAGCCCCGGCAATCGCCCTGCGGCGGGTAAATCTGAGATCGTTGCGCATGTGACATTCCCTTTTTCGAAACTGACCCCGGTATGGTAGTCTGACGCGGGGTGCGGCCAAGGCGCTCACCCGCGCATCAACATGAAAATTTCGTGACGGAGCGTTCCAAATGTCAGACGTCGCCGCCTTTCTCGAAAACGTCACGCCCCCGCGCCGCAAGGCGGAAGCCGCCGTTTTGGATGCGCTCTTCCGTGAGGTAACGGGCTGGGCACCGGTGCTCTGGCCGGGCAACATGCTGGGCTATGGCAGCTATGATTACACCTATGCCTCCGGGCATTCGGGCACTTCGCTGGCCACCGGATTTGCCCCGCGCAAGGCAAAGCTCAGCATCTACATCATGCCGGGCTATGCCGACTTCGACACACTCCTCGCCCGGCTCGGCAAGCACGGCAAAGGCAAGGCGTGCCTCTATCTCAACAAGCTGGGGGACGCCGACATCGACGTTCTAGCCGAATTGATCCGCGCGGGCCTCGACGATCTATCGACCCGGTGGACAATCACGCCAAGCTGAGCGGCCGGTCGCTTGCTGGACAATGGGTGAGCGCTGTGACAAGCGGGGCGGCAGAAAGGACCCTGCCATGACTGCCGCCACTGTCACCCGCTTTGCGCCCTCTCCCACAGGCTATATTCACGTGGGCAACCTGCGTACGGCGCTGATGAATTACCTCATCGCGCGCAAGTCGGGCGGGACGTTCATCCTTCGGATCGACGATACGGATCCTGAGCGCTCCAAAGAGGAATATGTCGACGCGATCAAAGAAGATCTGACGTGGCTGGGTCTCAGTTGGGACCGGGTGGAGCGGCAATCTGAGCGGCTTGACCAGTATCACGCCGCCGCCGATGCCCTGCGCGCAAAGGAAAGGTTCTACGAGGCGTTTGAGACGCCAACCGAGTTGGATCTCAAACGGAAAAAGCAGCTCAACATGGGCAAACCCCCGGTCTATGACCGCGCGGCTCTGGGTCTAAGCGTGAGTGAAAAGGACGCTTTGCGCGCTGAGCGGGGCGATGGTGTCTGGCGGTTCAAGCTCGATTGGGAGCGGATTGAGTGGCGCGACGGGATCTTGGGCGATATCTCTATTGATGCCGCCAGCGTCTCTGACCCCGTGCTGATCCGGGGCGACGGGCAGATCCTTTATACCCTCGCCTCGGTTGTCGACGATACCGAAATGGGTGTCAGCCATGTTGTGCGCGGCTCTGACCACGTGACGAACACCGCGACACAGATCCAGATCATGGCAGCGCTTGGCCACAGCGCGCCCAGTTTCGCGCACCATTCGCTGCTGACCGGACCGCAGGGGGAGGCGTTGTCGAAACGTCTTGGCACGCTCAGCTTGCGGGATCTGCGGGCGCAGGGTGTGGAGCCGTTTGCCTTGCTCAGCTTGATGGCGCGGCTTGGCTCAAGCGACGGTGTTGAGCTGCGCACCGATATGGCCGCGCTCATTGAGGGGTTTGATATCGAGCGGTTCGGCTCGGCCCCGACAAAGTTCGACCTGAACGATCTATTCCCGATGACCGGGCGCTATCTGCAAACGCTTGAAGTCGCTGCGGTGGCCCAGGCTGTTGCCGACATCGGCGTGCCCAAGGATCAGGCCGCGCAGTTCTGGGCGGTCACGCGCGAGAACATTCAGACACTGAAAGACCTTGAGCGCTGGTGGAGCCTTTTCCGCGATGGCGCGGAGCCCGTTGTGGCCGAGGAGGACGCAGAGTTTGTGGCCCAAGCCATGACGATGCTGCCCGAAATGCCTTTCGACGACAGCACCTGGAGCACCTGGACGGCCGCCGTCAAAGAGGCGACCGGCCGAAAGGGCCGCGCGCTTTTCCGCCCGCTTCGGTTGGCGCTGACAGGACAGGAACATGGGCCGGAGATGGCCGCTGTCATGCCGCTCTTGCAGGTCGTGCGCGCCAGAGGCTGATAAAGCGCGCTTGACGTCACCCGGCATGCCCGTCAAGGCTAATTCCCGGCGCGCATCGCTCATGGGTAAGCAATGGCTGAGGCAAAGTTCCTCAAAGGCAACCTTTTCGGTCATGTGACGGTCATGTCCTTGACCGCCTCCTTGGGTTTGATGGCGGTCTTTTTGGTCGACTTTGTCGATATGATCTTCATCTCGATGCTGGGCAAATCGGAACTGGCCGCCGCCATCGG
Organism: Pseudomonadota bacterium; assembly: GCA_039197515.1. Taxonomy (GTDB): domain Bacteria; phylum Pseudomonadota; class Alphaproteobacteria; order Rhodobacterales; family Rhodobacteraceae; genus Sulfitobacter. The sequence continues at coordinate 12,998 of JBCCUC010000025.1, read as the reverse complement.
CTATGCTGGCACCATCCTCTTTTTCACCACGTCTTTTGGCATCGGGTTTGCCATTGCTGCCGGGGCCTTGGTGGCACGCGCGCTTGGCGCTGATGACGAGGCCTTAGCGCGCGAACGCACGACACATGCCCTTGCCTATGGCTTTGCCTTCTCGGTGGCCTTCTCAGCGCTTGTGTGGATGAACCTTGCGCCGTTGGTGGCGCTCTTGGGTGCGCAGGGTGAGGTGGCCGCGCTGGCTGTCAATTTCATGGCGATCATCGTGCCCACCATGCCGCTTTTGGTGATGGGCATGATGGGCGGGGCAATCCTGCGCGCCCACGGCGATGCGCGACGCGCCATGATGGCGACGATCCTCGCGGGCGTTGTGAATGCCGTGCTTGACCCGATTTTCATATTTGGCCTGGGGCTTGAGCTGACTGGGGCGGCCATGGCCTCCGTCGCGGCGCGGATCACGATGTGTCTGGTGGCGCTGCGCCCGGTCATTCGGATCTACGGCGGTATTGCGATGCCGCATCTGCGCGGCATGCTGCGCGATATGAGTCCGATCTTTGCCATCGCTTTTCCTGCAATCCTCACCCAACTCGCCACACCCGTCGGGCAGGCCTTTGTCACGCGGGCAATGGCGGGCTACGGCGAAGAGGCCATTGCGGGCATGGCGATTGTGGGCAGGCTGACACCGGTGGCTTTTGGCGTGATCTTTGCGCTTTCGGGCGCGGTGGGGCCCATCATCGGACAGAACTACGGTGCGCGCGACATGGCACGGGTGCGCGCAGGCTTTAATGCCGCGGTGATCTTTGTGGCCTTGGTGATTGCGCTTGTATCCACCGTGCTTTTTCTCTTGCGCGGCCCCATCGCGGATCTTTTTGGGGCCTACGGGCTGACGCGGGATCTCATCTATCTTTTTTGCGGGCCGCTTTCCTTGACGTTTTTCTTCCCCGGTGTCCTCTTCGTGGCAAACGCGGCCTTTAACAATCTGGGCGTGCCCTATTACTCCACGCTGACAAACTGGGGGCGTAATGCGGTGGCGCTTGTTCCGCTGGTGTTTCTTGGATCTTGGGCCTTCGGCGCGCCTGGCGTGCTCATCGGGCAGGCGCTTGCCGGGGTGCTTTTTGGTCTTGTGGCCTGGGTGATGGCGCTGCGCGTTATTCAACGCGGCGGTGCGCCGGAGCGCCGGAAAGAAACCTTCAGCCGCGAGGGCCGCCTCTTGGCGCTATTTGATCTGCGCAAGTAGGCGCGCCAGATGATCATCGACCAGCGCCGTCTCATTTTGTGTGAGCGCCTGATGCCTTGGGTACTCCGGCGCGTCGCGGTCGTTGAGGATCGGCGTGTCCCAGCCGTCCGTTGTGTCAAAGAACGCGATGACCCCCGCTTCACCAAACTCGCGCAGAAACCCTTGGACCACGACATCAAGGTAGCTGAGTAGGATACGGGGGCGGCTCACGACACCTGCGTCCTGCAGCGGAACCGCGTAATGGGCCACCTCGGGCGCGGGGGACAGGGGGTGGGTGACGGCAGCGCCGGAGGCGAGCCGGGCATAGCCCCGCTCACGCGCATCAAGGGCGCGCCAATCGCCGCCGGGCACCGCCGCGATCAGCCCTTGGATGGTGGTTTCCGCGTCTTCCACCACGCTCAAAAACACGCGATCAAAGGCGGCCGAGGGCACCCAGGCCCGCCGCCAACCGCTCAGCTCAGCCGGATGGGCATCCGGGTAATCATGCGTGGAACGGTTCACAAGACTGCCGTAGCCGAAGAAATAGGGTGTCATAGGCCGCCTCAATCGAGCAGAAACCGGAATTCTTTTTGCAGCTTGTTCCAGGTCATGTGATCCGGTGCCACCAGGAGGTGGCCTGCGTGCAGCTTTGCTGAGTAGGGCGAGCCATCCAACATGGCCACATGCGCGCCAGCCCGCTGGCAGATCAGCGCGCCGGCCGCATGATCCCATGGGTTCAGAGAAGGCGTGAGGACGAAATCCGCCTTGCCCTGCGCAATCAGCCGGTACTCATGCGCCGAACAACCCAAAGGCCCGGTGCGCGCAAGGCGCGAGGTGACCTCCGCCAGCTGCGCCCTCTTGGGGGCCGCAAAAAGCTGCAACGGCACAAAGCCCGTTACGTCGGCGAGATCTTTTGGTGCCGCGACCTCAAGAGCGCGCGACCGGCCTTTGCCAGTCTCAAGCCGCGCTGGTCCTTCCGCGGTTGCCATGGCCCAATCATCGGCGAGCGGATCATAGATCAGCCCGAAAACCGGTGTGCCAAACTGGGTTGCCGCGAGGATCACGCCAAAAATGCCGAGCCCATGGGCAAAATTCCAAGTGCCGTCCACCGGATCGATAATGAAGGCCAAAGGGGCGTCTGCGATCTTGCCGAGCAGGGCGGGGTCTACGGCGGCGGCTTCTTCTCCGACGACGAGCGCTTCGGGGAAACTGATGCGCAGCGCCCGCGTGATCATCGCCTCCGCCGCCTTGTCCGCCGCTGTGACCAGATCGTCCACGCCTGTCTTTTCTGAGATATCCTCCGTGCCGAGGTTGAGATACCTGGGCAAAATCTCTGAGCGTGCGGCGCGGCGCACAATGTTGAGGATCAATTGATGCTGGGCCGCGCGGATGGGCGCATCCAAAGGTGCGGGGAGTGTCTCTGACATGGGGCTGGCCTTGCTCTATTCCCGCGACCGAAGCACCTGCGCTGGCCGCGCATTCAGCGATGTAACGGCAAAGCCGAGACCTGCCAAGACAGTTGCGGCAATGCCACCCAGGATAATGAGAATTGCGGACGACCAGATCAGCGTGAACTCTGTCTCCATCACGTAGTAGCTCACCGCCCAGCCCCCTAGGGCACCGGCCAAAAGCGCGACGGCACCGGCAAAAAGACCGAGGAGGGCTGCGCGCAGGATGAAGCTCCCCGCGATCTTGCCGCGCGAGGCGCCGATGGTTTTGAGCACCGCCGCCTCATAGGTTCGCGCCGCCGCCCCTGCCGCCGCGGCCCCGATCAAGACAATGAACCCGGTGAGCAGGGTCGCCAAAGCGCCGTAGGACGTGGCAGCGGCAAGGCTTGCCAGCACGTCTGACACGCGGTCGATGGCGTCGCGCACGCGGATCGCCGTGATGTTGGGATAGGCCGAGGCCAGATCGCGCAGGATCGCGGCCTCCGCTGTTTCTTCGGCGTAAACCGTCGAGATGAAGGTATGGGGCGCACCGGCAAGTGCTGAGGGGTTCATCGACAGGATGAACCCGATGCCAGCGGTGGAGAAATCCACTTCTCGGAACGACGCAATGGTGCCGGTGATGTCGCGGCCTAGGATGTTCACGGTCATCGTGTCGCCGATCTTGAGCCCCATCTCATCGGCTTCTTCGGCTGCGAAACTGATAAGCGGGGGACCGGTATAGTCGGCCTCCCACCAAGAGCCTTCGGTGATTACCGCATTTTCGTCCGGCTGATCGGCATAAGTGACCCCACGATCACCTTGCAAAACCCAGTGCTCGCCTGCGGTCTCGGCGGCGGGTTTGCCGTTGATCTCGGTGATCACGCCCCGCAGCATCGGCGCACTTTGGATGCGCGAGACACCCTCATCGCCCTCAAGGCGCTCGGTGTAGCCCGCCATCTGGTCCTTTTGGATGTCCACAAAGAAGTAAGAAGGGGCCACATCCGGCAGGTTGCCTGAGATCGCATTGCGCAGGTTGCCATCAATCTGACCGACTGCGGCCAGCACAGATAGGCCGAGCCCCAGCGACAGCACAACCGCGCCGGCGCCCTCTCCCGGGCCTGAAATCGCTGCCAAGGCCCAGCGGACGCGGGGGCGGCCCCGGGCCAGACCGGCTGCGCGCTGCGCCAGGGCCCGGATCAGGAGCGCCGCCAGAGCGAGGAGCGTGAGTGCGCCCGCGATGCCGCCCAACGTCCAGAGGGTGAGGAACCAGGAACCGTTGAACCAACCTGCCAAAGCGACGAGCGCCGCAGCTAGCCCGGTGATCGCGATGAGATACCGCACCGCGGGCAGACGCCGCGCGCCTTCCCAAGCGTCGCGGAAGAGCGTTGCCGCGCGCACATCTTCGCTGCGCGCCAAAGGCCAGAGCGTAAAGGCCAGCGCGGTGATCAATCCGTAGATCCCTGCCTCGATCAACGGTGCGGGATAGATAGAAAATGACGCGGGCACCGGCAGCCGCGCTTCAATGATCGGGGACAGCAACAGCGGCACAAAAGCCCCAAGCGCAAGACCAATGCTCACGCCGATCAGCGCCAGAACGCCGATCTGGATGAAATAGGTCTGAAAGATCGTCGCGCGGTCCGCGCCGAGCGCGCGCAGCGTCGCGATCACCTCGGTCTTGCCGTAAAGATACGCGCGCACCGCTGCAGAGACGCCGACACCGCCGACAGCCAGTCCGGACAGGCCCACAAGCACCAAGAACGCGCTCAGCCGTTCTACGAATTCCGCCACGCCGGGCGCGCCATTGCGCGCATCGGTCCACCGCATGCCGCTGTTTTCAAACTCCGCTTCTGCCTGCGCTTCCAAAGCTGCAAGATCCGTGCCCTCGGGCAGATCCAGCCGGTACTTGCTGTTAAAGAGTGTGCCCGGCGTGATCAGCCCCGCCCCTTCCAGCGCTTCGCGCCGCAAAAGCGTGCGCGGCCCGAGGGCGAAACCACTCGCCGCTGAATCAGGCTCACGCTCCAAGAGCGCGGTCAGTTGATACTCTTTCGTGCCAAGCGCAAAACTGTCTCCAGGGCTGAGGCCCAACCGATCTGAGAGGGCCCGCTCCATCACCGCGCCTGGGCGCGGCCCGTCGGTGGCCAGCGCTTCATTGAGCGGGATGTCGGGGGACAGCCGGACCTCGCCCACCAGCGGGTAGGCGGCATCGACCCCTTTAATCTGCGTGAGCGCGCGGTCCTCGCCCACGGCGGCCATCGACCGGAACTCCACGATTTCAGAAACCTCAAGCGCGCGTTCTTCCATCCAGGCGCGTTCTTCTTCGCGGGCAAAGCGGTAGGTGAAATCAAGCTCAGCCGCGCCACCCAGGAGGCTTGCCCCCTCCCGGGCGAGGCCCGCCTCAATGGCCGCGCGCACCGACCCCACCGCAGCAATAGCGGCAACGCCCAAAGCGAGGCAGGCGAGAAATAGGCGAAAGCCACGCAGGCCCCCGCGCATTTCTCGGCGGGCGAAGCGGGTGGCATTGGCGAGGCTCATGCGATCTGCCCGTCAGCGAGCGCAATCGCGCGGTCGCAGCGCTCGGCAAGCGTCGCATCATGCGTGACCAAGACCAGGGTCGCCCCATAGGCGTCGCGCAGCTCGAACAGCAGACCCATGATCGCCGCCCCGTTTACGCTGTCAAGATTGCCCGTGGGCTCATCGGCGAGCAAAATTTGCGGACGCGGTGCACAGGCACGGGCGAGGGCCACGCGCTGTTGCTCCCCGCCCGACATCTGCGCCGGATAATGCGTCAACCGGTGGCCAAGGCCTACAGTCTTCAGCGCCTCCGCCGCCTGATCGAAAGCATCGAGCGTGCCCGCAAGCTCAAGCGGTGTGGCCACGTTTTCCAGCGCGGTCATCGTCGGGATGAGGTGAAAGGATTGAAACACGATCCCCAGGCGACCCAACCTGAACTGCGCCAGGGCGTCCTCGGACATCACGCTCAAGTCGGACCCCAGAGCCTTAACTGTGCCACGCGTCGCTTGCTCCAACCCGCCCATCACCATCAAAAGCGAAGACTTGCCAGACCCCGACGGCCCGGTGAGCGCGACCGTCTCGCGCGCGGCGACGTCAAAGCTGATCCCGCGCAGAATCTCAATTGGCCCCGCATTGCCTTTGAAAGACAGCATCACATCTGACAAATGGAAGACGGGATCAGACATGAAGGGCCTCTTGCTCGCGGTTCTTCGCAGATATGGAGCGGTGATGGGGATGCGCAAGGCACTGATCGGGATTGTTCTAGGCATGGGGTTGCCGGCGCAGGCCGAAGAGCTTGTGATCGCCGCGTTGGGCGACAGCTTGACCCAAGGGTTTGGCCTGCCCGCGGATGAAGGCTTCGTGCCGCAACTGCAATCCTGGCTGCAGTCGCAGGGTGCCGAGGTGCGCCTCATCAACGCAGGCGTTTCGGGCGATACGACGGCAGGCGGATTGGCCCGCGTCGCCTGGACATTGACGCCCGAGGTCGACGCGATGATCGTGGCGCTTGGGGGCAACGATTTGTTGCGCGGGTTGGATCCGGCAGACGCGCGCGCCAACCTCACGGGCATTATGCAAGCCGCGTCCGAGGCGGAGGTGGAGGTGCTCCTGGTGGGTATGCAAGCGCCAGGCAACTACGGCCCGGACTACAAAGCGGATTTCGATGCAATTTATCCCGAACTCGCGGAGAGCTACGGCACGCTCTATCTGGAGAGTTTTTTCGCGGGCCTCGCAAAGGACGGCGCTTTGCCCGATCTCGCGGAGGCACGGGCGTTCTTTCAAGCGGACGGCATCCATCCCAATGCGACCGGCGTCGCGCGCATTGTCGAAGGGTTCGGCCCGGCGGTGCTGGATCTCATTGATCGCGCACGGCGCTAGGCCGTGCCCGGAAGGCTCTTTCTCAATCTCGGTGGTGCAGCGCTGGCCGATGCGGTCGGTGTTCCGCTCATTGATGGCGCAAATCATCCCCCCCGGCAGAATATCGCGCCGGGCCAGCAGGTGATCTGTTGGACCGCGGCGGGTCTGGTGCCGATGCGATGGGGGATCATTCCTGTGGGGCGGGTTAACGCCCGCGGTCGCCCGGTGATGGAGACGCTGATCAATGCGCGGTCTGAAACGGTCTTTGAAAAGACGGCCTATGCCGGTGTTGGGCGCGCCGTTGTGCCGGTGAGCGGCTGGTATGAATGGACGGGAGAGAGCAGGCGCAAAACCGCCTGGCGCATACGGTCAAAAGCGGAAGGTTTGCTGTTTTTTGCAGCAATCACAGATGTCTGGAACGCCCCCGGAGGCACTCAGGTGCAACAAATGGCAACCGTCACCTGCCCTCCGAACGCCGATGTTCGGGACATCCACCACCGTATGGGCGTGCTGCTCAACATCCAAGACGTCCCCTTGTGGCTCGAAGGGGACCTGGCGACCGTCAAATCGCTGATGGTGCCTTTCGGGGATGGTGCGCTGCGGGTTGAAAAGGCCCTTGATGTCGATTGGGAAGCCCCTTGAGGCAGCTACTTTATGCCTGACTGGGAGCGATGAAGCGGATCGTTTGTCAGGCACGGCGGCCCAACTTCTGCGGGTGTGCACAGGCCGTGCAGTCCGCCTTGTTTCATACGTTCACGAGCGTGCGCTTTTTTGCGAGCGTGAAGACGGCGATCGGGAAGAAAAAAGGCGGGCGCAATGCGCCCGCCCACCTTGTACTTCCATCGGCTACTTATGCGAGGGCGAGGTTGTCTGCGCTTTCGCGCCCATCTCGACCAGCCTGTATTTCAAATGTGACCTTCTGATTGTCAGCAAGGCCGGTGAGCCCCGCACGCTCAACAGCGGAGATGTGAACGAACACATCTTTCCCGCCGCCGTCGGGTGCGATAAACCCATAGCCTTTTGTTGTGTTGAACCATTTAACGGTGCCGGATGCCATGACCCAGTCTCCTTCGGATGATGCCTGCCCGCAGAATGCGGCAGCTTGGCCAGGACGAAAACGCAATCGGTCCTAAGCGCGAAGGCCAGATGGGTCGAAATTGGATCGTGATAGCACCTTACATATTTACCGCGCGGTGCCGTAAATCAAGCCCGAGATGTCAAAAGCGTTCAACTTTTAGGTGCACCTGCCAATATTTCAGCCGATTCAAGACGGCTGATCGGCCAGGCAGACGAGAGCGTTGACTTTTTCGCGGGACGTCCAGACCGCGCGGGTCCAATCTCCGCCCGCGCCGCGCGCTGGCCGCCACGTTACGGAAGACGCTCGTTCACGAGCCCGGGACGCCCGATGCCAAAAATAGACGTCGGGTCAAGGCAGATTGCACAAGCTCCTTGCCCATCAACTGTGCGGCGGGCGCGGTTTATGCCCGTTCAGGCATAGGGCCGCGCCGCTCTTTTTAGCTGTCATCCCTCATGCGCAGCATGATCGGATTGGTGGGCAATGGATCCGGCATCTCAAATTCTGGCAGATCTGGGCCGACGCTCGTGTCTTCTTTAGATGCCTTGGCCTGCGCATTGATCACAGAATCGCCCGTTGCATCCGGCGGACGCTTGGTCTCCTGGTAGGACTGCATCAAGGCAACTGACTGCTCTTGCTTGGCGGTCTGCGCGCCGGTGTCTGCGCCTTTTGACGAGACGTTGTTCCCTGTCTCAGCGGCACCTGTCGCGGCTGGGATCGCTGCGACCTCTGGCGTGCTCGCAGCAGGCTGCCCGTTTGGCACAGGCGGGGGTGCCGCAAATGGATTTGTAAGTAAGATCGCGCTCATTGGAAGCTCCTTACGTTCAGCATGGAGCCCGCCACCCAACTACACCGTGCCGTGAGCGCATTAAGGACAGGTAAACAGCCAAGACTAACTTTCACGATTTTGAAGGAAGTTTTAAGGCAGTGTGAGCATGCTTCGAAACATCCTGTCCAGATGATCTGAGGCGACGGCGAAAGTGTCGGGCGCGTCGTCGGTGAGAATACTGACCTGTAGCGCGAAATCCGCATAGTGCTGCGTGCTCGCCCAAATGGTGAAAACAAGGTGCCGGGGGTCGATCTGTGGGAGTTGACCTGCATCGACCCAGGCTTGGATAACGGCGCATTTCTCATCGAAGAGAGGTTTGAGGTGCCCCTCAAGCTCAGATCGCAGCCGCGGCGCCCCCTGCAAAATCTCGCCCGCGAAGAGGCGGCTCTCTCGTGGCAGGTCCCGCGCCATGTCGAGTTTGCGTTGCACATAGGCCAAAATCTCGTCGACCGGGTTGCCCTGCGCATCCATTGTCACCAAGGGGTCAAGCCATGTCTCCATCAATTGGCTGAGGAGGGTGACGTGAATGTCTTCTTTGCCATCAAAGTAATAGAGCAAATTTGGCTTGCTCAGCCCCGCTTGCACCGCAATCTGATCGAGCGTCGCGCCGCGGTAGCCGTGTTGGGAGAAAACATCGAGCGCAGCCTCTAAAATTGCTGTTCGGTTGCGCTGTTGAATGCGACTTGGCTTTTTGTGTGTCTGTGTATCCTGCACCGTCTTGAGGGTCCTCTTGAGGTCCTTTTGCTCGAAAAGAAGGCAACCGCCGCGTTGTGGATAAAGGCTGCGAAAAGCAGTCCTTGACAGATAATAGCCTACCAGCAATCGTGGCTTTACCAAATGGTAAAATTTAGCCTCAAGAGGAGCCGGTTGATGCCAGCACCTGGAGAAAACCTACGGATCAATCCCGATCGGTTGTGGAACTCGCTGATGGAGATGGCCCAGATCGGCCCAGGCGTGGCAGGAGGCAACAACCGCCAGACGCTCACGGACGAAGATGGGCAGGGCCGCGCGCTATTTCAGCGCTGGTGTGAAGCTGCGGGATGCAGCATGGGCCTTGATCAAATGGGCAATATGTTCGCGCGGCGGGAAGGTGCGGATCCGGAGGCTTTGCCGGTCTATGTCGGATCGCACCTGGACACACAGCCGACGGGTGGCAAATACGACGGGGTTTTGGGTGTGTTGAGCGGGCTGGAGATTTTGCGCACGCTCAACGATCTCGGGATCCAGACCAAGCACCCCATCGTGGTGACGAATTTCACCAATGAAGAGGGCACAAGGTTTGCGCCCGCGATGCTTTCGTCGGGTGTGTTTGCAGGGGTGCACACGCAAGATTGGGCGTATGACCGGATGGACGCCGAGGGAAAGCGCTTTGGCGATGAGTTGTCCCGCATAGGGTGGCGCGGCGATGAGGAAGTCGGTGCGCGCAAGATGCACGCTTTTTTTGAGTTGCACATCGAACAGGGCCCAATCCTAGAGGCAGAGGGGAAAGACATTGGGGTGGTGACCCACGGGCAAGGGCTCAGCTGGACGCAGGTGACCGTGACCGGCAAGGACAGCCACACCGGCTCCACCCCCATGCCGATGCGGCGCAACGCGGGCCTCGGGATGGCGCGCATCCTGGAAAAGGTCGAGGAGATCGCGCTCAGCCATGCACCGCACGCGGTAGGAGCGGCGGGCCACATCGATGTCCACCCCAATTCCCGGAATGTGATCCCCGGAAAAGTGGTTTTTACCGTTGATTTCAGATCACCGGAGGTGCGTGTCATTGAAGATATGGAGGCCCGGTTGCGCGCAGAAGGCACCGCGATTGCGGAGCGCATGGGCCTTGAGATCGCATTTGAAAAAGTGGGCGGCTTTGATCCGGTCGCCTTTGACGAGGGCTGCGTGCGCTCAGTGCGTGACGCAGCTGTGCGGCTTGGCTATTCGCATATGAACCTGGTTTCGGGGGCGGGGCATGATGCGTGTTGGATCAACCGTGTCGCGCCGACCGCTATGGTGATGTGCCCCTGCGTGGATGGATTGAGCCACAATGAGGCGGAAGAGATTTCCAAAGACTGGGCCGCAGCGGGCACAGATGTGCTGATGCATGCGGTGGTGGAGACGGCTGAGGTGGTCGGGTGACGAGGTGAGTGGCGATCTGGCGTGCGCTGGTTTGAAGGTCCTGAGCGGGGTCGCGTGGCAGCGGCTGCACGTCGGTGCATGGGAAGATGTCGGCAGCTGCGGTAGCTTGGGGCGCTGCCCCAAACCCCGGAGTTTTAGGGGAAAGATGAAGGTGGGAGACAGCCATGAGCAAAGTCATCAAAGGGGGGCAGGTCTGCACAGCGGACCGGACCTGGGAGGCCGATGTGCTCATCGAAGGGGAGAAGATCGTCGCGATTGGCGAGGACCTCAAGGGTGAGGAGTACATCGACGCCGCGGGTGCCTATGTGATCCCTGGGGGGATCGACCCGCACACGCATCTTGAGATGCCCTTCATGGGCACAACGGCGGCGGAGACCTTTGAGACGGGGACCTGGGCCGCGGCCTGCGGCGGCACCACGATGGTGGTGGATTTTTGTCTGCCGGGGGCCGATGGATCGATCAAAAACGCGATTGGCGAGTGGCACCGCAAGTCTGCGCCGCAGATTTGTTCGGACGTCGGCTACCACATGGCGATCACAGGTTGGGACGAGAGTGTCTTCAATGAGATGAAAGATGCTGTCGATATGGGCGTCAATTCCTTCAAGCATTTCATGGCCTATAAGGGCGCGTTGATGATTGAGGATGACGAGATGTTCGCCTCTTTCAAGCGCTGTGCGGAGTTAGGGGCGTTGCCCATGGTGCACGCCGAGAACGGCGATTTGGTGGCGGAGCTTCAGGAAAAATACTTTAACGAAGGCATCACGGGGCCTGAGGGGCATGCCTATTCTCGTCCGCCTGAGTTGGAAGGTGAGGCGGCGAACCGGGCCATAACGATCGCCGATGCCGCAGGGGTTCCACTTTACATCGTGCATGTGTCTTGTGAGCAGGCGCATGAGGCCATTCGGCGCGCGCGGCAAAAAGGGATGCGGGTCTATGGTGAGCCGCTCATTCAGTTTCTAACGCTCGATCAGACTGAGTATTTCAACAAGGATTGGGATCATGCGGCGCGGCGGGTGATGTCGCCGCCGTTTCGGTCGAAAGATCATCAGGACTCGCTTTGGGCAGGTCTGCAGGCGGGATCGCTGCAGGTGGTGGCGACGGATCATGCGGCGTTTAACACCGCGCAAAAGCGGGCGGGACGGGAGGATTTTCGGATCATTCCGAATGGGTCCAACGGGCTGGAAGAACGTTTGTCGGTCTTGTGGACCGAGGGGGTGGAGACCGGGCGGCTCACGCCCAATGAGTTTGTCGCCGCGACCTCGACGAATGTGGCGAAGATCCTGAATATCTACCCGCGCAAGGGGGCGATTGTGGAGGGGGCGGATGCGGATATCGTTGTCTGGGATCCGAAGATCACCAAGACGATTTCGCCGGCGAACCACCATTCAATTTTGGACTACAATGTTTTTGAGGGGTTCGAGGTGACGGCCAATGCGCGGTACACGCTTTCACGTGGTGACGTCATTTGGGCTTGGGGGCAGAACTCACAGCCGCAGCCCGGGCGGGGAAAGTTCATTCCGCGGCCGGCCTTCCCAAGTGCTTCGGTGGCGCTGTCGAAGTGGAAGGCGCTGACGAGCCCGAAGATGATCAAGCGGGATCCGTTGAACATTCCAGCGGGGATTTGAGTGGGAGATAGTCCAGCCAACTTTGGGCACTTAGTGTTTCAATTTGTGCTTGCGTTTGCCAAGACATTTGTCCTGAACCTCTTGCTCTTCCCTATGCTAATTTCTCTTTGGCCGTTCGTTGGCGCTGCTGTTGCAGGCGCGGAAAATCCAAGTAGCGCTTGGGGATTATTCGATATTTTTGAAATTTTTCTTGTGATCGTCTACGAAAACTCGCTCTATCTGGCATGTTATGCGATCATTCCCTGTTTCGTGTTTTCTGCGGGCTCATTTACGCTCGTCTACCTTAGTTTGTGGCTGTTTCAGAGTGTCACCGGCGCATTGATTGTCGCGTTCCCGATTTCTATGGCACTCGGTGCGATCATCGGTTTGTTCTGGGCTTTCAATACTTTGGACGACATCAGTATTGCGCAGGCTGTTCGGCAATGGGGGCTATTTCTTTCGGTTGCGGCGAGTGCGGCATTTTGTGGCTTTCTTGTCGCGCGACATACTTGGACTTGAAGAGGCTCTTGTGCCTGACTCTGTCATCTCCGCTCACGCCCTCGACCTGACCTTTCAAACCAATGACGGCCCGGTCCATGCGCTTAAGGATGTGAACCTTGAGATTGCGCCAGGGGAATTCGTTTCCTTTATCGGGCCGTCGGGCTGTGGGAAGACGACGTTTCTGCGGGTGCTGGCGGATTTGGAGCAGCCGTCGGGGGGGACGGTGACCGTGAATGGGGGCTCGCCGGAGGAAGCGCGGAAGGCGCGGGCCTATGGCTATGTTTTTCAGGCGGCGGGGCTTTATCCTTGGCGCACGATTGGGGGGAACATCCGGTTGCCGCTGGAGATCATGGGGGTGCCTAAG
>JBCCUC010000024.1:0-69265 GCA_039197515.1 Pseudomonadota bacterium | reverse complement strand
TTAATCCTGCACCACTGGCGATAAAACCGCGAAAGTTCAGTGGTTTGAGCCATTTGCAACGAACGGGTTCATTGCAAATGGCTCACGCCGCTGAAATGAAGCGGTTTTTTCGTCCTTCGGATCTGACGGATTTTCCCCGTGAAGTGCGTCACATCTACTTGAAATAGAACCACTATTTCTGCGCACATGCTCCTTTTCACGGGCAAAATCTGTCAAACCAGTGGTACAGGATTAATGGGTCCTGACCCTAGGACTTCAGGACCCAGGTTGATTGACGCGGTAGAAACGCCTCGACCGCGGCCTGCGCGACAACGATCGTCTCCGCGCCGACAGGCACATTGAGCCCGCCCAATTGGCCGACGACCTCCACTTTGCCGCGCGGGAGCTTTTGGGCAAGGGCATCGAGGTCCAGCTTGCCCGGCTCTTGCACCCCGACGGTGACCTTCACCCGCATCTCAGCATGCGTCAGTCCCGTGACGGCAAAAAGCGGCAGCGCAGAATGGCGGATCGCATCTTCAATCGCACGGGCGGCGGCCTTGGTGTAATCCATACCGTATTGATCGTTGCCCATCCCCATTTCGATGATCACGCGGTGCATCTGGTCAGGATCAGCCATCTTGCCGCTCCATGTTAAATCCGACGCGAAGCGCAACGTTGGCCATGATTGTGGGCTGGCCGGAGCCTTCTTGCCCCGCCGGCCGCGCCACATCGAGCCCGCCTTTTGAGACATTCACGGTGACTGCGCCGTAAGGGAACACCGCTTTGAGCGCGTCAACATCGACCGCCTCGGGCTTTTGCACACCCACATCGAGCGCGATCTGCATGTCTTCTTTTGCAAATCCAAAGAGTTCGGCCAGGTTGATTGAATTGTGCCAAAGCGCATCGCGCACAGCACGCTCCGCTGCGGCGGTGTAATCGCCAGCCCGCAGGGATGTTCCCATACCAAACTCTACCAGAAGTGTTTCAGGCATTTCCGTTCGCTCCTTATGACAGTGCACCGGCGGGAAAGACAAAGCAGCGGTTGCGTGGGACCGCAAGCCAGAAGGGCGTGCCGGGGGGCGGCAAAAAGACCTCGGGCACAGTGGCTGTCACGGGCGTTGTTTCACCGTTGACCCGAAACTCGATCAGGCTCTCGATGCCCAGAAACCGCGCACGCGTCACGGTTGCGCGGACAGCGGTGCCGCGCGCGGCCGAGGGGCGCGGACCTGCGCCTGCGCGGTCAAAGTCGATCTGGACGTGCTGCGGACGGAAAAGGACATCGACGGCGCTGCCCTCTGGCAGGTCCGGTGCAGGGAACGGCCCAAAAATAGACGGCACTTGCCCGTCGGTGATCTTACCGCGCAGCGCATTCGCATCGCTGAAAAAACGCAGCGCACCTTGGTCGAGAGGCTCAGCGTAGATTTTGTAGGGCGGACCCTGTTGCACGATGCGGCCCGCGCGCATGAGCGCGATCTCATCAGCCATGCGCATGGCCTCTCCAGGATCGTGGGTCACCAAAAGCACTGCAGTGCCTTCTTCTTTTAGGATGGCGAGCATGTCGTCCCGCACCGCGTCGCGCAACCGGTTGTCCAGCCCCGAAAAAGGCTCATCCATGAGCATGATCCTCGGCTGCGGTGCCAATGCTCGCGCGAGGGCGACGCGCTGCTGTTCACCCCCCGAAAGCTGGTGTGGATAGGCACCGCTGAGATCTGATAGGGTCACGCGCGCCAAAAGATCTGCCACCCGGGCGCGTTTTGGTTGACGCCGCCCTGAGAGCCCGAAAGCCACATTATCAGCCACTGTGAGATGCGGAAAGAGCGCAAAGTCCTGGAACATGAGCCCGATCCCGCGGCGTTCAGGTGGCACGTTGATGCCTTCGCCAAACTGCAATTTGCCGTCTACGGCGATGCGACCGCTTTCGGGCGCTTCAACCCCCGCAATCATGCGCAGCGTGGTCGATTTACCGCAGCCTGACGGGCCAAGAAGGCAGGTCACTTGTCCAGCTGAGATGCTGAGAGACACGCCGTCCACAACGCAGCGGCCCGCGTAGCTCCGGCGCAGGTCATGGATCTGAAGGCGCGGCGTGGCGGGATCTGGGTGCATGGAAATCCGGCGTGCTGTCGCGCCCGCAGCTATCAGCCGCGCAAGCGCGCCGCAAGACAACGCTCACCCGGTGAGCTCAAAGCTTGCCTCTGCCACATCCTTTCCGTTCACCTGTAGCGTCACTTCATGCGGACCGGGATAAAGCTTGAACGTTGTCGCATCGGCTTTGAGATGGTGCACTTTCGCGAGCTCCAGCATCTGGCCTGCCTTGATTTTTGCGGCCTTCAGTTTGAAAACTTTGTGCCCTGGTTTTCCCTTTGGCCGCGCAAACGTCAGCCGGTAGTCGACGATCACCGGCACGTCCTCAGCGGCCGTAAGCGTGCAGGCAATGCTCAGCCTTTCCCCCATCTTCAGACGCGCGGCGCTCAATTCTAAATTGGCTGTGATGTCCACATCGGTCCGATATCCCAGCCAGGCCAACGCTCCAGGGTGCCCGTCTTTTACCAGTGTCCGCAGGGCATGGCGCGTCATCCAAGCCAACTCCTTTGGGGTCTGTCGTGCCTCATTGCGCCAAACCTTTAGCGTGTTGACCACGAGATCCGGCGCGGTTTTGGCAATGTCGTTGAGGTGGTTGGCCACCGACCGCGTGACAAAGCGGGCGGGGTCGGCATGCAGCTTGTTCAAAAGGGGCAGCGTCTGATCTGTGCTCAGCGTGACCGCCTTCGCCCAGGGCAGCTTTGGCCGCGTGCCCTCACTCACCAATCGCCGCACGTGGTAGTTTTCGTCCTCTGCCCATTGAGCCAGGCGCATAAGTGTCTGTTCCGGCCAGCGGTTGAGGAAGGGTCGAATGTAGAACTCCATCGAAAACCGTTGTGTCGCGGCATAAAGCAGATCCAGCGCGCGGTCTCGGTGGTCGTCCAGCCCGTGGCGCACCGCAAGGATGCCCGGGACAGCGTGGATGAAATGACCAAAGTCATCGTCACGCAGCGTTGGGTCAAGGATCGGCGGCATCGCCGCCTCAAGCTGCGCTGCCATGGTCGGAAAATCAGGTGCAAGCCGCGGCTCAAGGCAATCTGCCATCCACTCGAGCCGCGCCAAAAGCTCCCGCTCGGCAAAGCCGGACAGCGCCTGAGACGCGAACTGCGCGGCGTCAAAGCCCGGCACAGCGGCGGCAAATTCTGCCGCCAAATGGCCCACAGTTGCGGGATTGAACAGTTCGTCTTTGAGCAGGCGCTTATCGGCCACGCGGTCCGCCCTCACATAGTGATGTTGGTTGCACCCCCGTCGAGCATAACGCTTTGCCCAACGATGAAACCCGCATGCTGCGAGCAAAGAAAGGCGCAGGCAGCGCCGAATTCATCTGCTGTCCCGTAGCGGCCGGCGGGGATGGTCGCGGCACGTTGCGCGCGCGCTTCTTCGACGGTAATGCCCTTTTCTTTTGCCACGCCACCGTCCAGCGCGTCCGCCCGGTCCGTGGCATGAATCCCTGGCAAAAGGTTGTTGATCGTCACGCCTTTGCCTGCCACCTGCCTGCTGGTGCCCGCGACATAGCCCGTCAGCCCGGTGCGCGCCGCGTTGCTAAGCCCCAGAACAGGAATAGGGGCCCTGACCGATTGCGAGGTGATGTTGACCACCCTGCCCCAGCCTCGCGCCATCATGCCGGGCACGCAGGCTTTGATCAAAGCGATCGGGGCCAGCATGTTGGCATCAAGTGCGGCGATGAAATCCTCCCGGCTCCAGTCGGTCCACATGCCCGGAGGGGGGCCGCCTGCGTTGTTCACCAGGATATCGACATCGCCTGAGGCAGAGATCACCGCGTCTTGTCCTTCGGCCGTGGCGACATCCGCAGCGATGGTTGTCACCGAAACGCCTGTCTCGGCGCGCAGCCGTTCCGCTGCGGCCTCAAGGGCTTCTGCGCCGCGGGCATTCATCACGAGGTCGACACCCGCCGCCGCCAGATGCTGCGCGCAGCCCAAGCCAAGCCCCTTAGACGAGGCACAGACCAACGCCTTTTTGCCTTTGATGCCCAAATCCATGCCGTTCTCCTTTTGTAGTTAACCAATTCCTAACCGCGCTTTTGGCAAGGTGCCAGCAAAACACCTGGGAGAGCTTGGGAGAGAACGATGCAGATGTTGAGCGGCGCGCTGCCCAGCCCTAAAATAGCGCGCTTGCCGCGGCCCATACGTGTCTTGCATGGCTCGGCCTTTCGATGTGTGCTTGGCGCAAATGTGGGCGATCCCATGACGCCCGCCCGCAGCCTCGTCACGGGCGATCAGTACAGGGTTTTGGACGCCACGCGGCACCGAAACCTGCATTTGATCCAAGCTTCCTCAGGTCGCCTGCGGGTCGCCAAGGCGGACCATGCGCCCACAGAATCTGTCGCGGTCCATCTAGACAGCGTGCTGCAGTTCATGTCCTTGAGCGGCCAAGCGGTGGAGGCACTGCTGTTGGCAGAGCCGACCATTGCGACGGATGGTGCCCCGTTCATCTTGCCGCTCGGCCGATTTCGCGCCCGCGACACCTATCAGCTGATCGCAATCTCGCCGGGCCTCGCACAGTCACGCTTCGACGCCCTGTCGCACATGTGCCTTGACCCTTCGACGCGCGTGAGCTTGGCGAGCGGTGCGCTGGTGCCCGTGGGGGAGCTGATACCGGGAGACGCGCTGCTCACCCGCGACGGCGGACCGCGTCGTCTGCACGCCATTGCCCGCAGCACCCAACCAGCACAGGGTCCTTTTGCCCCCGTCCACGTCGCGGCGGGTTTTCTGAACAATGCCGCAGAGCTGGTTGTCAGTGCGGCTCAAGAACTCCTGATCTGCCGTGCAGAAGCCAACAGGGGGTTTGACCCGCTCACGCGACGATGTTGCGCCGCTGATCTGATCAACGGAAGTGAGATCCGAGCGCGCGAAGGCGGCTATGTCACCCTCTGCCGATTGCTCTTTGATGCACCGCAAGTGATTTTTGCAGAGGGGATCCCGGTCTGTGCCCAGGCTGCTTTACAAAGTGCGGCGGCCGAAACCCCGCCTACAGCGCCAGCTGCGAAAGCTGGATCCCTTTTTGAAGCAATCAAAGGCCAGCCAATCGCGCAGCACACACCAGTGGACGCATGCTCGTAATGCGCCCTGCCCTTGCCTCTGCGCCCATCTTGGATATGTCTGCGGGACGACCTAGGCACGGCGATCCCGTGCACAGGCTAAGGCACGCCCCGCCACGCAGGATCCGAATCGCATGTTGGACAGCCCGCCAAACCGCCCCGCCTTGCCGCCAGAGATCGCGCGCCGTCGGACCTTCGCGATCATCAGCCACCCTGACGCGGGAAAAACCACGCTCACTGAGAAGTTTCTGCTCTTCGGCGGTGCGATCCAGATGGCAGGTCAAGTCCGGGCGAAAGGCGAAGCGCGCCGCACCCGGTCAGACTTTATGGCGATGGAGAAAGACCGCGGGATCTCGGTCTCCGCCTCAGCGATGTCCTTTGATTTCAAGGAGTTTCGCTTCAACCTCGTGGATACGCCTGGCCACTCTGACTTCTCAGAAGATACCTACCGTACGCTCACGGCCGTGGATGCGGCGGTGATGGTCATCGACGGGGCGAAGGGCGTGGAAAGCCAAACCCAGAAACTCTTTGAAGTTTGCCGTCTGCGCGATTTGCCTATCCTGACATTCTGCAACAAGATGGACCGGGAAAGCCGGGACGTGTTTGAAATCATTGATGAGATCCAGGAAAATCTGGCCATCGATGTCACCCCGGCAAGCTGGCCCATCGGGATCGGCCGCGATTTCATCGGCTGCTATGACATCTTGCGCGACCGGTTGGAACTGATGGACCGGGCAGACCGAAACCGCGTTGCCGAATCGCTTGAAATCAACGGGCTGGATGATCCGAAACTGGCGCAACACGTGCCGGAGGATCTTCTTGAGAAGTTGATTGAAGAGCTTGAAATGGTGCGCGAGCTTTTGCCGCCGCTGGACCCCAAGCTGATGGCTGAAGGTTCTCTGACGCCAATCTGGTTCGGCTCTGCGATCAATTCTTTTGGCGTGAAAGAACTGATGGAAGGCATCGCCCAATACGGCCCTCAGCCGCAGATTCAGACTGCAGAACCAAGACAGATTCTTCCAGAGGAAACAAAGGTTTCCGGCTTTGTCTTCAAAGTTCAGGCGAACATGGACCCCAAGCACCGCGACCGCGTGGCATTCGTGCGCCTGGCATCGGGACATTTTCAACGCGGCATGAAGATGACCCACGTGCGCTCCAAAAAGCCGATGGCGATTTCCAATCCGGTTATGTTTCTCGCCTCCGACCGCGAACTGGCAGAAGAGGCCTGGGCCGGTGACATCATCGGCATTCCCAATCACGGTCAACTGCGGATCGGGGACACGCTGACCGAAGGCGAACCGCTGCGGGTCACGGGCATCCCGTCCTTCGCGCCAGAGCTGTTGCAGGGCGTGCGCGCGGGCGATCCGCTGAAAGCAAAGCACCTTGAAAAAGCGCTCATGCAGTTTGCCGAGGAAGGGGCCGCTAAGGTCTTTAAGCCCAGCATAGGATCCGGATTTATTGTGGGCGTTGTGGGTCAACTGCAGTTTGAGGTCCTCGCGAGCCGGATCGAGTTGGAATACGGCCTGCCCGTCCGGTTCGAGGCGTCACAATTTACCTCCGCCCGTTGGGTCGCTGGGGACACGGCCGCGGTTGATACATTTGTCGACAAAAACAAGCAGCACATCGCCCACGATCATGACGGCGACATTGTCTATCTCACAAGGCTACAATGGGACATCGACCGGGTGGCGCGCGATTTTCCGCAAGTCCGCCTCACAGCAACCAAAGAGATGATGGTGTAGCCTTGAAAACGGCGGAGGCCGCGCGCCTGATTGCGCGAAGAAAACTGACGTCGCCGACTCGGTACAGCGCAAAGCAGTTTCGATGTCTCGCACGCGCCAATGGCCACAGCCTGCCGCGTTGGTTCACCACGCAAATCGCCATACCAGCATGCGACGCGGCACCCATTTGCAAAGTTTGCAAAGTTTCCAAAGTACTCGCGCACCCACCCGGCCAACCGCATAGGGCGCTTGAACCAAAGTCTGGCCTACTCGGCGCATGACCCGTTGGGGGATCTGCACCACGACGCATGCCCCGACGCGCGACATCCTGCACTTTGCAGCCTTCCACCTCGAAGCGGGGGCCCACAGGATTTACCTCTATTTGGACGCGCCCAACCCAGACGCATTGGCGCATCTGGACGCCCACCCAAAGATCCGCGCAATCTTATGCGATGATGCGCGGTGGAGAGGTCGCCGCCCGCAAAAACACCAGGTCCGCCAAAGTCAGAACGCCACGCATGCGTACCGGCGAAAACAGGAGGTTGGGTGGCTCATCCATATGGACGTTGATGAGTTTTTGATTGCGCAAAGACCGATTGCGCAGATCCTGCAGGATCTGCCAAAGGACACGGCCCTCACCCGGGTGCGGCCTATGGAAGGCCTCGCCGGCGACGGGACGGCGTTCAAGTCATTCATGCCACCCGGCCCTGAACGGGCGCGCCTCACCCGCATGCTCTACCCGACCTTCGGCGCGCATCTCACCGCTGGGTTTCTGAGCCATGTCGCGGGCAAGATCTTTGTCCGCACTGGTCTTAAGGACGTGCGGTTTCAGATACACAACGCCTTTCAAGCAGACGCACAACTTCAAGGGCCGAGCACAACGGCGGGACTGGATCTCGCCCATTGCCATGCAAAATCGTGGGAGGATTGGATTGCGGCTTTCTCGTTCAGGTTGGCCAAGGGCGCATACCGGACCCCCGATAAAGGGTGCAGCCAATTGCACGAGCTTTTGAGCCACCTTCACCAGAGCAAGGGAGCGGCCGGCCTCAGCGCATTTTTTGACGAGGTTGTCGCGGACACACCAGCCCTCAGGGCGCGTCTGACGCGCCATGGATGCCTAAGGACGGCAAACACTGGCCTAAAGCACACAATTGCCCACCATTTCCCGTCTTGGAGCCCCTATTGAGGGTAGGATTTGACCTAGACGCAGAGAATTGCTATCGCAGCGGCACCTTGAGGGGAGAAGCCCCGTGCCATCCGGGCCAAGGCATTGATGTCGCGGGCCAAGTCAGTGTCCGCTCCAAAGCGGAAACATATGACCAAATTTACGGACCTGAAACTCAATCCAAAAGTTCTTAAAGCTGTTGAAGAGGCTGGCTATACCGAGCCGACGCCGATCCAAGCGGGAGCCATACCTCCTGCGCTGGACGGGCGGGATGTGTTAGGCATCGCTCAAACCGGCACCGGCAAAACCGCAAGCTTTACGCTGCCGATGATCACGGCGCTTGCCCGTGGCCGCGCCCGGGCGCGCATGCCGCGATCGCTCGTGCTCTGCCCGACCCGCGAGCTTGCCGCGCAAGTCGCGGAAAACTTTGACACCTATTCAAAATACGTGAAGCTGAGCAAAGCGCTCCTCATCGGCGGTGTTTCCTTCAAAGAGCAGGATCTTTTGATCGACAAAGGCGTTGACGTTCTGATCGCCACGCCGGGGCGGCTGCTCGATCATTTCGAGCGCGGGAAGCTTATCCTCAATGATGTGAAAGTCATGGTGGTGGATGAAGCGGATCGGATGCTCGACATGGGGTTCATTCCTGACATTGAGCGCATTTTCGGCCTGACGCCATTCACCCGGCAAACGCTGTTTTTCTCCGCCACCATGGCACCAGAGATTGAGCGGATCACCAATACGTTCCTCAGCAACCCCGAACGGGTCGAGGTCGCCCGCCAAGCCACGACAAACAAGAACATCACCCAAGGCGTGGTGCTGTTCAAAGCCTCGCGCAAAGACCGTGAGGGGACCGAAAAGCGCAAACTCCTGCGCATGATCATCGAGGCTGAGGGCGAGGCCTGCACAAATGCCATCATCTTTTGCAACCGCAAGTCGGACGTCGATATCCTGTCGAAATCGCTCAAGAAATACGGGTTTGACGCCGCACCGATCCACGGCGATCTCGACCAAAGCCAACGGATGAAGACGCTTGACGGCTTTCGCGACGGTACGCTGCGGTTTCTAGTGGCCTCGGACGTTGCCGCACGTGGATTGGACGTGCCTGCCGTGAGCCACGTCTTTAACTTTGATGTGCCAGGACATGCAGAAGATTATGTACACCGCATCGGCCGCACGGGCCGGGCGGGCCGGGACGGCACCGCGATTATGATCTGCGTGCCGCGCGATGAAAAGAACCTCGCGGATGTCGAAGGGCTTGTGCAGCACGAGATACCGCGCCGCGCCTCGCCTTTGGTTGAGGCCCCCCGCGATGACACCGCGAAGCAGGTGGAAGAGCCCGCCGCACCGAAAAAGAGCCGCGGCAAAAAGCAAGCAGACGATAAACCCCAGAGCAAACGGCGCACGAAAGACACCTCTGAGCCGAGCCGCAAACGTGGTCAGGACCGCCGCGAGTCGAATGTTTTGGGCCTTGGCGATCATACGCCAGAGTTTATCGGGCTCAGTTTCGCGGACCGTATCGCGAGCTGATGCTGCGCCCCTTTTGCGCGGGGCACAAAGTCGCTTTCGGTCAAGCTGCGCGCGCGTTCTGGCGTCTGCGCCGCCATGCCCCAAAGCCAAGCGCGGCGAGAGGTGCGGCGGCGAGACTGAAGGCACCTGGCAAGGGCACTGCAGTTGTCGTCCGGTTGCTCTCATCCCAACCAATCCAGTTTGACCCGTCAAAGCATGTCAGTTGTGTCGGCGTGTTATCCCCCGCCGAACAGCCGTTGAACGCCCCAATCGTCGGGTGCAACCACGTGCCAAGGGTTTGATTAAAAAACATGCCTTTCCACTGCGCCGGATCCGTGGTCATGGCAGCGGTGCTGGCCCCGTTCAGATCGGTCAGGTCGAGTGTCAACCCGTAGGTGGTGGTGCCAACGCCCGAAGCGCTCGATGACACGACGCCGCCGTAGTACTGTAAGAGCGTACCAGAAGCACCTGGATCGCTGCGCCGATATCCACCGGTGTACTCATAGGCCCAGACGTTCATCAGGTCGGTGTAAAGGATCGCGAGCTGCGTCGCACCGGTCTTGGCCGGGTTTGGACCGTCGTTGATCACCCACCAGGCCCCGTCTACCCCAACGCTGTCCAGGACCTCAAAATCGAGCTGGAACACGTCCGTGCGGGTGTCATAGAGATAGGTCGCATCGACGCCATTGGTCGTCGACATGTAGCGGTAGGTGGTGGCAGATGCAGCCGTGGCAGAGGCTGCAAGCGCCAAAAGAGCAGTTACAATCGGTTTCATGGTCTTTCCCTCAGTGGCGCGCTCAGATCATGCCCACCTCACCGCGAACGCACCGGGAGGCGTGCCACGGCGCGTGGGAATTTCAAACGGAAACACGCAATTGTCGGGCCACTGTTGAAGCGCGCGTGACAGTAGGCATCCGTTTGGCAAAGCTGGTTCGAAAATGAGGCAGATGTGGCGCAAATAAGGCGCGATCCACGCACTGCCGATTCGCGACAGGCACCAACCGTTGCGCTGCAAGGATGCTGGGGCCTCAACACAGCACGACGACCAGGCCCCTAGGACAGGCGGCTGACCACCACTGTTACTTCGGGTTTCTTGCCAATTTCACCCATCGCAGATTGCCGGGCGCGTCGACGCAGCTCATCGTTCAGCTTGTCGTCGTCCCGCATAGTTGCGGCCCCAGCCCGTCCAAGAAATTGGCTCAGGTCCTCTTCCAGCACGTCGACCAAGGGCGCACCGCTGGCCCCCAACTCAGAAAGGCCAATGCAATCGACCCAAGGCTCTCCCACCGGCTCATCATCCTCATCCAAGATCACCGTGACCGTCACATGTCCGTTGAGGGCCATGCGGATGCGGTTGCGCACCACCCCGTCAAGTGCGCCAACTTGAACGCTGCCGTCGATGTAGGTGCGCCCGGTCTCCACATACTCCGTGACCCGCGGCGCGTTGCCCGACAGGTCGATCATCATGCCATTCACAGCCAAAACGCCGGTCACACCCCGCGCCTCTGCAAGCTTGACATGCGCGCGCAGATGGCGGTGCTCACCATGCATTGGGATGACCACTTGCGGGCGCACCAGCTCATGCAACCGCTCAAGATCTGGACGGTTGGCGTGACCTGAAACATGATACCGCCCGGAGCTATCATCGACCACATCCACCCCGCGCTCGGAGAATTGATTGATGATGCGGATCACATCCTTTTCGTTGCCTGGGATCGTCTTTGAAGAAAAAAGGAACAGATCCCCGTCTTGCATTTCGATGCCCTGGTACTTGCCCCGCGCCAATTGCGCCGAGGCTGCGCGCCGTTCCCCTTGGCTTCCGGTGACTAAAAGCATCAGGTGATCGCGCGGAATGGCGCGCGCATCCTCCGGGCTGACCACGTTCGGAAAATCGGTCAAAACGCCGGTTTCAAGGGCAGCATCGATCATCCGTTTCATCGCCCGGCCCAAGAGCACGACCGAGCGCCCTGCTTTCTCTGCGGCCACCGCCAGTGTCTTTACCCGGGCGACATTGGACGCGAATGTTGTCGCAACAACCATTCCAGCGGCCCCGCTCACGAGCGTCTCAATCGCGGGCCCGAGCGTTGCCTCAGACCGCCCCGCATCTGGCGAGAACACGTTGGTGCTGTCGCAGATCAGGGCTTTTACCCCACCCTTGCACACCTCTTGCCAGAGATCAGCGTCAAACGGCTCGCCCACGCCGGGTGTCGTATCGATTTTGAAATCGCCTGAGTGGATCACACGACCCTCGGGCGTATCAATCACCAAAGCCGCGCTTTCCGGGATTGAGTGGGAGACAGGCAAAAACCCAACGGTAAAGTGGCCAAGCACCACCTGCTCCGGCCAAGCGGAAACGACATTGATGGCCTCCAGCGGATGACCATGCTCCTCCATTTTGCGGCGGGCTATGTTGGCGGTGAAGGGCCGGGCATAGATGGGGGCTTGCAAGTCCGCATAGGTATGGGCCACGCCGCCCACGTGATCCTCATGCGCATGGGTGACAAAGATCGCTTCAATCTGGTCGCGCCGTTCTTTCAGCCAGGCGATGTCTGCAATGATCAAATCAACCCCGGGAGAGCCGTCCATGTCTGGAAAAGCCACGCCCAAATCGACAACGATCAGCCGCTCTTTGCCCGGTCTGCCGTAGCCGTAGACATAGGCATTCATGCCGATTTCACCTGCCCCGCCAAGCGGAAGGTAGATCAATCTTTCACTGCTCATAGATCAGCTGTGTTCCTTGTTAAACTTGTGGATCACGGTCAGGCCGTGCATCGTCAAATCGTCTTCAATCACGTCAAACAGCGCTTCGGTCTGCGCAAATAGCGGGGCGAGGCCACCGGTTGCAATCACTTTCATGTCCTGTCCCTGCTCGGCCATGATGCGCGCACAGATCTCTTTCACCAGTCCAACGTAGCCCCAAAAAACCCCGGACTGCATGCAGGCGACGGTGTTGGTGCCTACTACACGTTGCGGTTTGGTGATGTCCACATGCGGCAGCGCTGCCGCCGCCATGTGCAGCGCCTCGAGCGAGAGGTTGACGCCCGGGGCAATCACCCCCCCAACATAGGCACCGTCCGCCGCCGCCACATCGAAGGTCGTCGCCGTGCCAAAATCTACCACGATGAGGTCGCCACCATGTCGGTCAAAAGCACCTGCGGTGTTCACCAGCCGGTCTGGCCCCACAATGGTGCCTTCATCAACACGCGGCTGCACCGGCAGCAGGCAATCTGGTTTCCCCACCACATAAGGACGGCGGCCGAAGTACTGATCTGTAAACACCCGCAGATTGAAGACCACGCGCGGCACCGTTGAGGAAATGATCACGTCTTCTACCTCGAGTTTGATCCCGTGATGGTTCAAGAGCGTCGAAAACCACGTGAAATAGGCGTCCGATGTGCGGGCGTGATGGGTCGACGTGCGGAAGGTGCAAAGAAATTCGGTCCCGTCCCAGAGCGAAAAGACCGTGTTGGTGTTGCCGCAATCAATGGCCAAGAGCATCGCGCGTTCCTTTAGAAGTACACATCCGCCGCCGTGATCTGATGGATCCCTTTCGCGGTTTTGAGGATCAAGTTACCGGTTTCGTCAACATCCTCAAAGGTGCCTGTGATGGCGTCGCGCATCGTGCGGGCGGTGATCACCTCACCCAGCCGCGCCGCCCGCGCCAACCAGCCACGGCGGATAGGGGCGAAACCTTGAAAGGTAAACTGTGCGTCTAGCTCGGCATAGGCGGTTGCGAGGGCATCCAAGAGATCTTCGGCAGGCACGCGCTGCCCCAGATCCCGTGCCAGGCTCACCGCGGGGAGCGCACCCTTCTCCAGAACCTCAGGTTCAGGCGCATGAAGCAGGTTCACGCCAATGCCAATCACCAGATGCTCGCCCGTGGTTTCCAACAAGATCCCTGCCACTTTGCCGCCCTTGAGCAGAACATCGTTGGGCCATTTAAGCGCAAAGCTGTCCGGCCGCCCCGTCACTGCCTCAAGCGCGCGAAAAAGGGCGAGGGAGGCGACAAAGCTTCTCAACGCGGCCGTTCCGGGGTCTTCTTTCCGCCGCATCACAAGCGTGCTGGCAAAGTTCCCGTGCGGTGTCGACCATGAACGCCCGCGCCGCCCGCGGGCCGCCGTCTGTTGCAGCGCCATGATCCAGGTGGGCCCAGCCAGGTCCGGGATCAGCCGCGCGGCCTCGGACAGCGTGGAAGCCACCGTGTCATAGACCCGGCGATTGTAACCCTCGGGCCAGGATCTCATAGGCTGAGCTGCATATGCTTATTTCACCAAGGCTTCTGCGGCCGCCATTGCTGCGGTTTCAACACCGAACATGTTGACGATCCCAAAAACCACGATCGCCGCTGCGCAAGTCAGAAAGACCGGCAAGACGGGGCCGGTGTCGTCGTCAAACTGCTCACTGCTCTCCTCACCGAAATACATGTAGAAAACGATCCGGATGTAGTAAAACGCCCCAATCACCGAAGCGATGACGCCTGCCACCGCAAGCCAGGCCAGCCCGCCCTCATAGGCCGCACGCAAAACGTACAGCTTGCCGAAGAAACCCAGCATCGGCGGCAGACCGGCGAGCGAGAATAAAAGGACCATCATCGCAAGGGCGCGCCCCGGGCTCTGCTGCGCGTAACTCTGCAGCGCGTCAATGTCCGTTAGCGGCGTTTCATCTTTCTGCATCATCAATATGAACGCATAGGTGCCTATGGTCATTGTCAGGTAAATCGCAATGTAGACCAACATCGCCTGCACGCCGAGTAAGGTACCAGCGGCAAGCCCCATCAGCGCAAAACCCATATGCGCAATCGAAGAGAAAGCCATCAGCCGTTTGATGTTGCGCTGTCCAATCGCGGCGATGGCCCCCAAGAACATGGATGCGCCCGACAAAAACGCCATGATCTCCTGCCAGTCACGCACCGCGTTGCCGAAGGCGTCGTGCAGCAACCGGGCAAAAAGCGCCATGGCTGCCACTTTGGGTGCGGTGGCGAAAAAGGCTGTGATCGGTGTCGGCATGCCTTCATAGACATCCGGCGTCCACATGTGAAAAGGGACGGCGGAAACCGTGAACGACATCCCAGCGATGAGGAATGCAATACCGATGAGCAGCCCCAGCGACGTCTGCCCTGGTTGTGTGGCGGTGGCGATGTCGGCAAAAAGCGTGGCACCGCTGAAGCCGTAAATCAGCGAAGCCCCGTAGAGCAGGATGGCGGAACTTAGCGCGCCAAGCACAAAGAACTTCAGCCCCGCCTCGGTCGAGCGCACAGAGCCGCGCCGCAAACTGGCCACCACGTAAAGGGCCAAAGTCTGTAATTCGAGCCCAAGGTAAAGCACCATCAAATCGCCCGCGCTCACCATGATCATCATGCCGACAACAGCCAGGGTGACGAGCATCGGATACTCAAAGCGCAGCAGGTTATAGCTGCGCATAAAGCTCTCGGACATCACGAGCACCGCAGCAGCTGAGAGCAAGATCGCGACCTTGGCGAAGCGGGCAAAGCTGTCGTCGACGATCATACCGCCAAAACCGGTGCGGGTGCCTTCTCCTATTGTACCGATCCCGAAGGCCATGATCACAAAGACTACCGCGGTTGCCCAGAGCAAAGCACTGCCGAACCTGTCTTGGCGTGTGTAGGCCGCCGCCAGCAAAGTGGTGACCGCGTAAAGCGCCAAAAGGATCTCAGGCAGTATGACGACGAGGCTTTCGCCAATCATGGTTGGCGCAAATCCGGAACCGCATCCGCCGTCTGCACCGGCACCGCATCCCCTTCGAGCGCGCTGGCATAAGCCTCTACCAGTGCTGCGACGGAAGGGCCTGTTATGTCCAGGATCAGGGCTGGGTAGATCCCCAAAAGCAGCGTCATGACAACAAGCGGGGCAACGATCCACTTTTCACGCGCTGTCATATCCTGGATCGTCTTGAGGCTCTCTTTGATCAATTCGCCCATCACCACCCGCCGGTAGAGCCAGAGCGCGTAAGCGGCGGAAAGCACAATTCCCGTGGTGGCAACTGTCGCAACCCACGTGTTCACTTGGAAAGCCGCCATTAGGGTGAGGAACTCTCCCACAAAGCCGCTCGTCCCGGGGAGACCCACACTGGCGAGGAGGAACAGCATGAAAAGCATCGCATAGACTGGCATCCGGTTGACCAGCCCGCCGAAGGCATCAATCTCTTGCGTTTTCATGCGGTCATAGACCACGCCAACGCATAAAAAAAGCGCGGCGGAGATAAACCCGTGGCTGATCATGTGAAAAATCGCGCCGTCGATCCCTTGCTGGGTCCCAGCAAAGATCCCCATCGTGACAAAGCCCATGTGCGCGACGGTTCCGTAGGCGATGAGCTTTTTCATGTCCTCTTGCACCAGCGCCACAAGTGAGGTGTAGACGATGGCAATGGCGCTCAGCCAAAGTATGAAGCCCGTCATCACCTCAGCGCCCACTGGAAACATTGGGATCGAGAAGCGCAAGAAGCCGTATCCGCCCAGTTTGACCAAGAGCGCGGCGAGCACGACAGATCCGGCTGTAGAGGCCTGCTCATGCGCATCAGGCAGCCAAGAGTGCAGAGGCCACATCGGGATTTTCACCGCAAAGCTCGCAAAGAAAGCGAGGAACATCATGGTCTGCGCGCCGCCAATGATGTCCACGCCCAAAAGGCTGAAGGTCTCCGTGCCGAATTGATGGTTGAGCAAGCTCACGTCGCAGCCGCCAATGCAAGTCGTGCCCGCATCCGCAAACATCGCGACCATGGCCACGAGCATCAGCACCGAACCCAAGAGCGTAAACAGGAAGAATTTGAAGCTGGCGTAGATCCGGTTCACCCCGCCCCAAATCCCGATGATCAAGAACATCGGAATGAGCCCCGCCTCAAAAAAGAGGTAGAAAAGGATGAGATCCAGCGCCATGAAGACGCCCAACACGAAGGTTTCAAGAAAGAGAAACGCGATCATGTACTCTTTGACCCGATGCTCCACCGACCAAGACGCGGCGATGACAAGGGGCATCATGAACGTTGTGAGCATCACAAAAAGGATCGAGATACCGTCGACCCCCATGCGGTAGCGCAAGCCGAGCAGCCAATCTGCTTCGACGAGAAACTGAAACTCCGTGTTTTGCGGATCAAAATTTGCGTAGACAAAGAGCGAGATCAGAAAGGTGGCAACGGTGCTGATCATTGCCAACCATTTAGCGTTGCGTTGCGCGGCCGGGTCATCCCCGCGCAAGAACACCGCGAGGATCAACGCGGCAAAGCTCGGCAGAAACGTGATGATGGATAAAAGATGCGTATCCATCAGAGGATCTCAATCCCCCGTTTAGGTGAGAGACCAACGGGCATACCGATGCCTGAAAGCGCTCTAAGGGTCGCACCAAAAAAGCCGGGCATGACACATAGCGCTGGATCGTGCGTGTCGCGGCGCGCTTGGCCGAGGAGCAAGGCCGTGATGGCCATCATGCGCCGCGCCGCGGTTGGAAATCTTCTTGGCATCAGTTGCGCCCTCCAACGAAACTCATCCAGGCGATAAGGATGACGAGCCCAATCACCATCGCCACGGCGTAGGTAAGAACGTAGCCAGACTGAACACGGCCCGCCAAGCGCGTCAGAAACGGCACGGCACCCAGGGCGACACCATTGATAGTGCCATCGATCACAGCCCCGTCGCCCCGGTGCCACAAAAACCGGCCAAGCGCTTTGGCCGGACGCACGAGCACCGCATCGTAGAGATCATCAATGTGACACTTGTTGAGCAAAAATCGATGCAGGCTTTCTTGCTGAGCCACCAGCTTTTTGGGCACATCGGGCCGTAGGATGTAGCCCCAAAGCGCGCAGAAAAGACCGATTAGCATGGCGACAAATGGCGCGAGCTTGACCGCGTTGGAGACCTCTTGCACCTTTGCCAAAACATCATTTTCCGGCCCAAAGTAGAGCGCACCGGCACCGGGCGCGCCGCCAAAAGCGCGCATTTTTTCAGAGTACTCCAAGCTCTCATCCGCCCGCTGGGCGTCTTCGCTCGTCGCGTCGCGCGCCGCATCTTCGGCAGTCTCAGGCTCGGCGCCCGAGGCCAGCGGGATCTCATAGAAGGCGGCCAGATCCTCGTGCTCGCCTACGAACGAGTTAGACCAAATCATGCCAACGAAAACTGCCGCAAAGGCCAGGGCTCCGAGCGGCAGCAGCATAATGAAAGGGCTTTCGTGCGTGTGTTCCAGATTTTTCTTGCTCCCCCGCGGTTGCCCAAAAAACGTGAGCAACATCAGCCGCCAGGTACCAAAGCTGATCAGCCCGGCGGCGATCACCAAAAGCCAAAAGCCGTAGAGTGAACCGCCCGCAAAGGCGCTCTCTATCACTGCGTTTCGCGACACAAAGCCTGCAAAGCCAATGTTCGTGAGCGGGATGCCTGCGCCGGTGATGGCGAGTGTCCCAATCATCATCGCCCAAAAGGTGTAAGGCAGCTTGTGGCGCAGTCCACCGAAACTGCGCATGTCGCGTTCATGCTGCATCGCATGGAGGACGGAGCCTGCCCCCAAAAACAGCAACGCGAGGAAGAACGCTTGGGTGAAGAGGTGAAACATCGCCGCTGAGTACATGCCAACACCTGCCGCAACAAACATAAAGCCCATCTGCGCGCAGGTCAGATAGGCAACCACGCGTTTGATGTCGGTTTGCACAAGCGCAATGCTGGCAGCGAAAAGGGCTGTGCTTGCCCCAATCACGGCCATAAAGGCCATGGCTTGCGGTGCAAATTCGTAGAGCGGCGACATACGGCAAACCAGAAAGACCCCCGCCGTGACGATTGTCGCCGCATGGAGGAGCGCGCAGACCGGCGTTGGCCCCTCAACCGTGTCTGGCAGCCAGGTGTGCAGCACCAGCTGGCCAGATTTCCCCATGGCCCCGATGAAAAGCAGCACCGCGATCACATTCGCTGCGTTCCAATCGGCCCAAAGAAAGGTCATCTGTTGCGCCGCCAGTTCGGGCGCTTGGTCAAAGATGTCATCAAACCGAATGCTGTCGGTCATCAAAAAAAGCGCGAAAATCCCCAAGGCAAATCCGATATCCGCCACCCGGTTGACCACCAACGCTTTGATGGCCGCTGCATTGGCTGCAGGTTTTTTGTAGTAAAATCCAATCAGAAGATAAGAGGCGAACCCAACGCCTGCCCAACCGACGAACAACTGCGCCAGGTTGTCGGCGGTCACAAGGAGCAGCATGACAAAGGTCAAAAAGCTCAAATAGGCAAAAAAACGCCCTTTGTAGTCATCCTTGGGCCCGAAATTCTGATCCTGGGCCATGTAGCCGAAGCTGTATAGATGCACGAGCGCGGAGACGCTTGTGACGACCACCAACATGATCGCGGTGAGACGGTCGAGGCGGATCGACCAATCGGTGGAAAGCGTGCCGCTTTCGATAAAGCGCATCAACTGAATCTGTTCTGTCGGCCCTTCAAAGGTCAAAAACACAATCCATGACAGGGCCGCTGCCAACAAAAGCAGCCCTGTCGCCACCCATTGGGCCGCTGCCTCTCCAATCACGCGCCACCCAAATCCAGCTATGAGCGCCCCGATTAGAGGTGCGAAAAAGATCATGGTCTCCATGTCCTAGCCCTTCATCATAGTGGCGTCTTCGACGGCAAGGCTGCCCCGGGTGCGAAAAAAGCATATGAGGATGGCGAGGCCAACGGCAGCCTGCGCCACGGCAACAGTGAGGACAAAAATCGTAAAGACCTGTCCCACAAGATTACCCGAAAAGCTGGAGAAGGCGACCAGATTGATGCTCACAGCCAGCAGCATTACGTCAATGCTCAGCAGGAGAACGATTAGGTTCTGACGGTTCAAAAACACACCCAAGATCCCGATTACAAAGAGGAGCGCCGCGAGGACGAGGTAGTGCTCAAGTCCGATCATCGGTTGCACTCCTTCCAGAACGAAACCGGATCATTCTGTCCGTAACGGTGCTGCGGTGTCACGGTCGCGGGCTTTCAAGTTGGAACGGGATCTTCTCTCCCAGAAGCTCTGCATAAACCGCAGCGCAAGCGCAAGGCTCTCTTTGCAAAGCACGCAGGTCGATGTCTTTGGCCAGTTTATCAACCGCTGATGCCAGACGCGGCAGCGTCGCGAAAACGCGGGCACCCGCATGGGCGCGGTCCAAAATGTCACGCACCTCCTCGGTGCGATCAAACGGGGCACGGCCGGTCATGTTCTCCTCTGCCGTGCGCAGAAAAAGCGCATCGCCTGACCCGCATTCGACGACCACCAGCGTCTCTGCCGTGCCCTCCTGGCTCCACCAGTCGCGCCACATTACGCGGCCCTCGCCTAGATCCAGGTGATCGGCCTCCCCACCATGCGATATATGCGTGGTGCGCGTGCACTCAGCCAGTGTCACGGCGGTCACCGGGCTGGCCAGCGCGCAGAGCGCGGCGCAAACGACATATGTCGGCCCGCCGCGCATACGCTAAGTGCCCTGCCTTGGTTTCAGATTTTTGAGCTTCAGCGCCCGGCGCGGATCACGCCTCAAATGTGTCACGTCGTCCTGGGCTTTGGCGTCCACGCGGTGCCGCAGCGTAAGAAAAACCGCACCCACCAGGGAGACGAGCAAAATCAGACCCGCAAGCTGAAAGAGGACGAAATAGCTGTCATAGAAAATGATCGCAAGCGCTGTGGTGTTCTGCTCCGCCGCACTGGCGGCGTGAACGGGCAAATCCGCGACATTCAGGTTGGTCTCCCACGCGCCAAAGGCGATGGCAGACTGCATCAGGGCCACCACCCCAACGAGCAGCATAAACCTCAAAGAGCTGGACGTCTCTGCCTTCAATGCAGCGAAATCCACGTTCAGCATCATGATCACGAAGAGAAAGAGGAGAGTAATCGCACCGCCGTAAACGAAGATAACGAGCAACGCGATGTATTCAGCGCCGAGCAAGATGAAGAGCCCGGCGGAGGATAAAAAAGCCAACAGGAGCCACAGAACCGCATGCACGGGATCGCGGCTGGTCACGGCGAAAAGCGCCCCGGTGATCACGCAGATCGCGAAGAGGTAGAAAGCGAAAACAATCACTTATCGGCCTCTCCTTCTTGAAAGACTTCACTTGCAAGTTCCATCGCCCGGCTCATCGCGGGCAGCCCCGCGAAAACTGACGTCTGCGCAATCGTCTCTTGGATGTGCTGGGGCGTCGCGCCCGCTTCTAAGGCATGGCGCAAAGTCTGCCGGAACATCGTGTCGTTCAGCACTCCCTGCGTTGTCATGCCCGCGAGCGTCAGCAGCATCCTGGTCTTGGCATCAAGGCCACCTTTATTGACGGCGTTGCCAAACATCATTTCCATCATGTCTTTAGGCATTGTGCCCATCATCGCCTCAAATACCTTTGGCGAAAACGCATCGGCCATTGGCATCGCCTTTGTCAGCTCTTGCGCCTGTTTGAACAGAGCTTCAAAGGGGTTCGACGCGGTCATTGAGGGATCTCCTGGATCTCAAAGGCTGTGGGGCAAGGATTTAACCTTTTGGCTCGTGAAGGAAACCCATGGCAGCCTGCGATCTCAAAAATGATACCGGCAATCTGTTCTCCTGTGGCAGCGATGGCACGACTTGAGGGATCGGACCCTGAACCTGAGTTCCGAGTTTCAACTCGGGTGCCGCTCTGGCAGGTGGCGCGGGGGTGCCATTGCTCAGTCAGTGCTTGGGATCAGCTGACCGGGTGCATACTGCGTGACATCCGCTTGCCCGTGAGACATCGGCCTTCCCGTGAGCCTACCCGCGGTCCAGTCAGCCCTTTGCGGGCTCGGTCTTGCAGAGCGACAATCAACATCGAAGACCAAAGAGCAGGCGATCCGCGAGTTTTGACCAACGGAATCTCCATCTACGCCGACCACCGGGCGTAGATCCCCCAGAACCATTCGAACTTCGCGGCGAAGGCGACAAAGACCACCCAGAACAGCGTAAGCGGCACAAAGACCTTCCAACCCAGGAACATGAACTCCTGCGCGGGATACGTCGGCGCGATCGCCCTCACGGCAGAAAAGCATGCAAAAACAACAAGCATCTTCAGAAACATCCAGAAAAAGCCATCCGGCAGGAAGGGCAAAGGGGAAAGCCATCCGCCTAGAAAGAGCAGCGCCACCAGCGCGCACATCAGCACCACCGCCGAAAGCTCACCCACCACAAAAAGCAAACCCGGCATTGGCCCATACTCAACCTTGTAACCAGCCGTGAGATCCAGGCGTGCCGCAGGCCGGTCAAACGGGGGCCGGTTTGTGACTGCCAAGGCGCTGATGAAGAAAGGCAAGAGCATTGGAAAATGCGGCAGCACGTACCAACTGAGAATGCCACCGGGCCCTGCCTGCGCATCCACAATACCGGTAAAACTCCCCGCGCCCGTTGAGAGGATCACCGCGATGATGATGAGCCCAAGCGAAACTTGATAAGAGATCATCTGCGCGGCCGACTGCAGCGCACCAAGGAGGGGATGCTCTTTGCGCGACGCCCAACCCCCTAAAATCACCCCATAAACGCCAAGTGTCAAAACCGCAAAAACATAGAATGCCGCGATATTGACGTCCGCCAGGATCCAGCCCTCATTGAAGGGGATCACCGCCCATACAATGAGCGCCGTCTGAAGACTGACCACTGGGGCAAGAAGGAATACGGTGCGATCTGCGCCAGTGGGGATTACAACGCCCTCGCGTGCAGACTTCAGCAGATCGGCCAAGCTCTGCATGAGGTCAGCGACACTGAGGACAGTCGGCGCGCGCTGCAACTGGACCGCCATCCAGACCTTGCGATCCGCATACATGAAAACGCCCAGCGCGAAGAGCAAAGGCAGCAAGATCAAAAGCACCTGACCTGCGATGAGAAGCCCATTTCCGAAGGCAGTCTGTGTGAAGAACGCCGTCATTGCCTCTAAACCGCCGGGATCCCGCGCTCTGCGCATGAGGCGGCCACGACTTCGGCATCCAATGTCTTGGTGCCCCGCGGCAAGGCTGGAGAAATGGTGTAGACGGCATCCCCGCGCCAGATATCCCCCTCGCGACGCACCGCCGTGCGCAGGTGACGCGCGAATCCGTAGCCGCGGATCAGCGTGTATTGCGCAGCCGCGCATTGGGCGTAGCGTTCCACATCTGCGTCAGACGCCACGTTTGACATGGCGACATTGAACTGCACGAGGTCTCCGTCGAGCAACGCTGTCTGCACCCCGCGGTAGGTAGGTGCCGTATTGGCGGGTTCTGGCGGCGCACCAGCGCAGCCTGCCGCCAGCAGCGGAAAAAGGCCGAGCCAGCGTCTCACGCGGGTGCCAATGACGGTGCCGCGCGCAGAAGACCGCCGCGGATGCCATGGGAGAAGCCAGATGACCCGTCTGCAATGCCAGGTCCCTCACGCCCGAGGGTGAATTGTATTGCGGTGGTGACCACCCCGATTGGACAGCGCCGCGCCCCGGCTCTTGTGGGTCCGCAAACCGCGCCGTTGAGGAAGGCCGGCGCGCTTGTCAACGTTCTGAAAAAGCACCCGGTGCCGTCACCAGACAGGTAGCTTTCAGCGCGCCCTCCCCGAAAATGGTTCACCCGACCAACCACAAACGTCTGGCCCGGTTCATGTGCAAATCGACGTCCCTTCCCTTGATCGAAACTCAGGCTTTTCACCGCGCGTGAACCCGCTACCCAAGCCACGCTGAGGGTCTGTCTGTTCAAGCGGCAGGACACCGTTGCAGCCAAAACGGCAGGATAATCCATGCTTTGTGATGCGTATGACCAAGGCGTTCATGGGCTCATTTTGCTTTCAGCAACGAACCAATCCGGCTTGCCTTTGCGATTTCTTCACGTCCGATTTGACAGTAGTGCTCAGGCTGGGTGGGATCGACCCCGCGCGCAGCAAAGTATGTCGCCGCCTTTGCGCGCAACCGGGCCTTGTCAGCATCGCTATCGGTGTAGGCTTCGATCTCCGCATCACTGTAGCCCATATCGCGCGCCTCGCGGCGCAACCGCAGTAGCATGGCCACGCCTTTGAGCTGTCGCGCCTCGATACTGGCACAGTTTTCGCGGATCAGGTGGGCAACGCCGATCTCAAAAATCGCATCATCAATGGCCGGGACATCCCGCAGGGGCGGTTTGGCAAGAACCGACGTGGTAAAAAGGCTCATACCCAAAAGTGCCGCGCAGAGTGTTTTCATCCAATGCCCTCACATGACAGTCGCTTTGCGCCCTTAGCCATTTATGTCCGACCAGATTTGATATGCAATATCAACTGTTTCAGCTGCCCAAATGCGAAGTTTACTACGCGGTTTGACCCTGCGGGCAAACCCCCTTGAACACAATTGCATCATCTGAGATTGGCAGCGCTTCTTGTGGCGTGTCAGGTCCGACAGTCCAAAGGATGTCAGAACTGCCGTAGTTTCCAATGCAGTAACTGTTGCCAGCATGCCGGGCCGCCTCCCGCGCACCGTCAAGCGATCTGGATACGTCGCGCACGCGCACCGTAAAGACCGCGCGGTCCCCATCCACCTTCGAGACATTTGTGCGGAAGTACTGCTCATCAAAGGCAATCGCGTTGCGGCGGCTCTCACAACCCGCCAAGATCACCAAGACCGCCGCACCAAATGCAAGTTTCTTCATTGTCCCTCTCCGCTGCGCGTCCGGAGGATTTGCGGCTCTGAAAAGCCAAACGTACCCTCAGTCAAAAGCTTGATTGATATCGCTATTTTATCGCGCATCGTCAAGCCGCGCCGCTCTCAACCATCTGCCACATCGCACTCATCGCCGCTTGCGCTCGCGCAGGGGGGCCACGCCATCTAAGGCTTTGCGCAAAAACGCGATCCCCAGATTGCCGCCGATGAACACGAGGCCGATC
Source organism: Pseudomonadota bacterium (assembly GCA_039197515.1). Lineage (GTDB taxonomy): Bacteria > Pseudomonadota > Alphaproteobacteria > Rhodobacterales > Rhodobacteraceae > Sulfitobacter. The sequence goes on along the minus strand of JBCCUC010000024.1, from coordinate 44,940 downwards.
ACCGCCGCGTAGCACCAGTACGGCACGATGCCGTAGGTGATGGCCTGATGTGTCGCCCAGACAGGCACACCGAATATGACAAAAGTCGCAACGGCCGCGAGGAAGCTCAGCGTGCCGTCCCAGATGTTTCTGAAAAACCCCATCACCCTCTCACCAGCTTGACCGCATCACAGCCGTGCTTGGCGACCGTCTCCCTTGGGAAAGGCATGATGGGAGTTGGCCTGCGCTTCAAGACAGTGAGATACGCGGCATGCATCTGCGGCACCGGGATACCCGTCGGCTTCGACGAGGCACACGCGGGCGCCGCGGTCTGGCATCTTTGGCGCGTTTGACTTCGCTTCTAAATGAGCGCCGCGTAAAGCGCACCGAGAGCAAGGAAGATAATCATCAGCCAACCGAACCCAAACGCGGCTGAGCGCAAAGGCTGGTTTTCCGTCTGAATGTGTACAACGGCCATGACAATGCGTGAGATCAAAAAGACCCCAGCCAATATGTTCACCAGAATGGGTGACGTCCCTGCCAAAATAGCAGCAAGCGCCGTTGAGAGGAATGCCGGTGACGTCTCTATCGCATTCTGAAAGGCGCGGTGGCGGCGGTAGGCCGGATTGCTGTAGTCGCGTTTTGGATGGCCACTCTCACTGCGGTCTTCGGGCCTCAACCCCCGCGTCGACAGCATTGAAAGGCCGATCATCATAAGCCCCCAAATCGCAAGTACACAGATGGCGGGTCCATAGGCTTCGAACGGGGTCATGTGTGGTGCTCCTGATCCTTTGGGCCTTCATTACAACCGACTTTGTTCTTCAATGAGCGCGTGGGAAATGTCTATGCCCGCTTGCCGCTCTTTTGAAATCGCGTCCTTGACTTAGGCGCGCCACAGGCCACAGCAGCTGCGCCACTTCCGGGTCCGGTCTTCGCTTTTATAGCGGCAATGACTGTCAGATGGTTTTTTGGCAACGCTCCTTCCAGGGACAGCGGAAGCCACATGACCTCCAGGCCGGTTCATTGGGAATGAGACCCATTCAAGCGGCCACTTTGCCCGGTGCAAAGGTGTTGGTCAGATTGGGTGAAATGCCTCATGGAAAGGTGGATCTGGGTGTGACGGAAACCTTCATTGAAGGCCCATCACCACGTGGTCACATCGTCTAAAGTGACCACGTGGTGATGGGCCTAATCCCGTTTTTCGGCGCGGCGCGCTTGCCACATCTGCCAAATGACGACCATCGCCCAAAAGAGCGCCGCCAGCGCAGCAAAGTCAAACAAGAGCGCGTAACGCCCCGGCAGGCCCAATTGAGGCCCAGCGAGGTTCGCGATGAGCCACACCACCATAGTTATGGCAATGACCAAACCGACGGTTTGGCCTTTCTTTGCCAGGGCTGTATCGCGCTCTCTGTTCATGTCTACTTGTTGCGCTTGGAGAACTCGGTCTCTCCGCCTTCGGCAAGGATCTTGGCCTGAGACATCCAATCGTCGCGTTCGATGCGGCCTTTGAAACGCAGCCGGTTGTCAACCCAAGCGATTTCGGACGGGCCCCACTTGGCCACCTGTGCAAAGCGGTAGATGCCCAATTCGTTGAGGGTCTGCTCCAATTTCGGGCCCACACCGCTGATCAGCTTGAGGTCATCAGCCCCTTCGGCCGGAGCGGCGTCGAAAAGCTCCGGCGCGGCTTCCGCAACGTCTTCACTGCTCGTTGCAGGCGCAGCCTTGTCCTTTGTGGCAGCGCTGGGGGCATCGCCCGCCTCGCTGGTGTCCGCGGCTTTGCCGTCCGCGTCAGCTTCATACTTCCAGGAGCCCTTTCGCTCAGCCAATTCCGCCTCACCCGGCAGGTCTTTGGACGCAGACACCGCCGCGGCGGGCGCGGCCGCTGCAGGTGCCGCGGGGGCGTCAGCTGCGGCGGTAGGTGCGGAAGCCGGTGCAACAGCGGCGGCCGGTGCGGGAGCCGGTGCAGCCGCAGGGCTGCCGCCAGAAGGAGCCGCGGGCGGTACGGGGTCTGTGGCAGCACTGCGCCCCGTAAACTCAGCCGCGCGGGCGGCACGCTTCTCTTCAGCCTCCCGTGCATATCTCTGCGCGGGTTTTTCGCCCGCAAGATCCGTCACAGCTGTCGCTTGACGGCATACAAAAACACTCAGCACCACGCCCAAAAGCGTGCCGATCAGGCCGCCTGTAAAGACCGCTTGCAAGCCGCTGAACTCCGCCAGCAGGTAGAGCATCACCATCGCCACGAGCCCGATAAGCGCCGCAACGCCCCAGCAGATCGTGTTACATTCAAGGCTGTTCTGGTTTTCAGACATCGTAAATTCTATCCCCTAATGGTGCGCGACCCTTACATGTCGCCGTCATCGCGCCCAGCAGCGCGCGCTTTTGCAGCAAGAAAATGACGACTTGCCGCCGGTTTCTATGCCTCCCCCACTCACCTATCGCGGCTGCGGCGACATTTGAACCCTCAACGGTTTTGTCGATCTCCTCCGCCTCAGCCTCACCCCCTCATCAGGTGGCGATCTGATGCGGTTGGGAAAGCCCCACGTGTGTAGCATGGTTTTCAGCTGGAGGCCTACACCCTTGATTAACTTTAGATCGGTGGGCGCGCGGGCGCAGGGTGCTCAAAGCCATAACGGTTACTTCACTGCCATCCCCTCATCCAGCCGCATGGCTGTCTTCGGTTTGGCCTGAGCACTCTCACCTGGGCGCGGTCCAGAGTTAGACTTTGCAAGACCGCTCCTCAGGAAGATCTTTGGCCCGGATGTCGTGTCGCCTGCGCCGTCGAAGGAAAGACAAGAACTTGGATGCGCAGCCTTCTATTCGATCGAAAACGCTCGGAACAGCCCCGTCTGCTCGATGGGGAGCAGTAAACGTGATGGTCAGGTACAATATGAGTCGTTTATCGTTGGTTGGCAGACCAACAGTCAAGAAACCGGCGGTCAAGAAAAACAAACGCGCTGAAATCCATCGCAGTTCGGACTTGCAAGAACGCGCAACCGTGCTCGACGGCTTGGTTAGCGGCGCTTTTGCCGCCTGTCTTTTTCTTTCTCGACAGGCACGGGGATGGCGATTTCGTCCCGCGCGCCAAAGAGCTTGGCCATGAGTTCTTCCAAAAAGGCGATCATAACTTCTCCAACTCTTGCAACTTAAGCCCCATCCACCACAGCAGGGCAATTGTTCCGAGCGGCACCAAACAGGCGGCGGCCCAATATCTGTTAATCCCGAAGTGCGGCAATAACTTGACCATCGGTATCGCGGTTAAAGCCGATAAAACCAACCACCAAACGCTGCTCATTCAGGCGCTCCTTCGCCCTTGTCATCAACCGGTAGGACATCCTCCATGCCTTCCCAAGGGCTCATCATGCATATTTCTCCGCATCCTTGCACGACGTCGACTGGTTCGTAAACCACCCGCATGCTGGCCGCGTCGAATCGCGCGTCTCAGCGGGTCGTCTGCGCAATGTGTCGCCTGACGCTTTGCATTTCTGCGACGGCTGCACATCGCACACGCCGGTCACTGCCATTCCAGAGCGCCCTTTTTCCACGCATAGGCGAAGCCTGCGCCCAACATCGCCAAAAAGGACATCATCGACCAGAACGCGGCCATCGAGATGTCCTTCAACGCCAACGCCCAGGGAAAGAGAAACGCGATTATCATGACAAAGAACATAGAGAGGACGGCGACGAGATAGAACTTCACGTCAAAGCTGTGGCCGGTGCCGTCGGGCCCCTGCACGTCGCTGTTTTTGGCACCGGCTTCATCAGCAAGGGGAATGCGGACCGAAGAACGGGCGATGGAAAGCAATAGACTCGCGGAGAAGACAATGCCAAGCGCAAGAAACACTAAGATTGGGAGATAGGCGTTCGGTAAATCGTCCATAACAAAACCCTCTTGGAACAGCACGCGTTCCTACTGCGATGGAGACCTTCACAGAGCGAAGTAAGGCGGCGCACTGGCATGGTCAACGCGCGTCTGCCGCCTTTTTAGGCGTCGGGATACGGGCCGCCCTTAAGATTCAGAGGCACTGCGAAGTCCTTTGCCCTGGAACCTAAAGGGCAAAGCCTCAGCGCACCCAAGGTGCCTTGCGTTTGGCAAAGAATGCGTCGATGCCTTCAGCGGCCTCTTTCGTCTCCCATTGGGCGGCCAAGGCGTCGATAGAGCGGGTGACCGCTGCCTCAGATGCCGCGCCACCAAGATCGAGGGCCAGTGCTTTGGCCGCTGCAACAGCGCCGGGCGCGCAGGCGAGGTAGGGCACCACCTCCCGCGCGACAGCGGCGTCAAGCTCATCTACGGCGAAAGCACGGGAAAGCAGGCCCAGGTCAACCGCTTCTTGCGCGTTAAAAAGCCGACCCGACATGAAGACACGCCGCGCCCGCCCCTCTCCCATGCGCGCGATCACGTAGGGGCCGATGGTGGCGGGAATGATGCCAAGCCGGGTTTCGGTGAGCCCCATCTTCAAATCCAGCGCGCCAACGGCAACATCGCAGACACAGGCAAGCCCCACACCGCCGCCAAAAGCGTTGCCCTGAAGCCGCCCAATGAGCGGTTTCGGCAACCGGTTGAGGGCGCCCAGCATCGCGGCGAGCAGACCCGCCTCCGCGCGGCGGGTGGCTTTATCCATGTGCCGCTGCGCGCGCATCCATTCCAAATCGCCCCCTGCGCAAAAGCTCTTTCCCACCGCTGAGAGCACAACGACCCGGACGCTTGGATCCGCGGCCAGATCGGCAGCCGCTTGCGTCAACTCCGCGATCATCTGCGCAGACATGGCGTTGTGTTTTTCAGGGCGATTGAGCGTGAGTTCTGCCACGCCGCGCGAGTCCGTCACACATGTGATTGTCTCAAACACTTGCCGCATCCCTTCCCGCAGTGCGCAGAGCGCGCGAGGAGCCCGCCCCGCGCCTCATCTGATATCTCGTGCCATCTGCGCGGCGCGCGCCAGCACCTCTGGGTCGAGGCCCGTGCTGTAGCCGCGCGCGGTCAAATGCGCATGCACCGCCTCTGTCGCCACGTTGCCCGGTGCCCCCGGGGCATAAGGACAGCCACCCAACCCGCCCACGGCGGCATCAAAGACCCGCACGCCGAGCGAGAGCGATGCATCAATGTTGTCAAGCGCCCGCCCTCCGGTGTCGTGATAGTGCCCGGCCAGTCGCCCAACTGGCACAACATCGCGCACGGCGAGGAGCATGCGGGCAATCAGATCCGGTGAGCCGGCCCCAATGGTATCCCCGAGCGAAATCTCGTAGCACCCCATGCCAAAGAGCCGTTCAGCCACGCGCGCCACCTCCGCTGGCGCAACCGGCCCATCAAAAGGGCATGCGATCACGCAAGAGACATAGCCGCGCACGGGGATGTCACGGTGACGGGCATCTTCCAAAATCGGCGCGAAGCGCGCGAGGCTTTCCTCGATGCTGGCGTTCACGTTTTTGCGCGAGAACCCCTCTGACGCCGCGCCAAAAACGGCCACCTCATCCGCCCTTGAAAAACGGGCGTCTTCGTAGCCGCGCATGTTCGGCGTGAGCGCGGCATACCGCAGGCCGGTACGCCGCTGGATGCCCGCCAACACCTGCGATGCGCCTGCCATTTGGGGCACCCACTTGGGGCTGACAAAGCTCGCGCACTCGATGCGGTTGAACCCCGCTTCTGAGAGGGCATCCACCAAAGCGATCTTTTCGGCCAAAGGGATCTCACGCTGTTCGTTTTGCAGGCCGTCCCGCGGACCCACTTCAAAAATCTCAACAGGTCCCAAATCCATCACGCTTTGCCTTTCAGCCCAGACTGGGCGGGCCAGTTTGTTTGGGGATTACAGATTGCTATCACGCCTTATCCCATCGCCCATGGCGCATAATAGGCACGATCATAGATCCCATCGCCCTGCGGCAGGGCCGCTTGAAAGCCCGGCCGCTCGGTGATGCGGGAGTACCAGGCGGCGAGTTCGGGGTGTCCGTCAAGCTTGGCAAAGAACGCCGCCATGTAGACCGCCTGCCCGACCGAGATGTCAGCGGCTGAAAACCCCGATGTCAGCAGGTAATCTCGGTTCTCCACCGGTGTGCTGAGCCGCGCCTCAATCGCATCGTAGCATTTGCCCAAGCGTGCTGCCTCCAGCTTCATGACGATGGGCGAGCGCATGGCGTCTTCGCGCAAGGCCACGTGCTGTTGGGTCAATGCGGCGGTGTGTTGGCTCAGGGTCTCGGCAAAATGCACCCAGATGAGCCACTCCATGCGGTCTGGTGCGCCGGGCACCCGACCGAGCCTGTCCGGGCTGAACCGCTCGCAGAGATACTCTGTTATGGCCCCTGTCTCAAACATGCGCTCCCCCTCGATCTCCAGCGCGGGCACCCGCCCCGCCGGAGAGAGCGACAAATAGGAGGGGTCGCGCAAAGAGCGATCAAACGGGTGCACGACAAGCTGAAACTCAACGTTTAACTCATGCAACAGCCAAAGCGTGCGCATTGAGCGGGTCTGCGGACAGTGATGCAGCGTGATCATGATATGTCCTCTTCCCTGAGCCGCACCAGCGCTGCGCCTGCCGCCACTTGGTCACCCGGGGCCGCAAGAACTTCCGCCACCACCCCGTCGCGCGCTGCGCAAAGCGCGTGTTCCATCTTCATCGCTTCGAGCACGGCGAGCCGGTCGCCCGCCTTGACAACTTGCCCAGCCGTTGCGTCAAGCGCTCGGATCAAGCCTGGCATAGGCGCTTCGATCAGATTGGCATCGCCGCCCGCATCTGTCGCCTGCGCCAACGGATCGATGATTTCAAAGCTGCGTGCCACCGGCCCGAAGACAGTGACCTCTCTCCCGATGACGGCGGTACGGGCTGCACGGTCCCCGTCCAAGCGCCACCCCGCGGCGGAGCGCTCGGCCCGCAGTTCTGCCCCAAGTCCAAACCAATGCTGTCGGCCAGGACCGTTCACTTCGACAGCCAGATCAATCTGCTCATCCCCATGGCGCAGGCTGACCGAGCGCCGCAAGGGCTGCCAAAGGGTGAAGCCGGTTTCCGCTGTGGTCTCAAGAAGCTCTAAGGCCGCCATGCCCGCGCAGACCGCTTCCCCAAGGCCGAGCGGTGGCGTCGCGGTCAACGCGTCAATGTCGCGCGCGATGAGCCCGGTGTCGACGTCGCCAGCAGCGAAACCGTCGTGCCGCGCCAACGCTCCGAGAAAGGCGAGATTTGTCACCGCCCCAGCGACTTCGCAGGACGCCAAAGCCGCTTGCAGTTTGCGCAACGCTAGTGGCCGGGTTGGCCCATGCACGATGATCTTTGCAATCATCGGGTCATAAAAGGGCGAAATCTCATCGCCTGACCGTACGCCAGCGTCTGCTCGCACGCTGTCGGGAAATCTAAGATGCGCCAGGCGTCCGGTCGCCGGTAGGAAGCCTGCAGGGACGTCTTCGGCGTAAAGCCGCGCCTCAATCGCGTGACCGTCCAGCCGCACATCTTCTTGCGCGCAGGGCAGCGCCTCGCCTGCCGCGACCCGCAGCTGCCAAGCGACAAGATCGATCCCGGTCACAAGCTCTGTCACCGGGTGCTCCACTTGCAGGCGTGTGTTCATCTCCATAAAGAAAAACCCATCGGGGCGCAGCCCGTCAGAGCCATCGACGATAAACTCAACGGTGCCCGCCCCCGCGTAGCTGATGGCCTCCGCCGCACGCACCGACGCCGCACCCATCGCGGCGCGCATTGCATCGGTCATGCCCGGCGCGGGCGCTTCCTCAATCACTTTTTGATGGCGCCGCTGCAGTGAGCAGTCGCGCTCAAAAAGATGCACGGCCCGGCTGCCATCGCCAAAAATCTGCACCTCGATGTGGCGCGGCTGGGCCACAAAATTCTCCACCAGCACGTCAGCGTTTCCAAAGGCAGCCTGCGCCTCAGAGCGTGCGCTCTCCAAAGCATCGGCAAAGCCATCGGCGCTTTCCACCAGCCGCATGCCCTTGCCACCGCCGCCCGCAACGGCCTTGATGAGCACCGGATAGCCAATCTTGCCCGCCTCCTGGGCCAAACGTCTGTCATCCTGGTCGGCCCCGTGATAGCCCGGCACCACGGGCACGCCCGCCGTCTGCATCAACGCCTTGGCCGCATCCTTGAGCCCCATCGCCCGGATCGCCTCAGCAGAAGGCCCAATGAAAGTGAGCCCCGCGGCCGTTACCTTTTCAACGAAATCGGGATTTTCAGAGAGAAAGCCATAGCCTGGGTGGATGGCCTGCGCGCCGGTCTCCAGCGCCGCCTGGATGATCCGGTCGCCGCGCAAATAGCTCTCCTCAGGCGGCGCGCCCCCGATGTGCACCGCGCGATCAGCCATCGCAACATGCATCGCTTCTTGGTCGGCGTCGGAGAAAACGGCCACACAGTCGATGCCCATCGCCTGCGCCGTGCGCATGATCCGGCAGGCAATCTCTCCCCGGTTGGCGATCAAGATCCGATCAAACATCTTTGCCCTCATCCGGCATGCACATGGGCCTCGACAAAATCGGGCAAAGGCCAAGCGTCAAAACCCGCATTCACGTAGGCTTCGGGAAGCCTTCCGTAGAACGCGTGCCGCGTGAGATCTTCGTGCAGGACAACGTTCAGGCCCGCAAGCGCGGCATCCACTTGGCGCTTTGTCTCTTCAATGCTCTCTTCGAGCTTTTCAGCGTCCGACTTACCCTGCCAGAGCCGCGTGGGCAGGATCTGGCTCAGCACCAGACGGCCTGCAGAGAGCGCGACCAGCAGAACGATGTTGGCCACAAAAGCCGCAACCCGTGTCTCAACTGAAACCTGCCAAGAATTGAGCCAAGAGAACCATCCACCCGTCGCCTCCTGCGCGCTCAGCGCTGCGCGGGCATGATCGAACTCCTTTGTGAAGCTCTCGCGAAACTGCCGGGCAAAGGCTTTGCGGTCAAAGTCATCGCGCCCCGCCCAGACTTTGAGGACGGGTCGCACAAAAACTCCTTGGCGCGAGCGTTCAACGAACTCCTCAAAGTCAAAGATAAAAAAGTAATCCTCATCCGCGTCCGAATTGTGGATGAGATAGACCGGGATCGTCACCTTCCGCCCGAGCGTCGGTAGGCTGGGCCATGACCAGGCGGGTATGACGTTGCCAACGCCAGAAAGTGCCGACTTCAGGGCTGAGAAAGCACCGCCCTCAGATTTCTTTTCCTCGGTCATCGCGCGCTCTCGGCCGCTGATGGCGGGATTATGAAGGCAAGCGGGGTCAAAAAACCTCCACCACTTCGAATCGTTCAATGATCATCATCACATCGGGCGCAAAGACGCCACTGCGTTTGAGATAGGCACCATAGCCTGTGCGCCAATCGGCGAGGTCTTTGAACTCACCTTGGTCCGGCACCAGATCCTCCGTCACCTGATCAAAGGGCACATGGCTGATGGAGAGGGTGCGGATCACCACGGCTGGCGCACCGGACGGATCCAGCGCGATGCTCACCTCGCCCGGTTCCGGCACCTTCTCACCCCGCTCCTCGAACGCCCGTAGCGCGTCGCAGGTCATCGTCTTTCGCCCCGCCCGCACCAGCCCAAGGATCTCCTCATTCAGCGCGGCGCTGTCGCCGAACCGAAACGTTATCGCCCCGGGGTAGCGCCTGCGGACTTCGGGCAAGGACGGGCTCATCGGCACCCCCCGATCACACGCCAGCACATCACATCCGAAACACGCCAAAGCGCGTGTCCTCGATGGGCGCATTCAGCGCCGCCGACAGGCTGAGAAAAAGCACATCTCGGCTCTTGCGCGGGTCAATGATGCCATCGTCCCAGAGCCGCGCACTGGCGTAAAGCGGATGCGCCTGTTCTTCGAACATGTCGATGGTGGGCTGTTTGAAGGCGGCCTCTTCTTCCGCCGACCAGCGCCCCCCTGCCCGCTCAATCGCGTCGCGTTTGACCGTCGCCAAGACGCCCGCCGCTTGCGGCCCGCCCATCACCGAGATCCGGCTGTTGGGCCAGGTCCACAAGAACCGGGGGCGGTAGGCGCGCCCAGCCATGCCGTAGTTGCCCGCACCAAAGGAACCACCGATCAGCATCGTAATCTTGGGCACCGCTGTGGTGGCCACGGCGGTCACCATCTTGGCCCCGTGCCGCGCGATGCCCTCATTCTCGTACTTCCGACCCACAATGAAGCCGGTGATGTTCTGCAAGAAGACCAGCGGGATCTTGCGCTGCGAACAAAGCTCAATGAAATGCGCGCCCTTCTGCGCGGCTTCTGAAAAGAGCACGCCGTTGTTCGCGATGATCCCCACGGGGCAACCTTTGACATGGGCAAAACCGGTGACCAAAGTTTCGCCAAACCGCGCTTTGAACTCATCAAAGCGCGAACCGTCGACAAGCCGCGCGATCACTTCGCGGCAATCGTAGGGCGTGCGCAGATCGGCGGGCACGACACCCAGTATTTCATCGGGATCATAGGCCGGATCTTCCGGCGCGGCCCATTCTACCGTCCGGGGCTTGGCCCTGTTGAGCCCTGCCACCGCGCGCCGGGCCAAGGCCAAGGCGTGAGCATCATCCTCCGCCAGGTAATCGGCCACCCCCGACAGCCGCGTGTGCACGTCCCCACCGCCCAGGTCTTCGCCACTGACCACTTCTCCTGTCGCTGCTTTGACGAGTGGCGGTCCGGCCAGAAAAATCGTGCCCTGTTCTTTCACGATGATGGTGACATCCGACATCGAGGGGACATAAGCGCCCCCGGCGGTGCAAGAGCCCATCACAACGGCGATCTGTGGGATCCCCGCGGCTGACATGCGCGCTTGATTGTAAAAGATCGCGCCAAAATGGTCCCGGTCGGGAAAGACTTCATCTTGGTTGGGCAAATTCGCCCCGCCTGAGTCGACCAGATAGATGCAAGGCAGGTGGTTGGCCTCGGCAATTTCCTGGGCGCGCAGGTGCTTTTTCACGGTCAGAGGGTAATAGGTGCCCCCTTTTACGGTGGCATCATTGCAGATGACCATGACCTCTTGGCCCGCGACCTGCCCAATGCCTGCAATGGCTCCCGCGCAGGGGGCCGCGCCGTCGTAGAGACCATGCGCCGCGACGGCACCGACCTCCAGAAACGGGCTGCCCGGGTCGAGCAGGTTCGCCACCCGCTCTCGCGGCAGCATCTTCCCCCTGCTTTCATGCCGCGCCCGCGCCTTCTCTCCGCCGCCGCGCGCCGCCTGCACCGCGGCCTCTTGCACAACTTCTAGGGCGGAGAGATGCGCTGCCTCATTGGCCTTAAAGGTCTCCGACGCGGGCAGCGCTTTCGAGGTCAGTTTCATCGTAAGCCCAATCGCACGGCGGGCTCAGATCTCCGGCGGCGCAAACACATCACCTTGCGGCTTTTCCCCGAAAAGATAGCCGCCCATCCGGTTGACATAGTAGTCATAGGTCGGACCCTGCTGCGGATCTAAGGGCACACAGCGCACCACCAACCATACGCCTTCGTAATGGTCTGCCGGCATGGCGAAACAATCGGTGGGCTTGGCTGCGCCGCCATGCGTGTTGACGTAGCGCTGCGCATAGCGCGTGATCACATCCGTTTCGGTTATGGTCGCGGCCACCCAGCCCCAGCGCAAACCAAGGAGTGCGATGCCCAGGGTCAAAAGCGCAAGGGGCGCCCACCACAGCCAACCTTTGCCCATGCCTCACGCCATCGCTGCCAACATCTCGCGGCCGACAAGCATGCGGCGGATTTCAGAGGTGCCCGCGCCGATCTCCATCAGCTTGGCATCGCGAAAGAGCCGGCCCGTGGCGTTGTCGCTCAGATACCCCGCGCCACCCATCGCTTGAACGGCTTGATGCGCCTGCACCATCGCCTGCTCGGAGGCATAAAGACAGCACGCCGCCGCATCCTGCCGGGTGACATCCCCGCGATCACAGGCCGCGGCCACGCTGTAGACATAGGCCCGCGCCGAATTCATCGCCGTGTACATATCCGCCATCTTGCCTTGCATCAGTTGGAACGAGCCAATCGGCTGCCCAAACTGTTTGCGCTCGGCCATGTAGGGCATGATCTCATCCAGGCAGGCGGCCATGATCCCAAGACCAATCCCCGCAAGCACCACGCGCTCGTAGTCAAGGCCCGACATCAAAACGGAAACACCGCGGCCCTCCTCGCCCAAGACGTTCTCAAAGGGGACCTCCACATCTTCAAAGATGAGCTCTGCGGTGTTGGATCCCCGCATCCCAAGCTTGTCGAAATGCGGTGACGTCGAAAATCCTTTCATGTCCCGATCGATCAAGAAAGCTGTGATGCCACGAGACCCGGCGTCCGGATCGGTTTTGCCATAAACCACCAGCGTTTGCGCGTCGGGACCGTTGGTGATCCAGTACTTGTTGCCATTGAGCCGGTAGTGGTCATTGCGCTTTTCCGCCCGAAGCTTCATCGAGACGACGTCACTGCCCGCCGAGGGTTCAGACATGGCCAAAGCGCCGACATGCTCACCCGAGCAAAGCTTGGGCAAGAACTGCTGCCGCTGCTCTTCGGTGCCGTTGAGACGGATCTGGTTGACACAAAGGTTTGAATGCGCGCCGTAGGACAGGGAAACAGAGGCAGACGCCCGCGCCACTTCTTCGACCGCGACCGTATGCGCCACGTAGCCCATGCCCGCGCCGCCATAGTCGTCCTCAACGGTCACACCTAGAAGACCCAGGTCCCCCATCTCGCGCCAAAGACCCTCAGGAAAGACATTCTCCCGGTCAATCTCTGCCGCCATCGGCTTGACCCGTTCCTGCGCCCAACGGTGCACCATGTCGCGCAACGCTTCGACGTCTTCGCCCAAATCAAATGACATGCTGGCTGCAAACATCCGCGCCTCCCCCGGGGTGGTTTACTGTGCCCCGTCTTTATGGCTATGGCAGCACCTCCACCGGGTCAAGCGCGGCGCTTGAGCAATGGGCCCCTGCGACCAAGCCTCTCCCTTTCAAGCGGCCTGATAGACCGCGCTGACCTCGGCCCTTATGATCCGGGCAATCATCGCGCAATCCTCCAGACTGAAGGTCAGCGGCACCCGCATATCGATGATGCCCGCCAGCACCCGGTCGCTTGCCGGCATCGGGGGCGCGTCCACATAGCGCCAACTGTCATAGCGGCTGGTAAAACCGACGGGCTCCGCCGCGCCGAACCACTTTAGCTCAACCCCCCGGGCCAGACACCGCGAAAGCACCTCCTCCACCGCCGCAGCCGACCAATCCTGCAAAAGAAACTGGATGGACGAGCCGACGATGCGCTCTGCCTCTGGCCGCTCAATGACCGTGAGCCCGGGCGTCTCCCGCAGCCCTGCCTCAAGCGCGGCATACCGCGCGTTCCACCGGGCACACTGCGCTTCCAACTGCGCAAGCTGCGGCCGCAAAATCGCGGCGCGCAGGTTGTCCATGCGGCCCGAGATGTTTGGCGTCTCATACCGGACCTGCGCAAACGCCTCCGCCGGTGGCCCGGCAGCGTGACGCTCGTACATCATGTAAGACCCTGAAAGCACAATTGCGCGTGCTGCCAGAGTAGCGTCGTCGGTGATCAGCAAGCCGCCTTCGCCCGCATTGATGTGCTTGTAGGTCTGGCAGGAATAGCAACCGATCTTGCCGAACCGTCCAGACGGCACCCCGTTCCAGGCCGCGCCCATGGTATGCGCGCAGTCCTCAACAACAGTGACGCCCGCCGCGTCGCAGATCGCCATGAGCGCATCCATGTCAGCAAGATGCCCGCGCATATGACTGAGAAGCAACACGTCCGCCGTGTCCGCCTTTGCCGCCAAATCGTCGAGATCAATCACCAGCCCTGTGCTCACCCCGACGAAAACCGGCTCCGCCCCCACCGCCGCAATCGCGCCAGGTACTGGGGCCAGGGTGAAAGCGTTGGTCAGCACCTTGTCGCCCGGCCCAACACTCAAAGCGCGCAGCGCGGTTGCCATGGCATATCCGCCCGATGCTACGGCGAGGCAGTACTTCGCGCCCACGGTCGCGGCGAACTCCTGCTCCAGCAGTACCGTCTCCGCCACCTCGCCTGGCGCAGTGTTGTAGCGGTGCAGACGGCCCGAACGCATGACGGCCACCGCCGCCTCAATGCCTGCGTCCGGGATCGGCTCCTGCTGGGTGAAGCTGCCGCGAAAGACGTCTCCGCTGTCTAGATCCTTCATATCACCGGCTCCCCTAAAAACTCTGCGACCAACGCGGGCAGTTTCGCGTAATCGTGCAAAAGCGCCTCTGGCGACAGCGCTGCCATGTCCCCCCCTGCAGGTCCAAACGTAACGAGGATGGAAGGCACCCCCGCCGCGGCGGCGGTCTTGCGATCGGTATCACTGTCACCAATGAGAACGCAACGGCCTGGATCGCCGCCCGCCCGCACGACCGTCTGGCGCAGGTGTTCGGGATCGGGTTTGCGCACCGGCAAGCTATCGGCCCCAAGCATGGCGTCAAATGCACCCAATACCCCCAAGCGCGTCAAAAGCTCTTTGGCAAGTCCCTCGGGCTTGTTGGTGCAAATCGCCACCTTGTAGCCCTGATCCTTTAACGCCGTCACAGCCGCCATCGCGCCGGGATAGAGAACGGTGTGACGGTCGATATCTTGGGCATAGGCCACCAGGAGCTTGGGGTAGTAGGCATCTATCGTGGCCTGATCCTCCGCCCGGCCTAACCGCCCCATCCCGAGGCGCAACATGGCCCGCCCGCCGCGCAGCGCGGTTCCCGCATCGGTGGAGGGATCCAGAAGGTCGCCCACCCCCATCTGACGAAAGCAGGCATTGGCCGCAGCAATGAGATCGCCGCTGGTGTCCGCCAGGGTCCCGTCCAGATCGAAAACTACTGTCGTCAATGCCTTCTCCTGCCCTCAAAATCGCCAATTTGACCTGGCTCAACGCTGCCAGCAATGTTGCAGCACGCAATTTTGTTTGATGCCGGCCAGTCTTGCGCGAAAGAGTAAGGGGCGTAAAGAGTGGCGAAAAGAGCATTAGGTCCCGCATGAAAACCAGCATCATCATCCTCGCGGCAGGCAAAGGCACGCGGATGAATTCAGACTTGCCCAAAGTCCTGCACAAGATTGCGGGCGAGCCGATGCTGATCCATGCCATGGCGGCTGGTGCGACTGTCGATCCTGCGCGCACCGTTTTGGTGACCGGCCATCAAGGCGCTAAGGTCGCACATCAGGCGCAGCTCTTTGACGCGCGGGTCAAAATCGCTGAACAGCCTGAGCAGTTGGGCACCGCAAACGCTGTTGCGCAGGCACGTACGCCCTTGCAGGGATTTGAGGGCCGGATCTTGGTGCTTTACGGCGACACGCCTTTTATACGCCCCGAAACTCTGGCGCGCATGTTGGAGGTTCTTGACGAGAAAGACGTCGTGGTGCTGGGATTTGAAGCCAAAGATCCGGCGCGTTACGGGCGGCTCGTCATGGACGGGATGCAGCTTGAACGGATCGTCGAATACAAGGACGCCTCGGAAAGCGAACGCAAGATCACGTTGTGCAACAGCGGGGTCATCGCCTGCGACGCAGCACTGCTGTTTGATCTCATCGACGCGGTAGATAACAATAATGCCTCGGGTGAGTACTATCTCACCGACATTGTCGGCATCGCGCGCGCCCGCGGGTTGCGCACAACTGCGGTGACCTGTGATGAGGCAGAGACCTTGGGCATCAACGCGCGCGATGATCTTGCTGCCGCAGAGGCCGCATTTCAGACCCGCGCCCGCGCCGAGATGATGGAAAACGGCGTCACGCTTGTCGCGCCTCAGACCGTCTATTTCGCCCGTGACACGGTTATCGGCCGCGATACGATTGTAGAGCCCAACGTGGTCTTCGGGCCTGGCGTCACGGTTGAAAACGGGGCAAGGATCCGCGCCTTTTCGCATCTTGAGGGCTGCCATGTCTCGTCGGGCACCACTGTTGGCCCTTATGCGCGACTGCGCGAAGGCACCGAGCTTTCAGAGAACGTGCGCGTGGGCAACTTTGTTGAGATCAAGAACGCGCAGATCGCCGAAGGCGCAAAGGTCAATCACCTCACCTACATCGGCGACGCAAGCATTGGGGCCGCGGCCAACATCGGCGCGGGCACCGTGACCTGCAACTACGACGGGGTCATGAAACACCGCACCCGCATCGGCGCGGGGGCCTTCATCGGCTCAGGCACGATGCTGGTGGCCCCGGTAAGCGTCGGCGAAGGCGCGCTCACCGGCAGCGGCTCTGTCATCACTTCGGACGTTGAGGCCGACGCGCTGGCGCTTGGCCGCGCGCATCAAGTGGAGAAACCTGGCATGGCGCGTAAACTCATGGAAATGCTCAAAGCCCAAAAGGCAAAAATGGAACGGGGCAGTTAGCATGTGTGGCATCGTTGGCATTCTTGGCAAAAATGAAGTGGCCCCCTTGTTGGTCGAAGCGCTCAAGCGGCTGGAATACCGTGGCTATGACAGCGCGGGCATCGCTACGGTGAATGATGGCGTCTTGGACCGGCGCCGCGCCGTTGGCAAGTTGATCAACCTCTCGGACGTGCTGGTGCATCAACCGCTGGCCGGCAAGACCGGGATCGGACATACCCGCTGGGCCACCCACGGGGAGCCCTCAGTGAGCAACGCACATCCCCATCAAGCAGGCCCCGTTGCGGTTGTGCACAATGGCATTATCGAGAACTTTCGCGAACTGCGCGCCGAACTGGCCGAGGCAGATGTGAGCTTCAGCACCGAGACCGACACCGAGACCATCGCCCTGCTGACCGCGCACCTAATGGCGCAAGGCTTGAACGCGGTGGACGCCGCCAAGGCCACCCTGGCGCGTCTCGATGGGGCCTTTGCGCTTGCATTCCTTTTCCATGGCGAAGAAGACCTGATGATTGCCGCGCGGCGCGGCTCACCGCTCGCCATTGGCTACGGCACGGGCGAGATGTTTGTGGGCAGCGATGCAATTGCCTTGGCACCCCTGTCAGATCGCATCTCCTATCTTGAGGAGGGCGATATCGCTGTCGTGACCCGCACGACTGTAGACATCACCGACGCCAACGGCAGCCGCGCCAACCGAGAAATTCGTAAGATCCAGGTCGATGGGACACGCATCGACAAGGCCGGTCACAAGCACTTCATGGCCAAAGAAGTCGCAGAACAGCCCGAGGTCATTGGTCAAACGCTGCTGAATTACCTCGACGAGGCGGGCGAGATCATGTTGCCCGGCACCGGCGTCGATTTCTCCGAGGTTGACCGCGTGACGATGGTGGCGTGCGGCACGGCGTCATACGCCTGTCTCACGGCCAAGTACTGGTTTGAGCAGATTGCCGGCTTGCCAGTTGAGGTCGATGTCGCCTCTGAGTTCCGCTATCGCGAGCCTCCCATCCCGCCGCGCGGTCTCGCCATCTTTGTGAGCCAATCGGGAGAGACTGCCGATACGCTGGCCGCGCTGCGCTATGCGACCGGCAAGGCGGAGCGCATCGTCTCAGTGATCAACGTGCCCGAAAGCTCCATCGCGCGCGAGAGCGATCTGGCCTTGCCAATCTACGCAGGCGTGGAGGTGGGGGTTGCATCGACCAAAGCCTTTACTTGCCAACTCACCGTGCTCTTTCTCTTGGTGCTCAAAGCCGCACGAGATCGGGGCGCGCTGGATGCAGAAGAGGTAGCCGCGCATGTGAGCGCGCTGCGCCGCTTGCCCGGCGCGATCAGCACAGCCCTGGCGCAAAACGCCTCTTTGCGCGACGCGGCCCATAAACTCTCCACCGCGCAAGATGTGCTTTTCCTGGGCCGTGGCCAAATGTTCCCTCTCGCCCTTGAAGGCGCACTTAAATTAAAGGAAATCAGTTATATACACGCGGAAGCTTATGCATCAGGTGAGCTGAAACACGGGCCCATCGCGCTCATTGACGAGGATGTGCCGGTGGTCGTGCTGGCCCCCAAGGACCGCCTTTTCGATAAGACGGTGAGCAATATGCAAGAGGTGATGGCGCGCAAAGGCAAGGTCATTCTGGTCTCTGACGCGCAGGGGCTGGAAAGCGCGAGCGATGGCGTTTGGGCCAGCATCGCGATGCCGCATATTGCAGAGGCGCTGACGCCCATTCTTTACGCCGTTCCGGCGCAACTCCTCGCCTATCACACGGCAGTGGCGAAAGGCACGGACGTCGATCAACCTCGCAATCTGGCAAAGTCGGTCACGGTGGAGTAACACGGCAGCGCGAAGGAGGGTCAGATGGCCAAGCAATTCCCCAAGATCACTGACGATCAGCGCAGTTTTATCGAAGCGCAGCATCTCTTCTTCTGCGGCACCGCGGCGGATCTGGGCCGGGTCAACATCTCGCCCAAGGGGATGGACAGCTTGCGGGTGATGGGCCCCAATCGCATCGTTTGGCAAAATTGGACGGGATCTGGCAATGAGACGGCCGCCCATCTGGCGCGCATGAACCGCATGACGCTGATGTGGTGCGGATTTGAAAAGCGTCCCATGATCTTGCGTGCTTATGGCACTGCCCGCACGCTGCACCCGCGGGACGCGGATTTTGACACGCTCAATGCCCTTTTCCCGCCGACCCACGGGGCGCGGCAGATCTATGACATGGAAGTCGAGATGATCCAGTCCTCCTGCGGCTTTTCCATCCCATTTTACGCCCATCAAGGGCCCCGCGATGTGCTGAAGAACTGGACCGAGGGCAAAGGTCCCGACGGGATTGCCGACTACTGGAAAGAGCGCAACCAAACGAGCATCGATGGCCTGCAGACACACGTCTTAGCGGGCGCAGATGCGAAGGAGTAACCTCCACTAAAATAACCGCGGCGTTGAAGTGATAGAAGAGATGCGTTCGATTTGAGGTTTCCGCGTACGAGGCCATCGGCGCTTCTTTGCCCTCGCGCGCAATCGACCGCACAAGATTTAACCCTACAGCGTTTCGGGTTTTACCTGAGACACCAAGTGACGCGAATGTCCCGAGAACGCTGCAAGCGTGGCAGGGTATTCGTGTCTCAAGTTAAACCAGAAACGCTTTAAGACTGACCCTCTGCCGGATTGGAACGGCACGGCTGAAGCGTCTTGCGGCGCGCCCAAAGCGCTTACCCGTCAAGCGCCACCTCGACTTCGGTCAGGGCGGTGAGGGATGCCCCAATCAAGCGCAGTGCGCCGATGGACATGCGGCTGCCCGCTGTCTCTTCGCCTTCAAGAGGGATGAGCGACACCAAGGAAGACTGACCCGTTGCGGGGTTTGTCACGCGGCCTTGGGCGGCCTCTGTCACCAGCGGGGTCTTGAGCCATAGGCCCGGCTCCGTCGGGCTGCCCAAGCTCACCACGGTTGTCCCCAAGGACTGCGTTGGCCCGGTCACAGGCTGCGATGCAAGCGTGCGCTGTTCCGGCGTAGTGGTGTCCAAAGCCTCCGCCGTCTGCGCATTGGGTGGCGGCGGCGGTGCGGCCGTTTCAATCGACAATGGCTGCACCTCGACGCTGGGCGCATCTTGCACAAAGGGATCGGCAGGCGCTTCGCCCGCGGCCGCTGCATCATCTGGCGCAGGCTGAAGACGGCTTGAAACGTCTTCGACAAGAGCGCAACCGCTCAAGCCGAGGATCACGAGAGAAAAAAGCACCGTCGTCTTCATGCCGCGGACCCTAGGGACTGCGCGCGGGCAGAGCAACCCACTGCAACACTTTGGCCTGGGCTTTGCGAACGCGCCACGCCCCCAGAAGTCAGAGGCGGCCCCACCCCGGCCAGTTCTGGGCAAGCAACAGAAATGTGCCTTGCGGCATCACCGGCCGGCTTTTATCTCTATAAGCATGAAAGCGCCGCTCATCGATCCCTTCGCACGTGCGATCACCTATCTGCGCGTCTCCGTGACCGACCGATGCGATTTCCGCTGCGTCTACTGCATGGCGGAAAACATGACCTTTCTGCCCAAGAAAGAACTGCTGACGCTCGAGGAGTTGGACCGTCTGTGCTCCACCTTCGTGTCCTTGGGCGTCAAAAAGCTGCGAATCACCGGTGGAGAGCCCCTGGTGCGGCGCGGCATCATGACGTTTTTTGATGCCATGGGCCGCCATCTGGAAACCGGCGATCTGCAAGAACTCACACTGACCACCAATGGCAGCCAGTTGGAGCGGTTTGCAGACGATCTGGCCGCCGCAGGCGTGCGCCGCGTGAACATTTCTCTCGATACATTGAATGAAGAAAAGTTTGCCCAGGTCACCCGTTGGGGCCGATTGCCTCAGGTGCTGCGGGGCATTGATGCGGCGCAAAGGGCCGGCCTGCATGTGAAACTGAATGCGGTGGCCCTAAAAGGCTTTAACGAAGATGAACTGCCGCGCATCACCCAGTGGTGCGCCTCGCGCGGGATGGATCTGACCTGGATCGAGGTCATGCCGATGGGTGATCTCGGGAATGAGGACCGTCTTGATCAATATTGGTCTTTGAAAGACGTGCGGGCGCGCTACGCCGAGCACTACACCGTCACGGATCTCTTGGAACGAACCGGTGGCCCGGCCCGCTATGTCCGGCTCGAAGAGACCGGGCAAAAGATCGGTTTCATCACACCGCTCAGCCACAATTTCTGCGAAAGCTGCAATCGGGTGCGCCTGACCTGCACGGGAGAGCTCTATCTGTGCCTCGGGCAAGAGGATCGCGCGGATCTGCGAGCCCCGCTGCGCGCCCATGCCGATGACAACGGGCCGTTGGAAGAGGCCATCCGTGCCGCGATTGGCCTCAAGCCGCGCGGGCATGATTTTGATTACTCGCGCCAGCGCGCGGATGGTCAGATGCCCCGCCACATGAGCCACACCGGCGGCTGAAGGTGCCGTCAACTGCTCCGTTTCTCTATCGCCTCTGGGTTGGGGTGAGCACCCTTATCGTGCCCTTTGTCGCTCTGTTTGAGATCCGAAAACTGCGTCGCGCGGGCGTGCCGGTGCACCGCGCGCATGAAAAGCTCGGGCATGCGACGGCGGAGCGGATCCACGACGCCCCGCTCATTTGGTTTCATGCCGCTTCAGTTGGGGAAAGCCTGTCGGTCCTGGGCCTGATCACCCAGATGGGTCGCTCGCTGCACCAAGCGCGGTTTTTGATCACATCCGGCACGGCCACCTCTGCCACGCTTTTGGCAAGCCGCCTGCCCCCGCGCACCGTGCACCAATTTGCCCCGCTCGATGCGCCGGGCCCGATGACGCGGTTCTTGCGCCGCTGGCGGCCCGATGCGGCGGTGTTTGTTGAGAGCGAGTTGTGGCCGCAGATGCTGCGGCGGACCTTTGGAACGGGCGCAAAAATGGCGCTGGTGAACGCGCGGCTTTCCAAGCGCTCTGTCGCACGCTGGCGCAGCCAACCGCGGCTCGCCGACTACGTCCTGAATGTGTTTTCGTTGATCATCACGCAGAACGACGAAATGGCCGAAGCTATGGTTTCCATGCATGCGCCCGCGCCGCGGGTCGCGCGGGGGACAAACCTCAAAAGCATGGCAGGGCCTCTTCCCGTCGACGACGACGCGCTTTTTCAAGCGCGCGCTTCTCTCGGTCATCGGCCGGTCTGGGTCGCCTCATCGACCCATGCTGGCGAAGAAGCGGCGGTCATAGAGGCCCATGTTCGCTTTTTGAAAACACACCCCACCGGCTGTCTCATCCTGGCCCCCCGGCATCCCGAACGGGGGGATGAGGTGGCCACGCTCATTCAGGCACATGGCTTGGAGATGCGCCGCCGCACGCAAGCGCATTGGCCGGGCGGGCAGGTCTTTTTGGCGGATACGCTGGGCGAGTTGGGGCTGTGGTACGCGCTGAGCGATGTTGTGTTTCTGGGCGGGTCTTTGCGCCCCATCGGGGGCCACAACCCCTTTGAAGTCGCCCATGCGGGCGCGCGTATTTTGGCGGGCCCGCATGTCGCCGCCTTTGCCGAGACCTATCAAGAGATGCAGCGCGCTGGCGCGGCGACGACGGTCGAGGATGCCGCAGCGCTTGCGACGGCAGTGCTCGATCATTTTGCGGATCCCGCTGCAGCAAAGCGCGCGCAAGTGGCTGTGGCCGGCTTCAGCCGCGATCAGTCAGCGGCGCTACAGGGCATCTCTGATCGATTGATCAAAGCCTTGGACCTCGCGCCGTGAGCAAAGTGGCGATCGCAGAGATAGAGGTTCTGGCCCCAAACTTTAAGCGGCGGCTGTCAGGGGTGACGGCGACCGTTGTCAGGCTGGTGCCTGAGCAGGCGCAGCATATCGCGATCGCGGCCACTGGCCCGACGCTGCCCGCACATGTGCCGCAGGTGTCACTGGGTGCTTTGCTGCGCATGTCCCGTCAAGGCCCAGGCGGACGGCCACGGGTCTGGCACGCGCGGCGAAACACCGAAATGCTGGGTGGGTTGGCGCTGAAGTATCTTCTGGGAAAGCGGCTGAAACTGATGTTCACATCCGCCTCGCAACGCAGCCAGACTGGACTCACGCGCTGGCTGATCCGGCGCATGGACGCGGTTGTGGCCACCTCTGAGGCGACGGCGCAGTACTTAGAGGTGCCCGCAGAGGTGATCATGCATGGCATTGACCTCGATGGCTTTGCCCCAACCCCAGACCGCGCGGCCCTACGCCGGCGTCTGGGCCTGCCCGATGCGATCTTGGTCGGCTGTTATGGGCGGATCCGCCGCCAAAAGGGAACCGACGCTTTCTACGGCGCCTTGGCCCCGCTGATGCAACGCCGGGCAGACGTGCATGCCGTCGTCATGGGCCGCGCGATGGCCAAGGATCAGGAGCTACTGACCTGGTTGAAGCGCCGCACCGCTGAGGATGGCATCGCGGATCGGTTTCATTTTCGCCCGGAGGTGCCGGTCGAGAAGATGGCAGATTGGTACCAAGTGCTCGACCTTTATGTGGCACCGCAGCGGTGGGAAGGCTTTGGCCTCACCCCAATTGAGGCGATGGCATGCGGCGTGCCCGTTGTGGCCACGCGCGTGGGTGCTTTTGAGCAGATTGTGACGCCCCAAACCGGTGCCCTGGTGCCCCCAGACGACATTGAAGCGCTTGGCGCTGCCGTTGCAGCCGCTTTGGCACCCGCGGGGCCGCTTATGGATTGGCGACAGGCGGCACGGCCCCATGTGACGGCGCATTTTCGGATAGACCGGGAGGCGGAGGCGCTCATCGCGCTCTACCGACGGCTGCTGAACGCGCCCTAGCGCGCGCGGCCAAAGGCGCATTGCTGAATGACACGGGCCTCTGCGCTCATCGCGCGGCGCGCCAACCGCAGGCTCACGCGCCTTGATCAACCACCGGCCACATGAAGCGGCATGCGCTGCTCCACGATCTCGGCCCACCAACTGCAGCCCGCGGGGATCGCCTCATCGTTGAAGTTGTAAAGCGGGTGGTGCACCATCGCGCTGTCGCTGCCGTTGCCCACCAGGATGTAGGCACCCGGACGCTCTTCGAGCATGAAGGCGAAATCCTCGCCCCCCATCACCAGCGGCGCTTCTTCGCATTGGCCGGACACCCGGCGCGCCACATCCGCAGCAAAAGCGGTCTGCTCGTCGTGATTGACCATCACGGGATAGTTGCGGACGTAATTCACCCGCGCCTGGGCCCCAAAGGTGCGCGCAATCCCCTCGCAAATTTCGGTCACCCGCTTTTCCGCAAGGTCGCGCAGATCCCCCGAAAGCGTGCGCACAGTGCCTTTCAACTGCACCTTCTGGGGGATCACGTTGAAGGCATTCGACGAGGTCTCAAACGAAGTGATGGAGACCACCAGATTGCCAATCGGATCGGCATTGCGGCTGACGACCGTTTGCAGCGCGGTCACGATATGCGCGGCGACAACAGTTGTATCAATCGTCTCATCGGGTTTGGCCGCGTGACCGCCGAGGCCTTCCACCTCAATCTCAAGCAAGTCCGTGGCGGCGAAAAAGGGGCCTGAGCGGATGCCAAAGGTTCCCGTCGGCATGCCCGGCCAATTGTGCATGCCATAGACTTCCTGGATCCCCCATCGGTCCATCATGCCGTCATCGCACATCACCTTGCCACCGCCGCCGCCTTCCTCCGCGGGCTGAAAGATCACCACGCAGGTGCCGTCAAAGGCGCGAGTCTCTGCCAAGTATTGCGCCGCCCCCAAAAGCATCGCGGTATGCCCGTCGTGCCCACAGGCATGCATCGCCCCTGGCGTTTTGGAAGCATAGGGCACGCCGGTTTCCTCGTGGATCGGCAGCGCGTCCATATCGGCACGCAGACCGATGACCTTTCCAGAGGCATCGCTTTGCCCCTTGATCACCCCGACAACGCCAGTGCGCCCGATCCCCTCGACCACCTCGTCGCAGCCGAAGGCGCGCAGCTTTTCCGCGACAGTGGCGGCAGTGCGATGGGTTTCAAACAAGATCTCTGGATGCGCATGCAAATCTTGGCGCCAGGCGGTGATGTCGGTCTGCAGTTCGGCGAAGCGGTTTTTGACAGGCATTTGGGCTCCTTTGGGCTCCTGCGCATTCGACTGTGAGGTAGGGCGTCCGGGCGATCCCACAATGGGGCAGACCCTGCCACCATCAGGGTTCTTCCGGCGTGCCCGTTTACTCCTCGGCTCTGGTGGCGCAGCCGCTTGAGGCCCAAAGACCTGCGCGGCGCGCACCGCCCGTGAAGCTACGCGCTCAAAACCACCCGTGACGCTACGCGCTCAAATCCGCCCGTCACGCTACGCGCTCAACGGCAGGCGCGTCTCCACCATCTCGGCAAACCAGGAGCAGCCTGCGGGAATGGCCTCATCGTTGAAATCATACTTTGGGTGGTGCACTACGGCACTGTCTCCATTGCCGATCATAATGTAGGCCCCGGGACGCGCGTGCAGCATATAGGAAAAATCCTCCCCCGCCATGATGGGCGGCGTGTCGCGCACAACACCTGGGGTCACAAGCTCAGCCGCATCGGCGGCGTAATCGGTTTGCGCAGTGTGGTTGACCGTCACGGGATAGCCCCGCTCATAGGTGACATGGGCCACGCAGGCCTGCGCCTGGGCGGTCATCTCGGCGATGGATTTGAGCCGCGTCTCCGCCAGGTTGCGCACGCCCTCATCCAGCGTGCGCACCGTCCCACGCAGTTTCACCGTCTGGGGCAGCACATTGTGGCTGTCGGTGTCGGACATGATCGTGCAAACAGACACGACGACCTGTTTCACAGGATCAATGCTGCGGCTTGCTATGCTTTGCAGCGCTACGACCACATGGGCGGCCGCCAGATTGCTATCGACAGCCTCATGCGGAGCCGCCGCGTGCCCGCCCTGCCCTTCGATCACAATCCCGAACTCATCGGTTGAGGCCAAAAGCGCGCCAGGTCGGATGGCAAACTCCCCGGCAGGCAGATAGGGCATATTGTGCATGCCGTAGACCTCATCGACGCCCCAACGTTCCATCAGCCCGTCCTCGACCATCTCGCGCCCGCCGCCGCCGCCCTCCTCGGCGGGTTGGAAGATCAGAACGCAGCGGCCGTCGAAATTTCGGGTTTCGGCAAGGTACTGCGCGGCGCCCAGGAGCATCGCGGTATGTCCGTCGTGACCGCAGGCGTGCATCACGCCTGGGGTGTTGGAGGCATAGTCGAGTCCGGTCGCCTCATGAATGGGCAACGCGTCCATATCCGCGCGCAGACCGACAGTTCGACCCGAACGATTGCTGCGGCCTTCGACGACAGCGACGACACCGGTGCGGCCCACGCCCATCGTGATGTCAGTGATCCCAAAACCCCGTAGCTTATCGGCCACAAACTGCGCGGTGCCCTGCACGTCGAACATCAATTCGGGGTTCTGGTGCAAATGGCGCCGCCACGCGGTGATCTCAGCATGGGTTTGCGCAAAACGGTTCTTAATCGGCATGGTGCCCCTCAAAACTACTTCTAGGGCTCAGGCAAGCGGCCCCAGTTTGATCGGGCTGCCATCGCTGAACCTGTTGGCTCTAAATCGCTTCAAATCATGGCCCGCTGGTTTCTCCATCGCCAGCGCGGCCAAAATACGCCCCATGGCAGGCCCGATGCCAAAGCCATGC
Organism: Pseudomonadota bacterium; assembly: GCA_039197515.1. Classification (GTDB taxonomy): domain Bacteria; phylum Pseudomonadota; class Alphaproteobacteria; order Rhodobacterales; family Rhodobacteraceae; genus Sulfitobacter. Next base: position 19,106 of record JBCCUC010000024.1, on the reverse strand, counting down.
CCAGACATGCCCGTGCCGATGACCAGCCCCGGGATCTGGGCGCAGGTATCCACGATCGGAACAACATCCGGCATGGTATCAATCATACCCGCCCAGGTTGTCTTGATCTGGATATCCGGCAAGCCGGGGAAGAGTCCAGCAAATTTGCGTGCTGTTCGCCGCAAGGCCCGCGCGTTGGGCCGCGGGTTGAGCACGCGCACCCGTTCTAAGGGCGATACGCGATCCGCTGACCAGCGCCGCGGGGTGCTCCAGGCGTCAGGAAACCCGCGCGGCGCGGCGAGACGATAGGTCTGGCCCAACGGATCCGACCGCAGCTGCGGCATGTACTTGCGAAAGGACCGAAAGGCGTCGGGGCCAATGTAGAGCTCGGACGCACCGCTCGGCGCCAGCGTGTAGCCGCCGTCCGCGCGCCGCCGCCAGGCGACCCAATCATCCGCCGCGGCCCCCGCGCTCACCTCTGGCAGCGGGCCGGTGGCAAGCACACTTTCGCGCACGGAAAGCTGCGGGATCTCCACCCCGTGGTTGCGCAAGAAGAGCGATGACCAGGCCCCGCCTGCGAGCACAACCCTCTCGCAGGCCACAGGGCCCTGTTCCGTGAGCACCCCGGTGACCCGCCCGGCCGCTATATCCAACGCCCGCACCGCGCAGTGCTCGACGATCCGCGCGCCTGCCCGCACGGCGATCCCCGCCAGCGCAGGCACAGCGCGCCAGGGCTCGGCGCGCATGTCTGAAGGGGTGATCATCCCGCCAAAGTAAATCCGGTTGATCCCGTCAAACTGGTCGCGTGCCTCCGCCCCGCTGAGCATCCGGGTATCCAGTCCCTGCCCTTCGGCAAAGCTGGCCCATTTCTCCATCGCGTTGCGCTCAGCTTCTGAGGACGCCAAATAGATCACGCCTTTTTGCCGCAGACCGATATCGACATTTGTCTCCTGGGCCAATTCCTGCCAACGCCCAATCGCCTCCGTCATGATCGGCAGTTCAGCGTGATCGCGGCCCTGTTGCCGGATCCAGCCCCAGTTGCGTGAGGATTGCTCCCCCGCGATGCGACCTTTTTCCAAGAGCACAACGGATTGACCCGCGCGCGCGAGATAGAGCGCGGTGCTCACCCCGATCACGCCGCCGCCGATGACGACGACGTCCACCGCTTCAGGCAATGGCCCCAGGTGCGTTGCGGGCGTGGTATCCGAGATGACAAAAGGATGGCTCATCGCGACGCTCCGCTTTCTCTTCGCTAGGCCGCCAGGCGATCGACAAGCTGGCGCATGAAGCGCTGACCGGCGTCAAACTGCGCCACTTCGATGAACTCATTTGCCTGATGGGCCTGGGCGATATCTCCCGGCCCACAAATCACAGCGGAATAGCCTGCCGATTGAAAATGCCCGGCCTCGGTCCCGTAGCTGACCTTATGGCTGGCGTTGTCTCCGGTGATTTGCCGCACCAGACTTTCGGCCGCCCCCGCCGCCTCAGGCTGCAGCCCTGGCACTTCAAAGCGCGACGTCACGCGAATTTCAGCCTCAGCACGCACCGCTTTCATCTCCCTCTCAACCCGGCGCACCTCTGCCTCATAGGCCGCAGCCCAAACCGCCGGGTCCTCGCCCGGCACCACGCGGAAATCCACGGCAAAATGGCAGTCCTTGGCGGTGATGTTATGCGCGGTCCCGCCCTCAATCATGCCCACATGCGCGGTTGTGAAGGGCGGGTCAAAGAACCCAGCCACCTCCGTCGGGGTGGCGGCCGCATTGGTTGCGTTCACCTGGTTGGCCCAGTCAATGAGCTTGGCCCCCTGCATGATGGCATTCACCCCCTTATGGAGCAGGGAGGAATGCACCTCAAAGCCCACCACATGGGTATCAAAGCCAATGCCGCCTTTGTGCCCGGTCACGGCCTGCATCGTCGAGGGCTCGCCAATGATCGCCAGATTGCCCTTGGGCAGCACCTCGCCCATCGCAGAGATCAGCGGGGGCGCGCCGGCGCATCCGACCTCTTCGTCAAAGCTGAGCGCGATCTGCATTGGCCGGGTCAGGCCCGCGTGATGCCCCTCCACCAGCGCCCAGAGCGCCAGCGCATCAAAGCCCTTCATGTCGCAGGTGCCACGCCCGAAATACTTGCCCTGCCGCTCTACCACCGCGAAAGGATCGCTGTCCCAGGCCTGCCCATCGACTGGGACTACATCGGTATGCCCTGAAAGCACCACCGCCCCCTCTGCCATCGGCCCCACATGGGCAAAGAGCGCGTGTTTGGGCTGTACAGGATCAATGTAGCGATACGCCTGAATGCCTTGGGCGGCCAGATATTCCTCCACCCAGTCAATCAGGGGAATGTTGGTATCGCGCGAGACGGTTGGAAAGCTAATGAGCTTAGCCATGATCTGCAGCGGTGAAAGGCGGCCTGCCATCCCTCAATACCCGCTGTCGGTAATCAGCAGGTGATGCCCAGGATGCACCTCGACATACTCTGAGGGCTGAGGGGCGTAGCTGGTGGCATGGATCGGCGACGGGATCGGCTTGAAGTTCAGATCCTTCTCGTCCTTGCGCTGGCGCGGGTCCGCGATGGGCACCGCTTTCATCAGCGCCTGGGTATAGGCATGCAGCGGGTTTTCAAAGACCTGCTGACGCGTGCCCCATTCCACGATCCGGCCCAGATACATGACGCCTACATAGTGGCTCACCCGCTCGACCACCGCCATGTCGTGGCTGATGAACAGAAAGCTCAACTCCATCTCGGCCTGCAGTTCCATCATCAGGTTCAAGACCTGCGCCTGCACCGACACATCGAGGGCAGAGACCGCTTCATCGGCGATGATGAGCTTGGGGTTGAGCGCGAGCGCGCGGGCAATCGCCACCCGCTGGCGCTGCCCGCCTGACAACTCATGGGGAAAGCGCCGCATAAAGCTGCGCGGCAGTTCCACCCGGTCAAAGAGCATCTCGACCCGGTCGGTCACATCTTTGCCTTTCAGCGTGCCAAAGTTGTGGATAGGCTCCGCCACTTGATCGGCCAGCTGCATCTGCGGATTGAGCGAGGCAAAGGGATCTTGAAAGATCATCTGCATGTCGAGCCGCGCGGTGCGCAGATCGCGCGGGCCCAAGGCCATGATGTCCTTGCCATCCAGATTGATGGTGCCCGACATCGGCTCCACCAGCCGCAGGATCGACCGGCCCGCGGTGGACTTGCCACAGCCCGACTCGCCCACCAGGCTCAGCGTTTGACCCTTGTTGATCGTAAACGTCAGATCCTCAACCGCATGCACATTCGCCACCGTCCGGCGGAAAAAGCCGCCTTTCACGGGAAACCGCGTCGTGAGGTTCTGCACGCTTAGCAAGACCTTCTCGGTGCCCTCAATCGGCTTGATCTCTGCATCCGTCTTGCCCAAGAGCTTCATGGGTTCGGGATAGCGCTTGCCTTTCATCTCACCCAGCTTTGGCACCGCCGCCAAAAGCGCCTTGGTGTAGGCGTGCTGCGGGTTCTCAAAAATCTGTTCGACCGGGCCTTCCTCAACCTTGTTGCCGCGGAACATCACGACGACGCGGTCGGCCATTTGGGCCACCACCGCCATATCGTGGGTGATGAACATCACCGCTGTGCCCGTCTCGCGCTTCAGCCGGTCCATCAGCGCCAAGATCTCCGCCTGAATGGTCACATCGAGCGCGGTCGTCGGCTCATCCGCGATCAAGAGACGCGGCTCACAGGCCAAGGCCATGGCGATCACCACCCGCTGGCGCATGCCGCCCGAGAGCTCATGCGGATACTGTTTCAAGCGCCGCGCAGGCTCTGGAATGCGAACTTGCGTCATCAGTTCAAGCGCACGGGCCTCTGCCTGACGCTTGCCCAGGCCCTTGTGCAGCCTCAGTCCTTCGGTCAGTTGTCGTCCCACCGTGAAGACCGGATTGAGCGCCGTCATCGGCTCTTGAAAAATCATCCCGATCTCATTGCCGCGGATGTCACGCATCGCCCCCGGATCCATCTGCGCGAGGTCGATCTCTTTGCCGTCCGGCCGGTCAAAAAGCAGCGCGCCATTCGCGATCTCACCGCCGCCGTATTCGACGAGGCGCATCAGCGAGAGTGAGGAGACCGACTTGCCAGACCCGGATTCGCCCACAACGCAGACCGTCTCGCCTGCATTGATGTCAAAGCTGACGTCTTCAACTCCGACAACCGGCCCATCCTTGGTCTGAAATTCAACGCGCAGGCCCTTGATCTGCGCGATGGGCTGGGTGGTGGTCTGATCGAGCATAATGTCCCCCAAGTGATGAAGCGGGGCACGCCCGATCCCTGGCGCAACGCTAAGATGATTGCTTGAGCAGGTCAAACGCCGCCCACTGCTTTTGATCGCGTTTTGGGCGTTTAACACATCTCAAGGCTTGCATTTTACGCGAAACATGGTGTCATTGTTTCCAGGCGCTTTGGGGGACGCGGAGCGGCGAGCTGGAAAATCCACGCTTTACCTAACGTTAGGGGCCGCACTTAATCCTCTCCAAAGTGACACGACCGGGCGGATCCAACCGCCTCAAAACAGGGCACACGACATACACGTGTCCAACAAGGAGAGTATGATGAAGTTGAGAACCCTTTTAATGGGGGCCATTGCCACGACGGCCTTTGCGCCGCTGGCATTTGCAGACGGTCACGAAGGCGAGCGCGGGCGCGACGGTGAAGTAAAGATCATTTATTGGCAGGCCCCCTCGATCCTGAACCCTTTCTTGTCGGGCGGCACAAAAGACATCGAATCTGCCTCCCTCGTGCTGGAGCCGCTGGCGCGCTTCAACGAAACCGGCGAGATGGTGCCGTTCCTGGCCACCGACGTGCCGACCGTGGCCAATGGCGGCGTCTCGGCTGACCTCACCACCATCACTTGGACGCTGCAAGAAGGTCTTATCTGGTCTGACGGCACGCCCGTGACCTCGGCGGACGTGAAATTCACCGCTGACTACTGCATGGACCCCGAAGGCGGCTGTGCCCAAGGCGCGGCCTTTGACGGCGTTGAAAGCGTTGAGGCGATCGATGATCTGACGATCAAAGTCACCTTCAGCCGCCCGCAGCCCAATCCATACGGCCCCTTCGTGGGCGGCCAATCTCCGATCATCCAAGCAGCACAGTTTGCCGATTGCATGGGGGCCAAGGCACCTGAGTGCACCGAGGCCAACTTCAACCCCATTGGCACCGGCCCCTTCGTCGTGACGGATTTCCGGCCCAATGACGTGATCACATTCGCGGCCAATGAGAACTTCCGCCATGAAGGCAAGCCTGCATTTGCCTCCGTGACCTTCAAAGGCGGCGGTGACGCGGTCGCAGCGGGCCGCTCTGTGCTGGAAACCGGCGAGTTTGACTACGCCTGGAACCTGCAGCTCGCGCCCGATGTAATCGCCAAGATGGAAGAGGGCGGCAAAGGTATGGCCATCGCAGGTTTCGGCCCGCTGGTCGAACGCCTTGAGATGAACATGACCAACCCCTCGCCTGATCTGCCGCCCGAGACACGGGCGACTGTGGCAGAGCCGCACCCGTTTTTGAGCGATGAGAACGTGCGCCGCGCGCTCTCCATGGCCATTGACCGTGAGCTGTTGACCGAAGTGGGCTATGGCAAGGCCGGCGCGCCGACCTGTGACCTGGTGCCTGCTCCCGCAATCTATGCCTCCGGCAACACCGATTGCCTGACCCAAGACATCGACGGCGCGAAGGCGCTTTTGGATGAGGCCGGTTGGACCGACAGCGATGGCGACGGCGTGCGCGACAAAGACGGCGTGAAGCTATCTGTGCTCTATCAGACCTCCACCAACGCGGTGCGCCAGGACTTCCAGGCGCTGATCAAAGACTGGTGGAGCCAGATTGGCGTGGAGACAGAGCTGCGCAACCTCGACGCCTCCGTGTTCTTCGGCGGTGACCCAGGCTCGCCCGACACCTTCCAGAAGTTCTATGCCGATGTGGAGATGTACGCCAACACCTTCAACGGCACGGACCCACAGGCTTACCTCGCAGCCTACCGCTGCGGCAATGAGCCAAAGCCTGACAGCCAGTGGCAGGGTGAGAACATCAACCGCTACTGCGATCCGGCCTATGACGCGCTCATTGACGAGTTGGCCCAGACCGGTGACCTCGACAAACGCGCGGAACTCGCCAAAAAGATGAACGCGATGCTCACCTCTGAGAGCATGACCATCGTGCCGCTCGTCAACCGCGCGCGGGTCTCGGCCCATGCGATGAGCCTTGGCGGCATCAAGCTCAATGTCTGGGACTCTGAGCTTTGGAACATCGCTGACTGGTACCGCACCGGGAACTGATGATCGGCGGCGGGGCCCCGCGCCCCGCCCCTTTGAGATCGGGCGGCCCCGCGTCGCCCCCTCACTCCTCAATCTGACTGCTTAACAAAGGTGCCGCATGCTAACCTTTACGATTAGGCGATTGATCCTTTCCGTTCCGACGCTTTTGTTCATCAGTCTTATGATCTTCGGGCTCTTGCAGCTTGCGCCCGGAGACCCAATGGCCCAGGTCCCGCTGACCGTGCCGCCCGACGTCAAACAGAAAATGCGCGAGGCGCTCGGCCTCGGCGCGCCTTGGTATATCCAATACTACAAATGGCTCATCCAGTTCTTTTGGATCGAACCCAAGGTCTTTATCGACTGGCTCACCACCTCCACAACGCTCTTCGGCTGGCTACCAGACACCAACCTCTACCAGGGTGAGCTGCGCGTGATCTCTTGGCAAACACGCTCCCCCGTGATGGACATCGTGGTGCAGCGCATGCCGCAAACACTTTGGGTCGTCGGCCTCTCCTACATCGTCGGGATCCTGATCGCGCTTCCCATCGGGATCTACTCCGCCTACCGCCATTACTCTGTCTTCGACCAGGCGGGTACCTTCATCACCATGGTGGGCTTTTCTATCCCGCCCTTCTTCACCGGCCCGCTCTTGATCGTGATCTTCTCTGTTTCGCTGGGCTGGTTGCCCTCGATCTATGACACAACGCACATCGTCACGGATTGGGAGAGCTTTAAGGTGCAGTTCTTCCAGATGATTATGCCAGTGATGGTGTTGGCGCTGCAAACCACGGCGCAGATCAGCCGCTACATGCGCGGCGCAATGCTCGATAACCTCAACCAGGACTACGTGCGCACCGCCCGAGCCAAGGGCCTGCGCGAGGGCGTCGTGGTCATGGTGCACGTGCTGCGCAACTCCATGATCCCCGTGGTCACCGTCATCGCGCTTGGCATGCCCGCGATCTTTGGCGGCGCGATCATCACCGAGAACGTCTTCAAGGTGAACGGCATCGGTCAGCTTCTGCTCACCGCGCTCTTTGCCAACGACCTGCCGATGGTCATGACGCTCACCTTTATCTTCGCCATTCTCATCGTGCTCTTTAACCTCATTGCCGACATTCTCTACGGCCTGCTTGACCCGAGGATCCGCTATGACTGATCAAGCTGCCCCGCCGACCCAGATCGAGACCTTTGGCGCGCTCACCGACAAAGGCCCGCAAAAGCCGCCGCGCAGCCAGTGGCGCGATGTCTGGGACCAGTTTCGTAAGCACAAAGGGGCGGTTTTTGGCGGTGGTTTCCTGCTTTTCATCACGCTGGCGGTGCTGCTCGGACCCTACATCTGGACGATTGAGCCCAGCAAGCTCGACATCCGCAACAAGGACATGCGCCCGATCTACACCGCCCTTTGGGACAGCAGCGCCAAGACAGGCTGGAACCACCCTTTTGGCACCGATCAACTGGGCCGCGATATCCTGGCACAGATGATCGCGGGTGGCCGCGTCTCCATGGCCGTGGGCTGGCTCGCCATGGGGCTGGCGCTGCTGATCGGCACGGCCATCGGCGTGCTGGCGGGCTACTTCAAGCGGCTCGACTTCATCCTGATGCGCTTCACCGATCTGGTGCTCTCGCTGCCGATCCTGCCGCTGACGCTCCTGGCCGTCACGCTCTTTCGCCAACCGCTCAACGCGCGTTTTGGGCCGGAGGGCGGCATGTTCATCCTCATCGTGGGCATCATTGGCCTCACCTCTTGGATGCAAACGGCGCGGATCGTGCGGGGCGACATCCTGGCGCTGAAAGAGCGCGAGTTCATCCTCGCCGCCCGTTCCATCGGGACCACGTCGGGCAAAATCATCCGCAGGCACCTCCTGCCCAACGTGATCTCGCCCATCATGGTCTCCGCCACGCTGGGCCTCGCCACGGCGATCATCACCGAATCCGCACTCAGCTTTCTGGGCGTGGGCTTTCCGTCGGATTATCCGACCTGGGGCAAGCTCCTCGCCGATGCGGTGCAGCGCATGCAGGATTTCCCCGAACGCGTGCTCCTGCCCGGCATCGCGATCTCCCTCACAGTGCTCAGCGTGAACTACCTCGGTGACGGTCTGCGCGACGCGCTTGACCCGCGGATTAGAGGGCGGTAGCCGAGGCCGCTACTCCACCCCCTGGCGCAGGCGTCGCACCATCCACCAGACGGTCGCCACAACGGGAATTGCGACCAGCGCCTGCAAGGTGCCTTTGCTCAGACCAACAGCTTCCGCCACGGGGTAGAGCAGATAACCCGCCAGCGACACCGCATAGTAGCTGATCGCCACAACCGAGAGCCCCTCAACCGTGCGCTGCAACCGCAGTTGCAAGTCCGCGCGTCGGTCCATGCTGGCCAAGATCTCCTGGTTCTGGGCGGAGCGTTCCACGTCCACCCGCGTGCGCAAAAGCTCGGAGGCGCGGATGGCCCGTGCCGACATTGTTTTGAGCCGGGTGTCGATCGATTCAACTGTGCGCATCGCCGGCTCGTAGCGGCGCATCATGAACTCAGCGAAACCTTGCCGCGACATGAACCGCTCTTCGCGCAGGGCCTCGATCCGCTGCGCCACAATCGCGCGGTAGGCCCCGGTCGCGCCAAAGCGAAACGCCGTCTTGGCCGACAACGTCTCAAGCTCCACGGAGATGTCCAAAAGCGCGTGCAGCGTATCCTCGGCCCGCGCCGCAGGCCCGCGCATCTCTGCCATGAGATCCGTGAGCTTATTGTCCAAATCGTTGAGCTGCGGGCCCAGCCACCGCGTCATTGAAAAGCCCAGCATCGACATCGATTTGTAGGTTTCAATCTCGCAGAGCCGCTGCACGATCCGCCCCGTGCGCCGCCGCCCGGTCACCTCATCTTTGAAAACCGCAATCCGCAGGTGGCCCGCCGGATCGATCCGGAAATCCGAGGCCACGACCGCCGCCCCCTCAAGCACATTGGCCACCGCGAGGCTCTCAGGCACAAACCATTCGGAGAGGGACGCGTTCATCTCCTCTTCCGTCTCATGTTTGGGCATGATGCATAGCAAGGCCGAGGTCATCCGCCCGCCCGGCGCGTCATTGAGCCAATATTCCGGAAAGACATCAAAATCTGTCGGATCGAAAATCCGACCGTTCAGCGTGTCACGAAACACCGTGAAGGTCACAAACTCGGTGTGTTGCTCCCACTTCAGCTGGTACTTGCCCATCTCGCCGTAGTAATGCGTGGCAGCCGGATCCGGGCGCGGTGCGCCGTAGTGATCCAACAGGGCGATGAGATGATCAAGATCCGCCGTCTTATCCCGATTTGCCGCATCATCCGGCTTTTTGATCGTGAGAAAGACCGCCGCCGAGGGGGCCTGCAGGGCGGGAAAGGGCCGCGCATGCAACTCGCCGGTCAACGCATAGCGTTCGGGATAGTCCTTGATCGCCGCCATAAATGAATTTCCTAAGCTGCCTCTCAGCGCAGATAGGGTCGCGCGCCTGGGATTTCAAATAAATATTTATTTTCAATATGTTAATAGAATACAACTGCATACCGGAGTTATCGGCGCCTGGCCCGCGCAAATGCCGAAAAAAAGGGCGCTCCGCAATGCTGCGCAGCGCCCCGATGTCTTCCTGTGCCGACCGATCAGTCGATCATGGGGAGAAGCTTGTCCAAAGACGCTTTCGCATCGCCGTAAAACATCCGCGTATTGTCCTTGAAAAACAGCGGGTTCTCGATCCCGGAGTAGCCTGTGCCCTGCCCGCGCTTGGAGACAAAGACCTGCTTTGACTTCCAGCACTCCAACACCGGCATCCCCGCGATGGGAGAGTTCGGATCGTCCTGCGCCGCGGGGTTCACAATGTCGTTGGAGCCGATCACGATGGAGACATCCGTATCTGGAAAGTCGTCGTTGATCTCATCCATCTCCATCACGATGTCATAGGGCACCTTCGCCTCCGCCAAGAGCACATTCATGTGCCCCGGCAGCCGTCCCGCCACCGGGTGGATCGCAAACCGCACGGTCTTGCCCTTCGCGCGCAGCTTTTTGACCAACTCGGAGACCGCTCCCTGCGCCTGCGCGACCGCCATGCCGTAGCCCGGGATGATGATCACACTGTCCGCCTCATTCAGCGCTTGCGCCACACCGTCCGCTTCAATCGCGATCTGCTCGCCTTCCACGGCCATCTGCTCCCCCTGCGGGCCACCAAAGCCGCCGAGGATGACGCTCACAAAGGACCGGTTCATCGCCTTACACATGATGTAGCTGAGGATCGCACCGGAAGAGCCCACGAGCGCCCCCACCACGATCAGCAGGTCATTGCCCAGCGAGAAACCAATCGCCGCCGCCGCCCAGCCGGAATAGCTGTTGAGCATGGAGACCACGACCGGCATGTCCGCGCCGCCGATCCCCATGATCAGATGGTAGCCGATGAAGAGCCCGGCGAGCGTGAGCACGACCAGCGCCCAAGAGCCGCCGCCGGAGAGGTAGACCACGAGCAACAGCACCGATAGCGCCGCCGCCCCCGCGTTGAGCAGATGGCCACCGGGCAGCTTCTTGGCACCGGTGTCGACCGCGAAAGGCAGCATGGAGGACGATCCCGCCAGCTTGGCATAAGCGATGACAGACCCGGTGAAAGTCACCGCGCCGATCCAGATGCCCAGCACGAGCTCAACGCGCAAAATGCCGATCTCAACGCTGGATTTCTTGGCGATGAGCTGTCCAAAGGCGGACAGCCCGTCGTAGATCTCTTTCGGCAGGCCAATGACACTGCCGTCTTCGGTCACAGCACCCATTATCAGGCTCTCCGCCTGGTAAATGCCGTTGATGTAGTTTATCATAATGTCGGCGTTAAAGCCCACAAAGACCGCTGCGAGGCCGACGAGGCTGTGCATGATCGCCACAAGCTCGGGCATTTGTGTCATCTCGACCCGGGTGGCCAGTTGATAGCCGACCGCGGCCCCCGCCGCGATCAACAGGATCGAGAGCGGCCAAAAGCCTGCACCCGGCCCCACGAGCGTGGCCACCACGGCAATCGCCATGCCGACAATGCCGTACCATACCGCACGTTTCGCGCTTTCCTGGCCCGACAACCCGCCCAGCGAGAGGATAAAGAGAATGCCTGCGACCACATAGGCCGCGATGGTGAATGCGTTTTCCATGTGCTCGCCCCCTTACGACTTTTGGAACATGGCGAGCATGCGCCGGGTGACAAGAAATCCGCCAAAGATGTTCACGGCAGCCATGAAAATCCCCAAGGCGGCGAGGATAGAGATCAACACGCTTGAGGATGCAAATTGGATCAGCGCGCCCAGGATGATGATCGAAGAGATCGCATTGGTGACCGCCATCAGCGGCGTGTGCAGTGAATGCGCCACGTTCCAGATCACCTGGAAGCCCACAAAGACGCTCAGCACGAAGACGATGAAATGCTGCATGAAGCTCGCCGGCATGCCGGGGATCAGCCCGATGCCCAAGACGACTGCCGCCCCCACAGCAAGCAAGGTGACTTGGTTGCGGGTCTGCTGCTTGAAGGCGGCGACTTCGGCGGCGGCCTTTTCTTCCGGCGTCAATTCGACCGGTGGCTTCGGTTTGTTCTTTTGCTGCGCAATCGCGTTCACCTTGGGCGGTGGCGGCGGGAAGGTCACCTCCTTGGCATGGGCAATTGTGGCCCCCCGGATCACGTCATCTTCCATGTTGTGGTTGATCGCGCCGTCTTTCTCCGGCGTAAGATCGGTCATCAGGTGGCGGATGTTGGTCGCAAAAAGCGAGGAGGCCTGCGTGGCCATCCGGCTCGGGAAGTCTGTGTAGCCGATGATGGTCACGCCGTTCTCTGTCACGACCTTCTCATCCATCACCGTGCCGTCGGCGTTCCCGCCCTTCTCCGCGGCCAGATCCACGATGACCGATCCCGGCTTCATCGCATCGATCATGTCCTTCAGCCAGAGCTTCGGGGCCTCGCGGTTTGGAATGAGCGCCGTGGTGATGACGATGTCAATCTCGGGGGCCAACTCCCGGAACTTGGCCAGCTGCGCCTCGCGGAACTCAGGCGAGGAGACCGAAGCATAGCCGCCCGTGACTGCCCCATCCTGCTGCTCCTCTTCAAAATCGAGATAGACGAATTCAGCCCCCATCGATTCCACTTGCTCAGCCACCTCGGGCCGCACGTCAAAGGCGTAGGTGATCGCGCCCAGCGAGGTCGAGGTGCCAATCGCGGCAAGCCCTGCAACGCCAGCTCCGATGACGAGCACCTTCGCAGGCGGCACCTTGCCCGCGGCTGTGATCTGTCCGGTGAAAAAGCGCCCGAAGTTGTTGCCCGCCTCAATCACCGCGCGGTAGCCGGCGATGTTGGCCATCGAGGACAGCGCATCCATCTTCTGTGCGCGGCTGATCCGCGGGATCATCTCCATCGCGATGACGGTGGCCCCTTTGTCAGCGGCCGCCTTCATCTTGTCCTCATCCGCCACCGGGCTAAAGAAGGAGATTAGCGTCTGCCCCTCCCGCAGATGACCCATCTCTGCGTCCGACGGGACCCGCACCTTGGCCACGACATCTGCGGTGGTCCAAAGATCAGCCGCCTTTGCGACCACCTCAACACCCGCTTTTTCATAAGCCGCATCAGCAAAGCCTGCCGCGACGCCCGCACCGGCTTCGATCAAGCAGCTATGGCCGAGCTTTTGCAATGCGGTTGCGGATTCCGGCGTCATCGCCACGCGGTTCTCGCCGTCAAAGGTCTCTTTCAGCGTTCCAATCTTCACCCGGTCATCCCCTATTCCTGGCCCTATTCCTGGCCCCATTCCTGGTCACCCGACTCCATAGAGAGGCGCAGCCGCCCGTTTCGCGCGTGCAGCACCTAGCGCGATGTGCCCGGCTGGGCAAGCCAGTGGTCATGAGAAAGGCGGCAAACCCCACGCATTTCAAAGCCAGCGACGCGTTTTTTGAGCAAATGCAGCGAATTCCGAGCCGAAATTTTCTTTCATCCGCGCCTCTTCTGGCGCAATAAACCGTCGCGAGATCAGCCAAACAAAAAGAGGAATCGCCACGAGCAGGGGCCAGGCCCCCTGCCAGAGGATGAACCCGCTCAAGATGAGCGCATCGCCCAGGTAAATCGGATTGCGGGTGAAGTGAAACGGGCCCGTGGTGATGATCCGCTGCGGTACTTGGTGCGGCACGATACTCGTCCCCGCCCGGCGAAAGCTCAGCGCGGCCCACGCGATGAGGACCAGACCCGCCACCAGCAAAAGCCCGCCCAGGCCTGAAGCCACTGCGTGTTCAATCGTCAGACCAGGGAACCAGCCCACGCCGACCCAGGTGAAGATCAAAAACCCCAACAACCAAACGGGTGGGATATCAAGAGATTGCCAAATCGTCAGGCCGTCCCGGTCGGTCCAACTGCCCACGTTGACCCCCGACAGACCAACGCCCGCTCAGACCGCTTTCAACTGCGGCCGCGCCGTCCGGTTGGCCCAAGTGCGCAGCGCGTCGCCAAAGGCGGAGAAAAGCGGGCGCGACACCCGATCTTCCATCGCGTTCCATTCCGGGTGCCACTGCACCGACAGCGTGAACCCCGGCGCGCCTTCGACATAGATCGCCTCGGGCGTGCCGTCCTCGGCCCGGCCATCGATCACGATGCGCTCCCCCGGTTCCTTGATCCCCTGGCCGTGCAATGTGTTGGTGCGCACCACCTGGCTGCCCATCAGCTCGTGAAAGACACCGCCCTCGCTAAAGGTCACATCGTGGCGCAGCTCAAACTTTTCCTCGATCGTGCCATCGGGGGGCATGCGGTGGTTCATCCGGCCCGGCAATTCGCGGATCTCAGGATAAAGCGTGCCGCCCATGGCGACATTGACCTCCTGAAAGCCACGGCAAATCCCAAAAAACGGCTGTCCCCGCTCCACACAGGAGCGAACAAGCGGCAAGACCAGACTGTCGCGCGCCCGATCAAAAGTGCCATGCGCCTCGGTCTCCGCCTCGCCATACTCCTCCGGATGGACATTGGGCCGCCCGCCGGTCAAGAGGAACCCGTCACACACCTGCATGATCTCGGAGACGCTCATAAAGGCGGGATCTGCCGGAATGATCAGCGGAATGCACCCGGTCACAGACGCGACAGCCTCCGTATTCATCTGCCCGCCCGCGTGCACGGGGTACTGATCATTCAACAGATACGCATTGCCGATAATGCCAACGACCGGGCGAGACATAGATCACCTTCACTTTGAACCTTTCTAAAGTATAGGACGCGAAGGTTAACGTCTCAACCCGCAGAGGCAATTGTGCGCAGAGTTAGCGCTCAAGAATACAGCGGATCGGAAACAACCGCCTGTGTTTGAGGCGTTTGCACCGCCCGCAAGCGACGTACCAGAGCTTAAATCTCGCCCGTGAGCCCCGCCGCCTCAACACCCGCAAGCCCGGCGGCGGCATCATTGTCAGAGGTATCCCCGGTCACGCCGACCGCCCCGATGACCGCGCCCGCGCCATCGCGCACCAAAATGCCGCCCGGCACCGGCACGACCTGCCCGCCGTAAACGCCATTCACCGCCGCCATGAAATAGGCCTGGGCCTCGGCCCGCTGCATCTGCGCGGTGCCCGCCATGCCAAGCATCACCGCGCCGTAAGCTTTGCCCTGCGCGATGCCAAAGCGCCCCGGGGCGGCACCGTCCTCCCGCTCAAACGCCAGCACGTGACCGCCCGCGTCCAGCACCACAACCGACAGCGGCTTCAGCCTCATCTCCTGGCCCTTCGCGCGCGTCGCCGCAACGATCGTGCGGGCATGATCCAAACTCAACGCCATCTCACTTTTCCTTCTCTTAACCCGTTAGCCCCCTGCGGCCCGCCCGTTAGGCCCCTGCGGCGGCTTTCCATTCCAAGCGGCGCGCATGCAGGATCGGCTCGGTATAGCCCGACGGCTGGGCCCGCCCTTTGATCACCAGATCGCAGGCCGCCTGAAACGCCACTCCGTCAAACCCCGGTGCCATGGCCCGGTAAAGCGGATCGCCCGCGTTCTGCCGGTCCACAACCTCGGCCATCTTGCGAAAGGCCGCGCGCACCTGATCTTCTGAGACCACACCGTGATGCAGCCAGTTCGCCACATGCTGGGCCGAGATCCGGCAGGTCGCGCGGTCCTCCATCAGGCCCACATCAGACAGATCCGGCACCTTGGAACAGCCGATGCCCTGATCGACCCACCGCACAACGTAACCCAGGATCCCCTGCAAGTTGTTCTCCACCTCACGCTCAATCTGCGCAGGCGTCCACTTTTGATAGGTGGCCAGCGGGATCTCCAACAGCGTCTCGCGGTGCGCCCGGCGGCCCACGCCGCGCAACTTCTCCTGCACCGCAAAGACATCCACCTTGTGATAATGCAGCGCATGCAGCGTCGCCGCCGTGGGTGAAGGCACCCAGGCGCAATTGGCCCCGGATTTCGGATGCGCGATCTTCTGCTCCAGCATCGCGGCCATCATATCAGGCTGCGCCCACATGCCCTTGCCGATCTGCGCGCGGCCCGACAGCCCGCAGGCCAGCCCGATGTCTACGTTCTGGTTCTCATAGGCCGCGATCCAGGACTTGCCTTTGATGAAATCCTTGCGCGAAAACGCCCCCGCCTCCATCGAGGTGCGGATCTCATCGCCTGTGCGGTCCAAAAAGCCGGTGTTGATAAAGGCCACCCGGTGCTTGGCTGCCCGAATGCACTCCATCAGATTGGCGGAGGTGCGCCGCTCCTCATCCATGATACCGATTTTCACCGTGTAACGCGGCAGGCCCAGCGTATCCTCCACATGGGCAAAGATCTCATCGGAGAAGGCCACCTCGGCGGGCCCATGCATCTTGGGCTTCACCACATAGACCGATCCGGTCACCGAATTGCCGCCGTCGCGCTTGAGATCATGCATCGCGATGAGCGTGGTGATCATCGCATCCATCAGCCCCTCGTAGGCCTCCCGCCCCTGGCTGTCCAAGATCGCGGGCGTCGTCATCAGATGCCCCACATTGCGCACCAGCAAAAGCGCGCGGCCCTTCAACGTCAGCGTGCCCGCCCCGTCCGGCGTGAGATATTCTCGGTCGCCGCTCAAGCGCCGCGTCATCTCCGCCCCGCTTTTGTGGAAGGTGGAGGTCAGATCCCCCTTCATCAGCCCCAACCAATTGCGATAGGCCAACACCTTGTCCTCGGCATCCACACAGGCAACGGAGTCTTCGCAATCCATGATGGCTGAAACCGCGCTTTCGATCTGCACATCCGCCAGCCCGTTCTGATCCCGACTGCCGATGGGATGCGTGCGGTCAAAGACGAGTTCCACATGCAACCCGTTGTTGCGCAAAAGCACGGCGTCTGGTGCCTTGGGGTGCCCACGGTAGCCCACGAACTTCTCCGGCGACATCAGCATCTGGTCGTCCACGCGCAGCGCACCATCGCGCACCGAATAGCGCCGCGCATCGGCGTGGCTTACCCCTTCGACCGGGAACACCTCGTCGAGAAAGACCCGCGAGCGGGCCACGACCCGCGCGCCGTGGCCTTGATTATAGCCGCCGGGTGGCGGCAGCACGCCCATCGCATCGGTGCCGTAGAACGCATCATAAAGGCTGCCCCACCGGGCATTGGCGGCGTTCAGCGCAAAGCGCGCATTGGTGATGGGCACCACGAGCTGCGGCCCCGCCACGCTGGAAATCTCCGGATCAACGTTCTGTGTCTCGATCTCAAAAGGCGCACCCTCCGGTTCCAGATACCCGATCTCTCCCAGATAATCGCGGTACGCCGCTGCATCATGGATGCCGCTCTGGTGCGCCTTGTGCCAAGTGTCCAGCAACGCCTGCAACCGCTCACGCTCCGCCAGCAGGGCCGCATTCTGCGGCCCAAACCGCTCCACCAAGGCCGACAAGCCCCCCCAAAAAGCCTCCGCGGCAACCCCTGTCCCGGGCAGCACCTCCTCTTCGATAAAGGCGCTTAATTCCACTGCTATTTGCACCCCGTGCCGCTCAACAGTCGCGTTCATCCCGGCTCCAGCCTCCGTGCTCAAGTTTCCTTTCGGAAACGACTTGGCATATCAGAAACCCCGGCGCAAGCCTCAGGATGCTGCCGAGCCGCGCCGCTCAGGATCCGCCTTGCCGCGCGCCGATTTGCACCGTTCTGAGCAATACTTCACGTCATCCCAAACCTTGGCCCATTTCTTGCGCCAGGTGAACGGACGCCCACAGGTCAGGCAGGCCTTTTGTGGCAGATCCCCCTTTTTGCGCATTTTCCCCATGGGATCCCTCAAAACGTGAAAACGCCCGTGCAGCAGAACCGCACGGGCGCGCGCCCTTAAAACTAGGGCCAGACTTCAGTTTGTCACGACGCCCGTGGCGGCGCGTTCAGAGATCGGCGCGTCATCCACCACATTCAAACCAGGCACCGTCCTCTCCCCCGGCGCGGTGCCGTTGGCGACAGCATAAACGATCGCGCAGAGCAGCATAAGACAGCCAAAAACCACCGCGCCGCGAATGGCCAGCAGGGCCGGTTTATGGTTTTCCTCTTGGCGCTCAATGTTTGTATTGGGTGCAGACATGCGTGCATCCTCCTCTTCACCCTGGAATTTCACTCTGGAAAAGCCAGACACGAAAATCCAGGTCGCGTTTCAATTGACCCGTTGAGGGGCCGTGCTCGGTCATCTAACATCTCAAGAACCCGTTAGTTCCCAACATCAAAGGTCTCCCATGCGCGACGCTGCTCCCAAAACGATCTTCTTGGCCGATTACACGCCTTTCGGTTTCCTCGTGGACAGCGTCGATCTCACCTTTGATCTCGACCCCCATAAGACGCGGGTGAAAAGCCGCATCGCCTTCCGGCCCAACCCAGCGGCGACGGACCGCACATTCTTTCTGCACGGCGAAAAGCTGCGCCTTCTGCGCGCCAGCATCGATGGCGCAGAGGCCCCCGTCACGCTGAGCGACGAGGGGCTGACCTGCGCGGTACCCGACGCCCCCTTCACCTTTGAGGCGGAGGTGGAGATCGATCCCGCGAACAACACCGCGCTCGAAGGGCTCTACATGTCAAACGGCATGTATTGCACCCAATGTGAGGCCGAGGGCTTTCGCAAGATCACCTATTACCCCGACCGCCCCGACGTGATGAGCGTCTTCAGCGTCACCATCAACGGCCCCCATCATGTGCTTTTGAGCAACGGCAACCCGGTAAAGACCGACACCCACCACGCTGAATGGCACGACCCTTGGCCCAAGCCCGCCTATCTCTTCGCGCTGGTCGCGGGCGATCTGGTGGCGCATCCGGGCCAATTCACCACCCGCTCAGGCCGCGCGGTGGACCTCAACCTCTATGTCCGTCCCGGTGATGAGGGGAAATGCGCCTTTGGGATGGAGGCGCTGAAAAAGTCGATGAAATGGGATGAAGACGTCTATGGCCGCGCCTACGACCTTGATCTGTTCAACATTGTCGCCGTCGATGACTTCAACATGGGCGCGATGGAGAACAAGGGCCTCAACATCTTCAACGCCGCTGTGGTGCTGGCCTCTCCCGAGACGTCGACCGATTTCAACTTTCAGGTGATCGAGGCGATCATCGCCCATGAGTATTTCCACAACTGGACCGGCAACCGCATCACCTGCCGCGACTGGTTTCAGCTGTGCCTCAAAGAGGGGCTGACCGTTTTCCGCGATGCGCAGTTTACCTCGGATATGCGGTCGGCGCCGGTCAAACGGATCAGCGATGCCGATGATCTGCGCGGGCGGCAGTTCACCGAAGATCAAGGCCCGCTGGCCCACCCCGTCCGGCCCGAAAGCTTTCAGGAGATCAACAACTTCTACACGGCCACGGTCTATGAAAAAGGGGCCGAGGTTATCGGAATGCTCAAGACGCTGGTCGGCGATGAAGCCTATTACAAGGCGG
>JBCCUC010000023.1:0-72733 GCA_039197515.1 Pseudomonadota bacterium | reverse complement strand
GGCAGGACGCTGCACCCATGGTCATCTCACTCTCAATTTTGGTAATAAAATATTACCACATTTTGCCTTGTCCAGAAAATAGCCCCGCGTGTCAATACTCGGCGTCGGCGGCGCGCCCCCTGTGCCCCTGCAACACCGCATGGTTTTGGCCATTCACCGACGGCATCTTCAAAAGGTACCCACTATAGCGTCGAGCGTTAGTCCTGAGATGAATCGTTCAGAACAACGCACCCGCGCAAAAGGAACTGTTGCGCCGCGCTGTTCCGCCTCCGTCATGCCGGAGGCGTGCTTGCAGCACGACGAGGCTTCTCAATAGATGTTGAGTGTCTCAGGTTTCAGGCGCGTTGCTCTAGGCCGGCACCGCCGCTGCCTTAGCCTGCCCATTGAAAAACAGCATGTAGAACACCGGTGCCGCAATGAGCGTCAAGATCGACGCAAAGGCCAAGCCGCCCATGATCGTCACCGCCATGGAGGAAAAGAAAGCGTCCGACAGCAGGGGGATCATCCCCAGGATCGTCGTCGCCGCGGCCAGCAGCACGGGCCGCAAGCGAGAGACCGACGCCACCGTAATCGCCTCGGTCAGCGGTTTCTCCGGTGCGTCCGCCCGGGTGAGGTCGATCTCCTCCACGAGCACGATCCCGTTTTTGATCAACATCCCCGACAAGGAGAGCAGGCCCAAAAGCGCGGTGAAGGTGAACGGCAGACCCGTGCCAACGAGGCCGAGCGCCGCACCGTTCACCGACATCGGCACCAGTAGCCAGATGATCGCCGTCTGACGCAGCCCGTTGAACAAGAGGATGGTGATCAGCAGCATGATCAGCACCGCCATCGGCAGTTGCGTGCCGAGCGACTCCTGCGCATCCGCGGAGTTCTTGAGCTCGCCGCCCCATTCAAATCGGTAGCCGGGGGGCAGGACCATCTCCTCAATGGGCGCGTTCACATCGACCTGAACCTCGGCCGCCGTCATGCCGCGCGGGATATCGGCCCCCACTGTGATGACGTTCTCGCGATCTTTGCGCTCGATCAGCGTGTCTTGCACATCAAACCGCATGCCATTGATGACCTGCTCCATCGGCACAAAGCTGCCCCCGCTCTCGGAGTAGAGCAAGAAGTCGGTGAGCAGCAGCGCACTGTCTTTGGGCGCACGCAGGATCAGCGGGATCTGCCTGTCGTCTTCGCGGTAGGTCCCTGCACGGGTCCCGGTTGTGGCAAACTCCAGCACCTGCGTGATCTCGCTGCGCGAAATCCCCGCCTGCTGCGCGCGCGCATCCGCATAGATCGGGCGCAGCACCGGCTCCTGCTCTGCCCAATCGACGCGGATGTTGCGCACATTCTCACTGGCCCCCTCCATCCGAGCGCTGGCCTCTTGTGCAAGCGCGCGCAAAACCGCGCGATCAGGCCCGAAAAAGCGCGCCTCAATCGGTGCGCCGCCCCCCGGTCCGAAGGCCAGGCGCTTGGTGCGAAACTGCCCTGCCGTGAGCGCGGTCACGCCAAAGGCTTCGAGCGCGGCCATTTCTTCTTCGATCTGCTCAAGCGCGGCGACCCGCACGATCAGGTGACCATAGCTGGGATTGTCATCTTCGGATTCGTAGGTCAGCATGAACCGCGACGCGCCACCGCCGGCAAAGCTTGTCACGTCGCTGACGCCCGGCCGCTCGGCCAACCAGGCTTCCACGCGCGCGAGATCGTCCGCCACCTGCTGCACCGATGCGCCCTGCGGCATCTTGTAGTGCACAAAAAAGAGCGGCGTGCTGGAATCCGGAAAGAACTGCTGGCGCACCTGCCCAAAGAGCGCAAAGCACGCCACCGTGATCCCGATGAGCGCGACAGCCACCAGCCAGCGCAGGCGCAGCATGAGCTTTAAGAGCCCGCCATAGGCCCGGTAGATCGCCCCACCGTAGGGATCGGCACCGTCTTCCGAACCCGTTTTGAAAAGGTAATGGCCCAAAAGCGGGGTCACCGTGATGGCCAGCACCCAGGACAACAGCAACGAGATCCCGATCACCGCAAAGAGCGAAAACATGAACTCTCCCGTGGAATCGCTGCTGAGCCCGATGCCGGAGAACGCCATGATCCCGATCACTGTCGCCCCCAGCAGGGGGATCTGCGTCTTATTGGCGGCCTCCGCGGCGGCATCGCGAGAGCTTTTGCCGCGCGCCATCGCCTGCTGCATGCCTTCGGCCACAACAATGGCGTTATCGACCAGCATCCCCATCGCGATGATCAGCGCCCCGAGGGAGATCCGCTCCATCTCAATCGCGCCAATCGCCATGAAGAGCAGCGTGCCCACCACCGTGAGCAGCAGCGTGGTCCCCACGACCACAGCGGCGCGCACCCCCATAAAGAGGGCCAGCACCACGATCACAATGCTGACGGACATGGCGAGATTCACCAAAAAGTCGTTCACGCTGTCGTCCACCACCACGTGCTGCTGGTACACCGGGGCCACCGTCACGCCCAAGGGCAGTTGGGCCTCAAGCGCGGCCAGCCGCGCGTCCACGCGTTCCCCGATCTCCACGATGTTCTCGGTCGCAAGGCCCGCGACGCCCATCGTGAACGCCTCCACGCCATTGTGCCGGATGATGACGCGGGGGTCGCTTACCCGCTCGCGCTTGATCTCAGCAAAATCGTTGAGGCGCAGCACCTCGCCACCCACCCCGATGGAGAGCGCGGAGATTTCCGTGACCGTATCGCTGCCGCCGGGGCGTTGGATCAACTGCCGACCGTCCCCGCTCACGATGCTGCCCCCCGCGACAATCTCATCGGCCCCGGCCAGGGCACCGGCGATGGCGGCGGGCGGCACCCCTAGGGCCGTTGTCAGGGCAAGGTTGGGCTCGACAAAAATCGCCTCTTCGGGCAAGCCGGCCAGAAGGACGTCCTTGACCCCGTCGAGGGTCAGCATCTCCCGGCGCAGGAAAGACGACAGCCGGTGAACATCAGCGTCCGAATACCCCGGCGCGGAGACCGCATAGAACAGCCCGTAAACATCGCCGAAAGCGTCATTGACCTCCGGCGGACGCGCCCCCGCGGGCAACTCGGCGGCCGCCACGCGGTTGCGCAGCTTCGTCCAAAGCTGTGGCAACTCAGAGCCGTCATAGGTGTCTTGCATGGTAACATTGATGACCGACAGCCCGGGCTGGTTCAGCGTGTTAATCTCGTCGACCTCGCCCATCTTCTGGATCTCGGATTCCAGCGGTTCAGAGACTTCGATGGCCACCTCTTCGGCGGAGGCACCGGGGTAGGGGGTGGCGACGACGGCGACCTTGATGGTAAAAGCCGGATCTTCCAAGCGGCCCAAATTGTAAAAGCCCCAGATCCCGCCCAGAAAGGAGATGAGGATCAAAAGCCAGGTGTAGATCGGCTTGTTAATGGCGCCCCGGGCGATATCCATGGCTACCTCGAAAAACCAGCAAAGCGGGAGACTTCATCGCCGTCCGAGAGAAGAGCGGCACCCACCGCCACGATCTCCTCACCGCCCTGCAACCCCGAGAGCACCTGCACCGCCCCCGCGCCTGTTGCACCGATCTCGACGGCTTGGCGGCGCACGGTGCCTGCCTCTTCGCTGCTTGGCTCAAAAACCATGACGGAGGGCGCACCACCAGGATCAAAGATCAGCGCAGATGCCGGGATGACCAAAGCCGCTTCCTCGCTCAGCATCCGCGCATAAACGGTGGCCGAGGCACCGGGCAGCAAGAAAAGCTCTTCGGGGGGGGCCATCCCCAGCGTCAGCCGAAAGGATTGCCCGATCTGCGTGGTCTCTGCCACCACCTCGCGAAACTCCATGTCATAGCGTTTGTCGCTGGCCGCAAAGACCGCTTGCAGCATGACATCCGGGTCGCGCCCAGCCTCTTGAAAAAGGATCTCAGGCACTTCAATCTCAACCCGCAGATCCGACATATCATGCAGCCGCACGACAGGGGTGCCCGCCGCGATGGTGGTAAAACTCGGCACGCTGCGACGCGCGATGATCCCGTCAAAGGGCGCGTTCAGCGTCGCCAACTCAAGCGCACGCTCCGCGTCCCGCAAAGCGATCCCGTTGATCTCAACCGCCGTCTCAGCATCGTCGATGGTCACTTGGCTCACGGTGTTGCCGCCCAGACGGCTCAGCCGGTCAAAATCGTCTTGCGCCTGGGAAAGCTGCGCCCGCGCCCGCGCCAGGCTCAACTCAAAAGGTTCGAGATCCAGCTGCGCGATCAATTCGCCCGCGGCAATCGGCTGCCCCTCGTCGATGGGAAGCTGCAGGATTTGCCCCCCCACCTGAAAGGCAAGGTCAACGGTCTGCCGCGCCTTCACCCGCCCAAAAAAGACCCGCTCTGACGCGCTTTCCAAGGTCTCAACCGTGGCGATCACCGCCGGGCGCTCTTGCGCCCAAAGGACCGGTGCAGAGCTGAGGCAGATCAGGGCGGCAGTGACGGGCAACAAACGGGTGAACAGGCGCATCCAATAACTCTCCCCCAAGGTGCAACCCTTTCAGCTTGGACCGTTTTTTGCGCCTGGTCGAGTCGAAAAGGCCGCGCGGGGCAGCCTCTTCTCATTTCTGAGTAAAGCTCGGGCAGCCTTTAACCGATGAAGACCTGCGCCAGCGCGATAAAGACCGGGATGCTCAAGATGGCGACTGGCGTCCCCAGCCCCGTGGACGCGCCGACATAGGCGGATGAATTGGCCTCCGGCAACGCAGCCCGCATCGTCGGCGGACCCGAGATGTCTGAACTCGAGGCGGCCATGACCGCCAGCAGGATCACACCACCGGCAGAAAACCCTGTCAGATGATGTGCAACGAGCCCCACGCCAAAGCCGATCATGCCGTACACCAGCGGCGCGGTCAGCCCGTAGAGCAGATAGGCCCCCGCCACCTTGCGCAGTTCAGCGATCCGCGTCCAAGCCTCCATCCCCATGATCAACATCAGGATCGACAAGAGGCCGCGAAACAACGGCTCGTAGAAACTCTGATAGACCGCATCAGGCTTGGCGAGAATGCCAAGTGCCAAACCCGCCGCGAGCGCCGAGATCGCGGGGCTACGGAAGGTATCGACAAAGATCCCGCCGATGATGCCACGCGCCCCCAGATCCGCGGGCTGGCCCGCACCGGACCCCGATCCGTCCAGCACTATGGCGCCCCCTGCGCTCAGGCTGCCCGCGCGCGCCATATGCCGCGCCGCGCTCAGCTTGGCCAGAACGATGGCGGTGACCAGCGCGGCGACATCCATGAAGGGATAAAGCGCGCCGATAAAGCCCTCATAATAGATCCCGTCGGCCTCCAGCATCGCCATGGCCGCCGCCAGCGTCGAGGCAGAGACCGCGCCGAAAAGACCCACGGTCGCCAGCACATCGACCTGAGAAACCCCGCGCTTGCGCGCAAGCGTCCGACTGCCCAGGGGAAGAACTGCTTGCCACCGCGCCCTTTGACCTTGGCATTTCAGAGCCCTTCTTTGCCGTGACCCTGCCGCGCAAGTTTCCGCATCCGGCGCTCAATGCGCTGCTGGACGCAGGCCGTCGCGCATGAGCCGGGCGTCAGAGCTTACTTTACCCGCATGCGCAGGTTGATGCGAATGTCACCCGCCCCGCGGATGGTGTAGGACGTGCGGTCACGCCCCTTGGTCTTTCCGGCGACGTAATAGACCATCAGCGCGCTGAACCGTTTGCCCTTACAGCGCCCGTTCTGCTGCGTGATCTTGCGCCGCTCGGCGCGGTAGTACCCCAGCGTGGGCTTGGTATTAATGATGAACTTCGGGTGCCCGCGGTCGCGGCAGGTCTGTTCATCGTAGTTCGTCCACTGAAACTGCATCTCCTTGCCCGCCTCAACGCTGCGGTTCCAGTTGCGCGTGGATTGCGCCTGCGCGGACTGGGCGCAAAAAGCGCCAAACACGCCCGCGAGCAGTGCCAGTTTCATCAGATCCAGGCGTTTTCTTGGTGCCATTGAATGTCCCCTTCGCATGCCCCGGCACAGAGCCTAAGCAGGCTGGCTGCAAAAAGCGAGGCATTCCGCCGCGTGCGGGGATCACACTTGCCAAGGCACCGGCCGCGCGCGACAGTCATGCGGAAGTGGGACCCGAATGTCGTGCGAGGGCTTGGGTATGAACAAAAATCTCTTGCAACCCGTTGATGAAGAGGTGCGGCGTCAGGCCAAAGCGCTCTTGCGCACCGCGCGATACGCCGCGCTTGCCGCGCTCGACGCGCGCGATGGCGCACCCACCGTGAGCCGGGTCGCGTTGGCCACGGATATGATGGGGCGACCGGTGTTTTTGATGTCGCGGCTCTCCGGGCACTTTCAAGCCCTGGAGGCCGACCCTCGCTGCGCCCTGCTCTTTGGGGAGCCCGGGGAGAAGGGCGATCCGCTGTCCCATCCCCGCATCACCGTCGGCGGACACGCCCAGATCCTGCAAGACGGCCCGGCGCGCGACCACTTCCGCAACCGCTTTCTGGCCAAAAATCCCAAAGCCCAGCTCTACGTCGATTTTCCCGATATGGCCTTCTGGCGGCTCACGCCCGACCGGATGAGCTTCAACGGCGGATTTGGCAAAGCCTATGACGCGGGGCCCGCCGATCTCCTTTCCACCCCGTCAGAGGCGCTTGCCGGGGTTGAGGCGGGGGTGGTGGCGCATATGAACGAGGATCACGCCGATGCGGTCGACAAATACGCCGCCCAACAAGGGGCGACGCGCACCGGCTGGAAACTGGCCTGCGTGGATGCGGAAGGGATCGACCTCATCCGCGCGGGTGAGACGCTGCGGGTCTGGTTCGAGGCACCGGTGGCGGATCTGGGTCAGCTCAAAGACGTGCTGGTGCGCATGGCACGGGCTTGATCGGATCGTGGGCTTCATGTCTTTTGCTGTCAGGCGCAACTTTTCCGGGTGGTTCAAATGAAAGGCTTCATCGCTGTCGCTGTCGCTCTTTTGCTCTTCAGCCTGGCGGGCTGCGCGCCCCGGGGCGAAATCGCTTTTGGTCCCCCTGCCGCAAGCGCGACCCAGCACAAGGTCTGGGTTGCGAATTTCCGCGCGACCGACCCGCCTGCGGCAGGCGACCGCTCTCCGCCCCGGCCCGAGGACTTGCGGTTCAGCCAGATGACAATCTCTGTGCCTGCAACCCATGAGACCGGCCAGATCGAATGGCCGGCGGCAGAGCCCAACGCCGAGACAGATTTTGTCACGCTCGCCCGCGCGCCCTACGACGATGCAAGGGCCTTTGCCCGGGCCGTTGCCCGCAGCGATACGCGCCAAACCGGGGAGACTTTGGTCTATGTGCACGGGTTCAACTACACCCATGCCGAAGCCGTCTATCAGGCCGCGCAGATCGCCCATGACTTTGGCGTGCCCTCGCCCATGGCGGTCTTCTCCTGGCCCTCGGCGGGGGTGCCGGTGGGCTATCTCTATGATCGCGACAGCGCACTTATTGCCCGCGACCAGCTGGAAAACCTGCTTGTCGCGCTGACCCGCGGCAGCAACCGCAAGGTGATCTTGCTGGGGCATTCCATGGGCAACTTCTTGATCATGGAAACGCTGCGGCAGATCGAGATCTCCGGCAGCCTCGATATCAGCCGCGACATCGATTCACTGATCATGGTCTCTCCCGATATCGATGGAGAGCTCTTCTACACCCAAGCCAGCCGCCTGTCGCAAATGCCAAGCCCCTCGGCGATCATCGCCGTGGCGCAGGATTCCGCGCTCCGGCTCTCTGCACGGCTGACCGGGCGCACCAACAGGTTGGGATCAGAGGTGGACCGCGGCGTGGTGCGTGACCTGCCCATCGCGCTCATTGATGCCAGCGACCTGGCCGACGGCGGGACCAACCACAGCATCGGCTTCACCTCACCCGCCGCAATCTCAATCTTGAAAAACATCGACCCCACCGCGATCCCGGGCGAGCTGCAATCGGGCGCACCGATTAAGATTACCGACCTGCGCTGAACCGTTCGATGCAAAATCTGAAACACCGCCTTCAATCCAATCACCCGCGCAACAGGCACTGTTGCGCCGCCCTCGGAACGGTGCTTTTGGTCTGACCAGTGGATAGGCTCAGATTGTGGATCGGTTGCTTCAGCCCTTAGGCTTTAAGGGCCGCATCAGACCCTCTTGCGCTGTGCTGGCGACCAATTGGCCGTCTTGGGCATAGATCGCCCCGCGGTTGAACCCCCGCGCGCCGCCGGTCCAAGGCGCGTCCAAGTCGTAAAGGTGCCAGCCCGAGAAATCGATGGGGCCGTGAAACCACATGGCGTGATCGAGGCTCGCGGTCATTACCTTGCCCTGAAACCAGGTCAGCCCGTGCGGGCGTAAAGATGAGCCCAGAAGGTTCATATCAGAGGCATAGGCCAGCAAGCAGTGCTGCATCTGCGCGTCTTGGCCTGCTGCCGCCTGCATCCGAAACCAAAGCTGATTGGCATCGCCGGTCGCTTCGGGCGCGAGGAAGTCGCGCGGGGCCACCTCGCGCAACTCAATGGGCCGCTTGCGCAGAAAGTCGGACCGGTGCTTTTCGGGCAGCTTGGCCGCGAATTCGGCGCGCAGCGCATCGCGGGTCGGCCAATCCTCCGGCGCGCCCACAGGCTTCATCGGATGCTGGTAGGACCAGCCCTCTTCAGCCACGTGAAAGGACGCGGACATATTGAAGATCTGCTTGCCATGCTGGATGGCGACCACGCGGCGCGTGGTAAAGCTGCCGCCATCGCGCGCGCGGTCCACCTGGTAGATCACCGGGATCGCCGGATCGCCGGGGCGGATGAAATAGGCATGCAACGAATGGCACAGCCGCGCCTCCACCGTGCGGTAGGCGGCCATGAGAGCTTGGGCAATCACATGCCCGCCAAAGATCCGCGTCGTCGTCTCTCCGCCCCCGCCGATGCCGCGAAACAGGTCGACCTCAAGCTGTTCGATGTCGAGCAGGTGCAGCAGTTCTTCGGCGGGGGTCATGGCGGCGGCTCCTGGCGATGATCCTCGCACTGCATCCCAGCAGGGCGCGGATTGCAAGGGCCGGTTTAAGCCTCTTCGCGCGCCGCAGCGTAGTGCACAAAGAAATCAAAGCTCTCGGGGTTGGCCATGCTGTCGCGGTTCACCACCTTGGCCGGATCCCCGCCCAGAAGCAGCTTTTTGACCGGCACCTCCAGCTTTTTGCCGGACAGCGTGCGCGGCACCGCGCGTATCTCGATAATCTCATTGGGGACAAAACGGGCCGAGACCTGCGCGCGGATGGCGGCGTTGATTTCGTCCTTCAGCTTATCTGTAAACCCGACGCCCTCAGCGGGCACGACAAAGAGCGGCATAAAGCTCTCGCGCCCCAAAAACTCCAGATCCACCACCAGACTGTCGAGCACCGTGTCGAGCCCCTCCACCGCCTGATAGATCTCAGCAGAGCCGAGCCGCAGGCCTTTCCGGTTGATGGTGGCGTCCGAGCGGCCGTAGATCACGCTGCTGCCGTCCTCGGCGATGCTGATCCAATCGCCGTGCCGCCATACGCCGGGGTATGTATCGTAATAGCTCTCAAAGAGCCGCGTGCCCGCGTCATCGCCCCAAAAGTAGAGCGGGAAGGAGGGCAGGGGTTCGGTGCAAACAAGCTCACCCACGTCGCCGGTCAGTTCCTTGCCCTCTGGATCAAAGGCGCGCACCGCACAGCCCAGGGCGCGGCACTGCATCTCGCCCGCGCGCACCGGCATGCCGGGATGGCCCAGCACAAAGGTGCCGGCGAGATCCGTGCCCCCCGCGATCGGGGCGAGCCATTGGTCCGGCTTCACATCGCGGTAGATCCAATCGTAGGCGTCTGATGACAGCGGCGAGCCGGTGGAGGAGAGCCCGGTGAGCGCCGAGAGGTCCACCTCGTCCCGTGGGGTGATCCCGGCCTTGAGGCAAGATGCGTAAAAGGCCGCGCCTGCACCAAAATACGTCAGCCGCTCATCCGCGATAAAGCGCCAGAGCACCCCCATGTCAGGGTGATGCGGCGCCCCATCAAAAAGGGCCACAACCGCGCCGCGGCCCAAGGCCACCCATTGCGCGGCCCACATGATCCAGCCCGAGGAGGTGAACCAACAGTAGCGGCTCTCAGCCGTGAGATCTTGATGCAGGGACTGCTTGCAGGCCTCCAAGATGATCCCGCCGTGGCCATGCACGATGGGTTTGGGGTTGCCCGTGGTGCCGGAGGAATAGACGATCCACAAGGGATGCTCAAAATCGACCATCACCGGCTGAAAATCCGCCTCATCCCGCGTCAAGCTCTCCCAAGCGACATGACCCTCGGGCAGAGGACCGATCACAGGCAGTGTCACAAAGTGCTCCACCGTGGGCAAGCCCGCGTTGATCTCCGCCAGCACTTCGCGGCGGTCAATCCGCTTGCCCGCGTGCACATAGCCGTCTTGCGCGATCAGCACCTTTGGCTCGATCTGCTGGAACCGGTCGAGGATCGCCACATGCCCCATATCGGGCGCGCAGATCGACCAAACGGCCCCCAGGCTCGACGCGGCGAGAAAGGCGATGAGCGCGGTCTCGGTGTTGGGCAGGATCGCCACGACCCGGTCGCCCTGCCCGACGCCCATGGCCTTGAGCCGCGCCGCCACGCTCGCCACCTGCGCGCGCAACCCGCCCCAGGTCAGCTCAGACCGGCCAAAGGTTTCCGACTGCACGATGAGCGCCAGATCATCGGGCCGCGTCTGCGCCTGATAGAGCAGGTTGTCCGCGTGATTGAGCCGCCCGCCCGTGCCCCAGACCGCACCGGGCAGTTGCCGCTTGACCAGCAGCGTCTCAGGCCGCACCTCGGCGCGCACCTCAAAGTGATCCCAGATCGCGTTCCAAAACCCTTCGATGTCGTCAATCGACCAGCGCCACATCGCGTTGTAATCTTCAAATTCCAGCCCCCGCGTGTCCTGCAAAAACTGCTCAAACCCCGCCATCGCCGTGGTCTCATAGTGACCTGCGGGCGGCGTCCAATGCAGCTTGGCACTCACTGGAGCGCCCCGTGGATCATCGCCTTGAGCTGCGCGCGCGAGGGGTAGGAACTGCTCGGCAAAAGCTGGGTGAAGAAAATCACGCTCAGATCATGCACCGGGTCGACCCAGAAGAAGGTCGAGGCCATGCCGCCCCAAGCGAAGTCCCCCACTGAGCCAGGCACGCGGGTGCGGCTCGGCTCCAGCACGACGGAGCCGCCAATGCCAAAGCCCATGCCATGCATCGGCTGTTCGGCAAAACTCGCAGCCCCCATGGAGGCAATGTCACCCGGTAGATGGTTGCGCATCATAAACGCCAGCGTATGGGGCGAGAGGATGCCCTTGCCGCCCGCGCGCAGCATGTCGGTGAACTTGGCATAATCATCAATTGTCCCGGTGAGGCCGCCGCCGCCCGACTGCATCGCGCTGCTATGCACGGGCGAGGCGGTCGCATCGTCGATCTGGCGCAGGGGGTCAGCGGTCTCCGGTGCCGCGCCCATGGCAAAGGCCCCATCCGCCAGCGGCGTATAGAGACAGGCGAAGCGGTCGCCCACCCCCGCTGCAGGTTGAAACGCCGTCTCGGTCATCCCCAGCGGGCCAAGGATCTCCTCCGCGAAGAACGCCGCGAGGCTCTTGCCGGTGATCACTTCGATCACCCGCCCGATGATGTCGATGCCCACCGAATACTCCCACCGCGCACCGGGCGGGAAGGCGAGCGGCAGGGCGGCGATCACATCGGCCATCTCGGCCAGCGTCTTCGGCCCCGGCCCGAAATCGAGCTTCTCCTCCGCCATGCGCGCGCCCAAGGGGCCGGGGTTGAAGGAATAGCTCAGCCCGGCGGTATGCGTGAGCAGTTGGTGCAGCGTGGGCACCGCGCAGCGCTCCACCTGCGACAGATCAGTGGCCCCCGGCACCAGACAGTGCGGCTCGGCAAAGGCGGGAATGAAGGCCGAGACCGGCGCGTCGAGATGCACGAGCCCGCGCTCCACCAGGATCATCAGCGCGACCGAGGTGATGGGCTTCGTCATCGAATAGATGCGCGCGACGGTGTCACGCTGCCAGGGCAGACCGCCCGCGACATCCCTCAGCCCGCAATCGGCGTAGAGAACCTCTTGCCCGCCCTGATGGATCAGCACCGCCGCACCGGGATACTTCTGCGCATCGACGTAGCCTTGCATCCAAGGCTGGATGCGGTTTAGGCGGTCGGGCACAAACATCGCTTAGACCTCAAGCCATTCCTTGCGCACGTCATCGCGCGCTTTGAGTTCCGCGGGCGTGCCTTCAAAGACAACCTGCCCATGCCCCATGACATAGACCCGATGCGCAATGTCGAGCGCGATGGAGAGCTTTTGCTCCACCAGCAGGGTCGAGATCCCTTTTTGCGCAATGGCCTTCAACACCTCAGCCACCTTTTGCACCATCTGCGGGGACAGCCCCTCGGTCGGCTCATCGATCATGATGAAATCGGGATCGCCCATCAGCGTGCGGCACATGGTCAGCATCTGCTGCTCCCCGCCTGAGAGCACCGAGGCCTCCACATCCGCGCGGCGGTCGAGGTTCTCAAACATCTCAAACATCGCCTGCATGGACCAGCGGCCCGCGCCGTCCTTCTGCCCAGGTTTCAGCCCCAGCGTGAGGTTCTGCCGCGTGGTCAATCCGGGAAAGATATCGCGGTTCTCAGGCACATAGCCGATGCCAAGCCCGGCGATCTCAAAGGCCTTCCTGCCCGCGATCTCCGCCCTCTTGAACTTCACCGAGCCCACGGGGGCGACCTCTCCCATGATCGCCTTGCAGGTGGTTGAACGCCCCACGCCGTTGCGGCCCAAGAGCGCTACGATCTCTCCCTCCTGCACGTTCATGGTCACGCCCTGCAGGATGTGGGACTTGCCGTAATAGGCGTGCATGTCGGTGACTTCGATCAATGTTCCGCCTCCAATGCGGCACCCAGATAGGCTTCTTGGACCTTGGGATCGCCCCGCACCGCCTCGGGCGCGCCGGTGGCGATGATCTCCCCGTAGACCAGCACGCTGATCCGGTCAGCGAGGTTAAAGACCACGCCCATGTCATGCTCCACCATGACCAGCGTCTTGCCCTCGGTGACCTTCAGGATGAGGTCGGTGATATAGTCTGTCTCTGAATGGCTCATGCCCGCGGTCGGCTCATCCAGCATGATCACATCCGCGCCCCCCGCAATGGTGATCCCGATCTCCAGCGCGCGCTGTTCAGCGTAGCTCAACATGCCCGCAGGCACCTCGCGACGGCCGAGCAAGTTGATCTGATCGAGGATCGCATCCGCCCCTTCGGTCAATTGCTGCGAGCGCTGCACGAGGTTCCAGAACGAATACTTGTACCCCTGCGCCCAAAGCAGCGCGCAGCGCACGTTTTCGAACACCGTCATGCGCGGAAAGATGTTGGTGATCTGAAACGAGCGGCTCAACCCTTTGCGGTTGATCTCAAAAGGCTGCAATCCGGCGAGGTCTTCACCGTGCAGCTTGACCGTGCCCTCGGTCGCCGGAAAGCGCGCGGTGATCAGATTGAACAGCGTGGACTTGCCCGCGCCGTTGGGACCGATGATCGCATGCCGCTCCGCCCGCCCGATGGAGAGGTCGA
This sequence comes from Pseudomonadota bacterium, assembly GCA_039197515.1. Taxonomy (GTDB): domain Bacteria; phylum Pseudomonadota; class Alphaproteobacteria; order Rhodobacterales; family Rhodobacteraceae; genus Sulfitobacter. The sequence continues at coordinate 59,223 of JBCCUC010000023.1, read as the reverse complement.
TGCCACGGATGATCTCCGCCTTGCCAAAGCTCTTTTTCAGCCCGTTGAGTTCCAGCGCAGGCGTGCTCATGCGGCACCGCCCGGCGTGTTGGCGCTGTCCCAGGCATCTTTGAGCGCAGGTGCCGTCACGCGCGCGATGCCAAGACCCACAAGCGTCACCGCCCCCGCCACCAACCAAGGCAGGATGCCGTGGCTGTCAAAGGTGATCCAGAACAGCGTCATCTCATGATCGCCCGCCGCTGAATGGCGTAGGTGGAAGGTCATCTCAACCAGCGCGCAGAGGCCCAGCACCCCAATGGCCCCCGGCAGCAGCGTCTTGAGATAGGGCAGCGTGAGCGTGCCCAGCTTCCCCAACTTAAACGCAGGCACATGCATCATCAAAAGCCCTGCCAGGCCACCGGGAAAGAACATCACCGTGAGCACGAAAAGCGTGCCCGCGTAGAACGCCCAAAGCTCTGTTTCAAGGCTGAGCACCGTCTGCACCAGGGTGAACACAATGGCCCCGATGATCGGCCCAAAGAAAAACCCGACGCCGCCCAGGAACGTCACCAGCAGGATCACACCCGAGGAGGCGGCATTCAGGTTCTCTTCGGTAAGGATTTCATAGTTGATCGCGAAAAGCGCGCCCGAGACACCCGCGAAAAAGCCAGAGGCCACAAAGCTGTAGAACCGGACCCACCGCGCGGAGTAGCCCAGAAACTCCGCCCGCTCGGGATTGTCGCGCACCGCATTGGCCATGCGGCCCACCGGCGTGCGCGACCACAGATACATCAGCGCGGCAGAGACCAGCACCCAGAAAGACGTGAGGTAGTAGACATCGATCTGCTGCAAAAACTCATTGCCGAAGAAGGGCATCGCATAGGTGCGGTCGCCGGAGATCCCCTCCTCCCCGCCGAAAAACGCCACGATGATGACGGAGCAGGCCGCGATCAACTCACCCACACCGAGCGAGATCATCGCAAAGACAGTGCCCGCATTGCGCGTCGAGAAAGCCCCCACGATGAGCGCCAGCCCCATGCCAAAAAGCCCGCCAAAGATCGGCAGCACCGGCAGCGGCATGCTCGCAAAGAAATCCGACCAGTTCATGATGTGCATGCAGGCAAAGCCGCCCACGCCCGCGTAGACCGCATGGCCAAAGGACAGCATCCCGCCTTGACCCAGAAGCATATTGTAGGCCAGGGCAAAGACCACCGTGATCCACATCTGGTTCATGATGGTGAGCGCCGAATTCGACTGAAAGATAAACGGCAGCACGATGAGCAGCACCGCCGCCACCAGCCAGGGCATAAGTGGCAGCGTCATGGATCCCGCGCCCATCCGCTGGGCCGGTTTGGCGGGGTTCGTTGTCATCTGATCGGTCATGTCGAACGCTTCCCAAAAAGGCCCGCCGGACGGAAGATCAGGATCAGCACCATCAGGATGTAGGGCAAGATATCCGCGATCTGCGGCGAGGTGAGCGACCAGAGGTCTCGGAACAAGTTCTCGCTCAGGTTCTCCGGCGTGGCGATGCCGATCCCGTTGAGAATGTTCTCCATCTCAATGTTGTAGGATTTGGCGAAGGTCGTGATCCACCCGATGAGCAGCGAAGCGACCAGCGCGCCCCAAAGTGAGCCCAGACCGCCGATGACGATGGTCACAAAAACGATGGAGCCCAGCACAAAGGCCATGCCGGGGAAGGTCGTCATGAAAGGCCCGGCGATCACACCCGCGACCCCGGCGAGCGCTGTGCCCACGCCAAAGACCCCCATGAAGATGAGCGGTACGTTGTGGCCCAGTGCCTCCACCGTCTTGGGATAGGTCAGCGCCGCTTGGATGATCATGCCGATGCGGGTTTTCGTGAGCACATAGAGCAGCCCCATGAAAATCGCGACCGAAGCAAAGATCATAAAGACCTTGTAGGCAGGCACCGAGTTGCCCGCGATGGCGAAGGCAGTTGAATTCAAGATATCAGGGTAGTTGTAGGGCATGGAGTTCTTGCCCCAGACGAACTGCACCAGCTCTTCGATCAGCAGGGCGAGGCCAAAGGTAAAGATCAGTTCGGGCACGTGGCCATATTGGTGCACGCGCCTGAGCCCGTATCGCTCCACCCCCGCGCCGAGCACGCCGACGATCAGGGGCGCGATCAGCAGGCCCATCCAAAAGCCCACCGCGAGGCTGATCTGATAGCCAAAGTAGGCCCCAAGCATGTAGAAACTGGCATGCGCAAAGTTCAAAACGCCCATCATGGAGAAGATCAGCGTAAGGCCGGCCGAAAGCATAAAGAGCAACAAGCCCGTTACCAGCCCGTCGATCAAATTGACGAGGATCAGTTCCATCGGTCTCCCCCTGACGGGTTAATCGGAAAAAAAGAGGGCCCGCCCTGCCACAAGCAGAGCGGACCCCAATAGATCGATTAGGGGCGATCCATCTCGCAGGTGGTGGGGCTGTCTGCCGCCGCCATGGAGACGGTCTTTACCACGCTGATCCCGTAGGGCGAGCCGTCATAGGGGAAGGTGATATCCTCATCCGTATGGGCGTGGATGTGCACGTCCTGGATTGCCTGGTGATCCTGCTCACGCATCATCACTTTGGTGCCCCAGATGGAATCGTACTCCATCCCCGCAAGCTCATAGGCGACTTTCACGACATCATCCGCCGTGCCCGCCGCTTCAACGGCTTGCGCCAGCATGCCGATCACGTTGGCGATGCGGGCCTGATCGGCGTTGCCATCTGGATAACGCTCTTTGAAGCCCTCGACATAAGCCACCGCAGCGTCAGAGACGGGCGGGTTCAACTGCCCTTCACCGACCAGACGGATGCTGCCTTTGCCCGACTCGCCAAAGGCGGCCGTGATGCCGGAGCCTGCCGCGTAGTAGGTGTAGATCGGGCCGCTGTAGCCATTCTCAACAATCGACTTGCCAAGGCCCAGCATGTCGGCGCCCCAGTTGCCGGTGATGACCGCTTGGGCACCCGAGGACACGATCTTACGCGCGTAAGGCGTGAAATCCTTCACCTTGCCGATGGGGTGCAACTCATTGCCCACAACCTCGATGTCGGGACGCTTTTCTTCCAGGTTGCGCACCGCAGCCGCCGCCACAGCCTTACCGAAGGAATAGTCCTGGCCAATGATATAGACCTTCTTAATCCCATCATCGGAGGCAATGGAGTCGGTCAGCGCGTCCATCTTGATGTCGGCGTTGGCGTCAAAGCGGAAGTGCCAGAAGTTGCACTTGTCATTGGTCAGCGCCGGATCCACCGCCGCGTAGTTCAAAAACAGAACGCGGTCATCGGGGTTGCGGCGGTTGTGCTTGTTGATCGCCTCGGTCAGCGCGTTGGCCACGCCAGACGAGTTGCCCTGGGCAATGAAGCGGATGCCTTGGTCGATGGCGACCTGCAGCTGGATCAGCGACTCTTTGGGGCTGATCTTGTTGTCAAAGCCAACGACTTCCATCGTTTGCCCGCCCAGCACACCGCCCTGTTCGTTGACCATGTGGTCAACCGCAAACTGGAACTGGTGCAGACCATTGGTGCCCGTGCTGGCAAATGGCCCGGACAGCGGATCAATGAAGGCGATTTTGATGTCTTCGGCGAAAGCGGTTGCGGCACCGACGATCAGTGACAGCGCGGAAACCGCACCAAGAGTGGTGGTTTTCTTCATAAGTCCTCCCTAACTGAGCCCCTGCGCCTCACTTCGTCTTTTCAAGGTCTTGGGCTGTAATCAGATGGTTGCACACGCGCGTCCAATGTCAAGGCCGCATCAGCGATCTTCCCCTGCGTCATGAACCGTGGAAAATCGAACGGCACGGGTTAACGATTTTTCGCGCGCGAAAGGAAATAGATCTAAGGAGCTGTATTTGAACGATTAATTATGTGTAAATGAGACGAAATGAGCGCTGTGTCAGCCGTCTTCTGCCAAGGTGCGTTGAGGTGTCATCGCCGCGCGGCGCGATCACAATTCAGTTGCGCGCCGGGCATTGTTCGGGGCGCGCGGACCGCATTCAGTTTCGCAGGTCGGAACAGCGAACCGCAAAAATCGGTGGGCACGGGGCGTGCGAGACGGGGCCTTCAGGTCGTCGGGTCAGGCGCGGTGAGGCTCAGGCGGTGCGCCGCCTCTTGCAGCATCGGGGCATAGACGCCCTCCAACTGCCGCGGTTTCACGCGGTGGGACGGGCCGCCCACGTTGAGGCCGTAGACGCGGCTGCCGCTCAGCGCGCGCGCCGGCACAGCGATACCGTTCACATCCGCCCGCCAGGTGCCGTAGCCCGTGCAAAAACCCTTTGCCTCATAGACCGCGCGGGCCTCTGCAAAGAGACGTTTGGCGGGCAACCCCTCGGCCTGCGCTTGATCGATGAGCGGCGCGCGCGCGGCCTCTGACATGCCGACCAAGATCGCCTGCCCCATCGCTGACTGAAAGAGTGGCAGGCGGGTGCCTACGCGGATCGCGAGGCTGACGCCCTCATAGCTGTTGCAGGTGGCGAGGTAGACGACGTCGCGCTGGTGCTGCTCGCCCAGGGCGGCGGTGATGTAGCTGTTGGGCCCGTCGCGCAGCCGCTGCATCTCGGGCTGCGCCCGCGCGCCGATGTCCACGGCAGAGAGCACGCCAAAGCCCAGGTGCAGCACCCCGGCGCTGAGCCGGTAGGTGCCCGACCTCTGCTCGGCCACGAGGTAGTCCAGCGCGCAGAGCGTGTGGGTGAGCCGCGAAATCGTCGCCTTGGGCAGGCCGGTGCGTTCGGAAAAATCGCTGTTGGACAGGCTCATCTCGCCGTCGCGGAAACAGCGCAGGATCTCCAGCCCGCGGGCCAGCGCGGTGACAAAGCTGCGGTCCTTGCCCTCGGGCGGGCCGGTCTGCGTCTCGTCGCGCATGCTCAGCCCCGTTCCAGCGCGTCGAGCCCGTGCTGCGCAAAGACCGGCACAAAGGCCCCCAGCTTCATCGCGCGTTCGGGATTGGAGGCATTGCCGTCGAGCCCGCGTTTCAGCACGCCCTGGATGATCCCGGCCATGCGGAAGAAACAAAAGCTGAGGTAATAGCCGAAGTGATCGATCCCCGGCAGACCGCGGCGCGCGCAATAGGCCTCGATAAAGGCCTGATCGCTGGGCAGGCCGAGTGCGGCGCGGTCGAGCCCGGCCATCCCGCGCCCCTCGCTGCCAGTGGGCAATTGCCACTGCATGATCACCGCGGCGAGATCGGCAAAGGGATGCCCGATGGTGCTGAGCTCCCAATCGAGGATCGCGCGGCAATCGGTGCTGTGCGCGTCGTAGATCATATTGTCGAGCCGGTAGTCGCCGTGCACAAGCGTGCGCTGGCCGTCGTCCTGGGGCCGCTCGGCCACGAGCCGTTGCATCAGCGTGTTCATCGCGGGGATGTTCTCCGTCTCGGAGGCTTTGTACTGTTTGCTCCATCGCGCGACCTGGCGTTCAAAGTAGTTGCCCGCGGGGCCGTAATCGCTCAACCCCACGGCGTCGATGTCAACCTCGTGCAGCGCGGCGAGGACACGGCCCATCTCATCGATAATCGCCCCGCGATCCGCCGCGCTCACATCCGGCATCGCCGGTTCGTTGAAGTTCCGGCCTGGCACGTGATCCATGATGTAGAACATCGAGCCGATGACCGCGTCGTCGTCACACAGAAGATGCATGCGCGCCACCGGCACATCCGTGCCAAAGAGCGCCTGTTGCACGCGAAACTCCCGGTCCACCGCATGGGCGGATTTGAGCAGCACGCCGGGCGGTTTGCGGCGCAGCACGTAGTTTTTGGCGGGGGTTTTCAGCAAAAACGTCGGGTTCGACTGCCCGGTCTGGAACTTTGTAACCGTGAGCGGCCCCTCAAACCCCGGCAGATGGTCGGAGAGATAGGCGGCGACGGCGGCTTCATCCAAGGTCTGGGTTTCTGCGCTCATCTCTCTCCCCCTAGCTGTAGCTCAAAAGCGCCGCCCCGGCGGGCGTCGAAAAATGCGGCGTGGCGTTGAACTCATGCAGGGAGAACCGCGCGCCCTTGAACTTGAAGCGCGTGAGGCTGGTGTTCTTGATCTGCAGATTCAGCTCCATCATCTGGCGTTTCCCGGCACCCAGCGCGGTGGCCGTCATCTGGCCAATCACACCGCCCGATGAAATGACCAGCACGCGCTTGGCCTCGGTCTGGGTGGCAAAGGCCCGCGCGGCGGCGACCCGTTCGGTGAACGCGGCGTAGGTTTCCGCCGCCCCCTCAAAAGCGGCGTCCTGCCAGGCAAAAACCGTCTCGCGCAAAGCGCGAAAGTGGGTTTTGCGGTCGCCCATGACCAGATCGGGCACCTGCCCGTCGAAACGCGCATGAATCAAGTCGTGAAAGTCGTATTCGTTGAAGCCCTCGTGTTCCTCGGGAGCCGCCGCAAAGCCCATGGCCTTCAACGTGTCTTTCTGCCGCCTGAGCGTGCCCGTCACCAGGCGGTCGGGCACCCAGCCGAGGTCGCGCCGGAGCGCGCCCAAGGCTTCTGATTGCCGGTGCCCGAGATTTGAGAGGACGTCATAGTTCGCTTGCCCGAAAGACGCCTGGCCGTGACGTATGACGAGCAGTTCTGCCACCTCAGGCGAATTCACCCGCAAGCTTGCGGCCCGCCGCGGCGTATTCTGCCGCCATGCGGTCCACGATGGCACCGGCAGGGCCCACCGATTTGATCGCACCGATGCCCTGGCCCGAGCCCCAGATCGTCTTCCACGCCTTTGGCTTGGAGGAGCCGTCTGAGAAGTTCATTGAGGAGGCATCCGCCGTGGGCAGGTTGTCGGGGTCCATGCCCGCCATTTTGACCGAGCCTTTGAGGTAGTTGCCCCAAACGCCGGTGAAGAGGGAGGAATAGACGATGTCCTCTGCGCCAGACTCCACGATCATGTCCTTGTAGCTCTGATCGGCGTTGGCCTCATCGGTGGCGATGAAGGGCGACCCGGTGTAGCCGAGATCCGCCCCCATCGCGCGGGCCGCGAGCAGGCTCTCGCCCGTGGCGATGGCCCCGGAGAGCGCGATCGGCCCGGCAAACCATTCACGGATCTCGCGGATGAGCGCGAAAGGCGATTGCTGACCCGCGTGCCCACCCGCGCCCGCCGCCACCGCGACGAGGCCGTCGGCACCCTTCTCAACCGCCTTTTTGGCGAAGGTGTTGTTGATGATGTCGTGCAGCACGATGCCGCCGCAGCTGTGCGCGGCCTCGTTCACCTCCACCCGCGCCCCAAGCGAGGTGATCCAGATCGGTACATCGTGCTTGACGCAGATCTCCAGATCCCGCTGCAGCCGCGTGTTGGAACGGTGCACGATCTGGTTCACGGCATAGGGTGCAGCGGGCGTTTCGGGGTTGGCCTGGTTGTGGCGGTCAAGCTCTTCCTTGATCTCGGTCAGCCAGGTGTCGAGCAGCGGATGCTCACCCTCTGCTTCGCGCGCATTGAGCGCCGGGAAAGAGCCGATCACCCCGGCCTTACACTGCGCAATGACCAGTTTAGGGACTGATATAATGAAAAGTGGTGAGGCGATGAGCGGGATGCGCAGACCCTGCAGCGCCTTGGGCAGATGCGTGTCGTTTGCGGTCATAAGTTCTCCGGTGATGTTAACAGTGAGGGGGCGGGTGAACCCACCCCGCTTGTTGGGAAAGCCGCTCACGCGAAGAGCGCTCGACAGAGCGGCGATGAGCGCCTGGCGCTAGAGCACTTCAAAGAGGCCCGCGGCCCCCATGCCGCCGCCCACGCACATGGTGCAGACGACGTATTTCGCCCCGCGCCGTTTGCCTTCGATGAGGGCATGGCCCACCATGCGCGCCCCTGACATGCCGTAGGGGTGCCCGATGGAGATTGCACCGCCGTTCACGTTGAGCAATTCATCCGGGATGCCAAGCTGATCGCGGGAATAGAGCACCTGCACCGCGAAGGCTTCATTGAGCTCCCAGAGCCCGATGTCCTCCATCTTGAGCCCGTGTGCTTTCAATAGCGGCGGCACGGCGTAGATCGGGCCGATCCCCATCTCGTCGGGCTCAAGCCCTGCCGCCATCACGCCAACATAACGGCCAAGCGGCTCTAACCCGGCCTTTTCGGCCACTTTCGCCTCCATCACTACACTGGCCGACGCCCCATCGGAAAGCTGCGAGGCGTTGCCTGCGGTGATGTGCTGGCCCTCTTTGATGTGGATGCCGTCTTTGAAGACGGGCTTCAGCCCCGCGAGGCTCTCCGCCGTGGTGCCGGGCCGGTTGCCCTCGTCCTTGGCCAGTGTCACCGCGTGGTGCGAGATTTCTTTGGTCTCTTTGTCCATCATCATCATGGTGGAGGGCAGCGGCACGATCTCATCGTTGAACTTGCCCGCCTCCTGCGCCAGATGCGTGCGCTCCTGGCTTTGTGCGGCATAGGCGTCTTGCGCCTCGCGCGTCACGCCGTAGCGTTCGGCGACCGTCTCTGCCGTCTCTAACATGGTCATGTAGATCTCGGGCTTGTGCTCTTTGAGCCAAGGATCCGCCTTGGCGCGCATCTCGGGCGTTTGCACCATCGATATGCTCTCGACCCCGCCGCCAATGGCCACGTCCATACCGTCCATCACCACCTGCTTTGCCGCGGCGGCAATCGCCATCATGCCCGAGGCGCACTGCCGGTCGACCGACATGCCCGCGATGCTCACCGGCAGGCCCGCCCGCACCAGCGCCTGGCGCGCGATGTTGGACGAGGTATGACCCTGTTGCAGTGCCGCGCCCAGAATCACATCCTGGATCTGCGCGGGATCGAGCTTGGCGCGCTCCACCGCGTGTTTGATGGCGTGCCCGGCAAGCTCTTGCGGCGTCGTGTTGTTAAACGCCCCGCGATAGGCTTTGCCGATGGGGGTCCGGGCGGTGGATACGATGACGGCGTCACGCATGTGAGATCTCCTTTGTTACCAATCGAGGGTCAGGCCACGGGCCTGGCTCGCGTTGAGGGCGTATTTCTTGGTTTGGCTGAAGGCGTCGGTCAGCTCTTCTTGGTCGTTTGTGTCTCTAATTCGGTCAAATTGGGCGGCCACGGCTTCGGGCGTGTTTTCCGCCTCGATCAGTGTCACGCCTTGGGTCTCATAGACACGGGTCTGGGCAAAGCTGCCCGCCCCGGCCCCGAGGATCACTCGGCTGGGTGCGTCTTCGCTGACCAGATAGAGAAGGCCCGGCGTGATCGTCTCCGGCCCCAGAAGGGCGGCGGCCTCAGCGGGCAGAAGCTCTTGGGTCATGCGGGTCGCGGCGGTGGGGGCCAGCGTGTTGACGCGGATGTTGTCGCGCGCGCCTTCGAGGTGCAGCACGTTCATCAGCCCCAGCATCGCGGCCTTGGCGGCCCCGTAGTTCGATTGGCCAAAGTTGCCGTAGAGCCCGGAGGCGGACGAGGTAAAGACGACGCGCCCGTACTTCTGCGCCCGCATGATGGGCCAGCAGGCATGCGTGACATTGGCCGAGCCGATGAGATGCACGTCGACGACCTTGCGAAAGTCCGACATCTCCATCTTGGCAAAGGTCTTGTCCCGAAGGATCCCCGCATTGTTGACGACGATGTCGATGCGGCCAAAGGCGGTCATGGCCTGGGCCACCATGTCAATCACGCCGTCCTCGTCGGCCACGTCACAGCCGTGGGCGAGCGCTTGACCCCCCATCGCCTCAATCTCCGCCACCACCGCCTCAGCGGCAGCTGAGGAGGCCCCGACGCCGTCGCGCCCGACGCCCAGGTCATTGACCACAACCTTTGCCCCGCGCGCCGCCAGGCCCAGAGCATGGGCGCGGCCCAGACCCGTGCCAGCGCCCGTTACAAGGGCCACGCGGTCGTCAAATCGGATCTCAGGCATCAGTGCAGTGCCTGTTCAAAGATGTTGGGGCCCGACATCACGTTGATCCCGCCCGAGACGGGAATGATCGCGCCAGTCACATAGGCCCCGCCGCGCCCGCAGAGAAAGAGCATGCAGCCCGCAATGTCTTCGTCGCGGCCAACGCGGCCCAAGGGCACATCCGCCCCGACTTTGCCACGGGTGTCTTCGTCTGCGGTGGCAAAGGCGGTCATGCGGCTCACAAAGGGGCCGGGGGCCAAGGCATTCACGGTGATCGCCTGTCCCGCAAGCTCCTTGCCGAGGATCTGCGTCAGATGGTGCACCGCGGCTTTCGAGGCCGAGTAGGAATAGGCCCCATCCCCCATCGCCCGTTCGCCCATAACAGAGCCTACGTTGATCACGCGCGCCGGATCGTCGATGTTGCCTGACGCGGTGAGCATCGGCATCAGCGATTGCGTGAGATGAAAGAGCCCCGCCACGTTCACGCGCATAACCTTATCCCAGGCGTGGTGGGGGAAACTGCCCAAGGGCTCACCCCAGGTCACGCCTGCGTTGTTCATCAAGATGTCGAGCTGGTCAGTGCGCGCCTCGACCGCTTTCACGAGCGCGGCGACACCTTCCTCAGAGCCGACATCGCCTTCAAAGCCAATGGCCTTGCCCGGCGCGCCGAGGGCGTTGAGTTCTTCGGCGACAGCAGCGCAGGCCCCCTCTTTGCGAGAGGCCATCAGCACGGTTGCGCCGGCGCGCACCAGCCCCTCAGCGGCCATGCGCCCGATGCCCGTGGCACCGCCGGTGACAAGGGCGACCTTGCCCTCCAGCCCAAATAGAGACTGTATATCCATCAAAACCCCCTCAGCGCGGCGACGCGTTCCGCGTGGTAGCTATAGTCGCCCAGCCATTCGGCCCCGACCCGCGCGCGTTTCATGTAAAAGCCCATGTCGTAGGCGTCGGTCATGCCGATCCCGCCGTGCATCTGCACACCCTCGATAACGGCCAGCTTGGCGGTTGCCGTGGCCTTCGCCTTGGCCAGCGACACGGCGAGTGCCGCGTTTTCAGGGTCTGTGTCGAGCATGCGGCCCGCGTTGAGGATGGCGGAGGCTGTGACCTCCGTCTCGCACCACAGATGCGCCGCGCGGTGCTGCAACGCCTGAAAGCGCCCGATCTCAACGCCGAACTGTTTGCGCTCTTTGAGATAGCCCACCGTCATGTCGAAGGCCCCGGCAGAGAGGCCCGCGAGTTCTGCTGCAAGTGCTGCTTGGCCCGCCTCAAGCGCGGGTTTGAGCACGGTCATTGCCTGATCGACGGTGCCCAGCACGTCCTCGCCGGTTGCTTCGACGTCCTCGAAGGTGATGCGCGCCGCATCGCGGGCATCGATCATGTGAGACGCGGTACGGGTCACGCCAGCGCGGTCCGCGGGGATGTCAAAGAGCGTGAGCCCCTCGGCGGTGCGGGCCAGAACAAGCAGGCGGTCGGCGAGCGCGCCATCGACCACGAACTGCTTTTTGCCGCTCAGTTTGAAGCCATTGCCCTCGGCGCGGGCCTCAAGCGTGGTGGCGTCAGGATCGAACTTGATGCCCTCATCAATCGCCAGGGCATAGATCGCCTGGCCCGCCGCGATGCGGCCGAGCGCCTCTTGCGCACGCTTGTCCGAGACCTGCCGTAAAGCGGTGGCGGCGATCACGGCGGTCGAGAGGAACGGCGAGACGGCGAGCGTCTTGCCCATCTCTTCAGCGATGACATTTGCGGCCGCATGGCCCATGTTAGAGCCGCCTGCCGCCTCGGGCACGAGCACCCCGGCCCAGCCCATCTGCGCCATCTCTTGCCACAGATCCGCATCATGGGTTTGCCCCTCATCGCGCATTTCGCGCAGTTTAGAGACGGGTGCGGCCCCATCGAGAAACCCGCGCGCCATATCGGCGAGCATGGTCTCTTCTTCGCTGCGCACCAGCTTCATGCGGGCAGGCCCAGCACGCGGCGGGAGACAATGCCCAGCATCACCTCGGAGGTGCCGCCCTCGATCGAATTGGCCTTGGTGCGCAGCCAATCGCCCGCGCGGTTGCCCAGTGGCCCGTCCCATTCCAGCGCGTCCGAGCCGCCTGCCGCCATCATCAATTCGTGGCGCTGTTTGTTGAGCTCGGTGCCCATGTATTTCAGCATCGCTGACGCATCGCCCGCGCCTTGGCCCGCCTCGGCTTGGTCCTTGTAGCGCTCCAGCGTGAGGCCGATGGCCAAACTGTCAATCTCGCAGCGCATTGCGTCGGCGCGCAGCGTCGCGTCCATCTCTTCCAGCGTGTCCGCGAGCACCGCGCCTATCGCGCGACCGCCTGCGAGGCCCTGACCGCCGCCCGAGATCATCTCGCGCTCATGTGTGAGCAGGTATTTGGCCACGTCCCAACCCTTGTTCACCTCACCCACAATCTGATCCTTGGGGATCACTGCATCTGTGAAAAACGTCTCGCAAAAGGGCGAAATGCCGGAGATCATCTTGATGGGGCGCGTCTCAACGCCTGGTTGGTTCATGTCGCAGAGCAGAAACGAGATGCCCTTGTGCTTAGGCGCGTCGCGGTCGGTGCGCACCAGGGCAAAGATCCAATCGGCTTTGTCCGCATACGACGTCCAGATCTTCTGCCCGTTGATCCGCCAGTGATCGCCCGCATCCTCGCCCTTGGTCTGCACATTGGCCAGATCAGAGCCTGCACCAGGTTCTGAATAGCCCTGGCACCAGCGGATCTCTCCGCGTGCGATGGGCGGGAGGTAGTGCAGTTTTTGCGCGTGGCTGCCAAAGTGCAGCAGCGCGGGCCCCAGCATCCAGATGCCAAAGCTTTGCAGCGGGCTGCGCGCGTTGATGCGCTTCATCTCTTCGTGAAAGATCTTCTCTTCATCGCGGCTGAGACCCGCACCGCCATAGTCCTTGGGCCAGGTCGGCACGGTGTAGCCCATGGCGGCACAGCGTTCGAGCCAGAGCTTTTGCGCCTCGGAGGTAAAGACCCAGTCTTTGCCGCCCCAGCAGATGCCCTCTTCGGTGATCAGCCCATCGCGCATCTCTTCTGGGCAGTTCTCTTCCAGCCACGCGCGCAGGTCGGCGCGGAATGTCTCCAGCGTCATGATCTCTCCTCCCGGGGACGTCACGTCATTTGCGGACATCCATTCCGCTGTGCAGAATGGCGACCGGAATTGCGATTGACAACCCGCGACGCCACGTCTCACCCTGAGAGGTGACGGGAGGACAACCATGAAAGCGATGCTGAGCAAAGAGGTCGGCGGGCCGGAAACGCTTGTCTTGGAAGAGGTGGCGGTGCCAGCGCCGGGCAAGAAACAGGTGCTGATCCGGGTGCATGCCGCGGGCGTGAACTTTCCCGACACGCTGATCATCCGAGACATGTATCAGATGAAGCCGCCGCGCCCCTTTGCGCCGGGCGGAGAGGTCGCGGGTGAGATTGAAGCGCTGGGCGAGGGTGTGACGGGGCTTACGGTGGGCGACCGCGTGCTCGCGATGACGGGTTTTGGCGGTTTTGCCACCCATCTCGTCGCGGATGCGGCGCGGGTGATCAAGATCCCCGATGCGATGCCTTTTGACGAGGCCGCGTCTTTCGTGCTGACCTACGGCACCTCGCATCACGCGCTGAAAAACCGGGCGGAGATCAAAGCGGGCGAAAGCCTGCTGGTTCTTGGTGCGGCGGGGGGCGTTGGCGTGGCGGCGATTGAACTGGGTAAAGCGGCGGGCGCGCGGGTGATCGCGGCAGTATCCTCAGAGGAGAAGGCCGCGTTTTGTCGGGAGATTGGCGCGGATGAGACCCTGATCTATGCCCGCGAGATGGCGGATCGGGACGCGCAAAAGGCGTTTTCGACAGAGATCAAGAAACTGGCGGGCGGGGACGGCGTTGACGTCGTCTATGACGCGGTGGGCGGAGACTATGCAGAGCCTGCGGTGCGGGCGCTGGCCTGGAAGGGGCGGTTCCTTGTCGTGGGCTTTCCAGCAGGGATCCCCAAGATCCCGCTGAACCTCACGCTGCTTAAGGGCTGCCAAATCGTCGGTGTGTTTTGGGGGGCGCATACGATGCGCGAACCTGCCGTGCATGCGGAGAACATGGGCGATCTTTTTAGGCTCTATGCTGAGGGAAAAGTGCGGCCGCGCATCTCGGCGCGCTATCCGCTGGCGCAGGCGGGCGATGCGCTCACCCTGCTCTCTGACCGCAAAGTGCTGGGCAAAGTCGTCGTGACGATGGATTAGGCGCGCAGATGCGAGACGTCGTTAAAGCCGCGCAGGATCATCCGCTCTCCCGTGATCACGAGACGCGAGATGGAGCCGTTGTCCGCCCCGCCAAAGGCGAAGGTGCGCGAGCCGGTGGCCTGCGCGCAGGCGGCGGCGATCACACCACCGTGCACAACGACCGCCACCAACTCATCGGGATGTCCGGTCGCCACGCGGGCCAGCCCCCGCGCAACGCGGGCGTGAAAGGCCGCTTTGGTCTCTGCACCGGGGATTTCGCCCCAATCCTCACGTTCGCGCATGCGCTGCACCGCCGGGTCATTCTCGGCCACGCGAAAGCGGTATTCGCCGCCGTCCCAATCGCCCAGAAAGATCTCGCGCAGATCCGCTTCAACCCGTGGCGTCAGGCCCAGTTCGGCGGCCAGGGGCGCGGCGGTCTGATGCGTGCGCTGCATCGTGGTCACATAAATCGCCCTAATAGGCTCTGTTTTCAGCCGTTCGGCCACGGCAAGGGCCTGGGCCTCACCTTCGGGCCGCAGCGAAGGGTCACCTTGGCCATCTACCAGAGGAAAGCTCTGACCCCGGATCGCGGCTTGGGTCTCTCCATGCCGGATCAGCAAGAGGTCTGCCGCGCCCGCGGGGGCCGCAAATCGGGTTTGGCGCGCTTCTTTCATACCCGTCTCCTTTCACCGCACTAGGACACATCTTATGACAAATCACCAGATCCAGATCGCTGAACTGCCGACAGGAGAACTCACCTCCGGTCATTTCGCCGCCTCCGAGGTGCCAATGCCCAGGGCGGGCGAGGGCGAGGTGCTTTTGAAGGTGATCCTGATGTCAATTGACGCGGCGAACCGGTCTTGGATGAAGGGGGCCACCTACCGCGCAGCGGTCAAAGCCGGGGACGCGATGCCCACCTATGCGATCTGCGAGGTGGTCGAGAGCAACAGCCCTAAGACTGCCGCCGGCGATATCGTCGCGGCGGAGGCAACCTGGTCACACTACGTCACGGCAAATGCGCGACACGTGCAGAAATTGCCCAAAGTAGAGACGCTTTCGCACCTGATGTCGGTCTATGGCATCGCCGGAAAGACCGCCTATCACGGGTTGATGTCCATCGGGACGCCGGTTGCGGGCGAGACGGTGCTGGTCTCTGCCGCGGCAGGCTCCGTAGGCGGCTACGTGGGTCAGATCGCCAAGGCGATTGGGTGCCACGTGGTGGGCATCGCAGGTGGGCCTGACAAATGCGCCTGGGTCGGCCAAGAGCTGGGCTTTGACGCCTGCATCGATTACCGCGAGGCAGGGCTGTCAAAGAAGCTCGTGGCGGCCTGTCCTAACGGAGTGGACGTCTATTTTGACAATGTGGGCGGGAAGATCTTGGAATCTGCGCTCAATTTCATGAACGAGCGAGGGCGCGTTGTCTGTTGCGGGGCGATCAGCCAGTATGACACGGACGAGGTCATGGGGCCGCGCAACCTGCCCGGTGTTGTCGTGGTCAAACGGCTGCGGATGGAGGGGTTCATTGTGATGGATTTCGCCCATAACGATGCCAAGTGCCTGCGGGCGATGCAGCACTGGGTCAGCACGGGGCAGATCAAGGTGCATGAGGACATCGTTGAGGGGCTTGAGAACGCACCACAGGCTCTAATCGGGCTCTTGAACGGCGATAACAAGGGCAAGCGGCTTGTCCGCGTTGCCGCCGATCCAAGCTGAGGGGAGATCGAGATGTCATCACTTGCCAAAGCCGTCGAAGACGCGCAGCAGCACATCGGCAAAGAGGTTGGCGTGGCCAATTGGATCACCGTCGATCAAGAGATGATCGATGCCTTTGCCAAGGTCACGCATGATGAGCAATGGATCCACGTCGACCCGGAACGGGCGGCGAAAGAGACGCCCTTTGGCGGGGCCATCGCGCATGGGTTTCTAACGCTCTCGCTCGCCAGCCGCTTTGCCTATGATTGCTTCAACATGCTGCCGGGGCAGGTGATGGGCGTGAACTACGGGATGAACAAACTGCGGTTTTTGATGCCGGTGAAGGCGGGCGCGCGGGTGCGCGGGCGCTTTACACTCATGGAGGCCAAGGCGCGGGATGCCACCAGCATGCTGCGCACCAACACGCTCACGGTGGAGATCGAGGGCGAGGAGACGCCCGCGCTCATCGCCGAATGGCTGGGCCTTGCGATCTTCAAAGACTGATTTGGCGGGAGGGTGACATGCAGACCGATTATCTGATTTCAGGCGCGGGGGCGACGGCGCTGTCATTCCTGGACGTGCTTTTGAGCGAGAGCGATGCGCGCGTGGTGATCGTGGACCGGCGGGATGCGCCGGGCGGGCATTGGAACGACGCCTATCCCTTTGTGCGGCTGCATCAATCGGCGAGCTTTTACGGCGTGAACTCCCGCCACTTGGGCGCAAAGCGGACGCCTGAGGCAGACCATTTAGACCCTAAGTTTGAGCTTTCGACGAAATCGGAGGTGCTGCACTACTTCCACGACCTCATGCAGAACAGCTATCTGCCGTCGGGCCGGGTGACCTATTTGCGCAATACCGAGCATCTGGGCGGGGGGCGGGTGCGCAACCTCATCACCGGGGAAGAGACGCAGGTTGAGGTCGCCAAAAAGATCGTGCACGCGGGCCGTTGGGGCGACATGGGGGATGTCCCCTCGACCCATACGCCCAAGTTCACGCTGGCCCAAGGTGCCAAACTCGTCCCGATCAATGATTTGCCCCGGTATGCGGCGGCGCATGCGCATTATAGCGTGATTGGCGCGGGCAAGACCGGGATGGATGCGGCCGTTTGGCTTTTAGAAGCAGGTGTCGATCCGGCGCAGATCACCTGGGTCCGGCCCAGCGACTACTGGCTGTTTTGCCGGGAGAACATCCTCAACCACCCGGCGCAGTTCAAGACGACGATCGGCTCTTTCCTAGCGGAGATGGAGATTTTGGGGCGGGTTGAGACGGTGGATGAGTTCTGTTTTGAGATGGAGCGGGCTGGCGTGTGGCACCGGATCGACCCGGAGGTGACGCCGACAAAGTTTCACGCCGCGGTCTGTTCAAAACGCGAGGTGGCATTGCTGGCTCAGATCAAGGACGTGGTGCGCAAGGGGCATGTGACGGCGATTGAGCCGGGCAAGATGACGCTGCGCATGGGCGAGGTGACAGTGCCGGAAAACAGTCTCTATATTGACTGTTCCGCCTCTGCGGGGTCGATTATGACGGACCTGCCGCCGGTTTTTGATGGCGATGAGATCAACCTCAATATCATCCGCCCGTTTCAGCCGCTCTTTGGCGCGGCCCTGATCGCGTTCCTCGAAACCAAGGTGCCCGATGACGCGGCGCGGGCGGCCTGCACGCATAATGTGAACTTTCATGATACGCCGAAGCAATATCTGGCCGAGCTTTTGCCCGCGATGATGAACCAGGGGGCCTGGAGCAAGGTGCCGCCAGTGAAGGCGTGGATGGAGACGACACGGCTGCAGGCCATGACGCATCTGATGGCGGGGTTTGACCCAAATGACAGCGAAAAGCTGGCGCTTTTGGGTCGGTTCGGGCCTGCGGCGAAGGCGGCTGTGGGCAACATCCCGCGTTTGTTGCAGGCGTAGGAACGAACAGAGAGAGGCGATATGCAGCTTGATCAAGCCATGCAGGAACGGCGGTCGATCCGGGGATTTCTCGATAAACCCGTGCCGCGCGCGCTCTTGGAAGAGATCATCGCGCTGGCCAACCGCGCGCCTTCTTCGATGAACACGCAGCCCTGGCATCTGCATGTGGTGACGGGCGCGCCGCTGGAACGGATCCGGGAGGGCAATTCAACCCGGATGATGTCGGGCGTGCCGCCGGTGCGCGAGATTGTCGATCATGGGGCCTATGAGGGGCCGCACCGGGAGCGTCAGGTGGCCATCGCCAAGCAGCTTTTCGGCGCGATGGGGATCGCGCGGGACGACAAGGAGCGGCGGCAGGATTGGGTGATGCGCGGGTTTCGGCAGTTTGACGCGCCCGTGTCGATTGTGGTGACCTTTGACAAGGCGCTCGACGGTGGGACCATCGTGCATTTCGATTTAGGCGCTGTCACCTACGGGCTGGTGCTGGCCGCTTGGGCGCGGGGCCTGGGCGCGGTGATCAATGGTCAGGGGATTATGCAGTCGCCGGTGGTGCGCGAACATGCGGGCATCCCCGAGGATGAGGTGATCATGACCTGCGTCGCGCTTGGTTGGCCCAATGAGGACTTCGCCGCCAATGGCGTCGTTTCAACCCGTCGTGAGGTGGGCGAGGTGGCGCGCTTTGTGGGTTTTCCCGACAGCTAGGCTCAGGCTAAGACGGGCGGCAGAGAGAAAAGGAGCCCCCATGCGAGATTTTCACAATCCTCAACGCTCGCCCATCTACGCCGCGAACGCCGCGATTGCGACCTCGCATCCGGTGGCCACGGAGGCGGGGCTTGCGGTTCTCAAACGCGGCGGCAATGCGGTGGATGCGGGGGTGACCGCCGCGGCCGTGCTGGCGGTGGTGGAACCGGCGATGACGGCCCTCGGTGGGGACGGTTTTGCGCTGATCGCGGCACCGGGCAAACCGCTTTACGGGCTCAATAGTTCGGGGCGCGCGGCGGCTGCGCTTTCAACCGATATGCTGATGGGGCTGGGCTGGACAGAGATGGATGTGGCCTCCCCTCATTCGGTCACGGTGCCCGGCGTGGTGAAATGCTGGGAGAGCCTTTTGGCCTCGCACGGCACCATCGGGCTCGACGCGGCGCTGCAACCGGCGATCCGGGCGGCGGAGGACGGCTTTCCGCTCTACCCGCGCGTTTGGACCGACTGGGTTGAGTGCGAGGCCAAGCTGACAGCGCAGGGTGCGGGGGGGCAGCACTACCTGGTGGACGGGCGCGCACCGCGCATGGGATCGATCCACCGCCTGCCCGCCCTGGCCGAGACGCTGAAAGTGATTGCCAAGCAGGGGGCCAAAGGTTTCTACGAGGGCGCGGTGGCTGCCGATATCGTCGCAGAGCTAAGGGCGCGCGGCGGGGTGATGACGGAAGAGGACATGGCTGGGATCAGCGCGGATCCTTGCGCGCCGGTGATGTCGGGCTACCGCGGGATCGATGTCGCCGAACTGCCGCCCAACGGTGTGGGCATCATCGCGCAGGTGATCTTGAACCTGATGGAGCGCTTTGACCTCTCAGGGCTTGACCCGCACGGGGCGGAGCGACTGCATCTGGAGATGGAAGCCTCGCGCATCGGCTATGCCATCCGGGACGCGCATATCGGCGATCCCGACACGCTGCTGGCGACGCCCGAGGCGCTCATCGATAAGGCCTGGGCCAAGGGCCTTGCCGCGACAATCGACCCTAAGCAGCGCAATTTGGACCTGCCGCCGACCGACCCGACCTTCACCTCTGACACGATTTATCTCAGTTGTGTGGACCGTGACGGCATGGCGGTTTCGCTAATCAATTCGATCTTCAAAGGGTTTGGGTCGGGCATCGTGACGGAAAAGACCGGGATCACGCTGCAAAACCGCGGCGCGGGGTTCCGCGTGGCACCGGGGCATCCGAACACCATCGAGGGCGGCAAGCGGCCGCTGCACACGATCATTCCGGCAATGGCACTGGAGGGGGGTCGGCCCAAGTACTGCTTTGGCGTGATGGGCGGGCAGTATCAGCCTGCCGGGCACACGCATGTCATCACGAACATGATGGATTACGGCATGGACCCGCAAGCCGCGCTCGATTCGGGTCGCGTCTTTTGGAACCCCGAGGGCGTGATCGAGGTGGAGCCACCGCTGGGCCAAGCCGTCTACGATGGGCTCGCCGCGAAGGGGCACCCGGTGGGTTGGACGGCAAGCCCCCATGGCGGCGGACAGATCATTGAGATGGATCACGACGCGGGTGTCTTGATCGCGGGCAGTGATCCGCGCAAAGATGGCTGCGCAATGGGATACTGAGGGGGCAACATGGCTGAGAAAGAGTTTCAGGTCGGCGCGCTCTCGGACGAGATGCCAGTGCCCACACAGTACGAGACAAGCCCGTTCAAAAAGGGCCGTCCACCCGAGCCGCTGCAGTTTGAGATCAACCTCACGGCTGAGGCGCATGACCGGCAGAAGAAATCCGGCATGGTGCAGGTCAATATCCCCGGGTTCTCACCGGTGAAGCTTTATTGTGATGAACAGATCCCGGTGGGCGATGACACGGCACCCCCGCCCTTGGCGTTTCTCTGTGCTGGCATCGGTTTTTGCCTGATGACGCATCTCACCGACATCTACACCGCGCGCAAGATCGCGATCAAATCGATGAAGCTGGAGCAACGGCTGCGGTTTGAGACGAACTTGAGCAACATGCGGGAGTTGGGGCACACGACCGACGGCAAGACGCTGGGGATTGAGACCCACGTGCTGATCGACAGCAACGAGCCAGAAGAGCGGATCGTGGCGCTGATGGAAGAGGCGGAGAACGCCTGCATGGCGCATCACGCGCTGCGCAACCCGATCCCTTGGCAATCGCGTCTGGTGCTCAATGGCAAAGAAGTGCTGAGCGGCGCGGGCTGACCCCCAAGCTGATGCAGATCAAAGACGGGATGCGTTGTCACTTTTATCTGACAGGCAGCCGGGCTAGGCTATGCGGACAGCGGAGTGACAGATGACCTTAATGATGCAGAACTTTGAGACCGAAAAGGCCACCGCCGCGGCGTGGTTTCGCCAGTTGCGCGATGACATCATGGCGGCGTTTCATGCCTTGGAAGATCGGCATGACGGTGAGGTGCCTGCCGGTCGCGTCGAGGTGCGCAAGACGCAGCGGACCTCAGAGGACGGCAGCGATGCGGGCGGCGGCGAGATGAGCGTCATGCGCGGCGGGCGGGTCTTTGAGAAGGTCGGCGTCAATATCTCAACGGTGCATGGTGAGCTTGGCGAACGGGCGCAAGCCGCGATGGCCGCGCGCAAGGGCATCCCTGGCATGGCGGAGGACCCGCGGTTCTGGGCCTCCGGCATCAGCTTGGTTGCGCATATGCAAAACCCGCACAGCCCGGCGGTGCATATGAACACGCGCATGTTTTGGACCCCGCATGCCTGGTGGTTTGGCGGTGGCGCGGACCTGAACCCCTGTCTTGAGTACGACGAGGACACCGCGCATTTTCATGCGCAGATGAAAGGGGCCTGCGATCCGCATGGGGACGGGCTCTATGCGGAGTTGAAGGCCTGGGCGGATGAGTATTTCTACATCCCGCATCGCAAGCGCGCGCGGGGCGTCGGCGGGATCTTTTACGATGACCGGAATACCGGCGACTGGGCCGCTGATTTCAAGTTTACGCAAGACGTAGGCGCTGCGTTTTTGCCCGCGTTTGTGCCGCTGGTGGACCGACGGCGCGAAACGCCCTGGACGGACGCGGATCGCGACACCCAGCTTCGGCACCGCGGGCTTTATGCGGAGTACAACCTCGTTTACGATCGCGGCACAAAGTTCGGGCTGGAAACCGGGCACGACCCGGAAGCTGTGCTGATGAGCCTGCCACCGCTG
This sequence comes from Pseudomonadota bacterium, assembly GCA_039197515.1. Taxonomy (GTDB): domain Bacteria; phylum Pseudomonadota; class Alphaproteobacteria; order Rhodobacterales; family Rhodobacteraceae; genus Sulfitobacter. The sequence goes on along the minus strand of JBCCUC010000023.1, from coordinate 37,755 downwards.
GCGAAGTGGCACTAGAGCGTCCGGCTTTCAATCAAAGACATCAGACGACGCGCATGTCCCGAGAGCGCCGAAGGTGTGGCGGGGGATGCGCGTCTCAAGTTTAAGGCCGGGCGCTATAGCGACCGACGACCGCCGCGCATCCATTCAGCGGGGGTCAGTTGCGCGTCACAGGCCCTTATGCGCCCTTTCGGCATGATCGCGGTAGTCTTTCAAAAGATGCTCTAGATCCGCCAATTCAAGCTGAAGTTCGTGAAAGATCTGGACCTTTTGGGCCAAATCCAGCGGTTGACCGTGCAAGAGTGCCTCTTGATTGGCCTTGATCCCCTCCCACCGTACAAGCAACCCATCGAGATCGGCGCGAATGATGTCATTGGGCGCTGGCGCAATACCGGCCTCGGTCAGGCCGAACCGCAATGCCCGCAAGGATGCTTCAAACTTCTGCATGAGGGTGGCGAGGGCGACTTTTGCTTCGTCTGCGCGGTAGCCTGTCCAGATCTCGCAGGCCCGCTTTGCCATTTTCTGGGTCAGCATGCGTTGGCGGCCCGCGATTTCCATCGTCATGGCGTCGGCGGCTGAAATCTCAAACGGGTTCGCGTGGCTCCACTTGATCTCGGCGGAGAGCTTGTCGGTCAGCTCCAGCAGTCTGAGATTGTGATCATCAATGAAATGCGCGCTCTCCACATCTTTGCCATTGGCCAGCACTTTGTCGATTGCGTCATGCACCAGCTTCCACTCGGCCTCGACCTCTTTGAGGCCGTCGATGATCGACGTCTTGGTCTCGGGCGCATAAATGCCAAGTTCTTCGTCTCCGTAGGTGAGCGCATGCAGATACCGATCAAACCGAGATGTCGCCGACACCAGGATATCGTAAGCCTCATCTGCGGAGACGTTCGAGGTAATCGCGCAGGAAGCCGCGGCAACCTGCTGGGTATAGGTGCGCAATTGACCTGCGTATTTGATCCGCTCCGCGCTGTCTGACTCGATTTCAAATAGCACCTCGATCGGTTCTTGGCCGCTTGCGGCATGGGCCGCGTCCGATCCAAAGGACCATGGGGGGAGGGAAGCGCTCAACGCAAGTGCTGCCACCAGGCAGTACCGTTTTACTGTGATTGTCATTCGAAAGGCTCCTACAGCGCCGCAGTCGGCAGTGCGGGGCGCTATCGCAGCAGTTCGTGCCCGAATTGGGAAAATTCTATCCGCTTTTTAAGATCATTGCGTCGGATTGCGGCAAATCTTCGCAAATTTCCGCTTCAGGTTGCGGATGTCGCGCGCAAACTCCCGTTAAGGCACGCGGTCTACAATTTGCGGTAGACAAACTCCGGCGCTTCAACCTTCACGGTTTCTTCGACCAACAGCGCGTCAAGCACGGCGCGGCCCGGGCTCTTGCGGCAGACCGGGTCGGTGGCGGCGGGATCGCCGAGCAGCGCCATCGCCTGGCAGCGGCAGCCGCCGTAATCGATGTCGCGGCGTTCGCATGACCGGCAGAGCTCTGGCAGCCAATCCGTGCCGCGGTAGGCGTTGAAGGCCATGGAGTTCAGCCAGATGTCCTCAAGCGCGCGCTCGGTCGCCTTGTCAAAGCGCAGATGTGGAATGGTCTCGGCGGCGTGGCAGGGCAGGACGGTCCCGTCTGGGGTGATGTTGAGCCCAGTGCTGCCCCAACCGCTCATACAGGCCTTGGGAAAGTCAGAGTAATAGTCGGGCGGCACAAAGTCGATGACGAGCACCCCGCGCAGGTCAGCTTGCGCTTTGCGCACCACCTTTTTGGCCTCTTCGACCTGGGCGCGGCTGGGCTGAAGCGCGCGGCGGTTTTGCAGGGCCCAGCCTTGGAACTGCACGCATGCCACTTCAATGCGGCGGGCGCCGAGCCGCTGGGCCATGTCAATGGTCGCCGGCAGATCGTCCAGATTGTCGCGGTGCATCACGGCGTTTAAGGTCAGCGGGAAGCCAATTTTCGCAATCCAATCGGCCACGTGCATCTTGCGGTCATAGCCGCCCTTGTAGCCGCCGATGCGGTCAGCAATCGCCGCGGTCACGCCTTGCAGTGAGAGCTGAACGTGATCGAGGCCCACGTCTTCCAACTCCCTCAGGCGCCGCTCATTCAGCCCAATGCCTGAGGTGATCAGATTGGTATAGAGCCCCGCATTCCGCGCGACCCGGGTGAGTTCGACAAGATCACGCCGAGAGGCCGGCTCACCCCCCGAGATGTGGAGTTGCAGCACGCCGAGGTCTGCAGCTTGGTAGAAAATGTCTGTCCATTCATCGGTCGAAAGTTCCCGATCTTTGGCGGTCAATTCCGTTGGATTGGAGCAATAGGGGCAGGCCAGCGGGCAGCGGTGCGTGAGCTCTGCCAACATCGCCAGGGGGCGGTCAACCATGGCGCACATCCACCAATCGCTTGTCCACCAAGTCGGCGAGGTAGGCGATGACATCGCCTTCGATCACATCGACCGGTGCCTCATAGGCGGCCGCGAGGTTTGCGACGATTGTCGACACGGCGGAGGTGCCATCGACGCGCGTGAGCACAGCCGCCCCAATGGGGTCGAGCATCAGCACCCGCTCAGGGCCCAGAAGCACGTCTGTTTGCCGCACACGGTCGAAATGGCAGCGCACGCCGCGCGGCAAGCTTGGAATGTCGGATGTGCCGATCACAAGAGCCCCTCGCCGGGATGCCAGGCGCCGGGGGGGATGCGCCCTGGGGCAACATAGGCGGAATAGAGCGCGTCAAGCTGCGCCCAAAGCACCTCGGTCTTGAAGGTCAAGGCGGCAGCGGCGGCGTCTTGTTCTTTTTGTGTCTCGGCATGCTCCAAAACCCAGGAGAGGCCAAAGGCCACGTCCTTTGGCGCTTCTTTCAAACGATGCTGGAAATAGGAGATCGTTTCGGGATTGGCGAAACTGTAGTGCTCCAGCAGCCCGGAGATACGCTCCGAATGGATTTTGGGCGCAAAGAGCTCTGTCAAAGAGGAGGCAACGGCGGGCAAAAGTGGCTCCTCCCGGACAAACCGCACATAGGCGTCCACCGCAAAGCGGGTCGCGGGCAGGATGCCGACACCGGAGGCCACATAGTCGGGGTCGAGCCCAACGCCTTCGGCCAGCTTCAGCCAGCGCGATATGCCACCCTCGCCCGGTTCCGTGCCATCGTGATCCTCAATGCGGCTGCGCCAGATCCGGCGCAGGTTTGGATCCGGCACGCGCGACATAAAAGCCGCGTCTTTCATCGGGATGCGGGACTGGTAGTAGTACCGGTTGATCACCCAGGCGCGCACCTGATCCTCGGTGCAGCCGCCAGAGTGCAACAAGTGGTGGAACGGATGCTTATCGTGGTAGCGTTCGTCCCCGATCTGACGCAGCCGTGCTTCAAATTCTTTCTGCGACGGCGCGTTCATCGGCTGGGTGCCCTCCCAAAAGCCTGCAAGAGGCGTGCCGCGATCTGCGTCGCTTCCTGTGTTACGCTCGGCTGCATGCCGCAGGTCTCCCAGATGGTGCTATCGAAGGTGGCTATCTCAGGTCTGTTTGCTGCGACGCTTCGGGGGATGCATCGGTGAAGCGCAGACGCAGATTTCGGTGCGTGCCAGGCACGATGAGATGCATCAGCCTGCCTGGAGAGCAAACCGCGCTCAACAAGTGCTTTGGGGCAGCCCCCACCGGCGGCCGCCCCAAGAACAATCAGACGCAAAAGCGTTGGAACGTGTTAGATCTCGTCGCGCTCGGTGCCGCGACGCTCATCATCTTCGCCGGGACCATACATGTTGATCTCCATCCCACACTTTATCTCGCGGGCAACAGGCTTTGACCATGCCATAGCAATTCCTCCTCTAGGTTGCTGGCAGAAGAATACGCATCTTCTGCTTCCAAACATATCCTACTTTAGCCCGATAGAACAGCACCGCAACGACTTTGCCGCGAAGACGCCGCCGCCATTAACCCAAGATTAAGCAAGATAACCTCTCTTAACTGCGTTTTCCTTGGGGATTTGATGGCGTTGCGAGTTTTTTTCTGGCTTTTTTGCGTGATCTGCCTGGGCGCGCCTCGGCCTGGGGCGGCAAACGATGTTTTGACCGCACCGGCCATTTCGGCCGTTGGCGGTTTCTTTGCCGGTGACGCCCCCCGCAAGCGCAAGGCGGTTGAGAGAATCGGTCTCACAGGGCTGCGCGACGCGCTCCGCTGGGCCGATGTGGAAGACAAAGACGGGCAGATGGCCCTCACCCGCGGCAGCGCGGCAACCATGGCGGCGCTGCGAGAGGCGCAGGTGCTGGGCACGCTCATGCTCTTGCCGCAGACACCGCATCGACATGAGCAGAAGACGGTGATCAAGCCGCGAGATCTGCGGGCTTTTGCGGGCTTTGCAGCAGCGACAGCGCGGGCCTTCCCAGCGGCGCAAATCGAGATCGCCAATGAGTTTAACGGCGGCGCGTTTGTCTCGGGCCCGGCCAAAGCGATGGCCCCTCACGCCCGGGCGCGTCTTCATGCAGAGATGCTGCGTAAGGTGACGGCGGCGGGTGTGCCGGCCACGCGGATCATTGGTGGTGCGCTGCACTCCATGGCCGGAGGCTACCTCTGGGCGCTGTTAGACGCAGGAGGGGCCGACCACATGGCGCAGTTCGCGGTGCACCCTTACACCACCCAACCCGAAGCTTTTGTCAGACAGCTTGCCGTGTTGCGGCGACATCCGGCGGCGGCGGCCCTCGAGGTTGCGGTGACGGAGTTTGGCACCAAAGAGGTGGCCGGGGCGGCGGACTTCTTTTGGCGGGCCTACTGCCAGTTTGCCAAGGCTGATGTGGCGCTGGCGCATTGGTATCCGCTTGATGCCCGCAAGGACGGCTATGCCCCAATTCTAGGGCCGGATTTGCACCCCACGGAAGTCGGGCGCGCGCTTCTTTGGGCACGGCAGGCGGTTGCCGGTCGCATCGTGCAGGCTTTTGATCCAGATGCGCATACCTACGGCTGTCTCTTTGACCGCCGCATCCTCGTGATCTGGGGCGCACCGCGAGCGGTCATTGACCTGCGCGGCGATCTTCAAATGCACACCCCTTCGGGGGGCCCGGCCTCGCAACCGATGAGGCTATCGCGGGACCGGGTGCTCATTTTGCAAGCACCCGAAGGCAGCGCCGCGCTCGTCCCGCGCCGCGACATCGCGCTTGCGCGGCAAGCGGTGCTGTTCGACAGCTTTGATCACTTTGTCTTTCCGCCGGAACCTGGTGCGCACAGCCTCGTATCGCAGGACAGAGAACACGACCTGCGCACCTGCCCGGGCCAAGACCGGCCCCAGGCACCTTGGTTTCCGCATTTGTGCGCTGCCAAGATGCCCCGCGCCGTCTGGCACGATCGCGGCTTTGTTCTGCCGCACCAGCGCGCGACCTTCGTGACGCGCTACACCATGACCAAGCCCGCGGCGGTTGAGATTCGGGTGTCACTGTTGGTGCATGCGCGGAGCGAAGACGGCATGCGCGTGCGAATTCGGTCGCAGAGTGAAGTGCTTTATGCGCAGCAAGTGCAGGGTGGAGAGGACATCATTCTCACCCCCGGCCACCTCGGGGCGGGCGCCCAGATCGAGGTTGCCCTGTCTCACGGAGCTTCTATGCGGGGTGACCGCGGAAAGTTCCACATGCAGGTGGTCGAAGTGCTGCCGCAATGAGGCTCAGATCGGCCGTGAAAACGAGGCTGGCACAGGCGCTGGAGACCCTGCCGCAGGCAAAGTATCACCGTTGCATTTTTGTGCTGGGGCACATGCGAGCCGGCAGCACCGCGCTGACGAACGTGCTGGCCGCGCACCCCCAAATCAGCGGATGTGGCGAAGCACATGTCGCCTATGGGGCAGGATATGGGCCGGGACGGTTGCTCTTGCGCTTGATGCATCAGCGGGCGCTTTCGCCAACTGCGCGATTCCTCTGTGATAAGATCCTGCACAGTCCGCTCCATCATGGCGTGCCAGAAGGGTTCTATGACGCCCATGCGGTCTTTATCCTACGCTCTCCGGGACCCGCGATCGCCTCGATCCAGCGTTTGTCGCAGAAGGTGCCGCAAACCGGTCTTGCGGATTTGGAACGGGCGGGAGCGTACTACCTGGACCGCCTCGCGGCGATGGATGCGACTTGGGTGCGGTTTGCGCCGTCTCGCCGGGTCGGGATCTCTGCTGATGCGCTTTGGGAAGATCCAGAGGGCACGCTGGCGCGGGTGTCTGAGCGGCTCCCACTCGAAACGCCGCTACGCAATCACTTTGCCCCCCAGGCCAAGGCCCAACGCGCCGGTGGTGGAGATCCTTTGGCGGATCCTCAGGCGGCACGGATCATCGCGCGGCGACACGCTGCACCGCAGGCTTTGCATTGCGCGGACGCCCTGCAGGAGCGGTGCGCGCGCGCCTATGCGAAGCTGTTAGGGGCGTTCCGCGCGGAGGACGCTTGATTTAGGGTCCGCTCTTGATGTCCGAAGACGCAGCTTTCCAGCCCTGCCCAATCGCCACATTGAGCCGCGCCCAAGCTTGCCCAAAGCTGCGCCGCGCAGTGATCAGTCGGATTTCCGTTTCCGTGAGACGGTCTTCGACGTCGAGGATCTCAAGCGTGGTGGTGGCCTGCAGGCGAAACGCCTCTCGCGTGAGCCCTGCCGCATCGCGCAGCGTTGCTGCGGCGCGCAAAAGGGCCGCCACCTCTTGGTCGGCGGTTTGAAGTTGGGAGAGGTTGAGCTGCACTTCTTCGATGCTTGCGCGCACCTCGGCCCGCCAAATCGCCTCTGCCTCTTTGGCCCCTGCGCGCGCGGCATCCCGTGCGGCAAGGCGGCTGGTGCGATTGAGCACTGGGATCGACAGCGTGGGGCCCAGCGCGACGGTACTGTCGGCCCCGAGGGTGATGGCCCCGTCCAACCGCAGCGTTGGATAAAGCTGCGCCTCATTGACCCCAACTTCCGCCACGGCGGCGCGCAGGCGCGCCTCTGCCGCGCGCAGGTCGGGCCGATTTTTCAACAATTCAGCGGGCACACCGGGGGAAATGTTGGCTTTCGGTGTGGGCTGGCCATGCGTCTGGTCAATATCCGAAAGGACGTTTGCGTAGGGTTCGGACAGGAGCGTTGCCAGCCGCAAAACCGCCACCCGCTGGTTTTGCTGCGCGGCAGGAAGAAGCGCGCGCTGGAGCTGCAATTCCGCCTCCGTCCGACGCACGGCCATCTTGCTCTCTGCGCGCAAGGCCTCCCGGTCGCGTGCCGCATCGACGACCCGCGCTTGATTGCGGATCGCCCGTTGGCGCAGATTTTCAAGCGCCTGCGCAAAACGCAGATCAAGGTAGGCTTCAGCGACCGCCAATTGTATCGCGAGCCGCGCCGCCGCCGCATCGAACTCAGCTGCTTCAAGTTGGGCGCGTGCGACTTCGTGGCGCCGTTGACGCACTCCAAAGAGGTCGAGCACGAAGGAAGGCGCTGTACCCGCCTGCGCGGTGTCGGTGTAATCGCCATCCGTCCAGCGCGCGCGCGCGGAAAGCGTCGTTTCACCCGAAAGCTGACTTGCCGGGCCGGTGGCGCGCACTTGCGCTTGCGCTTGCGCGATCCGTGCGACGGCTGCTTCGACGGTCAAGTTTGCATCGAGGGCGCGTGACATGATCCGATTGAGCACAGGGTCTGAGAGGTCTTCCCACCACGCGTCCCTCGCCGCAGGCTGCGTGGCAGGGCCTGACGCAAACGCGAACCTTTGTTCCAGGGGTAGGATTGGACGCTGATACTGAGGACCGACCACGCCGCAAGAAGCAACGAGACTGGTCAAGACCAACGCGGCCGTGACTTTGCTCAACATGTTTCTGCCATCAATTCACGGGCTCTACGGCCCTTTCATCAAGAGAAACACCAGGACCGCGCGGAAGTCACTATCGCTTAAGCTGTGCCCATCATCGGACGTTAAACCGTTGCCCAGTCTCAACACAATCGTCCGACGCAAGAGATTTTCCCGTCATGGCCTGGCGAATTTGAGCCTATTCTCGAGGCAACTGAGGTGCTTGTCAGGAGCATCCTTCGATGGGTTGCCTGATGTGGGGAACGCATTCGGCTGGTGAGGCAAACGGAGCCGCGCTGGTGAGGCAAACGGAGCCGCGCTGGTGCGAAAACTAAGGCAGTTGGCTGCGGTTCAAGCTCGGCTGCTCGGGGGGTGGAGGGCCCCGCGCGCTTCGCCGCGACTTAAAGTAATTGATTTGGCCACCCGGATAAGTAGTATTGAACTCTTAAGGGTTGTGGGTGAGGATCATGGAAACGCCTCCGAATGAAGCGGAGCATCGCGGCGTGCGGTCGGCTGGGCTCGGCCTGGCGGCCTTGGCCCTTGCGTCGGCTGTGTCGGGCGTACTGACCGTGGCGCTCATCTGGATCCTGCCTTGGTCCGCATTCTGGGCGCTCCTGCTCTACCCCGGGATCGCGGCGGTTTTTACGCTGTTTTTCAGCCTCTGGCCGTGGTCGCGTAGGTCAACATCTCCGGTTTTGCAGAAATCTGAGCCAGAGCCAGTTCAATCCCGCGAACGAACGCGGCCTCATTGAACCGCGCCGCTTGCGCGGTGCAGGCTGCCGCGCAGGTATCGCCGAGCCCGGTAGCCTCAAAGGCAAGCACCGCTGATTTCACCGCATGCGCAGATTGCTCTTCGAAGAGCAGCCCGGTTTTCTTGTGAACCACGGTATCCAGGATCCCGCCGCGCCCATACGCTATAACCGGGCGGCCTGACGCCATAACCTCCACCGGGACAATGCCAAAATCTTCTTCGCCTGGGAAAATGAGCGCACGGCAGCGCGCCATGTGATCTTTCAGGACGTCAAAAGACACTTTGCCCAAGAAGGTGGTGCGCGGACCAGCCCGCGCGCGCAGCGCCTGCACCCGAGCGTCAGGTCCCCCGATCACCACGAGGGGCTTATCCATGTCGCGGAAGGCATCAATCGCGAGTTCGGGCCGCTTGTAGGGCGCAAGCTCACCCGCCAGAAGGTAGAAGTCTCCAAGCGCATGCGCCGGCACAGGGTCAAAAGCGTCAACGGCAACGGGTGGGGCAACCACCTGGGCCGTTCTGCGCCAGTACTTTTCGATGCGCTGTGCCACGAAATGCGAGTTGGCCACAAAACCATCCACGCGCTGAGCGCTTGTCACGTCCCATTGGCGCAGACGGTGCGCGAGCAGGGGCATGGCGAGGCGGGTGACGGGGCCGGATCCATCGCGGTAGACATGGTATTGATCCCAAAGGTACCGCATCGGCGAATGACAATAGCACAGATGCGTCGCTGTCGGCGGTACAATCACCCCTTTTGCCGGGCCAGCCTCAGATGAGATAACCAGGTCATATGGCGAGAGATCCAATTCTTCCAGGGCGCGGGGCATCAGCGGCAGGTAGGATTGATAGAACTTGCGCGCGAAGGGCAGACGGGCAATGCGCGTCTCGAAGATTTTATGGGCCGTCAGCGTGTCTGACAGTTTCGATGGATCGGCTACATGGGTAAAGATATCAGCCTGCGGAAACATGCGGCAAAGCGCTTCTAAGACCTTTTCACCGCCGCGCAAACCCAGCAACCAGTAGTGTATAATCGCCACGCGCTGAGGCTTTCGACTGATCACATTCATGTTTTTGGTTCGGCTCCGCAACCCTTGCTGGCCTCGCTTGTCGCTCTGGAATGGTTAACGGAGCGTTGATTTTTTGCGGTGCGGTAGAGACAGGCGGTGCTTTGCGCAAAGGATGCTCGAAAGGCAGGCGATCGTGCATTTCGCGACGATCCTGTGCCGGGCTAGCGTTCCGTTCAGGTCAGGGAATCACTTTTGGCGGCGCAACCATAGGCAGCACGGATTAAGGGGCGCTACAGCCATAGCGATACCCGCTGCAGACTTTTGGCCTGAGGAAATGCGCAGCAATGCAAAAAATAACTGTCTGTTAAGGGTTCGGGGGCGTGCCTGCAGACGCCACCTGAGCGCAAGATCATTTGAACACACGCGCCTTTCAAAGGGCAGTCAGGCCTGAATGTGTCCCTAAATCGGGGAAATTGGTGCCAGCGCCTTTGTTCATCTGCGTTGCGGCTTCGCGCATGCGATGCTCGCAATGCGCGCTGAGCAGCCTATTGAGTTAACCCCTCATTAACTGAAATGCACCACGGCTGGCGCGCAATTGCAGGGTGAAGCGAGGCGCGACATGACGGACTTAATATACATCTGCGCATCAGGGCGCAGCGGCTCGACGGTGGTCGAACGGATCTTGAATTCGGCCCCACAGGTTACCGCAGTGGGCGAGATCCACGCGCTTTGGCGGCTTCCGCTGGACAATCTTTTGTGCTCGTGTGGCAAACCGGTCAAGGGTTGCTCCTTCTGGCAGCAGGTTCTGGCGGCGGCCGACATGCATGCCCCCGATCTCGCGCGGCTGCGCGTGCTCGAGACAGAGGTGGTGCGCAATCGGTATCTGATCGGGCTCGGCTTTGACCTGGAGCGGATCAGAGAAGACAAGCGCCTCGCAGAGTTTGCCGATCTGCAAAAGCGCCTGTTTCGCGCGATCAGGCAGGCCAGCGGCAGTGAGATTGTCCTAGACAGTTCAAAAGCCGGGCCGCGCGCTTGGGTGCTTGCCGCTTTTCTCGGCGCGAAAGTCTTGCATATCTATCGCGGGGCGGAGGATGTGATCGCCTCTTGGCGCAGGCCGAAGTTCGATCCATCGTTGAACGCCCCTATGAAGAAACCAGCGCTTTCACAAGCGGCCATCGACTGGATCAAAGCCGAGAAAGCGGCGCGCAGTCTGATGCGCAAAGCCCCGGTGAGCAGGCTGAACTATCGCGCGTTCCTGGCGGATCCCAGAGCGGCAATGGGACGAGCGTTAGAGCCTATTCATGCGCATCTGAATGAAGCAATCCAATGGGTTGATACGCGGCGGGTCAAGCCCGCGGACACCTACCATTCAGTGTTGGGCAATCCGGACCGCTTTAACGACGGTGTCATAGAGATTGCCGCGCAAAGTGCTGCAGCGCGCGGCACCTTTGGGTGGGCTGAACGGGGGTTGATTGGGGCCTTGGGCAAGACGCTTGAGAAGGCCTATCCATGACGGTTGGTGATCGGGATCGCGTCTTGTTTCTGGATGGTTTGCGGGCTGCCGCGAGCCTTGCCGTTGTGCTGCAGCATTATCTGGAAAGCGTGGCGCATCAGACCTTTTTGCCGGTTCTGCAGTTTGCACCTGGGCTGATCGGTGTGGTGCTGTTTTTTTGCATCAGCGGTTATGTCATCCCGTTCAGCATCAAGGGTCGGATGCAGCCCATCCCTTTCATGCTGCGGCGGGTCATGCGGATCATGCCGCTTTACGTGTGCGTGGTTACGGGCATGATCTTATTGGGGATCGCCGGTCTATCGCCTTTTGCGGAGCGTATCGCCCCATTGCAGGTGAGCGATTACCTCTCCAATTTCCTCCTGATCTATGAGTACACGGGATCAAAACCTGTGCTCGGCGTGGCCTGGACCCTTTCGGTTGAGTTTGCCTGGTACGCGTTTTTTGTCACCTATTTCATCTTCTGGGGGCATCAGCGGGTGGCGCAAGCATGCTTGGCTTTTTCGGGCGGGATGATCGTTCTGGCGCTCATCTCGCTGGGCAGCGACATCCGTCTGCCGCTGGGCCGGGTTGGGATGATCGGAGCCGCCTTCATGGGCTATGCGATCTGCTGTTGGCACCTCGGTATCCTCTCGCGCCGTGACGTTGCGCGCTGTATTCTGGCATTTGCTGGGGCAACGGCCATCTCTCAATGGGTGAGTTTCGGCTACTTCCAACATGCCTCAATGTCTCTGTTCAATGTGTTATCGGCCTGGATGGTGGCGATCACCGTGTTTGTTGGGCTTGCCGCCAGCCCCCGGCTCTGCCGCCATGAGATTTGGGCTTCACCGGCGCTCGCCACTCTTGGGCGGCTGAGCTTTGGCATGTACCTTCTGCACATGCCGGTCTTTCTGGCCATAAGTGGCGTCGTAGGTGGTGTGGGCCTGGTCCTCCTCGCCGTTGCCGTAACGCTGGTCTTGGCTGAGCTGACATATCGATGGATCGAAAGACCCGGCATTGCGTCGGGTCGTTGGATGGCGCGTTCTTTGGCGGAAAAGCTCAATACTAGAGACGGTGTACCCGTTGAGGGTCGACCTGGCGTGTGAGGATGTCAAAGAGGGCGAGCCAATTGCCATAAGCGCGCCCTTTGCGATCAATCCACGGCTCGCTTTGCAAAAGCTTCAGGTGGTTGGCCGCAAAATTGCGACCAGCGGCGCGCAGGGCAAAGCGCCACGGCAGATGATTATGCGCCCATAGGTACCAATTATTGGCGAACTGGCTGTAGCCCAGTCGCACGCCGCGGCGCTCGCGGCCGTTTTTCACGCCGCGATGCACCCCGCTGAAGGCATCGGTGAGCACCATTCGCGTTGACGAGCGGCGCGCGACGCGGTGCGCGAAATCGACGTCTTCCTGCCAGGCATAGAGCGGCAGCGCCTCATCAAATCGGACATCGCCAATCGCCTCCACGCGCAGGGCCATGTTGCATCCGTAAAGGCCGATGGTCTCCTTCAAGATCCGGTAGGGATGCGCGGCATCCCGCCGGGCCTGATGCGCCGCGATCAGCGCGTTTGCCGCCTCAAAGGAGATCCCTGGCCCGGAAATCCCATCCGCAATCAAATGCCCACTCATCCCGCCCACAGAGGGCCCAAAAGCCGCAAACGCTTTTTCAATGTTTTCCAAAGCATTTGGCGCAGGCACGTGGTCATCGTCGAAGAATACTGCGACGCCCTGCTTGTGATCCAGGGCGTTGAGGCCGCAGTTGCGCTGATGGCATGTCCCCTTCTTCGTCACAATGACCTCCGGGCGGACGCCAGTGACCGCACTTGGAAGATCGGATGGCGCATCGGCCCGGTCGGTCACGATGTAGAGGATGCGGTCGGGCAGACGGCTCTGTGCGTTGAGGCTTTGCGTGAGATAGCACAGGCACTCGGGCCGCCCGAGGGAGATCACAATCACAGTGAGTTTTGCAGAAATCTCTGGCCGCATGCCATCCGCCTCACCTGCCTACAGCACAATTATGTTGCGATACCCTGCAGGTAAGTGCAATCTTTAGTTGTGATTAAATTACGATCTTTGTTCCGGCTGATCTTTGCGGCAGTTTTGGGCTGCGCAGTTCTGACAGGAGCGTGCTGGGCAGAGGCCTACCGCATTGGCATGGGTGATCGGCTCACGCTGTTCCATAGCGGTTTGGACGACAGCATTGAGCTTGATGTCGATATTGACGGCGAGATCCGCGTGATGCCGATCGGCGGCATCGCTGTCGCGGGCTTGACCCTCAACGACGTGGAGGCGCTGCTGCGCGCGCGGCTGTCGGATGACGGTTTTCTTGTGGAACCGCTGGTCGGGCTGTCCGTCTTGAGCTATGCGCCAATTGTCGTGGGGGGGGACGTAGCGGAACCCGGTCGCTTTGCTTTCGGGCCGGGGATGACCGTCGCGTCGGCGCTTGCGCTTGCGGGCGGGGTTTCGGCAGAAGGCCGGTCAGAGACCGAGATGGCGCGCGCGGCCGCCGAAGTTGCAGCGGGTCTGCAGACAGCCAACCTTGAAATTGCGCTCGCCGTCGCCCGGTTGGCACGATTTGATGCGCTGTCCAGAGACAACGGTGACCAATTGGTGGCGGACGCCCAGCAGATGGCACAGATACCAGCACCGCAGGACGCGGCATTCGAGGCGATCCTCGCAAGAGAAGCAACGCTTTTGCAGGCCGAGCGGGAGCGGCGCAGGCGGCTGTTGTCCTTTTGGGCCGCAGAGATCCAAACGATTGAGGCGCAGGCGCTAAACTTCGATGTCAGGATCGACGTTCAGCAGGAGATCGTTGAGAGCACGCTGCGAAGCCTAGATGCCAGTCAGGAGCTGTCTGATCGGGGGTTGCAAACGGGCACCCGCCTTGCCTCGGCGGAACAAAGCGCCGCTCAAGCCCGCAGCCGGGTGCTGGAACTGGAGGCTGCAAAGATAACAGCCGCGCGCGCGGTCTCAGCCGCGCGGCGTGAACGCGCATTGTTTCTGGCAAACCAGCGCCGCGATACCCTCATCGGCATCCAAGAAGCGAGCGCGCGCATCAAGGCCCAGCGGTACCGCTACGACAGGTTTTTGGCGCAGCAGCGAGCGCTGACGGACGCGCAGGATGACCCGGCCTTTTTTGTGCACCGGTATGAAATTCAGAGCACCCGTCACCGGTCTGATCTGGGAGATACGGTGTCAGGTCTGACACCATTGCTGCCGGGCGATATGCTGATCGTTAGAAAGGTGCCCGCGCTTATAGATCCTGGGGGATAACCCCAACGCCGTTGCATGGCAGGGCGTTACGGCGTTCGGGTGTCGAACCTCCCAGAAACATAATCGCGGGAATGTGCCGCCAATCATCGATTGGAGGCTCCGCATGATCCAGACCGTCCGCATTCGCGCGCAAAGCCCGTGGAAGCAGAAAGATATCGCGCTGTTCCATCAAGAACCGCTGTCGTTTGAGATCAGTGACCGCGCGTCGGATCAGTTGATCGTTTTGACCATCGGCCCGGACAGCGCCGCGGCACCCGTCTATGAAACAGTGGGGGAAGATGCCATTGTGTTGGACGCGGCAGCCCTGTCCGTGATCCCAGAAGGGGCCACCTATCACTACAACATTTGGTCGCAGCGCAGCGGTCAACTCTCGCTTTTGCAGCGCGGCAAGCTTTTTGTTCGTCGCAGCATTGCGCCCAGTGTTTTGCCTGTCACGCTGAGCGCGGGCACCCTGTCCAGCGCGACGGTTGGCACACCGTTTTCATATGCGCCGATCGTTATCGGCGGCACCGCACCCTACAGCTTCGACTTGGTCGCGGGTGATTTGCCGGCAGGCCTGGCACTCAACCCTGCGACCGGTCAGATTTATGGCGTGCCGAGCGTGGCGGGGCTTTCGATCGGAATTAGCCTGCGCGTGACGGACACGGCCAATGCAACCGCCACTCTACCCGCTTTTGATATCATGGTTGAGGATCCGGTGAGCATGCCAGATCCGATTGCGGTAACCGCCGATGCCCCACTTTTGTTGATCGATGGCGACAGTATCATGGATTACAATGCCACGCGTTTGGTGCTGGAGCACTACGTCGGGCATCAGTTCCGCAAACCGCAAGACTACAACCAGGCCCGGGCAGGCGATACGACGCAGCAGATCCTTGATGGCACGCAGGCGGTTGTGGATCAAATTGAGTCCGGCAGAACGGTGGTTCTGGTGGGGCCAACCGGTGCGAACCAGGCGACCGGGTCGAGCACGTTTGCCGAGATGTCAGCGCAGCAGCAGCAGATTTATGACACCTATCTGGCTGCGGGGGCAATTGTGGTTGCGGTGCCGACGCTGCCTGAGACCGATATCTTTGGCGGTCTGGACGAAAAGGACGCTTTGCTTGCTTGGGTCTATGCCCATGAAACTGGGGGCAGCGTGAGCTATGGTGGCACGGGCTATGCCGTGACGCCGCGCACACGGTTTTATGCGGTCGATATCGGCACGCCGGATCGTGGCCAGGTCGGTGCGGCAGCCTATGGCCCCGCGGATTTCAACCCTTACACCATGAAGAACGATCAAACCCACCCGAACGGAGAGGGATCACGCTATCTTGCTGAGCGGATCGCGGCTGTACTGGATGGATTGGTGAGTTCTGAGATATTTGCGGAGGTCTCGCCAAACTTGCTGGGTTCTGACATGACCTTTGGCGGCGTTGTCACGGCGACGCGCCCGGGCATCACTGGCGATGTCCCTAGCGGTTGGGACGTCTCTCGCAGCGGCAGTGCAACAACCTGGGTCTGCTCAAAGGACGGCAATGACAACCTCGTGGCGAGCGTCACGGGGGCCGGGAACAACTCCACGCTTTCGGTTGCGATAGATGTTCAAGTGAACGGCGGCATGGGCGACGTGTTTGACATGGTCGCTGAGGTGGACGTCATCGGGGCCGAGAACGGGTTCCGCGGTTTGCGCATCATCGCTGAGGAAGGCACGGACAGCCAGGGGGATGCAGATTTCTATCCCGGCCGTTCAACCCTTTCGCTTCGGTCCGTCAGCGCGCCGCTGATGACAGCCGAAGCGACAAAGACTTTCACGATCCAAGCGCTCGTCGAGACGGGGGCCACTGTCAGTTTAGTATTCAAGCGCGCTGCGGTTTTCTTTGTTGAGACACTGGTGACCGATCTGCTGATTTCAGGCACGCCGACACTCAACGCGCAAGTGGGCGCGGCCTATAGCTTTGTCCCAACCGTCAACGGGGGTCAGACGCCTTACAGCTTCGATCTGGCGGGTGGGAGCCTGCCTGATGGGTTGTCGCTGAGCACTGCCACGGGCGCGATCACAGGCACGCCAACAGCGCCGAGAACCGCCGCCGGTATCATTTTGCGCGTAACCGATTTTGGCGGTCGCATGGCCAGCTTGCCCGCGTTTGATCTGACGGTTGCATCTATGCCGGTGCCGGTGAACACAGGCGTGCCGGTGCTCAACCCAACAGCGCCCACTGAGGGGGAAACGGTCAGTGTGACCACGGGCAGTTGGACCAACGCGCCAACGGGGT
Source organism: Pseudomonadota bacterium (assembly GCA_039197515.1). Classification (GTDB taxonomy): domain Bacteria; phylum Pseudomonadota; class Alphaproteobacteria; order Rhodobacterales; family Rhodobacteraceae; genus Sulfitobacter. The sequence continues at coordinate 21,236 of JBCCUC010000023.1, read as the reverse complement.
ACGCATATCGGTGGTACTACAATGGCGTGTTGCAAGCGGGCGAGATCGGGGCAAGCCACACACCCCAGACAGGCAGTGCAAACACGGTCCTGACGGCAGAAGTGAGGGCCGAGAATACCGGAGGATGGTCAGACTGGAGTGTCACGGCACCCTCTGACCCCGTTGCTGAATCGTCATCCTTCACACCTGTGCCTTGGGACGCTCAGATCGCAAATGGCCAGGACCTCGCGTTCTCAGATGGCGACCGGACGGTGAACAACACGCACAGCAACAACAACCGTCACTGCCGGGGCGTTCAGCCGATGGGCAACAAGGTCTATTTTGAGATCGCTACGACCTTTGATGTGCGGGGGGTCGGCATTGCCGATGAGACAATGACGGCGTTTCAGACCAAGACCCTCGGCGTGAATTGCGCCTACTGGACCGGGACCGGGATCCTCAATGGCTCAACCAACAATGTCGGCGGATCATATGACGATGGCGACGTGGTCCAGGTGGCGGTGGATCGGACCCTCGGGCTGATCTGGGTGCGCAAGAATGGGACGGGTGAATGGAACGGGGACCCGGCCGATGACCCGGTCACAGGCGCTGGCGGTATCGATGTTTCGGGCATCACCAGCCCAACTGTGTTTCCTATGGTCTCTCTCAAGCCCGGGGGTATTACGACGCTGCAAGGCTCGCCTGACCGCATCATTTATGCAGTGCCCGCGGGCTTTACGACCCTGCCCTAGGCTGGGTCTTCGATGGTGACCTCAAGCGTCCCGATGCCATCGACGCCGCCGGTCACCACATCGCCGGGCACAAGCGGGCCGACGCCCGCCGGGGTCCCCGTCATCACCAGATCGCCCGGCGCGAGCGTCACGGACGTTGAGAGGATCGCGACATGCTCACGCACTGGCCAAATGAGGTCGGCGAGATCTGCGTCTTGCCGGATCTCACTGTTCACGGCGAGCCAAATGCGGCCCCTTTCAATGCTCGAGACCTGATCGAGAGGTAGAAGTGGGCTGAGCGGCGCGGAGTGATCGAAAGCCTTGGCCCAGTCCCAGGGACGGCCCATCGCCTTCGCCTCCGCCTGCAGATCGCGGCGCGTCATATCTATCCCGACGGCTGCGCCCCAGATGTGGTCAATGACACTGTCTTGTGGGATGTTCGCACCGCCTATTCCCATCGCAACGACAAGCTCAATCTCATGATGCAGGTCTTTGGTCAGTGGCGGGTAGGGCAGAGTGCAAGGCGCATCAACGACCGCGTCACCTGGTTTTGTGAAAAAGAATGGAGCCTCTCGGGTCGGATCCTTTCCCATCTCTCGCGCATGGGCGGCGTAGTTGCGACCGACGCAGAAGATGCGCCGCACCGGAAACCTTTCCGCACTTCCTTGCACAGCGACGCTTGGTTGCTGGGGCGGGTTGATCACAAATGGCATTTCCGCTCCTTTTATGGCTGGCCCATCACCCGGAGCAGCGGGCGCGCGGCCTTTTGTGCGCGTCATGGCGCATGGTGTCGCGCCTTGTCGCGCATCAGGCGCGCCCTGCTTGGCGCAACCGCAAGGCGTTGACCAGGACAAAAACGGAAGAAAATGCCATGGCACCCGCGGCAAGGCCTGGTGAGAGAAGCAGACCAAAAGCAGGATAGAGCACGCCCGCGGCCACAGGGATCAGCAGAACGTTATAGCCAAAAGCCCAGCCAAGGTTCTGTTTGATATTGCGCAGCGTCTTTTTGGATAGCTCGAAAGCGCGGAGCACTCCCTGCAAATCATTCGACATCAGCACGACATCCGCAGTTTCGACGGCGATGTCGGTGCCGGTGCCGATCGCAATCCCGACATCAGCCTCGGCAAGGACAGGCGCATCGTTGATCCCATCGCCGACAAAGGCAACGGCACCAAACTGCGTTTTCAGCTCCCGCAGCTTGTCGCGTTTTTCAGCAGGCAGAGTTTGCGCAAAGACATGATCGATCCCAAGCTCAGCCGCGACAGCCTGCGCCGTCGTCTCTGCATCCCCGGTGATCATCGCCACTTCGAGGCCTGACGCTTTGAGCGCCGCAATTGCGCTGCGGCTTTCAGGGCGCAGCGGGTCAGAAACCGCGAGCAGGCAAAGCAGCTGGCCTTCTGCCGCGGCAAAGAAAACTGACTGTCCTTTGGCACGCAGACTGTCGGCTTGCGGCGCAAAAGCACTGATATCGACGCCCTCATCCGCCATGAGCTTTGCGTTGCCGATCACATATCTTGTGCCTTCGCAGTTGCCTGCAATACCGCGCCCTTCAAAGACTTCGATGTCTGTTGCCAAGGCGGCGGGCAGATCTTGCGCCTCCGCCGCCTGCCGAACGGCCAAGGCAAGCGGATGTTCAGAATGCGCCTCAACCGCAGCCAGCCGCGCCAATACCGTAGGCGCATCCGCAGAAGGGGCCACTTCGAAAGCAGTGAGGCTCGGCGCCCCTTTGGTGAGCGTGCCAGTCTTGTCGAAGGCGACGAGACGCACGTCGCTCAGCGATTGCAGGGCGTCCCCCTGCCGGAACAGAACGCCCAGTTCCGCGCCGCGCCCGCTGCCCACCATGATCGACGTCGGCGTAGCGAGCCCCATTGCGCAGGGGCAGGCGATGATCAGCACGCAGACCCCTGCGACCAGGGCAGAGGGAAGCCGCGGCTCAGGCCCCAACACCAGCCACAACAACATGGTAAGCGCAGCGATCACCAAGACCGTTGGAACAAACCACAGGGTGATCCGGTCCACCAGCGCTTGAATGGGCAACCGCGCGCTCTGCGCTTGCTGAACCATCCGAATGATATGGGCAAGCGTCGTCGCCTCTCCGGTGCGCAGCGCTTCGCAGATCAGACTGCCACTGCCGTTGAGCGTACCGCCGGTGACTGCATCGCCTGGACCTTTGCGCACTGGCATCGGCTCCCCGGTGATCATACTCTCGTCAATACGGCTCTCGCCTTCGGTGATTTGAGCGTCCGTCGGGACCCGCGCGCCCGGCTGCACCATGATTACATCGCCTGGTCGCAGTGCGGAGAGCGGTCGATCGACCCATGTGTCAGCTGTGCGCACGCGTGCGGTGGCCGGGGCCAGATTGAGCAACTTTTGGATGGCCGCACCTGTGTGCGCCTTTGCCCGGGCCTCAAACCATTTGCCCAGGAGGATCAGGGTCACGATGACTGCCGCTGCTTCGAAATAGACGGCTTGCGTGCCTTCGGGCATCCAATCCGGCAGCAAAAGCGCCACCATCGAATAGCACCAGGCCGCGCCAGCCCCGAGCGCCACGAGGCTGTTCATCGTTGGTTGCCCCTGCCAAAGCGCGGGCACGCCCGTTTTGAAGAAAACGCGGCCTGGCCCTATCAGCACAAGGGTGGTGAGAATGGCTTGGATTGTCCAACTCAACTGCGTTCCCAGGCGATGGGCAATCAGGTGATGCATGGCGGGGAAAAGATGGCTCCCCATCTCCATCACAAAGACGGGCAGCGTGAGAAGCGCGGCCCAAAGTACAGATGCACGCAGACCATGAGCCGCGTCATGCTGTTGCACTGACGGATCGCGGGACTTCACAACACGAGCGGGGTAACCGGCCCGACGCGCCACATCGGTCAGGGTCTCTTCCGAGGTCATTGAAGGGATAAAGGACACCTCGGCCGTGTCGGAGGCCACGTTGACCGAAGCGCGTTGCACCCCTGGGTGCGCGTCAAAAGCGGCGGTGAGCGATGCCGCACAGCTCGCACAGGTCAGGCCGGAGACCGACAAATGCACCTGTTCTTCAGTGATCGGATAGCCGCTGGCGCGCAGGGTTTTGGACAAATCGTATAGGCCGTCTTCAGCCTGCATCGTGACCTCAGCGGTGGCAGCGGCGAAATTGACGCGAACATTCGATACCGCATCGACGGCCGAAAGAATCTTGCCCACCCGCGCTGCACAGCCGCCGCAGGTCATGTTTTCGATCGGTAGCGTGAAGGTCTGCGCCATCGCTTTTCTTTCGGAGAACTCAAATATGGAGTGGGCACCCGCACCCGGGACGTCAAGACAAAAAGCGGCCACGTATTCGCCGCAAACTGCAGATAATCATCCTCGCAACCCTTTAAAGGTGGGCCTTGGCAAACGTGAACCCATAGGATTGACTGGTACGGGAATAGGAACTTGCAACTTGCGCGACGCAGTCGCAAAGAGAATGCAACACGCTTAGGCAGCGAAAAAGGACGAGCAATGGCCACCAGTGAGATCACCCCCGTTATTTTGTGCGGCGGATCGGGCACCCGGCTTTGGCCAGTCTCGCGCAGGAGCTTTCCGAAGCAATTCATCGCCTTGATCGGTGAGGGCAGCCTTTTTCAACAATCAAGCGCGCGGCTTTCCGGGACGGGGTTCGCAGCCCCGATTATCGTGACAAACTCCGATTTTCGGTTCATCGCAACGCAGCAATTGCAAGATGCGGGCATGTCGGCGGGGGCCGTGCTCATTGAGCCCGAGGCCCGAAACACCGCACCAGCCCTGCTTGCCGCGGCACTCGTGCAGGCGCAACAGGACGCCGATGCGCTCATGCTGGCGGCCCCGTCGGACCATTACATCACGCAAGACGAGACGTTCCGTGCGAGCGTACAGCGCGGGATGTCAGCCGCGCGCGGCGGGCAGATCGTGACCTTCGGGATCACACCAGACCGGCCCGAGACGGGCTACGGCTACCTGGAGCTTGGCGACGCTGAAAGCCACGGTGCGCTGCCGCTGAAACGCTTTGTGGAAAAGCCGGTGCTGGAAGAGGCGCAGCGCATGCTGAAGGCGGGCGGGTATCTGTGGAACGCGGGCATCTTCATGTATACCGCGCAGACGCTCATTGACGCCTTTGCAAAACATGCGCCCGAGATGCTCAGCCACGTTAGAGAGGCGGTGGAAAAGGCGAAACCAGACCTCAACTTTTCGCGCCTTGATCCAACGGCATGGACCCGCTGCGAGGATATCTCCGTCGATTTTGCCATCATGGAAAAAGTCGACAACTTGAGCGTGATTGCGCACGATGGCGACTGGTCAGACATGGGAGGCTGGAATGCTGTGCACCAGCATGCCGCTGCAGACGCAAAGGGCGTCGCCCTGCAAGGGCGCAGTCATGCGGTGGATTGCAAAGATACGCTCCTGCGTTCGGAAAGCGATGCGGTACAGCTTGTGGGCCTCGGGCTTGAAAACATCGTTGCGGTTGCGATGCCGGACGCCGTTTTGGTCGCCGACCGCAGCCGCACCTCAAGCCTCGGCGATGTGGTCAAGCAGATGCGCACGGCCCATGTGGGACAGGCGGACAACTTCCCCAAAGATCACCGTCCCTGGGGGTTCTTTGAGACCTTGATCAATGGCGGCGTTTTTCAGGTCAAACGCATTGTCGTCAACCCTGGTGCCGCGCTCAGCCTGCAAAGCCACAGGCATCGATCAGAGCATTGGATTGTCGTTATCGGCACCGCCAAGGTCACTGTGGGGGAGACCATGGAGAGCCTCAAAGTGCAGATGGTAAGCGCCAACGAATCGATCTACATCCCGTTGGGTGCGATTCACCGGATGGAGAACCCGGGCGATACGCCTATGGAGCTCATCGAGGTCCAGACGGGCAGCTATCTTGGTGAGGACGACATCATGCGCTACGAAGACGTCTACGCCCGCGGTCAAGGGGCCAAGGGCTAAAGCGCCCGACCCAGGATTTGTCGCAGCTCGCCCAACCTAAAGCGTTTCGGGTTTAACTTGAGACACGAATACCCTGCCACGCTTACAGCGTTCTCGGGACATTCGCGTCACTTGGTGTCTCAGGTAAAACCCGAAACGCTGTAGGTATCCGCCGCACGCGCGGTGGTTTTAAGTTCACACTGGTTTGAGCACATGGGGGCAAGCCGCGCGTGGCTTACTTGAGAAGCCCCGCAAGATAGCTGCCGTAATCGTTCTTTTTGAACATCTCAGAGCGGTGCTTGAGTGCTGCATCGTCGATCCAGCCCATTTGGTGAGCGATCTCTTCTAAAGAGCCGGTTTGCAGCCCCTGCCGCTCGGTCAGAGTGCGCACGAAGTTGCCCGCATCGAGTAAGCTGGCATGGGTGCCTGTGTCGAGCCAGGCATAGCCGCGGCCCATGCGTTGAACGTCAAGCAGTCCTTTGCCCAGGTACATCTCCAACAAAGTCGTGATCTCCAGCTCGCCGCGCGCAGAGGGCTCAACCGCGCGCGCCAATTTCGGCGCGTCAGCATCAAGGAAGTATAGCCCCGTCACAGCGTAGTTTGATGCCGGGTTTTCCGGCTTTTCGATGATCGTCTGCGCCACACCTGCGCCGTTAAACCCAACCACGCCATAACGTTCAGGATCGGCCACGTGATAGCCAAAGACCGTGCCACCGTTCGGCTTGGCATCCGCCTTCGCCAATAACTCCGGCAGGCCGTGTCCAAAAAAGATGTTGTCGCCCAGGACCATCGCTGAGGGCGCGCCGTCCAGAAAGCCCTCTGCCAAAATGTAGGCCTGTGCCAAGCCGTCAGGGGAAGGCTGAACGATGTAGGTAAAGGACACGCCCCATTGGCTGCCATCCCCAAGCGAGCGCTGGAATTGCGCCTGGTCTTGCGGCGTTGTGATCATCGCAATTTCGCGGATCCCTGCGAGCATGAGCACCGAGATCGGATAGTAAATCATCGGTTTGTCATAGATCGGCAAAAGCTGTTTGGAGATGCCCATGGTGATGGGGTAGAGGCGGGTGCCCGAGCCTCCGGCCAATATGATGCCTTTGCGGTTGGTCATTTATGGGCTCCTAGGTCGTGCAGGACGTCAGTCAGGGAGGCGCGCCAGTCTGGACGGTTAATGCCAAACGTGTCTTGCGTGCGCGCGCAATCGAGACGCGAGTTCAAGGGACGTTTCGCAGGCGTTGGATACGCCGACGCGGGAATGTCGGTCACGGTGCAACTCGTACCTGATTGGGCAAAGATCTCGCGCGCGAAATCGGCCCAACTGCAATCAGGCGCGCCCGAAAAATGATAGGTCCCCGTCTTCGCCGGATCCGCGATGAGTGCCAAAGCGATGCGATGACAAGCGGCGGCAATCTCGCGCGCGCCAGTGGGTCCACCGATTTGATCGGCAACTATGGTGAGCGTGTCGCGTTCCGCGCCCAGACGAAGCATCGTTTTCACGAAGTTATTGCCATGGGCGGACACCACCCAAGAGGTGCGCAAAATTGCATGCGTCCCACCCGCTGCGCGCACGGCCTCCTCGCCCTTCAGCTTGGAGCGCCCGTAGGCACCCAACGGACCGGTCTCATCCGCAGGCTGCCAGGGGGTCGTGCCGCCACCCTCAAAGACATAATCCGTTGAGATCTGGACGAAGGGAACACCAAGTGTCGCGCAGGCCGTCGCCATGGCACCCGGGGCATCGCCGTTGATCAGAGTGGCAAACGCCTCTTGTTCTTCGGCTGTGTCTACCGCCGTGTAGGCGGCCGCATTGATTACGGCCCGTGGAGCGCCAGCCGTCAGCACCGCCGCGCAGGCGGCAGGATCGCTCAAGTCGGCCTCATCGCGGCCCAGGCATCGCGTCTCAGGCAGGGCTGCCAATTCGCTCGCAACCTGACCCGTCGCCCCGAAAACGAGCAGTGTCACGATTTCACTCCAAGCCGCTGACCCACGCCCTCGCGCTTTTGCAGCGCGCGCCACCAAGGTTCATTCTCCAAAAACCAATTCACCGTGCGCGCCAACCCCTCGTCGAGGGTCACCGAGGGCCGCCAGCCAAGCTCTTCGCGGATGCGGGTGGGATCAATCGCATAGCGCATATCGTGACCCGCACGATCCTCCACGAAAGTGATTTGATCCGCATAGCTACCCTCTTTGGGCCGCTCCGTGTCGAGGATCTCACAGATCTTCTGCACCAGATCGATGTTGCGCGCCTCATTCTCGCCGCCGATGTTATAGGAACGGCCCAGGGCACCCTTCTCCAACACCAAAAGCAGCGCGTCCGCGTGATCTTCGACAAAAAGCCAATCGCGGATGTTGAGGCCCTGACCGTAGACCGGGATGTCTTTGCCCGCGAGCGCGTTCAGGATCACCACCGGGATCAGCTTTTCAGGAAAGTGAAAGGGCCCGTAATTGTTCGAGCAATTGGTCAACACGACGGGCAGCCTGTAGGTCTCATGCCATGCGCGGACCAGATGATCACTCGCCGCTTTGGACGCTGAATAGGGCGACCGGGGATCATAGGGCGTGTCTTCGGTGAACATCCCCTCTGATCCCAAAGAGCCAAAAACCTCATCCGTGGACACGTGGTGGAAACGAAATGCCTCAGGCTTTCCCCGGGTCGTCCAATAGGCCCGCGCGGCTTCCAGAAGGTTATAGGTTCCGGTGATGTTGGTCTCCACAAAGTCGCCGGGCCCATCGATTGAGCGATCGACATGGCTCTCCGCAGCGAGGTGCATGATGGCATCGGGTCGATGATCGGCAAGCGCCTGATCCACCGCCGCACGGTCGCGAATGTCCGCCTGCACAAAGGCGTAGTGATTGCTGTCAGCCACGCTGCTGAGGTTCTCCAGACATCCTGCGTAGGTCAAGGCATCAAGGTTCACCACGTCGTGCCCGCGCGCAATGGCAAGGCGCACCACAGCAGACCCTATGAACCCAGCGCCCCCTGTCACAAGTATCTTCATCTGCTGTCCTAGACCTCAAAAGGGCTGTCAAAATCACGCATCAGCGGGGCCGCCGCGTCCTTTTCAGACAGCACCGGATCCCCGTGCAGGCCCCAGTCAATCGCCAGATCCGGGTCATCAAACCGCACCGCGCCATCGCTTTGCGGGGCGTAGTACTCACTGCACTTGTAGATAATCTCGGTATCCGGCGCGCGCGTTGAAAACCCGTGAAGAAAACCCGCCGGCACCAAAAGCTGCAGGCCGTTCTCGGCAGTGAGTTCAAAACCGACCCATTCGCCAAAAGTGGCACTGCCTTTGCGGATATCGACGGCCACGTCAAACAACGCCCCGCGCCCGCAGCGCACCAACTTGGCTTGGGCATGGGGAGGGGCTTGAAAATGCAAGCCCCGCACGGTGTTCACCGCTGCAGAGACAGAATGGTTGTCCTGCACAAAATCAATGTCGATCCCGTGATCGCGCATCTTTTGACGGTTCCAGCTTTCACTGAAAAAACCACGCGCGTCGCCAAAACGCGGTGGCGCAATAAGGACCACGCCGGGCAGCTTTGTAGGGGTGATAAAATCCAATGGGCGGCTCCGCGGATTGTCAGGTCGCTACGCGCCTTCAATACATCGGAACCGCCGATTTGACGCCGGTTTTACGGCAATTCTTGGGTTTTCTTATTGGGTGTTGCCTTTGCGTGCCCCAGCTAGCGGCCCAGCGTGGCGAGCGTGAAGGTCTGTGCGGTGCCCAATCGGTTTTCGAGCCACAGCCGGGGCGTTCCACCGGCCTCAATCGAAAGCGCGATACCGCCCGCAGTGCCTGTGGAGCCGGACAGCGCGCCGCTCAGATACGAGAGCGTCGCGGCCTGCCCTTCGAAAACGGAGGCAAAATTGGCGGCCCCCGTGGGACTGCCGGTCAGCGCCGTCAGGAAGGCGAGGCCTTGCAGATCGACAGCGGTCCAAAGCAGCACCCGCATCGGGTCTGCCCAGGGAATTTCTATCGACCATGCCGCGTCATTGGGCAAATAGATCTCTTGAAAGAACGTCTGGCCTGATGGGAACTGAATGGCACCAGTTGCGGCCTCCGCCTGAAGCGCTGTGGCATAGGTGTTGCCATCTGCGCTGACCTTGATGGCAAAGTCATCGCTTCCCGCCGTACCCATCTCTGCGCGACCCGCAAAACCTGTCTGAAACAGCAAGCTCGCCGTGTCCCCGATGCTCGCTTTGTTGAGCTTTAACTGGTGGCCCGCGCCTGCATTGTTGAAAAGCGTCGCCTCTGACGACACCGCGAGGCGGTTTGTCGGATCTGCTGCCGCATTCACCCCGACCAGCGGGACATTCTGCAGATCCACCGCCACGACCTCCCAAGCCACCCCGTCAAACCGCATCAGGTCTCCGGTTGTGCTGACATCCGCGCGCCACCCTCTTTGCGGCGCAAAGAATTGCCACGCGTTGTCCACCCAAACGGCAATCATCGCTTCCTGCCCCGCCCAGTCATCAGTAGCCCCGCCCGTGACAATGTAGCGGTCGCCTTCGCTGGGCAGCGCCGGGGGGGTGCTGAGCGCCCCGCTGATCACAGTGAGCTGGGTGATGGCGTCCAAGACGCGCAACGCCTCGTTATGCGTGACATGCTTTTGCGCCTGCGCGGGCTGGATGTAGGGCAATGAAAGGATGGGGGAATTATGTGACATGAACGCGGACCTCTGATCGCTGCGGAAGGGCTCGGCCCGGACCCTCCCTGCGATTGGTGAAGATCCGCTCACGCAAGCGTTCGTGGTAAGTATGCCAGGCGCAACAAATCACGCCATAAGGTCAGAGGTCGCTTAGGCGCCTCAAAGCGCTGTTTCCGGATAGAAACTCCCGTCCAAACCCCTAAGCTCGCGGCTTGAACCGGCCCAAGGATCCCGCAATGCAGTTTGGTTTGACCGATGAACAGGAGATGATTGTCTCCACCGTGCGCAGCTTTGTTGAAAAGGAGATCTATCCTCATGAGGCGGAGGTCGAACGCACTGGGCAGGTGCCCCACGCCTTAGGAGAGGACATCAAGCGTAAGGTCATTGAGCTTGGATTTTACGCCTGCAACTTCCCCGAAGAGGTCGGCGGCGCAGGGTTGAGCCACGTCGATTTTACCTTGGTCGAGCGCGAACTTGGGCGCGGCTCGATGGCGCTCACCCATTTTTTTGGACGGCCGCAGAACATCCTCATGGCCTGCAATGCAGAACAACGCGAACGCTACTTGCTGCCCGCGGTGCGGGGCGAGAGGATGGATGCGCTGGCGATGACAGAGCCCGATGCGGGGTCCGACGTGCGTGGCATGAAATGCACCGCGATGCGGGACGGGGGCGACTGGGTCGTGAACGGTTCCAAGCACTTCATCTCCGGGGCGGAGCATGCGGATTTTTTCATCGTGTTCATCGCGACAGGGGTGGATGAGACACCGAAGGGACCCAAGAAAAGAATCACCACGTTTCTGGTCGATCGCGGGACGCCGGGCTTTGAGGTGCGCGACGGATACAATTCCGTCAGCCACAAGGGGTACAAAAACTGCATCCTCTATTTCGACAACTGCCGCCTGCCCGATGCCCAGGTGCTGGGGCCCGTCGACGGCGGCTTTGTGGTGATGAACGAGTGGCTCTACGCGACCCGCCTGACGGTCGCCGCCTTCAGCGTGGGCCGTGCGCGGCGTTGCTTTGACCTGGCGTTAAGCTACGCGGCTGAGCGCAAGCAGTTCGGCCAGCAGATCGGCAAGTTCCAGGGCGTGAGCTTCCAGATAGCCGATATGATCACCGAGATTGACGCCGCCGATTGGCTTACCCTCGCCGCGGCCTGGCGGCTCGACGAAAAGCTGCCCGCGAACCGCGAAATCGCGAGCGCAAAGCTCTACGCTTCAGAGGCGCTCGCACGGGTCACGGACGCAACGCTGCAGATTTACGGCGGCATGGGGTTGATGGACGACTTTCCAATTGAGCGGTTTTGGCGCGATGCGCGGGTGGAGCGGATCTGGGACGGCACTTCTGAGATCCAACGCCATATCATCTCGCGCGATCTGCTTCGACCCATGGGGGCCTGATGCCGCGCGACCTGACCCGCTTGCTGCGCCCGGGCTCTATCGCCGTCATCGGCGGCGGCTCTTGGTGCGCGCAAGTGATCGAGCAAAGTCAGAAGATGGGCTTTCAAGGAGACATTTGGCCGGTGCATCGCAAGGCCCCATCCGTCGCGGGTCTGAAAACCTTTGCGCGGGTCGCAGATCTTCCGCGCGCACCCGATGCCTGCTTTGTCGGCGTAAACAGAGAGGCGAGCATTGACATCATCGGCGCGCTTTCGGCACTCGGCGCAGGTGGCGCAGTTTGCTTTGCATCTGGGTTTCGCGAGGCACAGGCAGAAGATGCAGATGGCGCGTCTTTGCAAAACGCGCTGCTGGCTGCGGCGGGCGAAATGCCGATGCTCGGGCCCAATTGCTACGGCTTTATCAACGGATTGGACCGCGCCCTGCTCTGGCCCGACCAGCACGGCGTGCGGCCCTGCAATGAGGGCGTTGCGCTGATCACGCAAAGTTCGAACATCGCCATCAACCTGAGCATGCAGGCGCGCGGGTTACCGTTGGCCTATGTCGTCACCGCAGGCAATCAAGCGCAGATCGATTTGGCGGAAGTGGGCCTGGCGCTGGTCGGAGACCCCCGCGTGACCGCCCTTGGCCTTCATATCGAGGGGATCAAAGATCTGCGCCTGTTTGAGAATTTTGCGCGGCGCGCTCACGATCTTGGAAAACCCATCGTGGCCCTTAAAGTCGGGGCATCGGATCAAGCCCGCGCCGCGACAGTCTCGCATACGGCTTCGCTTGCCGGTCAAGACGGGGGTGCAAGCGCCCTGCTCAAACGGCTTGGCATCGCGCGGGTGCGGGACCTGCCGACACTCTTGGAGACGTTGAAACTGCTGCACTGCGGTGGGTGGCTGCCGCAAAACAGCATCGCAACGATCAGCTGCTCGGGTGGCGAGGCCAGTCTGGCGGCGGATATGGGCCTGGATCACGATATCCATTTCCCCAGGCTCAGCGACGGCCAAAAAGAGAGGCTGCGGACGGCGCTCGGCCCGCGAGTCGCGCTCGCCAATCCGCTTGATTACCACACCTATGTTTGGGGTGATGTGCCTGCCATGACACGCGCCTTTGCCGCCATGGCAGATCCCGGCATCGCGATAACATTGCTCATCGTTGACTTTCCGCGCGCCGATATCTGCGAACCAGCGGCCTGGGACTGCACGATTGAGGCAGCGACCGCCGCACAGGCTGAGACGGGTGCGCGCTACGCAATGGTGGCCACATTGCCGGAACTCATGCCCGAAGCCGTCGCAGAACGGTTGATGGCGCGGGGCGTGGTCCCCTTTTCCGGGCTGGAGGAAGCTTTGGCAGCCTGTGCCGCCGCCTGCGAGAAGCTCCCCCAGACACACGCGCCAATCCTTTTGCCGCATGGGAAGGATGGCGCGGCGCTGATCCCAGAGGCGCTGGCCAAAGACGCGCTGGCCACGCATGGGCAGCGCATCCCCCAGGCACGCCGCGCCGAAAAACATGATCTGGCGGGTGCCTCAGAGAAGGTCGGTTTTCCACAAGTCCTGAAAGGCGAAGGGATCGCGCACAAGACCGACGCCGGAGCGATCCGCCTCAACCTCACTTCGGCAGCGGCGACCTGTGAGGCGGCAAAAACCATGCCGAGCGAGCGCTTTCTGGTTGAAGAAATGATCGTGGACGGCGTCGCGGAAGTGTTGCTCGGCATCTTGCATGATCCTGCCCACGGCTTCGTCTTGACCCTCGCCGCGGGCGGCACGCTGACCGAGATACTGAACGACAGCACGTCTCTCTTGCTCCCCGTAGAGCTCGCCGATGTTGAGAACGCCCTGATGGAGCTGAAAATCGCCCCCATGCTGCGCGGTTATCGCGGGGCGGCACCCGCGGATCTTCCCGCGGTCCTTTCGGCAGTGATGGCGCTGCAAGACTACGTCATTGCGCATCAAGACCGGGTGCAAGAAATTGAGATCAACCCGCTGATTTGCACGCCGACAGATGCCATCGCGGCGGATGCGTTGCTGCGTTTGACCCCAGAAAAGGACGAGAGATGACCGACACACCGCTCAAGAGCCGCCGCGACGGGGCAATCTTGGAAGTAACCTTGGATCGGCCCAAGGCCAACGCGATCGACCTGGCCACCTCAAGGATCATGGGCGACATGTTTGCCAGTTTTCGCGACGACCCTGAATTGCGCGTGGCCATCATCACGGGCGCGGGCCAAAAATTCTTTTCCCCCGGCTGGGACCTGAAAGCCGCGGCGGACGGGGACGCGGTTGATGGGGATTACGGCGTCGGGGGATTTGGCGGCTTGCAAGAACTGCGTGGGCTCAACAAACCGGTGATCGCTGCTGTGAATGGGATTGCCTGCGGCGGCGGGCTGGAATTGGCACTTTCGGCGGACATTATCCTCGCCGCGGATCATGCAAGCTTTGCTCTGCCCGAGATCCGCTCCGGCACAGTGGCGGATGCGGCCTCAATCAAGCTGCCCAAGCGCATCCCCTATCACATCGCGATGGAGCTTCTCTTGACCGGACGGTGGTTTGACGCGGAAGAGGCGCATCGCTGGGGTCTGGTGAATGAAGTTCTACCCGCAGATGCGTTGATGGACCGTGCTTGGGAGCTGGCGCACCTCATCGCCTCGGGTCCGCCGCTTGTCTATGCCGCCATCAAAGAGGTGGTGCGCGATGCAGAAGATGCGAAGTTCCAGGACGCTCTAAACCGCATCACCAACCGGCAACTCACCACCGTTGACGTTCTTTACGGCTCCGAGGACCAACTCGAAGGTGCGCGCGCCTTTGCAGAAAAGCGCGACCCGGTTTGGAAAGGCAGGTAGCTTGCGTTAGCCGGTTGCTTTCGCTGCCTCGGGTGCCTCCTTGGCCGTCGCTTCGACGACAATATCGGCCTCGGTGGGTTCTACCGTCTGAGCATCCGCTTTGCTCTGATCCTCGATCCTGCCGACAATGAGCGGAAGCATCTGCACCGCGCCGCTATTGGCAGCCTCGGCCGCCGTTGGAACGCGCCAGGTGAGCGAGTCAAACGCCCCGCAATTTGAACATATCGCGGTCCATTGCGATTCTATGTTCTGGCAGACATCGCAAACCCATTGCGGCCCGCGTGACACGGTCACGGCTTTGGCCAGCCAGCCTTTCACGATTGTATCTGAGGACCCCTCACCGCGTTCAATTGCGGCCATCAAGGTAACAGACCGTGTGGTGGGATCGGATTCTGCCAAATCTCCCAAGGCGCGGCGCGCGCCGGGAAAGTCTTCAGCCGCCACATGCAATTCGGCGTTCAGCATCTTGGTCTCTGGGTGGTCAGGCTGCGCGCGGGTGAGCGTCTCGAACCGCTTGATCCGCGCAGAGGGGCTCTCCCCCGGTGCAATTGCAGCGAAGGCAGCGCCGTAGTCGGGATGCGGCTGCGCCGCCCAGGCTTTTGTCAGCAGGCGCGCGGCCTGGCGCTGCTTGTCCTGCGCGATCAACGCATGTGCGGCCATCACAGTTGCGGGGATGAGATCGGGCGAAAGGCGATTGGCTTCAATGGCCAGGTCACGCGCCCTTGCGTCTTCACCAGCCGCTTGCAGCACCTTGGCTTCTGCCAAAGCCAGAACCGCCGACCGGCGCTTGTGCAGATCTTTGGCGATCTGGCCATTGCGCAGCTTCATGTCCAGGGTTTGACGCGCGCCTTTCCAATCCTCTTTCTCCGCTTGCATGCTGAGAAGCGCATCGCCTACCTCTTCGTGCTTGGGCTTGAGCGCGAAGGCACGTTCCGCCAGCGCAAGCGCTGTCTCTTTCTCACCGTCTTCAAGCTTTTGCTTCATGATGCCGCGCACACCGACAAAACGGGTCGCTTCATTCTCGATCATCTTGCGGTAGGTCTCTTCCGCCTTGCGCTTGTCACCAGACATTTCCGCCGCTTGCGCGACCAGCAGGCTCGTCAGCTCGGGCTTGTTGAGGTACTTCTCCGCCTTCATCGCCTTGGAAACCGCCACTCGACCGTCGCCACTGGCAAGCGCCATCATGCCCTGCGAAATCGCGTCATAGCCCTTGCGTTCACGATTGCGATCCCAATAGCGAGAAAGCGCCGTCTCGTCTCCATTGAGAAAGTGCCAAGTCGCGACCGCGAGGGAGAAGAGCTTCAACAGGACCCAAACAAGGAACATCAAAGTCAAGATCGCAATGACAGACTGCAGCGGGCCGAAGGTGTATTCCTCCCCCATGACGGTCACCATCATGCCGCCTTGGCTTTCCAAAAGGTAGCCCGCGCCGTAGGCGAGCCCGGCAACCGCAACGACAAATACGATGATTTTGATCAAAGACCAGAGCATATTGAATTCCTTAATTTGTCGCCAAGCGCTGTGACAGGTCTTGTACCGCCGCTTCCGCCGCGGCCCGCTCACGGGCTTGCGCAAGCCAGGCTGACATCGCGCTTGAGACGTCCTCTGGCAGGCCCGACAGCTCTTGCAATGCGATGGACACATCTCCGCTGCGCACAGCCGCTTCAGCGCGCGATAGGATGGCGTTAGGGCTGTCGCCCTCTTGCGGTGTCACAGACCGTGCGCCCAATTGTCGGCGCAGAAACCCGGCAACCCCTCCTGTGCCCGCATCAACGCCGGTTTCTCTCGCGGCAGAAAGACTTGCGCGCGCGGCGTCAGGAAAGTCCGTTTGCAGGCTGAGAAGTGTGGTCACACCGTCAGCCGCCGTGTCAGTCAGCGCTTCAGGCAGGTCATTCACACCTGCCGCGTTCAGATCGCCTAGGATCTCCGAAAAAGGCGCGCCGGAACTAAAGGCGGCCGTCAATTGCGCCACAGCCGCCTGAACGGCAGCCTCCTGAGCGGCCTTGGCCGTCGCTTCTTCGGCGCTCTGGGCGTCTGCCAGCAATTGGCTGATCTCGCTGTTCTGGGTCTCCACCTGACCAAGCTGCTCGGCGACGGAGGCGCTTAACCCAGCGACAGAGGCTTGCAGGCCAAGAAGCTCATCGACGGAGGCGCGCAAGTCGTCAATCTCTCGCAAAAGCTCAGGCGGCGGGCCGACCTCCGTGCCCTCTTCCGTAACGACAACGGGACGGTCTTCGAGAACGGTGATGCGTTCTGCCACGGTATCCAAGCGGCTTGCCAGATCGCTGATCCCCGTTTCAACGCCGGTGAGATCCGCCTGTTCGAACGCTTCAATCTCGGCCTGCTGCGCGTCAATCAGCGCTTTTTGCGACTGTATCTGTTCGATCAGCCGGTTCTCCATCGCTTCTAGATCGGGACGCGTATTCAGAAAGTTGAGCTCAGCCGCGCCATAGCCAAAGACCGCGGCCAGAATGCCGCCGAACACCACAGGGCCAAAGACGCCGCGTTTCTTCTCTTCCTCCGGCGCTTTTGCCGGAGCGGCCGTCGGAACTGGCTTGACCGGGGGTTTTGAAACCGTCGCAGGCGCTTGTTTCGGCGTTGACACTTGTTTATCCGCGCCGGGAGGCGTTGCAGATTTGGCCTTTTCGTCAGGCTTCGGCGCCTTTGCCGGAGGTGTCGACGTCGAGACCGTCTTGTTCTCAGTGGGTTTTGCATCCGCCTTCGGCTCAGACGTCGTCTTTACGTCGTCCTTGGTCGCGCTGGTTGCAGGAGCAGTTTTGGGTGCAGTGGATGCTGCGTCTTTGGACTTGTCTTGCTTGGTTTCCACAGCCTTGGCCGCGGCGCTGCCCTTCGCTGCTTCGGACGCTGTTGGCTTTTTAGCATCGTTGCTTTCGGAGGCTGGTTTATTCTCTTTCGCCACGCGGACACCCTTTATGATTCTGGCTAAGCGGCAGGTTACCCGCCGCAGCATACCCGGCAACGCGTTCCAGCTTCAAGGCAAGCTGTTTTCGATCACCAGCCGTTCGACAGTTTGGCGCATCAATTGGGCGGTTGGACGCGCCAACACGTGCCGCTCTGCAAAACCGAGCCCTACGCCCATCTGCGCGACAGCAGGCGACATGAACACCGCGATCACTTTGTTCAACGCGCGCACTTGCTCAGCAAAGTGCTTTGCCGTGCGAGGCGAGAACAGGGGAAGGAGAACGGACGTTTCCCCGGCAAGGGCATGATCCGCCTCTGCCGTCAGCGGTCGCGGAAGTTGCTCGTAGACTGTGACCCGTGAAGTCTCCAGCCCAAGCGCCGTCAATCGTTCAGCCACATCGCCGCGATGATAGCGCCCACTAAAATGCACCAGCGGGCCAGCAAGTGATTGGTTCATTTCGTCAATGAGGCTGTCTGCGGTGAGCGCGACCTGCCTGACGTCCCACCCCCGGTCCGCGGCCAAACTGGCGGTCATCTGCCCTACACAGAGGGCTGCGCGGCCATGGCCCTTTGGCCCGTGACGCACGCCATTGGCCGAAGTAAAGACCGCACCCGAACAGCGATCCACGTCGATTTGGGGTGATGTTCCACAGATGTCGATCAGGGGAGAGTAGATGATCCGCGCGCTTTCCTGGATCTTTCGGGGCAAACCCGCAACAAAGCGCTGCGCGCTGGCCTCAGGCCGCGTCATCACAAGCACGGGAAGATCTACGCGCGTCTTATCATTGTTCCCCATGTCGGCGGGTGTTACCTGCGCACGAGAACCCTGGCAATGGAAACGCCGTTTGACGGAACGCGCAAAAATACTGGGCATCGAAAGCAGTTGTGACGAAACCGCCGCTGCCGTGGTCGCTCTTGATGACACCACCGGCCGGGCTGAGATCTTGTCGTCCATCGTTGCTGGGCAAACCGAACTGCACGCCGCCTTCGGTGGCGTTGTGCCCGAGATTGCCGCGCGCGCGCATGTTGAAAAGCTTGACCTGTGCATAGAGCGCGCGCTGGCCGATGCGAAATCTCGGTTGCGCGACATCAATGCGATTGCCGTGACTGCCGGGCCAGGGCTCATCGGCGGTGTTGTATCCGGGGTGATGTGCGCAAAAGGCATCTCTGCCGCGACCGGCAAGCCCCTTTACGGGGTCAACCACTTGGCTGGGCACGCGTTAACGCCGCGCCTGACCGATCTGGTGGCGTTTCCCTATCTCATGCTCCTGGTCTCAGGCGGACACTGTCAGTTTCTGCATGTGTCAGCCCCTGATCAGTTTCACCGCTTGGGCGGGACAATTGACGATGCGCCTGGAGAAGCCTTTGACAAAGTTGCGCGGCTCATCAATCTGCCGCAACCTGGTGGCCCGGCCATTGAGCGGGCCGCGCAAACCGGGGATCCGGAGCGCTTTCGCTTCCCTCGACCGCTATTCGACCGACCAGGCTGCGACATGTCGTTCTCTGGTCTCAAAACGGCCGTGTTGCGGGCGCGGGATGCGCTCGTGGATGCGCAAGGCGGGCTGAAGGTGCAGGATCAGGCTGACCTCGCCGCCAGTTTTCAGGCAGCGGTGGTCGACGTTCTCGCGGAAAAGACAGCGCGCGCTTTCCATTTGGTCCCGGCAGATGCAGCAGCAACGATCAGCGTTGCGGGCGGCGTGGCTGCGAACAAGAGCATCCGCGCCGCCTTGGAAAAGGTTGCCGCGACGCAGAACGCGGCTTTCAACGCGCCGCCTTTGGCGCTGTGCACCGACAACGCGGCGATGATTGCCTATACAGGGGGCGTCCAGCGGCTCTTGCGGCCGGCAGATGGCTTTGCTCTTTCTGCCCGTCCCCGCTGGCCCTTGGACGCCGACCGCACGCCGATGCTTGGGAGCGGAAAAAAGGGTGCCAAGGCTTAAAGCGTTTTGGTTTGAGCTTGAGTCACTAATACACTGCCGCGCCTTCGGCGCTCTCATAAGCTTGGCGATGTTTGATGGCTCAGGTTAAAACCGAAAAGCTGTCGTTAAATCCGGGAGGGAGCAGATACCGCATGCAGTATTGGTTGTTCAAATCAGAGGCCAACACGTGGAGTTGGCAAGATCAGCTTGCAAAGGGGGACAGCGGGGAGGAGTGGGACGGCGTGCGGAACTACCAAGCGCGCAATTTTATGCGCGAGATGCGCCTGGGTGATCTGGGCTTTTTCTACCATTCGCTCAAGGAGAAGTCGGTTGTTGGGATCGTCGAGGTCATTGCGCAAGCCCATCCCGACAGCACAACCGAAGACGACCGCTGGGAATGCGTGGATATCAAAGCGCGGCGCAGTTTCACGAAACCGGTGACGCTGGATGAGATCAAGGGAGAGCCTGCGTTGGAGGACATGGTACTCGTCAAGAACTCGCGGCTTTCTGTCCAGCCGGTGCTGGAAGCTGAGTGGCGGAAAATCTGTGAAATGGGCGAAACGCAGCCCGACTGACATTCAACCTGAGGTCACATACGAGAAGGGTCCCAGCCATACAGCCAGAACCCTTCGTCACCCCGCGCGCTCGTCTCCACCACACACGTATCGAAACTGTTCTGACCATCCTGGTCGTGAAGTCTTTATGCGATTACGCGGCTTTCTCCAAACACTTGTTGCGGCAGATTCAGTTCAAATGCAAAACGCCCGCAGGATGGCGGGCGTCTCATAGCATTTAGGATCGGTACTAGCCGTAAACAGACTCTTTGCCGAACTCCTTTGTGAGCATGTAGTAGATCACTGCGCGGTACTTGTTCCGCTCAGATTTGCCGTAGGTCTCGATGGCCTTGTTGATCCCCTCCATCAAGTTCGGCCCATCTGGCAAGCCAAGCTTTTTCATCAGAAAGTTGGTTTTCACGGTTTCAAGCTCGGTTGGCTGGCTCGACGCAACTGTCTGCGCATCCGCGTTGTAAATCGATGGGCCGCAGCCAATGGTCACCTTCGTCAGAAGGTCCATGTCTGGCTCCATGCCGCATTTAGTTTTCAAATCATCCGCGTATTTCGCGATCCACTCGTCTCGTTTTCCCATTGAGAAACTCCCCGTTCTTCATTCCTGACCACCTGTAAGGCCGTAGCTGTTACACTACGGCCTTCCGAATGCGGCACAAAGGGGAATTTTCAGGCGAGCGCATACCGGCGCAGAGGCCTGTGAAAAGGTCAGTACCGGTAATGCTCAGGCTTAAACGGCCCCTCGGGTTTTACCCCGATATAGGCGGCTTGCGAGGTGTCCAATTCGGTCAGCTTGACCCCGATGCGTTCCAGATGCAGGCGCGCGACCTTTTCATCCAAGTGCTTGGGCAAGATGTAGACGTCGTTGTTGTATTCCTCGCTCCGCTGCCACAATTCGAGTTGCGCCAGTACCTGGTTGGTGAACGACGCGGACATCACAAAAGAGGGATGGCCCGTAGCGTTCCCGAGGTTCAGCAGGCGCCCCTCTGAGAGCAAGATCAAGCGATTGCCGTTGGGCATCTCGATCATATCGACTTGCTCTTTGATGTTCGTCCATTTGTGGTTCTTCAGGCTCGCCACTTGGATCTCGTTGTCGAAGTGACCGATGTTGCCCACGATGGCCATATCCTTCATCTCGCGCATGTGCTCGATGCGGATGACGTCCTTATTCCCCGTGGTGGTGATAAAGATGTCGGCGCTGCCCACAACGTCTTCCAGCAAGACGACCTCAAAGCCGTCCATCGCCGCCTGAAGCGCACAGATCGGATCGACCTCGGTCACTTTCACGCGGGCACCGGCACCGGCGAGGGATGCGGCAGAGCCTTTGCCCACATCGC
>JBCCUC010000022.1:0-80995 GCA_039197515.1 Pseudomonadota bacterium | reverse complement strand
CGCAATATGAAGGCGATTTGTGAGCGCCTCAACGGCACGCCCAGAAAGTGTCTCGGCTGGCGAACCCCAACGGAGGCATTCAGGGAAGAAATGATGAAAATGAGATAGAGGAAACCGTCGCAACGACCCTTGAGAGTCCACGCATAGGCCACGCCGATGGTCCAGGTGGTTGCGTCCTCAAAAGGATCATTGAAATCCTGCCGCACGCCGGCCTGAAGGTTGAGCCCATTGCCAAGGCTGCCGCGATATTCAAGCGCGATGGAGTCTGTCTCTCTCCCAAAGAGCGGATTTGAGCTGCTCGCGTCCTCCTCACGTTCCAGCAAAAGATTGAGGAGCTGCCCTGAATTCTCGACCCTCTGCCCGTCCAAGGCATAGCTGAGCCGGTACTTGATTGCATCGGTGGTTGTTTGTGTCGGCGCACCATTTCCAAACGATTGCTCGTTGTCGGTTCGCTCAATCGAGAGGCGGTGGGTCAAGCGGCCCTCCAGCGTGGAAAGCTCCGCAAAAAGGCCTGCGGTGAACTCATCCCGCGCGCTAAATTGCGCCGTGTCATCAACGACGTAACCTTCGACCGTTGTCGCAGTCCCATCGGTGCTGTCAAAATCATAGTCTTCGTTTGAGCCTCTGATGGTCAATCCGAACTTTAGGTTCGGGGTCACAAGATAATCGGCGTTGAGGATGAGTGTCCGGCGATCTGTTCCATCTTCCTCACCATTGTCGCCGGAAAAGTCCCAGCCGTCATCCTGGACATCGGCGTAGCTCAGTGAGATGCCGCCGCGCGCGTCCCGGGTCGAAACAAACCCTGTCACAGAGGTACCGCCGCCAACCTCTACAGTGCCCCCGTACTCTTGCCCGATCTGTCCCCTGCGGGTGATGATGTTGATCACACCTGCCGAGGCGTTGGAGCCGTAAAAGACCGACTGCGGCCCCCGCAGGACCTCGATCCTTTCAATGTTGGCCGTCTCAAGCCCGCTCAGAATGTATTCGCCGTCACCCCCCGCCGCTTCGATCCCGTCGATCAGAATGAGTGTGTGATTGCCCTCACCCCCTCGGATCCGCACCTGCGTGAAGTTGCCGCCAGAGCTGCTCACGGCCACGCCTGGCACGGCGCGCAGCGCGTCTTGAACAGATGTTAACCCGCGCTCTTCAATCTCACCGCCGGTGATGACGTTTGCGGCGCGGCCGTAGGCCTCCGCCTCGACCGGCGTAAGCCCGCCTGAGAGGATCAATGTACCAAGTTCGACCGATCTTTCCTGCGCATGAGCCATGGTGGCGGAGACCATGGAAACTGTTGAAATTAAATGCGAATAAGAGCGTTTCATGACGCGTGTCCTTCAAAGTCGGCGAAACGCCGAGCAGCCAAGAGATGTGTCTTTGAAGGAAAGCCCCCCACAGACGATGAGTGTATGTCATCGCTACGGTGAACCCGTTGCCCTTGGCGCGCCCCGCACCCGGGCAGGATGATCACCTCGGCAGGTCTCCTGGCTTGCGGGTCCTGGCTTGGCCGGGCCTTCCCAACACTCCTTATCAGAGTGGCAGTGGCATGTCCGACGTCGCTCACCGCTTACAGTTGCGGGGGCAGCCGCAGCATTGGCTGTCCTGGCCGCACTGCGTTCCCTATTATCTCTCTGATCGGATCAAAGAGAACCGAGATGCTATATCCTTATTTGAATTGGAGCATGCGTCAAGGATTTCGGGGCCAGACGCACCCCCCTCTTGAAACGCGCCCAGAAAGTCGATCGGGGCAGATGCGCGGCCAGGCTGCGGGCCTATTTTTGGCCTGTTCGTTTGGAAATCTCCGAGCAAAGAGATCTCCGGAGACATCAGACACGCCTTGCTGTGAGAGCCACGCTTTGGTGTCCTCGACGTTGCGCCAATCAGACCACTGGAACCGAGCCGTCTCACCCCGGACAATGTTGAACTGCGGGTAGCCCATACCTGCGAGTTGGTCCACAAGCGCGAGGCCCAGTTTCGACATGGCGGGAAGGTACTCGACCGATATGAGAGGGATAGAGAGCGACAACCCCTCAAGAACCGCCGCTTCGGTGCCTTCCACATCAATTTTGATGTACTTAGGCGCCCCGTACTTTTCGATGATGTCATCCAAGGGCACAACCTTGACGGGCTGCGATCGGTCCCATTCAACATGCTCAAACCCCGTCGCCGTTTTGGCGGCAGCGCGGAAGCCCTCACTAAAGGTTGAAACAGTGGGATGTGCGGAAGAGATCGACAGTTGCAACTGGCTCCTTTCGCGGCCCAAGGCAACATCAAGCACGTCGACATCGCGCGGCAAGGTGTACCTTAGGAATGTGGTGAAGGGTTCTTGCGGCTCGACGGCAACGACTCGAGCGCCGGCGCGGCGCATGGCCCTGGCCCGGTTCCCAACATGCGCACCCACGTCGAACGCAAGATCGCCTGGCTCCAGCATCCGTTGATAGAAACGTCTCCATCGGCGCTGCGCAACCGGGTTGAGGTAGATCGCAAGAGAGCGGAGGAAGGCGCGCGTGATCACAAGGCTCGTTCTCCGTTATGTGCCAAGGCTGCCGCGCCGCTCATGCCCGCGCGCCGCTGACCTGGCCTAGGACGCCTGCAAAAATGCGCGCCGTTTCCTCCCATGTGGGCAGGCGCGCGGAAAACCGCAGTGCGCGGGTCCGAAAGTCTGCGGCGACCTTCTCGTCTAAGAGCACCATCCGCATGGCCGCTGCCAGGCCTGCGCGGTCTTCACTCTCCACCAGCACAGCCGCGTCCCCGACGGTGTCAGGCACGGCACCAACGCGACAGGTAACAACCGGCAGGCCATAGAACATCGCTTCGCTCAAGACCATGCCATAGCCTTCGTACCGGGTCGCAAGGGCAAAGAGGGATGCCGCATTGAAATGCCGCTCCAACGCCTGAGCGTGCACCTCGCCCACGAGGTCCACTCTCCCGCCAAGGTTGAGCCGCGCGATTTGGTGACGGAGGGATGTTGCATAATCCGGGTCATGGGCTTTGCCCACAAGGATGGCCCGCCATGGCACATCTTTGATCAGGCCAAGACTGTCTATCAGCACGTCGTGGCCTTTTCGCGGGGCGAGCAGGCCCACCGATAAGATCATCGGTGGATCCAGCGTCTGCCGGTTGACCCGCGGTCTTCGAAAACCCGGCGGCGCAATGGTAATGCCTTCCGCCGCTGCGCCGAACTCCGCGACCAACAGGCGCTTGGTTTCTGGGCTCGGCACAATCACATGGTGTGCATGCCGCAGCGCTGCGGCCTCATTTTGCCTCAAAAAATCCGCGCGTTCGGCGCTCAGCCCCGTCTCCAATCCCAAGGGATGGTGGATCATCGCAACGACGGGGGCAGCGACCAAAGACAGGCCTTCAGGATCAATGGCACCGAAAACCAGCCCGTCTAGGATGATGGGCGTGCCCCGCGGGACTTGACGCAGCAGCCTGACAGTCTCCGCTATGTCTTGCGCTGTTGGCGTGGGAAAGCTGTCCGGCAGGGCCAGGTGCGCTGTCGGGCAGCCGATCTCGTTGAGCGTGCGCAGCACGGTGGCCTCATAAATGAACCCCCCGGTGCGGCGGTCTTTGTCGCCCGGTATCGCAAAGACGGCCCCGGTCATGCCACTTGCTCTGGCGCATAGCGGCGCAGCACCGCGCGTTCACACAGGCCAACAAGACCGTTGAAGATCATCGCGACCACAGCGAGTGCCGCCACGCAAGACCATAGCATATTGTAGTCTGACGTGCTGGAGGTCAGAGCCATGAGGACGCCAATCCCTCTGCCCGTGGCCAGCCACTCCGCCGTTGTCACGGCCAGCAGCGCGGCGGGCACAGCCATACGCGCGGCGGCAAAAAAAGCAGGCAGCATCGCGGGGATCTGTGCGGCCAGCAGCAAGTTCAAGCGGGTGGCACCGTAGCTTGCAAAGAGCGCGCGCACCTGACCGGGTGTCTGGCGAAGCCCTTGCAGGCAAGCCACAAGCGTCGGGAAAAAGATCATGACCGCGACGATGATTACCGTTCCGACAAAGCCACCGCCGAAGGCCAGCACCAAAAGCGGGGCTGTGGTGATGATTGGCACCGCGCGCAAGGCTACCGCGACGGGCAGTGTGGTGCGCTCCAGCGCGGGCGATACAACGAGCAGCGCGGCAAGGCCAGCCCCAAGGGTCAGACCCGCCAGATAGCCCGGCAAGGTGAAGGCCAAGGTTTCGAAGAGCGCCGCGAAGAGCGTGGCGCGCGGTTCGGGCTGGCTGAGAAAGCTGATCACGTCGCTAGGGCGTTTGGCGAAGAAGCGATTGAGGTCGAACGCCTCCATCAACCCATGCCACAGGATGAGGATGATCATGGCCACAGCAAGCGCTTCAAGTGCGTGCATCGCGCCAGAGCGCTTGCCCCCGGACTTGGGCGCAAAGAGCAAAAGCGGCGGGCTGCCCCCAAAAAGCCTCCTGCCGATCTGGCCTAGGATAGCGTAGGCGGTCATCGCGATACCGGCTGACAAGATCGCGAGCGTCCAGGTCGCCTCCACCTGAAGCCCGCGCATGGCGCGCAGCGTCAAGACGCCGAGCCCGCGCTCGGCGCCCGTGAACTCCCCGATCATCGCCCCCAGGAAGGCGGCCGGGGCCGCAATCTGGAGGCCCACGAAAAAGTAGGGAAGGCTCGCCCGGGCGCGGACCTTGACCAACGTTGTCCAGGCCCCACGACCATAAATGCGCATCAGATCGGTCCAGCCTTGCGAAACAGCGCGCAGGCCCACCAGCAGGGCGAGGAAGGTCGTGTAGTAGACGGCCAGGGCCCCAAGCGTGATCTGCGGGCCGTCCCCTGGTCCAAAGAGGACGCGTAAAATCGGTCCGGTGGCGATGAGCGGCAGTGAAAAGAGGACGAGCGCCAGAAGCGAGATCACCCGCTCTAAGCGCGGGAAAAGGAGGATGATAGCGGCCAAAGCGACAGCGGCGAGGTTGCCAAAAAGGAAGCCCAAGGCCGCGTTGCCCGAGGTCTCAAGCGCAGCGCGGGTGAGGAGCGCGGCATTCTCAAAGAGATGACGCAGCATGCCTGAGGGGCTGGCCGCCAGCAAGCTTATTGGTGCAAGCCGTAAAAGGCCCTCCCAAATCAGCACAGCAATCACGATCTTGAGGAAGCCCAGCAAGCGCATCTAATCCCCGTCTTCGAGCGCCAGCAGCACGTCGTCGGCGATTGTATGGAAAGCTTGATCCTTTGGCTCACGATCAGACAGCGGCACGGCGATGTCGGCGACGACCCGTGCGGGGCGCGGCGACAGCACAAGTATGCGGTCTGAGAGCTGCACCGCTTCATCGACCGAATGCGTGACCAGAACGGCAGTGGCTCCGCGTGCCCGCCAAAGCGGAGGCAACTCTGCCCCGAGGCGCGACCGGGTGATGGCGTCCACCGCCCCAAAAGGCTCATCGAGCAGAAGGATCTGAGGTTCCGAGACCAGCGCGCGGGCGATAGAAGCGCGCTGGCGCATGCCGCCTGAAAGCTCGGCCGGGCGGTGGTTTTCGAACCCGGCGAGACCGACAAGCTCGATCAACGGATCGATGGCCGGGTTTGCCTTTCGCGCCAGCGCCGCCCCCAGCGCCACATTGGCACGCACCGTGCGCCACGGCAAAAGCGAGGGGTCCTGGAACGCCATAGCGAGCCCACCACGCGCGGCGACCTGACCCGGCGTTTCGCGGCCCAGGATCACGCTCCCAATGTCCGGCACCTCCAAGCTCGCGATCAGGCGCAGCAGGGTTGACTTTCCACAGCCTGAGGGGCCCACAAGGGCCGTCGTCTCGCCCGCCTTCATGGTGAGTGTCGTGGCGCTGACAACTGGCATCTCACCGTAGCTTTTGGCGACGTCCGTGAAGGTGATATCAAGGCCGCTCACCGGCACTGAAACCTTCAGGCCGCGCCGTGGACCTCTTCTAACACAGAGCGATCCCAGAGATCGGCGCTGACCTCGCGGTCCAAAAGCGCAAGTGTCTCGATGTTTGCCGCGACGGTATCATCCGTCCACCAGCCAAACCCGTTGGCCTCTGTCAGATCGGTAGACATGAGGGGCACCTGCCGCGCGGCCTGCAACCGCTGCGCTTCGATCTCAAGACCCGCGTCTGGAAACATCTCCAGTGTAAGCGCGGCAGCAGCATCGGTGTCCGCAAAATAGTCATTCCAGCCCCGCACTTCGCCCGTCAGCAAAGCAACGAGATCCGCCCGGCGGTTGGCAATTGCCTGCTCAGTGGCGATGTAGGTCTGCGAGTGCAGCGCATATCCGTAATCTGCCATCAGCATTGTCGTGTTCTCCACCCCCTGGGTGGTCATGGCAACCGGCAGGTCTGTTTCCCAGCTCAGCAGACAATCGACCTGACCCGAGACAAGCGGCGCGGGATCGTATTGGGTGGGCACAATCTCGATCTCATTAATGTCGACATTGTTGAGCGTGCAAAGCGCCTGCAAGACAGGGGTATTGGCCACTGCCATACCGATGCGCTTGCCGGTCAGATCGGCGGGCACATTCACCGGGTTTGCCGTGAGAGACGTGATCGCAAAGGGGTTTTTTTGCATGGCGACGGCGATGATCTTGAATGGCGCGCCCTGCGCGACGGCCGCAGCGGTGTAGTCGGCGGCGGAGATGCCCACCAGCGCATTACCAGATACAACCGGGGGCTCAACCGGGGCATTAGGCCCCCCTTGCGCAAGGGAAACATCCAGGCCTTCGGCGGACCAATAGCCACGGTTCTTTGCAATGTAGCTGCCGGCAAATTGCACTGAATGCAGCCAAGACAATTGGAAATTCACCGGTGTGAAATTTGCCGCAAGAGCGGGCAGGCCAGCGGTGGCAGCAGCAAAGCCCGCGCAAGAGGTTTGAAGAAAGAAACGGCGGTTGAGATGCGTTGGGAAGGTCATGGTCAGCCTTTCTGCGTTGGAGATGAGATGGGATGCGCCGTGCCTCGGGTGAGAAGAAGCAGAGCTGCGGGCAGTGCCGCGATGAGAATTGCGCTGCCGTAGGCGAGGCTCGCGGCAACGCCAGCGCTGGCGGGTGCGTTGATGAGCGGAAAAAGTGCCGCCGCCGCGCCCTCTCGCCAACCCCAGCCCCCAATCGAGAGCGGAACAAGCATCGCGATGAGGACGAGGGGGATCAGCGTCGCCCAACCTTCCGGCGGGATCACCGTGCCAGTTGCGCGGGCACAAGCGTAAAAGCTGAAAAGCACGCATCCGCTGGAGATGACAGCGTTGGCACTGAGGTCGGCGCGTTGCTGAAGCGTCAACACCAGGCAGATGAACCGCCCAACGGCACCTCCCTTTTTGGAAAGCCACCAGCCCACTGCGGCAATTGCCATTAGGCTTGGGGGGATCACTGTGGCCAAAGAGCCCCAGGCAAGGCCGCCGGGCACCAGCAAGGCGCTCACCATTCCAAGGCCCAAGACGCCGAAGATCGCGATCTGGCCCAGCAGGCGTTCAACCGCAACCGAAAGAGCGGCCGTTTTCAGGTCGACACCGTGGCGCGCGCGGAAGGCCCGCGTGACATCGCCCGCTGCACCGCCCGGGAGCGTCTGGTTGAGCAATGTTGCAAGATAGTATTCCTGAAAGGCAGCCCTGTAGCTCAGGCGCAAACCAAGATGACCCGCGACCAGCTGCCACCGCCAGGCCATGGCGGCTGTCGCTCCGGCTAAGCCAAGGATGGCGAGCAGGATCCATCCCAACGACAGTGCACCGAGATGTGCCAGCACAGCCGCGCCATCGGCCCACCAGATGACGGCGGCCACCAGGGCGGCAGACGCCGCCAGCTTTATCAGGTTGAAGATCACCGGGTTGAGCCTAGCCAAATCTAATCGGTTGTGAATGCGTCAATAAAGTCGTTGCGAAAGCTGTCCATGAGACGCACCGGGCCATCGGCGGCGGGACGCAGCCCGGGCGTCCAACCCCAATTGGATATCCGATCAATGACGGCCTGAGGCCCGATCATATGCACGGCGACATCGTGGTTTTCTGATCCGGCCACAAAGGGTGCAGATTGATGATCGCCTGCCACGATGATGAGTGGTGCCGCTTGCCCCAGATCTGCGAGTTGCACAACGTGGGAAAACGTGACCTGTAGGACATAGTCAATGGACCTCCGATAGGCGTCTCGGACGTCGTCGCGGTTGTCCCATAGCTCTCTGGGCGTGGGACCACGCGCGGCCATTTCGTTAAAAATTGTTCCGTCACCGACCTCCTCCCACGGCACTTTATCTGCGATCGGCGTCCAGGGCGCATGCGAAGAGATCAGTGCGATCTGCAAGAAGTTTGGGCGCGGATCCGGTGGCAGCAGATCGCGGTAGGCCGAGAGCGTGAACTGATCGGGCATCGTCACCCAGCGAAAGCGCGCGCCAGCATAGGGGATATCTGCAGCCGGAAAGACCTGATCGAACCCCATGGCCGCGCTTTCGGGCCAAGCCAATGTGATTGCCGGCATGATCGCGGCCGTCCGGTATCCCGCATCGCGCGCGATGTGAAACAGCCATTTGTGCCCCGATGCCAAAAGCGCCGTGTAGCGCGCCTGATCCGTGGTCCAAAGGCCGCTGGCCAAGGTTCCGTGAGACAGCCAGCTCTGCCCGCCCGCGGTGGGCGCGGTGAGCCAACCGCTGCGCATGGCTTGGCCGCGCGCCTCGATCTCCGCCTCCGCCTTGCGCAAGGTGGCGAGATGCGTCTCGGAATACAGCGGATTGTCAAAACTCGCGCGGCCATAGCTTTCCAGCCAGATCAAGATCACCTCTCGGCCTTCCAATGCGTTGAGAAGCGCGCCCCGTTCCGCATAGGGGTCTTGGCCCGCCGCCGCACGAAACCGCGCCAGATCAGAAGCCGCCGCCCGCACGTCCACGCCGCGCTTGATCAGAAGGCGGCTGGTCCAAGCCGTGCCGGGCGGGCTCTGATCAAAGCGCCAGGCTTTGAGGTGATGGCCAGCATCCGCTGCTGCCCACCCCGCCCCAGTGAGGGCCAAGAGCGCAGCCAAACTCCGTGCTTTCCAATTCAGGCCTAAGCGCGCCCATTGCCGCAAGGCGACTAGAAAGAGCGTGAACAAGAGCACCAGTCCGACCGCGCCGCAGACAAACGAGACGACCGCCCAACCCCGGCCGATGGTGTCTGAAAGCAGCATAAAGGCAGGATGGATCAGATAGATGTCAACGATCGGGTTTAGGACGCGGTTGTACGCCATGAACATCGCGTAGTCTGCCAGTTTCACAGCCACGGCAATCGTGAGGGCCAAGGCGAAAAGATGCGTGATCCAATTGCGCCAGGCGATGGCCACCATCAGGAAGAGGATCACTGGCAACTCAAGCGGCCAACGGTTCAAGGCAGTCCATCGCATCGTGCCAGGATGATTGGGCAAGACGAGAGCGCTGAAAACCACCCCCGCGGAGAGTGCCAACAGGAGCGCTTTTTTCACGCCGGGTGCCGCGCAAGCCATCGGATGTCGACGACAAAAGACCAAATCAGCAAGAGCGCCGCGCTGATGGATATCCAAGGCAACGCTGCGGCCGGTGTCGCTGGACACAACAGCGCGATCAAAGCCGCAATCTGCACGACGCAAATCACTTTGCGGCGGAAAGAGTAGGGGAGCAGCCCAGCCAACCAGGGGCGGATCAGGCCCGCCGCGACGAACAGATACCTTGCAAATCCCAGGATCAAAATCTCGACCCCCGTTGTCCCGCTGACCATGAGCCAAATCGCCAGCACTGCGGCCAGCGCCGCGTCAACCTCCATGTCAAAGCGCGCGCCAAAATCGGAGGTCAGCCCCTCCCGGCGCGCAATCCACCCGTCCACGCCATCCAGCGTGAATGCGATCACTGCGATTGAGAACACGAGCCACGCCGATGTTGTTGCGTGGAAAATCGCGCCAAAAAGGAATGCCACCATGCCAGTACGCGTGAGCGTCGCTGCATTTGCTAAACCAAAGGCGCTGTGGGGATAGCTGCGGATAAGGGCGTGACCAATGACCCCTGTGGCAAGCCCAAATGCAAGCAAACTGAGCGTCGCGCTGTAAAAGACCAGGAGGCTGGACGCGCCCAAGACAATCGCCACAGCGACGCTTTGGCAGATCATCGTCTGCAGCGGCGTCCGATTTTTGCCGCCCGCGATTTGGCGATCGAGGTTTGAGAAAAACATTAAGGGTCCTTCGCCATAACGCTTTAGTCTCCGTCCATTATTCGACAATTTGCGCCGTTTTCCCCGGGCGACAAGCCCTTGACGCGGTGGCGCGAGCCGGTGCGCCATCAAACGAAGAGCGGGCCAAGAAGTGGCAATCGCCCGCGCCAATCGCAACGATGGTTTCCTGCCCATGCCAAACTGCGCAAGAGATGGCCTGCCGCGCGAGCTTGCCTTGGGCTCTGCGAAATCTGCCCTATTTGTCTTGTGGGGGCGGTGACCGCGCCTCTGTTTCGACAGGCAACCGTTTTTCAGCGCCCCCCCGTTTTTGAGCGCCCATGAATGATCGGAGTTGATCCATGAAGACATTTGTCGCCGCAGCACTGGCAAGCCTCTGCACCACACCGGCAGTCGCGGATATGAAGCGGTACGAACTTGATGTGACGCACACCGCTGTTTACTTCACAATCGATCACATCGGCTACGCCAAGACCCTCGGCATCTTCACTGACCTCGAAGGGGGGTTCATGTACGACGCCGATACACGTGAGCTTGGTGAGGTTTCTGTCGACATTGAGGCATCCTCTGTGAACACCTTCAACACCGCGCGGGACAGACATGTGCGCAATCGAGATTTTCTGCATGTCTCCGCGCATCCTCAAATCACCTTTGAGGCGCAGGGCGGTCGCGCAACCAGCGCGACCAGCGGCTCGGTCACCGGAGACCTGACAATCCTGGGTGAGACCCGCCCGGTCACGCTCGACATCACGCTTAACAGGTCCGCCGCCTACCCGTTTGGCCACGGTCGGGAGGTTCTCGGTCTTTCAATGACGGCGCAGATCAAGCGAAGTGACTTTGGCATGACCTACGGCGTTGCAAACGGTCTTGTGGGCGACGTTGTGTCGATCAATATCGAAACTGAAGCGATGTTGATGGAGTAATCTGGATCGAATTCCCTGATGCGCGCGCCCTAAGCATGTGATCCTTTCGGTTCATTTGCATTGCATTTCAACGTCATTCGGCTGTTGGGATACTTGATGCTACCCGCTTTCAGCACCCGCGGCGGGGATCCAGATAGAACGGGGCAATGCCCCAGAGGAAGACGGATCCGCCCACACAGAGAGAAACACAGAATTCGATAAGAGCAACATGCGAGCAGGTCAGGCGCGTCTCGCCCCGTAAGCCATTGCGGGGCTCGCGCAAAACTTTGCAGCGCTCAGGAAGACGTTCCGCTCAACCCCGGTAAGGTGCGACGAGATCTGTGAGCGCTTTCATGACGGCGCTCACATGCTGGGGATCGCTTGCAGCACCGTGTGGTGCCGCGAAATGCCCGCTGTCATTGTCGAAATACTTCCCCGTCGCAGTGTCAAATGCAGGATCCGTCGCGGCGCGCAGGAGGATACCCGCACCGATGCTCAGATCATTGCCAGCGACACCAAAACCTTCTTTAACCATTTTCGACGCCAAAAGCGATCCTGGGTTCACTGCGACAAACACCGGACCTTCAGGCATTGCCTGCGCCAATGCGGTCGTCCAGATCGTGATCGCCAATTTGCTCTGCGCGTAGGCGTCCATGTCGCCCATGGGTCGAAATTGCTGCAAAGCCCTGATATCTACCGGGGCTTGAGCTGCTGAGGACAGATTGACCACCCGCCCGTCCTTCGGCACGATCGGCAACAGTTTTTGCGTGAGAACCAGCGGCGCTATTGTGTTGACTTCAAACCGAATATCGCGCCCCGCCTCGGTTTCGGCCTGAGGCGTTTTTAGAATACCCGCGTTGTTGATCAGCACATCGATGCGGTCGTGATCACGCAATAAGGCCTCAGCCATCGCTGTTACCTCGCCCAGTTTGCTCAAGTCCGCGCTGTAGGTTTGCGGTGCCCCGCCTACCTGTGTCGCCGCGGCGGTAAGCTTGGCCTCGCTGCGCCCGTGCAGCAGCACCCTGTGTCCGGCCTGCGCGAGCTTCTGCGCCGTCATGAGCCCAATGCCATCGGTTGCACCGGTGATTAAGATTGTCTTTGTCATCTGAAAATCCTTTTTTCTTGGCGCTCGCCCACGCGTCATTTTACGGCGCGCGCTGCCTTTGCCGGTGGTGGCGCTTTCCTGGTCATCGTCGTCGCGACCCCTGCCCTCAACGCGACTACCGCGTCATGTCGTTCTTCACCTGGCTGGTTTACCGCTTTCGTCTTTGCCATGATGAGCTATACCGCTGATCTGACGCGAATTTATCTCTTGAGAATGGAGGGTAAACCGCCCAAACCGGAGTTCTAAATTCGGAAATCGGACATAATCATATGGATACCGACGCACTTCGCCTTTTTGTACGTGCTGCAGAGAAACTCAACATCAGCGCGGCCGGTCGTGATTTTGGGATGGCCCCCGCCGTCTCAAGCGCGCGGCTTGCAAAGCTTGAGCAGACGGTCGGGGCGGACCTTTTGCATCGTTCAACGCGGAAAGTGTCGCTGTCCGTGGAGGGCGCTGAGTTTTTGCCCTTCGCACGGGAGATCCTGGCGCAAGAGGATGCAGCCCTTGCCGCTTTAGGCAAGGCTGACGCCGAGGTCAGCGGCACGTTGCGCTTCACCGCCCCCAGTTCCTTCGCACAGCTCTACATCGCGCCGATCCTGCCGGAGTTCTTGAAAGCGCATCCAGCGATAACCCTTGATCTGCGGCTCTCCGATACTGAGTTTGATCTCATCGAGGGCAGTTTCGATTTGGCGTTGCGCAACATGGTGCTGGATGACAGCAGTCTCAAGGGCCGCAAACTCGCCGACGACATCCGTCTTCTGTGCGCGTCGCCTGAATACATCTCAAAGCACGGCAGTCCCGTGGCCCCAGCCGATTTGGTGCATCATCACCTCACCGCCTTCAAACATCTTTCGCCGCGGCGGCTTAAAGGTCCCGGGGGTCAGATCGATAGCTTTGATCCGCGCGCGGCAAAGACCCGGCTGATTGTCGATGACGGGATGAGCCAGAAAATCGCCACAATGCAAGGTGCGGGTATTTCGATGAACTCGCTTTGGAGCGTGCATGAAGAGCTACGCAACGGCTCACTGGTCAGGGTGTTGCCACACTGGCAGGCCGATGATGAGACGGGGCTTTGGTTGGTCTATCCTAAATCCAACGTACTATCCCCCAAGGTCCGGGTTTTCTTGGATTTCTTGTTGAAGAAATGCAGCGGATCAGACTGGCAGCTCTGAGCATAAAAGGCTGAGCGGCGAACGAGCCTTAGCCTCGCCGACCCGTGGTCTCCCGGCAGATCAGATGCGCTGAGATGCTGGACGTGACAATCGGCAGATCTGGCGAGCGAATGCGGTCCAGCAGCACCCGGGCGAGACGCTGGCCCAGATGGTACGGCGACACGGCCATCGTTGTCAGTGCGGGAGTGACCACGGCGGCGTCGCGAATGTCGTCAAAGCCCACCACCGACACGTCGCGCCCCGGTTGCAGGCCAAGACGCGCCAGCGCAAGGCACGCACCAAGCGCCACCATATCCCCGTT
Source organism: Pseudomonadota bacterium (assembly GCA_039197515.1). Taxonomy (GTDB): domain Bacteria; phylum Pseudomonadota; class Alphaproteobacteria; order Rhodobacterales; family Rhodobacteraceae; genus Sulfitobacter. The sequence continues at coordinate 67,399 of JBCCUC010000022.1, read as the reverse complement.
GCAGACCACACCAGAGACGTTTGGATGCGCTGTGCGCAGATCCATCATCGCTTCTAGGCCAGATTGCTTATCATCTGAGGACGCCCAAACGATGGCAGGGCCGAGCCCTGCGTCGATCAGGGCGGCCTTGTATCCGTCGATGCGATCGTTGCGCACCTGAACGTCCGCGAGTCCCCCGAGAAAGGCGATGCTGCTATGGCCAAGCTCGGCAAGATGCCGCGTCGCTTTGCGCGTCGCAGCAAAGTTCTCAATGCCCACGTGGTCAAACTCATTGTCACCGGCGCGGCGCAAAAACGTCACCGTGGGGGTGCGATGCACGCGCAGCAAATCGAGGGTGCTGGCCGGCGTATTGCCCGCCGGTACCCACAAAAGGCCGCTGCGCGAACTGCGGATGAAGGTCTCTAACTGCTGCCGCTGGCGCTGCGCATCGTCTTGAGAGTCAAGAACCGACACCAAGTATCCTTCAGTCTCGAGAAGGTCGCTGACACCGCTGATCACTTCAGCGTTAAACGGGTTGGCAATCTGGTGGATGGTAAAACCGATCTCGCGACTGTCACCCGACCGCATCGCAGCGGCGCGACCGTCTGGCACATAGTGCAGTTTCTTTGCTGCCTGCAGAACCACGCTGCGTGTCTTTTCTGAGATGCGCCCCGTCCCACGCATGACCTGGCTCGCCGTTGCGACGGACACGCCAGCTTCTTTTGCGACAGTTTCAAGTTTTGGACGAGACGACATCGGCGTGTTTGAGATAGAACGTTGCACCCATGCGAAATTGCCGTTTTGGACCTGATAGCCCGCGGCTCAAAAGCGGTGGCAAGCCTATGCTGCTCCTAAAACTAGAAATCTATTGACAAGAGGTATAACGTTATATCCAGATTGGATTTGTCAAGCGCAGCGATCAAGTCTGTGCAAAGGGCCGCATAAGCTGGTGGAAAATGGGCACGCATAAAGTTGCCTAACCCCGGTGGGATCGGCCTAGTTAAGAATGGGAGGAAAGCATGTACTTTAGCGCCAAACTGACGGGTGCCATTTCTGCGCTCGCACTGATGTCACTCGCCTCGGCCGGGCAATCGGAAGTCCTTTTTTGGTCCACGCAGGCCAAGCCGGTTGAAGAAGCGCAAGCCATGCGCGAGCAAGTTTTGGCTGGTCAGGCCGTGGATTACCAACCCAATGACGGCGGGCCCTGGCTCACCCGATTGAAGGCTGAGCTGCAAGCGGGCTCAGGCTCGATCGGCATGCTGGGCGCGTTGCACGGTGATTTTTCGGCGATGAGCCCCGACGACCTCATCGACTTGGACGAGCTTGGTTTGGGCGCGGAAAGTGCGACCTTCAACACCTTGGCCAAGCTCGGCACGGACAACACGCAATACATCCCTTGGATGCAGGCCAGCTACATCATGGCCGCCAACAAGAAAGCGCTCGAACATCTGCCGGACGGTGCTGACATCAACACGCTGACCTACGATCAACTCATTGCCTGGTCGCGGAACGTCAAAGATGCGACCGGATCAGCCAAATTCGGCTTTCCCGCAGGACCCAAGGGCCTCAAGCACAGGTTTTTCCAGGGCTACCTCTATCCTTCCTATACCAACGGGGTCGTGCGTACCTTTGCCTCACCCGCGGCAGTGACCGCCTGGGAAAAGATGCGCGAGCTTTGGGAGGTCACCAATCCTGCATCGACCAACTACTCCTTCTTGCAAGAGCAACTGCTGTCGGAAGATGTTTGGATCGCGTTTGATCACACCTCCCGCCTGGCCGCAGCGTTCAACGACCGGCCGGACGATTTTGTCGCCTTCCCGGCACCCGCAGGGCCTACCGGGCGCGGCTTTATGCCGGTGATTGCGGGCGTTGCGATCCCGCGCACGGCACCCGACATGGACGCCGCCAAAGCCCTGGTCGCGCATATGCTGAAACCGGAGACCCAGATTGCAACTCTGCGGGCGACCAACTTCTTCCCGGTGGTGGACGTGGAATTGCCGGCAGATCTGCCGCCCTCCGTTCAAGCCGCAGGCAATGCTGTGGCGATCATGAGCGCCTCGGAAGATGCCAATCCGGGCCTGTTGCCCGCCGGTTTGGGCGACAAGGGCGGTGACTTTAATCGGGTCTTTGTGGACACCTTCGAACGCATTGTACTGGCAGGCCAACCCATCGAAGCGGTGCTGGACGACCAAAAGAAGGCCTTGGCTCGGATCATGGAAGAGACCGGTGCGCCCTGCTGGGCCCCTGACGCGCCCTCCGACGGCCCCTGCCCGGTCGAGTAGGCTCAGGCCACACGACGTCATCGCGTCCAGGCCAATAGCGGCCTGGACCTTGCACCGCAGGCCCCCTGCCCATCATCTGGAGTGCTCTCATGAGCGCACGCTGGTTGCCCTACACCCTCATCCTACCGGTCACGCTGTTTCTCTGCGTGTTCTTCCTCTACCCCTTTGTGCTCGTCGCGCAGCAAGCGTTTAGCACCGGGTCGGGGTTCACGATGGACAATTTTCGTGATGTGACCAGCCACTGGAAATTTCCGATCTCCATGAAAAACACGCTGCTCCTGGCGGCGGTCGTGGTGCCGATCCAACTGGCCTTAGCCCTCCTGATGGCGACGATGGTCAACAAGATGGAAAAAGGGCGTGACCTGGTCCTCTATGTCTGGACGATCCCCCTGGGCATTTCCGATCTGGCCGCGGGCATCATCTGGCTCGCAATTTTTGAGCAATCAGGGTTCCTCAACTCCATGATGAGCGGGCTCGGGCTGATCGACACCCCTGTGAGCCTCTTGTCGTATCAGAACCCGGGGTTGGTCTTTTTCGCCATCGCGCTCGCTGAGATCTGGCGCGCAACCGCGATCATGCTGGTCATCTTGGTGGCGGGCATCGGGCTGATCCCCAAGGAATACTACGAGGCGGCCGAGGTCTTTGGGGCCTCGCCCTGGCAGCGCTTCTTGAAGATCACGCTGCCCCTTCTGCGCCCCTCGCTACAGACAGCGCTGGTGCTGCGCGTGATCCTCGCCTTTGAGGTTTTCGCGGTTGTGCAAACGCTCGGCGGGACGTTGTTCCCGGTGCTCATGGGAGAGACCTATACCTACCAGTTTGAACTTCTAAACGGGGGTGCTGCCGCGGCCATCGCACTGATCATCCTGGGCATCTCGATCGCCTTCACCTTGATCATCCTGCGCATCCTGCGCGTACCGAAAGGGGCGTCGATATGACCGATGCGACGGCAACCGCAATCGCCGCGCCCAGCGAGACCACAAACGCGGGCCGCTTTCTCTACAAAGCCTCCGTCGCGCTGCTTTGTGCCTGGGTGCTGGTGCCGCTTTACTTTCTTTTTGTGAACACGATCAGCGCGCCTGAGACGGTGAACGCTTTTCCAAAATCACTTGTGCCAGAGTTCGACATGGGCAGCCTCAGCTTTTTTGCCAATTTCGACGGCATGCTGGTGGCGCTCAAAAACTCCATTCTGGTCGCTGGCCTTACCATGATCATGTCGATCTCCATTGGCGCACCGGCGGGTTATGCGCTGTCGCGCTTTGAGTTCCGCGGCAAAGAGTTGTTCCGCCTGCTCATCCTGCTCACGCGGGCCTTCCCACTGCCGCTGCTTGCCTTGCCGCTGGCAGTGATGTTCATCCGCACGGGCATCGACGACACGATCTTTGGTCTGGCCTTGGTGCATACGACACTGGCGATCCCGTTTGCCGTGCTGATCACCTTTTCACTCTTTTCAGGCATCCCGGTGGAGCTGGAAGAGGCGGCCTGGACCCTCGGCTGCAACCGCTTTACCGCTTTCACGAAGGTTGTGCTGCCTTTGATCCTGCCCGGGATCACCGCCTCAGCGATCTTTGCCTTTGTGATTTCCTGGAATGAAGTCTTTGCCGCCGCCGTTCTCACCATTGAGAACCGGACGCTCACAGCCTTCCTGCTGCAAAACCTCGACACCTCCCCGCTGCACCTGAAATTCGCCGGGGGGTTCATCCTCGTTGTACCCGCCCTGATCTTTATATTTGCGGTGCGCAAATACCTTTTCGCGATGTGGGGCATCGCAAACCGCTGAATTTGGAGAGACCCGATGGCTGAAATTCAGATCAAAAATGTCGCCAAGACTTTTGGAGCCTATCAAGCGCTGCAGGGCATTGATCTGACCATCGCGGACCAAGAGTTCATGGTGCTGCTGGGGGCGTCGGGCTGCGGGAAATCAACGCTGTTGCGGATCATTGCGGGGCTTGAGACCCAAACCGAGGGCGAGGTCTGGATCGGGGGCCGCCGCGTGGAGCACTTGCCGCCCAAAGACCGGGGCATCGCGATGGTCTTTCAAAACTACGCGGTGTTTCCGCATCTGACGGTGTTTGAGAACATCGGTTTCGGCCTGCGCATGCAAAAGATGCAAGATGCCGAGGTCAAGCGGCGGGTCGAGCGTACCGCGGGTCTAATGCACATTGATCAGCTTCTGGGCCGCTATTCGGGCGAGCTTTCGGGCGGGCAGCGTCAGCGGGTCGCGGTGGCGCGCGCGCTCGCCATGGAGCCCGATGTGATCTTGATGGATGAGCCGCTTTCCAACCTCGATGCGCTGTTGCGGCTCGAGATGCGCGCGGAGCTCAAAGGCGTTCTGGCAGAGAGCAATACCACCGCCATCTACGTCACCCACGATCAGGTCGAAGCGATGAGCCTCGCTGACCGCATTTCCGTCATGCACCAGGGCCAGATCGTGCAAGCGGCGACCCCTGTTGAGGTCTACCGCAACCCGGCCCGCCGCTTTGTGGCGGGCTTTATCGGGAACCCGCCGATGAACTTTCTGCCCGCAACGCGGGCCGAAGGGGGCAATTGGCAGGTGGCCGGGCAGACGTTTGCAGGTCCGCACGCCGCGGACGGGGCCGTCGAGTTTGCGATCCGGCCCGAAGACATCGCCCCGGCAGAACACGGATTGCCCGCGAAGGTTCGGCTGATCGAACCGCTCGGCGCGCATCTGCTGGTGACATGTGAAGTTGAGGGGACGATGTTCCGCGCCATTTTGGAGAGCGATATGGCTCTCAAACCCGGCGATGTGCTGGCGCTGGCGCCCCAGGCCGACCGCATCCGCTGGTTCGATACTCAGACCACGCTAGCGGTCGCGTGAGCCCTCCGATGGCGCAAGCACTTTTTGATCAAGCGGTTGAGATCCTAGAACGCAACGATCTTGGCCACTACACCGTCCCGACCCACGGGCTCTATCCGTTTCAATGGAACTGGGACAGCGCGCTCTCGGCGATTGGCCAGTACTATGTCAACGAAAGCCGCGCCTGGACCGAAATCGAGACCCTCTTTGACAACCAATGGGACGACGGCATGGTGCCGCATATCATCTTTCACAAGGAAGATGACGGCTATTTTCCGGGGCCAGAGGTCTGGGGCACGAACCGAACCGTACCCTCATCTGGGATCACGCAGCCGCCGGTTACCGGTTTCGCGGTGCGGCGGCTTTTTGAGCGGGCGCGGGATAAAGACATGGCCCGGCGGAGGGCCCTTGCGCTTTTGCCCAAGATTGCCGCCTGGCACGATTGGTTCTATGCCAACCGTGATCCGGAGGGCACGGGACTTGTCGCCATCATTCACCCTTGGGAATCCGGGCGCGATAACTCGATTGACTGGGACGATGCCTTTTCCCGCGTGCCCACCGTCAGCATCGAAGCGTTCACCCGGCGGGACACGATGCACGCGAACCCGGCACATCGCCCAACGGGCGCGCAGTACCAACGCTATATCTGGCTGGTTCAGCACTTTCGCAGCCACGGGTGGGACAATACGAAACTGCATGACGCCTCCCCCTTCAAGATTGTGGATCCCGGTTTCAATGCGATCCTGCTCAGATCCTGTTCTGACCTCGCAGATCTCGCGGCAGAGCTTGGCGCTGACAACATCGCCCGGGCGCAGGCCGCCCAGGCTGAGAAAGGCATCGCGGCACTAGAGACACTCTGGAGTGACGCGCATCAGCAATACCTCTGCTATGACCGCGCGATGCAAAGCTTGATCGAGAGCCCCTCCATCGGCGGCCTTCTGCCGGTATTTGCGCGCATCAAGCAGTCACGGGCAAACCTAATTGCCGGCCGCATCGAGAAACTGGGGCGTCGGGTCAAATACCTCATTCCTAGCCATGACCCCGATGTTGAAGGCTATGATGGCGCACGCTACTGGCGCGGTCCCTCCTGGCTCATCGTGAATTACATGATCTCGGACGGGCTGCTGCGGGACGGCCACGCGGAGATCGCCAAACGCATCATTGACGATAGCATGGCGCTGATCCGCGTGGGCGGATTTGCCGAGTATTTCGACCCGATGAACGGGGACCCCTGTGGCGGCCCGCATTTCACTTGGACGGCTGCCATGGTGATCGAGTTTCTGAAACTCACCGGCCAGATCAAATGAAACGCTCGCGCGTGAATGAGATCATCGGGCAAGCGGACGAGATGATCCGCCGTCACGGCTTTGCTCTGCCGCCCTTTGCCTATTGGTCACCAGAAGAGTTTCGGGCGCGCAAAGACGCGGCGGCCCATGTCATCAATGCGCGCTGCGGATGGGACATCACCGACTATGGACAAGGCCAGTTTGCAGCGCTTGGGCTTGCCCTTTTTACCCTGCGGAACGGTCGCCTCGCCGACCTCAAACGCGGCGGCGGCATGTGCTATGCCGAAAAGCTGCTGATTTCAAAGCAGGATCAGATTTCGCCGATGCACACCCATGTCATCAAAGCCGAGGATATCATCAATCGGGGCGGCGCGACACTTGTCATTGAGTTGTTTGGGTCGGACGCGACAGGCAAGTTTGCCCAAGACCAAGGGGGCACCGTCTGGTGTGACGGCATCGCGCGGGCCTTTGCGGCGGGAGAGAAGCTCAAGCTTGCCCCTGGCCAAAGCGTCACGCTGCAACCGGGGGATTGGCATGCGTTCTGGGGAGAAGGCGGCGATGTCCTGATCGGTGAGGTTTCAACCGTGAATGACGATGAGACGGACAACGTCTTCAAAGAACCCATCGGGCGTTTTGCAGCAATCGAAGAGGATTGTGATCCAAAACACCTGCTTGTCAGCGACTATGGAAGCTGGCTCTCCGGAGAACGGCACGCTTGACCGCGTGCGTCGCCAAGGCTGGCCTGGCCCGCTTGCGCAAGTAAGCGCCGATCCCCGATGTGCTGAGACAGGTGGAGCATCCGATGCGAAGGCAGGCGCGGCGACAGCCGCCTGAGGCTTGCGACTCACTGCTTGGTAAGACCACTTTGCATTTTATGCAGGGAAACCTGATCGCAGGGCGCGTTCGACCAAAGGGAGAGACAGCGTTCAGCGGTTCAAATCAAACGCAAAGTGCATTTAAGGCGCGCTGTCGCCGGAAATCCGCGCTATGACAGCGGGGAGAACCTCTCCAGCGAAAATCAGACGTTTTCCGCTACGCACTTAGCGGAGAGTGTGGCACCGTCTCGCCGAGGTATGCGCAGGTGATCACATCCCGTTAGACACCATGAACAAGCTGCATAGGTTTTGGCAGAGCCAGACTCCGATTATGCGCGGTATTGCGCTGATGTGCATCTCCACGGTGGCCTTTGCGTTTATGCACTTTTCTGTCCGCATCGTGTCGAGCGCGCTGCATCCCTTTCAGATCGCGTTCTTTCGAAACCTCTTCGGGTTGGCGTTCTTGATCCCGCTGTTGGTCGGGCCTGGGTTTGTGCAGTTGCGCACAAAACGGCTCGGCCTGCACGCGCTGCGCGGGATCGTGAACATCGCCGCGATGTTTCTGTTCTTTTCGGCGCTGGCGATTACACCGCTTGCCAAAGTCACCGCCCTCAGTTTCACCGCGCCCCTTTTCACCTCCGTGTTGAGCGTCATTTTCCTGCGCGAGGTCATACAGCTCCGCCGTTGGGCTGGGATCGGAATGGGTTTTGTCGGGATGCTGGTGATCTTGCGCCCGGGCTTTTCGGTCGTTGAGACGGGTGCAGTGATGGTGATCGTGGCTGCTCTGCTTTGGTCCGTTGCTCTGATCCTCGTCAAGACCCTGTCCCGCACCGAGAGCAGCGTCGCCATCGTCGCGTGGATGGGCATCTTCTTATCCGCATTTTCCGTGGGTCCTGCGATTTGGGTCTGGCAAAACCCGTCGCTTTGGGCCTGGGGTTGGCTGTTGTTCATAGGGCTGACGGGCACGGTTGCGCAGGTGTCGCTCAGCCAATCCCTCAAGGAAACCGACCCAACTGCCGTGATGCCGTTTGACTTTCTCAAACTGATTTGGGCCGCGCTTTTGGCGTTTTGGTTTTTGGGAGAAGTGCCAGATGGATTGACCCTCTTTGGCGCAGCCATGATCTTTGGATCTGGTCTCTATGTCGCGCATAGGGAGCGGGCCGCCGCGAAAAACAAGCCTCTTGAGCAGTAAGAGGCCACAGCCGCGCGCGTCTGCTGGAGGGCGATGTTTGATGGGCAAGCGATCGGACAGCTTGCAACGCTGACGGCCAAACAAAAGTGCGCAAGGCTCAAGACGTAAGGCAGGAGACATGCGTAGCATGCTGAAAGCGGCTTTTGCCGCGACTGTCATTCGCGACGCGAACTATGCTAAAGAAGACGCGATCGTTGACGAGATGCGCGGCCTGATAACCTTTGTGGACCTCAGCGAGTAAGACCGCCAAAAATGGGTCGATGCCACCTCAAGCGCCGCGCAGCGGTTTGTCAATGAAGCGGCTGGGACATTTGGCTCAACTCCACGCTCGCTGAGCTCAGCTCCGATAGCTACCTCGCGGTGCCCAAGACCTTTAGCCGATCCGCGATATGGGTAGGATTTGGCCACTTATCGCTACTAGCCTTGACAGAAATCTACAAAGTCTGAACGGGTCAGGCGGACCTTAAGCGCTCCGACTTTGGGAGCGGTCGCTAACGATGGAGGCCTCCTGGCCATTGGTGCCCTGCTGAGGTTGCTGCTTTTGCGGGTGCCGGTCGCATTTGCGATGGGCACGCTCGGCGTGGTCTTGCTTTGGCTGAAAGGCTGTCCGCTCGTGGCGGTGCCACAGCGCCTGCTTGGCACCATGAACAGTTTTGAACTGTTCGCGGTGCCGCTATCTCTTTTGAGGTCTAACGTGCTTTTGAAAGGCAGTGTCGGCAAAGACCTTTTTGCCAGCGTGCGGGCCTGGGTTGGCCATTGGACCGGCGACCTGGGAGTCGCCACGATCAAGAGCTGCACCCTTTTCTCCGCCATATCAGGATCATCGGTCGCGACCGCGGCGACGACTGGAACAGTCGCGATCCCAGAGATGGAAAAACGCGGATATGATCGCCCGTTCGTCATGGGGCAGCTGGCCGCCGGCGGCACGCTCGGCATCCTGATCCCGCCCTCCATCCCATTGATCATCTACGGTGTGATTACCGGAACCTCGATCCTGAGTCATTTTCTGGCAGGCACTGGGCCGGGGCTGTCCCTTGCGACACTCTTCATCATCTACGCGCGCGGTAAAGACGCGTCCGAAATCAAACGGCTTGCGTTCATGCAAAGGGTGCAGGCCACGCATTATGCGCTTCCCACCGTGTTTCTGGCGATTGCGATCATCGGATCGATTTATGCGGGCATTGCCACCCCGTCTAAAAGCGCGGGGCTGCGCGGCCATTCATGTGTCCTCGCGCCGCGTGTCACCGCACCAAAACATCCCACTTTCATAAGGCTACCAAGTGCCACTGGCGGCGCGCGTGAAGGCGGAAGTCGGATTGCCGGCCATGGCCGTTGGCCTGATCACCGATCCCAAACACGCAGAAGCCATCTTGGCCCAGGGTGCGGCCGACGCCATCACCCTGGCGCGCGGCATGCTCTATAATCCCTGGTGGCCTTGGCACGCCGCATAACTTGGCGCGGAAATCAACCTGCCCCACCAGTATTGGCGCTCACAACTCCGCGCGTCCAAAACCCTCTTCAAAGGCAGCCGGGTCGGCCAAAGGGAGGTTCGTGCGCAAAAGTGGATACCAACTTTTTGACGAGACCCTGTTGATCACGGGCGCTCTCAGCACCTCTTTGGCCAAGGGTAAGGACAACCGTTGCTGTATTGGCAGTAAAGTGCAATCTTTCTGACAGCAATAACCGAAGGAACTGGGAGGACCTCAACATGAGTATTTTCAAAGGCTTATCATCATCCGCCTGCGCGCTAATGCTTCTCGCCGCGCCAGCGTTTGCGCAGTCGGGAGAAGACTGCAATCGCGGCACCTTAGACGTTGCCTACTGCGACAGAAACCTGGATCAATTAGCCGACTTGCCAACAGATCCAACCGATTGGGTAGATCCGTCAACGATTATCTTTACCTACACACCGGTTGAGGACCCTGCCGTCTACGCCAACATCTGGGAAGGCTTCGTTGACCACATGTCCGAGGTGACCGGGCGCGATGTCGTGTTCTTCCCAGTGCAATCGAATGCCGCACAGCTTGAAGCGATGCGCTCAGGCCGTTTGCACGTCGCGGGCTTCAACACCGGCTCGAACCCCATCGCGGTCAGCTGCGCGGGCTTTGTGCCCTTTGGCATGATGGCTTATGATGACGGCTCGTTTGGCTACGAGATGGAAATAATCGTGCCATCCGACTCCGAAATCACCTCACCCGATCAGATCGAAGGCCGTACGATGGCCTTTACCTCTCCCACGTCAAATTCGGGCTTCAAAGCCCCATCGGCCATTCTGAAAGGCGAATTCGGCCTGGTCGCGGATGAAAACTTCACCCCGACTTTCTCTGGCAAACACGACAATTCGATCTTGGGTGTCTACAACGGCGACTACGAAGTTGCGGCGATTGCCAATTCTGTGATGCAGCGCATGCAGCGCCGCGGCGTCATTGAGGATGGCAAGATCCGCACGATCTATAAGTCGCAGACCTTCCCAACAACCGGCTACGGCCACGCCCACAATCTGCACCCAGAGCTTGTTGCCAAGATCAAGACGGCGTTTTGGACCTATGAGTGGGACGAGAACTTCAAAAAGGAGTTCTCCAAGGCCGACCGCTTTGTGGGCATTGAGCATAAGTACGATTGGGCGGTGATCCGTCAGATCGACGCGGCGAACGGCGTTGAGTACGCCTGCAAATAGGCGGAACCATCAAGAAGGACCCGTTACAGCGACGGGTCCTTCTCATCCCCATTTCTGAGCCAGAAAGACGCTTATGCTGCGCCTCGCTTCTCTCTCCAAGCGCTACAAAACAGGCGACTTGGCCCTCAACAACGTGTCTTTGGACATTCCAGATGGGCAGTTGGTTGCGCTGATCGGCCCCTCGGGTGCGGGTAAGTCCACGCTGATCCGCTGCGTGAACCGGCTGGTCGATGCGACCGAGGGCACGATTCATTTGGGCGAGCGTGAGATCACGGGGCTCTCCAAATCCGATCTGCGCCGCGCGCGGCGGCGCATGGGCATGATCTTTCAAGAATATGCCCTGGTTGAACGCCTGACTGTGATGGAGAATGTGCTCTCTGGCCGCCTCGGCTACGTCAATTTCTGGCAGAGCCTGTTTCGCAAGTTTCCCAAAGACAGCGTGCGCGAAGCCTACCGCCTGCTCGACCGGGTGGGGCTGATGCACATGGCGGATAAGCGAGCTGACGAACTCTCCGGCGGGCAAAGACAGCGGGTCGGCATCTGCCGCGCCCTGATCCAAGAGCCAGAGCTTTTGCTTGTGGACGAACCCACCGCCAGCCTGGACCCCAAGACCTCGCGCCAGATCATGCGGCTCATCAAAGAGCTGTGCGAAGAGCGTGGCCTGGCCGCCATTATCAACATCCATGATGTAGCGCTGGCGCAGATGTTCTCTGAGCGCGTGGTCGGCCTCAAACTGGGCGAGATCGTCTATGACGGTGCGCCCGACGGGCTGACGCCGGAGGTGCTGACCCAGATCTACGGTGAAGAAGACTGGGAAGCGACCATCGAAAAGGTCGAAGACGAGGCCGAAGGCCTTGACAGTGACGGGCGCGCGGCATGAGTAACGCTGCCCCTCAATACGCCGATCACTGGAAGAAGCCGCCGTTTATCAAATCCTCGCTCCTGCGGTATCTGATCTATCTGGGAACCGTCACCTATTTCTTCCTGGCGATCTACACGATGGAGGTCAATTGGACCCGCGTCGCCGAAGGCATCCCGCGCGGCATCGACATGCTGAGCAAGTTCTTCCCACCGGATCTGAGCGACTCGCGCGGTGTGATCCTCGACGGCATCCTGGAGAGCATCTGGATGGCCATCATCTCAACCATCGGGGGGATCTTGCTGTCCGTGCCCATCGGGCTTGGGGCCGCGCGCAATTTGGCCCCGACTTGGATGTATCTGTTCTGCCGGGGCATCATCGCGGTCTCACGCACCTTCCCCGAAGTCATCTTGGCGATTTTCGCGGTAAAGTTCTTTGGCTTTGGCCCCTTTGCCGGGTTCATCGCGCTTTCCATCGGGACCATCGGTTTTTTCGCCAAACTGCTGGCCGAGGACATCGAGAACATGAGCCGGTCGCAAGCAGAGGCGGTGCGCGCCACCGGCGCCTCCTGGCTGCAATGGGTCAACTATGCGATCCAGCCGCAGGTGCTGCCCCGCATGATTGGCCTCTCGCTCTACCGGCTCGACATCAATTTCCGTGAGAGCGCTGTCGTGGGCATCGTCGGTGCGGGCGGGATCGGAGCACATCTGCTCACCTCAGTGCAGCGCTACGAGTACGCCACCACCGCGACGATCCTCTTTGCCATCATCGCGATTGTGATCACCCTGGAATACACCTCCGGCTATCTAAGAAAGTGGGTGCAGTAATGCCGATGATCGACACGACCGCAGGCCCCATCTGGCGCAAGCGCACCCCGCTCAAGCAATGGCTGATCTGGGGCGGTTGGCTCATTGGACTGTGCATCGCGGTCTACGCCTGGCAGTTGATCTCTGAAAAGACCATCTGGATGTTTGTCTGGGACGCGCCGCGCCAGATGTCAGACATCGGAACCCGCATGGTGCCGCCCGATTGGGGCTATATGAGCCAGCTTTGGCGCCCCGTTTGGGACACGCTCAACATCGCGACCATCGGCACGGCGATTGCCATGATCCTGGCTGTCCCCATCGCGTTTCTCGCAGCCCATAACACGACGCCGCATAAATCGGTGCGCGCCGTCATGCTTTTGATCATCGTCGGCACACGGTCGGTCAACTCACTGATCTGGGCGCTGCTCTTGGTGGTGATCGTGGGCCCTGGGGTGCTGGCAGGGACGCTGGCCATCGGTATCCGGTCCATCGGGGGCTGTGCAAAGCTGATCTACGAATCCATCGAAGAGATCGACCAAAAGCAGGTTGAAGCGATCGAGGCCACCGGCGGCTCACGCGCCCAACAAATGGTCTACGGCATCGTCCCACAGATCCTGCCCACCATCGCGGGCGTCGGCGTCTTTCGCTGGGACATCAACGTGCGCGGCTCAACGATCCTTGGGATCGTGGGCGCGGGCGGCATCGGGGTCCAGCTCAACGCCTCAATCAATGTCTTGGCCTGGACGCAGGTCTCAACGATCCTGCTGGTCATCCTGGGGACGGTTTTCATCTCTGAGTTCATCTCGGCCAAAGTTCGCGGGGCCATTATCTAGATGCGCCGCACAGACGAAAACGCAGGCTCTGTCCTCGCTCTGCGGCAAAGCGCATGAGCGCGCGCATCGTTTTTGACCTCGACGGGACGCTCATCGACAGCGCGCCCGATATTCAGAACATCGCGAACGCGGCCCTCGATGGCATCGGCGCGCCACACATATCGCTGCAAGAGACCTATGCTTTTATCGGCCAGGGCATTCAGGTCTTCGTGCAAAAGATGCGCGCGGCGCGCAATGTGCCGGAACGCCACCAAGAGCGTCTGCTCAACGACCTGATCGCGCGCTATGACGACGCGGTGACGCTGACTGTGATGTATCCTGGCGTGAAGCAGGCGCTGACCGAGCTCTCCAAGGATCACCAATTTGGCGTGTGCACCAACAAGCTGCACCGCCCCGCGATGGCTGTGCTGGAGCATCTGCAGATCGCGCGCTTCTTCGGCACGGTCTGGGGGGGTGACAACCCTCTCGCGCGCAAACCGGACCCTGCCCCGCTGCTCGCGGCTTTCGATGACCTTGGAAGCGGCCCGCGCATCTATGTCGGTGACAGCGAGGTCGACGCGGAGACCGCGCAGCGGGCCAAGGTGCCTTTCATTTTGTTCACAAAGGGCTACCGCAACACCCCCGTGGGTGAGATCCCGCACGACGTCGCGCTGGACGAATTTGAGGCGCTGCCGCGCCTCATTGCCGGCTTGCTCGAAACACACGCGAAGGAAACGCATGGAACCGCTGGACGTTGGTGAGGCGATCAAGCGCTGCTATGTGTTCTCAGACGCCGAGGACGCGGGCCTCGCCGTTCTAAAGCGCGCGGCGCGTCCCGTTTCGATTGCAGCGGGGGCAACGCTCTTTGCCCAGGGTGATGCCCCAGATCGCCTCTATCTGGTCATTACAGGCTTGGTGCGCATCTGGATTGCGGATCCTGAAGGGCGCGAATTGACCCTGAGCTTGATGGAGCCTGGCGATACCTTTGGAGAGATCGCGCTTTTTGACGGTTTGCCGCGCACCGCCTCCGCCACCGCGATTGAAACGACCGACTGTCTTGCTGTGCCCAGCTCGGCCCTCAATGAAGCAATGGACGCCGACCCCAAGCTTGCGCGTCACCTCGTCGTTGTTCTATGCGAAATCCTGCGGCGCAACACAGAGGCCCTTGGCGCTTTTGCCTTTCTTGGCCTGCGCGGGCGTCTTGCGCAAAAGATCTACGATTTGGCTTTGTCCCATGGTGAGCTTACCGGCTCAGCGGCTGTGTTCCGCCGCCGCTTTTCGCAGACCGATCTTGCCAATATGCTTGGCGTCTCGCGCGAGGCTGTGAACAAACGCTTGGCGGCACTGGCGCATGATGGCTTGATCTCGCTCGAAGACGGGCAGCTTTCGGTGCCCGACCTCCCGGCCTTGGCCGCACGGGCGCAACTTGAGAGCGGATTGTTGAGCCGCTGACGCCTGCGCTAGTGCCAAACCCGGCACAACAGAATGACGCCCAGAATGGTGAGAGTTGAGGCCGAGATCACATTCAGCAGCACCCCCAGCCCCAGGCGTTTCAGGGCATCAGCGGCAATGGCGTATGGCAAGAGACCCGCTGCCGAGGAGATCAGAATGGCTGACACATAGTAAGCTGCGACCCCTGGCGTTGCAGAAAAAACGCTGTCCGGCACAAAGGCTGGAAAGAGCGATATGAAGAAAATCAGCGCAAGCGGATTTGCCAGGCCGATCCATAACCCTTCGAAGGCGAGACGGCCCGTCACCTTGTTTGGGGGTTCGGATGCATCTTTGGTTCTTATCGAAATCAGCGCGAAAAGCCCAAAAAGCAACAGGGCAATGCCACTGGCGGATTGCAGACCAAAGAAGAGCGTCGGGCTCACTTCACGCGCCCCGAGTGCAAGAGCCAGTGCAACACCAGACCAGAGCCCTTCCGCAAGCAAAATTCCGCAAATGGCAAGCCCTGCCCCACGCATCCCGCCGCGTACCGTCGCAGATCCCACAAGTGCCACGTTCTGGCCCGGAGCGGCAGTCGCCACCAAGTTCGCCGCCGCCAAAGCAATCCAAATATCAACCGTCATGAAAATGTCTCCCGTCTTACAGTGTCTGGGGTTTTTCAGATTGTGCTGAAGACGGCAGTGAACGGGGTCACAGGGCGGATGCCATCTGATGTGACCTCGTTCACAGACACCTCGTCAAACAACGGCACCATCAAGCGGCACAGGCGCAATTGGCTGAAAGGATTAAATTTTTCGCTGCAGGGTAGAAGGATCGCGCGGCAGATGTGGCCAAGAGGCCGCACAGCCGATCATTGCATGCGATTGGCCTCTTTTCTTTTGGAGGCCGCTTCGTTTCCTGAATTCATAGACTTGGGGAGGATTTTAATATGCTCATTGATTTGTTTTTGCCGGCTGTATTGACAGTCATCATGTTTTCGCTGGGCCTAGGGCTTGGCACAGATGATTTTGCCCGGGTTTTGCGAGAACCCCGTGCCTTTGGGTTGGGGGCCTTCAACCAAGTCATCGTCTTGCCGATTGTCGGTTTTGCCTGCGCCCTGATCTTTGCACTACCGCCTGAACTCGCGGTGGGACTGATGATCTTGGCGCTCTGCCCCGGTGGCGTGATGTCGAACGTGGCGACGCGCATGGCGCATGGCTCGGTCCCGCTGTCGGTATCTTTAACGGCGGTGATCAGCCTCTTGTCAGTTGTTACGCTGCCTCTGCTGACGTCGCTGAGCGTGAAGTACTTCATGGGTGCAGACGCACCGCCGGTGAACGTCACGTCGCTCGGGGTCACGATGTTCCTGCTCACGGTGGTGCCGGTCTGTCTGGGCATGCTGCTAACAGCGGTCGCGCCAACCTTGACCGCGCGGATTGCGCCCTGGCTCAACCGGGTGACAATGGTGCTCTTTGTGCTTCTGATTGTCCTGGCGCTCGCGGCCAACTGGGGGACGTTCATTGCCAACGTCGGCGCGCTTGGCCCGGCCTTGATTACGATGTGTTGCGTGCTTTTGGCCCTCGGGGTCGCCACCGCCCGGTTGGCAGGGTTGTCCCCGCGCGAGGTCTCAACGGTTGCGATTGAATCAGGCATCCAAAATGGCAGCTTGGGCATCGCCGTCGGCGTGATTGTGGCCGGGGTCGAAGCAGGACTGCCGCCCATAACCCTTCCCACGGCCATCTACTCAGTGATCGCCTGGGCGGTGGTGCTGCCGTTCATTTCTTGGCGGCGCAGCCTGGTGCCTGCCTAGACGGCATCGCTCAGCCGCCAGAGCTTCGGCAAGGCGATGCCAAGACTTTGCAGATGCGCATCTCGCGCCGCGCTCTGGTCTTCAAGACCGGTCCGGGTCAGCCGGTCGAGTGCCTGCGCTGCGTTGTAAAACATGCCTCGCGCAACCGCCGCCTCAGCCGAGGCACGCCACCGCGCCTGCGCCTGTTTGGCCTTGCCGCGCATCCAGAATAGGTCTCCCGCGCAAAGCTCGGCCATCGGCATCCCAGATCGGTACTGGCGGCCCGCCCGTTTTGCAGCGGCGGTGATCAGCTTCTGGCGCTCCAATACGGCGGCGGGGTCATGGCCCGCTTCCCGCATCGCCCAGGTCAGATCAATATAAAAGGACGCGTTCTGCGTCATGTAGACCTGCGGTCGCTTGGTCCTTTTGACGATGTTCAGGGCAGCGTCGAAGGCGTGCATAAAGGCGTCGTGATCTCCATCCGCAAAGCGCAGGGCCGCTTCGGTGTAGAAGTAAACCAGCTTGTTGTTGTCGTTCGCGTCAGAGGCATTGGTCGTATCGCTCAAAAACTTCTCCAACGCGGCAACATCTTCGCGGAGCTCATCCCAGGCCGAGAGGCACAGAAGATCGCGTGCCCGCCCATTGTGGGACCAGATGATCCCCTGCATGATCCCCCGGTCGCGGCTATGCTCCAGCGTGATGTCGCTCCACCCTTTGGCCTCTTCAAAACGCCCTTCGAGGCGTTTGAGGTTGGCAAGTGTTGAGGCTGACGTCTCCCAAGTCTTGCGCTCACCGCACCGGCCCGCCACGGACATCGAGTGCTGAAAATAGCCTTCTCCCTCAGACCAGCCCGCCTTGCCCGACTCATAGTTGCCCGAGACCATGTAGACCCAGGATTCTGTCGCTGGATCGTCAAGGCGGTCCACCATCCCAAGCGCCTCTTTTTGCAAGGCGTCGCCGTTGAGCGCCCAGGGCAGCGAGGTCGAGATCAGCGCCAGCCCGATGTAGAGCTTGGCCAATGTCGCGCTGTCGCCGCCCGCGTTGCGCGCAAGATTTGCGCCGCGCAAGATTTCTGCCAGCGCAAATGGGATCTTGTTCAACTCGTAATGGATTTCTGACAGCATCATCGTAGCATCGGCGGTCAAGATGATGGGATCCCGCTCTGCCTTAGGCTTGGGGGGATTATGCGGGCGAAGGCGGAATGTCGTGTATCCCCCGATCAAACCGCGCGCGGCCTGCCCGCCGGTTTCCGGCGGGGGTTGGTCGAGCCCGGAGATGCACCGCTTCAAGAAATCCTCGGCCCGCTGGTACTGCCCCAAAGCCCGCAAGGCATAGGCAATGTCGTATCGCCACTGCCCAATTGTTCTAGGTGCTTCGCCGCCTTCGCTCAGCCGCAAAGCGCGGGTCAAGAAATTGATAACTTCTAGATTTGCATAAGCCTCCTGTGCGGCTTGCGCTGCCGCTTTCAGGTGGGTCAGCGCCGCCTCCTTTTGCCCCGCGCGCTCATAATGATGCGCCAAAAGTGCGTGATCGGTTTGGTCCGGGATCTGTTCCAATCGCGCGGCAATCATCTCCGCCACCCGCGCATGCAGCCCTTCGGCCTGATCGGTCGTAAGCGAGGTGTAGGCCGCGTCAGCAACAATGGCATGGTGAAACCGCCACGCCGCACCCGGCATCCGTTCAATCAGTCCGGTTTCCGCAATGGCAAAAAGATCTGCGCCAGGCGCATGCCCTGTCTGTTGCTGCATCAGGCTCGCAAGATCGGGTTCGGAAAATTCACGGCCAATCACCGAAGCCGTTTTGAGCAAGATCTGCTGGGCACCGGTGAGCGCTGCAATCTGTTCTTGTACCGCCCCCGCAGCATCTGACGGGATGATCAACCCGTCCAGGCTGTCTTCACCCAAAACCAGATGCGCAACCCCATCGGCAGCCCTGATCATCCCGCGTGACGCCAGCGCCAGCGCCAGGGCACCGGTAAACAGCGGATGCCCCGTCGCCTCCCGATAAAGAAGAGCGGCCAGGGGGTCAGCGGCCGATCTTGCGTCCAAGACACGCGCCGCGAGCACACCGGCCTCCTGCGCTGACAAGGGTCCAAGATGCAGTGTCTCAACCGTCTCTTCGTCCAAAAACCGCTTGGCCTCCGTCGGCAAATCGAGTGGGTCAAGGGGCCTGGCGACGATGCAAATCGACAAGTTTCCCGCGCTTGCCAAGGCATCCAAGACCTGCCAGGTCGCTGAGTCGAGCCAATGCGCATCCTCGACAATCAACGTCGCATGCCGCGGCAGCCCAGCGACGAGCAGAGCCGCCACCAGTTCGCGTCTGCGTTCCGCACGCCCCGCACCGGTCAAGGCGACCGTGCTCTCTGTCTCCTGCAACTCAATTGGCAACACCGGGGTGAGCAGAGGCAAAAACGCTTCTGGTTGGTTTGGCAGCAGGGCCTGAAGCCTGCGTTGCGTGGCGGATGGCTCGTCTGAAAGATCAGCGCCAAAGACTTCAGCGATAAGACCTTTCAACGGCCAATACCCAACCGTGCGGCGCAACCTGTCCGCATGTATCTCATAGACGGGCTGATCGCTGTCCCGCAGATAGCGCTCGAACCAAACTGCGAGACGGGATTTGCCGAGCCCCGCCTCACCAATGATCGAGAGCAACCGCGAAATCCCCTGTTTGGCTTCTACCGCGCAGTTTTTTAGCCGTTCGATTTCAGGCCCGCGGCCGATCAAATCACTGGTGTGGGACAGCCCCCGCAGCCGTTCCGCCCCGACCCCGAAGATGGCGGTCTCAGCCGTCTGACCCTTGAGAGTCACCCGGCCGATCTCGTTCACGTCGAACCGCCGGTCGACAGCCTGCCGCGTGGCGGTGTCGATCATGACCGGCGCTTTGTTCAACCCGCTGAGCGCGGCCGCGCGGTTGATGACATCGCCCACGACAACGAACTGGCGGTAGGATCCTGCACCGATGACGCCGTAAAACACCTTGCCGGTTGCAACGCTGACAACTGCGCCGTGCCCCGCAACGTCGCCTGCGGTAATCGTTGCGCGCTCCGCGCCGTTTTCAACGACAGACTGCGCCAATCCCCAAGCCGCAACCAACACCAGACCTTTGTCATCGCGACAGACTTGTAAGAGGGTTCCGCGTTCGCGTTCAATGGCTTGCGCGCACGATTTAATCCGTTGGCTTACCTCGCGTGCCGAAGCCCCATCGACAACATCATCGTGAGCCAGGCGCGCGAAAAGCACGTGAGTCTGCCGGAACTCTGCCTGCCACGCATCGCCCAACTCCAGCCCAGCACGCTCATGTCGGCGTAGCCACGGTGTTGGGTCAAAATCCGCATCCGTTTTCAGATCCCTTGCGCATTGCACCTCAGGCGGCTCCAAAACGATGAGGTCGCTGCGGTGTGCATCGCCGAAAAGCTCTGCCGCACTTGGGCTGAGCCGCACACCTTTTTCGGCCAGCGCCATGTCATCCACCTGCGCCAGCGCGTCGCCTAAAACAACCGGAATCCTGGCGTCGGGGCCTTGGACGTCCAAGGTCCAAAGAGCACCAGCAGTGACGCCAGCCTTCATCTTGAGCGGCGCATCAGCCCGAAGCTTGGGGACCGCCGCCTGAATTGCCAGACCACAAGCAATGGCTCTGGCGACGTTGCTTTGCGTCCCATCCTGCCAAAACGCCGCCACAGCATCCCCCGCAAAGTAGAGGATCCCGCCGCCATTGGTTTCCACTTCCTGCGCCACACACCCAAAGACGACGTCGATCTGGGCGCGCAACTCCTCGGGTCCGCGCTCAGATTTGCGCACCGCTTCGGCCCCCAACCGCGAAAACCCAGTGAGATCGCAGAACAGCAAAACACCTGACATTTCTGAGGCTTGCAGATCGTCATTGGCCTTATTGGTCAGGACTTTTTGCAGAGGAGACGGCACCAAATCACGCCCCTGCAAGCCCCTTGGCTGGACATCAATTTGCGCCAATTCCCACCCCGTTCGTTGCGTCTTCCCCCGCCAACAACACAGAGCGTTCGCAGGCCGCATGACGCTAGGGCAATTCGTGCGCGGGGTCCATCAACCCAGACGTGAGATTTTCCGGAACGCGCTGCAGAGAGGCGACCTTCGGGAAAGGTCGAAGCCTTGCGTGCAAGCCGATGCATGCCAACAACATCGCTTGTCTCATGCCAAAACAGGATGCGCTTCACCCTTGCACGGTCGAAGACCCAACGCCTGCAAGGTCTCCTTCTGCATTGGGTCAAGCAACCAACGCGCAAAGCTGGCGGTCGCCGTGTTCGCCAGCGCAGACACGCAGAATGCCAAATCAATGTGCACGTCCATGGAATAGGGACAAACCGCTTTTGCAAAGACGCCAGCCACCGAGGCAATATTGGTCAAAGGCAGCGCGGCAACCTCAGCGTTCCCCTCTTGCAATGCAGCCATCGGGCCCCCGCCAGGCAAGAGCTGTAGCTTTGGCTGAAGATCTTGCAGGAGACCAAGGTGTTTCGCCAATTGAGCAAACTGAGCCCCACTGGTGCCTTTCTCGGTGATGGCAATGCTCTCAGCCGCGACCAAGAACGATGCGATGTCATTTGGATGCTCAAGCGGCGGTGCACAGGCCTCTCCCCGCATGGCGAAGGCCAGCGGGGCATAGCCCAAGCGATGCATGCCCCCGTCACCGGCACCAGCGCGCAGGATCTTCTCGATGTAGGGAGGATTTGAAAGCGCGATAGACCAAGCCCCGCCACCGGCCACATGGTCAGGCACTTCCGGGTTCAGCATCAGGGCGCGGTCAATCCGGTACCCCGTTGCCGCGGTGAACTGCGGCGCAATCGCCTCAAACACTTCTTTCAAGGCGACCGGCACAACAGCCTGAATGCTCTGATCACACACCAGCACCTCCCAATGCTTTTGATTTTTGTCACGGTTTAGCCGACGACGGTGATTTTGAAACCCAAACGGCACCCACTTTGCACGTAAACCATACACCCAAGATTCCGCACCAAAGTCCCGTGTGCGTGCGGTATGCAAGCGTGCCTCTTCGCAGTACCCTGCCATCGTCATCAACACCCAAGCAAGCGCAACCCGATGCATCAGCCGCATGTGCCTGACGGCACAAACGCCAGCCTAACCTCCGCAGTATCTTCGGATGGGCGACCGGTACTGGGGCAGCGTTACCGCGTGCCACCGCGCTGCGGGGTCGCGGTGCGGCTCGCCAAGGGCCAAGGCCTGCAAGTGGTAAACCCCAGCGGGCATCAGGTCTGCGATTTCTTTGCTTTCGTTGCAGATGGACTGACCGAGTATCTCTCCATGGCGCATTTGCATACCTCCCTGAGCACCGTCTTTCCAAAGGTCGGCGATCCGCTGGTCTCAAACCTGCGCAGACCCCTTCTGACGCTCACCGAAGACACGTCACCCGGCGTGCATGACACGATTGTCGCATGTTGCGATCACGCGCGGTACCAAGAGCTTGGCTGTGACACCTATCATGACAATTGCGCCGACAATCTGCGCATGGCCTTGATGGCCATTGGGTTGAAAGCGCCGCTGATCCCCGCGCCTTTTAACATTTGGATGAATGTGCCCCTTGCGCCCAACGGGGGAACCCAGTTTGTGCCCCCTGTTTCCCGGCCAGGCGACAGGGTGGAGTTTCGCGCCGAGGTGGAGGTGATCGCCGTCATGTCCGCCTGCCCGCAAGACCAGACGCCAGTGAACGGGGTCGGGGTGGCACCAGGGCCGCTGGCGTTTGAGGTCTTCGGCTGAGTTCAGAACCTTATCGCGGAAACGCCATGTCCGGTCTGTAGGCATCGAAACTGGAGAGTGTCTGCGCATTACATTCGCGCTGCCAACGCGAGCCGGGCACGACGGCGGAGATGCAAGGGTACATCCCTCGGTACGCGCGCGTGCGGTCGTTTTCTTCAATCGCAATGGCCACCAGCCCCGCGACCACGCCCTCCTGGCGCTCGACCAACCGGATTGCGCCATCCATCGTGCCGCCAGTCTCAACCCATTGATCAACGAGCAAAACGCGTGTCCCAGGGGCAAAGGCAGGCTGGCGCATTTCCATGTCCTGCGTGCGCCCCGAGTAGTTGGAAAAGCCAACGCTGTCTGTGTCCACACAGAGCTTGCCAGCTTTGCGGATTGGCAGGAACCCAACCCCGCTGCGCGCGGCTAGGGCGGCCCCAAGCACAAACCCCATCGCATCGAGCCCCGCGACCACGTCAAAGGCCACCCCGTTCAGATCGGCGCAAAGATCGTCGAGAAGATCCGTGAACGCGCGCGGATTGATATAGATCGACGTAGGGTCGAGCCAGGCGAACTCATCCCCCTTCGTGTTGGGGGCCATGATGTTCAGATACCAACGGTCATCGCGCGGGCCTTTGTCGCTCATCACGGGTCTCCTTTGCCCAAGCTGCGGCTCACGGCCATGAGTTGCTGGAGTTTTGCAGGGTCAATGTCATAAAAATTGCCCTCTTCATTGATGCCGGTCGCGACCATAAAGCAATCGACATCGCGGTAGGCGGTCGCGTTCTCCGGCGTCACGCCGGAGGCAAGCGCGAGGGCTTTATCCCCGATGGCACTGCGAAACGTGCCGATCTTTGTCAGATCCGCTTCGCGCCCCGTCGCCACGCCCGATGTCGTCACCACATCCATAAAGGCGCAGGCCTCTCGCGCGGCATTGCCATACTGCGCGGGTGCCACCTCGCGCTGTTTTTTGAAACAGGTGCCGCCAAAGTACATCCCGCGCCAGCCGCACTGCTTATAGATTTGCGCAATTTCGCGGGCTTCAGCATTTTCCCCATGCTCATCAATGCGCGCGTCATCCGCCCAATAGGCGTCCACTGTAACGCCACCGGCCTGAAGCTCACCCAGCATCGGAAAAGCGTGCTTTCCAGTCACAGCAAGGAAGTTCACACCGAGCCACAGCGAGGGATAGGCCGTCCGCACATCCGCGATGATGGGCAAAAAGCACTCCGCCTCAAAGTCGTGGTTGATCAAAAAGCACCCTGGCGCACCCGCCGCGATCACATGGCCCACGTTGCGCAAGCTGCGCGCAGACCCCAGCACGTGGATCACGGGTAGGACCACAGGTCCGGGGGATTTGAAAAGCTTGTGGAACGCGGCGCGCTGCATACCGGAGCCTTAACAGCACCCCAACCTCTTGGAAATTGAATACTGCGGTGCCTCTCGGCGCGATTTTATCAGCGTGGTTGGCCTCGGAAAAATTCTGCTTCGGCCTTCCCACCCCCTTGGTCCACTTGGGTCCGGTCGTGAGCGTCGGGCGTGGCGGCAGCGCACAACGCACCTCCAGAGACACACAGTTGATGGCCTGTGGGGACTTAAGTGAAACCGGCCCTCTGACCCGCCAAACAAAAAAGCGCCCGGGGCGCGGTTGAACATCTGAGATCTTAATAGAAACATAACGCTTATGAATTTTCGAAAGCTTTTGATTCCGACACCCCTTTTGGCAGAGCGCCCAAAAGGCCGGTTGGCGTGGAAGAGTAAGCTGGGAAAGAACCTGACAACAGCGGAGAGTGCACCATGACGGATACGCCTAAAACAACTTCAAAACAGATGGTTAGACGGGAGTTTCTCCGCATTGGCGGCGGGGTGGCCTTCTCTGCCCCATTTGTCAACCGAGCTTGGGCGCAGACGACTGAGCTGACCATGCTGGGGTGGTTTGGCACGGCCGAGCCTGACATGGTCGGGGCCTTTGAGGAGGCCAACAACGTTAAGTTTGTGCCGAAATATTATGCAGGTGGCGACAATATGTTGGCGGCGCTGGCGCAAAATCCGCCGGGCACCTTCGACATCATCCACACGGATGCCGAATACGCGACGCTGCTGGTGGCCAATGATCTGGCAATGGAACTTGATCCCAGTGACTACGCCTTTGACGATCTGCTGCACGAGGACTTCCAGAAGTTCCCCGGGCATTGGGACGAAAGCGGCAAGCTCTATTCGCTGATCTCGCGCTTTGGGCATTTGGGGGTTTCCTACAACACCGACGTGCTGAGCGCTGAAGAGGCTGCATCCTACGATGTGTATTGGGATCCGCGGCTGACAGGTAAAGTCGGGCATTTTGACTGGCACCTGCCGTCACTTGGTCAGATGAGCCTGCTGATGGGCAATTCCACGCCCTTCGACATTAGCGACGCCGCATGGCAAGCCGTGCGGGAAAAGACGCTCTCGCTGCGCTCACAGGTGGGCGGGTACTTCGATTTTGGCGGCACCTTCTCGGGCATGAAAAACGGAGAAATGCTGGCCATGGTGGGCATCGGCGATTGGGTCACCGGGATCTTGGAGCGGGACGGCGCGCCCGTGTCCTCTGTGGTGCCCAAAGAGGGTGGGATCCAGTGGACCGAGAGCTATTCCATCGCCAAGACGACGCAGAAAGCAGATCTTGCGCTGAAGTATCTGGCCTACACCATGTCGGCTGAGGGTCAGGTTAAGACGGCGCAGATGCTGGCCTATCCCGGCCATTGCGTCACCAAGGCGGGCCGCAAGATGTTGCAAGAGGTTGATCCGGCCGAGGCGATGCGCAGCCACCAGATGGACGGCATGACCAATGAGCCTATTGCGCTCATCAACGATGGCCGTATCCACTATCGCGACATCCCTCAACAGCAATCGCTAGAGGATTGGAACGACTTCTGGTCCGAATACAAGAACGCGTAAACCGCGCACTGTGTAGGGGCCACCGCGCCCCTGCCCTTTTCAAGGACCCCCAGGCTTGAACGCCAAACGACGCCTTGACCTTTATGCCCTGACGTGGCGGCTGCCGATCATTCTTTGGCAGCTAATGTTCTTTGTCGGGCCGGTTGTCTTTATGCTCGTGATCTCGTTCTTTGTGGTCAAGAACTACCGCATGACCGAGGCGTTTGAGGTTGTGAACTGGCAGCGCATGCTGACGCGCGGCTATTTTTGGGACAGCTACTGGTACACGCTTTTTATCGCATCGCTCAGCGCCTGTGTCGCGATGCTGGTGGCCTTTCCGGCCGCCTGGGCCCTCGCCTTTCGCGCCAGCGAAGCGCAGCGCCGATGGGCGGTCTTTTTGCTCATCATCCCGTTTTTCACCTCCTACCTGGTGCGCACGTTTTCGTGGTACGTGATCCTCGCCGAAAGCGGGGCGTTGAACGCTATGCTGGGCTACATCGGCATTGGCCCGTTCAAAATGCTCAACACGCATTTTGGAACCGTGATCGGATATCTGACGCTGACCCTGCCGCTGGCCGTCATCCTGCAAACCGTGACGATGGCAAACATCGACCGTACGCTGATCGAAGCCGCGCGCAATCTGGGCTGCAAGCCCCTCGCCACGATCTGGCGCGTCGTTCTACCGATGTCAAAGACCGGCTTTATCGTGGCCGCCCTCTTCTGCTTTATCCTGTCCTTCGGCGATTTTGTCGCGCCCTTTTACCTGGGTGGCAGTCAAGAGCCGACGCTGCCCATTCTCATCTTGGACACCACCAAGGCTGGCCAGCAATGGCCGCGCGCGGCGGTGGTGGCGATCATGATGATGCTCACCCTCTTCGCGGTCGCTTTCGCAGCCATTGTGCTGGCCTATCGCAAGCCTCAGGGATCCAAGTGATGCGCAGGCGGGGCCTGAACATCCTGCTGGCGGCCTACGTTGGGCTGATCTTTCTCTTTGTCTTTGCGCCCATCCTCTTTAGCCTTGTCTTCTCGTTCAACACCCAGCGGTTCCCGACCATCCCCTTGGGTGAGTTCTCAACCGAATGGTATGCCAAGATCTTTGCGGATGCAGATGTTTGGCAAGCGGTGCGCAACTCGCTCATCGTGTCGTCCTGCTCGGCTGTTTTGGCGACGAGCTTGGGGTTTTGCACGGCCTACACCGACTTTCGCTACACCTTTCGGTTCAAGGGGGCCTATCTCGCGCTGATCCTGCTGCCGCCCACCATCCCGCTGATCATCATGGCACTGGCCATGCTGGCCTGGCTCTCTCGCATCGGGCTGTCGGGGCAGTTGTGGTCTATCATTTTGGCCCATTCGGTGCTCACCGCACCCTTTGCCATGGCCATCATACGCCTCAGACTGCACCAGATGGATCCGGACCTCGAAGCGGCCGCCTGGAACCTCGGCGGCAACGAATGGAAGGCGATGCGCTATGTGATCTTGCCATTCTGCGCGCCTGCCATCGTCTCGGCGCTCTGCCTCACCGCCGCCGTCTCCTTTGATGAGTTTGCCGTTGCCTGGTTTGTGGCCGGGCTGAACAAGACGGTGCCCATCGTCATCCTTGAGATCGTTCAGGGCAACATCGATCCCACGGTGAACGCGATCGGCACCTTCGTCTTTCTGACCTCGATGACGCTGGTCGTGCTGGCACAACTCATCTTTATCCGCCGCCAGATCAAGAGCCATTCCTGACATGACAGAACCCCTTGTCACCTTCCGCAATGTCGAAAAGCGCTTTGATGACTTTGTCGCTGTGCGCGACATGACGCTGGATATCCACCAGGGTGAGTTTCTGGCCCTCATGGGCTCATCGGGCTGCGGCAAGACGACGACACTGCGCATGTTGGCAGGTCTTGAGACCCCGACCGCTGGGGAAATCCGCATCGGCGGGCGCGTCATGAATGACGTGAAGCCGCATGACCGCGACACGCCTTTGGTCTGGCAGTCGCTCGCGCTCTTCCCCTTTTTGACCGCACGCGAAAACGTCGAATTTGGCCTGAAAATGCGCGGTATTGGGCCGGCAGAGCGCAAAGAAAAAGCGATGGACTGGCTCAAGCGGATGCAGATCGCTGAATTCTCCGAACGCAATGTTGACACCCTCTCTGGCGGGCAAAGGCAGCGCGTGGCCTTGGCCCGTAGTCTTGTGATGGAGCCGCAGATGCTTTTGCTGGATGAGCCCTTGTCCGCACTTGACGCCAATCTGGTGATCCGCATGCAAGGCGTGCTGACCCGGTTGCAAAAAGAGCTTGGGATTACGTTTGTCTATGTCACGCATTCCCAATCCGAAGCCTTTGCCATGGCGGACCGGGTGGTGATCATGAGCCAAGGGGATATCGCGCAGATCGGCACCCCCAAAGACATCTACCGCGCCCCGGCCAACCGGTTTGTGGCGGAGTTTGTGGGGCGCAACAACATCCTCAGCGGCACCGTCACAGGAAGCGATGCAGCAGGCACGCAGATCACCACCGCGCAGGGCGATTTCGTCGCGGCCGCGCCAGAGGTCACGAAGGTGCGCGGGGAGGCCATCAGTTTTACGGTGTCCGCGGACCTAGTGAACCTCTCGACCAGCGCCCCGGATGCGACGAACCAAACTCAAGCGACGGTCATTTCTGAGGAGTTTATCGGCTCGGTCATAACACTCTTTCTCGAAGGCGCGGCAGGCCAAGAGTTCAAGGTGCAGATGCAAGAACGCGCCCTGAGCGCGCTGGAGGTGGCGGCAGGTCAGCGCGTCTGGCTCAGTTGGGAACCGCAGAGTGCCAACATTTTGGAGGCCGATTGAATGATCCGAAACCCCATCCCTTGGCCCAATGGGGCGAAATGCGCGGTCGCGATCACCTTTGACATGGATGCTGACAGCCTCATTCATATCGCCAGGCCCGCGGACAGCCACAAACGGCTCTATCCCATATCCATGGGCCAATATGGGCCGAACGTGGCGATCCCCCGGGTCCTGGACACGTACAAGCGCTTTGGGCTGCAGCAGTCCTTCTTTGTCCCCGGCTGGTGCTTGGAGACCTACCCCGATGCGGTTGAGGCCATCCTCAAAGGCGGGCATGAAATTGGCCATCACGGGTGGATCCATGAGGATCCCGTTGCCACGATTGGGCACCAACGCGAACCCTTTGAGCGCGCGCTAGACGCCCATCAACGCATCTGCGGCACGCGACCCAGAGGATATCGTGCGCCGGTCTATAACATCACCGGTGAGGTGATCGACCTCATGCAAGAACATGGCCTGCGCTATGACAGCTCGCTCATGGGAGACGATATCCCCTATGCGCTAGAGACGCCGCAGGGGCGTCTCTATGAGATGCCAGTGCATTGGGGCACGGACGATTGGCCGCCCTTCGCCCACTATGATGAGATCGGTTACATGATGCCGGTCAAATCCCCCTCCGACGGGCTCGCAGGCTTTTGGGAGGAATTTGACGCGCAGTATGCAGCCGGGGGGTTCTTTATGCTGATCGTGCATCCCTTTCTGACCGGGCGGCTCGCCCGCTGGCGCTTGGTCGAGCGATGGATCGAAGAGACACTGGAGAGCAAGGACGTTTGGTTCACAACGCTGAGTGGCATCGTAGATCACATGGATGCGCTTGCTGCGGCGGACAAGTGGTCTCCCAGTGTCGAGCGGTTTCCGCCCTATGCCGGCCCCCCATCACAGGACTGAAACCCGAGACCGCGAACCAGCATGCAGGATGCCCCATGACCGATACCTTCTTCCACCCCGTTTCCGGCTTCGATCTGCCGCGGTTTGCGGGGGTGCCGACGTTCATGCGGCTGCCGCACGTCGATCTCGACCACGCGCGGCTGGCTGAGGTGGATATCGGCCTGATTGGCGTGCCGTGGGATTCGGGCACAACGAACCGCCCCGGGCCGCGGCACGGGCCCCGGCAGTTGCGGGACCTTTCGACGATGATCCGCGCACAGAACGGTGCTACAGGCGTGCGCCCCTTTGAGGCGGCCAACTGTGCCGATCTGGGCGATGTGCCGCCTAACCCCGCGGATATCCAAGACAGCATGCAGCGCATCACCGCCTTTTTCGACCGGGTCCTTGCGGCAGGGATCAGGCCGCTGACAGCAGGCGGGGATCACCTCTCGTCACTGCCCATCCTGCGCAGCCTGGCCAAGGACGCCCCCCTCGGCATGATCCACTTCGACAGCCATACCGACCTTTTCGACAGCTATTTCAACGGCACGAAATACACCCACGGCACCCCGTTTCGCCGCGCCGTCGAGGAAGGTCTGCTCGATCCCAAGCGGGTGATCCAGATCGGCATTCGCGGCACAGCCTATGACATGGAAGACCGTGACTTTGCCGCCTCTGTGGGCATTCGGATTGTGCCGATTGAGGAGTTCTTTGCCCGAGGCCTCGAAGATGTGATGCTTGAAGCGCGCGAGCTCGTTGGCACCGCGCCCGCCTACGTTAGCTATGACATCGACTTTGTCGATCCGACATTCGCGCCAGGCACAGGGACGCCTGAAGTGGGCGGGCCCAATGGGTTTCAGGCTCTGCAGGTCGCGCGGGGCCTCAACGGTGTGAACATCGCCGGGGCTGACCTCGTAGAGGTCTCTCCCCCCTTCGACGCCTCGGGCAACACCGCGTTTCTAGGGGTGTCGATCATGTTTGAGATCCTTTGCTGCATGGCGGCAAGTGGCTAGAGCATGATGAGCGCAGGTTGAAGCGTATCCGGCATTGGCAAGGTGGTTTGAACATGCCTGGGGTGTGAATCGGTCCAGCAGTGTACCGATCCTGCGCCATGGTGCTTGTGTTGTGCGTTCGGCGGCGTCTGGGAGCATATGTTTGAGCTTGGAGAAGACCTGCTCAATCGGGTTCAGGTCAGGGCTGTAGGGGGGCAAGAACAGCAGGTGAGCCTGGGCTTTGCAGACCGCCTTTCGCACGGTTTGTCCCTTGTGGCCCCCGAGATTGTCGATCACCGCCACATCACCGGGGCGCAGGGTTGGAACGCGCACGTGCTCGACGGAGGCCCTGAATGCTTCGCCGTTCACTGGACCGTCCAGAACGAACGGCGCGTCGATCCGATCATGACGCAGCGCTGCGATGAAGGTCACGGTGCGCCAGTGACCATGTGGTGCGCGCCCGATCAGGCGTTTGCCTTTGGGTGCCCAACCCCGCAACGGTGCCATGTTGGTCTTGGCCCATGTTTCATCAATGAACACGAGGCGGCGCGGGTCGATCCGGCCCTGATGTCGCTTCCAGCGGGCACGGCGGCGACCCACGTCTGGGCGGTTTTGTTCCTCGGCGCGTTGGGTCTTTTTTGAACGTGTAACCCGTGCGATGCGCGAGGGCCCAGACCGTGCGGTCGTCGACCATGAGCCCACGCTCGGCCAGTTCCACCACAAGTCCGCGCAGCGTGAACGGTTCTTTGATCCGGTCCAGAAGCCAGGCCTCATACGCGCCGGTAATCTTGCGCGGTGGATGGCCGCCTGTCCCGGCTGGTGCGCAACTCCCGGTTTCGCGCAACCGCTGAGACCATTTTACCACGCTGGACGCAGCCACATCCAACGCCGCGGCAACCTGCCGAACGCTCTCCCCCGCCTCAAGCCGCGCCATTGCTCTTTCCCGAAGGTCCATCGAAAGTGCCCTACCCACTGCTCACCCTCCATCTTGTGGTCGGCGAGAATGAAGCAGCTAAATCGGCTCATGTGACTCCCTTTTCGATCCAAACCAACCTTATCCCGCTCTAGCGCACCTGCTCCGCCGCCTTGATCCCGGCGATACGTCCCAGCACGGTCGCGCTGAGAAGTCCATTGCCCGAAAGATACCCGCTGTCACCTTTGCCCGAGACGCCGACCGCAGCACCGCCAGCGGCAAAGAGGTTGGGCAAGACCCCACCGCCGCGCCGCTTCACCCGTGCCTCATGATCGACGTTCAGTCCGCCTTGCGTATGGAAAAGCGCGCCAGTGACCTTTACCGCCGCGAATGGTGGGGTCAGGGCCGGGCCCTTGAAGGTCCGTCCAAAGCCGTCCGCGCCTGTGGCGGGGATTGCCCTGAGCACATCTGCCAAACGATCCACCGGAAGGCCTGTCACCCGTGCGAGATCAGACAGGTCGTGCGCCGTTTTCACCGCACCCTGCGCTTCCGCATCGCGAAAATCCTGAAACTGTCGGGCGATCCCAGCGACACGGCTGTCAAAAATAGTCCAGGCCATTCCGCCCGGTTGACCCAGCACCGCGCGCGCGGCCTCTGAGTACCCCTGGCTTTCGTCCCAAAACCGCTCACCCGCCAAATTGACCTGCACCCCACCTTCGGTGATCACCGCCCAGGTGATCAGAATGCCATGGGGATGCGCCACATTGCCATGCCCTTGGTAGGCTGAGAGGTGCAGTGTCTCCGCGCCGAGCGCATCGCCCCAGGTCACCGCATCGCCAGTGTTCCCATCATGGCCAAACCACAGCGCCTCTTGGATCTGCGGCATATGGGCCGCGACCATCGCGCGGTTGCCGCCGTAGCCGTTGCAGGCGAGGATCAGTGCCGCGCAGCCAATGGTTTCTTGCCCCTCTGGCCCCGCGACCTCGACGCCCGTGATCCGGGACCCTTGCGTAAAAAGGGTCACCGCGCGACGGTTGCAGATGAGATCGACCCCCTCCCGTTCACAGGCCGCGCGCAGGTGATCCACAAGCTCCCGGCCCGCACGGCTGGACAACCCGTGCATCCGCCGCGCGCTGTGGCCTGGATAATCGAAGTCATCGACCACCGAGAACGGCAGACCGTAGCGCTCTTGCAGCCAGTCAATCGTCGGCGCGGAGGCATGGGCCATAAGCTCCACCAAGGCTTGAGAGTTGTCGCCCTTTGCCTTGGCCTGAATGTCGGCGGCAAAGGCGGCAGGATCATCTGCAATTCCCGCCTCTGCCTGGAGCTTTGTCCCAGCAGCCGGGATCAGACCCGCCGATAGCGCCGTGGACCCTGAAGGCAAAGGATCCGCCTCAATGACCAGCACTTCCGCACCGGCATCTTTGGCGGCCAGCGCCGCCACCATCCCGCAGGCACCGGCCCCGATGATCAGGATCGGCGTGCGCACGTCATAGGTGCTTGGCGCGGACAGAACCCGCGGTTTAGCGGCTGCCGCCATCTTCATACCGCTTCCCAGCCGCAAGCATGGCATCCGTGCCCAGCTTGCCGTTGAGACCCGCAAAATCATGCATCCTGTCTGCAAAGGGCGCGTTCGATCCGTGTTGCTGCAGGCTGGCGTAATAGTCCTCCGCCGTTTTGGCGAGGGCACGCACGATCCCGCCCGGAAAGATCACAATGGCGTACCCCAGATCCTGCAGGTCACGCCCAGACTGGATCGGCGTCGCCCCGCCTTCGACCATATTCGCCAGAAGCGGGATGCGGTCTTTGAAGTGCGCGGCAACCGCCTGAAGCTCCTCCCGCGACCGCAGCGCCTCGATGAAAATCACATCCGCGCCAACGGCACTATAGGCCTCCGCCCGCGCAACTGCCGCATCAAAGCCCTCGACCGCCACCGCGTCGGTGCGCGCGATGATCAGCGTCTCTACAGAAGCACGCGCATCCGCCATGGCCGCAATCTTACCGGTCATTTCACCAATCGAGATCAGGGATTTATCCTGCAAATGCCCACAGCGTTTGGGAAAGCTCTGGTCTTCTACCTGCAAGGCGCTGGCACCGGCCCGCTCAAAAATACGCATGGTCCGCTGCGCGTTGAGCGCGTTGCCAAAGCCAGTATCAGCGTCGATGATCACCGGCAGGTCCACACGGTCACGGATCAGGCCCATCGTGTCCGCCATCTCGCTGACAGACGTCAACCCGATGTCTGGCCGCCCGAGACGCGTATAGGCCACCGCCGCCCCTGAGAGGTAAAGCGCCTCAAACCCCGCCTCGGCGGCGAGCGCTGCGGTCAAGCCGTCGTAAACCCCTGGCGCAACAAGGATATCGCGCTGCGCGAGGCGGGCCTTCAGGCTCACGACAGCATCTCCACAGCCTCGGCGCAGGTCATGATCGGCGTCACTGAGCCAAGCGAGATCAGCGTGGCCTCGTGCACGTCTTGCTTAAAAGCCGCGCAGCCGTCTGAGAGAAGCACCGTATGGATGTTGCGCAAATGCGCGTCGCGCAGGGTGCTGGCCACACCGCCGTTTGTGACAATACCGCCAATGATCAGGGTCTCTATGTCCAGCGCACGCAGGATGTATTCCAACCGGGTTTGATAGAGCGCGGAATAGGCAACCTTTTCAACGATGTAATCCGCAGGCATCAGCGCATCGACGAGGCTGTGCCCCCAGGCCCCGGGCGCGAAGTCGCCTTTGCCTAGAAAGGGCCGCAGCGCCTTGAGGTGGGGCGCGATGAGTGGAACCCCCTCCGGTCCAGGCACCAGGGTGAATTGCGCGCTGACAAAGACGCCCCCTTTCGCGCGCAGCGCCGCGGCCACGGGTTCGATCTTTGCGGGCAGCGCGGCGATCGACGGGGCGCTTTGCCCGGCACGGCCATAGGCTCCCTCGGGGTGCAAAAAGTCGTTCTGCAAATCGATGGTCAAAAGCGCGGTGCGCTGGGGGTCAAGAGGTGCCGCCATGTCAGCCATCCCTGACTGTGATGATGGTGTTGCCGTGAGCGTCGATAACGCCCTCTAGGTCCGGCTCGATCAGAACAGTGGCATCAGGCTGCACGAGGATCGCCGGACCCGTGATCTTGGCCCCTACAGGCAGCGCCAGACGGTCAAAGATCTCAGTTTCAAACCAGGCATCCCCAAAATGCACGCGGCGCGTGCCTTTGCGCGCCTGGCCCACATCTCCGCCCACCGGTGCCAGACTGGATAGATCGAATTTGGGCCGCTCTCCAATCACGGCGGTGCGCAGGTTCAAGACCCGCCGCGTCCCCGACGCCAGCAGCCGACCAAAGCTCGCCGTATAGGCTTTGTCAAAAGCAGCCTCAATCTCAGCGGCAGAGGTCTCACCCACCAAGTCATCGGTGATCCGTACGGAGAGCGGCACACCGACCGTATGGGTTTGGCCGACGTAGGCCATATCGAGCTCAAAGCGGATGGTTCTCCGCGTAAACTGTGACTTGGCCGCGGCCAGCAGCGCCAGGCCCTCATCAACGTGGGATTGCATCACCTGCTGTAAGGCTTCGGGATTGAGCGTCCCTACCAAGGTATTGATCGTCTGCACAAAATCCTGACGCATGTCCGCGATCACGCAGCCCATGGCGCTGGTCACGCCGGGGTACCGCGGCACGATGGCGCTCCCGATCCCCACCTCTTTGAGAAGCGCGCCCGTGTGCAAGGCCCCGCCGCCGCCAAAGGGCATGAAGGCAAAGCGTTTTGGGTCAAAGCCCCGCTCAATGCTCACGAGACGGATTGCGCCCGCCATGCGGCTGTTGGCGATCCGCAAAATCGCCTCAGCGGCTTCGATACGGTCAAGGCCGAGGGGGGCACCCACATGCGCCTCGATGGCGCGGCCCGCGGCCTCCACATCCAGACGTTTAAGCTTGCCGCCGATGGGATTTTCCGGGTCGATCCGCCCCAAGACAACGTTTGCATCCGTCACCGTAGGCCGGTCGTTGCCCTGGCCATAGGCCACCGGGCCGGGGGTGGAACCGGCACTCTCCGGCCCGATGTTCAGCAGCCCGCCCTTATCGACCCAAGCAATAGAACCACCGCCCGCACCAATGGTCGTAATCTCGATCATCGGAGTGCGCACGACCATGCCAAAGTCTATCGCCGTTTGCGCCGAGAGCATGCTTTGCCCATTAGCGATCAGCGCGACATCAAAGCTGGTCCCGCCGATGTCACCGGTGATGACGTTCTCTATGCCCGCCGACCGCGCGATATGCGCCGCGGCAATAACGCCCGCAGCAGGGCCCGACAGAGTGGTGCGGATGGGCCAGGCGGAGGCGGTTTGCGTGCTCATGACACCGCCGTTGGATTGCACGATGAGAAACTCACCCCCGAACCCGTCAGCCGCCAGCGCCTCATCAAGCCGATCGATGTAGCCTGAGACTTCCGGCTGCAGGTAGGCGTTGAGCGCGGTCGTGCTGAAACGTTCAAACTCACGGATCTCTGGCAAGATCTCAGCCGAGGCGCTCACATGCGGGTTGGGCCAGATCTTTCGCACGGCAGCGGCGGCGGCATGCTCATTCGCCGGATTTGCATAGGCGTTGGCAAAAAGGATCGCGACGGCGCTACATCCGGCCTCAAGAAGCTGCTGCGCGGCCCGCTCCACCGCAGGCAGATCGACCGGGACGCGTATAGTCCCATTCGCAAGCGTACGTTCCGGCACTTCAATGCGCAGGTTGCGCGGCACAACGGGATGGAAATCACCGCGCAGCCCCCAGGTGCGGGGGCGGTCGCGCCGCCGCATTTCGAGCACATCGCCAAGCCCTTGGGTGGTGATCACCCCCACCTTGGCCCCTTTGCGCTCAAGCAGCGCATTCGTGCCCGCTGTGGTGCCGTGCACCACAACGCCGACTGTGCCAAGTGCCGCGTGGCGCGCGCGGATGCCCTCCAGGAACCCGCCGGATTGATCAGGCCGCGTGGTGGGCACCTTGCTGACATCTGCCTGACCCGTGGCCTCGTCCAACACGAAGACATCGGTGAACGTGCCGCCGACGTCGACACCGATCATCTTGCTCACGCATCCACCTCTTGCCAGGCCGGGCCATAGGCGGCGCTGGCCGCCTCGGGCGTGAGATAGCCCTGAGCCACATCGCGCGCGACCGCTTCGGGTGCACGTTCTGCGGCAGGTCCGTAGCCTCCGCCTCCCGGCGTATCCAGCCTGACAGCCTGCCCCCGCTTCAGCGCGATACCACGCATCTTTGAGGCCAGCGCAGGACGCTGCCAGCCGTCGGTCTGCTCATAGCGAAACGCGTTCATCGCTGCGGCACCGCCGCCTGCCACGCCCTGCGGCGGGAAACAGCCGCGCTCACCGAAAAGGAACGCCTCAGCGCTTTCTTCAAGCAATTCAATCTCATAGGTCCCGCCGAGGCCGCCGCGATGGCGGCCTACACCTGCACTGTCAGGCCTTAGCGCCCAGGTCCGAAACATCACTGGATAGGCTGCCTCAAGGATCTCAAGCGGCGGGATGGTCGCCGTGCTGATCGGTGCATTGCCATGGTTCAGCCCATCGGTCTCGGCGCTGCCCCCATGGCCGCCGCCGTAAAAGCTGAACATCACCCAACGGCTACCATTGGCGCGGGTGCCGGCAATCGACAGCGCATTGATGGTGCCATAGGCATTGGCCACCACGCGCTCTGGTGCGGCTAGCGCGAAGGCCGAGAAGATGACGTCGATCATCCGCAGGATCGTTTCGGTATAGCCCCCGACAGGAGCCGGGAATTCTGCCGCCAAGAGCGAGCCTTTGGGCACGCGCACCTCAATGGGGCGCATGACGCCAGAGTTCGCAGGCAGATCGAGAAAGATGTGTTTCACAGCGACATAGGCCGTTGCAACGGCGGTGGGCAGCGCGATGTTGACCGGCCCCGCTGTTGTGGCAGCCGTGCCTTCGAAATCAAGCACCATCCGGTCCTCAGAAATCTCAACGGCGACTTTGATGGGCAGCGCGGCATCCGTGATGCCGTCGTTGTCAAGGTAATCCATCGCCTCCCAACGTCCGTTGGGCAGCGCGCTCAACTCGGCCCGCATGAGCCGTTCCGCGCGGTCTTGCAGCGCATCAAGGCCTTCGCGCACCAGATCTGCGCCATACTCGTCAAGCAGTGCATCAAGCCGTTTCACCCCAAGGTCAAGCGCACCCAACTGACTGTTCAGATCCCCCATGGCGCTTTGCGGCAGCCGCGTATTGCGCAAAAGGATATCAATAATGTCTTGGTTGATCTGGCCTGCGCGGGCAAGCTTCACCGGCGGCAGGACAAACGCCTCTTGAAACGCTTCGGTGGCGGAGGGGTTGTAATTGCCGGGCACCGCCCCACCCACATCATGCCAATGTCCGACGCTGGCGAGGTAGCAAAAGAGCTCACCTTCCCGAAAGTAAGGCCGCACAAGGCGCATGTCTGACAGGTGCGTGCCGCCAATGTGCGCGTCGTTGAAGATGTAGATATCGCCGTCTGTGAGGTCGCCGTCAGCCGCGGCTTTCTCAATCACCGCCTTCACGGCAAAAGCCATCACCCCGACAAAAATCGGCAGGCCGGACTTTCCCTGCACCAGCGTGTCACCCGAATGCGCGTCATAGATCCCGTGGCTGGCGTCATGCGCCTCAGCGATGATCGGGTTAAAAGCGGCGCGAAAGAGGGTCGCGTCCATCTCGTCGGCAATTTGCTCCATCCGTCCGGCGAGCACGGCAAGTGTGATCGGGTCGATCATTGCGGCCAGACTTCAGTGACGGCTTTCCTGACGTCTCGGCACAGGAACAGCCCTGCGGCGACATCGAAACGGTTGGCAAAGCAGAAGCTGAGCGCAGCCTGCGTCAGGGCGGCGACCAAACGGGCTTTTACCGCAGCCGCATATCTTCCGATCAGGTGAGTCTCCACAATTGGCATGACTTCTTCTCCAAAATCTGTACTTTTCTTAAAACAGATTTTAGTATAACAAAAGGACAAATAATTGCGCAGCGGTGCCGTGACCTTGTCGATCGTTGCGCGATACACCCATGGTCAGCCAAGTCCAGGAGACCGTCATCTTGACGATCCACGCGCAACCGACGCCTCCCGAAGGCGGTAAAGCCCGTAGAGTGTACATGCTATTGCGCGACGAGATTTCAAACGGAGACTTCCCGGTGGGCTCTCGCCTGCCTGGCGAGAACCGACTGGCGCAGGACTTTGACGTGAGCCGGGTGACGGTACGCAGAGCGCTTCAAGCCCTGGCTTCCGACGGTTGGATCGAAAAGCGACTCGGCGCGGGCTCGGTGGTGCTGGACCGCCCCGCCGAAGGGCACGCCGTGGCGGCAGATCTGGCCAATCTCATGCCCCAGATCGTTGAAATGGACCGGGCGAGCACAGCGCGGCTCCTGTGGTTTTCTTACGGCCCGCCGCCTGCGCCCGTTCAAAAGGCGCTAGAGCTTGCGGCGGGTGCACAGGTGCAGACCGCGGTGCGCGTACGCGCCGTCGAGGGCGCGCCTTTTTCACACCTCACCACGCATGTGCCCGAAGACATCGCACGCAGCTACGACGAGGCGGATTTGGCCTCGCAGCCCCTCTTTCGCCTGCTGGAACGCACGGGCATGCGCATCGATGCCGCGCAACAGTCTGTTACTGCGGCTTTGGCCACGCCGGAGGTTGCCAAGGCGCTCGGCGTTTCGGTGGGTAGCCCGCTCTTGTCGCTCAAGCGCACCTTGTGGGATGCCTCGGGGCGCGGGGTCGAGTATCTCGCCGCGCTCTACCGGCCTGATCTCTTTCGGCTTGAGATGACGCTGTCGCGCGTGGGCACCGGCAAGGCGCGCCATTGGGAGCCGGTCATTGGCGAGGTGGGTGAGTGAGCGGCCTAACCCTTTTGGACAAGCTTTGGGCAGCGCATGAAGTGCTGAGCCGCGAGGATGGTGCGTCACTTCTCTGGGTGGACCGGCATCTGGTGCATGAAGGCTCGCATCACGCGTTTGCAAAGCTCAAGGCCCGTGCTTTGCCCGTTGCCGAACCAGCCCTGACCACGGGGGTTGTCGATCACTACGCGCCCACACGCGGGGCCACCAAAGACCCGAGCGTGAGCGATATGATCGCGCGGCTGGAGCGCAACTGCGCCAATCACGGGATTGCTTGTTACGGCCTGAACGATCCACGGCAGGGGATTGTGCATGTGATTGGGCCGGAGCAAGGGCTGACACTGCCGGGTCTGCTCATCAACTGTGGGGACAGTCACACCTCCACCCACGGGGCCTTTGGTGCCTTGGCTTTTGGGATTGGTGCGACCGAGGTTGCCCATGTCCTGGCCACACAAACCATCTGGCAGAAAAAGCCAAAATCAATGCGGATCACCGTCGAGGGCAGGCTGGGTCCGGGCGTCGGTGCCAAGGACCTCGCCCTTGCCTGGATCGCCAAGCTCGGGGCAGACGGTGCCCGGGGGCATGCCATCGAATACGCCGGTGCCGCCGTGCGCGGTCTTTCGATGGAGGGGCGCATGACGCTCTGCAATCTCTCCATCGAGGGCGGCGGGCGCTTTGGCATGATCGCACCGGATGAGACGACGTTTACCTACGTCAAGGGGAGGCAGGGCGCACCTTTGGGTGCGCATTGGGACGGGGCGCTGGCGGCTTGGAAGGCGTTGCCGAGCGACGCCGGGGCGACGTTTGATCGAGAGGTGGCGCTTGAGGCGGAAGACATCGCACCCATCGTGACCTGGGGCACCTCTCCTGAGGATGCGCTGCCCGTGACCGAGACGGTCCCTGACCCCGGTCGTTTGGAGAGATCCCGCGCCGAAAAGGTGCGCGCGTCGCTGGAATACATGGATCTAGCACCGGGACAAGCGCTGAGCGAGGTTGCGGTGGACCAGGTCTTTATCGGCTCTTGCACCAATGCGCGCATCGAAGATCTGCGCGCCGCTGCGGCCGTTTTAGCCGGGCGCAGCGCGAAGGTGCCCGGGCTGGTCTCGCCCGGATCTCAAGTCATCAAACGACAGGCGGAGGCAGAGGGGCTGGACCGTATCTTCACCGATGCCGGGCTTGAATGGGTGGGCGCGGGCTGTTCCATGTGCGTGGCGATGAACGGCGATCTGGTGGCCCCCGGCAAACGCTGCGCCTCCACCACCAACCGCAACTTTCGCGGCAGGCAAGGCCGCGGGGCGCGCACTCATCTGATGTCACCGGCCATGGTCGCCGCTGCGGCGATCACTGGCCGCCTCACCGATGTGCGCCCGCTGCTTGACGGGCGCAGTCTCTGATGTCGGACTGGCGCAGGCACCATGGGCAGGCCGTCGCTCTTGACCGCGAAAGCGTCGATACCGATCAACTGATCCCCGCGCGCTTCATGTCCACGCCCCGTGACCAAGGCTACGGCCAGTTTTTGATGCATGATCTGCGTTATGACGCTGCGGGGGCAGCGCTACCCGGCTTTCCGCTGAACCGCCACCCGGAGGCCAGCATCCTGGTCAGCCGCCGCAACTTTGGCAGCGGGTCGAGCCGCGAGGCCGCAGTCTATGCGCTGGTAGATTTCGGCTTCAAGGTCGTGGTGGCACCCAGTTTTGGCGACATTTTTGCGAGCAACGCGGTGAACAACGGGCTCTTGCCCGCGCGGGTTGAGAGCACGGATGCCTTGCTGAAGATGCTGGCCGACGGCGCGCTGCCCGCTGAGGTGGACCTCCGCGCCCAGACGCTTGAGATCGGCACGACCTCTGTGCCCTTCGAGATCGATCCGACTTGGCGCGAAAAGCTGATCAACGGCTGGGATGACATCGACCTCACCCGCGCGCATTCAGCTGATATTGCCGCCTTTCGCGCCCGCCGCGTTGCGGCAGCCCCTTGGGTTTTTAACACAAAGACAATGTGATGACAGTGAAGAGGAGAAACCAATGAAACACCTAGCGATTGCAGGCCTGGTTGCCGGATCGACGGCCTTTGCAAGCACCACCTACGCGCAAGAGACGATCACCGCTGTGCATGCCTTTCCAGAGACACTGATCTACACGCAGAGCTTTTTGTCCTTTGTCGATAAGGTCAACGCAGCGGGCGAAGGCGTGGTGCAGATCGAAGTGCGCGGCGGCCCAGAGGCCATCGGCATGTTTCAGCAACCCGACGCGGTGCGGGATGGCATCGTCGACATGGTCTATACACCAGGCTCATTTTACGGCGGCGCGCTGCCTGAGAAAGACGCGCTCGTGGCCTCCAACCTCACGGCAATCGAGACGCGCGAGAACGGCGGGATCGCCCTCATCGACGAGATCCACCAAGAAAAGATGGGCCTGAAGTACCTCGGCTGGTTCGACAGCGGCGTCTGCTACAACTTGTGGACCCGCGAAGAACCCACCTTCGACAGCGCCGGCAACCTTGAGGTTGAAGGGCTCAAGCTGCGCGGGAACGCCGTCTACAACGCGTTTTTCACCAACTACTTGGGCGCACAGGTGATCGATCTGCCCACGGGCGAGGTTTACGGCGCGCTGCAGCGCGGAGTGGTGGACGCCACCGGTTGGACGCAGATCGGCCTCATCGATCTGAAATGGAATGAGTTCCTGAACTTTCGGATTGAGCCATGCTTCTTCTCCACCGATCTTGGGGTGATCGTGAACCTCGACCGCTGGAATGCGCTCTCTCCCGAAGCGCAAAAAATCGTGCAGGATGTGGCCA
Organism: Pseudomonadota bacterium; assembly: GCA_039197515.1. Classification (GTDB taxonomy): domain Bacteria; phylum Pseudomonadota; class Alphaproteobacteria; order Rhodobacterales; family Rhodobacteraceae; genus Sulfitobacter. The sequence continues at coordinate 25,793 of JBCCUC010000022.1, read as the reverse complement.
TTCAGCATGAAATCGACAGTGTCAACGCGCTGCGCGCCAAGCGGGACGAGGATTTTGCCGCACTCGACGCGCAGGGCATGGCTGTCGTCTCGCTGGAGGGGGAGGCCAAAGCCAACTACCTGCTCGCCGCGCGCGAAAAGAACTGGGAGCGGATGCAAAGCCTGATGGCGGAGCATCCGATGGGAACGGGCAACTACGACCGTTTGTTAGAACTGTTCTACGACGCGGACGCTGACTAGGCATGGGAGCGGGCGGGGTCTGGCGGCAAAGCTGCCCAGACCCCGTCCCTGACAGGACTCCGGATGCGCGCGCTTTTTCGCCTTTACGACGTTGTGCTTTACGGCATGGCCTTTATTGCCGCCGCGACCCTGGTCTGGCTCATGGTCTCCGTCGTGGCCTCGGTCGCGATGCGCAACCTCGGGGTGCAGCCCTTTGCTTGGCTGTTTACTTCCGCCGAATACGGCCTTCTTTACATGACCATGCTGGGCGCGCCCTGGCTCGTGCGCGAGAAAGGGCATGTGCACATTGAACTTGTCACCGCCGTTTTGCCCGGCCCCCTGCGACGCATCGTCAGCCGGGTGATCGCCGCGGCCTGCGTCGCGGTCTCCCTGATCTTGGCCTGGTACGGTTGGGAGCTTTTTCAGACCAACATCGCGCGCAACGACTATGATGTCCGCGCCTATTTTTACCCGCGCTGGCTGCTCACCATCAGTTTTCCCATCGCCTTTTCAATCATGGCCATCGAATTCGCCCGCTTTGTCTTTGGACCAGAGCTAATGCATTCGGGTGAAGCGGGGATCCACGAGTAATGGAATGGTACGAGGCGCTTGGGCTGCTTGTGGGGGCCATCATGGTGCTCATGGCGCTTGGCATGCCGGTCGCGCTCGCCTTTCTCGCGGCGAACATCCTGGGGGCTTGGGTCTTCATGGGCGGCGAACGCGGCGTCGTGGCGCTCTTGAACAACGGCTGGGGGGCGCTCACGAAATACGCTCTGGTGCCGATCCCGCTGTTTTTGCTGATGGGAGAGATCTTTTTCCACACCGGGCTTGGCGGGCGCATGTTTGCCGCCATCGACCGCCTTTTGGGCAAGCTACCGGGGCGGTTGAGCTACGTGACCGTGTTGGGCGGCACGGGGTTTTCCACGCTCTCGGGCTCCTCCATGGGCTCAACTGCGCTTTTGGGATCCCTCATGGTGCCGGAGATGACGCGACGGGGCTACAAAAAACACATGTCGATTGGGCCGATCCTGGGCACCGGTGGCTTGGCGATCATCATTCCCCCCTCAGCGTTGGCGGTGCTCCTGGCCACATTGGCGCAGATCGATGTGGGGGCTCTGCTCATCGCAGGCGTGATCCCGGGGCTCATCCTGGCGGCCTTCTACATCGGCACGATCTATTTGCAGACCCGGCTCGACCCGGCAGCGGCCCCCGCCTATGAGGTGGACACGCTGAGCCTCACCCAAAGGCTGCGCCTGCTCTTCACCGACGTTGTGCCGATGATCGGGCTGATGGTGCTGATCGTGGCGATGATGATTTACGGCATTGTCACGCCAAGCGAGGCGGCCGCCTTTGGCGCCTTGGGCGTGCTGCTGCTCGCACTCTTTTATCGCTGTCTGACTTGGCAAGCGTTGCAGGCTTCGATCAAAGGCGCGCTGCGCGTCACGCTGATGGCCTATCTGATTGTCTTTGGCTCCGCCACCTTCAGCCAGCTTTTGGCCTTTTCCGGGGCTTCGCGCGGGCTGATCAATTGGGCCACGGGCTTTGAACTTGCGCCGTTGGAAATGCTCCTGGTGATGTTTGCCGTGCTGCTGATCCTCGGCATGTTTATGGAGCAGATTTCAATCATGCTCCTCACCGTGCCGATCTATTTTCCGCTCGCCGCGAACCTCGGGTTTGATCCCATCTGGTTTGGCCTGATCATGCTATTGGCGCTGGAGATCAGCTTTACCACGCCGCCCTTTGGCCTCTTGCTCTTTGTGATGAAGGGTGTGGCCCCCAAGGACACGACGATGCGCGAGATCTACAGCGCTGCGATCCCCTTCATCCTCTGCTCGCTCTTGTTGGTGGCCTTGCTGATCCTCTTTCCAACGCTTGCGACCTGGTTGCCGAACGCGGGCTGACCACGGGCGCGCTAGAACACCCCCATGCTAAGCCCCGCCCCCATCGCGGCACCGATGTCACGACACAAATCCAACTGGTCCCCTGGGATTGTCTTTTCCGCCAGGATTTCGGCCGTCGTTTGGGCCTGCGTGCAGACGATCAAAGGCGGCTGAACCTCACGCAGACGCCAACCCTGTGCGATGCGCGCGGTTTGGCGCACCGCGTTTTCTCCATCAGAGCCAGCGCAGACCATTTGGGCATAGGGCCGCCCTTCAATCCGCCCCAACGCCGGGTAGTAGCATCGATCATAAAAGTCTTTCATCAACCCGGCGATCGCGGCCAAGTTTTCAGGCGCGCAAAAGATGTACCCTTTCGCGGTCAGAAGATCATTCGGACCAGCCTGCCCGGCTTTGATCAACTTAGTGGGTGCCTCAGCCCGGGCAGCCGCGGCGGCGGCCTCAGCCATCTGGCGGCTACCGCCGGTCTTTGAGTGATAGACGATCAGCAGGTCATGCATGGTTGGGATCTCCGGGAGACTGAGGCTGACAGCCTTACCAATGCTCGGTCCCAGAAGCCCCTTTCACGATCCCGCGCAGGTTTTCCGTGACCCACCCGCCGTAAAAATCGCCGGGTTGCGGTGTCACTTGATGAGTGCCGACAAAGCATGCCTCCATCGCCGTGGCGTAGAACGCGAGGTAGCCTGCGAGCGCCTCAAAGTGTCGCGTGGGATTGCTGTAGCTCCATGCCGCGCGCGGCGCAGTGACCCCCGACACGGTCACTTTCCAATAGCTCGCCGTGCCCTTCCATTCGCAAAAGCTGCGTCCCGCTGCCGGGGTGAGCGCGGCAGAGACATCTTCGGGCGGCAGATAATAGGTGGGGGCATGATGCGTCTCAAGCACGCGAAAACCCCTTGTGCTTTCAGCCGCTGTGCCGCCCCCGAGCACCACGCGCAGCATTTCGGTCACCGGCTCAAGCGCGGGCGGGCGAGGATAGTCTTGAACGTTTTCGATAGGAAGCGACATGGCGAGAGGCATCTTTCGTTGGCGATTGGGCAAAGCGTGTTTGAAGGGTGAAATAGTGCATCAGATCCAAATACCCCAACTCTCGCCGGGCAGATGACGGTCAAAACGGCACTTCAGAGGTGCGTCTGATTCTACTTGGATGAACGATGGTGCCACGCATCAGGGTCGCCAAAGGCGGATTTATGCAGTATGCTGCTAAATGTCTTTGCTACGCGCGGCGAAAACGTTAACCTCATGGAACAAATGCGGAAAATCAGAAGTGGCTCTCGAGATGCGACATCATGGCCACCGCGGGTGTGACAATATGACCTGTAAATTTTACTTTACAATTTACTTTGTCATGAAAATCTGACATCTTTTGGCATCGGCTGGCTCGCAAAAAGGCAGTCGTGGATGCGTGAATTTAGCAGTTTTCCCTGCGTTTGTCTGGGTGCCGCTGACGCGCTCCTCAAGTCAACTATTAAAGGAGATCGGACATGTCAGACGATCCAGATAAGGTCTGGCCAACCGGCTTAACGCTGAAAGAAGCAGAAGAAGTTCACAGCTACCTGATCGACGGGACACGGGTCTTCGGGCTTCTTGCGCTTATCGCTCACATGCTGGTGGCGGTGACAACGCCTTGGCTGGGATAAGGGGGTAGATCTATGAACAATGCGAAAATGTGGCTTGTCGTAAAGCCGACCGTTGGCGTTCCTCTGTTTCTCTCTGCTGTCGCTGTTGGATCCTTTGCAGTGCACGTCGCGGTACTCAGCAACACCTCTTGGGTCTCGGATTTCCTATCCGGCAAGCCCTTGGGGTCGGGTGACATGGAAACCGCGGCCCTGAAGGCCGATGCAGATGTCGCCAAAGCGGGATACGCGCTTGAGGCCCCTGATGGCACGCGCGAGCTAATGGTCATTTTGCCCGACGGCACGGTCACCAAAGCGTTGCTGCAAACCGATGCGCGGCGGGTCTCGGGCACTGCGCCCCCGACCCTCGACACGCATTAGACGATTTTGGCCCGCGGGCGGCCTTCACCCCCCGCGGACCACTTTAGGCAAAGTGCGACCATGCCTTTTCTGTCGGTCGCGGATCTGCTTGTTCGAGACGGATCATGATGCACTACCGCGCTCTCGCCCTGCGTAAGCTGGCGTCTATTACACCCAAGTACCTGCCCTTTGCAGATGTGGCCACGGATGAAGTTCCGCTGTCTCGACTGATCCGGCTATCGCTGTTCCAGATCACAGTAGGCATGGCGCTTGTGTTGCTGGTTGGCACGCTGAACCGGGTCATGATTGTCGAGCTTGCCGTGCCCGCCACCTTGGTTGCGGGCATGCTGGCTTTGCCGCTGCTCTTTGCGCCACTGCGCAGCTTTATCGGGTTCAAATCAGATACGCACCGCTCTGCCCTCGGCTGGCGCCGCGTGCCCTACATTTGGAAAGGCACGATGTATCAGTTCGGCGGCTTCGCGATCATGCCCTTCGCGCTCTTGGTGCTTTCCGGCTACGGAGAGGCGATAGATGCGCCGCGTTGGATTGGGCTGAGTGCGGCCGCACTCGCCTTTCTGCTCGTTGGGGCCGGGGTGCATATGGTGCAGACCGTGGGTCTCGCGCTCGCCACCGATCTTGTGAAAAAAGAGGATCATCCCAAGGTCGTGGGGCTCATGTATGTCATGCTGCTTGTGGGCATGGTTGTCAGTGCCCTGATCTTTGGGGCGCTTTTGGAAAACTACACGCCCGGACGGTTGATCCAGGTCATTCAAGGTGCTGCGGCCGTGACGATGGTGCTCAACCTCACTGCCCTTTGGAAGCAGGAGTCCCGCAACCGGGACCGCGCCCGGCACATGCAAACGACCCCACCGCCGCATTTTAGAACCGCCTGGTCCAGCCTGGTCGCGCAGCGGGGCATGCTGCGGTTGCTCGTGGTCATTGGACTTGGGACGTTCGGCTACGGCATGGCCGATGTCCTGCTGGAGCCCTACGGCGCGCAGGCCCTGGGGCTGAGCGTGGCTGAAACCACCAAACTCACCGCGCTCTTGGCTGCGGGCACGCTCGTGGGTTTCATCGCAGCCTCGCGCGCGCTCGGCAATGGGGGGGATCCTGCCCGGCTTGCCGTCATCGGAGCAATGATCGGGATCCCCGGGTTTGCGGCCATCGTCTTGGCGTCCGCGTTTGGTGGCCCCGTGCTCTTTGTCCTTGGCACAGGCCTCACCGGGCTCGGCGCAGGGCTTTTTGGCCATGCCACGCTGACCGCCACGATCCGAAATGCGCCTGCAGGACAGATTGGCTTATCGATTGGCACCTGGGGTGCGGTGCAGGCGACCTGCGCTGGCATCGGTATCGCGCTCGCAGGTATCATCCGCGACGTGATCCTGAACCGGAGCGATGTCGCCGGTCATCAACCGCATCTGCCTTACAATGCTGTCTTTACGCTTGAGATCGCCTGTCTTCTTCTGGCCATTCTCGTGGCAGTGCCCTTGTTGGCCCGTCGCGCGCGGCTGTCAGACAGACCGCGTTCCGCGCAACACCCCAACCCGTTGGAGGCCCCATGACCAATATCATCACAAGATACTATGAGAGCGCCGAACAGGCGCAAGCGGTGGTGTTTGAGCTTGTCCAGCGGCAGCGGTTATCCCCTCGGATCATCGATCTTTATGAGACCGCCGATGGGCTTGTGGACAAGTTGACGGCGCAACGAGTCGTGGCAGAAACCGCGCGGGCCTATGAAAAGAAACTGGCAGCGGGCGGTACCGTCCTCCTTGTCAGAGCCGGCGCGCGCCCGCTCACCGTGGCCAAGATCACCCGGCGCGTCACGGCTGAGATGGGGGCGGCGGATATGGGTGGTCTCACCGAAGAGGTGAAGGTGAGACAAAAGCGGCAGTGGGCCTTGAGCACCCTAGCGGGTCAACCGCTGCTCCTCACCCGACCGCTGGGCCAGCCCAAGAGCGACTACCACATGGCCGACTGGCCCATTGGGTTGATCAGCAGGCGCAAGCCTTTCACCCAAACCGTGATCCCGCGGCATGGCCGCATGGCGAGCTGGCCCATCGGGCTGCTCCTGCCCGGAAGCACGCGCTATGGGCGCTATCCCTTTGATTACCTTGTGCCTGGTCACAAGTTCATGGCGAAATTCCCGTTTGCGCACCTGATCCCAGGGCACAAGTTCATGGCGAAATTCCCGATTGGTCACCTTGTCCCGCACAATGTCCGCTACGGCCGCTTCCCCTTCGGCCTGCTGGTGCCAGGGCAAAAGTTCATGGCGAAGTTTCCCTTTGGCCACCTCGTACCGGGCCAGCCGCGCATGGCGAACTGGCCTTTCCCCCTTCTGATCAATGGCAAGCAGCGGACCAATGCACTCGTGCCAGGTCAGAAATTCATGGCAAGGTTCCCCTTTGCTCACCTGATACCAGGGCACAAATTCATGGCAAATTTCCCCTTTGGCCACTTGGTGCCTCATAAAACACGCTACGGACGATTCCCCTTTGGTCTTTTGGTGCCGGGGCACAGATACATGGCCAATTTCCCCTTCGGCCACATCGTGCCCGGCCACAAGTACATGGCGAAGTTTCCCATCGACCACCTGGTACCAGGCCATAAGTACATGGCGAACTTCATCTTTCCGCATACAAAGGACCGCGATAGCTGAAAAGAGGCGGCCTGCGGCCAGAGCATGGACGCCGAGATGAGTGCGTAAAACGCGCCTACTTAGGACGTGCTGAGACCACGCGCGCAGGGATCCTTAAAAACCTGTGGATCTCTCCACCAGCGAACATTCGCTAACCTACATTCATGTCAACCTGGTTCAAGACAAGGCTGGTCGGTCTTGCCTAAATGAGGCCTCGCTCAACACCAAGTTGGAGGCCTCCGTGGTTGCAAACGATCCCATCTTAACGATCTCTGGCGTGGTTGTATCCGGCCTAGACGAAGCCAGCATCACGGCCCACTCCGCAGACTGGGACCTGACAGAGGGCAGCCTCGCCTTTTCGGTCACACCCGACAAAGCGGGTGGTTTCCAAGGCTTGGTCTCAAAGGACGCGAAGTACTTTGGCACGGGCGGGCACCTCGGCGTCTGGATCGACCGCGGTCAGATCTATGTGCGCCTGCAGTCTGAAGAGGCGTCCTACGTGCTGCGCGGGGGCACGGTGACGGCGGGCGAAACACTGGATGTTGGGGTGAGCTTCGGGTCAGAGCGCATGCTGCTTTACGTCGATGGGGTCGAAGTGGCCCGCGACAGCTATACCGGCGGTCTCATCGGCAATCAGGAGCCCATCGTGGTGGGGGCCAGCCAATGGGGCTCGGCGGCCCAATCCGCTGACGCGCTGACCCACAAATTCAAGGGCGAGATCAGCGACCTGCGCCTTTTTGATGTGCAGCAGGACGGGGCCGACTTTGATGCCGCATTCGCCGCGCCGCCCCCTGATACGCCGATCAATGAGGCCCCCTTCGTCGCGGTTCCGGAGGCCGGTCAGGTCGTGCGCGAAGGTGAGAGTGCCAGCATCGACGTCGCCCATTTTTTTCGGGACCCGGATGGGGACGCGCTCAGCTATACGCTGCGGAACGCGCCAGACTTTGTGACCATGGACGGCACGGTTGTCACGATCGCCCCCGGTTTTGAAGACGACGGCCTCTATGAGGTCGAGGTGATCGCGTCCGACGGCGCATTGAGCAGCGGACCCGCCTCGATCACCTACGAGGTGGTCAATGCGGCCCCTCCCCCAGACCCGATCTCAAACGAGACTGTGCACACCTTTGAAGCGGAGGATTTCGACGCGACGCAGGGCGTCGGCGTCTTTAGCCAAGGCGGCAACCAGCAAATCGGGGCAACCCGGAATGGGGAATGGGTGCGCTACGACGCGGTGGATTTTGGGACTGATCCAGATGCCACACAGGAGATCGACCTGAAGCTCTCCTCAGGCAGTCAGGGCGGCACGCTGGAGATCCGCACGGGCGCGCCCGATGGCACGCTTCTGACGAGCTACACCACGGGCAACACCGGCGGTTGGGCCAGCTACGACGTGGTGACGCTGGATCTTGGGCCGCTCACCGGTGAACAGGATCTTTACTTCGTCTTCCGCGGCAACGCGCGGTCGATCATGGACATCGACACCTTTGTGGTCACCACGACGTCTGCGCAAAGCGACCCGGTGAACACCGCGCCCGAGCTTTGGCGGCCGTTCTTTTCAGAACTCAATCTGAATGAAGGCGACACCATCGGATACAGTATCCCCGCGGTATTTCGCGATGTGGACGGAGATCCGCTGACCTACAGCATCACAAGTGGTCCGGACTTCATGTTCATCGACGGCATCGCGCTGCGCTTTGCCCCGCAGGACGGCGATGACGGCATCTACACTGGCGCTGTTGTGGCCAGCGACGGTGATTTGACCAGCGATCCCTGGGCCTTCACCATCAACGTGCGCGACACGGTCTCCGACACGCCAAACCTCGCCCCTGTGGTGGAACAATCCAACGTTGTTGAGACCGTTTTTGAGGGCGATACGATCACGGTTGATGTCGCAGCCTTTTTCAGTGACCCCGAAGGCGACGCGCTGTCCTACAGCCTGGAGAACGCTTTTGACTTTGTCTCGTTGTCGGGCGCGGATCTGACGGTCGCGCCGGGCTTTGATGATGCGGGGACCTATGAAGTCCGCGTACTGGCAAACGACGGTGAGTTGAGCAGCCCGGCCTCCAACCTCATCCTGCGCGTGCGCGATGCGGTGCCAACGCCGCCCAGCGAGGTCTCGCTCACCGCAACTGCGACCAGCCTGACGGCGGACGGCGCGGGGGCCTACCGCTGGGACGACGCGGTGACGGTAACGGGCTACTTGCGTTCGGGCGATCTGGGTGAGGTGGTCTTTGACACCCAGTTCAGCGATCACGGTTTCGGCGTGCCGGGGCCTGGCAGCCGCTGGGACGGCCAGATCGACTTTTACGATGTGAACGGCGGCGAAAGCGAGAAAATCGTTCTTGATTTCGACGTAGCTGTTACTGACGTGACGCTGCATGTTGGCATGTTGGGTGCCAATGAAGGCGCAGGCGAAACCGGTGTTTGGATCACCTATGATGAGACTGGCAATCCGGTGGCCTCAGGGCTCATCGGCGCGGAGCTCTCGGCCCTTGGACCAGACGTGAAACAACCCGGCAGCTACGGGGAATACCCGATTGAGATCACGTCGCCAGACTTCTGGCGGTTGGAAATCGCAGCGACGCAGTTCGGCCACGGCACTGGCACCTCGCAACAACGCAATTACGGTGAGAACTCTTCGGACTTCAACATCCAGGGCGTCGATTTCACCGTTGTGGACGGCTTCATGCTTTGAGACATTTTGAGCGCTGTGCAAATTCTCTGAACTGCGATTAGATACCCGCATGACGCGAAGTTCCGCCCTGAGATCCTTTCCGCCGACGCCCGATACGGCTTTGCATCGCTTTGGCGCGTCGCACAACGTGGAACGCCATGCCGCGTACTTGGGCGCACACCGATATGATCGACACTCACACGATGAGTTTTCGGTGATATTGCTCACGGCTGGGCAAAAGACCCTGAGAGTGGGGCGCAAAACCTATGAGGTTCAGCCTGGTCAGATCGTTTTGATCCCGCCGGGCGAAAGTCACGATTGCGAACCATTGCGGGGTATGGATTGGTCGCACAGATGCTGGTACCTCTCTCCGTCCTTGGTCGCCGAATTTCTAGGACCGGTGCACATGGCCAATGAACCGCCCGGCTTTCAGCCCGTGCTCGCGGCACCTGTTTTGGCGCAAAGGCTGATCAAATCCCACGCGGCGAGCACCGCAGCAGGCGCGTCGGATCAACAGTTTGCCTTGCTGAGCCAGGCGCTCCGGCTGTCTGTGAGCGGGCCGCAAGGTGCGGGCCCCGTGCGCAGCAAAGCGCGGATCGAGGCCTATATCGCCGCACTGCGCCAAGCGCCTGCAGCGCCATTGGATCTGGAGTTTCTCGCTGATCTTGGAGGGGTGACGCGCTATCAGGTGATCCGGGATTTCAAAGCGATCTATGCCATGACCCCCGGAAATTTTCTGCGCGATCTTCGTCTCAAACAAAGTCGCAAAATGCTCCGCCAAGACATCTCGCTTGTCGATCTAAGCCAAGCGCTGGGGTTCTCCGACCAGAGCCACTTTTCCAGGTCGTTCAAATCCGCCTACGGCGTCAGCCCAAGCGCCTACCGCAGAACAATGAACGGCGCTTTCTGACACCCGCACCAACCCGATGCCCGCCATCTGGCCGCTTGACACCTCTGGCGGGCATCGGCCATCTCTAGCGACAGCCAGTTTGAAGGGCCGCAGGAACATGGTGGGTGCGCATGAAGTGGACCAGAATGCATTGACCTTCACCCCTGATTACGCTGCTGCGTTGCGCCATTTCAGGGCGCAACCAGGCTATCAGCCCTCGCCGCTACACCATGTTTCCGGGCCTGCCGGGATCACCGTTATGATCAAGGATGAGACCAACCGTATGGGGCTTGGCGCATTCAAAGCGCTTGGCGGGCCTTATGCGATCGCAGGGCTCTTGTCAGACGCCTGGACCGCCGATACTGGCGAGGCACCGCTGCATGGATCTGCCTCTCGCGCTTTTGCCAGCAAACACACCTTTGTCACCGCCAGCGCGGGCAATCATGGCATCGGCGTTGCCGCCGGCGCGAAGGCCGCGGGGGCGCATGCGCGGATCTATCTTGCCGAGACCGTGCCTGAGGCTTTCGATGCGCGCCTCACCGGTCACGGTGCCGAGGTGGTGCGCGCTGGGGCCACTTATGAAGCGAGCATTGCCGCCGCCATAGAAGATACAGAAAAAACCGGTGCGACGCTCCTCGCCGATGGGACGTGGCCTGGCTACACTGAGATCCCAAAGCGCGTCATGGAAGGCTACACCGTGATCGCCGAAGAGCTGCGCGCGCACTTTGAGACCGATGGCGCGTGGCCGAGCCATGTCTACGTGCAAGCGGGTGTTGGCGGGCTTGCCGCGGCAATGGCGCATATGATCCGGCAAAGCTGGACCGTCCAGCCCGACATCATCATTGTTGAGCCAGAAGCCGCTCCGTGTCTGAAGGCCAGCCATGCCGCAGGCCGCCCTGTGGCTGTCAGCGGCCCAGTGTCGGAGATGGGCAGGCTGGATTGCAAAGACCCCTCAATTGTCGCCTTTGAGACGCTGGAGCGGTGCGATGTGCGCTACATCACGTTGAGTGAGGATGAAGGCGCGCAGGCGGCGCATGAATTGCAGCGCCTCGGCATCGCAACAACGCCCTCGGGTGCCGCGGGGTTCGGCGGGCTGGCAAAAGACGGGCAGGTCTCTCCCGACCACCACCCCCTTATCATCGCGACCGAACGCGCCGGCTGACGGGGAGCACACGATGACAGGCCGAAAGCTCTACTTGGGTGTTTTGACCGACAGTCGCCGTTGGGATGCGGTGCGGATCCGTCCGGATGACGTCATCGTTGTCACGCCACCCAAAAGCGGCACCACCTGGATGCAGACAATCATTGCGCTGCTGTTCTCCGGTGATGCCGAGGTGGAACCCGACCTCTCGGCCAATATGCCCTGGGTGGACATCCGCATGCGCGAGATCACGGAGGTCTCGGCCAGCCTTGACGCGATGGCGCATCGCCGCTGTCTGAAAAGCCATACGCCGTTGGATGGTCTGCCTCTTGACGATGAGGCGCGCTACATCTGCGTTTTCCGGCACCCGCTGGACACGCATTTCTCGTTTCGCAACCATGTGCGCAACATCCCCCTGCCGTGGTTCGACCATTGGTACCCTGAAGAAGATCCGTCCGGGGTTGCGTTTCGGCGTTTTCTCGACGGCGGGCCGGAGGGGTTTGACGCAGATGCGACGCCGCTTGCGCATATCTTACGACACTACCAGGCGGCCAAAACCTGTGCGCACCTGCCCAATGTCGCGCTGTTTCACTATGCAGACCTTAAGCGCGACCTGGCGGGCGGCATGGCCCGCGTCGCAAAGCTGATCAAGACACCGCATTCGCCCGCGGTAATGGCGCAATTGGTTGCGGCCGCAACCTTTGAAAACATGCAGACGCACGCCGATCGCTATGCCCCCGGCGGCGGCCAAGGGTTTTTTAAGTCCGACGCCGCGTTCTTTGAGAATGGGCTGAACGGGAAGTGGCAGGGCCACCTCACCGCCTCAGAGCTTGCCGCATATGACGCGGTCATGGGTGCCGCCCTAGCACATGAAGATCGCGCATGGCTGGAGTATGGCAGCGCGCCAGCGCCTGCTAAAGTGGTGCCTTAACGCCTACAGCGTTTCGGGTTTTACCTGAGACACCATGTGACGCGAATGTCCCGAGACCGCTGCGAGCGTGGCAAGGTATTCTTGTGTCAAGTTAAACCCCAAACGCTTTAGTCCGACACATCCCACACGACGCGAAAGCCGGTATGGGTCGTGGTGCTGTCGGGTGAGTTGCCGGTGCGTGCCGCAATCCGGTAGCGCCAGCAGTAGCTTGCATGACACAAAAACGAGCCACCTTTGGCAAGGCGGTACCCCCGCATCTGCGCCTGCCGTGCGCGGGCCGCCTTTTTCTGAGACTTGATCCGGAAGGGGTCGGCCGCCCACTCCCAGACGTTGCCGACCATGTTGTACAAGCCAAAGCCATTGGGCGCAAAGGACTGTGCAGGCGCTGTGGTCTCAAACCCATCGCGACACAGGTTCTGTTGTGGGAACCTGCCCTGCCAGATGTTGCAAGGCTGATGGTCTTTGTCGTCAGGGTCCGCATCCCCCCAGGGGTAGCGGGCATCACCCAATCCACCACGCGCGGCATGCTCCCATTCCGCCTCTGTCGGCAGACGCCCCCCTGCCCAGCGGGCGAAGGCACGCGCGTCATGCCAAGAGACATGCACAACCGGGTGATCGGGCAGCCAAGCTGCCTCTGCTGTTCCAGGGCCATTGATCTGACGCCAGTCCGCCCCTTCGACACGGCGCCACCATTCCACGTCACGCACCCCAAGGGTCGGGCCGAGCCGGTTCGGCACCTGCGCCCAAAACACAAACGACCAGCCGAAATGCTCTGCCTCGGTTTTGTACCCCGTTGCCGCGACAAACGCCTCGAACTGCGCATTGGTCACTGTGGTTTTGCCGATCTCAAACGGCTTTGTCTTTTTGGTGTATGCGGGCCCTTCTGAATCCTCCGGAAGGAGCGCGTGATTGGTCCCCACCAGCGCTTTGCCGCCCTCGATCCGCTGCTTTGCGAAGTCACCCGCACTGCGGGCCGGATGCGGCAGCTTGGATCCGTGCAGTGTAGCCGCGGTGTCACCTTCGCGGGCTGGCGTGCAACATCGTTTTTCAACCATCTCGCCCTGCCTTTGCAACGCCTACAAAGGAGGCACACGCGCACAGATCACGAAAGGCCATCGCCCCCGCCTTGCACAATCTCGGGGGGCGCGTCGATGCTGAGCGCTGGCAAGGGCGCAGTCCATTTTTCAATCCGGACAAGGGTGGTATGGGCCATGTTGCCCTGGCTCAGTTCGGAACATCCCCGATCAACGGTCAGCACGTTGGGGTTGCCATGTACCTCCAACACTTCGCCCGCGATATGCTGCGGATCAAACCAGGCCCCCGTGGCCAAAGCGATGCAATCGGGACGTAAAAGCGGATCCAAACGAACACCCGCGAGGCAGGCACCCCGCGCACTCCAAATCCGGATCACATCATGCTCCTGAAGGTGCCGCGCTGTCGCGGCATCTGGATGCAGATAAGCAGGCTCACGTCCGTTGATTTTGTCGCGCAGCGCTTCGTCGCCCCGGTCATTCTGACTGTGCAGACGCGTGTCAGGCTGTCCTGAAATCAGGTGCAATTCATCTGGAGCCGCGCTGCAAAGTGTTTCGCTGGGCTGCAGCCAGGTCGGATGCCCGGGGCAGCCTCGCGCGTCAAAGCCCGCAATTGTCTTGTTAAAGAGCGTGATTTTGCCCGTTTCGGTCTTCAGGGGGGCCGCTTCGGGGTCGGCCACGAACTCTTTGAGCGCGATCCGGTCTTCGTCCGCCTCCGGCACGTCAAACCGCCCCGTCTCTTTGAAAGCCTCGAATGTCGGCAGGGCAAAACCAGATTGCTGCGCCACCCCCTGCGCCTGGGCCCAGAGGGCGCGCAGCCAAGCCCCCGCATCACGGCCTTCCGACATCTGCGCCTCAAACCCCAAGGCGCGCGCAAGTCCGCAAAAGATGTCAAAGTCGTCGCGCGCCTCGCCCAAACGCTCCATCACTGGCGACATGTAGATCAACGTTGGATCGCGCCGGTTCATCATAATGTCTTCACGCTCAAGCGGTGAGGTCGCGGGCAGAACGATATCGGCCCATCGCGCGGTGGCTGTCCAGGAGTGATCCTGAACGATCACGGTTTCAGGCCGCTTCCAGGCCCTGTCAAGCTTGTGAAGGTCTTGATGGTGGTGAAACGGGTTGCCGCCACACCAATAGATTAGTCGGATGTCAGGATAGCGCCGCGACTGGCCGTTGTAGCGATAGGTTTGCCCGGGGTTGAGCAGCATGTCCGCGGTGCGCGCCACGGGAATGAAGTCATCGACAGGGTTCCTCCCCTGCGGCACAGATGGCCAGGAGACCAGCCGAGAGGCGCGCCCTACATGCGTGGTCGAGCCATAGCCGAAGGAAAAGCCGGTTCCGGGCTGCCCGATCTGCCCAATCATGGCTGCAAGGCCCAGGGCCGCCCAAAGCGGCTGCTCGCCAAATTCGCTGCGCTGCACGCCCCAGTTGACCGCGATCATGCTTTTGAGACGCACCAAGGCATCGCCGAGGCCGCGGATGGTCTCAGGGGAGATGCCGCAGATCTCTGCCGCCCATTCCGGGGATTTTGGCTGACTGTCTTTAGCCCCTTCAAGATAGGCACGCCACCTTGGCCAACCGCTCGTGCACCGCGCCAAAAACGCCAGGTCCACCTGATCCGTCACCAGCAGATGATGGGCCAAGGCCAAAAGAAATGCCGTATCCGTTCCTGGTCGCAGCGAAAGCCACTCCGCACCGGGCAAATCGCTGCCACGCGGCGATACATTTACGATCCGTGCCCCTCTTTCCCGCAGTTTATCGAGCGCCGTGCCGATGTCGTGCCGCGTCACGCCTGCCGAAGAAATCTGTGCCGTGCGTTCTGAGATCCCGCCGAGCGCCAGCAGCACCTCGCATTCCGACGCCAACAGCCGAAGGCTTGTCACCTCATCCTGAAAGGCACGGTTGCTCATGCCCAAAACATGCGGAAAGAGCACCTCTGCACCGGCGTGGGAATAGGTCTCGCTCGAGGCGACGTAGCCCCCAAAAAGATTGAGAAATCGGCGCAGATGGCTTTGCGCATGATGAAAGCGCCCTGCACTTGCCCACCCATAGGAGCCGCCAAAGATCGCACCATTGCCGTATGTGTCTTTGACCCGCTGCAACTCCCGCGCAGTGTGGCTGTTGATCTCGTCCCACGGCATTGCAACGAAGCTGTCGTGCCCCCGCGCGGCACCGCCATCGCCCTCAAGCCAGCCTTTGCGCACCGCGGGGGCCAGGATGCGGCTCTTTGTGTCTTGCGCAGCCGAGACCCATCCGCGGCCAATGCGCGACGGCAGCGGATCGTCTTCAATCGGCGCGATCTGCCCTGGCCCTTCGACCTCGTAGGTGCCCCAGTGCGAAGAAGTGAACTTCATACCTGTCCTTTGCGCGCAAGCCTGCCGTGTGCCTTGTATTTCATCATCTCTGCCCTCGTTAAACCATCCGCGCGTGCGCCATGCAACGGAACAAGGCCCGGCATTTGACTGCACCATTGACCGCAGCACAGATCGTCACATCTTTTGGTAGAGAAACGGACGAGGGTGACATGCACAACCTTCTTGCCTTCCTCACGCTGCCCATCCTCGCCGCCCCAGTCGTTGCGCTGGAGCTTCAAGAGACAGGCAGGTACGCGCTCAACCGGCCGGCGAGCCTGGATTACGACCCCACCTTCTGCGGTCTTTGGATCGCCAATGAGGGCCCAGAGGCAGTGCTGGTCACACTCCAGGGCGAAGAATTGCGCCGCATCCAAAGCGATCTTTACCGCATAAAAGCAATCTCACTGGAAGGCGATCATCTGCTGGTTGCCGACGGCTTTGGCAAGTTGCAACGGCTCAGCAAGAACGGCGACCCTTTGGGGGTGCCCTTCACACTTGCCGGTGGGTTTGCCGATACCGAAGGCATTGCCATCGCTGCCAACGGCGACATCGTAACCGTTGAGGATGATCCAGAGCGGCTCACGTGGTTCAGCCCCGCGGGCGATATCAAAGAACAAGTGAATACCATGACCCTCTCCCCGCCGCTCACCGAGGCGCAGGGGATCGCAATTGATCCGCGGACGGGGCACCTTTTGATTGTGGACGACTGGGAAGGCTCCAACAGTCTTTACGAATTCACCTCTGATGGAGAGCTTTTGGCGCAAGAAAGCTTGATGGAATACGGGGTCGATCCGGAAGGGATTGCCATTCGTCCGGGCTCAAACCAGCTTTTCATCGCTTTCGACAGCGGCGCGCAAATTGTGACCTTTGACTACACGCCCACGCTCCCGCCAGGATCCGCCCCCCTACCGCCCGGTGCCGATTGCATGTTGTTCTAGCGTTGAAGTAACCTTGACGTTACTTACGCCACGTGATAAGTAACCTCAAGGTAACATATCGGACTGCTGGAGATCTGGCGATGTCACGAAATCCAATCGCGCGCATACGACTTTTGGGGAACACAGCCCTCGTTGCGGTCGTTCTCTTGGCTCTTGGCGGAATAACCCTCACACAGAGTTCTTGGGGCGGCTGGCCTTGGTTGATTGGTGCCGTGTCTTTGGGGTTTGCCGCGCTCTCGGTCGCGGTGCATTTGCGCTACCCAACCAAAATCGATGCAGCGTGGGACGAACAAAACCTTGCGGCGCATCGGGAAAGCCTTGCCTTCGGCTATTGGGCGACATTTGCGGTTTTTCTGATCTTTCTGGGTGCCGTTTTGACAGGACACATGCAGCCGCGCGCCGCCTTCTTTTGGCTTGCCCCGGTGCTAGCAATTGCGCCGTCCCTTCACTACCTCACGTCTGACGCGCGCGGGAAGGCAGAATGAAAGGTCGATTGATCGTCCTGCTCAAGGATCGACGCCAAACCGCCGGCCTCACACAAGCGACCTTGGCCGATGATGTTGGCGTGTCTCGAAAAACCATCAACACAATCGAGAACGGCGTGTTCGTTCCCTCAACCGTCTTGGCCTTGCGCCTCGCAGCCCGGTTGAACTGTTCGGTGCACGATCTCTTCGCTTTGCCAAGCGCCTAGAGTATATTGCGTTTCGATCCGAGCGACCGCCATCGAGCGATGAGCGATGAGCGATGAGCGATGAGCGATGAGCGATTGTAACGGAAAAACGCGGGCTTGCTACGCCATCTTTTCCCAGAGCATGTGGCAAACGGGCGGGATCCTATCTTCGATTGCCTGCATCGCATCAACGATGAGGTCTTCGCGCCACCGACGCCCGATGATCTGAACGCCTATGGGCTGCGGCCCCTGGGGCAAATCCGCGACATGTGTCGGCAGGTTCCCTGCGGGCAAACCCGTGTAGTTCATGATAAAGGACCAGTGTGAGCCCCCAAGCGCGTCGCGCGCGCCCTCCAAGCCTTCCGCATCACGGCCAGCCGTGAAGAAGGGTTTGAGCAGGAAGGGCGTCAGGACCAAAGGATAGTCTTCCAAAAAGAGCGACCAGGCGCGCGCATAGAAGGTGCGTTGCGCCATCATCGTCAGCTGTTCAACTCCCTCGTAGGGCGGAAATTCACTGTAGTAATGGGCGAAGATGCTATTGAGGGTCTCAGAGCCATAGGTCTCAATGTCCTGACCCAGCATTGCTTTGACCTCGCCCATCAAGGCGCGGTAGCCGATCTCGCCGGTTTCCTGGACCATGGGCGGCTCCACCTCTTCCACCGCGTATCCCGCGTCTGACAGCGCAGATGCCGCTTTATCGAGCGCGGCAACAACATCGCAATGAATGCCGAATCCCATGTCGTCGCGGCTTATGGCGACCCGCGTCGGGCTCTCTAAAGCGCCGCCCCGCCAGGGCAGCGGCACGTGGAAAGGGTCCCGCGGATCCGGGGCAATCATCGCAGGCATGGCGAGATGCAGATCGCCCGCGTTGCGCGCTATCAGCCCTTGCACCGACATCGATTGCGCCAAGAGACCCCGCTCCGCCTTTTGGCTGGGGTTCCAGGCAGGCACCCGCCCCATCCCCGGCTTCACGGTCACTGCCCCGTTTGCAGAGGCCGGAAAGCGAAGCGAGCCGCCGATGTCATTGCCATGCGCCAGGGCCCCGATCCCCGCCATGACGGCAGACCCTGCCCCACCGGAGGATCCCCCAGCGGAGAGATGTCGACCCCAGGGATTATACGTGCGGCCGTAGAGTGGATTGTCGGTGTCCGCGCGAAACGAGAACTCTGGCGTGTTTGTGCGCCCGATCACCACCGCTCCCGCGGCCTTTAAGTTGCGCACAAGCGGCGCATCGTCAGGCGCAATCAGATCTTTTAGGGCAGGCACCCCGTTGGTCGTGGCATGCCCTTTTTGATCCACGTTCACTTTGATGGTGATGGGCACACCATAAAGCGCGCCCGTCCCCCCTTCTGTGGCATCCAGCGCCTCAGCCTCAGCACGCGCCTCCTCCGCGAGGCTTTCGACAACCGCATTCAGGGCGGGGTTCACCGCCTCCATGCGCGAAATCGCGGCCTCGGTTATCTCGGCTACGGTGATCGCACCGTTCTGCGTGCCTTCTGCAATCTCAGTTGCAGTCCACCGCCACAGCGGGGCCTCATTGGGCATCCTGCGTACCTCTCTTCTATGGGGGCGCGGCGCGTGCCCGCACCCCGCGAACCTTCATGCATTGTGGGCAGAAATGCCATGCGAGCAGCCCGTCATCCAGTATTTTGACGCGTTACGCGCAGGTGTACGTCAAGCCGGAAAGCTCTACACAAGCGCGATCAGGCGACAGGGTCCGCCTGTCCCGCCTTGGTGCTTGGGCGCCCCCACGACAAGGGTCGCTCCCGTCGGAGGAAGCTCATCGAGGTTGGCCATATTCTCCACCGCCCAACGGTTTGCGGGCAACCATGTGTAATGCGTGATGAAATCCGCGGAAAGGCCATAGTCGATCGACAAAGTGTCCACCGCGACGCCAGCCACATCGGCCTCTTCCAGCAACATTTGTACCGCCTCCACGTGGAATGCCGGGAAATGCATCTTGCCCTCCTCATCGGCGTTGCGAAACTTTGGCGTGCCCAAACGCGCCTGCCAGCCGGCGTTCTGCGCCACGCAAGCCCCCGGTGGGATGGGCCCATTTGCTGCAATCCAACTTTTGAGGTCATCTGGCGTCACCTGGGCATCTGGATCCGCGTCAGCTTTCTCCTTGATGTCGACAATCGCCAGCGGGCAAACAAGCGAATCTACCGGCACTTCATCAATCGAGGTGCCCCCATCGGTGAAGTGCAAAGGCGCGTCGATATGGGTGCCGGTATGCTCATTCACCCGCAACGATTTGAGGTTGAAGCTATTCTCGGCATAGGTGAACACATCCTCATCGAAGTACTGCTGTTCTCCAAAATAGGTGGGAAAATCATAGGTGAGCGTGTGGGTCATATCGACAACGCGGCGCGCGCCCTGCGCCAAAAGCGGTCGCGGTGCCACCGCGGTTGAGGCGGCAATGGCCGCTCCCGCAGCCGCCGACCCTTTGAAAAAGTCCCTGCGGCTCAGCGCTTTGCCTTTTACGTATTCCATGATGATCGGATGGCACATCTCTTCACTCCCCAAAGTGATTGCTGAAGTTTCAGTGCAATTATGCAAGGTGAAGAGAGATCTGCGCCAGTCCTTTTTGACCGGCCCGATCAGAGCGGCGGGCGGAGCGAGCGCGTGCGCCCTGACCCGCCCGTATTTAAGGCAAGCTGCAGCCTAAGCCGCGGCAGGGGCCACGGGCAGCCCGATCATCAGTGCCGCCATTTCATTCAGGTCTTCGTCTGAGACCGGACAGGCCGCGTTCTGCGACATTGCATGATTGGCCTCGTTCCGCATTTCCTGCGCCAGCGCCTTAGATGACACGCCAGCGCATTCCGCCGTCAGCTCGGCCGGGATTTCGCAGGCGCGCATGAAGCGCTCAAAAGTCTGCGGCAGGGCCTCTGCTGACCTCTCCCCTCCGAGCGCTTCAGAGGCGCGCGCGTAGTTCTCGGCCCCCTCAGGACGCGCGATAAGCCAGGGAAGGCTCACTTCCAGCGCCAAACCGGTCGCAAGGCCGTGGTGAATGCGCGTCAAAGACCCAAGCGCATGACTGATGTTATGCCCCATATGCGTGTTGCAATTGTGCAGCGCGAGGCCAGCTACCGTGCTCGCCCACAACATGTGTGAGCGCGCCTCGATGTCGTCCCCCTGCGCCACCGCGCGCGGCAGCGCCTCACCCAAGATCCGCAAGGCTTCCAACCCGTAGAGCAACCCCGCCGGACTTGTTGTGCGCGCCGTCGCTCCCTCCAGGGCATGGGCCACAGCATCGATACCCGTCCAAGCGGTCAGATGCGGCGGCAAGCTAAGCGTGAGTTCAGGGTCCAGGATTGCTTGCGCGAACATCAGTTCTTCGCCCCAGAACCATGTCTTCCACCCATCTTGCTTTGAGATTACCGCCGTGCGGGTCACTTCCGAGCCGGTGCCCGCCGTCGTCGGAATCGCTATAGCGGGGATACCGTTCGCGGGCAGCGGCTGTTGGGCCAGCGCAAAGTCGCGTGCGGGTTGATTGCTATGCGCGATCGCCGCGACAAGCTTGGCCGCGTCCATCGCGGCCCCCCCGCCTAAAGCAATGACCACCTTTGCCCCAATGCCCCGTGCGCGGGCGCATAGATCATCCACCAGCGCTTCTTTCGGCTCGCCTGCGATCTCCGCGGCCAACTCAGAGGTGATGTTTTTGGCAGCCAGAACATCGCGCAACCTGTCGGTAACCCCCAACTCCGCCAGCACTTTGTCCGCCACGACAAGCACGGGACCGCCGCCCAAGCTGGCCACGGCACCAGGCGTTTTCGACAAGCGGCCCGGTCCAAAAGTCATGCGCGGCGTACCGCCCACGTTGAATTTCTGCATTGCTCCCCCTTGCCGCGCGGCGGCGTTTTCCATCGGCTGCACGCCGAGTTTTGAACGATCAGTCGCACCACCCTTATCCCTCCCCTCTGCGAGCGCAAGCTTTGATGCGCTTTGCCTAGCCCTGGGCCGAATGCAGGGGCCCGCTGGCGGAAACGGTAACGCAGGGGCGCACGGACAAATCAGCGGGCCAGGCTTGTGGGACCCGCGCGGATGCCTTAACCGGACGCCGGTGCTTTACGACGGGGCATCGCCAAGAAGAGAGGAGCACGCCATGTCGGACCGCAATTTTCAGCCGATGACAAAAGCAGAGGTCATTGCGGCACAGCGCGCTTGGGCGAAGCATGTGACGGACCAGGCCGTTGACGCGCTTTTGGATCTATACGATTTTGGCGATCCAGATGAGCCACTGCTCTTTAAGCCGACCCTGGCGGATGTCATCCGCCTCGACCGGACGGGGGCGAAATCCTACTTTGTGGGAGGCAACGCAGAGTATCCGCAGGATCAGGGCTTTCTCAAGCGCGGATGGGTGCGGGTAGACTTTCAAAGTGCCGTCGGGCCGATCCTTAAAGCGGGCGGCTTAGGCTACAAAGACATGGGCCACTACACCTTTGTCGATGGCGAAGGGAATGCTACGCGGGCCGATTACACCTTTGCTTACCACAAACTCGACGGCAGGGTGCTGATCTCATTGCACCACTCGTCATTGACGTGGTTCCCACCGGTTGACGTCGCCGCCCATTGATCGGCGGCAGGTTTCCAACCGGAGCATTCCAACACCGCACCCAAGGGGCAATCGGCGGCTTGGCCGATTACTTTTCTGGGCAGCCGCAGCTTGGCCCGCACTGACAATCTTCGCAGGTGCAGGTAGGGCCGCAGCAACACCCACCATCCCGGTTGTCATCTTGTGCGCAGCCACAGGAAGGGGGGCATTCACTGCACGCACATGTATCTTCGTTCGACATAGTCGCTTTCCTCATCCAAATTGATCTGCCCAGGCAGAGCCACGCCGCGTAGGCTATGCGCATTTCGGATATAGATAAAGCCTGCGGCACCCATCTTGCCGCCGCGTTTCCATTTCAGCGGGCGTTTGCGCCCCGGATCGCTTCAGCGCGGCGCTAGCGACATCCGGCCAGCGTTTGCGCCATGTTGCGGATGAGCGTCGGGTAGAGTGTCGCGCCGGGTTCCAGAGCCGCGCCAAGCGGGTCGATGACGCTTGTCGACGCCTCAGTTCCGTCCAGCACAGTCGCGACAAGCCCTGGATTGAACTGCGGTTCCGACAGAACACAGTCAACGCCCTCATTCGCAATCCGCCCCTGGATCTCAGCAATGCGGGCCGGACTTGGGTCAGAGGCATCGCCAATGGAAATCGCGCCTGCGGCTGGAAAGTCAAAGTCGTTCTCAAAATACTGATAGGCGTCATGAAAAACGATGAAGCTGAGCCCACGGACCGGCTCAAGCGTGCTCTTCACTTCCGCCACCAGCGCATCCATTTCCGCGCGCGCCTCTGTGGCATTGGCAAAATAAGTGCCCGCGTTATCCGGGTCGGCAATCGATAGCTGCGATGCAATCATATTGAGCCAGACGCCCGCATTGGCGGGAGACAGCCAAGCGTGTGGGTCATGCGCACCATGCGCGTGGTCGTCGTGACCCGCATGATCCTCACCATGCTCATGATCGTGGTCGTGATCATGATCGTCCAATGCTGCCGTTTCTTCCTTGTCGTGATCGTGTTTGTCATGATCGTGCTCGGCGTGGTCCTCCTCGCCATGGTCATGATCGCCGTGATCGTCGGATGCATGGTCTTCATCGTGGTCATGATCGTGATCATCGTGATCTTTGTCGGTGAGGCTCGCCTCTTGGGCGTGCTCTTTATCATCGTGATCGTGATCGGCATGCTCAGCCGATGCATGCTCTTCATCATGATGCCCCTCATGATCGCCGTGATCATGCGCCTCAAAGAGCGCACTCTCGCGGAAGTCCAGCAAGGTGATGCCATCCGCCCCGAGAAGTTCGGTCACCGAGGCGTTTGTCGCGAGGGTTTCAATCGCGTCCTCAAGCTGCGGTGTCAAATCTTCCCCAATCCAAAAAACCACGTCTGCCTCTTGCAGCGCCGCGGCATCGGAGGGCCGCATCTGATAATCATGGGGCGAGGCACCGGGCTGGACAATGAGGTTCGGCTCGCCCACTCCGGCCATCACGCGCGCAACCAGTGAATGAATGGGGGCGATGTCGACCGCAACGCTGGGAACATCCGCAAAAGCAGTGCCGCCCAGCAAAGCCGCAGACGCCGAGACTGAAAGAAGCTTTCTAGACATGTGATCCACCCTGTGATTTTATAACATTAGAAGGGCTAGCGCATCATGCGATCCTTGACAAGCGATCTGCATTGGCCAACGGAGAGGTCCCAATGGGATTTCAAGATCACGATCATCAGCACTGTGTCAGCACAGCCCTCGCCACCGCCGAGGCGCATTGTGCTGAGCAAGGGCTGCGCTTCACCCCCGTGAGGCGCAAAGTGCTTGAATTTTTGCTGAAAGAACACCGCGCGCTCGGGGCCTACGCGATTTTGGACTTATTGCGTGACGCGGGCTTTGGCTCGCAACCACCGGTGGCCTACCGGGCCCTGGACTTTCTGACGCAGCATGGATTTGCGCATAAGATCGAGCGTTTGAATGCCTTTGTTGCCTGCTCACATCCAGGAGAGAACCACTCGCCTGCATTCATGATCTGCAGCCGCTGTGACGCGGTGGCAGAGGCAAGCGCGGCCGTTGACGAGGATGTCTTGGGCGATGCCGCGCGCGAAGCGGGATTTCGGATCGAACGCACGATTGTCGAGGCTGAGGGCATTTGTCCCACCTGCGTGGAGAAGCCCGAGGCATGAGCCTTATCACGGTGACGGACCTGAGCGTCGCTTACGGGGCGAAGACTGTTTTGCGCGATGTCGATATGACGCTGGCACCCGGTGAGATCGTGACGATCGTAGGGCCCAACGGCTCGGGCAAGACGAGCCTTCTGCGGGCGATCATTGGTGCCACGCCTCCCGCACGGGGCCGGGTGACGCTGCAACCGGGGCTCAAGCTTGGCTATGTTCCGCAAAAGCTTCATATCGACCGCACGTTACCGATCACGGTTGAGCGATTTATGCGCCTCACGGACAGGATTGCGCGGTCGCGTTGTGAGGCGGCGCTGGCACGGGCGGGTGTGCCAGATCTTTTGCGCCAGCAGATGTCACAGCTCTCGGGCGGCCAATTTCAGCGGGTGCTTTTGGCGCGCGCGCTGATCAATGACCCCGACGTACTGCTCCTCGATGAGGCGACGCAGGGCCTTGACCAGCCTGGCTCGGCCGCTTTCTACCGCCAAATCGAAGATGTCCGGGGCCGGACAGGCTGCGCCGTTCTGATGATCAGCCACGATTTGCACGTGGTGATGGGGGCCTCTGATCGGGTGATCTGTCTCAATGGGCATATCTGTTGTGAAGGAACCCCTTCGGTTGTGGCCTCGGCCCCTGCTTACCGCGCGCTTTTTGGGGCCGGAACGGATGGTGCCTTTGCACTTTATCAGCACGCGCACGATCACCGCCACGATCTGCCTTCGCCGTCGGAGGCCGCTGAATAGTGCTGGATGACTTTATGACGCGCGCCACGCTGGCCGGGGTTGGCGTGGCCTTTGCCGCCGCGCCGTTGGGCTGTTTTGTGGTCTGGCGGCGCATGGCCTATTTCGGCGACGCAACGGCGCACGCGGCGATTTTGGGCGTCGCCCTCTCGCTGGCATTTGATGTATCGATCTTTTCCGGCACCCTCGCTGTGGCGCTGATCATGGCGCTCACGGTTACGCAACTTGCGGGCCGGGGATACACCATGGATACCTTGCTCGGCGTGTTGGCCCACTCGGCCTTGGCCTTCGGACTGGTCGCTGTTTCATTCCTGTCTGGGATCCGCATCGATCTGATGGCATACCTTTTTGGCGACATCCTGGCGGTATCGCGGGTGGATTTGCTGGTGATCTGGGGGGGAGCCGCCTGCGTTATGGCGCTCATCGCATGGCGTTGGTCGGCGTTGCTCACCGCAACCTTGAACGAAGATTTGGCCTACGCCAGCGGGATCGATCCCCGGCGTGAGCAGCTTATCCTAACGGTATCTCTGGCAATCACCGTGGCAGTTGCGATCAAAGTCGTTGGCGTTTTGTTGATTGCGGCGCTGTTGATCATACCAGCGGCCGCGGCTCGGGGCCTTGCGCAAACCCCTGAAACCATGGCCTGTATCTCAGCTGTCATTGGCGGCATATCTGCCGTGGTTGGACTGCAAAGCGCGTACCTTCTTGACACGCCCGCGGGGCCGTCAATCGTATGCGTCGCGTCAATTCTCTTTGCCGTGTTCAATCTTGCTCAGTTGGGCATGGCAAATCGACGATAGCTGGTCGCATCCCATTCCCCGCCTCATACACTAAAGCTGGCCGGCGCGTTTTAAAGCATCCGACTTTTAACCTGAGACATACACGGCAGCCTTGAAGTAGTTCCAGCATTCCTGGGTCGTGTAAAGATCGCAGATTTCCGTGAGAGCTTGGAACATATCGGTGAATGTTCGAGCTCCGATCCTGCGAAGGTG
>JBCCUC010000021.1:0-82208 GCA_039197515.1 Pseudomonadota bacterium | reverse complement strand
TACAAAAATCGGCTCAGCCATCACCGGGCTTTTGTTGCGGTCGAGGTACTTGACGAACTCCTTCACCCCGCCTTCGTAGAAAAGCTCAGTGCGCAGTGTCTCAACGGGCCGCTCGTCTGTCAGGATGATGCGCACGCCGGAGTTCAGGAAGGCCAACTCGCGCAAGCGCTTTTCCAGCGTCTCAAATGAGTATTGGATGTTTGAAAACGTATCGGTCGACGCCATGAAGCGGACCTCTGTGCCGGTCTCTTCCGTTGGACCGACGACCTCAAGATGTTTGGTGGTAAATCCGCCCTCAAACCGAGCGACATGCTCCCTGCCCTCGCGCCAGATGCGCAGCTCGAGCCAATCCGACAGCGCATTCACCACCGAGACGCCGACGCCGTGCAGGCCGCCGGAGACCTTGTAGGAATTGCTGTCAAACTTACCGCCCGCATGCAGTTGGGTCATGATGACCTCAGCCGCGGAAACGCCTTCCTCTTCGTGCAGCCCCACCGGGATCCCACGCCCATTGTCGCGCACGGAAACAGAGTTATCCGCGTGTAACGTGACGCTCACCGCGTCGGCATGGCCGGCCAATGCCTCGTCAATGCCGTTGTCGACAACCTCATACACCATATGGTGCAGACCCGAGCCATCGTCGGTGTCACCAATGTACATGCCAGGGCGTTTGCGAACCGCCTCTAAGCCTTTGAGAACCTTGATGGAATCCGCGCCATATTCCTGTGGCGTTTGTTCTTGCTCGGACATGGGAAAAACCTTTTCGCGACACCCGATTTATAGTGGTTTTCCGGCGGCTTGTCACGCGAATGGCACAAGATTTTGTGTTAAGGCGGTGAGGTGTCCGCAAGGCGTTTGACCTGCGACGCTCCCCCCTCTTCAGTCACTTCAAAGCGCTGCGCGCGGGGGCCGAAAGCCGCAAACATGTCTGGCCCGGTGCCGGTCATCCAGGCCTGTGCGCCGAGCGCGCAAATCTCGTCATAGAGCGCCGCCTGACGCCCTGCATCTAGGTGCGCGGCGACTTCATCGAGCAGCAGCAGCGCAGGGGTTTCCCGCGCGGCCAATGCCCGCGCATTCGACAGGATCAGCGAGACCAAGAGGGCCTTTTGCTCTCCGGTGGAGCAATCGCGCGCAGGCAGATCTTTCTCTTGATAGACGGCGGCAAGGTCAGAGCGGTGCGGCCCGATCAGCGTGCGCCCTGCTATCAGATCTTGGCGTCGGTTGTCAGCAAAAGCATGGCGTAGATCCTCAGCCTCCGCCGGCACATCAGCATCCAGCGTGAGCCGTGCCGCCGGAAAGGCCGTCTGCGCGTTTTTTTGCGCGGCTGCGATTGCCTCTAGGGTCGCCAGGCGACCGGCGTGCAGCGCAGTCCCGGCCTCGGCCATCTGCGCTTCCAATGCGCTGTACCAGGCGGGATCCTGCACCTGATCTTTCAGCAACCGGTTGCGTTCGCGCATGGCCTTTTCATAGGTCAGCGCATGGCGGGCATGCGTGGGCTGAAAGCTCAGAGTCATGCGGTCCAAGAACCGGCGGCGCCCCTCCGCCCCCTCGATCCAGAGCCTGTCCATCGCCGGAATGAGCCAAAGGACGCGTGCGATCTCTCCCAACGCCAGTTGGGTCGTCGCCTTGTCATCCAGTCGCAACTGCCGCGCTGCCCCGTTCTCAGACTTCAGCGTCACTTCTTGCGGGTAGGCGCCGGCGTGTATGAGGCTGGTGATTTTCCAGCCCAGGGCGGCGGGCCGTCGCGTCATATCCTGGGCGCTTGCCCCGCGCAGCCCGCGCCCGGGGGACAGGATCGACACCGCTTCAAGCACGTTGGTTTTGCCTGCGCCATTCGGCCCGAAAAGGGCCACGGGCCGCTCATCACAGGTCAGGACGGAGTGCTGATGCGACCGGAAATGCGACAGAGAGAGATGAGAGAGAAAGAGGCGCGACATCGGCGGGCACGTTTTCTCACGCAGAAAACGATCGGGCGACGATCCGCACTCCGATCTTGCTAGACCCGCATCGGCATAACGACATAAACAGCCGACATATCGTTGCCTTCGCGCATCAAGGTGGGATCGCCGGAGGAGTTGAACATAAAGACCGCGTTCTCCCGATCGACTTGGCTGGCGATCTCAAGCAAGTACTTGGCGTTAAAACCGATCTCTAGCTTGTCATCGGCATAGGCGACGGCAAGCTCTTCTTCGGCGGCACCGCTGTCGGGCGCATTGACCGAAAGCACCAGCCGATCCTCGTCTAATTGTAGCTTCACCGCGCGGGAACGTTCAGAGCTCACCGTTGCCACGCGGTCGACCGCTTGCGCGAAATCGGCCGCATCGACTTCCATCTTGCGCGTATTGCCTTGCGGAATGACGCGGGTGTAGTCGGGGAAAGTGCCATCGATCACTTTTGACGTCAGGGTGATCTGCGGCGTGGCAAAGCGGATCTTTGTCTCGGACACTGAGACAGCGATCTGCATCTCGTCATCATCCAAGAGCTTTCGCAGCTCGCCGACCGTTTTGCGTGGCACGATCACGCCAGGCATGTCCGCCGCCCCGTCAGGCAGATCGGCATCAATACGCGCGAGCCGGTGGCCGTCGGTTGCCACGCCACGCAGCACATGACCCCCGTCCATGTCCGCCACGTGCAGATAGACCCCGTTCAGGTAATAACGCGTCTCTTCAGTTGAGATTGCGAACTTTGCCTTATCAAAGAGCCGCCGCAGGATCGGAGCGGGCGCGCTAAAATTCGTCGCGTACTCAGATGATGCCATCACAGGAAAATCCTCGCGCGGCAGAGTGGCCAATGAGAAATTTGAGCGCCCCGCTTCTACCGTCATCCGCCCCGCTGCGGTATCCGCAGTAATGCTCACCAGCGCCCCATCGGGGAGTTTGCGCACGATCTCGTGGAGCAGCGTCGCAGAGACTGTCGTGGCCCCGGCACGCTCGATCTGGGCAGGAGCGCGGTCCACCACCTCAATGTCAAGATCGGTGGCGCGAAACGATACATCGCTGCGCTCCGCTTCGACAAGCACGTTGGCGAGAATTGGAATGGTGTTGCGCCTTTCGACAACGGACTGGGCTTGGCTCACCGCCTTGAGAAGCGCCGCGCGTTCAATGCTGAATTTCATTTGCCAACTCACCTTGTTCGCCGGGACCGGCAGAGTACGCGGCTCACCCGTGTAGACAAGAGTTTTGAGACTTTGGGCTCATGAATGCAAGAGGGGCCGCAAGGCCCCCCGATAAAAGCGAAATTTGGTGCGCGACCTGTGTCAGGATTTCAACGCGCGACCGAGCAGCTCAAGATCCTCGGCAATCTGGCCATCAGACTGCTTGAGCTCTTCGATCCGCCGCACGCCGTGCATGACCGTGGTGTGGTCCCTCCCACCGAACCGCCGCCCGATCTCTGGCAGCGACCGCGTGGTAAGATGCTTGCACAGATACATGGCGACCTGGCGCGGGCGGGCATAGCTGCGCAGCCGCTTTGGCCCGATCATGTCGCTCAGACGGATGTTGTAATGCTCCGATACTTTGCGCTGGATTTCCTCGACGGAGACCTTGCGCTCGTTCGAGCGGATGACATCGGCCAAGCAGTCTTGGGTCAGGTCCATGTCGATGGTGCGACCGACAAGCGATGCAAAAGCAAAGAGCCGGGTCAGAGCGCCTTCCAGCACCCGCACGTTCGAAGAGATGCGATGGGCCAGAAACTCCAGCACGCCGTCTTCGATCTCAAGGCCGGGGTAGGTGTTCTTTTGCACTTCAACCTTGTTTTGCAGGATGCCTAAGCGCAGTTCATAGTCGGTTGGGTGCAGGTCAACCACCAGCCCGCATTGCAGACGTGACTTCACGCGCTCTTCGAGATCTTTGATGTCCGTTGGCGCGCGGTCCGCGGAGATGATGATCTGCTTGTGCTGATCAACGAGCGCGTTGAAGGTGTGAAAGAATTCCTCCTGTGTGCTGTCCTTGCCAGCGATGAACTGGACATCATCGACCATCAGCACATCGACCGAGCGAAAGAGCTCTTTGAAGTCCATCATCTTCCGGTCGCGCAGCGCCTGTACAAAACGGTACATGAATTGCTCCGCAGAAAGGTAGAGCACTGTCATCTCAGGCTTGCGCAGGCGCAGCTCACGGGCGATCGCGTGCATGAGGTGCGTTTTGCCCAGGCCGACGCCACCGTAGAGGAAGAGAGGGTTAAACGTGACCGCGCCACCCTCCGCCACGCGCCGCGATGCGGCATGCGCCAACTCGTTGGGCTTTCCAACGACGAAATTGTCAAAGCTGAACCTTGGGTCGAGAGGTGCCATCGCGGTGACGTCGACGGGGGTGCTTTGCGGGACCTCTTGCGTTTTGGCGTCGGACGGCGTTTCGCGGCGCAGCGATTTCGGCGCCGAGTTGATTTGCGGACCCAGTGCAAAATCCAGGCGGGAGGCTGCGATCCCCTCCGCATTGATTTCGTGCAAGATCAGGTCCGCGAAGTTTTGGCTCACATAGTTGCCAAAGAAATTCGTTGGCACGTGTAGCGTTGCGATGCCGGCTTGCACCTCTCCAGCTACCAAAGGCTCGATCCATGTGGTGTAGTTGTTCTGTCCCACAGTTTTGAGCAGGCGCTGCCTTATATTGCCCCAGTCGTCATGTGTCATCTTGTTTTCATTCCCCAGTCCAGTATGGCCGGACGCCTCCGGCATTTCGTGGCTGCCTCTAGGCACAGTGCGACCGGCACGGTCCCAACGACCGATCGCGCCTTTCGGCAATGTCAGATTGACCTTCTGATCCGCGGGTCGGCAAAACGCCGTGGATACAGACCTGGCCGTCTGCGCACTTAATTTTGACAGGGCAATAGTGCTGGCACACATTGCGGTTACTCTGACTCGGCTGACCGCCAAGCAAAGGTCCCTAACCCCTCAGACGCACCGTACAAGTCCGTCTGTTTCGAGGCCTGTCCCCCCAAGCGAAGTGAATCGCAATGCTTTGTTAGCAATTGAAACACCCCCTCATCAACAGATCTTCTACCTTGACAAACGCATCGGCGGAAAGAATCTGCTGCGCGGTTTTAAGGCCCGCAAACCCAATAAAATAAGGCGTCGCAGAGCGACGCCTTAGTAATCAAGCGATTAGAGGACGCTTGTGATGTAGCCCTCTGGGCTTATCCAAGCCCCTTCACGCGGGAAGAGAGTCGCGACATTTTTCTAGCAGCGGTGTTTTTATGAAACACCCCTTTGGAGACGCCTCTCATCAGCTCTGGTTGTGCTGCTTTTAACGCCGTCTGCGCATCTTCCTTGGACCCCGATGCAATGGCCTCTTCGACTTTGCGCAGGTAGGTGCGGATGCGTGAGCGGCGCGCCTTGTTGATTTGCAAGCGCTTTTCATTTTGACGCGCGCGCTTCTTGGACTGTGGCGTGTTTGCCATGCGGATCACCTTTCGTCTTGTTCAATTGTCGGCGCGTTCAACCGGACCCTGCCAGTGAACGGGTTTCCCATCGGGAAGGTGATTCTAGCCAAAGCGGGCTGCACGCGCATGTCTGCGGCGGCGATAGCCCGGATGCAGACCGGTTGTAAAGTCCCCGGCTCTGCGCGCTAGCCCAAGTAGAGCGAGACCAAAGCGATCAGGGCTGGCACAGCTTGGATCAGACCGGGGCGCATCTCAATCGTGCGGGCGACCGCCACGCCCGCGACAATGACGAAGAGCAGAAAGACCGTCGCCCAGGTCTCATCCTGCCGCACCAAGGCAAGCAAAAGCCCGACGACGAGAAAAAGGTTGTAGACACCTTGGTTGAACGCCAGGCTTTCCGTTCTGGGAAAAAGGTCCGTAGGCAGGCTTTTGAAGAGCCCCGGTCCGCGCTCTTTCCATTGTGCCATTTCAACCCAAGCCGCATAGCAGTGGACTAAGATGACGGCCCCCATGAAGAGTTGTGACAGCGTTGACATTGTTTTGTATCCCCCGAAAGATCAATCTGGCGAACGTCAGGAGACACGCCTGCGCGAACTGATGTCAAATGCTACTTGTCGCGAAATTGCGCCTCGCGCTTATCAAGGAAGGCACTCATGCCCTCCGTCTGGTCGTCGGTGGCAAAAAGCGAATGGAACACCCGGCGTTCAAAGAGCAAGCCTTCGCGCAGGGGGACTTCGTAAGCGCGATTCACTGCTTCTTTGACGACCATCACTGATATCATCGATTTCTCCGATATCCTGGTCGCCGCGCTGAGAGCTTCTTCCATCAGTTTCTTCACCGGCACCACGCGGCTGACGAGACCAGCGCGCTCCGCCTCGTCGGCATCCATGAAGCGGCCGGTGAGGTTCATATCCATCGCCTTCGACTTGCCCACAAGCCGCGTGAGCCGCTGCGTACCGCCAATACCTGCAACAACGCCCAAGTTGATCTCAGGCTGGCCGAACTTGGCCGTCTCCGAGCAGATGATAAAATCGCACATCATCGCCAATTCGCATCCGCCCCCCAAAGCATAGCCGGAGACCGCCGCAATGATCGGTTTGCGCACGCGCATGATCTGGTCCGTCTCGGGGGTAAAGAGATCGCCCGCGAAGACGTCAACAAAACTCTTGTCTTTCATCATCGCGATGTCGGCACCGGCGGCAAAGGCTTTTTCCGAGCCGGTGATCACAATGCAGCGCACCTTGTCATTGCCTTGGCAGGACGTGAGACAGTCGGCCAACTCCCGCATCAACTCATCATTCAGCGCGTTGAGCGCGTCGGGCCGGTTGAGGGTGATAAGGGCGACGTGGTCTTCGAGGTCCAATGTGATCGTTTCATAAGCCATCAGGTGATGCTCTCATTTGTTGCGCACAAGGCCCGTGCTTATCACGCAAAAAGTGTGGTTCAAGCTATCTTTGACATTGATGGCAGTAGAAGGACGACCGTCCTGACTGGACAATCCGCCGGATGTGCTGAGTGCATGCAGGATTGCGGCAGCGATCCCCCTCACGCCCGTAGACGTCGAACGTGTGCTGAAAATATCCCAGCTCACCGTCGGCTTGCCGGAAGTCTCGCAGAGAGGACCCGCCTGCGGTAATGGCGTCTTGCAGGACCTGCCGGATGATCGGCACAAGGGCCGCGACACGGGGTTTTGCGATCCGCCCGGCCTTGCGTGCAGGATGGATCCCCGCCCGGTAAAGTGCCTCACAGACGTAGATATTTCCCAGGCCTGCGATAGTGCGCTGATCCAAGAGCGCAGCTTTGACCGGGGTGTTGCGGCCTCTGAACGCGGCGATCAGATGCGCTTCGTGAAAGTCATTGCCGAGCGGTTCTGGCCCCAATTGGGCGAGCAGCTTGTGCGCGTCGCCTGTCGCGGTTTCCAACAGGTCCATCGCGCCAAACCGGCGCGGGTCGTTGAAGGTGATGCGGGCCCCATTGTCCATGTGAAAGACCACGTGATCGTGTTTCTCTGCCGCTGGATGATCGTGCGTAAACTGCCCAAGCAGATCGCCAGAGACCAACATGCGGCCAGACATGCCAAGGTGGATCAGCAGCGATTCTCCAGAGCTCAGATCGGCCAGGATGTACTTTGATCGCCGCCGCAGTCCCACGACCTTTTGTCCCTTCAGCCGGTCCGCCATCCGATCAGGGAAGGGCCAGCGCAGATCTGGTCGGTTTACGTCCGCTTGCGCGATGACAGCGCCCTGCATCGCGGGGGTCAGCCCCCGCATGACGGTTTCCACTTCGGGCAGTTCGGGCATCAGATCTCTTGGTGCTTGGCCTCGCGTATGCCGCGGACTGTATGATATGCAGAATTGCTCACAAGGTGTTTTTGCACCTGCGAATTGCCGCGGTTTCAACAGGCATCTGCCTCGCGGTGCTCCGGGTCAAACGCGGTTCTCCGACATCGCAATCTTCCTGCGTCACAATGAGGATTTGTCTCTTGGCGTGTCTGACTTTAACCCCACATTGGCAGCAGAGTGGCGGGAAGGTGTCATGAGTACAGAGAAGACCACGCATTTTGGTGCGCAAACCGTGCCCGAAGACGAAAAGGCGGGCATGGTGCGGGACCTCTTCTCCGGCGTGGCCAACCGCTATGACATCATGAACGACGTGATGAGCGGGGGCATTCATCGGATCTGGAAAGAGGCGATGATGGACTGGCTCGCCCCGCGTGCGGGCCAGCGCTTGCTCGACGTTGCGGGCGGAACCGGCGATGTGGCCTTCAAATTCCTTGAGCGCGCAGGTGAGGCCCATGTGACCGTCTGCGACCTTACAGAAGATATGCTGGCGGAAGGCCGTAAAAGGGCTGAGGCGGCCGCCCTTGGGCATAACCTTGAATGGGTGGTAGGCGATGCGATGGCGCTGCCCTTCGAGGATGCGACTTTCGATGTGTATACCATCAGCTTTGGCATTCGGAATGTGACCCGCCCGGAAGACGCGCTGGCGGAGGCCTTCCGCGTCCTCAAACCAGGCGGGCGGCTCATGGTTTTGGAGTTCAGCCAGATGCCGAACGCGATGCTGCAGAAGGCCTACGATCTTTACAGCTTCAACGTGATCCCCCGGATGGGGCAGGTCATCGCGAATGATCGAGAGAGCTATCAATACCTTGTGGAATCGATCCGTAAGTTTCCAGATCAAGAGAGTTTCATCAGGATGGTGCGGGCCGCGGGATTTGAGCAGGCAAAGTATCGCAACCTAAGCATGGGGATCGCGGCGCTGCATTCGGGTTGGAAGATCTAAGGCTTGCGCGGCTTTCACAACATATGGCGGCTGATCCGGACTGGCGCAACGCTGGAGCGGGCGGGGGCCATGAACATCGTGCTCGACGCTTTTGAAGCGACGCCGCCTTTGCGCTTTGTGGCACGCGCTTTGGGGCTGCCTTTCAAATATCTGGGTTATCCCGGTGATCCCAGCATGCCACCCGCCACCCGCGCCCTCACCGCCTTGGGCCCGGCCTACATCAAGTTTGGCCAAATCCTCTCGACGCGACCGGACGTTGTGGGCGATGAGTTGGCCGTGCAACTGCGTGTTTTGCAAGACAAGTTGCCTCCCTTTTCCGTTGAAGAGGCGAAGGCGGCGGTGGAAAAGGAGCTGGGCCGTCCGGTTGATTTGATGTTCTCTGAGTTCAGCGCGCCGGTGGCTGCCGCATCCATCGCCCAAGTGCACAGAGCCAAGCTTTTTGAGACCGGTGAAGATGTCGCTGTGAAGGTACTGCGCCCCGGTGTTGAGCGCGCTTTTCGTAAAGACGTGGACGCCTTTTATCTCGCGGCCAATATGGTTGAGCTTTTCTCGCCCGGGGCGCGGCGGCTGCGGCCGATGGACGTGATTGAGCATTTCGATGGCGTGGTGCGCGGAGAGCTCGATCTGCGTTTGGAAAGTGCTGCTGCCTCCGAGTTCGCGGCCAATACAGCGAAAGACACAGGCTTTACGCTGCCGCAGATCAAATGGGACTACTCCGCCAAGCGGGTCATGACCCTGGGATGGGCTGATGGTGTGCCGATGGGCGACAATGATGCGCTTGATGCCGCCGGCCATGACCGTGTCGATCTGGGCAACCGAGTGCTGCAACTTTTCCTGAGCCATGCGCTGCGCGACGGGTACTTTCACGCCGACATGCACCAGGGCAATATGAAGGTCGCGCCAAACGGCGATATCATTGCCTATGACTTTGGCATCATGGGCTACATTGATGAATACACGCGCCGGGTCTACGCTGAGATCCTCTATGGCTTTATCCGCCGCGACTACAAACGTGTGGCCAAGGTCCATTTTGAGGCGGGATACGTGCCCGCCGATAAGGACGTGGATGAGTTTGCCCGCGCCCTGCGCGCGGTGGGTGAGCCGATCTTTGGCATGGATGCCAGCCGCATTTCGATGGCGCGACTGTTGGCCTATCTCTTTGAGGTCACAGAACGTTTTGGCATGGAAACGCGCACCGAGTTGATCCTGCTCCAGCGCACCATGGTGGTGGTCGAGGGTGTTGCGCGCTCGCTCAATCCGCGCATCAATATCTGGGAAGTCGCAAGCCCCGTGGTCACAAGCTACATTCGGCAATCCATCGGGCCGCGCGCGGCGCTCACAGATCTTGCCAATACTGTGAAGGTTTTAGCGCGCTTTGGTCCTCGGCTGCCGGTGCTGGTGGAAGATGCGCTGATGGCGCAGGCAAATCCGCCCCAAACGGACCGACGTCCGCGCAAGCGTTGGTACGTCGCGGCGGGGTTTGCTGGCGCGGTCTTGGGCGCTTTTGTGGTGATCCTCTGGGACGCGCTGGTTTAGCCCCGCGCGTCCTCCAAGATCAGATCGCTGGCCTTCTCGCCAATCATGATCGCGGGGGCATTGGTGTTGCCCGAGACGATTTCGGGCATAATCGAACAGTCCGCTACGCGGAGCCCCTCAATGCCATGCACCCGCAAGCGTGCATCAACAACCGCGGATTTGTCCTGACCCATCTTGCAGGTGCCGGTCGGATGGTAAATCGAGGCAGAGTTGCTGCGCGCCCAATTCAGCGTCGCGTCATAGTCTTCGATATCAAGACTGGCGTGCGGGCGGAACTCTTCGGATATCTTGGATGTCAGCGGTGCGTGCCGCGCGATCCGACGTGCGATGTTCACGCCTTCAACAATCGTATCGCAGTCCGTCTTCGTTGAGAGATAATTCGGAATGATTTTCGGATAGGCGCGCGGCCGGTTGCTCGCCAAGCGGATTTCGCCTTTGCTCTCTGGCCGAAGCTGGCAAACCGACATCGTGAAGGCCGAGAATTTATCGGCCCCTTTGCCGGGGTTCTCCGCTGAAAGCGGCTGCACGTGAAATTGGATGTCCGGCGTCTCCAATTCCGGCCGGGTTTTGAGAAAACCCGTGGCAAGGCTGGCGGCCATCGTCATCGGCCCAGAGCGGAAGAGCACGAATTTGAGCCCAATGCGCAACTGCCCCAGCCAACTGCTGACCTCGTCATTCAGTGTGGGCTCCTTGCACTTATACACGAGCCGCGCCTGCAGGTGGTCTTGCATATTCTTGCCCACGCCCGGCAGATCTTGCGCGACAGCGATGCCATGCTGGGAGAGCTGTTTTGCCTCTCCAATACCGGAGAGCATCAAAAGTTGTGGCGAGTTGATCGCACCCCCTGAAAGGATGACCTCTTTGCGCGCATGCACGCTCTGCACGGTGCCGCTGCGGTCGGTGTAGGCCACGCCAATGGCGCGCTTGCCGTCGAGCAAAACGCGGTCGACTTGGGCGTGCGTGATGATCTCGAGGTTGGGCCGTTGCTTGACCGGGTTCAGGTAGGCCACCGCCGCGCTGCACCGCCACCCTTTGCGCGATGTGAGTTGGAAAAAGCCAACGCCCTCTTGATCTGCCCCATTGTAGTCGGAGTTAAATTTGTAGCCTGCCGCCTGCGCCGCTGCGACCCAAGCATCCGTGATCGGGCGCTGAATGCGCATGTTGCTGACCGACAGGGGGCCTTGGTCACCGTGGTAGGCGTCGGCACCGCGTTCGTTGTTCTCAGCCCGCTTGAAGAGCGGTAACACATCGTCCCAGCCCCAGCCAACGTTGCCCATCTGCCGCCATCGGTCGTAATCTTGCGATTGGCCCCGTACGTACAGAAGTCCGTTGAGCGACGAGGATCCGCCCAGCACTTTCCCCCGGGGCCACTCGATTGATCGCCCGTTAAGTCCTTCATCAGGCTCAGTTTTATAGCACCAATCGACGCGCGGGTTATGGATGGTTTTGAAATACCCAACTGGAATATGGATCCATGGATTGATGTCACGGCCCCCCGCTTCGAGCAGAATGACCTTGTTTTTGGGATCTGCGCTGAGTCTATTCGCAAGGACGCAGCCTGCAGAACCGGCACCGACTACGACAAAATCTGCTTCCATAGAAGAATCCTCCCCAGCGCAAAAAATTCTATACAGATGCACGAATCCACGCTAGTCTTTTTTGAAACTATAAGTCTCAATAATGAGAAACGTGCTTCAATCGGGAGGAACCAATGAAGATTCAAGACAAACTCAAAGGCATTTCGC
This sequence comes from Pseudomonadota bacterium, assembly GCA_039197515.1. Classification (GTDB taxonomy): domain Bacteria; phylum Pseudomonadota; class Alphaproteobacteria; order Rhodobacterales; family Rhodobacteraceae; genus Sulfitobacter. Next base: position 70,269 of record JBCCUC010000021.1, on the reverse strand, counting down.
GCCGCGATCTGTTCAAGCTGGCAGGTCAGTACGGCATGTCGTCCACGCTGCTCGCAGCGGGCAGTTTCGGCGGGGCGATGACCCTCGCAAACTTGGCGCAGGCGGCGGAGTCTGAGTACGAGAAGCGGTTTGCCAAAGAACCGAAGTTCACCTTCAAGTTTGGGGCTGCTGGCTTCAACACACGCAACTTGCTGATCGAGCGCGCCGGTTGTCTTGAATTCGCGCGCGACCTGGAAAGCCGCACAGATGGCGAGATCCGCATTGAATTCATCGGAGACAACCAGATCTGCGGTCAGACATCCTGCGTTGAGAAGACCCAGCAGGGCATCGTTGAGATTTATGCGGCCTCCACTCAGAACTCTGCCGGTGGCGCGCCCTACCTCAATGTCCTCGACTACGCCTACATGTTCCGCAGCCGCGCAGATCAGTATTACTTTATGTACTCACCTGAGTCGCAAAAGCTGCTGCGCGAACCTTATGAGCGTCGTCACGGGCTGAAATTCCTTTTCACGCATTGCGAACTTCGCGGGATCCAAATGGGTCTGAAGTGGAAGGACGCGCCGACGATCACCACGCTTGAAGAGATGTTCGGCACCAAGAACCGCGTAACCGGTACGCAATTGGGCCGCATCGCGATGAACGCGCTTAACCTCAATCCAGTGCCTGTGGCGTGGGAAGAAACGCTGGATGGTCTGAAGCAAGGTCTGATCGACGGGGCGGAGACATGGGCTTCTGCTGTGGCCTATGCGAACATGTCACCGGTCGTTTCACAGTCGGTGGACCTGAAGTTCTTCTGCGGAACCGAGCATACAGCGATGTCCGCGTCTGCCTTCGACAGCCTTGGTGGTGAATTGCAAGACGCTGTGATGGAATCGGCCTATCTGGCTCAGGTGCATGTGCAGGCTGCGAACGAGGCGGCGCTGGTCAACACCGTCGGTGCCTCCAACCCGCAGGCACCTGGCACAATCTTTGCCGAAAACAACGTCCGTGTGGCGGATTTGGCTCCGGATCAGATCAAGATGGCCGAGGAAATGTGCTCTCCCGAGTTCCAGCCGCAGCTTTGGGAAAGCTGGCGTGAGCGTCTGAACGGATGGTCTGGTGGTCTGGATACCTACCAGGAGATCTACGACACTGTGCGTCAGAACCCGCACACTCTGGCGGAAAACGTCGAGCCTCGTCGCTGGTGGAAAGCGTAAGACCTTAACACACAGCTAAGATCAAGGGTCGGCTTTCGAGGAAAGGCCGACCCTTTGGTGCCTGCATGTCGGGGAGGCGCGCGCGGGCCAGTCATCCAACAGGGGGGAGACCTTGATGTCGATATGGGCCGAAGCGGGCGCAGTGATACCCGCACTTTTTTCTGGCAGCGCCTGGCAGATGCGCGATGCTTTCTACACGGATGGCATGTGGATCGTCAGCTTTTTCATCACGCTTTTTGGTGGGATCCTGGCGTATAACTTTTACCGGCTCCTTCCGTTTATGGATGAGCACCTGGAGCGGGGGATCGCCGTTGTCACCTACCTGATGATCGCAGTGATCATTTTTTGGGGCGTCGTGGATCGCTTCGTCTTTTCCCGGCAATGGGCGGGCTCGACGACCGTACCGCCCTTCCTTTTTATGATCATGGCCTGGTTTGCCTGTTCTTATAACGTGAAATTGCGCACGCATCTCAGTTTTAGTGAGTTCAGATCCAAGATGAGCCCGACAGGTCAGATGGCGGCACTCACCATGGATGCCGCGCTCTGGTTTGGTTTTTGTTGGATCGCCATCACCACAACGATGCGGTTTACGGCCTATTCGGCGGATAACTTCCAGCTTGTCGAAGGGATCGATGACACGATGAAATGGTGGTTCTACATCACCGTGCCGATAGCCTTTACGCTGATGTCAGGGCGCGTGGTCGGCAATTGGCTCGCAGATTGGCAGAACTACCGCGGGGGACAACCGATCATCAAACAAGCGGTCATCGGGGGGGATGTGTGATGACGGATGGCACCTGGGTCACGTTGATCTCCATCGGGGTCACGATTTTCTTCATGCTCGGCACGCCCGTGCTGCTGGTGATCTTCTACTGGGTCATCGGCTGTAGCTTTGTCATTGGCCTGCCAGTAGACAACACCGGCAACGAGCTTTTGAACGTTTTCAACAAGGGCTTTGCGCTGCTGGCGATGCCGCTCTTCATTCTGACGGGGGATCTGATCAACCAGTCTGGGATCGCGCGACGGCTCTCTGACTTTGCCTATTCGTGCCTCGGGTGGCTGCGCGGTGGCCTCTCCATGGCCTCCATCGCGGCCTGCGGGCTTTTTGCGGCGATCTCTGGCTCGAACTCTGCGACCACCGCGACCATCGGCTCGATGCTACACCCCGAAATGGTGAAAGGGAACTATGACGAACGCTTCTCCGCGGCCACGGCGGCGGCCGGCGGCACGGTGGGGATCATCATCCCGCCGTCGATCATTTTCATCGTGTACGGGTTCTTGATGAACCTGCCGATCTCTGAGCTTTTCATTGCGGGCATCGTGCCGGGCAGCCTCATGGTGCTGGGCATGATGACGGCCGCCTTCATCATCTGCACCGCGAACGGCTGGGGCATCCTGATCGGGCTGAGCCCCTGGCGGGTGATCAAAACGGCCGTCGGGGCCTGGCTTGGCTTTTTTGCCATCGGCCTGGTGCTTTGGGGCATCTACACGGGCAAGTTCTCGCCCACAGAAGCGGCGGGGGTGACGGTGGGATTTTGCGTGATCGTGGGGCTGATCAGCTTTCCACTTAACAAGATCATGGGCCAGTCGGCTGACGTGCCGGTCGAGCAAAAGGGCATCCTCTCCATGATCGTTGTGGAAGGCTTCACAATCCCGCGGTTGCCCTCTGTGGTCTCTCGGTCAGCCCAGATCACCGGCATCCTGGTGCCGCTCATCGCCGTCTCCGTGGCGATGCAGCAGGTGCTGTCTTCGCTCGGGGCCAAGGAAACCATCGGCGACTTTGTCACCAGCATGGGCGGTTACTATGCGGTGCTCTTTACCTCGATGGCGATCGTTTTTGTGACCGGCATGATCCTGGAATCGCTGCCGGTGACGATCATTCTGGCACCGATCCTCGCCCCAATTGCGGCCTCAGTGGGGATCGATCCGATCCACTTTGCGGTCATCTTCCTGGTCGGCGCTTCTATCGGGTTCATCACACCGCCTTACGGGCTCAACCTATACGTGGCCTCTGGGGTAACGGGGGTGCCCTACTTCAGACTGCTTAGATATGCGACACTCTACCTCGTCTCGCTCATCTTTGTGTGGTTTTTGGTGGCGCTGACCCCCTCACTTTCAAAAACCCTGCTTCCGGGCGGTGGCGTGTTTGAGCTACTCTCCGGCGGGGGCGGATAGCGCTCACCAGCACCGAGATGAGACTTGAGATGCCCGACGCGAGTAACACCGACAAAACCATACCAACCAATCTGCGGTTGCTTTTGCTGGTTGAAGAAATTGCCCGCGTCGGGGTGCCGGTGACGCCGACGGCTGCCAACGACGTGTTGGGCCTGCCCAAACCCACGGTGCACCGGCTTTTCCACCGTCTGGAAGAAGAAGGCTTCTTGCAGCGCGATGTAGACGGTCGGTCATATTCGGCGGGGCAAAGACTGCGCAAACTCAGCGCAAATGTGCTCTCCTCCACGCGCCTGCGCACGGTGCGCCTTTCGATCCTCAATGCCCTCACCGAGGATGTGAGCGAGACCTGCAATCTGGCCACACCCGACCGCGAAGGGATGGTCTACATTGACCGGGTGGAGACGAAGTGGCCGCTGCGCATCCAACTGCCCATTGGCACAACCGTTCCGTTTCACTGTACCGCCAGCGGCAAGATGTATCTCTCCACGCTGCCGCCGCGCCATCTCTCCAAGTACCTGGCCTCCGCCCATTTGGATGCGCATACCGCCGCAACGCTGACCAATCCCGCAAAGATCATCGCGGAGGTGGAGCGGATCAGGGAGGATGATTATTCCACCGACGATGAGGAGTTCATGGACGGTATGGTCGCCATCGCGGTGCCCATCCGGGATGATTTGGGGCGGCTGATGTCCACGCTCTCGGTGCATGCGCCGGTGCAAAGGACCAGCCTGGAGGGGTTGAAGGGTCATTTGGAGCGGTTGCGCCGGGCTTCAGCTGATCTGGCGGAGATGCTCTTGCGCTGACGCGCGCAGCCAGTCGGGCGCGTATTCTACCGCGTCGACACCGGCCAGTCGCGTGATCCGCATTACGTCTGCCTCAAAAGCCGCGATGCGCCCCCTGCCCCAACGGGTACGTCCCTCCGGCCAAAGGGCGCGAACGCGCAGGATGTTCTGATCGCGAAAGGCTTTCATATCCACTCTGCCCACGATCTGCGCGCCCTCCAGAATGGGAAAGACATAGTAGCCAAACTTGCGTTTGGGACCCGGCACAAAGACCTCAATGCGGTAGTCAAAACCGAAAAGTCGCGCGGCGCGGTTGCGGTCTCTGAGCGCGGGGTCAAAGGGGCTCAAGATGCGCAACCGCGCCGTGACCTGTTGCTGGCGCGCGGGGTCCGCTTCGATCTCTGGCCGAGCTAGGGCCTGTTTTACGCTGCCATCAGCGCTCTCAATCTCCACGGCAATCAGGTTTCCTTCTGCCAATTGTGTGGCACACCAGGCCTGTGCCTCTGCCGGCGTGATATGCGCCCAAAACGCCGCAAGCTCACCATGGGTCGCGAACCCCAGCCGGTCCAAGGCCTGGCGGCAGCACCAATCGATGGTTGCCTCCGCATCGGGCATCTGCGCGGCGTCGCATAAAGACCGCTCCAGCACCCGCTCTGTGAGGTCATAGCGCTTTTGAAACCCTTCGCGGCCTACCACGCAAAGAGCACCGCTGCGCCAAAGGTATTCCAGCGCAGTTTTGGACGGGTGCCAATCCCACCAGCCGCCGGAGCCGCGCTTCTCTCCTTTGCCAACATCGGCCGCACAGCAGGGGCCTTCGCTGCGGATCTGGTCGAGTACCTTTTGAAACTGCGCCTCAAATGCGCCGCGGCGGTTGGCGCGCCAGCTTTGGCGCAATTTCTCCGCATCCCGCCTGCGCCGCAGCGCCCACCAAGGGTAAAATGTCATTGGAATGACCGCGGCGTCATGGGTCCAATGCTCAAACAGCGCTCGATCTCTTTCATACAGCCGCTTGAGGTCTTTTGGCCGATAGCGGGGCCGACGCGCGTAGAGGATCAAATCATGCGCCCGCGCGACGGTATTGATGCTGTCTAACTGCACAAATCCGAGGGAGTGGATCAGGTCGAAAAGGTCTGCGCCTGTCGCGGGTCCTTGCGGGGTCTCAGCCAGCCGGTGGCGATCCAAAAAGATCCGGCGCGCTTCGGCGTTGCTGATCCGAAGCATCAGCGGCGGCGGCGCCGCAGCGTATCGCCAAACGAGAGCTTTGGTGTCAAAACCACCTGGGTCTCAGCCTCGGGGTCAGGTTCCTCGGCTGAGCGGTTGAGCACAATCCGTGCCGCCGCCTGGCCGATTTCCAACCGGCAGGCATCCATCGTCGCAAGCTGGCGGGGCAACCCTTGCAAAAGCTCCACGCCATTGAACCCAGCAAGTCCGATCTTGCCTGGGATATCAACACCTTGATCAAGCAGATACAGCAGTCCACCCGCGCCGATCATATCGTTCGAGTAGTAGAGAAAATCGAGTTCGGGCGAGCGTTCCAGCATCTCTTGCGTCATCTCCCGGCCCTTGGCGAGCGCGGAGCCGCCGGAGTAGAACGCGCGATCCTCAATCTCAATGCCTGCTTTGGCCAGCCCTTCGGTGAAGCCCTCAAAACGTTTGCGGGCCCGGTGGTCGAGCGGCATTTTGGTGCCCATGAACCCGATGTGCTCATAACCTTCCTTCAGGATCGCTTTGGCCATCTCCAGGCCAGCGCGCCGATGCGAGATGCCAACCATCGCGTCGACAGGTTTGCCGTCGGCATCCATGATCTCGACCACGGGAATGCCTGCATTCTTCAGCATCGCCCGGGTGGCATCCGAATGCTCTAATCCGGCGATTATGACACCTGAGGGCCGCCACGAGAGCATCTCGTAGAGCACGCGCTCTTCTTTTTCGGGCAGGTAATCGGTGACGCCAACGACAGGTTGCAGCGGTGTGTCCTCAAGCACTTGGTTCACTCCGTTGAGCACTTCGGGAAAGACCATGTTGCCGAGCGATGGGATGATCACCGCGACGAGGTTCACACGTTGAGACGCCAGCGATCCGGCGATCTGATTGGGCACATAACCGAGTGATTTGGCCGCTGCGAGCACCCTGTCGCGGGTCGCCTCAGAGACGTCGCCACGATTTCGCAAGACCCGGCTCACCGTCATTTCAGAAACGCCGCAGGCGTCAGAGACATCCCGCAATGTCAAAGGGCGCTTGGATGAATGAGCCAAAAGAAAATACCTTCAATCGTTTCTCGCTACATTGCGTCAACCCTTCGCCGCGTTCAAGCGCTGCTGCTTTCGCCGCACAAGCGCGTTGCCGGATCCTCCGCTGGCGAAGTGCTAAGTGCTTTGTAAGAATGGATGAGTATGCGCATACATGCTACGAGTGTGTGTAAATACAGCAAATGAGGCCTATATGGATAAAAGAGATCTCAGCGTGGCCTTTCGCGAGCGGTTTAACGTGCTTTTGCGCGAGTTGCAGGACGATCTACCGACTTTCCTGAAGAAAGCACATTTGGACAGGTCCGCATTGAGCCAGCTGCGAGACCCCAAGCACGGGCGTCTGCCGCGGGCTGAAACGCTGCGCCGGATCTCAGAGGCCACGGGTGTCTCTGTTGATTGGTTGCTGGCCCTTGATAATGCGCGAGAGGGTCGCCCAGAAGTGACGCAAAGCAGTGAATTGTTGACGGTGCCAGACGATGAAACCCGCTCCCCGCTGGCCAAATGGCGGGCTGAAGCGGCGGGTCAGAAGCTGCGCTATGTCCCTGCTGTTTTGCCAGATATGCTGAGCGTGTCGCGTGAAGCGGCGGGGGTCGAGGGGCAGGAAAAGGTGCTGACCGGTTTTGACCTTGAAGAGAACGATTTGGAGATTGCGATGCCGCTTCAGACCCTGGAAGTGATGGCGGCGCGCAAGGGACCTTGGCGGGATGCCCATGTCTCGGACGTCACCGACCAGATTGCCCACATCGCGCAGTTGTGCAGGCGTTACTATCCTGCGTTGCGGCTGCATCTTTTCGACGGCAAACAGGACTTTTCCGTGCCTTTCACGGTGTTTGGGCGCATGCGGGCGTCTGTCTACGTCGGCGATGCCTACCTCTCGGTCACGGGGCCGGAACAGGTGCGGTTCTTTATCCAAAGGTTCGACAGCCTGGTGCGCCGCGCCACCGTCACGCCAGATGCTGTGCCGGACGCGTTGGCAAAGATGCTAGGGTAGCGTGTGGAATCTGCGCACATTACGTATTTTCACACTAAATATACTAAAAGTACACGATTTAATATATGAATAGGCAAATTCGCATGAATTGTTGGCCACTCACCAGATTGTCTGGATCCCATGCTTCTCTCACCGTAGCGGCGAGAGAATTTTATTGGACAGCATATGAGTTACCGCGCGGAAATGCCCACAGTCTTATTGTTGTTGTTGGTCTATTTCGTCTTCTTGGCGCTGCCGCTGGCCGCAACGCTGCTGCCGCTCTGGGGTGTGATCATCGGTCTGGCGCTCATCATCGCGCTTTACTCGTCGTTGCAGCATGAAGTGCTTCATGGGCACCCCTTAGCAAATCAGAAACTCAACTATGCGCTGGTCTTTCCAGCCTTTAGCTTTTTCATTCCATACCTGAGGTTCAAGGACACGCATTTGGCGCATCACCATGATGCCAACCTGACCGATCCATATGACGATCCAGAGACAAACTACCTCGACCCTGAGATTTGGATGAAATGGCCCAGGTGGCTGCAGTCGATCGCACGGATTAACAACACGCTTTTGGGTCGCATGACCATCGGACCGGTGATCTCTCTTTCCGCGTTCTATCTTGACGATCTTAAATTGATCCTGCGGGGGAATACGCGTGTTATTTGGTCTTACTTCACCCATGTGCTAGGGGTCGTGCCTGTGCTCTACTGGGTTTGGGCGGGCACCGACCTACCGCTCTGGGCCTATTTCGCAGCCGCTTACGGAGGCATGGCAATCCTCAAAATACGCACCTTTTTGGAGCATCAAGCGCACGATCGGGTGGCGGCGCGGTCGGTCATTATCGAAGATCGTGGTTTATTGGCGCTGCTGTTTCTCAACAACAACTATCACGCGGTCCACCACCGTCATCCGTCCGTCGTGTGGCACAAGCTTCCGCAGGTTTTTGAGCGACGGCGGGCACACTTCCTGCGCTGCAATGGTGGCTATGCCTATGCGTCCTACCGCGACGTCTTTGCGCGCTATCTTTTTGCGATGAAAGATCCGGTACCGCATCCAAACTGGGGCGCGTCGAAAGAGACCCTGCCACGGGAGCGTGCGATTGAGTGAGCGGGCCAGCCTCGCGATGTACAACCACCCCGAAGTCCAAGGGGCGACGGAGCAGTTTTGGTGCCGTATCGCCGAAGCGCTGAGGGCCGAAGGCATTCACGCCCCTACCAAGCTGAGCAAAGGGGGCTTGGGTTCGGCGTTTTGGCGTGATCCAGACCTCGTTCTCAGCCAAACCTGCGGCTACCCCTACCGCATCTTTCTGAAGAACCATGTGAACTTTGTCGGCACCCCTGACTACGGCCTCTTAGGGTGTCCGCCGGGGCATTACCACAGCGTCATCGTCGTGCACGCCGGCAGCCCCTACGTCCGGGCAAACGATCTTGACCGCGCTCTTTTTGCCTACAACGACATGGAGAGCCAATCGGGTTTTCACGGGCCGCTCAGCTGGGCGCACGGGGCTGGGGTCACCCTCATCCCGACGCTAAACACGGAGGCGCACAGTGCCTCCGCACGGGCCGTGGCAGAGGGAAAAGCGGATGTGGCGGGCATTGATGGGGTCACCTGGAAGCTGATCGAACGATATGATGCGGTGGCCAAACATCTTCGCGTTGTGGCGCGTACAAACCCCGTCCCCGGGCTGCCGCTGATCTGTGCAAAGAGATTTGAGGCAGAAACGATTGCAAGCTCTCTGAGCGCCGCGATCGACACCCTAGATATGGAGGTAAAGGAGGCGCTCATGATCACGGGCCTTTCTGATCTTCGAGCCTCGGATTACACCGCTGCCGCCTTTGGCGCATCATAAAGGGCCCGTTCGAAAGGGTTCGTTAAGACTTGGACTTGTCTGACCGCTGATTGCGCTCTAACTCCACCACAAGGCGACGGCCAGGTTCTCCGCACAACGGATCCCAAGCGTGACAAGCGGGTGAGGCGACTGTTGGAGGCATTGGATGACACGCACGCGTTGTCTCATACTGGGAGCGGATCGCCCTGCGACCGCTCAGCTTCCAGCCTGGCTCGCACCATGCCCGGGCTGCGGGCGTCGATCTCACTACAAAGAACCGCCTCACTTTCTGCGCTGGTCCAGTTTGGACCGACGCACCAATTCCGAATACTGGGTATCCTAATGAAACTGCTCTTTCGCATCGCCTTTGCGCTTGCCGCCTCTTTTCCGCTGACTGCCATGGCTGAGGACGCGAAACCCGCGCTTGGTCTGGAGCTGAATTCCATTGAAACTCTCGACGGATCATGCCGCTTGACGTTCGTGCTGCAAAACAGTCTCGCGGAAGACATCGATGCGCTTGTCGCTGAAACGGTGCTCTTTTCCGAAGCCGGTCAGGTGGTCTTACTCACGCTTTTTGATTTTGGCGCGCTGCCCGTCGGCAAACCGCGGGTGCGGCAGTTCCAGGTCCCATCGCGGCCCTGCGACGGGTTGGGGCAGGTACTGGTGAACGGGGTCGACACATGTGAAATTGCAGGTGCTGCGGATGAACGGTGTCAAAGTGCCCTGTCGTTGTCCAGTCGCGTGCGCATCGACATGGCGGGCTAACCCATGCCGATACTAGAGGCCTTACAGGGCATACTTGATCTTGGCGGCCCGGTCGTGGCGACTTTGGGAGTGGTCTCTGTGATTACCCTGGCGGTCATCCTCTACAAGTTTGCGCAATTTGCCACAGCGGGCGTGGGCCGCCACCGCGCAATCCGCGATGCGCTCTCGGCTTGGGATGCAGGTCAGCGGCGCGATACATTCGCAGCGCTTGACCGCTCGAAAAGCTATCTCGCGCCGGTGATGCGGCAGGCGCTCACAGCGCGACCAGCACCTGATTTGCTCGCCCGGCTGGAGGCTGAGGCGGAAACGCGGTTTGAAAGGCTCGAAAAAGGGTTCCGGCTGCTTGATAGCGTGGCGCAACTGGCACCGCTCTTGGGTCTTTTCGGCACGGTGCTGGGGATGATCGAAGCGTTCCAGGCTTTGCAGGACGCGGGATCTTCCGTTGATCCCTCATTGCTGGCTGGCGGTATCTGGGTCGCTCTTTTGACCACGGCCGTAGGGCTTGCCGTTGCCATGCCCACTTCGCTGATCCTGTCTTGGTTTGAGGCCCGCATGCAGTCTGAGCGGGTTTTCGCGGAGAAGGCTCTGACAACTGTTCTGGTCCCGACAAAGCAAGCGGCACCCGCCGCGGATCTAAATGTCGCTTAAACCGCAAAGGCGGCGGCGGCGCTTGTCGATGACCTCTCTGATTGACGTCATCTTTCTGCTGTTGTTGTTTTTCATGCTGTCCTCGACATTCTCGCGCTTTGCAGAGGTTGAGGTTTCTGCGGGCGGTGGGCAAGCGACAGGCGGGCAGGTCCCGTCCAACATCTTATTTCTGCGGTTGAGCGCGGAGGGTCTGAACCTGAACGGCGCTGCCCTGCCCATTGAGGCGCTTGCCAACCGCTTGTCCGAAGCAGAGGACGCCACCCTTTTGGTGAGCGTCACGTCGCAGGCCACCGCGCAGACGCTGACCGATGTTTTGGTGGTAGCGCGCGCTGTGCCCAACCTGCCGGTCAATGTGCTTGAGGCGCGGTGATGCGACCGCGGCGCGCAAAAAACAAGGCGGAGCCAACGATTGCGCTCATCAACATCGTCTTTTTGATGCTGGTCTTTTTTATGGTTGCGGGCACCCTGGCACCACCGATTGACCCAGAACTCGAGTTGGTGAACACGCGCGATCTGGACGGTCGCGAACCGGCCTATGCCATCGTAGTGAGCCCCGAGGGTGAGTTACGCTACCGCGGCGTGCCCGCAGCGGATGTCACAGAGTACATGGCAGCCTTGGAAGATCAGACCGTGGCGCGGGTCATGCCGGACCGCAATGCGCCAGCGACGCGGGTGCTGGAGGTCTCTCGAGAATTGCGCGCTGCTGGGGCAGACACCGTGCTCATCGTGACGCAGAAGGCGCTCGAATGAGGCTTCGGGTGTGGATCGGTGCAACGGCTGCTTTGGCTGTCTCGGTTTCGGTGCATCTCGGCGCGGCCAATGCACTTTGGAAGCCAGAAGAGGTCATGATTGAGGGTGGCGCTCCGTCCGCTCCCGTGCGCCTTGGCAATTCGTTTCAGGATGTGGCGCAAGGTGTCGCACAACCTGTTGAAGCCGAAGAGCTGACCGAACCTGAGGAAACCACCGAGCGCGCAGAAGAAACCGAACCAGATGATCCAATGGAGCAGGTTCAGCCTGAGCAGGAAACGGCAGAAACAGAGCCTGAAGAAACCCCGCCGGAATTGACTGAGACCCAGACCGCGCAAGCAGAACCTGTCGAGACGCCGCAGCAGCAAACCCAGAACCAGACAGCCCAGACGCGCCCCGATCAGACCGCGAGGGAGCCCGTTGACCAAGAGATCGCCGCCGCGCAACCGCAAGAGCAGCTGGACTCAGCGCAACCTGACACGACCGCTCCGAGCGTGACGCAAAACAGGTTGACGGCGGATGAAACGGCGCAGCCCCTCGATCAATCCGCTCCCGTCTTGACTGCACCGGTGAACGTCACGCCGTCTCCCAATCTACCTTCCACCCCGGTGCAAACTGCGCCCATCACTCAATTGGAACCGACGCCAGTGCAGCCGACGGTGCGTCCACCTGAGCCGACGAGCGCACCGCAGACACTCGCGCAAGTTACCCCTCAGGTCACAACAGTTACGCCGCCGACGCCCTCAACCACGTTGCAGGCTCAGCCCAGCGTCACGGCCGTGCAGCCGAGTACCTCTCAGCCCGTTGTCGCTGTTACGCCAACGGTGACGCCGCCTGACACGCAAACCACGCCAGAGCCGCAAACCCTTGCCGCGCTGCCTCAGGAGGAGGAAGACGCGCCAATTCTATCCGCAAGACCCTTGCTGAGACCAAAATCTGTCGAAGCAAAAGCCCCGCCCAAGTCCGCGCCGCGCCGGACCCAACCGCAGCAGCGCCAGACGACGCAGCGTCAGGGCACCAACCAGCCAAATCAGGTCCGGGGCAGCACGGACGGCCAAGAAAGCGCGGCGCAATCTGAACGGGCCACGCGCCGGAGCGCGGCATCGCAGGCGGGGAATGCGGCGGTTTCGAATTATCCGGGTATCGTGAGGCGCCAGATACTAAGGCAAAGGCGACCCCGCGTCAGCAGCCGGGGCACTGCCGTCATCTCCTTTTCGGTCTCAAGCGGAGGGGGCCTTTCCAGCATCCGGGTTTCAAGTAGCTCTGGCAGCCAGCAGTTGGATTCCTCAGCCCTTCAGATGGTGCGCCGCGCAGCCCCTTTTCAAAGACCACCCCCTGGCGCACAGCGCAGCTTTTCCATTCGCATCAAGGGTCAGCGCTAGCGCGCTATGTGCTGCGGAGTGTTTTCGGACGGATAGCTAAACGCGCCCGCTAACCCGCTTCCGGCTGCGCCAACAGCCGCGAGCGTACTAGAAAGCGCCGCTCCGTGCCGTTGTCGAGGCTGAACATCCCGCCGCGTCCGGGCACAACGTCGAGGATGAGCTGTGTGTGCTTCCACACCTCATACTGCGGCCCGGAGATGTAGAACTCGGACCCGTCAATTTCGCCCAGTTTTACATCGGTGCTGCCCAGTGGGAATTCGCCTTTTGGATAGCACATCGGGGAAGAGCCGTCGCAGCAGCCACCTGATTGGTGAAACATCACCTCGCCGTGGTTGGCTTTGATCTCACCTAACAGATCCAGCGCCGCCTCGGTCGCGCCAACGCGCGCGGCTGAGTCGATTCCAGCGATCGGATCGTCATCGGTGACGCAAGTGATGGGTGTCTCGGACATGCATGCCTCCCTTAGCATAAACGCGGGGCAGGACCAGAACGGCCCTGCCCCCTTCGTAACACAGCTTAGTGCTGGATCAGAAGAAGCCCAGCTTGTTCGGGCTGTAGCTCACCAACATGTTTTTGGTCTGCTGGTAGTGGTTCAGCATCATCTTGTGCGTCTCACGACCGATACCAGACTGCTTGTAGCCGCCGAAGGCCGCATGCGCCGGATAGGCGTGGTAACAGTTGGTCCAGACCCGGCCCGCCTTGATCGCGCGACCAAAGCGGTAGCACTTGTTGGCGTCCCGGCTCCAGACACCGGCGCCCAGACCGTAAAGCGTGTCATTGGCGATTTCGAGCGCTTCGTTGTCGTCTTTGAAGGTCGTGACGGAGACCACGGGGCCAAAGATCTCTTCTTGGAAGACGCGCATCTTGTTGTTGCCGCGCAGGATCGTGGGCTCAATGTAGTAGCCATTGGCCATGTCACCTGGCATTGCGCGCGCTTTACCGCCGGTCAGCACGTCGGCACCTTCCTGACGGCCGATGTCAAAGTAGCTGAGGATCTTTTCCTGCTGCTCAGACGAGGCTTGCGCGCCCATCATGGTTGTGCCCTCGCGCGGGTCACCACAATCGATGGCCTGTGTACGCGCCAGAGCACGCTCCATGAAGCGGTCATAGATGTCTTCATGCACGAGCGCGCGAGACGGGCAGGTGCAGACCTCACCTTGGTTCAGCGCAAACATCACAAAGCCTTCGATGGCCTTATCAAAGAAAGCGTCATCTTCGTTCAAGATGTCCTTGTGGAAGATGTTTGGCGACTTACCGCCAAGTTCCAGCGTGACCGGAATGATGTTCTCGGTCGCGTACTGCATGATCATGCGGCCGGTGGTGGTCTCACCGGTAAAGGCGACTTTCGCGATCCGGTTTGACTGTGCCAAGGGCTTACCAGCCTCAAGGCCAAAGCCGTTCACAACGTTGAGCACACCGGCGGGCAGCAGATCGGCGATGAGCTCGCAGAAGACCATGACGGTGGCCGGCGTTTGCTCCGCAGGCTTCAGAACGACGCAGTTTCCGGCGGCCAGTGCTGGTGCAAGCTTCCATGTGGCCATCAGCAGCGGGAAGTTCCACGGGATGATCTGGCCCACAACGCCCAGAGGCTCGTGGAAGTGGTAAGCGACGGTATCGGCGTCGATCTCACCCATGGTGCCTTCTTGGCTGCGGATGACACCCGCGAAGTAGCGGAAGTGATCAATCGCCAGCGGCAAGTCCGCCGCACGCGTCTCACGGATCGCTTTGCCGTTGTCCCAGGTCTCGCAGATCGCCAAAAGTTCGAGGTTGTCCTCAAGCTTCTGCGCGATTTTCATCAGGATGTTGGAGCGCTCGGTGACCGAGGTGCGGCCCCATGCGTCCGCCGCGGCATGTGCGGCATCTAGCGCCGCGTTGATGTCGTCCTGGTCGGAGCGGGCGATCTCACCGATGACACCGCCAGTGATGGGGCTTACGTTGTCAAAGTAGCGACCCGCTGTTGGTGCTCTGAATTCCCCCCCGATAAAGTTGTCGTACCGCTTTGCAAATGGCGACGCCGCAGTCGTCGCATCAAGCATTGTCATGTCGTTCATTTCATTGTCCTTTTGGCTAGGCGTTTGTCGACCGACTGATCCGTCTTATGTCCCTTTGGACGCTACCGCGTCGCGCTTTCTCCGTTTTGATCGTCTCCTCCCGAAACGGATGACTGCTTTGCGTGCAGACGTGTGACGCCTGCATTTTCCAGATCCTCCGCCGTGGCGCTTTGATGGCTGGGACCCGCTGAGGTCACAGGCATGTTCAGCGCCACAACACCCGGACCCGCCGCCACTTGCACGCGCTGAGCGAGTGCGAGCAGTTTTGGGTTCAAGCCAACCCCGTAGGGCGCGGCGGCCTGGTGCAGCAAAAGCAGTTTTGAAAGATCGGACATGAACCGCGAGCTCCTTCGTGTTCAACTTGATGGAGCTGCGCAGGACGTGGCTGAATCAGTCTTAGGTCTTATAACAGCCAGCGAACAGAGATTCCGTAGGCAAATGGTCGGATAAGGCGCGCCTGCGCTCTGGCCCGATGTCTGCCACGCGCAGCGAGGCTCTTCGATCGATGCGAAAGGCCCCAGCCCGCTGCGCTTTTGTGCCGAAAACGTCACGGATGTGTCGGGTGTGACACAGTGACCTATCACCCGCTGGCGTTGGGCGGCCGTTCTTTGTTGACCCAAAAGGTAAGAATAGTTAACCGCCAAGACAGTGCCGTTGGTACCAAAATCCATAAAAACCCGCTGCCAGCAGCGTCGCAAGCCGGGGTTCGACGAGAGGACCTAGTTTTGCGAAATCCGCTTTCACCGCGCAGCATGCTGCGTGCATCCACCGCTTGTGCCACTTGTTTGGCGTTCGTCTCTCCTGCCGTGGCGCAGGATGCTGGTTCCTCCTTCCTCGGAACGCTGATCTTGGGGGAAAGTAAGCGGGACGTTGCAACTGACACCGCCATCCCCATCACCACGATTGACGATACCGAAATACTTGATCGCCAGGCGGGGACGATTGCGGAGCTGATCGACACCGTGCCGGGCGTCACCTTGGTGAATGGATCCACCGCTCAGGGATCCGGGATCAATATCCGCGGTTTTGGGGCAAACTCGACGTTTGGAACGGATCAGAAAGTGCTGATCCAGGTGGATGGGGCTACGAAGGGCAGCGAAGAACTCTACCGGATTGGCACGCAGCTTTACACCGATCCTTATCTCTACCGCGAGCTTTCGGTTCTGCGCGGCACAATTGGATCCTTTGAATACGGGTCTGGCGTTTTTGGCGGTGTGATCCTGTTGGAGACCATTGACGCGTCTGACCTTACCCTGGGTGAGCCGGGGTTTGCCGCGCGGCAAACTTTTGAGTTCTCGAGCAATGGTGAGGGCTTTGTCACCTCAACGACATTGGCATACCAGACTGAGACCAACGCAGAGTTTCTTTTCAACTACACGCATCGATCCCTCGACGTGCGCGAAGATGGGAACGGGGATGACATCAACCCGGCCTCCGGCGACATCAGCGACCCGTCCTGGTTGGCTAAAGCGAAATTCTCTTTTGGCGACGCAGATGAGCACAGCGTGTCCTTTAGCTTCTCCCAGACCGAACAAGAGAGCTTTGACGTCCCTTACGACACTTTCGGCACGGCGGATTTCGGAAACGTGGACCGCTTTATTGAGAACCAGGTCGCCTCGCTGCGCTACAACTACAATCCCATCGACAATGACCTGCTCGATCTGTCGGTTGAGCTGACCTACTCGGACGAGATCGTGAACAGTCAGGCCATTGACCGGACAGCCGATCCGCGCAGCCTGGTGCTGCTTGATGCGGACAACCGCTACGAAACGACGACCCTGCGCCTTCGCAACACCGCTCTTTTCAGCACTGGTATCGTTCAGCATGAGCTGCGCACTGGCGTCGAATTCATCAAGCGGGAGCGTCAGGACGCAACCGCTGGGTCTGCGCCCGGTGGGACCAAGGATGTGATCGCGATTTACGCGGTGGATGAGATGCAGATTGGTGACGCGCTGACGGTGACGCCCGCGCTGCGGTACGAGAGCCAGAAGATCACGCAAGCACCGCAGAACGGCACCGATGAGTTCACCGAAAACGCGCTGATGGGCGGTCTTTCGGCGCGCTATGATTTCGGGAACGGGTTCTCGGTTTTCGGCTCAGCGGCCTATACTGAAAACTTGCCCATCATCGACGACATTCAGAACGCCACACTGATCAATCAATCCGAGAAAGGTGAGATCTACGAGCTCGGCGTGGCCTTCGACCAAGAAAGCGTCTTTCAAGCAGGTGACACGCTCGCGGTGCGCTTAGGCTACTACCGGCAGGATCTGCGCGACCTGACGACCTACCGTAGCTTTGCGCCCGGCGGGTCGATCACCGCCATTGAGCGCGACGGCTTTGAGCTTGAGGCTGCTTACGCGATGGACAGTGGCTTCTACGTCGATCTCAATGCCCATATCTCTGACGGCACATCGACAACCGAGGGCGGGACAGAGGCCGATTGGCGGCAGAACCCGCAGGATACGCTGCGGCTGACCGTGGGTCGCAAGTTCGGCAATGAATTTGACCTGAGCTGGGAAGCGGAGTTCGCCAAATCCTATCGGGTCGGCGGGGCGGTGGTCGACGACGGCTACACAGTCCACAACATCCGCGCGACTTGGGTGCCGCAGCAGGGCTTTCTTGAGGGCACACAAGTCCGCTTCGGCATCGAAAATGTCTTTGACGAATTCTACACGCCGCGGCTGTCCACCCGTCCGGCAACCGGCCAGAACTTCAAACTGTCCATATCGACTGTCTTTTAGGCTAGGGCGGCGCACGGCCGCCCTCCGAATTCGTACCCTCGGCCTGGCAGGCTTGCTGGCGGCACACGCCCCGGCAGGCCTGTCAGCATTTTTGCAACCGTGATTGGGTCGCGTGGCCTATACTGGGTCAAAATGCGAATGGGAGAACAGGAGATGGGCACATCAAGCGTTGGCAAACCAGTTTGGTTTGATTTGACGGTCCCCAATGCGGCGGAGGTGAGAGATTTCTATGCCGCCGTTTGCGGCTGGCGCGCAGAAGACCACCCGATGGAAAACTACGCGGATTTTTCAATGTACGCCCCGGACGGCACGCGGGTTTCTGGCATTTGCCATGCAAAAGGCGTGAACGCATCGCTCCCACCGGTCTGGCTGCCCTATGTGGTGGTCGAAGATCTTGATGCGACCCTTTTGACCGCAGAGGCCAGAGGCGGCACAATCATCGACAAACGGACGTCAATCGCGGTAATCCAAGATCCTGCGGGCGCTTACATGGCGTTTTGGCAAGCCGCCCCTGAGACGGTTTAAGCCCTACCGAAACGGTTGGCCTGACACCGCGATTGTGAACGGGACTGCCGTGTAGCCAAGGGTTGCCACGTCAGCAGACAGAAGATTGGCGCAAAGCGGTGCGCTTTTGGCGGAAGACAGCAGACGCTTCTGGCGGTCCCCCCCTTCCTCGCTCCGCTCAGCGCAGGAGGTTTGGGCGGTCGAGGCGCTTTCGCAGAGGGCTTCGCGCAGCAGGTAGGCTCTGAGATAGGGGCAGAGGATCTGCTCGGGCACCCGGGTATTGAGCAGGAACTTTTGCCAAGACGGGAGTTCCGCCAGTTGTGCTTTTGGCATTGTCACGGTCTGTTCCAAGTGCCGGTAGTGCGTCTGTTTCGCGGTGAGGAGCCGGGTGAGCGCTGCCACAGGATCGCGGGCGTAGACCACGGCGTTTTGGCGTGCGGCGTCACCGGCAAGCATGCTTACGGGTGGATCCCGACTGTCGGCCAGAAGTGCGAAATCCGCCCAGTACCCACCGTGGAACGGAGAGGCTTCAATCCGCCTGAGCGCAAAGTCTTCGGCAAGCGCCGCTTCTGCCGCCGCGCGCTGGGGCTCAAGAACAGGGCGCGCGGCCGTTTGGGAAAGGGAAGTCTCTCCGATGGCGGCTGGTGCAAGGGTCCAGGGCCGCTCAAAAATCACCGGCTCGATAATATCTAGAAGGTCAATGTTGCGCGGATCATGCTCAAGAAACGCGCGGGCTCTGGCCAGCCGCACGGATCTAAAAAGGCGCGGGAAGGCAGGGCCATCTTGCAAGCGCCATACCTCGCCGAACAGGCTGGACAGACTGTCGAGGCGGATCAGATCCTCTTGGTTGAGCGGTCTGGCAAGGAAGAGCCGCTTGGCGTCTTCAATTTGGGTCGCGCTCCATTGCGCAGGATCGAGGTAGGTGAGGCGCAGTGCCAGACGGTCCATCTCTTGGCCCGGGCCTGCCGGTTGCGCGAGAAGGTTTGCGACCTCTGCGGCGCGCGCTTCATCTTTTGCGTCAAGCAGCGCCGTGATCAGGCAGTGCGCCAAAGCCTGGGCCTGCTGTTCTTGATCGAACCAATATGCTGCCCTGGTGCAGAAAGTTTGCGGCTCAAAAGCCGAACTTTGCTCTGCGGCCACGACGGCTTGGCGCAGGGTGCCCCAGTGTGGGTGATGGCCCATCACCTGCGCGAGCACGGTTTCCAGCGCAGCCAGATCATCAGCGCGACCATGAATATTGAGCATCGCTTCTGCGGCAGGCAGAAGCCTTGGATTTGTGGCGAAGGCAGCACGCTCAAGCCTTTCGGCGCGCCGACCCATCGCGCGCGCGACCCGCTTTGCCACTGCACTCTGTCCCCGAGCTGCAAAACGACCCGCCGCGCGCAGGCTTTGGGCCCGTGCGATTTGCGCCCGTGGGTTGCGCAGGTCACCTGCCAACCAGGACTTCACAAAGGCAGAGGTCTTTGGCGCGCTGCGCGACAGGGCTGCATAGCGCGCCCTGATCTCTTCGGCGCTCAACTGCCCTTCCTCAAAGGCTATCTGTGCTGCTCTCAGGGAGGTATCGACCGTTGCAAAATCGCGCGCGGCCACCGCTTCTTGAAGCGCGGGCACAGTGCTGGTCTGAGCCTGTGCAAGTGCCGGCAGGCTGAGCGCGAGCAGGGTAAAGAGCAGGCTTTTCACAATGCGTTCTACGATGACCAACCCCATTGCATGTGCATCCCGAACCACGCAGGGCAAGCCCGGCGTACCTTGCGCCGCGGGCGATGCCATTTTACATGCCCCTCATGGCGCAGGTAAAATCATCTTCGAAGTCGGACCCCAATTACAAGGTCATCGCGGAAAATCGGCGGGCACGATTTGACTACGCGATCCAGGAAGACGTCGAATGCGGCATTATGCTGACCGGCTCGGAAGTGAAGTCGCTGCGCAATGGCGGGGCCAATATTGCAGAGAGCTATGCTGCGGTGGAGGAGGGTGAGCTCTGGCTCGTGAACGCGTACGTCGCCCCGTACAAGCAAGCCAAAACCTTTGGTCATGAAGAACGGCGGCGGCGCAAGCTTTTGGCGAGCCGGAAGCAGATTGCGGATTTCTGGGCGGCGACGCAGCGCAAGGGCATGACCCTTGTGCCCTTGGTCATGTACTTCAACCACCGAGGGATGGCAAAGCTCAAGATTGGTCTGGCCAAGGGCAAACAGACCCATGACAAGCGAGAGACCTCAGCCAAGCGCGACTGGCAGCGGCAGAAAGCGCGGCTGATGAAGGACCACGGTTAGCCTGCACAGAGTGTTTCGTTTGCCGAAACGGCCCCTTGTCAGCCGTGGGGCGCAGCGCTAGGCACATTACTGCGCCTCGTGAAAGGATGACTATGGCTGAGGATCCTACCACACTGGTGTCAACCAACTGGTTGGCCGATCATCTCAAAGACCCTGATCTGCGCATCCTGGACGGATCGTTGTACTTGCCGGGGTCTGGGCGCGATCCCCATGCTGAGTACGCGGCGGCGCACATTCCCGGCGCGCGGTTTTTCGACATTGATGAGATTTCGGACGCGCGCTCAGATCTGCCGCACATGGTGCCGCCGATTGAGAAATTCATGTCGCGCATGCGGGCCATGGGCGTCGGCGACGGCCACCAAGTGGTGGTCTACGACGGGGTCGGACTTATGTCAGCGGCGCGTGTGTGGTGGCTTTTTCGCTTGATGGGACAGCACAACATCGCGGTGCTTGACGGCGGCTTGCCCAAGTGGGTCGCCGAAGGGCGCGAGACAGAAGATCTGCCGCCCGTGATGCGGGACCGCCATATGACGGTGCGTTTTCAGAACCATTTGGTGCGCGATGTGACGCAAGTCTCCCAAGCCTCGAAGCTCGGCGATCCCCAGATTGTGGATGCGCGTGCACCGGGTCGCTTCCGCGGTGAGGAGCCCGAACCGCGCGACGGACTGCGCGCCGGGCACATCCCTAAATCGCGCAACGTGCACTATGAGACGCTCCTAAACCCCGATCACACGATGAAATCGGTCGACGACATGCGCGCCGTTTTTGAGACCGCCGGCGTTGATTTGAGCAAGCCTGTCATCACGACCTGCGGGTCTGGCGTCACCGCTGCCGTGCTCGCGCTCGCGCTGGAGCGGATGGGGCACGATCAATGGGCGCTCTACGATGGGTCCTGGGCCGAGTGGGGCATGTTCCCGACCGTGCCCGTTGCAACAGGAGAGGCGTGATGTTTGAAAATCTGAAGCCGCAACCCGCAGATAAGATCTTGGCCCTGGTGCAGATGTACCGCGAAGATCCGCGCGACCAGAAGATCGACCTCGGCGTGGGCGTTTACAAGGATGCCACCGGCCTGACGCCTGTGATGCGGGCGGTCAAAGCGGCCGAGCAACAGATCTGGGACGCGCAGGACACCAAGGTTTACACCGGTCTGGCAGGTGATCCTGCCTTCGCGGATGCGATGATTGAGCTCGTGTTGGGAGACGCGGTGCCGCGCGCCAACGTCGCTGCCGCTGCAACGCCCGGCGGGACGGGTGCGGTGCGGCAGGGTTTCGAGATGGTCCAACTGGCCAAGCCCGATGCGCGGGTCTTTGTTTCAGATCCCACCTGGCCCAACCACCTGTCCATCTTGGCTTATCTGGGTGCCGAGGTGGTGCCGTACCGCTATTTTGATGCAGAGAGCCGGGGCGTCGACTTTGATGCCATGATGGCCGATCTCGCGGGGGCTGGACCCGGCGACGTGATCCTCTTGCACGGCTGTTGTCACAACCCGACGGGGGCCAATCTCAACGCGACCGAATGGGACGCGGTCATTGAGCTGGTGAACCGTACCGGGGCAACGCCGATGATCGACATTGCCTATCAGGGGTTTGGTGACGGCTTGGAAGCGGATGCAGCGGCCACGCGGAAGCTGGCCAGCAGCGTGCCTGAATGCCTGATCGCCGCAAGTTGTTCAAAGAACTTTGGCATCTACCGTGAACGCACCGGCATTCTGATGGCGGTCTCTGCGCCGTCTGCGGTGGGACTGAACCAGGGGACACTCGCATTTCTCAACCGTCAGAACTACAGCTTCCCGCCCGATCACGGCGCGCGGATCGTGACGACCATCCTCAACGATCCCGCATTGCGGACCGATTGGACGGCGGAATTGGAGGAGGTGCGTCTGAGCATGCTGGATCTCCGGCGTCAGTTGGCCGAAGAACTCCAGGCGCGATCGGGGTCTGATCGGTTCGGCTTTCTGGCTCAGCATCGCGGCATGTTCTCGCGCCTCGGCGCGGCACCCGAGAAAGTTCAGGCGCTGCGGGAAGATCATGGGATCTACATGGTCGGCGACAGCCGGATGAATATCGCGGGCCTCAACGCGCAGACGGTGCCTCAACTCGCGCAGGCCATCGTTGCAGCAGGCGTTTAACCGCGACGCAGCGGTGGTGGAACACCAACACAAAAACAAAAGCCCCAACTGACGTTGGGGCTTTTGCGGGAGAATAGCATGTGCCCGACCTCTGAGGCCGGACACTTGGGCGTTAGCCCTTTGAGAACTCCGGATAGGCTTCCATCCCCAGTTCGGTCGTGTCCAGACCGTTGATTTCGGATTCTTCGGACACCCGGATGCCCATGACGGCGCGCAAGATGAACCACAGCACCAGCGAGACAACGAAGGTGAAGACACCGTAGGCGATGATGCCTGTGATCTGCGTGCCAAGGCTGGCATCGGAGTTGTAGAACACAACCGCGATGGTGCCCCAGATCCCTGCAAGCAGGTGCACAGGGATCGCGCCCACCACGTCGTCAATCTTGAACCGGTCAAGCATTGGGATGGTCAGCACAACGATGACACCGCCCACGGCACCGATCCAAAGCGCGCCGAAGAGGGTTGGCGCGAGGGGTTCGGCAGTGATGGAGACGAGGCCAGCCAGCGCGCCGTTCAATACCATTGTAAGGTCGGCCTTGCCGTACATCACCTGCGAGAGGATCAATGCTGCGACCGCGCCGCAAGCGGCAGCCATGTTGGTGTTGGCAAAGATCCGACCCACGTCCGTTACGTCGCCAACGGTGCCCATGGCAAGCTGCGAACCACCGTTAAAGCCAAACCAGCCCAGCCAAAGGATGAATGTGCCAAGTGTCGCGAGGGCAAGGTTCGAGCCCGGCATGGGGTTCACAGCACCATCCTTGTACTTGCCGAGGCGCGGCCCGAGCACAATGCAGCCTGCAAGCGCGGCCCAGCCGCCAACCGAGTGCACAACGGTGGATCCCGCGAAGTCAGAGAACCCTGCCTCGGAGAGCCAGCCGCCGCCCCACTGCCAGGAGCCGGAGATCGGGTACATGATGCCGGTCAGCAGCGCCACGAATATCAGGAATGGCCAAAGCTTGATGCGCTCTGCCAAAGCACCTGACACGATGGATGCGGTCGCAGCGACAAACATCAACTGAAAGAAGAAATCAGAAGCGACGGAAGCGTAGTCAAGCGAAGCATCTGCCGCATCCAAACCCACAGGCTCCAACGACGTTGGAACAAAGTTGGCGGCAAAGTAGCCATTAAAGTCGCCTGGATACATGAGGTTGAAGCCGACCAACCAGTACATGATCGACGCGACGGAAAAGAGAGCGATGTTCTTGGTCAACTGCATGCTCACGTTCTTTGAGCGTACAAGACCGGCTTCCAGCATGGCAAAGCCAGCGGCCATGAAGAACACCAAGAAGCCCGCCATAAGAAAGAGGAGGGTGGTCATAATATAGGGACCGATTTCATCGAACCCCGGCGCGTCTTGGGCCAGTGCGACGCTTGGCAGCAAAGCTGCAGCAGCGGCGACTGACATGAGATATTTCTTCTTCATCATTTTTTCCTACTGTTTAGATGGCGTCGTCGCCGGTTTCGCCTGTGCGCACCCGCACGGCCTGTTCCACATCCAGAACAAAGATCTTTCCGTCACCGATTTTGCCGGTTTGAGCGGTCTTAGAGATGACCTCGACCATCTGATCTGCCACCGCATCTGCGACGACCAGCTCAAGCTTCACCTTCGGGACGAAGTTCACGACATATTCTGCACCCCGATAGATCTCCGTATGCCCCGATTGAGCGCCAAAGCCCTTTATTTCAGTGACCATCAAGCCGCGGACGCCCGCCTCGGTCAGCGCTTCCCGCACCTCCTCAAGCTTGAATGGTTTGATTGTTGCAATGATGAGTTTCACCTTTGGATCCCTCTTCCTCTTGGCAGGTCCCCCTGCGTCTGCACGCGCAAAAAATGGCATTCGCCGCGGTGTTGGAAGGTTGTGCCTCTGGTTAACCGCCGCCGACTGGATGATTTTGCCAAAATTTTACGCAGATTTTTGCCATTGAATAAAAATTCATCAAAAGAGAGAAAACGAGATGGGCGCAGCAAACGCTCAACAATTCAAAAGAAAGCGGATACGCTGCACAAAACGAGCAGCCGAGCAGACGAGAAAATGACCGATTCACGACGACGCAGACGGCCTCTTGTCGCGGACAAGCGATACTCGAAAGGGCAAAAGGGCACTGCCAAAAAAACCAGCAAAGCGGTGCCTGCCAAGCGGCGCCCGCGGAAGTCGGCGCGGCGACCGGGTTTTGTTGGTATGTTGCGCGCCATGCTGGCCTGGGTCTTGCGCCTGATCTGGAAGCTCATCTGGCGCGGTGCGGTGTTGGCGGCGCTGTTGCTGACGCTCGCGGTTGGTTATCACTACACCACGCTTCCACCGTTGGATGCGCTGCTCGACGGACGGGCGCGCGGCTCGGTGACGCTGTTGGACCGCAACGGCGACGTCTTTGCATGGCGCGGCGATCAATTCGGGGGCGTGGTCACGGCGGAAAGCGTGTCACCGCATCTGAAAGACGCGGTCATTGCCACCGAGGACAAGCGCTTTTACCGCCACATCGGGCTAAGCCCGCGGGGCATTGCCTCAGCAGTGCGCATAAACCTATCGGAGGGTCGGGGGCCACTGTCGGGTCACGGCGGTTCGACCATTACCCAGCAGGTGGCAAAGCTCATCTGCCTGGGCGAGCCGTTTGATCCCGCAGCGGGCCTGACGGAACGGGAGTATGAGGCAAACTGTCGGCGCACTTCGATCCGCCGCAAGGCGAAAGAGGCGCTTTATGCCTTGGCGATGGAATGGAAGTATTCAAAGGACGACATTCTTTCGATCTACCTCAACCGCGCCTACATGGGCGGCGGCGCTTTTGGCGCTGAAGCCGCGGCCCAGCGGTTTTTTGGCAAACCCGCGGCTGCGGTGAACGCGGCGGAAGGGGCGATGCTTGCAGGGCTTCTCACCGCACCGACCACGCTGTCACCTACCAACAATCTCAGCAGGTCCCAGGACCGTGCGGCAACTGTGCTGCGGCTGATGCGCGAGCAGGGTTATCTTTCCGCCGCAGAAGAGCAGGCGGCGCGTGCGGCCCCCGCTGAACTCTCGCAGGCAGCGGAGGCCCGCGCGGGCGGGTACTTTGCCGATTGGGTGATGTCGACAGGGCCAGAGTTTTTCACTCGCAACACGACCGAAGATGTGCGGATTCGCACGACCCTTGATCCGCGCATTCAAAAGGCCGTTGAAGAGGGCCTAACCTGGGTCTTTGAGAACAAGGTGCGCGAAGGGTCGCAAGCGCAGGCGGCGATTGTCGTCATGTCCGCTGACGGTGCGGTGCGCGCGATGGTCGGCGGGCGCAAGACCAAGGTCGCCGGAGCGTTCAATCGGGCCACCCAAGCGCTGCGACAGACCGGATCGGTGTTCAAACCGTTTGTGTATGCGGCTGCATTGGATCTTGGCTATTCACCGGATGACATCGTGCGCGATGAGGCATTTTGCATCTTTACGGCGGGTTCCGGTGACTGGTGCCCGACAAACTACACCAAGAATTTCTACGGCGATGTGACAATGACCACTGCGCTCCAGAACTCGCTTAACATCCCTGCGGTGAAAATATCGGAGAGCGTTGGCCGCGAAATGGTGAGCCAGGTGGCCAATCAGTTTGGGATCGAAAGCAACCTCGCCGCGGGCCCTGCGCTGGCGCTCGGGGCTTCTGAGAGCACGCTCATCGAGATGACGGGGGCCTACGCGGGCATTCTAAACGGTGGTTCCTCGGTGACCCCTTACGGTTTGGAAGAACTCACACTGTTGGGTGAAGATGAGCCGCTCATGGGCACCGGTGGCGGCATCGGTGAGCGCGTGGTGCAAGAGGATGCGGCGCGCCAGCTTGTCTATATGATGGAAAAGGTGATCTCAGAAGGGACGGGCGGGCGCGCGCAGTTCGGCGGGCGTCAGCTCGCAGGTAAGACCGGCACGACCTCGGCCGCCAAGGATGCTTGGTTTATAGGGTTTTCAGCGGACTATGTCGCGGGCGTTTGGATGGGCTACGATGACAATACACCGCTGACCGGTGTGACCGGTGGCGGGCTGCCCGCCGAGATTTGGCGCGAGGCGATGGCACGCGCGCACGAAGGTCTACCGCTGCGCGCGTTGCCGATGCAAGACCCGGCACCGTTGAGCGGGCTCATCAGCGATGCGCCGGGGGGCGCTACCGTCCCAGTTGGTGATAGCATCATCGATCAGGTCCTCCGGGACATATTTGGCGGAGGCAGCGGCAGCGAGGGCAGCCGCAGCGCGTCACCAGGTGGTGGCAACCGCTGACCCCTTTTCGTTTCGACGCGCCAAGGGTAGCGTCGCGCGAGCACACAGAAAAGGACCGCTGCCCATGACCATCCTCGATCGCTTGTCCCACCTCGGTGTGACTTTGCCGGACGCGCCTGCTCCGGCTGCAAACTACGTGCCCTTTGTGAAGACGGGGAACACCGTTTATGTCTCCGGCCAGTTGCCTGCCGGTCCTGACGGGCTGATCATCGGGAAACTGGGTGCAGATCTGGAAATCGACGCGGGCGCTGAGGCGGCCAAGTACTGCGCGATCAGCCTCTTGGCCCAGCTTCGCGCGGCCTGTGATGGGGATTTGGAGCGGTTGGTGCGGCTGGTGAAGCTGGTTGGCTTCGTGAACTCTACGCCCGATTTCACAGATCAGCCAAAGGTCGTAAATGGTTGCTCTGATTTCATGGTCGAGGTTTTGGGCGACCGGGGCCGTCACGCCCGCTCGGCCGTGTCCGCCGCCTCTTTGCCTTTCGGCGTCGCGGTGGAGGTTGAGGCCATCTTTGAAATCAGATGAGCCTGCCGCGGGCCTTTTGGGATGTTCCGCTGGCGCACCGCGCGCTGCATGACATCAATGCTGGCCGCCCCGAGAACAGCCTTGCCGCCGTTCGGGCGGCAATGGCCAAAGGGTATGGCATTGAGATCGACGTACAGTTGAGCGGCGACGGTGCCGCGATGGTGTTTCACGATTACACGCTGGACCGAGTAACCGCTGAAACAGGGGATGTGAGATCCCACAGCGCCTCTCATCTGGCAGGGATCGCTTTGCATGGGACGGATGAGGGAATACCGCGTCTCGAAGACGTGCTGAGAGCCGTTGATGGCCGGGTGCCTCTGGTCGTCGAGCTCAAAGACCAAGACGGCCGCATGGGGACAGCCATTGGACCGCTTGAACACGCTGTTGCAGATGCGCTTCAAGGCTATGCAGGCCCCATTGCGGTTATGTCCTTTAACCCGAATGCGGTCGCACTGATGGCTGATCTGGCGCCCGATCTGCCCCGCGGCATTGTGACCTCAGCTTACGACCCTTCCGTTTGGCACCTGCCGGAAGAGATCTGCGACAGATTACGCGCAATCCCAGATTTTGAGCGCACCCGGGCCTCATTTATCAGTCATGAGGCATCGGATCTTCACAGCCCGCGCGTGGCCCAGATCAAGGCGCGGGGCGCACTGATTTGCTGTTGGACGGTGCGCAGCCAGGCTGAAGAAGTCGCTGCTCGAAAAATTGCCGATAACATCACATTTGAGGGCTATCTCGCTGCACATGCATCTTGAACCGATGCCGCAATGCAACAGATACCCTTGCATGAAGCCTGAGCAGGACATGAGCGCGCAAGAGGTCGAGATCCGGTTGGTGCCGGAGATTGCGTCGATTGGCCAAGCGGCTTGGGATGCCTGCGCCTGCCCCGAGGCAGGCGAGGGAGCGCGGCCCAACGACCCGTTCACGACCTATCGGTTCCTCGCGGCCCTTGAGAACAGTCACAGCGTCGGCCCGGGTACCGGCTGGCAACAACAGTATCTGACCGCCAAAATCGGCGATGAGGTGATCGGGGTGGCACCGCTTTATGCCAAAATGCACAGCCAGGGTGAGTATGTTTTCGATCACAATTGGGCCCATGCCTATGAACGCTCTGGGCGCTCCTACTACCCCAAGCTTCAAATCGCCGTGCCGCACACGCCCGCAACCGGGCGGCGGTTCCTGGTCCGGCCTAAGTTCGAAGAACTCGGAAAGCGCGCGCTCATCCAAGGGGCCGTGCAAGTCACCGACAACAATGAATTGAGTTCCCTGCACATCACCTTCTGCACGAGGGACGAGGCACGCTATGCCGAAGACATGGGTTTGATGGTGCGCATGAACCAACAGTTTCACTGGCGCAATCACAACTATGCGGATTTCGACGCATTCTTAGAGAGCCTGAATTCGCGCAAGCGCAAAAATATCCGAAAGGAGCGCCGCCAGGCTCAGGAGTTTGGCGGACAGATCCATACGTTCACCGGTGACGCCCTGAAGCCCGAACACTGGGACGCCTTTTGGCGATTTTATCAGGACACGGGTCGACGCAAATGGGGCTCACCCTATCTCACCCGCGCCTTCTTTGATCACGCGCAAGAGCATCTGCGCGATGATATGGCGCTGGTTCTGGCGGAGCGCGACGGGACCTATGTTGCGGGAGCGCTCAATTTCATTGGTGCCAATGCGCTCTTTGGCCGCTACTGGGGCTGTACGGAGCATCATCCCTGCCTGCATTTTGAGCTTTGCTACTACCGCGCGATCGATTTTGCCATTGCTCAAGGTCTGGGCACTGTAGAGGCCGGCGCGCAGGGTGAACACAAGCTCGCGCGTGGCTATCTGCCGACCCCCACGTGGTCAGTGCATTGGATGCGCGATCCGGGCTTTGCCCATGCGGTTGGCGAATATTTAGAGGCCGAACGCGACGCGGTGGATCGTGAGATTGAGGTTTTGACGGAGTACGGGCCGTTCAAACGCGCCCAGGTGGAGGAACAGGAATGAGTGAGAAGTTGAGCGAAGCGGACCGGGAAACCGTCCTCGCATCTCTTTTGGAGGCCGGATGGGTCCTTCAGGACGAGAGGGATGCCATCCAAAAGACATTTGTCTTCGACAATTTCGTTTCTGCCTTCGGCTGGATGACACAAGTCGCGATTTGGGCGGAGAAGTGGAACCATCATCCGGAGTGGGACAATGTCTATAAGACGGTGAATGTCACGCTGACCACACACGACGTAGGCGGGCTCAGCACACTCGATGCCAAGCTCGCCAGCAAGATGGATACTCTATGCGACTGACGAAAGCCGCTGAGCGATGAGCGGGCGCAGCCCAGCGATGAGCGTGCCCTACATGTTCGCCAGCAGCGCCTCGCCAGCGGAGACCTCGCAAACGCCGGGATTTTCTTCGGTCTGGAGCAGCGTCACCTTGCCGTCGTCCACCAACATGGCGTAGCGCTTTGAGCGGGCGAGAAGGCCAACCGGTGGCGCGTCAAAATCCATACCGATGGCCTTGGTGAATTCGGATTGCGCATCCGCGAGCATCGTGATGCCAGCACCAGCGGCACCAGTGGCTTCGCCCCAAGACTTCATTACAAAGGGATCGTTGCAGGCAATGCAGATGACCTCATGCACGCCTTTGGCATCAAATTGATCCTTGGTGCGGATGAAAGACGGTACATGCGCGGAGTGGCAGGTGGGCGTGTAGGCCCCCGGCACTGCGAAAAGCACGACCTTGCGACCCTTGAGCTTTTCGCTCAATTGCACTGGTTCCGGACCTTCAGCACCCATATGGACCAGAGTGGCGTCTGGCAGCGTCTCGCCTGTGGTGATTGTCATGAGGTCAGCCCTTCCTGAGATTGCGTTTGTTCGTGATCAGCATATAGATTCGCACGGCATGCAGGACCAGCGAATTTCCAAAAGGGGGCGGCCATGGGCCATGTGATTGTCATCGGGGCCGGGCAGGCCGGGGCCTCTTGTGTGGCAAAGCTGCGCAACAGCGGTTATGACGGCGCGATCACGCTCATCGGGGCCGAGCCTGTGCCCCCCTACCAACGGCCCCCGCTGAGCAAAGGGTATCTGCTCGGCGACATGTCCCTTGACCGGATGTTTTTGCGTCCTGAGCGGTTCTACGCGGAAAATCAAATCGATCTGCGTCTAGGGCAGTCGGTTACCGCCATCGATCCGCAGGCGCAGACCGTCACGCTCGACGCGGGAGCATTGGCCTATGACGATCTTGTTTTCGCGACAGGCTCTGTGCCGCATCACTTGCCTAAAAAGACTGGTGGCGGCTTGGGCGGCGTTTTTGTCGTCCGGGGCCTGGCAGATGTCGATGCCATGGCCCCACGCTTTACCGAAGGCGCGCGCGTGCTCATCGTGGGAGGGGGCTACATCGGGCTTGAGGCGGCGGCGGTTGCGGCAAAGCTTGGCCTGCAGGTGACGCTTGTCGAACAGGCTGAGCGCATCCTACAAAGGGTCGCCGCACCAGAGACGAGCGACTTCTTCCGCGCCCTCCACGCAGGTCACGGGGTGAAGATCCTGGAGGGTGTCGGCGTTGAGGCGCTGATGGGTGAGACAGAGGTCACCGGGGCGAAGTTCACAGACGGGAGCCTGCTCGACGTCGATTTCGTGATCGTTGGCGTAGGCATCCGCCCCGCGACCGATCTGGCAGAGGCCGCCGGGATCGCTGTTGAGAACGGGATCAAGGTGGATGCGCACGGGCACACTTCGGCACCGCATGTTTGGGCGGCGGGGGATTGCGCTTCGTTTCCCTACCAAGAGAACCGCATTCGCCTTGAGTCGGTGCCGCACGCCATTGAACAGGCAGAGTGTGTCGCGCAGAACATCATGGGTGCGGAGAAGGACTACCTCGCCAAGCCATGGTTCTGGTCGGATCAGTATGATGTGAAACTGCAGATTGCTGGTCTGAACACGGGATACGATCATGTTGTGACCCGCCGGACGAGCGAGACGGTGGTGGGCTTTTGGTACTACAGTGGGAACAGGCTCTTGGCCGTGGATGCGTTGAACGACCCGCGCGGGTACATGATTGGCAAGCGCCTGATTGAGAGTGGCAAGAGCCCGGACGCGCGCCTGATTGGCGATCCAACGACAGACCTCAAGGCCCTTCTGCGCGGGTGAGGATCATCGCGGGCAAGTATCGCGGCACAAGGCTTGCTGAGCTTGGAAAAGGTGACGCGCGCGCCCATCTGCGCCCCACCTCAGACCGCGTGCGCGAAAGTCTTTTTTCGATCCTGTCGCATCGCGACGCTTTGATCGGTGCGCGGGTCCTTGACCTTTTTGCGGGAACCGGCGCACTGGGATTTGAGGCGCTCTCGCGGGGGGCCGACCAAGCTCTCTTTGTTGAGAGCGGGCGGGTGGCGCAGCGGTTGATCGAAGAGAACATTGATAAGTTGCGGCTCGCGGCGCAAGCAGATCTTTTGCGTGCGGATGCAACCCGCCTTCCCGCGTTGTCTCAGGACCCGTATGATTTGATCTTCCTGGATCCGCCTTACGGCAAACGGCTGGGCGAGCAGGCGCTCGAGCTCTGTCTCACAGGAAGGTGGCTCGCCGCGGGGGCGCTTGTCGTCTGGGAAGAGGCGGCACCGATGCTGGCACCGGAGGGGTTCGTCGCCCTCGACACCAGGCGTTTTGGCAGCACGCATGTCACCTTATTGGAGTGCTGCGCGGATGGCGTTTCCTAATCGGCCGATCCCCTTTTCGATCTCAGCATCACGCGCCAGCGAGAAGCTGAGGCGGAGCGTGTTCGGATTGGTGCCGTCGGCAAAGAACGCCTGACCCGGGACAAAGGCCACCTTGTGCTCTTTGAGGGCGGTGCCGAGCAATTCCGTTGCATTTAACTCTTTTGGCAAGGTCACCCAGATAAACATGCCGCCTTCTGGGCGGGTCCAACTGACCCCATCTGGCATCGAAACGGCGAGCGCCGTGAGCATCGTGTCACGGCGATTGCCGTAGCTGTCACATAAAGCGGGGATGTGCGCTTCAAAAACATGTTCAGCCACCTGGTGGATCGCCATTTGGTTCAGTGTTGGTGAGTGAAGGTCTGAAGCCTGTTTGATCAGCACGAGTTGTGCGATTACCTCCGCTGCGCCGCACACCCAGCCAACGCGCAGCCCGGGCGCAAGTGTTTTGGAAAAACTCCCACAGTAGAGCGTTCGGCACGCCTCAAGGCTGCCCCGCCGCTGGGTTTCGAGCGCCAGGATCGAGGGTTCTGGCGTACCGTCGTAGCGCAACGCTTGATAGGCGTTGTCCTCGATCACAGCGAAGTCCAGCGCCTCAGACAGATCCAGGATCTCTTCGCGCGCGGCGCGGTCGAGCGTTTCGCCGGTGGGGTTGGCAAACTCTGGACAGACATAGGCAAACTTCACCCGCCCCCCAGCCTCTGCCGCGTCTTTGGCATACGCCGCTGGGCTTTGATTATGGCCAGGCTGGAAGCGCGCAAACCGAGCCTCATAGGCATTGAACGCCCCGAGCGCGCCAAGATAAGTGGGCCAGCTCACAAGCGCGGTATCTTGGGGCGATAAGAAAACCTTACCGAGGTAATCGAGCGCCTGCTGCGAGCCTGACGTGATCAGGACGTTTTCCCTGGCGGCTGGCACGCCGAGCTGGTTCATTTGCCTGCATATCCAATCGCGCAGGGGGCCATAGCCCTCTGAGACTGAGTATTGCAGCGCTTTGCCCGCCTGTTGCTCATCGAGCGCGTCATTCATGGCGTTTCGGAATGCAACCGCTGGGAAGAATGCTGGATCGGGCAAGCCGCCAGCAAAGGAGATGATCTCCGGTTGATCGAGCAGCTTGAGCAGGTCGCGGATCTCGCTCGCTTTCATATGCTGCATGCGCGTGGCAAAGACATCATGCCAATTCATGTCAGTATTCCTTCCCTATTTCGCGAGATGATCACTTTGCGCAATATATGGCAATACATTTTACCTAAATTTGAAAGGAAGTGTCTTTGGCCCCGCCTCGCGTTCGGCTAGACTGCGCGCATGAGTGACGCGACTTACACCCCTAGGCTCATTGCCCCAGCGTCTGACGGCCCGACCTCAGACGTGCGGCCAAAACCGCAGCCACTTGCAGCGCCGGTGTTCATCAGTGATTGCGTGACACCTCTTGGGGGTGAGACGCTTTTGTCGCTTCTGATGAAGCGGCTCGCGCGGGATGCTGAAGAGGAATAGCTTACACGTCGCCTGGCCTGCGTGCCGCGCCGTGGTCTACGCGGCGTTCGCTATGTCGTAGGTCGGATGAAAGCGATCGGCGGGGGAGAGGGTAAAGATCTCACACCCCTCTTCGGTCACGCCAATGGAATGTTCGAATTGGGCAGAGAGGGATTTATCCCTTGTCACAGCGGTCCAGTCGTCTCCCAGCGTCTTGGTCTCAGGCCGGCCCAAGTTCACCATCGGCTCAATGGTGAAGAACATTCCAGGTTCCAACACCGCACCAGTGCCCGGCTTGCCGTAGTGCAGCACGTTGGGCGGCGCGTGGAAAACGCGGCCAAGACCGTGACCGCAGAAGTCTGTGACAACAGACATCCTGTGGCTTTCGACAAAACTCTGGATTGCATGGCCAATATCACCGAACGTGTTGCCCGGCTTGACCGCCGCGATGCCACGCATCAGGCTGTCGTGGGTGATCTGGATGAGACGCTCGGCCTTGCGTGAAAGTTTGCCTGCGACATACATCCGCGAGGTGTCGCCAAACCAACCGTCCACGATCACGGTGACATCGATGTTCAGGATGTCGCCATCCTTGATCTTTTTCTCTCCCGGAATCCCGTGGCAGACAACGTGATTGAGGCTGATGCAGCTTGCGTGTTTGTAGCCCTTGTACCCGATCGTCGCTGAAGTCGCACCGGCGTCATCCACCATCTGCTCGATCAGCTGGTCGAGCGCGCCCGTCGTCTGCCCCGCGAAGACATGCGGCGCGATCTCATCCAGGATGGTCGCGGCGAGTTTACCGGCCACATGCATGCCCGCAAAATCCGCAGGATCATGGATGCGAATGCCGTCTTTGGTTTGGCGACCGTGGTGGGCTTGGTTCACCGAAATCTCCTAAGTGTGCTTGCTGACTGTCTAACGTGTCGGCGGGCGAAGGGCTAGAGGGCTACTCAGAACCACCTCTTGTGGCGAGATATGGGTTCCAAGGCAGAGAGTTTCCACCCCCGCCCGTTGGGTTTCTCTCTGCGTTGCAGCGTATTGCGCATCTATGTCGGCTGCGATTGTGAATTCGGTGCAATCCGTGCGCTGCACGAGGTAAAGCAAGATCGCGCGATGGCCCTGTGCGGCCATGGATGCCAATTCCTCCAAGTGCTTTGTGCCGCGCTTGGTCGTGCTGTCGGGAAACTCTGCGAGGCCGGGAGCGCGAGACAGGGTCACGGATTTCACCTCGACATAGGCATTCGGCAGCTTATCGCCACGCAGCAGAAAATCGACGCGAGAGCCTGCGCCATAGGGGACTTCCGCCCGCACGTCAGTGTAACTGGCCAACGCCTCAATCGCTTGCGCCTCAAGCGCATGGCGGATGATCCTATTGGGCAGGCTCGTGTCCACGCCAGTGAAATGCCCATTCTCGTGATCCACCAGCCGCCAACCGAACTTTAGCTTCTTTTTGGGATCGCTATTAGGTTCCAGCCAAATCTTTGTCCCTGGTTCCGCAAGGCCAATCATAGAGCCTGGGTTGGCGCAATGGGCGGTGACTGTACGCCCACCCGATAGAGTGCAGTCTGCCAGGAACCGCTTGTACCGGCGGATCAGCCGAGCCGGAACAAGATCGGTTTGAAAGCGCATGAGGCGCGGCCTATACCCTAGGGCACGCAGCCTCAAGGAGCGCCTCATGCCCAACCCCACCGCCGCCATGCTCGTGATCGGGGACGAGATCCTGTCTGGCAGAACGCGGGACGGCAATACGCACTATCTCGCAGGTCAATTGACCGAAGCAGGGATCGACCTGAAAGAGGCCCGCGTGGTCGCCGATGACCGCGATCAGATCATCGTCACGGTCCAAGCGCTTTCCAAGTCATATGACTATGTCTTTACCAGCGGCGGGATTGGCCCGACGCATGACGATATCACGGCTGAGTGTATTGCGGCCGCGTTTGATCGGCCGATCGATGTTCGCGAGGATGCGCGGCAGATCCTGGCGGCGCACTATGCGAAGTCCGGCACGCAACTGAACGAGGCGCGCTTGCGCATGGCACGCATCCCCCAGGGCGCGGCGTTGATCGATAACCCGGTTTCGGCCGCCCCTGGGTTTCGATTGGAAAACGTGCACGTGATGGCAGGTGTGCCAGCGATCTTTCAGGCCATGGTGGCCTCTGTGCTTCCCTCGCTCATTGGGGGTGATCCGCTGATCAGCAAGAGCCTACGGATCGAACGCGGAGAAGGGGACATCGCCGGACCTTTGGGAGATCTGGCCGAGGCTTATCCTGCGCTGTCGTGGGGGTCCTACCCCTACCAAAAGGACGGCAGGTACGGCGCGCAGGTTGTGATCCGCGGCACTGACGCGGCGGAGGTCGACCAAGCGCTTGCCAAACTTGTAGCGACATTTGCGTGACGCCATCGCTGCCCGCCCTCTACGACGCGGTTGAGCATACTTGGCCGCCTGCCCGGCGCATCACCGCGGGGCCCTGGATGCTGCGGGTTGGTCTGGGGGGCGGCAAGAGGGTGAGTGCCGCGACGGCGGTGGCGGATGTCAGCGTTTCAGACCTTGCGCAGGCAGAGATTGGGATGGTGGAGCTCGGTCAGTCTCCCCTCTTTATGGTGCGTGAGGGCGAGGGTGAGCTGGATGAGATTCTGGCGGACGCGGGCTATGCCATTGTTGATCCTGTCACGCTTTACACGCTGCCGATTGGTCGGTTGACCGATGTTCCTTTGCCGCGGGTGACGGCCTTTTGCATTTGGGATCCGCTGGCCATCATGCGGGAGATCTGGGCGGAGGGCGGTATCGGGCCCGCGCGGCTCGACGTGATGGCACGGGCCCAGACAAAGACCGCGATCCTTGCGCGCTGGAAAGAGAAACCTGCAGGTACAGCCTTTGTCGCGGTACATGACGGCGTTGCGATGGTGCACGCGGTCGAAGTTCTCCCGCATCAACGCCGCATGGGCGTGGCGCAGTGGATCATGCGAGCCGCGGCTCTTTGGGCGGCGCAGCACGGTGCCAAGCAGATTGCCGTGCTCTGCGTCACCGAAAATCTACCCGCCAATGCGCTCTACCAATCGCTGGGCTTCTCACCAGCGGGCCGCTACCATTATCGGAATAAACCGCAGGGGGAGGACAAACCGAATGGCTCATGACATGCCCACGGCGCTGGATCTACCGATGGTGGATCCGCTGCCGGACGAAACGCAGAAGTACTTTGACATCTGCCAGGAAAAGCTGGGGATGATCCCGAACGTATTGCGGGCTTATGCCTTTGACATCGAAAAGCTCAACGCATTTACGGGCATGTATAACGAGCTGATGCTGGGCAACAGCGGGCTGTCAAAGCTGGAGCGTGAGATGATCGCGGTTGCGGTCTCGGCGGTGAACAAATGCTTCTACTGTCTGGTCGCCCATGGCGCGGCCGTGCGCGCGCTGTCAGGTGATCCGGCCTTAGGAGAAGCGCTCGTGATGAACTACCGCGTGGCCCCGATCACGCCTAAACAGCGCGCTATGCTCGATTTCGCCGTGCAAATGACGCAGGCGAGCGCCACTGTCGAAGAGGCTGATCGCGCGGGTCTGCGCGAACACGGGTTCTCAGATCGCGACATTTGGGACATCGCCAGCGTGGCTGGCTTTTTCAACATGACCAACCGCGTGGCGAGCGCGACCGATATGCGGCCAAACCCTGAATACCATACTCAGGCAAGATGATCCGCGCGCTGGCGCTTGCGATGAGCGTCCTGGCCTGGCCCGCCGTGGCTTTTGAGCCTCGCTTGCCACAAACCGCGCGTCTCACGGTTGAGCGCAACACGGGGCCGGACCTTTATGCGGCCCCGGTCGGGGCTTTCGGTGCCGCAGGTGTGCCAACTCGGGATATTGAGGGGTCTGTCTCGCGCCGGGCGTGGCGCATCGCGTCACCGGGCCTCACGCCGCTGCAGGTGATGCGCCCGCTGCGCGAACAGCTTCTCGCAGCAGGATATGATATTGTGCTCGATTGCGCGGCCCAGACCTGCGGCGGCTTCGATTTCCGCTTTGCGATAGAGACGCTGCCGGGCCCTAACATGTACGTCAATATCCGATCGTTTCATGTCGTGACCGCGGTGCGGGGCAAAGCAGATGCACCAGACGCGGTCGTCACTCTGCTGGCCAGCAGCGCTGCCGCGGCGTCTTACGTGCAGATCATCCGCGCAACACGTGATATCGCGGATGCCGGTGAGGTGGCCGAGGCACCGAGCGCGCCATTGCCACAGACCGCAGATCTGGCAGAAGGGCTAACCCGTCAGGGCCACGTTGTTCTGCCGGGGCTCGATTTTGCCACGGGCAGCAGTGATCTCTCCCCCGGACCCTATCCGGCGCTGACAGAGCTGGCCGCGTATCTCAACGCCAATCCCAGTCTGCGGGTCGCACTGGTGGGGCACACCGATAATGTAGGTGAGTTGGAGCCCAACATCGCCATCTCACGCGCGCGGGCGCAATCGGTGCGTGTTCGCTTGATCAACGACTACGACGTGCCTGAAGACCAGCTTGATGCTGAGGGCATGGGGTACCTCGCCCCCATCGCCAGCAACCTGACGCCCGCGGGCCGCGAGCGCAACCGCCGCGTCGAAGTGGTGCTGTTAGAGCGGTGAGAGGGCGGCGCGGGACGAGACCGTCTCGCTCTGCGCAGAGGGAAGCCTGTCCAACTCTTCTGCCTGCAGGTGCTGCGCCGCTGCCTGTAGCTCAGCCCGGTTGGTCACGAAGGTCTGGCTGAGCTGAGAGGTGAGCTTGGGGTTCTGAGAAAAGGCCATCGGAGCGGTATCAAGGCGTGTTGAGGGCTGGTTTGGGCTGAGGATGCTGTCGCTTGCGCAGCCAGCAACGACGATGGCCGCCACGAGGGCGGAAAATGCGCGTAAACGGATCATAACTTGCCTGTGTCTGCCTGATTTTTCACTGTTTCCATTTTGGCTACACAACGTTTTTGGCAAAAATGAGGCAGTGCCCTGAAAAGCAGAAAAAGCCCCGCGCGCGGAGCTACCGCGGCGGGGCTTCAATACTTAACCTGGAGATATCACCAGTCGTTCGGGCCTTTTTCGGCAAAGGCGTGGACCAGGAAATCGATGAAAGCGCGCACCTTAGGCTGGGTAAAGCGACCCGGCGGATAGACCGCATAGATCCCCTGCGTCTCCATCGGCAGATCTGGTATCGCGTCGATGACGAGGCCCTTCTCCATGGCTTCCGAGTAAAGGAAGCTCGGCAAGTAAGCGATGCCCAGACCAGAGATCGCGGCGTTCAAGAGGGATTGGCCGTCGTTCACCGAAAGCCACCCTGCGGTGCGCACTTGGCGTTTTTCGCCAGACGGTGCCGTCAGTTTCCAGACGTTTCCGCTTGATTGGTTGGAGTAGTGCAAGAGCTTATGATCGTTCAGATCGTCAATCTTTTCAGGCCGCCCGTATTGCTCAAAGTACTTTGGGCTTGCGATCATCCGCTTTGTTGTTTCTGTGAGTTTTCGAGCCCTTAGCGTGCTGTCCTCCAACTCACCGATGCGCACTGCCATGTCGAAACCCTCAGAGATGAGCTCCACATAACGATTGTTGAGCACCATGTTCACGGTGATGTCGGGGAAGTCAGACAAGAACTCCGACAGGGCGGGGGACAGGTGATTGACGCCAAAGTCTGTGGCCACGGATATCCGCAACAAGCCAGAGGGGGCCGATTGCATCGATGTGACAAGCGCATCGGCCTCGCCCGCATCGTTCAGGACCCGGCGTGCACGGTCATAGTAGGCCAAACCAATTTCAGTGGGAGAGACGCGGCGTGTGGTCCGGTTCAGCAAGCGTGCGCCAAGCCGGGCCTCAAGCGAAGATACGTGTTTGGACACGGCGGATTTTGAAATCCCCATCTTCTTCGCAGCATCAGTAAACCCACCCTGGTCCACCACAGTGGCGAACGCTTCCATTTCCGTTAGGCGGTCCATAGCCGCTCCTTCACATCACTCATACTTTGCAAGTGTATGTCGGCCAAATCAGGCAGGAAGGGGGCAGGCATGGGACAGTTGCGTGGTTTTTCCTGAACCGTTCACCCCAAGGAAACGAGATCGCCACAATTCAATTTTGGCCTGACGGACTGCCCTCTTGGCGGTTCTCACTACCCCTCATTGCAACCTGGGCGCAAGGATCAAGTCGGTCTGCCTTAGGTTGTGAGCCGCAATTGCCGGCGGAAGTCCTTGGATTACCCCGCGCAGATGCGTAAGCAGAAAGCGGTTGGGTTCTGTAAAGAGAGTGGGGAGGCCACGATGACACCGCAAGATATTGCCAAACTGCCTTATCGGCCTTGCGCCGGTGTGATGTTGGTGAACGCAGCAGGGCTTGTCTTTGTCGGCCAACGCAAGGATCGCTACTCAGACGCCTGGCAAATGCCACAAGGTGGGGTTGAGCGGGGTGAGGATCCGCGTACTGCCGCGTTACGTGAGTTGGAGGAGGAAACCGGGCTTTCCGCCTCTCTGGTCAGCGTCGTGGCGGAGACGGCTGGATGGGTGCCTTATGATCTGCCGCATGACGTGGTTCCGCAGCTTTGGAAAGGGCGGTATCGCGGCCAGGAACAGAAGTGGTTTTTGATGCGATTTCTGGGGACAGACGCGGACGTGAACATCGAGACGAAGGATCAAGAATTCTCCGCTTGGAAGTGGTTGGCGCCTCAAGATCTGTTGGATGCGATTGTTCCGTTCAAACGCGGCGTCTATCAAACGGTGCTGGCCGAGTTTGAGGCGCACTTGTGATCCGCCGGCTGTGCTTTGCGTTTATGCTCTGTTCATCGACGCCAGCTTTTGCCTTGTCCTGCTTGGCCCCGGAGGTGGCGCGCAGCTATGATCGTTTTGCCGCCGATCCCGCCGATTACGTGATTGTCCGCGGTCGGATCTCTCTTGAAGGAAAGTTGCCGCGCGCCCTCTCGCCCAGCCAGTCTTTTCCGGACGTGACTTTGGTGCCGGCCAGGCTGGTGGGAAAGTCACTCACGCAGGAGGGGTTTCGTCTGCCTTTCGACAAAGAACTGACACTAGAGGTCTCTTGCCTCGGGCCGTGGTGCGGATCCCTGGCCGATGGGGAAGACGTGCTGGCTTTTGTGCGCAGATCAGAAGGCGCTTACTATCTTGCGGTGCCGCCCTGCGGCGGCAGCGCCTTTGGCGCGCCCAAGGCCGCACAGATCAAGCGGGTGAAGCTTTGCCATCAGCGGGGTGTCTGCCCCAGCGTCAACGAATGATCGGCACGTGTGGCGCGGCCTCTGATGGCAGAATGCCCGTCACGCGTGGGTCGTCATCTATTTCGACTTCTAATTTGACCGGCCGAAACCCGCTGCGCAGATAGAAGGCGAGCGCTTGCTGGCTGTCGATCGTGCAGGTGTGCACGTGAAAACGGTCGATCTGGCGCGCCCAAGCGGCGGTGATTGCCCGGTTCATCAAAGCGCGGCCCGCGCCGGTCCCGATCAAAGGCTGCGTCAGACCGAAGTAAGCCAGTTCGCAGGCCCGGGGCTGGCGAAAGTCGAGCTCCATCAGGGCTTCATCCTGGCCGTCCTTGGACAAGGTATAGACCTCGACTTGTGAATCGCAGATCGCTGCCTTGAGCGCTTCGTCGCTCAACTTGCGGCGGCCAAACCAGAGCCAATTGCGCCCGACGCGGTCAAATACATCGCGGTACCAGGCGACATCCGGATTGACCTTGCGAAACGTCACATCCTTTGGCAGAGGCGTGGTGCTGATCGGGGCAGGGGACGTCATCTCAAGGTATGTCACGATCATCGCGAC
Organism: Pseudomonadota bacterium; assembly: GCA_039197515.1. Classification (GTDB taxonomy): domain Bacteria; phylum Pseudomonadota; class Alphaproteobacteria; order Rhodobacterales; family Rhodobacteraceae; genus Sulfitobacter. Next base: position 29,161 of record JBCCUC010000021.1, on the reverse strand, counting down.
CTTTCCCGAAGGGATCTCGTGAAACCCGTCGCCCAGCATCGCCTAGATGAGCCCCGCGGCCTTGAACGCCGCCAGCATGTCCTTCTCAGGCCGTGGGCCGATATGGCTGATGACCTCTCCCGCGCATAGGTTGCCCATGCGACCGCAGGCTTCCAAAGACGCGCCTGTTGAAAGCCCATAAAGGAAGCCTGCCGCGAATTGGTCGCCCGCCCCCGTTGCATCGACCGGTGTGACCGGCGTCACCGGCACATCGCAACGCGTGCCGTCGCGCAGGAGCGTCACGCCATCGCCCGACCGCGTGCAGACCACAATGGGGCAGAGCGCCGCGGTGCGGGTCAGCGCATCCTCAAGGTCTTCGGTCTCGAAAAGCGCCAAAAGCTCCGCTTCGTTGCCGATAACGTAGTCGAGGTCGTTTTCGATCAACGTCAGAAAATCGGCGCGGTGGCGTTCGACACAGAACGGGTCAGAGATGGCAATGCCTGCCATGCCGCCGCCCGCCTTAGTGGCGCGGGCCGCCTCGCGAAAGGCCGTCTTGCCCGCATCCTGATCAAAGAGGTAGCCCTCCAGAAACATGATCTTGGCGTTGCCTGCGACGTTTTCAGGCACGTCAGCGGAGGACAGCTCTGTCGAGATACCCAAATAAGTGTTCATCGACCGCTCCCCATCGGGGGTGACGAAGATCATGCTGCGCGAGGTTGGTGCGGTGCCGCCAGCGACTGGCGCGTTGACAAAATCGATGCCGTGATCGTTCATCGCATCGGCATAAAAGTGGCCTAGCGTGTCATCATTTACCCGCCCGATAAAGGCCGTTTGCAGCCCAAGCGCGCCTGCACCTGCAATGGTGTTTGCGACCGATCCGCCCGGGGTCTGCACCCGCTCCTTCATCGCGGCATAAAGCGTTTCGCCCCGCTCGCGCTCGATCAACTGCATGATCCCTTTATCGATCCCCATGTGTCCCAGGAAACTGTCATCGGTGGCGGAGATTACATCGACGACGGCGTTGCCAATGCCAACCAGGTCATAGGTCTTCATAAATGGGTTCCTTCAAGCAGCTTCCGTTTTTTCCTCAAACGGACATAGATCGTTTATGACGCAGGTCGGGCAAACGGGTTTGCGCGCCTTGCACTGATATCGCCCATGCAGGATGAGCCAATGATGGGCGTGTAGTTGAAAATCAGCCGGGATGTTATCCTCAATTGCGCGTTCAACAGCTTCAACCGTTTTACCGGGCGCAATGCCAGTGCGATTGCCCACGCGAAAGATATGTGTGTCCACGGCTTGCGTTGGTTGCTGCCACCACATGTTGAGGACCACATTTGCAGTTTTGCGACCCACGCCCGGCAGGCTTTGCAAGGCCGCCCGCGAGTTGGGCACGACGCCACCGTACTCATCAACGAGGATCTGGCTCAACTTCATGACATTTTTGGCCTTCTGTCGGTAAAGGCCGATGGTCTTGATGTGGTCTGTTAGGTCCTCAAGCCCGAGGTCGAGCATCTTTTGCGGTGTGTCCGCGACCTTGAAAAGCGCGCGGGTTGCTTTGTTCACACCGGCGTCTGTGGCCTGCGCTGATAGGGCGACAGCCACGACAAGCGTGTAGACATTCACATGCTCCAACTCGCCTTTAGGTTCAGGATCGATGGCGTGAAAGCGGCCGAAGATTTCGCGGATCGTATGGTAATCAAGCTGCTTTGACATGGCGCACATAGGCCTCCTTCCCCACAAAAAGGCAAGCGTCACATTTTGCAGAACTTTGTCTCAATTGCTCTTAGAATGGCCATTTTCACCTCACAGCACCGCCCAGATATCTTGGTTAATGAAAACCGCTCGCACTCTGCCAAGCCCTTTTTGCGACGGGCGCAACTTAACTAGGAACAGATATGTTAAAACAAACCTTCATTGCCACCGCGCTTGTCGCTGGCCTCGGGTCAGCTGCTTCTGCGGCCTCCGTGACGTATTCTCAAACCATTGCGGACCAGCTTACCAATTTCCAAAGCCAGAGCGTCGGACAAATCCAGAAATTCGATTCTTCTCTCGGGACGCTCAACAGCGCGACAATTACCCTTCAGGGCAACGTGTCAGGGAGCGTTGGGTATGAGAGCAAAGACAACTCTCCATCGACAGTTGACCTTGAGCTTTCTGCGGAGGTTTCCGTGTTTACGCGCGCCTTGGGCGACATCTTAGTTACTCTGCCAACCGTGGCAGAGATGCGGATGGCGACAGCATTTGACGGATTGACCGACTTTGCCGGCACGTCGGGCGGTAGCGTTTCAGGCACAGACAGCGATACGCAGTCTGCGGTACTGACGGGCGCAGCCCTGGCGGATTTTGTTGGGTCGGGCTTTGTCGATCTCTTCATGGCAGCGGTCGGTACATCCTCTGCTGTGGGCCCAGGCAACATCTCAACGGATTTCACAACGTTCGCCGGCGGCACCGTCACCGTGACCTATGACTACGACGACACGCCTGCCGCCATTCCACTGCCCGCGGGTGCGCCGCTCCTTCTTTTGGGGCTTGGTGCTTTGGGCCTCGCACGCCGCCGTATGAAGTAACACCGTTTAAGAGTTTTGGCGTGGCGCCGCAGGAGAGATCCTGCGGCGCTTTCTTTTTGGGATGCGCAGCTTTCGGGTCGTCGGTGTGCTCGGCGCTTTCTATAGTTGGGTGCATGAACCAGAGCACCCAAATCCCCGACATCGACAGCGGTTATCACTATCAAGTCATGCGCCGCGCCATTGATCTTTTGGACGCCGCAGGCGCCCCGCTGAGCCTAGAAGCGGTTGCGGCGCAGATGGATATGTCCCCCGCTCACTTTCAGCGCCTGTTTTCACAATGGGTTGGCGTCTCGCCCAAGCGCTATCAGCAGTATCTCATGTTAGGCCAGGCCAAGGCGCTCTTGCGTGACCGCGCGACCACGCTGGACGCCGCGCATGAGGTCGGCCTCTCAGGCAGCGGTCGGCTGCATGACATGTTCTTGCGGTGGGAGGCGATGAGCCCCGGCGATTTCGCCCGCCAGGGGGCCGGGCTCACCATCTATTGGGGCTGGTTTGACAGCCCGTTTGGTTTGTCCCTGGTGATGGGCACCGACAAAGGGATCTGCGGGCTCGCGCTGGCCGCAGAGGTCGGAGAGGCCGCCGCGATGGAGGATCTGATCAGCCGTTGGCCAAAAGCGAGCTATGTGGAGGATCCCATGATGCTACGCCCCTGGGTCTTGACCGCTTTTGGCGCACAGGGCGCGGGCGGCGAGCGGGCACCGCTCTATCTGATCGGGGCTCCTTTTCAGATCAAGGTTTGGGAGGCGCTGCTCAGCGTGCCGACCGGCCATGTCACGACATATTCCGATATCGCCACATCCATCGGAAAACCTCGGGCGGTGCGCGCGGTTGGCACGGCCGTGGGGCGCAATCCGGTGTCTTGGCTCATTCCCTGTCACCGCGCGCTGCGCAAATCGGGCGCATTAGGCGGCTACCATTGGGGTCTGCCTGTGAAGCGCGCGATGCTCGCCTATGAGGCCGCGCGCACGCAAGCGTGATGCGCGGGAGTGTGCCGATCGAATTCTCCCCGTGATTCCATCGCCAGGAATCCCCATGTATAGAGGCGTAAACACACGTGCCCTGCCCGAACGGGGCCACAACATAAGGCAGTGATATGACCGTTTCTCGCATTTCGATAGCCGCCCTCTTGACAGGGGCGATGGTGCTTGGGGCTTGCACCGACACTGGCAGCATTCTGGCGCAGCCGGGCGATCCAAACCAGCGCACCAAAAATGGGGCGCTGATCGGTGCCGCCTCAGGCGCGCTTTTGGGCGCGCTCGTTGAGGACGATGGCGACCGTGCTGATGGCGCGCTGGTTGGGGCCGTGGTGGGCGGTGCGATTGGCGCTGGCATAGGCTATTCGCTTGACCAGCAAGAGGCCGAACTGCGCCAACAGCTCGGCGGTGAGATCAGCATCGTAAACACCGGCGACCGGCTGATCGTGAGCTTGCCCAACAACCTGCTTTTTGCCACCGACAGCACGGCGGTGAGCCCAACCTTGCAGGGCGACCTCCGGGCGCTGGCGCAAAACGTGCAGATCTACGCCAACTCGACCCTTCAAGTGATTGGCCATACCGACAGCGACGGAGATGCGGCCTACAATCAGAATTTGTCTGAGGGACGTGCTCAATCCGTCGCCAACGTCTTGATCACCAATGGCGTGCCTGCATCACGCATCCGCACCTTTGGGCGCGGTGAGAGCCAACCGGTGGCCAGCAACCTGACACCCGAGGGGAAGGCGCAGAACCGGCGGGTCGAAATTGTGATCCTGCCCAACGCCGCCTGATCCTGTCATCGTGCGCGCTCAAAGCCTCCGCCCCGGCGGGGGCTTTTTCCTTTCCTCTGGCGCTGAAAGAGATACCTCCGGCGCAACAGGTATAAAGGAGCATGTTTCATGACCACACCAAAACTTTTGGGCATTTCGGGCAGCTTGCGCGCTGACAGCAGCAACACGAAACTTTTGCACGAGGCGGCGAGGCTCTTTGGAGAGTGTGACTTCACCTTGGCTGACATCAAGTTCCCGCTTTATGACGGCGATGATGAAGCGGAGAGCGGTGTGCCCACGGCGGTGCAAAGCGTTGCGGATCAGATCAGCGGTGCGGATGCCATCATCGTTTCAACGCCGGAGTACAACAAGGGACCTTCTGGCGCATTGAAGAACGCGCTTGATTGGATCAGCCGGGCTGAGGGCGATAAGTGGGGCGGCAAACCTCTCGCGGTGATGTCCGCGGCAGCGGGCCGTGCTGGCGGAGAGCGGGCGCAAATGGTTTTGCGCGGCTTCATGGTGCCCTTTCGCCCGCGGATCCTGCAGGGGCCAGAGATCCACTTGGCAGGCAGCGGGAATGCATTTGACGATCAGGGTCACCTGACGGGCGAGCTTTACGTGAAAGAGCTAACCACTTTGATGCAAGCGCTTCGTGCGATGATCTAAAGCGTTCCGCCTTTAACTTGAAACATCAAGTATCGTCCATGTCCCGAGAGCGCGTAGCGTGGCAGGGTATCGGCGATTGAGGTTTAAGGCGGGGCGCTATAACTCAATCGTGCAAGGCTTCTGAGACTTCGACCAAGTTGCCGTCGGGGTCTCTGACATAAAGCGACATAAGCGCCGCGCGCGCTCCTGTGCGGCGCACTGGCCCGGCCTCAATGGCAACGTTCCGAGAATTGAAATGATCAACCCACGCCTGCAACGGCGCATCGGTGAGAAAGCATAGATCGCCGCTTCCCGCGGTGGGGTGGCGCGCCTTAGGCTCAAACTCTCGGCCGGCTTCGTGAAGGTTGATCTTCATCTGACCAAAAAGGAGCGCCCATCTCTGTTCCCCCTGCGCTGTGGTAAAGAAGTCGCGGCGCATCCCGAGAATGTCCTCGTAGAACGCCAACGTGTCAGGGATCGACGCGACCGTCAGAACGAAATGGTCGAGCGTGCTGAGCTGAGGTTGCGGCATGGACGCCTCCGAATTAGGACAACGCCATGCAGCCTGACCTCAATGCGCAACAGCGTCAAAGCGATATCCTAGATGTGGCGCGTGCCAACGCCCTGCGCACCACTCTGTCCCAGCCCGCAAGTCTTCGGGCCGGAGACCCACTGCCGCACCTGTTCCATCAAATCTATTTTTGGGAGCCGGTCGCCGCTGATGGTCTGGGTCGGGATGGGCACCCAAAAGTGGGTGGCCTGATCCCTGACATGGGGTTGCCCCGGCGCATGTGGGCCTCCGGCAGGCTCGCCTTCCACAGCCCGCTTCTTGTTGGGCAAGAGGCTGTGCGGCACACGACTTGCGAAAGCGCTCTGCGAAAAACAGGACGCAGCGGTCGACTTGCATTTGTTACGTTGCGCCATGAGATCCATCAGTCCGAGCGACATTGTTTGACCGAATGGCAGGAGTTGGTCTACCGCGAGGATCCAAAGCCGGGCGACCCGGTTCGTGTGCCGCCGGTGGCGCGCGTGGATGAAGAGGTCAGCGAGGAGGTGACGTTCTCATCCACCGTGCTTTTTCGCTACTCGGCGCTGACCTTTAATGGACATCGCATCCACTACGATTTGGACTATGCCCGCGATGTCGAAGGCTACAAAGGGCTGGTCGTGCACGGCCCGCTCTTGGCGCAGCTCCTGCTGGATTTTGCGGAAAGAGCCCTGGGACAGGTGACGGGTTTTCAGTTCCGCGCGACCGCCCCGCTCATGCATTTTGAAACGGCCAGTCTTTGTCGAACTGGACAGGATCTGTGGGTGCGTGGCCCTGGTGGACGGCAATGTATGGTGGCGCAGGTCAGCTAGAAACTGTCTTCAAGACGGAAGCCATCAGGGATCCGGTCCCGCCCCTCCAAGATGAGATCGGTCATGACCTCGGCGACCTTTGGAGCGATGCCAAAACCAATCTTGAACCCGCCGTTGGCGATGAAGTGCCCCGGATGTCTTGGCCAAGGCCCGAGCATCGGTGCCCTACTGCGCGCCCTGGGGCGCACGCCGGCCCACCGGGCGATCAGCTTCGCCTGCCTGAGGGCGGGCAGCGCGTCGAAGGCTTCCTCGACCAGGGCATCGAGCTTTTCATCTGTGAGATGGGGATCCGCATAGACCCGCTCGGACGTCGATCCAACCGCCGTCGTGCCGTCATGATGCGGCACGATGTGCAGCCCATCAACAAAGAGTTGCGGCGCATCCCGCGCGTCAAGATCAAAGAGAGCGGCCTGACCTTTGACACCTGTTCCAACGGCCCGGTGATGGTCTTGCGAAAGATCCTCCAACCCCGCTACGCCCGTGGCCCAGACCGTCTGCCCCGGCGCGGCGGCGTCGGCCACGATCTCGACGCCGCTGCTCTTGAGCGCGCGCACGAGAGCTTCGCAGGCGTGGCGCGGCTGAATGCGCGCAGTGAGCGTGTCGCGGATGATGTAGCCGCTTTTGCTGCTTGATGGTTCTGAGAGTGTGTCCGCTGCCAAAACTTCCCAGACCGCTGCCGCTTTCCAAAGGTCTTTGGCTGTCTCTGCGCGTTGGCGCGCAAGCGAGAGCGCGTGGTCGTCCTTGATCGGCTGGAGGCGGCCAAGACGGGCGTAACCGGCATTGCCGCCGCCTTTCTCCTCCACCGCGGTCCAAAAATGGCCCGCCATGAGCAGGCTTTCGAGTTGGAACTGTTTCTTCGGGTTCCAGTTTTCGGGCACATGCGGGGCCAGCGCGCCAACAATGCCGCCGCTGCTGCCAGATGCCGGACCATTTGGGTCAATGACCCGCACTCGTGCGCCGCGTTGTGTTGCGGTCCAGGCAATCGAAAGCCCAAAGATGCCGGCCCCCCGCACTGTGAGATCTATGCTTGCCAATGCCGCCTCCATCCCGCAACTGTCGCGGTGATGTCTCTACGCGGTCCGCTCATGCAGAACCAGACTGATCCCCTCTTATGGCGCAACGGCGACGTTCCCATCTCCAGCCGGTTCGACGATCCCTTTTTCAGTCTGGAGGACGGTGCCGCGGAGACACGGCACGTCTTTTTGCAGGGAAATGACCTCCCCCATAGGTATCGTACCGGCTTTCACATCGCAGAGCTTGGGTTTGGGACGGGGCTCAATCTGTTGGTGGCCTGGGAAGCCTGGTGCGCCTATGGGATAAGCACGCCGCTGCGCTACACCAGCTTTGAAGCCTTTCCGATGGACCCGTCCGATATGGCCCGTGCGCATCGTGCGTTCCCCCCTTTTGAGGGGCGACGCGACGCCTTGCTTGAGGCCTGGACCCCGCAGGGTGGGGTTCTTGCGCTGCCCGGTTTGATCGCGGAAGTCATCATAGGTGATGCACGGCTCACCTTGCCCGCTTGGGAAGGATGCGCTGATGCCTGGTTCTTGGATGGGTTCTCTCCGGCCAAGAACCCTGAGCTTTGGTCGCGCGACCTGCTTTTGCAGGTGGGTGCGCACACGGCAGCGCATGGAACTGCCGCGACATATACGGCGGCCGGATTTGTGCGCCGTGCGCTTGCGGATGCGGGTTTTGAGGTGGCCCGGGTCGCTGGCTACGGGCGCAAACGGCACATGACCTGGGCAAAGAAAACACCATGAGCCAGAGCAACAATGTTCCCTTAGGCATCCTCCTGATGCTGGCCACGACCTTTGTCTTTTCGGTGCAGGACGGTTTGTCCCGTCATTTGGCCAGTGAATACAACGTGATGATGGTGGTGATGATCCGCTATTGGTTTTTCGCTGCCTTTGTCTTTGCACTGGCGCGCCGCGGACCTGAGGGCGTTCGCGGCACCGCGAGGACCTCGCAGCCGCTTTTGCAGATCGGGCGCGGCGTGCTTTTGGCCGCCGAAATCTGCGTGATGGTCGCCGCCTTCACGCTTCTTGGGCTGGTCGAAAGCCACGCAATCTTCACCTGCTACCCGCTTTTGGTCGCAGCGCTCTCAGGCCCACTGCTGGGGGAGCGGGTAGGCTGGCGTCGGTGGGCCGCTATCGGCGTCGGGTTTGTTGGCGTCATCGTCATCTTGCAACCGGGCACAGGCGTTTTTGATCCGGCTGCCGCTGTGCCCCTGCTGTCTGCCGCGCTTTTCGCGGTTTACGGACTTTTGACCCGCTTTGCCGCGCGCAAGGACACCACCGCGACAAGCTTTTTCTGGACAGGGGTCAGCGGAGCCATTGCGATGACCGTCGTTGGCATCTGGTTTTGGCAGCCGATGGCAGCCGTAGATTGGGCATTCATGCTCTGTCTGTGCTTGACAGGTGTGACGGGACATTGGCTCTTGATCCGTTGCTATGAGGCGGCCGAGGCCAGCGCGGTACAGCCTTTTGCCTACTTCCAGCTCGTGTTTGCATCGATGATTGGTCTGAGCGTCTTTGGCGAGACCTTGCCGATCAATGTGGTGCTTGGGGCGGCTCTGATCGTGGCGGCCGGCTTATTCACCTTCTGGCGCGAAAGACGACAGGCCGCTGCCGGTTAGCTCCGCGCTAAAAGGGATTGGCAGCGGATCAAGGCCCAGACGCGCGCGGTAGATCGGCAGGCTTTCCGTGACCCGCATGATGTAGTTGCGGGTCTCGCGAAAGGGCACCATCTCAATCCAGTCAACGATGTCGATTTGAGAAGAGCGCGGGTCGCCGTAGGTGCGGATCCAGCGCGCAGGACGTGCCGGTCCGGCGTTGTAGGCGGCGGCCATCAAGACGATGTTCCCACCAAACCGACCCGCCATTTGCGACAAGTACGTTGCCCCCAGACGCGCGTTGTACTCGGGATCTGCGATCAGCCGGGCGGTTGAATGGAGCGCGCTCACCCCGAGGTCAGCAGCGACGTCGCGCCCCGTGCCCGGCATGATCTGCATCAGCCCGCGCGCGCCAACGCCGCTTTGCACGCTCGGGTCAAATTCGCTTTCGCGGCGGGCAATGGCAAGGTTGACCTCCGGTGCCATGGGCAGATCCATCGCGTGAAGCGGGTGCAGCGGATAGTAAGGTGCCGCGATGACAAGGCCGCGCCGTGCGGCTCTTTTGCCGATCATGACCGCCAAATGCGGCTGTCCGACGTCAATTGCGGCCTGGCCAAGCAATGCGATGTCTTCTGCCAAGAGCTGTTCCGTCAGATGCGTCCAAAAGCGCTCCGCAAGGGATAGTTCACCTGAAGCTTGCAAGAGGAGGCCCGCCTCAAAGAGCGGATCTTTGGACAGCGGGCTTTCGCGCCAATCGGAGTCCGGAGCCGCGCCCGCCAGGCTTTCGTCGAAAGGAATGCCTGCGCGTTCGGCGGCCAGCAGACCGTAGAAAGATGTCTGGTACTTTGCCCCTCGGGCATAGGCGGCTTTCGCATCCGTTGGGCGACCGAGCGCCTCAAGTGCGCGGCCTTGCCAGTAGCCCGCACGCCCCTCGGAGATCGGAGAACGCACGGCGTCCGCATGATTGCGGAAATGCTGCAACGCCAATTCGGGGTTCTTGAGGAATCGCAGGGCAATGTATCCAGAGAGCCATTCGAGATCCGCGTAATGTGCGCCGCTTTCCAAAAAGTGCTGCGCGGCGAGCCTATAGGCGCGGGCTGGGTCTCCACCGCGCATCTCTTCGCGGGCCAGAGCGCGGCGACGGTTGGCCCAGGCATCCGGGCGTCCCAAGGCGGCTGCGCTGCTGGAGCGCGCCAGCAGCAGATCTTTGGCGCTGTCGCGCAGTCCGGCTCTGATACGCCATTCGAAGCGATCTGCCTGCAGACCCGGGTCTGCCGCGCGCGGCTTTGGGACTGCGTCGAGGCGAGCTTCAACGTCATCGGCGCGTCGTTGAAGGGCGATGCGGGCTTCCGCCACGGCCACTTCTTCGGGTTGCACGAGTTCGAACATCTGGCGTGCAGCAGCATGGTGTTTGGCCCAGAGCATCGCCTCTAATCGCGCGTTGTGATGCGGCTCAAGGATGTCGGGGTATGCCTCTAGGAAGCGGGTCTGGGTCTCCTCCGTCATGGAGAGGGTGCGCCATGCCAATACGACATTGGCTTGGGCCTCCCCGGTTTCATCCGCGCGGATGAGGGCCGCGGCATGCGCAAGCACACCCTCAGGTGTCTGGGGGTCCATGTCAGCGAAGTATGCAAGCAGGGTGGCATCGTCTTGCGCAAGCATCACCTCTTCAGTCTGTCGCCGCAGGTAGGTCTCGCCCGGCCAATCGGGGCGCCGCGCAAGATATGCCCGCACTTCCTCGGGGCTCCCGCGTCCCGCGCGAAGCTTGTGCCAAAGGATGATGTCGGCCGCGACCGGTCCATCGCGCCGTGCGATTGCTGCCGCCGCCTCCCAGTCGCCCTGGCGCATCGCATCCAAGGCCCACCCAAGGGGACGCGGCCGCTCGGCCCAGGCAGGAAGGGCCAGGGCAAAAACGGTCAGGAGCATCGTGAGAATGCGTGTCATGCCTTGCATTTCCTCGCCATCAGCGGCTAGAGCCTTGCAAGATATCTCAGGCGCGGCTGGGTGCAAATCACGTCTCCGCGGCCTGTCCCCGCCCAGCAGTCCGCTGGCCAGCATAAGGAGCGTGCACATGTTCAAAGGCTCATTGCCTGCCCTCGTCACGCCGTTTCAAAGCGGCGCGCTGGATCTGGAGACGCTGAAAAAACTCGTGGAATGGCACGTCGGCGAAGGCTCAAACGGGCTGGTGCCGGTGGGGACAACCGGGGAATCGCCCACCTTGACCCACGACGAGCATGAGACTGTTGTCGAGGAAGTGGTCAAAGCCGCGGCAGGCCGGTTGCCGGTCATTGCGGGCGCGGGATCAAACAACACGGTGGAGGCGATCCGCTTTGCTCAGCATGCCGAAGCGGTCGGGGCTGATGCCCTGCTGATTGTCACGCCTTACTACAACAAGCCGACACAGCGCGGGATGATTGCGCATTTTACAGCCGTGCATGACGCCTGCACGCTGCCGATTATCATCTATAACATTCCCCCGCGTTCGGTGGTTGATATGTTGCCAGAGACCATGGGGGCCTTGGCCAAACTGCCGCGTATCGTTGGTGTGAAAGACGCCACCGGTGATCTTGCGCGGGTCAGCTTGCAGCGGATGACCTGCGGGCCGGAGTTCTGCCAATTGTCGGGCGAGGATCCGACCGCGCATGGCTTTAATGCCCAGGGCGGCGTTGGCTGCATCTCGGTCACGGCGAATGTCGCCCCGAAGATGTTGAGTGAGATGCAAGCAGCGAGCCTGGCGGGAGACTATGCCACAGCGCTCAGCATTCAGGACAGGCTTATGCCGCTGCACAAAGCGATCTTTACGGAGCCGGGTGTCGCGGGTGCAAAATACGCCATGTCGCGTCTCGGCCTTTGCTCTGATGAGGTGCGCCTGCCGCTGACCAGCCTGTCGGATGAGACCAAAGCGCTGGTGGATGCAGCGCTTGCGCATGCGGGGCTGATGTAGAGCAGCTATCTTTTGCCGTAATAGAGGCCGACCACATGTTCGGCCTCTGCGAAAAAGAGCCAGCGCGCCACAAGTGTGCCCGTGACATGCGCAACGGCGGCGATGGTGAGGACAGGATAGCTGAAGGGCAGCAAAAGCAAGAGCACCGGCAGAGCACTCATCAACGTCAGCGCGATAACGCGCAGCTTGGCGCTGTGTTTGCGGCCAATGACATGCACAAACTCGCGCAAAAGGTAGTTCGTGCCGGTATGCGGGGGCTCAAACGCGCGCACTGCCCCGATCGTGCCAAGTTGCGTGGCGCTGGCGAGGGTGGTGCCGGCGGCCGCAAAGCGTTTATCGCCCAGCATCCATGTGCTCAGCTGCACAGCCCCGGCAAAAAGGATGAGCGCCAGTGCCGGGATCACTTGACCGGCGAGCAGGGCACCGCCCGCGAGCGACAGCGACATGAAATTGACCGGTGTAATGGCCATGTTCCAGCGCGGCACGGTCTTGAGCTGAGCATAGATCATTGAGGTGGTGAACACGGTCGCAACGCAAAAGAGCGCCCCAAGCAGGCCCAGGATGGCCCATCTTTCCGCGACGAACACCAGGCCGACCCCGTATAGCCCCATCAGCACCAGGGCCGCCACTGCGCAGACACCCTCTCGGGAAAGCCAGCTGGAGCGCCATTGAGTAAAGGCTTTGAGCGCGCGTTCGGGGTGGCCCAGGTGGAAGGTCGAAGAGATCAACCCACCAACCGCAAAGAGGTATCCCAGGGCAAAGAGCCAAAAGGCGGACCAGCCTGTCACCGCGGGGATGCCAAGACCAAGCCAGACCAAAAGGCCAAAGCCAAGACCAGAGAAGACCGAGAAGATGATGACGGAGGGTGCCGGATGCATCAGATCTTCTCCAGCGTCTTGTCGAGCCAGCCAAGGAAACCTTTGGGCCCTTCGGCCACAGGTTCCAAGAAGGGGGCGAGCACGTCAAACTCGGGCAACGCGTCTTTTGGCCGGGGCGGCAGGTATTTGTTGACAGGCTTTGTCCCTTGCTCGGGCATCAGATCGACGCCGCCGCGCTCTGCCACAAGTTGGCTGACCTCAGACGTGGGATCGCCCAGATCGCCAAAGTGCCGTGCCCCCGCAGGACAGGTGCGCACGCAGGAGGGGACGCGGTCAATCTCAGGTAGGTTTTCGTTATAGATCCGGTCAACGCAGAGCGTGCATTTCTTCATCACCTTCTCTTCCTGGTCCATCTCGCGCGCGCCGTAAGGACAGGCCCAAGCGCAGAGCCCGCAGCCGATGCAGTTGCTTTCGTTGACCAAGACGATCCCGTCTTCGACACGTTTGTAGCTGGCCCCGGTTGGACATACGGTCACGCAGGGCGCGTCTTCGCAATGCAGGCAGGACTTTGGGAAGTGGATGAGCTGGGCCGGACCCTCCTCTGGCTTGACCTCATAAGAGTGCACGCGGTTCAGGAAGGTGCCGGAGGGTGACGCGCCATAGGCTTCCTGATCGCTGAGCGGCGCGCCGTAGTTTTCGGTGTTCCAGCCCTTGCAAGAGATCACGCAGGCATGGCAGCCGACGCAGGTGTCGAGGTCGATTACCAGGCCAAGCTTTTTTTCGGTGGTGTGGGGCAGTGTTGTCATCTAGCACGCTTGACTTTGGCATAGGCTGGGGCGCTGCCCCAGACCCCGGAGTTGTAAGGGGAAAGATGAAGTCTGGCTCATGAGCCCACTTTCCAGGCCAAGTTTTCGGGCCCTTTGGAGACCGGGGATTTTAAGGGGGGGTAGGCTGGCTGGGCTTCCGCGGGGGCGCTGACCTTTTCGATCTTTACCTTGAGATCAAACCAAGCGGCCTGCCCGGTGACAGGGTCGGAATTGGCCCACCGCATCCCGTCTTTCTTCGATGGCAGCAGTTCGTGGATGAGATGGTTCAGGAGGAACCCCTTTGTTGCCTCAGGGGCACCATCCTCCAGCGCCCAGGCCCCTTTGCGCTTTCCAATCGCGTTCCATGTCCAGACTGTGTTTTCATTGAGCGCGGCCATCTCCATCACTGGCACGGTGATCGCACCGTGGGGAGAAGAGACGCGTGCCCAATCGCCATCCTGAAAGCCATGCTCTTGCATCAGCTTGGTCGGGACATAGAGCGGGTTGCGCCCGTGCAATTGCCGCAGCCAAGCGTTCTGCGAACCCCAGGAGTGATACATCGCCATGGGGCGCTGGGTCAGAGCGTTCACGGTGTAGCCGTCGTTGCCCTCTTGGTCGGTCTCGTACCAGATCGGCAGGGGCGAGAGCGTGCGTTTGATCCGTTCGCGCAGGTGGTCGGGGGGCTGACGGTCACCGTGCCCTTCCGCGGCCAATTGGAACTTGCGCATCGGTTCAACGTAGAGCGAAAAGAGATAGGGCTGCGGGCTGTCATAGAGCCCCATGCCAACGGCCCAAGCCTGATAGGCTTTGTTCCAAGGTTTGTAATAGCTCGCTGCATCGGGGATATGCTCCACGAAGAAGCCACCGTTTTCGATGTAGGCGTCGATTTGAGCCTCATTCACGCCGCCGCGCCCGGCCTGCAATTGCCCATCGCCTTTGCGCCAGCCTGCTAACGGGCCGATGCCCGGCCGGCGTTCGTGGTTGACGATGTAGTCCGCGTAATCCGCGTACTTTTGGCTGCCGTCCTCGTTCACAAAGCCGGGCAGGCCGAGCTTTGCCCCCAGATCGCAGAGCGCGGATTGGAAGCCCTTCACATCGCGGTCCGGTTCCACCACCGGCCAACGGATCGCATCTGCCGCCGCATCCGCTTCGCAGATAGGACGGTCGAGCAGCGAGATGCAATCATGCCGCTCCAAATACGTCGTGTCGGGGAGAATGAGATCGGCGTAGGCCACCATCTCAGAGCTGTAGGCATCCGAATAGATGATATGCGGGATGACGTAGTCGCCGTTTTCATCGGTGTCGGTGAGCATCCGCATGGTGCCCGAGGTGTTCATCGATGAGTTCCAGGACATGTTCGCCATGTAGAGAAACAGTGTGTCGATCTTGTAAGGGTCGCCCGCATAGGCGTTGGAGATGACCATGTGCATCAGCCCGTGGGAGGACATGGGGTTCTCCCAGGTGTAGGCTTTGTCGATGCGGGCGGGGCTGCCGTCCTCCTTGAGCGCCAGATCGTCGGGACCGTGGGTGAAGCCCAGGTGTGGGCCATTGAGCGGCGCGCCGGGTGTCATGCCCACATGGGGCTTTGGATGTGCGGTGGCGGGCTTGGGATAGGGTGGTTTGAAGCGAAAGCCGCCGGGCACCTCCACGGTGCCCAAAAGGATCTGCAGCATGTGCAGGGCGCGGCAGGTCTGAAACCCGTTTGCGTGCGCCGAAATCCCGCGCATCGCGTGAAAGGACACAGGCCTGCCGATCATCGTCTGATGCGTCTCGCCGCGAAAGTCTGTCCATTCCTGCTGGAGCTCAAAGGCCTCTTCAAACGCCACGCGCCCAATCTCGGCGGCGATGCGCCGGATCCGGTCGGCGGCGATGCCGCAGCGTTCGGCCACAGCCTCGGGCGCATAGTCAGGGCTCAGATACATCTCCGCCAGTTTGTGAAAGACGGGCACATGGGTGATCCCGTCGGCGTCATAGGTCGCTGAGAGATCCGGCCGCACGCCGGGGGTATCAAAGGCGGTGAGCTTGCGCGTTTTGCGATCGATGACCAGTTGCTTGCCGTCTTCATCGCGCAGGTAGAGGCCGTACTCGGGCGAATTGGCGTCGCCATTCAAAAGCACCGGCGCATCGGTGAATTGCGCGAGGTAGTTCAAATCGACCTTACCGGCCTTCATCAGGCAATGCACAATCGCCAGGATAAAGAGCCCGTCGGTGCCTGGTGTGATCCCAACCCATTCGTCGGCGACCGCGTTGTAGCCGGTGCGGATCGGGTTGACCCCAATCACCCGCGCGCCGCGCGCCTTGATCTTGCCGAGCCCCATCTTGATAGGATTGCTGTCGTGATCTTCAGCCACGCCAAAGAGCATGAAAAGCTTGGTGTGGTCCCAATCGGGCTGACCAAACTCCCAAAAGGCACCGCCCATCGTATAGATCCCCGCAGCAGCCATATTGACCGAACAAAAGCCGCCATGCGCGGCGTAATTCGGGGTGCCAAAGGCCTGCGCCCAAAAGCTGGTGAAGGACTGCGATTGGTCGCGTCCAGTAAAGAAAGCGAGTTTCTCAGGGTTGGACTGGCGGATGGGCTGCAGCCAGTCATGCGCGATCTGATAGGCTTCGTCCCAGGTGATCTCTTCAAACTCACCCGACCCGCGTGGGCCCACGCGTTTGAGCGGTGCGCGCAGGCGCGAGGGTGCGTTGTGCTGCATGATACCTGCTGAGCCCTTGGCGCAGAGCACACCGGCGTTGACCGGGTGGTCGCGATTGCCCTCGATATAGGCAACCTTGCCCTCTTTCATGTGCACGTTGATCCCGCAGCGGCAGGCGCACATGTAGCAGGTCGTTTTGCGGATCTCGTCGGAGACCTTGGGGCTCAGATCGAGATGCGGTTGTTGAAACGTCATTGGCTTGCCCTCCCCGGCTAGCTCATGAACTGTAGGCCCCCCAGAACGAGTGCGGCAATGAAAATTGTCTCTGCAGTGATGAATGCAATTGCCGCACCCCCCACCGACAGAATTTGTTTGAGGTTTGATTTCATGCCCACAGCCGCGATGGCGATGAGCAAGAGCCAGCGTGAGGCCTGGCTGAGCAGATCGGCGAGCGCGGCCGGGATCAGCCCGAATGACGCGAGCGCGGCCAGCACGAGAAAGCCGATGACAAAGCCAGGCAGAAGTGGCGGCGGGCTGCCTCCGTCGTGGGTGCTTGCCGCGTATCGGCGGATGAGAAGCGAGGCCACAAGCACGATGGGGGCCAGCATCGCCACGCGGATGAGCTTGACCAAGGTCGCGGTATCGCCGGTTTGCTCAGAGATAGAGAAGCCTGCCCCGACGACCTGCGCCACGTCGTGGATCGTGCCGCCGATGAAGACACCGCCTTGCACGGGGTCCAGAACCAGCAGATTGGATAAGATCGGGTAGAGCACCATGGCGATGGTGGAGAGCACCGTGACACCCATCACAGTAAAAATGAGCCGCTCTTCTGAGCGTTCGTCTTGCGGCAAGATTGCCGATATGGCCATCGCAGCGGAGGCGCCGCAGATCGCGACCGAGCCGGAGGTGAGCAGCGCAAAGCGCCATTTGTGGCCAAAGAACCGGGCCGTGGCGAGGCCAAAGGCGATGGTGGCCAGCACCCCGAAGATGACCAGCAGGATGAGCTCCCAGCCAAGCCCTGCCATCAGGCTCATTGAGATCCGCACACCCAAAAGAGCCACGCCAAGGCGCAGCAGCGTGCGGGCGGCAAAACTGATGCCGTCGACCGCCTTGCCCTCTTCGCCCAGAAACCCAAGGGCAATCCCCAGAAGGAGAGCCAAGATCATCGCGGGCGTTGCATAGTGTTCGGCCAAGAACTGCGCAGCGATGGCCACGAGGATGGAGGCCGCGACCCCGGGAAAGAGCACCTGCGCCCGGCCAGCGACACCAGCCGCCTCTGCCTTCAGTTTATCTGCGCTGGTGGGTGCGATTTTGAAACTCTCCTGGCGTTAGTGGCTTTGCAGCACGGTGACCGCGATCATGTTGAGCACATCATCCGCAGTGCAGCCGCGTGACAGATCGTTTGCGGGTTTGGCAAGCCCTTGCAGGATCGGACCGATGGCCTGCGCCCCGCCCAAGCGCTGCGCGATCTTGTACCCGATGTTGCCCGCGTCGAGATCGGGGAAAATCATCACATTGGCCTGCCCTGCGACCGCAGACCCCTTGGCTTTCGAGGTTGCTACCTCTGGCACGAAGGCCGCGTCGAATTGAAGCTCTCCGTCACAATCGAGGTCTGGGTGCTGTTCATTCAGCAGTGCGGTGGCCTCCGTCACCTTTGTAACCTTGGGGTGCGCGGCGCTGCCCCTCGTCGAAAAGCTCAGCAGGGCGATCCTAGGGGCCTCCCCGACCAATTGGAGATGTGACTTCGCAGAGGCCGCGGCGATGGCGGCGAGTTCTGGTGCAGTTGGGTCGATGACGAGGCCGCAGTCGCCAAAGGTGAGCGCGCCCCGACCCGATGGATGGGTCTCGGGCAGCGCCATGAGAAAGAAGCTTGAGACCAGCGGCGCATCCGGCGCTTTGCCGATCACCTGCAGTGCCGCGCGCACGACATCGGGCGTGGTGGCAACTGCGCCGCCCACCGTCCCGTCGGCCTGCGCCTGACGCACAAGGGCAGCGGCAAAGACCAGCGGGTCGCGGGCGTGCTCAGCGGCCCTGGCCTCCGTCATGCCCTTGTGTTTCCGCAAGGCATAATAGGCGCCAGCGACCTCTTCCGTCCGTGTGGACGTCATCGGGTCTTCGATCTCAAGCGTGTCCTTGGTTGAGGCACCTGCTTGCGTGAGCTGGTGCCTCACGGACGTTTCAGGTCCCACCAGCGTTACGCGGGCGAGCCTCGCCCGGACGGCTGCAAGGGCACCGGCGACGATGCGCGGATCGTCCCCCTCGCTCATCACGATATGAGCAGGGCGGGCGGCGGCGCGCTCACGGAGGTTTTGCAGCACGCTCATCGACCGCCCTTTGCCTGCACGACCGCCCTAAGCGGTGACTTGTTCGCGCATGTCTTCGCGGTTGATGCCCGCCACCTTCACAGGTGCCTTCATCGCGTCACGGCGGAAGGGTTCCCCCAACTCCTGGTTCAGCACCACCTCGATGAAGGTGGTGACGTTGCCCTCCATCTGCTCTTTCACCGCGGTGTTGAGCGCGTCTGTCACTGCGTCCATTGTGTGGACCTGAACGCCTTTGAGGCCGCAGCCTTTTGCAATCTCGGCGTAGTTCACGCCTTCATTGAGCTCGGTGCCGACGAAGTTGTCCTCAAACCAAAGAGTGGTGTTCCGCTTTTCGGCACCCCACTGGTAATTGCGGAAAATGACCATCGTGATCGCAGGCCATTCGCCGCGCCCGCAGGCGGTCATTTCGTTCATTGAGATGCCGAAGGCACCGTCGCCCGCAAAGCCCACAACCGGCACATCCGGGCAACCGATCTTCGCACCCAAGATTGCGGGCAAACCATAACCGCAGGGGCCAAAGAGGCCGGGTGCAAGGTATTTGCGGCCCTTGTCAAAGGACGGATAGGCATTGCCGATGGCGCAGTTGTTGCCAATGTCAGAAGAGATAATCGCGTCTTTCGGCAGCGCTTGCATCACGGCGCGCCAAGCCTGGCGCGGGGACATGTGATCGGGTTTGGCCTTGCGCGCCCGCTCGTTCCAGGTGATGCCCTCGTCGGCGTCTTCTTCGTGGTCCAACGACGACAGTTCCTGCGCCCAGCGGGATTTTGTAAGAGCGATCAGATCTTTACGCTCCTTCCGACCGGTGTCGCCTGCGCCAGATGAAAGGCTCTCTAGCAGCTGTTCTGCAACCCTTTTGGCGTCACCCTGGATCGCCACGTCGACCTTTTTCGTGAGGCCAATGCGGTCGGAATTGATATCGACCTGGATGATCTTGGCCTCCGTCGGCCAATAGTTGATGCCGTAGCCTGGCAGTGTTGAGAACGGGTTCAGACGGTTGCCAAGGGCCAGCACGACATCGGCTTTCTGGATGATCTCCATCGCAGCCTTGGAGCCATTGTAGCCCAGCGGCCCCACGCCTAGCGGGTGGGAGCCGGGGAAGGCATCGTTGTGCTGGTAGTTGCAGGCCACAGGCGCATCGAGCGCCTCAGCCAGCCGCGCGGATGCGTCAATCCCGCCGGACAGCACGACGCCCGCCCCGTTCAGGATGACAGGGAACGCCGCGTCGGACAGGAGTTTGGCCGCATCCTTTACCGCCTGCTCACCGCCCTGTGGGCGCTCAAGCCGGATGATCTGCGGCAGTTCAATATCAATGACTTGGGTCCAGAAATCGCGCGGGACGTTGATCTGCGCCGGGGCTGACCCGCGGTGCGCTTTTTCGATGACGCGGTTCAGAACCTCCGCCATCCGCGATGGATCACGCACTTCTTCCTGATAGCAGACCATATCCTCAAAGAGCTTCATCTGCTCGATCTCTTGGAACCCACCCTGACCAATGGTTTTATTGGCCGCTTGGGGCGTGACGAGCAGCAGCGGCGTGTGGTTCCAGTAGGCCGTTTTAATCGGCGTCACAAAGTTGGTGATGCCGGGCCCGTTTTGCGCAATGGCCATGGACATTTTGCCAGATGCGCGGGTGTATCCGTCCGCGATCATCCCGCCAGATGTTTCGTGCGCACAGTCCCAGAACTTAATGCCAGCGGCCGGGAACAGATCAGAAATGGGCATCATGGCAGAGCCGATGATCCCGAAAGCGTTATCGATCCCGTGCATCTGGAGGACTTTGACGAAGGCCTCTTCGGTGGTCATTTTCATAGCAGACATTCCTCTAGAAATAGTGAACCGACGACTCGGTGGTGTTGCGCGGTAATCTAAGGGGTCGCGGGGCTGTAAAATAGGTCCAGATCCATAACATCATAAGCCCAGGTGCTGTCATTCTCCAAGCTCTGATGCGAGGATATCTACGCCCTCTTCGATCCGCGCTGTTGGGATCGAAGAATAGGCGAGGCGGAAGTAGTTTGTCGGCGGGCTTGGCCCGGTGAAAAACGCGCGGCCCGGCTCAATCAGCGCGCTGCGCTTTGCGAGGCGGCGGGCGAGAGCGTCCGTGTTGATATGCCCAGGCGCGCGCATCCAAAACGAGGAGCCGCCGAAGGTGCCGCGCCCGCTGATCTTGAGCCCCTTGGCGGCCAGGGCGCGCTCCATCACGCTGCGCCTCTCGTGCAGAGCGGTGCCCATGCGGCGGATCAGCGCGTCATAATGGCCCAGCGACAGGAAGTAGGCGGCGGTGCGCTGAATGTGACCGGGCGGATGGCGCAGCACGGAGGCGCGCAGCGCGCGGGCCTCTCGGATAAAAGGTGCGGAGCCCACAAGATAGCCCAGCCGCAGCCCCGGAAAGAGCGATTTCGAGAAGCTGCCCACGTAGATGACCCGTCCGTCAACATCCAGAGATTTGAGCGCGGGCGAGGGCGACTTGAGAAAGGCCATCTCAAACTCGTAGTCGTCCTCCACAATGAGCGCGTCCATCTCGCGGGCGCGCTCCAAAAGCGCTTTGCGCCGGGCCATGGGCATGGTCGCATTGGTCGGACACTGGTGGCTCGGCGTGGCAAAGATCACATCCGTGTCGGGCGGCAGCGCATCGGGCGGCAGGCCGTCCTGATCGACCCTAACAGGGGACACATGGCACCGAGATTGCACCAAAATATCGCGCAGAGCAGGGTAGCATGGATCCTCCAACGCGGCTTTACGCCTCTGGGTCAGCAGGACTTGCGAGGTGAGCCAGAGCGCATTTTGAGCGCCCAGCGTGATCAGGATTTGCTCGGGCCGGGCGGTGATCCCGCGGCGCGGCAGAATGTGGCGGGCGATGAACTCAATGAGTTGGGGATCGTCCTGATCTTGATAGTCCGAGGTGAGCGAGGAGAAGTCGCGCTGACCCAGAGCCTGCAGCGCGCAAAGCCGCCAATTGGCGTGGTCAAAAAGCGTGGGATCGGCCTGTCCATAGACAAAAGGATAGCGGTACTCGGCCCAATCCAGCGGCTTGAGCGGTGGGGAGCCGCCGCTGAATTTCTGCCCAATGGCCCGGCCCCAATCGATGGCGTCTTCGCGCGGGGGCGCCCCGGCAAAGCTGGGTGGGGCTGGGGCATTTTCAGAGACAAAGTAGCCGGAGCGTCCTTTGGAGGTGAGATAGTCATTGGCCAAAAGCTCAGTGTAGGCGATGGTCACGGTGATCCTGCTGACACTCAGATGCGCGGCAAGTTTGCGCGTCGAAGGCAGCTTTTCCCCATGCTGAAAACGGCCCGAAAGGATCCCTTGGGCGATCATCTGCTGGATCTGCTGCTGCAGAGTGCCTTGGGCGTCCGGTTCCAGGAAAAAAGTTTCAACAGGGAGGGCCATGACGCAGCTTATACCTTGGCCTTATTCAGCCTGCAATCTGGTATGATCGAAGCTGGATGTCGTGGGAGGATCTGGGGCTCTCCCGCCTATGTCATCCCAGCATACACTATTACAAAATGAGACGCCAGTTTTCATTTTTGACAGATTTTGGCGAAAAATGGCGTGTCACCCCCTGTGCACCCTGCGTGCACCCCCCGTACACCGGGCGGTGCATTCACGAAGGCGCAGCCCGCGCGGTGCATTTTTGAGGCGAAGACCGTGGCCCTCCAGGAGAACGACATGAACAAACGCGATGCCTTCACCCAGATGATGTACGATCTGGAAGATCTGCAAATGCACATGCGCGACGAATGGTTGAGCGACAGCCTGCCGCTGGAATGGGACGGGATGGAGTACGGCTCCCCCACGCCGCGCGCCAAGACCCGCGTCACCATCCGCATCGACAGCGACATGCTGCGCTGGTTCCGCAAGATGGGCCCGGGTTATGGCCCGCGCATGAACCAGATCCTGCGGATTTACTGGCTGGCGCTGTTGGGTGGTGGAATCAAAGGATACCCCAATGACAACAATGTGCCGCGCCTTCTCAATCAGGCGCATGCACAGATGGAGGAGCGGCGCAAAAGCAGGCGCTGACCTGTGTTGTGATAAATCCGCATGCGCCGTCGCGCGGGGAGATCATTGAGTTACAATGCGTTAGCGGATGCAGGGCGACGTAGACCCAACGGAAAACGTCGAAAAATGCATTTCTGCTGTTTTCATGTCGATCAGTTTTTGCTAGCTCACGAAAACTTGATGACGATCGGGCCAATTTTCAGGCCCATGCCGACGCGCATATTTCAACTCTGTCGGCTTTTCAAAAACGCAATCGAACGGGCCTTGGCCCGCATGGTTAACCTTTGACCGAGGATATGACGTATGACTGTTTCAATTCAAAACGATAGTATGGGGAACACACATCAGCTCTGGCGGCAGCGACAGGCCAATTCCTGCGCGGTGGCCTGCATTTGGATGGCCCGTGGCATAGCCAAGCAGATGTCGATCAACGAAGGGGAGTGGGAGCTCGCAAACCGCATGTATGTGAATGCGGTCGCGGCGGCCGGTCCCTTGGCGGCGCGTCCCGCATCGGGGGGGCCGCGCACGCTTGATAGCTCTCAGTATGCTGCTGGTCAGACTTCGATGGAAAACACTTTTGCCTCCACCGGGGTCTATGCGTCCCAAGTGGCCTCCATGCTCAAGCAAGAGGGTTTTAAGGTGCGCCATATGCGCGCCCGGTCGGTGCTTGGTCACTGGCTGACGCCGACGCGGCCTGCGATCATCCTGGTGGGCTGGTATCCCAACAGTCGCCAGCAGCGGCAAGGGGGACATTTTATCGTCGCGGCCGCCCAGGCACCCGGTAACCGCATCGTCTACCTCGACCCCTGGGAGGGGAAGGTCAAAGAGTTCCGCAACAACGGCTGGTACGACGGCACCGGGATCGTGGAAGAGGCGATTTACTTCAGGGACTGAGTTTCTCGGAGGTCCCGCCTGGTGGCGGCGGGACCTCTGGTTCTGCGTGCGGGCTGTTTTAGCCGAAGACCCGGCCCAGCGCCTCGTCAACGGAAGACACGATCTGGTCGATGTCGTCCTTGGTGGCGATGAGTGCGGGCGAGAAGCACAGGGTATTATTTTTGCCCGGCAGCGAGCGGTTGGTGGCACCGATGACGGTGCCCTGCGCCATGCAGTCGGCGACGACCGCTTGCACGCGCTTTTCTTCCATTGGCGTGCGGGTCTCACGGTCTTGAACGAGTTCTGCGCCCAGGAAGAGACCTTTTCCGCGCACTTGGCCGATCACCCGGTGCTTGTCGGCGAGCGCGGAGAGTTGGTCGAACATGTAGTGGCCCATGGCGGTGGTGTTTTCCAAGAGCCCCTCTTCTTCGATGATCGCCATGTTTTCGATCCCCGCGGTGGGGCCTGCGGTGCAGCCGCCGAAGGTGGAGATGTCGCGGAAATAGTTCAGGGGATCGGTGTGATCATCCTTGAACATGTTGAAAACCTCTTCGGTGGTCACCAGGCAAGCGATGGCGGCATAGCCTGAGGCGACGCCCTTGGCCATGGTCACCATGTCGGGTTTCACGCCGTAGTGCTGATAGCCGAACCAGGTGCCGGTGCGGCCGACGCCGCAGACGACCTCATCGATGTGCAGGAGGATGTCGTACTTCTTGCAGATCTCCTGTACGCGCTCCCAATAGCCCGCGGGCGGGGTGATCACGCCGCCGCCTGCGGTCACGGGTTCGAGGCAGAGGGCACCGACGGTGTCGGGGCCTTCGCGCAGGATGACCGCTTCTATCTGGTCGGCGGCCCAGAGGCCGTAGTTTTCGGTTGGCGCGCCGTCCTGTTCGTGGGCGCGGTATTCGAGGCAGTGCGGCACGCGCACAAAGCCATCGGTGAAGGGGCCGTATTGCGCGTTGCGCTCGTCCTGGCCCCCGGCGGAAAGGCAGGTGATCGTTGTGCCGTGGTAGTCGCGGTCGCGGTAGAGGATCTTGTGCTTTTTGCCGCCATAGCGCTTGTGCGCGATCTGGCGGACCATCTTAAAGCCCTTCTCATTCGCCTCAGAGCCGGAGTTACAATAATAGACGCGGGTCATCCCGGGCATTTTGTCGATCAGCATCTCAGCGAAGTTGGAGCCCGGGATTGAGCCTGCGGAACCGGCGAAGTAGTTGAGCTTAACCAGCTGGTCGCGCACAGCGTCGGCGATGCGCTCGCGGCCGTAGCCCACGTTCACGGTCCAGACCCCGCCGGAGACGGCATCGATGTGCTCTTTGCCCTTTTGATCCCAAACGCGCATGCCGCGGCCCTCGACGATGATCCGGGGATCAGTGGTCTCATAGGGTTTGTGCTGGCTCAGGTGGTGCCAGATATGCGCGCGATCCGCCTCGACCACGCGGGAGAGATCATTTTCGTTGAAATTGCCGTCCATGGCGTGCCCTTTCCGAAGAGACTAAAACTGCGATTTCGTCATGTTGGTCTGAAGGTCGACACCTTCATTGCGGTCCTCGGCCTGACTCGCGTAGGGCCACATTTAAGGAAAGCTTAACGCCAGTTTTTGAGACTGTCACACGGTTATCCTGGAAAGGTGGGCGCTGAGCGGGGTGTTCTGCCAGAGGGCATCGCGCCGCGAAATCCTTTGCGGCTGCAAATGCCCAGGAATTAGGCAGTTTTGCCCGACCCCGCGCTGACATCTGATCGAGGGTCGCAGATGGCTATGTCCCTGTCTGAACGCGCTGGGCAGTCGCTTTGCCTGCCGGCCCGTCCAACTGGACTCATTCACTTGCCAGTTCTGGACATTTATCTCATCGCACCCCCCATGCCCCCTCTCCGGCACGCGGTTTTCTTCGGCACTTTTGGGGGTTGATCGGCTGAATGCGCAGAAAAAGCGGCAGGAGTCGATTGCCCTGGTCCCAAAGAACGGACAAGGTGCCTGAAACCCGCAAGTGCTGAGGAGTGAGATCTACATAATTGTTTTTGAAATGTAAAAATCACTTTTCTGAAAGATGCAGAAGAGCGCTGAAAAGTACCGTTCAGACAAGGACGGACGTTGATCAAAATGGGAGAACACGATGATCAAGAAAACGACATGCGGCTTTGTTGCCGCGGCTGTGATGGCCGTTTCGGGCCAAGCCGCCCTGGCGGGCGGTCACGGCGAAATCACGGTGGGCTATTTCTTGGAGTGGCCGATGCCGTTCCTGGCGGCCAAAGCCTCTGGTGCCTATGACGAAGCGCTGGGCATGAAAGTGAACTGGGTCACCTTTGAGACCGGGACCGCGATGTCTGCGGCCATGGCTTCAGGCGATGTGCAAATGTCTGTCTCACAGGGTGTGCCACCCTTCGTTGTGGCGACCTCCGGCGGGCAGGACCTGCAGATCGTCGACGTGGCGGTGAGCTATTCTGAGAACGACAACTGCGTCGTGAAGGCCGATCTGGAGATCGACAAATCCTCCGCCGGTGAGCTTGCGGGCAAGAAGGTCGCTGTGCCGCTGGGCACCGCGGCGCACTATGGCTTCCTGCGCCAGATGGACCACTTCGGCGTCGATCTCGCCTCCTTGCAGGTTGTGGACATGGCCCCACCGGACGGTGCCGCGGCGCTGAGCCAGGGTGCGGTTGACATGGCCTGCGGCTGGGGCGGCTCGCTCGCACGGATGAAGGAGTACGGCAACATCCTGTTGACCGGTGCGGAAAAGCAAGAGCTGGGGATCCTGGTTTTTGATGTCACCTCGGCCCCTGCGTCCTTCATCGCGGAGAACGGTGAGACGGTGGCCAAGTTCCTGCAAGTGACGGCAGACGCCAACGCCGAATGGGCATCAAGCAAGAGCGATGAGATGCTGGCCACGATCGCCAAAGAGTCCGGCATGGACCCTGACGCGACCATGGCATCCCTTGCCACGTTTGAGTTCCCCTCCATCGAAGAGCAGCTTTCATCGTCTTGGTTTGGCGGCAACGCGGCGACCTTTATGAAAGGTGTGGCGGACGTCTTTGTGGAAGCGGGATCCATCGATTCAGCGCTCGATAGCTATGAGGGCACGGTGAACACCGGCCCGCTTGAGGCGGCAGCCGCCGCGGGCGGCAGCTAAGCCAGCGTTTGATGCGGCGCGGTCCCCGGGGGCCGCGCCGTTTTCCTTTACAAAAGCCACAGCGGGGCGCACCCGCGCGGGCCCAAAAGCGGGTCGGAAAGCCAGGGACAATGACCGGACTGATCATCGACAATATCTCCATGCGTTTTGACCTGCCGGATGGTGGCCATGTTCAGGCGCTGCAAAACGTCTCGCTCGACCTCAAAGCGGGGGAGTTGCTGAGCGTGCTGGGGCCTTCGGGCTGCGGCAAGACCACGCTTTTGAACATCGTGGCCGGGTTTTTGGCCCCGACGGCGGGCAAGATGACGCTGAACGAGCATGAGATCACCGGCCCTGATGCCGAGCGCGGGATGGTGTTTCAGCAGGGCGCGCTTTTTGAGTGGATGTCGGTGCGCGAGAACGTGGGCTTTGGCCCCTCGATGAAGGGCACGCCCAAGGCGGAGAAGGATCAGGTGGTGGATCATCTGCTCGACGTGGTGGGGCTGCAGGATTTTAAGGAAAAGGCGGTCTATGAGCTGTCGGGTGGCATGCAGCAGCGGGTGGCGCTGGCGCGGTGTTTGGCCAATGACCCCGATGTGATTTTGATGGACGAGCCGCTGGGCGCTCTGGACGCGCTGACGCGGGAAAAGATGCAGAGCCTTGTGCTCAAGCTGTGGAAAGAGACCGGCAAGACGATCATTCTCATCACTCATTCGGTGGAGGAGGCGCTGCTTTTGGGCGAGCGGCTCATTGTGATGGCGCCCAGGCCGGGGCGGATTCACAAAGAGTACCGCTTGCCTTTTGCCGATCTGGGCGTGAACGCGGATCTGCGCGAGGTGAAAAAGCACCATGACTTTGGCCCCAAGCGCGAAGAGATCCTGAACATGATTTGGGACATGGAAGAGGAGATCATGGGCTCTAAGGAGGATGCGGCATGATCCCTCTGCTGATTTACATTTTGATTTTTGTTGTCGCGTTTTTCGTGGTCACCAAGGTGGTGCAGCGGGCGACGGCGTCGGATTACACCTCCCTCAAGACAGTGACTTTTGGCGATGAGAGCGCCGTGCGGCCCAATCGCGCGGCGGGGGTGATCTCTGTCCTCACGATCTTTCTGATGTGGGGGATTTTCACGGGATCCTCGCTGTTGCCGTCGTTTTTGCATGCGCCAGGGCCTTTTATGGGCACGACGTCCTTCACCTATACCGCCGAGGCGCCGGGGCAGGCCCCGGATGAGGCGGAGGTCACCGTGGTGGTGCATCCGCGCGGCGAGACAGTTGACGCGCCCGAGGTGGATCCTGGCGATGGCTTTGCCAAGAACGACAGTGCCACGATTGCGCAGTGGCGCACGGGGCTCATTCGGGTCGACAGCAATGATGAGGTCACGAAAGGCGATGGCGCGACGGTTGTGGCCATCAACGGGGAGCCGATTGCGCCCGGTGAGACGGTGCAGGTGGCCGACGGGTCGGTCACGCTCTCTGACAAGGGCACGCCCAATTTTGCGCCCACCAAGGGCTGGCAGATGGAACCGCTCTATCTGCCGTCGCCCGAAGAGGTCTGGACCCGGACGGGCCAGATCTTTAGTGAGGGGTTTCGCAATTTCACGCTGATTGAGCATCTGGGCTATTCGCTTTTCCGCGTGGTCGTGGGGTTCCTGTTCGGCGCGGTTGTGGGGATCCCGCTGGGCTATGCCATGGGGCTGAGCGATTGGTTCCGCGGCTGGTTCGACCCGATTGTGGAGTTCATGCGCCCGGTGCCGCCGCTGGCGCTGATCCCCCTGGTGATCATCTGGGCGGGCATTGGCGAGGTGGGCAAGATCATCCTGCTCTTTCTCGCGGCGCTTTGGATCATGGCGATTGCGGCGCGCTCAGGCGTGTCGGGGGTGAAGATCTCCAAGGTGCATGCGGCCTATTCGCTGGGGGCGAGCAAGGCGCAGATCATGCGGCACGTGATCATCCCCAACTCGCTGCCTGAGATTTTTACCGGTGCGCGCGTCGCGATGGGGGTCTGCTGGGGCACGGTGGTGGCGGCAGAGCTTGTGGCGGCGGAGCAGGGGGCCGGGATGATGATCATGACCGCCTCGAAGTTTCAAAACACCGACATCGTGATCATGGGGATCATCCTCATCGGGGTGATCGGCTTTGGCATCGACATGCTGATGCGCGCCGCCGAACGCTTTTTGGTGCCGTGGAAAGGCAAGGGATAGCGGCGCGGATGGCGACACATGCACTCGCGTCGCATGTGTCGCGCAGGCTCTTGCGGGTCACTCACGCGAAACCCCTTAATCTGGAATTTGAGATTTGGATTGCGGAACCTGCTTTTGCGCGTGCTTTTCTTTACAAAACAACGCACTAGCTGAGGTATCAGCGAGTCAAATTCCAGATTAAAAGGTAACAATTGGAAAATCTCTAAGCCATTGATTTTCAAAGATCTTAAAACCGATGTGGCAAGCGTTGCGGCAACTATTCGGATTGCTGAAAAGACTCCTCAAAAACGATGAGGTTGACGCACTCACGAGGATCGGAAATGCCGCGTTCTTCCATCTGACCGACCACATCAAAAAAGAACGTTCAAGAAGGTGTATGAACTTCGGTTTAAGATAGCCCGAGTAGCTTAAAAACATCGGATATGTTGAGTTGGAGTTCCCCCGGTTTGATGGACACTTTTTCACTGATGAAGGAGAGTGTTTTTCATGCCGAGAGTAAGCCATGAAGGCCGCCATCGGTCCGAGGCCCATGGCGAACGAACCCGT
>JBCCUC010000020.1:0-83624 GCA_039197515.1 Pseudomonadota bacterium | reverse complement strand
TTGCCCTTGCCACGCGGGCGGCCCTGCGGCGCAGCTCTGGCCTGTCCCGTACGCCGGATCGCAAGACCCCAACGCGCTCCGGTGGCCGGTGAAAGCTTCAAGCGCAACGCCGCCGCACGCCCGCTTAACCCTTCTTCAACAAGTGTCTTAAACCGCGCCCGCAGCGCATCCGGCAAAGGTGCTGACATGATCCATCCTCCCAAGAAGGATGAATCACAGATCAGCATCAAAGGGAATCCCGCGATTCAGGTTTTTGGCCGAACGCTTTAGGAACGCAAACTGTCCAGCTTTACGGGTGTGGGGGCATAGCTACGAAAGGGCGATGGGATCTGCGCAAAGATATCTCTTTGGATCTCCAATCCAAAAGGCCGATCAATACAGTCTGCCGACAACTTGCATAGGCGAAGAAGGCTGCCCCGCCATCCGCCTCTGTCCAGCGCGCGGCAGGATCAACGGGCGCGATGTATTTTGGAATGGCCTTGGTGGATGCACCAAAGGCGGCGTCATCCAGCGTATTGGAGACCAGGCTGGGCGGAGGCTGGGCAACAGGTGCAGGTGCATCAATCTCAACCGGCACAAAGTCCATGCCGTCCAGCTTTGGCAAAACAAGCTTGCCCTGCCGCGCCATCCGCCGCCAATCCGATACCGTGCTCGGGATCAACGCGTATCGCTTCGCAACAGCATTGACCGTCTCCCCGTCGTTCAGCGACCCCGCCACGATCCGAGCCTTCAACCCAGGCGAGCCAGTTCCGCTTGCCGTCCGCCCCGCGCGGCACCCTTGCCAGAAACGCGCTTGAAGCTCCCATCGAGAAACTCCCCTAAAATCAAAGAGCCTCCGAATTGCAGATCAGAAGTCATCTCGAAAGTGTGCTGGCCGCGCACCGATTACAGTGGTTCTTCAGGTTCTGAGCTTCAATCTTGGCACGGGCCATGGCACTCGGCCAATCCATTGCGAAACCTGAGGCGGAATAGGCCTTGAATGAAAATCTATCTATTGATAGATAGATGATTGAACAAGGATTAGGTCGACGCAGTTTTGGACGTCGATCCCGGACCGATGGCAACAGAGTAGATGGAGTTGCGCTATGGAATTGAACGCAGATTTTGACGCAAGAGTTGTTGTGCATTCTCAGGACTTGGAATGGCTCGCATCTCCGATGCCTGGCGTACATCGACGCATGCTAGACCGGATTGGTGATGAGGTGGCTCGTGCGACCACAATCGTCCGCTACGCACCGGGGAGCAAGTTTTCGGAGCACACGCATACCGGAGGCGAGGAGTTCATCGTCTTGGAGGGCGTTTTTCAGGATGAACACGGTGATTTTCCTGCCGGAACCTACGTCCGCAACCCACCAACAACAGCGCATACCCCTGGGTCCGAGAAAGGCTGCACGATTTTCGTCAAACTTTGGCAGTTTGATATGGATGACCGGATGCAGTTTCGGAAAGATATGGTAGGTGAATTGGCGGACGCTGTGGATGGTGTTGCAACTGCATTGTTGCACCAGGACGCGCGCGAGACCGTGACATTTCATAAGTTGGATGCGGGTGCTGTGCTCGAAGCTGACGATGCCGGGGGCATCGAATTGCTCGTACTGTCGGGTCGCGTGTCTGAAGGCGAAGACACGCTAGACCAAGGCGGTTGGCTTCGGTTGCCAAAAGGTCAAAAGCTGGCGGCAAAAGCAGGCATCAATGGCGCGACGGTTTGGATCAAGACCGGGCATCTTGACCACGCCGAAGCGCCAGCGGTTGGATGAATGCGATGAAGCCTCTTGTGATTGTTGCAGGCGCTGGCACAGGGCTTGGCCAAGCGCTCCTCTCTCGGTTTGAACGTGGCGGTTTTAACGCCGTTGGGCTTGGCCGCAGCGCGCCTGACGCGGCCTTTGGCATCTTCAAGAAACTTGATTTGTCTGATCAGGCTGCAGTGACGGAAGCCTTCGCAGAGCTTAGCGCCGAGTATGGCACGCCAAAGGTTGTGATCCACAACACGGCGGAACTCGTGATCAAACCATTCATGGAAACGACGGTAGATGATTTCCAACGGACGTGGGCCTCTATGGTCAAACCGGCGGTCTTGCTTGCACAGGCGGTCTTTCCAAAAATGGTCGAAGCCGGTGGCGGTTCTTTCATCGTGTCAGGCGCGACGGCGTCTTTGAGAGGCGGGTCACGGTTTTCTGCTTTTGCTAGCGCGAAGTTCGCGCTTCGCGGGGTCACCCAGTCGCTGGCGCGCGAGTATCAAAGCCAGGGGATACACGTCTGTCATGCCATTCTTGATGGGATCATCGATACCGCTAAGTCACGCGAACTCCACGGTATGGAGCCCGAAAAAATGATGCGTCCAGAAGACATTGCAGAAGCTTATTGGCAAATCGCGCATCAACCGCACTCGACGTGGACACACGAGCTTGATCTTCGTCCTGCATCGGAAAGCTTTTAGACTATGAAAACGCTCATTGCAGGCGGCGGATTGTCCGGCCTCGCGCTGGCAGAAACGCTTGAGACCGAAGGTCAGGACTATCACCTTCTTGAAGCGCGCGACCGGTTTGGTGGCCGCATCATGACGGAACGGCTGGCTGACGGAGGGTACTATGATATGGGCTCCGCTTGGTTCTGGCCCGGACAGCCTCGGATCGAGGATCTGATAACGCGGCTGGGACTGGAAAAGTTTGACCAATTTGCATCGGGCGAACTGACGTATGAAGATGAGAGCGGAAACGTTCATCGTGGTATGGGCTATGCGTCTATGGCTGGGTCATGGCGCCTGGAAGGGGGCTTGGGGGCGTTGACGCAAGAACTCGCTGATCGTTTGCCCGCGTTGCGGAAACAGAAGAATGCGCATGTTATCGGGATTGAGGGTCTGGATGATCACCGCGTTACAAGTCTTGCGGACGGCTCAACCATCAGATCGGAGCGCATCGTTTTGGCGATGCCGCCGCGATTGATGCATAAGCTGTCATATGCGCCGGTCCTGTCAACGCAGGCCATGCAGGCCATGGCGGCTGTTCCAACCTGGATGGCGGGCCAGGCGAAAGCCATCGCAGTCTTTGACACGCCATTCTGGCGTGAAGCCGGTTTATCTGGTGATGCCATGAGCCGTCGCGGCCCGATGGTTGAAATTCATGATGCCTCGCCAAAGACGGGTGGACCTTACGCCTTGTTTGGCTTCATTGGTGTTCCACCAACGGCACGTGCGGATGAACAATTGCTCAGGCAAGCCGTTCAAGCGCAATTGGTCCGGCTGTTTGGAGAACAGGCTGCCGCGCCGCGGCAGCTTTTCCTCAAGGACTGGGCGTTCGATGCGCTTACGGCAACGCAAGCAGATGCCGCACCTGTTCATAGTCATCCCTCATACGGCTTGCCTTCGGCACTAAAAGACCTTTGGGGCGGTCATCTGGTGCTGGCTGGCACAGAGGTTGCCCGGGGCTTTGGAGGGTTTGTCGAAGGGGCGCTCGAGGCTGCGGAGGTCGCGCACAAGCAACTGAGCGCTACCGTCTTTTCCCTCTAACAGGGACTGCAAAAGACGCGGAAAACACTTGGGTCCGATCAGCGCAATGCAGATCGGACCGTTTTAAGTAAGGGGTGCTTATTGCCGACCTGCTGTTACGCCGCCGTCAACAGACAGAATTTGTCCGGTGATCCAGCTGGCCTGATCTGAGGCAAGGAACATCAACGCATCGGCAATGTCTTTTGGACGGCCATTGCGCCCAAGCGGGTGGAAGGCGTTGAAACCGGGAAGCGTTTCGGCCACTTGGTCGTCGCTCATGAACGTATTGTAAACAGGTGTCTCAACGACCGCTGGGGCGACAGCATTCACTCGAATGTTCTCGGGCGCGAGTTCCAGCGCAAGGTTACGCACCATGGCATGAACGCCGCCGTTTGCGGCGGAGTAGGCCGCCGAAGGCGTCGCCCCAACCGCCTGCAAAGCCCAAAGCGAACCCGTTTGCACAATGGCACCCCCACCGCGTTTGGCCATGGCTTTGGCGGCGGCCTGTGCCATGAAAAACTTGCCTTTGAGGATTGTATCGAGAAACCAATCGTATTCTTCCACGGTCAGGTCCAGAAATGGCTTGGGTTTGAAAACGCCCGCGTTGTTGAACAACACATCAACACCGCCAAACGCTTCTTCAGCCGTTTTGACAAGCTGCGCACCGGATTGCGGATCAGCGATATCATTCGCCACTGTTCTGACATGCATGCCAGTTGGATCGATTTCTTGAGCGGCGGCAGCGAGTTTCCCCGCATCTCTTCCGCTGATCACAACGGAGCCTCCCGCGCTGACGAAGCGATTTGCCACTTCTTTACCAATCCCGGAACTACCGCCGGTGACGAGTGCGACTTTATCTTTGAACATGCGAGTCTTCTATCTAGTGATAGGTATAATTCACACGTGCTTGATTGATGATCAAGATCCATCTATCTATAGATAGGTAAATTTATCTTGAGGCCGCAAAGTATCGCAATGTCAGATCGCCGAGAAGTTATCATGGACGTCGCTGAACGCCTCATTCGCACACATGGGTACGGCGGATTTTCATTTCGGGAAGTGGCGGACGCAGTCGGGATCAAGTCGGCGAGTGTTCACTATCATTTCCCAACAAAGCCCGATTTGGTGTCCGCCGTCGCCAAACGGTATCGCGAACGTTTCTCCGACGCGCTCGATCAGGCCGAAGCGCGCGGTGAAGATCGCATCAAGGCTTGGCGAGACCTTTTTCAAAAAGCGTTAGAGCAAGATGGTCTAATGTGCCTTTGCGGAATTCTTGCGGCAGAAGGGGATAGCCTGCCCCCTGAAGTCGCGCAGGAAGCGTTTGCCTTCATGGAGTTTGGCATCGCATCGCTTGACGCGTCTTATCCCGGTCAGGGCGCGCGCATCCTGTCGCAGCTCGAAGGGGCTATGTTGCTATCTCGGTCAGCGGGCAGCTTGGACGTCTTCCGGTCGGCAACCCAGGACCTTGCGTAGGGCGGGCTTGAGTTTGCGTCACACAAGCAGTGTCTAGCCGAAAACGACGTCTCCGGTCGGGGTGGCAAAGCCAAAACGAAGGCGTGGTTCGCCAGGCTCAATCTGCGCGAGATGCAAAATGTTGAGACCTGTGAACAAATCAGTCAGACGTTCGGGATCTTCGGATTGAATTTTGATCGTTTCCAACTGAATGCCGAGATCTGCTTGAGCGGTGGATGGGTGCGGCCCAGGCGACCATTCGATGAAACTTGGGACGAGGCCGCCCATCAACAGGCTTCCGTCCTGGGGCACTGTCAGCCTCCATGTCCGATCACCTCTGCGAAATTCAACAATCTCACCAAGATCTATCGGGCTGGCCGCGACCAAACCGTCGAGATCGTTTGTATTGACCACCCAAGTCAAAGCGGCGGGACCTTTGCCAAGGCGCGCTTGCGTTTCGGGAGCATCCAGAGAGAACCAGCGCGCGCGTCCAGGGGGCGGCGCATCTGGGTCAATCGCGATGACTTCGAGGAATGCAGAGTTTCCAATTTGCATCACGCAGTTATGCGTGCTCATCGCATCATGCTTGGAGCCTGAAGGAACTGTGACACCCAAGCTGCTTTCGAGGGCTTTCACACCATCGTCTAGCGTCGCTGCTCCAATGACTATGTGATCGATACGGTTTTCCAAAACCTCAAACTCCTGTTTCCTATCACCGCTGCGGTGTATTGCTTTTCACTTTTTGTCTGCGGCGGTTCTGCCCGGTGGGAAATCAAAAAGGGCATCTTTAGTCGTACCCATCAGACACTAAATGAGCCTCACGCCGACCGCTTATCTACGATTTAGGATGACGGCCTGCATGATTGGTGTCAATATAGTGAATAAGTGTATCGTATGGCGGCACAAAACGATGGCAGCAAAACCGAAGTTTGGACTCACCGCGAACCACTGGGGCATTGGCCTTGCCGAAGTTGAAAACGGACGCGTGGTCGCTGTCCATCCACATCCGGTAGATCCAGATCCATCCGAGATCAATGCAAATGTTCCGCAAAGCCTGCATGGGACCGCACGCATTCGGCGCCCTGCGATCCGCGAGGGGTGGCTGACTGGAACGGGTGAGCGGGGGCGGGATAGATTTGTCGAGGTTGAGTGGTCTGAGGTCATTGATATCCTCGCTCGGGAGCTTACCCGCGTACGCAAGGACCATGGCAATGGGTCCATTTTTGCAGGGTCCTATGGATGGTCCAGCGCTGGACGGATCCATCATGCGCAAAGCCTTCTGAAGAGGTTTCTGAATGGGCAGGGCGGGTTTGTTTCGTCCGAAGGGAATTACTCCTTTAATGCCGCACTCGTGCTGATGCCCCATATCGTTGGCAACTATCGCCAACAGATCGTCGACGCGACAAGGTGGCCCGTCGTGGCGAAACACACCAACCTCGTTGTGGCCTTTGGTGGTTTGGCCAGACGCAATGCCCAAGTTAGCGATGGGGGGCTGGCGCGGCATCTGATGCGAGACAACCTGCGCGCATGTGCGAAAGCTGGGGTGCGCTTTGTCAATCTCAGCCCCTTCAAAGGCGACATGGACGACGATATCGGGGCGGACTGGCTGCCTCCGAAACCCGGCACCGATACAGCCGTTATGTTGGGATTGGCCCACTCAATTTTGCAGGCAGGGGCCGAGGATCGCGCATTTCTTTATCGCTACTCAGTCGGGTTCGATGTGGTGGAGGCCTACATTCGTGGTCAGACGGACGGCGTGCCAAAAGACGCCGACTGGGCGGCAGAGATATCAGGCGTGAGCGCAGATCGTATTCGGGCGCTCGCCTCTGAAATGTCTTCCGGCCGCACTTTGGTGACATGCGCGGCGGGTCTGCAAAGGGGAGACTTCGGTGAGCAACCCCTTTGGATGACAGTCACTCTGGCGGCGATGCTTGGCCAAATCGGCTTGCCGGGCGGCGGATTCGGCATTGGTTATGCGGTTAATGGCACCGTTGGGAACGTCGCCCGCCCTTTCCGGTGGGGCACAATGGGTCAGGGCAAGAACCCGATCTCAGACTTTATCCCGGTCGCCTGCACATCGGACATGCTGCTCAATCCTGGCGGATCATATGTCTATAATGGGCAAACGCGGCGCTTTCCGCATATCCGCATGATTTGGTGGGCTGGGGGCAATCCATTTCACCACCACCAAGATCTCAACCGGCTGCGCGCGGCATTTCAGCGTCCGGAAACCATCGTCGTCAACGAAATCAACTGGACCGCGACCGCGCGGCATGCTGACATCGTTCTGCCCGTTGCAGCACCAGAAGAGCGGACGGATTTCGGCGGCGGCAAGGCCGACAATTGCCTGGTGCCCATGCCTGCTCTTGTGCCGCCTGAGGGTGAGGCGCGCTTGGAATTCGACATCTATGCCGACATTGCCAAACGCTTGGGCGACCGGAGTGCCTTTACGCAAGGCATGGAGATCGAAGAGTGGAGCCAAAAGATCTGGGACGATACCCGCAAAGCAGCCACGTCCAACGGTATCAATCTCCCAACGTGGGAGGCGTTTCTCGCAGGTGACATCATACAATTGAGCGATCCAAGCGAGGGGCAGGTGTTCCTTGCAGACTACCGTGCGGACCCAGACGCCGCGCCCTTACCCACGCCAAGTGGGCGCATAGAGCTTTTCTCGGAACGCATCGCCAGCTTTGGTCTGAGCGATTGTCCTGGGCACGCAACTTATTTACCGCCGCGCGATGTCACTTTGGGCAAGCATCCATTGGCGTTGTTATCTGGGCAACCGGGCACACGGCTGCATTCTCAGCTCGACAACGGCGCGGCGAGCACCGGATCGAAGATCGCAGGGCGAGAACCGGTCCTTATCCACCCCTCAGATGCGGCGGAGCGCGGCATCTGCGAAGGTGATGTTGTTGAGATCTGGAATGATCGAGGGCGCTGTTTGGCTGGGGCCCGGCTTAGTGATGCGATCCGAGAGGGCTCTTTGTTTTTGTGGACCGGTGCTTGGTACGATCCCGAGTTTGGAACACCGCAAGATCGCGATCGTCACGGGAACCCGAACGTTCTCACGCATGACAATAAGACGTCCTCCCTCAGTCAAAGCCCGGCAGCACATTCCGCGATGGTCGATATCGCTCGATTTCAAGGAACGCCGCCCCCGGTAGAGGCGCATCTTCAGCCTGCCTTTGCACGGATGTCGCTTGCTGATATACAGAACAGCACCGAAATGGGTGTCAAAAAATGAATGAGCAGTCTAAACAATTCAGAGTGGATTCCACGCTTTCCAAAGGCTTGACAATTCTCGAGGCATTGGCCGCGTCCCGGCGGGGATTTGGCGTAACCGAGTTGTCCAAGGAGCTTGGATTGACGAAGTCAAATACGTTTCGTCTGCTGCAAACACTTACCGCCCTTGGCTATGTCAACCACCGCGAAGACAAGACATATGCCGCGACGCTGCGCATGTGGCAGGTCGGGCGCACGACCGTCGACAATCTCAACCTACGTGAGTTTGCGGCTGAAGAAATGTGTCACCTCAACCATGAGACACAGGAAACGGTCTACCTTGCGGTGCGCGATGGATTGAACGTCATCTACATTGACAAGATCGAGAGCCAGAAACCCATCAGAACCTGGAGCCCTATCGGTGGATCAGCTCCAATTCATACCGTTGCGACGGCCAAGGCGATCCTCGCTGCGAACTATGACGAGCTTCGCGCAAAGTTGTCGGAGCCGCTCGCGAAGCACACGGAAAGAACGCTCACGACCCTCGCCGAGCTGGACAAAGACGTCGAAGAGACCCTTGCGCGCGGCTATGCTTTGGATGTCGGCGGGTTTCGAGATCGCGCGATCAGTTTTGGTGCCGCCATCATGGTCGGCGATGAAGCGGTGGGCGCAATTGGCCTTTCGCTGCCGGACGTCAATCTGGAAAAAGGAAGCGAGGACCGTCTTGGCGCGCTGGTTCAGCACGCTGCGACCGCCGTGTCTCGCAAGCTCAACCTCGTCTGATAGATCCGGACTTTCCATCCTCAGTTTTCCCGAACGGGCGGCCCGGGGGCTCACTGGAAGAAAACTCCCGCGTCATCACGCCAGCATGCTGTCCTGTTAGAGAGTCTTTCCCGGTCGATCCAGAATTAGACCATGTCGGGAAAAGTGGGAAAGCTGCATGGAGTAATGCTCTAGCGTTGGCCCTCATGTACATCCGAAAGATCAACAATTGCGGCGTTCTCAGCCATCATATCGTTCATTACAGCGTTTCGGATTTTACCTGAGACACCATATGACGCGAATGTCCCGAGAACGCTGCAAGCGTGGCAGGGTGTTCGTGTCTCAAGTTAAACCAGAAACGCTTCAGGTCTTGGGCCTCTATCTCAGCGAAGCGCAGGCGACTATTTGAGTTGATGTCATCTAAAGCAGCATCAAGGCCAATCATTCTGTATGTCGGAACGACCATATCATATGTTGACACAGTATCGGTAGCGTGACAACACTTGCCAGCGCCGTCATACAGTTCAAACGATGAGGACACGCGTGACACAATCTCACCCCGTGATGAGCCAGGGCGCTGCCCCGATTTCGCTCTGGGATGTCACCTCGACAGAAGACCCCATGCAGGGGGATTTCACCCCATCGGAGCAAACGGTTGACCTTGCCATCGTTGGGGCAGGCTTTACCGGGCTTTCAACGGCTTTGCATGCTGCGGCAGCAGGACAGTCAGTTCATGTGCTCGAGGCACAATCCATTGGCTTCGGAGGGTCAGGGCGGAACGTTGGTTTGGTGAATGCGGGTGTGTGGCATCCGCCTGCAAAGGTCAGAACGGCACTTGGCGAGACCTATGGCTCAAGGTTTCTCAAGACCTTCGGAGATGGGCCGAAGATGGTTTTTGATTTGATTGAAAAGTATCAAATCCGATGCGAGGCCACAAAAACAGGTACAATACACGCCGCGCATGCACCCTCCGGCTTTGTCGATCTGAAGGA
Organism: Pseudomonadota bacterium; assembly: GCA_039197515.1. GTDB lineage: Bacteria > Pseudomonadota > Alphaproteobacteria > Rhodobacterales > Rhodobacteraceae > Sulfitobacter. The sequence continues at coordinate 73,712 of JBCCUC010000020.1, read as the reverse complement.
GCGCCACGCAGAATGGCAGCGCATGGGAGAGCCAGTTGAGCTTTTAACGCGGCAGGAAGTGTCTGAAAGAACGGGGTCAAGAGCTTTCTTCGGTGGACTGCTCGATCACAGAGCGGGAACAATAAACCCGATGGGATATGTACGTGGGCTGGCCCGCGCTGCTGTCGCGGCCGGGGCCTCCATTTCCACCGGTGTAAAGGTAACGGGGCTCAAACGGTCCGACGGCATCTGGCGCGTTGCAACGGACAAGGGCGAGGTGTTGGCGCGCTCAGTTGTGCTGGGGACCAATGCATACACGGATGCGCTTTGGCCGGGGCTGTCGAAAGTCTTCACGCCGATCCACTACTTCCAGTTCGCAACCGCCCCACTTGGCCCTGACGCGGCACATATTCTTCCAGATAGACAGGGTGTATGGGACACCGCGCCCATTATGACCTCTGTCAGGCGCGATGCCATGGACCGTCTGATCGTCGGATCAATGGGAACCGTTCTTGGTGAAAAGAGCCATGGTCTGTCAAAACGTTGGGCGCAAAAACAGATCAAACGGCTCTTTCCGGAGCTCGGTCAAGTGACTTTTGAAGAGGCCTGGCACGGGCGGATCGCCATGACGCCGGATCACCTTCCCAGGATCTGCATTTTGCATGAAGGGCTCTACTCGGCAATTGGCTACAATGGGCGCGGGATCACAACAGGTACAATTTTTGGCCAAGCCATGGCTGGGTTAACGCGGGGCGACGATCCAAATGGCCTGCCCGTCCCCGTCTCAAAGATTGAGGAGGTCAAATCCGCACCAGTTATGTCCCGGCTCTATCAATTGGCGTTTTCGGTAAATCAGATCATCAAGAGCGTCTAAAACGATGGTGGAAGAAGGAATTCGCGTCGGCGTTGATATTGGGGGGACCTTTACAGATGTCGCGCTGAGCCATCCTGAAGGGCTCTCCACCACCAAGGTTCTGACAAACTATGCGCAGCCTGAGCGGGCGATCCTTGACGGGATCGAACAGGCCGCCAGCCAAGCTGCTGTGTCACTGAGCGAAATCAAGCAAGTGATCCACGGCACGACGCTCGTCACCAATTCACTCATCGAAAGACGGGGCGCAAAGACCGCCTTCATCACCACCGAAGGCTTCCGCGATGTGATTGAGATGCGGTCGGAGAACCGGTTCGAACAATATGACCTGAACCTCGTCCTTCCGGAACCGCTTGTCTCGCGAGAACATCGGTTCACGGCGCGTGAACGTGTCAGCGCAGACGGAGATGTGCTTTTGGCTCTTGAGACGGCTGAGATCGACCGCCTTGTCGCTCAGGTGAAAGAGGGCGGCTATCAATCGGTCGCGATTGGGTTCATGCATTCCTATGCAAATGACGCCCATGAAACTGCCATGGCCGAGGCTTTGCGTGCCGCGCTGCCTGATCTGTCGGTTTCCGTTTCGTCAGTCGTGTCGCCCCAGATGCGCGAACTGCCGCGGTTCAACACAGTGATTGCGAATGCATATGTCCAGCCTCAAGTGGCAGATTACCTGGGCCGTCTGGTAACTCGGCTGCGCGACACCGGTGTCAACGCCCCGGTTTTCATGCTGCATTCCGGAGGCGGTCTCATCTCCGTTGAAACCGCGGCAGAGCAACCTGTGCGACTGTTGGAAAGTGGCCCAGCGGGAGGTGCCATTTTCGCGGCGGGCCTTGCGCGGAGCTACGCCATCGACAAGGCGCTGTCTTTTGACATGGGGGGCACAACAGCGAAGATTTGTTTGATTGAGAACGGAGAGCCGAAAACGGCAAATTCTTTCGAAATCGCCCGAAGTTACAGGTTCAAGAAAGGCTCGGGCATGACAGTATCGACGCCCGTGGTCGAAATGGTCGAGATCGGCGCGGGCGGTGGCTCTATCGCTTCTGTCGATGCCATGGGGCGGCTACAGGTCGGTCCCAAGTCTGCTGGGTCAGAGCCTGGACCTGCCTGTTATCAGCGTGGCGGGACGGATCCCACCGTCACAGACGCCAATTTGACACTTGGACGGCTTGACCCAGACGGCTTTGCCGGTGGCGCAATCCCGCTCGACCCCGCACTTGCCAAAGCGGCGCTCATCACGCATCTGCAAGGGTTTTCCGCGGATGAGGGCGCATTCGGCGTCACCGAAATGGTCGACGAGAACATGGCCAATGCCGCGCGCGTTCATACGGTTGAGAACGGGCGCGATGTTGAGCACTTTACGATGGTGGCCTTTGGGGGCGGTGCCCCGCTTCATGCCTGCCGGCTTTGTGAGAAACTGGGGATCGAAACTTTGTTGATCCCGCCGGGCGCAGGCGTGGGGTCAGCAATCGGTTTTTTGCAAGCGCCGGTCAGCTATGAGGCGACCCGTGGGCAGTTTCAAAGGCTTGCGGCGTTTGACGTGCGCGCCGTAAACGGCCTTTTGCATGCGCTGGATGCAGAGGCACGCGCCTTCGTTGCGGCCTCCGCTCCTGAGGCTGCTACTGAAACACGGGTTACCGCGTTCATGCGGTATGCCGGGCAAGGATGGGAAATCCCCGTTGCGCTCCTGCACCAGCAGTTTTCGGATGACGATCTCGAATTGATCACCGAGGCATTCGAGGCGGCGTATCGCGCGCTTTTCGGACGGATCATTGAGGGCTTTGAAGTTGAGATTACAAATTGGTCTCTGGTGGTACAGACCAAGCGGCCTGAGCGTAAGAAGGCAAACGTTCAAGCAGGATCTGCCACCGCGCAAACGCTGCGGACGCGGCGCTTGTTCGACGCGGGCCTTCGTCGGCAGGTCGAGGCGGTTGAAGTTGAAAGAGACGCAATGAAGCCTGGGCGGATCGTGGAGGGGCCTGCGGTCATTGTTGAGCGTGAAACCTCGACCATTGTGACCGCGGGCTACCGCGCCGTTGGCCAGGACGACGGCACGCTGCGGCTAACGCGCAAAGGGGCACGGATATGAGTGCGTCAAAGATTGACCATCAGATCATGTGGAACCGCTTGATCGCCGTTGTGGAGGAGCAGGCCACCACGCTGATCCGAACTGCGTTCTCCACGTCGGTTCGCGAGGCAGGCGATCTGTCTGCAGGGCTGTTTGATCGGCAAGGCAGGATGATGGCGCAGGCGGTGACCGGGACGCCAGGCCACGTGAATGCGATGGCCGAAAGCGTGACCCATTTTGCACGGATAATCGGACCGCAGGACACGTTTGAAGGCGACGTCTTTGTGACCAATGATCCATGGCTCGGAACGGGGCATCTGCACGATTTCACAGTCGTGACGCCGGTGTTCCGTAAACGCATACACATCGGCTACTTCGCCAGTACCGCACATGTTGTTGATATCGGTGGGCGTGGATTTGGACCTGACGGGAACTCGGTCTTCGAAGAAGGTCTTTTGATCCCGATCACCAAGTTTGCCGAGCGCGGCAAGGTCAACCCCTTTTTGCTCGACATGGTGCGCGCCAACGTGCGCACGCCGGACCAGACGGTCGGGGATCTATATTCCTTGGCTGCTTGCAATGAGGCAGGAGACCGTCGGCTGCAAGCGATGATGGATGAGTTTGAAATCGACGATCTCGACAGTTTGAGCGACTTCATCATCGACACATCAGCAAGCGCGACACAGGCCGCCATCGCCGCCGTGCCCGATGGTACAGTGCATCACGAAATGAACGTCGATGGGTATGATTTCCCGGTACGCCTTGCACTCACGCTTACGGTCGATGGTGGTGCTTTAACGGCGGACTTCTCGGGCACGTCGGGTATGAGTGCGTTCGGTGTGAATGTCCCGGAGGTCTATACGAGGGCCTATGCCTGCTACGGTCTGAAATGCGCGATTGCGCCAGAGGTTCCGAACAACACAGGGTCGCTGCGACCCTTCGAGATTACCGCGCCCGAGGGTTCAATCCTCGCTGCAAAGCGCCCGGCACCGGTATCTGTGCGCCATGTCATCGGCCACTTGGTTCCCGATGTCGTCTTGGGCGCGCTGAACAAAGTTTTGCCGAACACCGTGCCCGCTGAGGGGGCAAGTGCGCTCTGGAACATCCAGATTGGTGCCGCGCCTGTCGATCCTGCCGATGATCTTCCCACGCGACAAATCCTGATGTTCAATTCCGGTGGAACCGGGGCACGCGCGACCTGTGACGGTCTGTCGGCAACGGCCTTTCCATCCGGTGTTTCAACCATGAGCGTTGAAGCGACTGAGCATGTCGGCCCGATTGTCGTGTGGCGGAAAGATCTGCGTGAAGGGTCTGGCGGTCCGGGAAAGTTTCGGGGTGGCCTGGGACAAGTGATCGAAATTGAGGCCCGCGAAGGGTATACGCTGACGTTTAACGCGATGTTTGACCGCGTCGATAACGCCGCGCGCGGGCGCGATGGCGGTACTGCGGGTGCGCCTGGCCGGGTTGAGCTTGCGGATGGCACACTGCTGAAGGCGAAAGGCAAACAGGTCGTGGGCCCTGGACAGCAGCTGCGGCTCAGCTTGCCAGGCGGTGGGGGCCACGGACCAGCAGATGCGCGCGACCCGACCGCGATCAAGCAAGACATTGCACGCGGCTATATCAGCCGCGAGGATGCGCGTACGAAATACGGACACACAGAAAACGGTGAGAAACATGACTGATCGGCCAATTGCACTCATCACTGGCGGCGCGCAGGGCATCGGATACGCCTGCGCTGAGGCCTTGGCGGAGGACGGCTACCTACCCGTATTGGCCGACGTAAAAGACACCGTTAGGGCGGCTGCCACAGCGCTTGGCGGGCAGGGCTACATCTGCGACCTTGGCGATGTGGCGGCAGTTGAGGCGTTGCTCGCCCGCGTGGAAACGGACTACGGCCCAGTGTCGGCTCTGGTGAATAACGCCGGTATCGCGATGCCAGGCGACTTTCTGACCTATGATTTGACCAGCTTCGAGCGTGTGCTTGATGTCAATCTGCGCGGCGTCTTTATCGCAACGCAGCGGGTGGCGAAGAGCATGGTTGAGGCAGGGATTGAAGGCGCAATCGTAAACATGTCGTCGATCAACGCGCAAGTCGCCATCCCCGCGATCCCAGCCTATTGCGCCTCCAAAGGCGGGGTTATGCAGCTGACGAAAGTCGCGGCTCTTGCCCTCGCACCGCACAACATTCGCGTAAATGCCGTCGGTCCGGGCTCGATCGACACCGAGATGATGGCGGGCGTCAACGCAAACCCTGAAGCGTTTCGCATGGCTATGTCGCGCACGCCGCTCAAGCGCGCGGGCACAGCGCGAGAGATCGGAGACGTGGTCGCCTTCCTCTGCTCGAAAAAGGCAAGCTACATCACAGGCGAGACAATCTATGTCGACGGTGGGCGCCTTGGCCTGAATTACACGGTTTGACGATGCGCAACAGCGATCATCAAAACCAGCGATGGTGTCATGTGAAGCTATGATCACTCCGAAAACACCTTTGCAACGATGGAGATGCTGACATGACCCCCGCGATCAAAATTACGGCGATGAACAAGTACTACAACGATTTTCACGCGCTCAAGGACATCAACCTGTCCGTCAACAAGGGCGAAAAGGTCGTTGTCTGTGGTCCGTCTGGCTCCGGCAAATCCACGATGATCCGCACAATCAACCAATTGGAGGAGCATCAGTCGGGGACGGTGGAGGTCAACGGCGTCTCCTACAAAGGGGAAGCGGCCGGGATCGAAACACTGCGCCAGGATGTCGGGATGGTTTTTCAACACTTCAACCTCTTTCCGCATCTGACAATTCTGGAGAACTGTACGTTGGCACCAATGCTGGCGCGCGGCATTGCCAAGCCAGAGGCAGAGGTTCAGGCAATGGCGTATCTTGAAAAGGTGCAGATCGCGGATCAAGCAAACAAACACGCAAGTCAGCTTTCCGGTGGACAGCAACAACGCGAGGCGATCGCACGTGCTTTGTGCATGAAGCCTGACGTTTTGCTCTTTGACGAACCGACCTCGGCGCTTGATCCGGAGATGATCGGCGAAGTCCTTGATGTGATGGTCACGCTGGCGCAAGAAGGCATGACGATGGTGTGTGTGACCCACGAGATGGGCTTTGCCCGCAAGGTGGCGGACCGCGTTATCTTCATGGATGCGGGACGGATCGTGGAAGAAGCGGCCCCTGACGCATTCTTCACAGCGCCAAAGAACGCCCGCACGAGAAATTTCCTTGATCAGGTGCTAACCCATTAGCCCGTGATTTGAAATGCGCGGGTGCGCCACCTGTTGAGCGTAATTCCGTGCCGAAAAGACCGCAGTTGCCAACAGATGTCATTTGGACAGTGGGTTTTGAGGGCGACATCCGCTTACGCGGATGCAGTCTCCACCAACGCATTCCATGCAGATTAATTTTTGCGTACGCGTGTGTCCCGGAACGAAAAAAGGCCGAAACAGGACATTTGTGCCCGCAATCCGGCGGACAGGAGATGCCGATGAAGCAGAGATGCTGTATGTGACCGAGATCTACGGATGAGCGCCTCTCTGTGTCGGCTGGGAACTTGGACAATCTGCGCGGAGGAGCCCAACGTCTGCGGTTCAGAAAGCAACTGAAATCAGCCACCGTGATGCATTTCTGTGCATCTGCTTGGAATTTTCACAGGCTGCACCATGAGGCAAAATCTGCGCCCAGCCAAGGTGTCGAATGGATCATCGTGCCTGGACCGATGTTCGGACATAAGTACGCAGAACCGGCGACGCGTATACTCATGGACGGCCTGCGGCTCTGGCGATTGCGGTTAAGAAATACAAAGGTCGCCTAGATTCCAGATATTTACATGATAATGAGCGCGATTTCGTACATCTTGACAATTTATGGCCGCACGCACTGGCCAGACTGTGCGTTGGCAGTGATGACGAGCCAGGCTGGGGGTGTCATCCGCGCCAACGTGATGTTGGTCGCCCTGCCCTAGCCCAAGCTGACATGTTGACCGAAACGCACTTTGCTGCAATTCTGGTGGATGATACGAATGTGCTGGTATTCAGAACAAAATCACAACATCAACGGGGACCTAAAAATGTTACGCAAACTTTCCATGATTGTCGCTTCTGCAGCGGCGCTTTCACTTCCTAGCGTTGTTGCGGCTGAAAGCCCGACGCTCCAAACCATCAAAGAGCGCGGAACACTCCTTTGTTCGGGTCACAATGGCAGCTTTTTCGGCTTTGTCGAGGTGAACGACCGCAACGAGTGGAGCGGTCTAGACATCGACATGTGCCGGGGTTTGGCAACCGCCATTTTCGGCACACCCGATGCCACGCAGATCGTTCCACTCAGCTGGGCGCAACGTTTCCCAGCCCTGCAATCGGGCGACGTTGACCTGATCATTAAGGCCACCACGTGGACGATGGGCCGCGACACAGAGCTCGGGCTGCAATTCTCAATCCCTTACTTCCTCGGGGCGACGCAATTCATGGCGCATGGCGACCTTGGCATTACCGAAGCGGCTGATTTGGCTGGTGGGGTTGTCTGCGTCGAAGCCGGCACGACAATCGAACGGATCGCAGGCGAATACCTCGTGGGCAACGGCATTGAGCACACAATGGTGAGTTATGAGAACGGCGCCGAACTGCGCTCAGCCTACCTCGCCAACCGCTGCGATGCTTTCGCTGGCTGGGGTCCCAACCTTGCCGTTCTGCGTGGGAACGAATTCGACAATGCGGACGCGCACGTCATCTTGACGGACCGCATGTCAACGGATCCGATTTCCGCTGCCATGCGTCAGGGCGACGATGAATTTGTCGACTTAGTGAACTTCGTGATCGCGGCCTTTATCAAGGCCGAAGAGCTGGGTATCACCCAGGCCAACGTGGATGAGTTGGCCGCAAACCCGCCGACCCCAACCGTTGCACGCCTGCTGGGGGCCGAGCCTGGGTTGGGTGCACGCATCGGGCTTGAGGACGACTGGGCGCAGAACATGATCAAAGAGTTCGGTAACTTCGCTGAGATCTACGACCGTAACCTGGGCGCAAACTCTCCGTACAAGCTGGCTCGGGGCCTAAACGCGCTGTGGAGTGACGGAGGCGTTCTTTACACGCCGATCTTCGACTAACTCCCAACACCGCGCCGGGCCCTCAATGGTCCGGCGCTTTTCTTTCCGGAGGTGGCGACCCATGGGTAAGATTTTCACCGAGCACGCTTTGAAGCCGGGCAACCTTGCAATCCAATTTGGCGTTTTGGCCTTCGTTTTATTGGGCTTTTGGAGCGGTGTCAGAAACGCGCAGTTCAACCTTGAAACCATGGGGATGACCAACGGTTTCGGGTTTTTGCAGAGCTCAACCGGCTGGGGCTATTCCTTTTCACTTTTGGAGCGGTCGATCAATGACAGCTACATGCGCACGCTCACCATCGGGTTTCTGAATACGCTGTTTCTGGGCACGCTGGCCATCATCACAACCACCTTCTTCGGGTTCGTCTTTGGCGTGCTGCGAAGCTCGCCGAACCCATTCCTCAAGACGTTTGCGGGGGTCTACGTGAACATCTTCCGCAACATCCCGCTGATCCTGCAGATCGTGTTTTGGTACGCGATCTTTGTGAAGTTCCCACCACCAAGGCAGACCGAACCGATGCTGGGCTCAATCTACTTTTCCAATCGCGGTTTGCAGATCCCCACGTTGAATGTGGATGCGGGAGCAGGGGTGTTGGGCATGGTTCTGGCCCTTCTGGTGGCTGTTGCGATCCTGCGGTGGATGCGCGTGTCGCTGGGTCTGCGCCTCATTGCAGGCGCGGCTGTGGCTCTCTTGATCCTGCTGGCAACAGCAATCGCATTTTCACCAGCTGAAGAGGGCCTTCTTTCCATCCCTGCCCTCGCCGGTCTCAGGTTTCAGGGCGGGGTGCTGGTCTCCATCGAATTTGTCGCGATGATCGTGGCAATCACGCTTTACGGTTCAGGCTACATCGCCGAAGTGGTACGCGGTGGCCTCTCAGAGGTGCCAAAGGGCCTGACCGAGGCTGGCGAGTCTCTCGGTCTGTCGCGCTACCGGATTTTGACCCGCATCCAGATCCCCGTGGCCATGCGGTCCATCATTCCGCCCCTGGGCAACCAGTGGATCTTCATGATGAAGGCCACGACGATCGGCGTGGCCATCGGATTTTCCGACCTCTTCATGATCGTCTCCACCTCGCTGACGCAGACCGGCCAGACGATGGAGCTGATCTTTCTGCTGATGGCCGCCTTCGTCGCGATCAACTTCACCCTCGCGCAGGTCGTCAACTGGATGAATGCGCGCATTCAATTCAAGGCGAACTGACATGGCCGACACAAGCAGCATCGCGCCGCCCCCCGCGCTGCCGGTCTTGCAGGTGCTGCGCAAGCGCAGCTTTGCGACGCCGTTCGACAGCGCGATTTCTGTTCTGGTGATCCTAGTTTTGGCCTGGATGGCTTGGCGGGCGCTCGACTGGGCGTTTTTGAACGCAGTGTGGTCGGCGGAGAATGTCGATCAATGCCCTGAAGCCACAGGCGCCTGCTGGTCAGTCATCGACGCACGCCACCGGCTGGTGCTTTTCGGGCTCTATCCCTTTGAGGAGCACTGGCGCGCGACGCTCGCGTGCCTGTCGATCATTGCGACCGTGGTCCTGTCCTGCCTGCCCATCGCTTGGAGCGCCGGGCGTTTGATCACCATCTGGATCACTGGGTTTGCCGCCTATTTTCTGCTGATGGAAGGCAGCCTGCTCGGCTTGCAGCAGGTCACTACGGATCAATGGGGCGGGCTGGCGCTAACGCTGTTTCTATTTGCCTCTGTCGTGCTTTTGGGCATGCCCATGGGCCTGGGGCTTGCTCAGTTGCGACGCTCTCGGCTGCCGATCCTGTCATTTTTGGCCTCAGTACTCATCGACTTTGTCCGCTCCCTGCCGCTTTTGGCGACGCTCTTCACCGCCGCAGTGGTGTTCCCGCTGGTGCTGCCAGGCTGGTTGCAGGGCGACAAGATCTGGCGGGTGATCCTGGCCTTCGCACTGTTTTTTGCCTGCTATCAGGCAGAGGTTTTTCGCGGCGGTTTTCAGGCGATCCCAAAGGGTCAGTTCGAGGCGGGGCGCGCATTGGGGCTAAAACCTATTCATGTGCTGTCGCGCATCGTGCTGCCGCAGGTCTTTCGCCACTCCCTGCCGTCCACAATCAACATGGTTGTCGTGACCTTCAAGGAAACCGCATTGGTCATCATCATCGGCTTCTTTGATCTGCTGGCCTCCGCCACTGCAGCCTTCGGCACCGGGCAATGGGCACCCTATTACTTCGAGGTCTATGTCTTTGTCGGCATCATCTATTGGAGCTTCATCTTTTCGCTCGGCCAATACGGCGAATACCTCAAGCGGCGCATGACACAGACCGCACATTAGCGCCGGGATAGCGCGGGCAAACCGTGTCAAGAAAGGACGACCTCCATGATGCAGGACTGGAAAACCTACCGCGACGCGATGCTGGCGCGGATGAGCGAATTTGCGAAGTTCAGCCCGGAGGTCGCGCGCGGGTTCTCAAAGATGGGAGCGAGTGCACAACAGACCGGCCACCTATCGCCCAAGACCAACGAGTTGATTGCGCTGGCGGTGGCGGTGACAACGCGCTGTGACGGCTGCATCTCGGCCCATACCAAGAAGGCGCTGGAGCATGGCGCAACGCGGGAGGAGATTGCCGAAGCGCTTGGCGTTGCGATTACACTGAATGCAGGTGCAGCCTATACCTACACCGCCCGCGTCTTTGAGGCCATTGACCAGGAGCTTGGGTCCTGACGAACGTCACCTAGAAGCAGGGGGAAGCCATGAAGGATGCAGAAGACCGCCCGACGCTCACGGCCAATCATTGGGGCACGGGGCTCATAGAGACTGAGGGCGGGAAGCTCGCGCGCGTCAAGGGCCATCCCGATGATCCCAGCCCGTCCCCAATCAATGGCAATGTCGCATCTAGCCTGAACGGGGAGGCGCGCATCCTGCGCCCCGCAGTGCGCAAAGGTTGGCTCGACGCACGCGCGGGCAAGCTGTCCAAAGAGCGCGGCAAGGACGATTTTGTCGAAATGGAGTGGGGTGAGGTTATCGATCTCATCGCGGGTGAACTGACACGGGTCCGCACGAAGTTCGGGAACGAGGCGATTTTCGGTGGCTCTTACGGCTGGTCCAGTGCGGGTCGCTTTCATCACTCCCAAAGCCAACTAAAGCGCTTTCTGAATTCTCAAGGTGGCTTCGTGAACACCTACGGCAATTACAGCTACATGGCCGGGATGGTGATCATGCCTCATGTCGTTGGTGATTTTCGGTGGTGCATGCAGAACGCCACGCGGTTGAGCAATATTGCCAAGCACAGTGATCTGGTGGTCATGTTCGGCGGCATGGCCGAGCGCAACGGGCAGGTCAGTGACGGGGGCGTGTCGCGGCACAAGCTGGGGGTGGGGCTGAAAGCTTGCGCGGAAGCTGGCGTGAAATTTATCAGCGTAACGCCCTATCGAAGCGATGCGATGGACGACCTCGGTGCCGAATGGCTTGCGCCCAACCCTGGCTCAGACGTGGCGCTGATGATGGGGGTCGCGCAGACGCTGGTGGAGGAAGGCCTGCACGACAAATCGTTCCTCGACAGATACTGCGTCGGCTTCGAGCAGTTCGAAGCTTATCTCGGCGGCAAGACCGACGGAACGGTAAAATCTGCCGACTGGGCCGAAAAGCAGTGCGGGCTGCCCGCGGAACGCATTCGGGCGCTGGCACGGCAGATCGCGCAAAACCGGACCATGATCACCTGCGCTATCGCGTTGCAACGTGCGGATTATGGAGAGCAGCCGGTCTGGATGACGGCTGTTCTAGGGGCTATGGTCGGCCAGATCGGTCTGCCCGGTGGTGGCTTTGGGATCGGCTATGCCATGAATGGCAGCGTTGGGGTGATGGGCCGCCCGTTTTCACCTGCAGCGCTTCCGCAAGGCGAAAACCCGGTCTCCTTCGTTTTGCCGGTCGCCATGGTGACCGAAATGCTAATGAAACCCGGAGAGCCGTTCGACTTTGACGGGACCACGGCCACCTTCCCGGACATCCGGCTGGTCTGGTGGGCGGGCGGCAACCCGTTTCACCACCATCAAGACCTCAACCTTTTGCGCGAGGCGTTTCAGCGGCCCGAAACGATTATCGTGAGTGAGGTCAATTGGACCGCCACCGCCCGGCACGCGGACATTGTGCTGCCCTCAGCCGCCTCGCCCGAGCGCACGGATTTTGCCGCTGGCAAATGGGACAACGGCGTTGTGCCAATGCCAGCCTGCATCGCTCCGCCGGGTGAAATCAGAACGGAGTTTGACGTTTACGCCGCCATTGCCGCCAAGATGGGGAATGAGCACGCTTTTACCGAAGGCCGTGATGAGGCGGGCTGGCTGCGGCACCTTTGGGACAAAACGCGCACCGCTGCTGATGACGCTGGCCTTGCGCTGCCCGACTGGGATGCATTCATCTCCGGCGATATCCAGGTTCTCCCCGACCCGATGGAGGATCATGTCTTTCTTGCGGATTTCCGGGCCGATCCGGTGGCGCATCCCTTGCAAACACCGTCCGGGCTGATCGAGATATTTTCAGAGGTCATCGACGGCTTTGGGTACGACGACTGCGCGGGTCATCCAACCTGGTACCCGCCCCGCGATGTCGCACGGGGCAAGCAAGCGACGTTTCCACTCTACCTCATCTCCGGCCAACCTGCGACCCGCTTGCACAGCCAGTTGGACAATGGCGACTATAGCCTCAGCCGCAAAGTTGCTGGACGGGAAGCGGTGATGATCCATCCCTCGGATGCTGAGGCCCGGGGCATTTCGGATGGCGACATCGTGGAGCTCTTTAACGACCGCGGCCGCTGCTTCGCCGGGGCCAAGGTGACAGACGCGATCAAACGAGGTTGCGTGTTTTTGCCGACCGGCGCTTGGTACGACCCCGACTTCACGGCCCCCCAAGACCGAGACCGGCATGGCAATCCGAATGTGCTGACCCACGATGCGAGGACATCCCGTCTCGGTCAAGGACCGGCTTCCCATTCCGCCTTGATCGAGTTGGCGCGGTTCGAGGGTGAGGCACCAGAGATTACCGTCCACCAACGCCCGATTTTCATCGCAGGTCGGTAGCGACCTGCCTTCATTGATGAGCCTAGATCATGAGTTGATGCATAAAGGGCATTTTTCGAGAACGGTTTCCACCCGTAGACTAAACCCGATGACGCTGACGTGGGCTGGTGAGCTTTGCGGGCGCACGGGGGAAATGTGCAAGCGCGAATGGGTCAGCACCCACAAAGAACCCAAGGGAGGAGGCCACAATGACTGACAGCACTACCAAACGAGAGGAAATAATCCTTGCCTCCGTCAATGCCGCGAATGCCAATCCGGGCTGGCTAACAAGTGACCGGGTGGAGGCGCTGACCGGGGGGCATGGCATGCTGAACATTCCTGTTGTTGCAGCCTGCAATGTGCTCGCGACGGAGCTGCGGCGCGGTGTCAGCCCTCAGGTGAAGTTTGCGGACGCGGTGCATCAGCCGATCGACGATCTGATGACAAAGGCGATTGCGGCAGCCAAGGATGGCGGGGCTGACGGCGCGAATGCAGCGCTGATTTCGGCGGTTTTGCTCTACCTTTGCGGGGCGAATGCGCAGGTCGGCATTCCGGCAGGCAACCGCAAGCTCGGGGCGACCGCGCGGATGATTGCGGGTGTGGATCGGTCTGGCCTTGCTGCTGTCCCGACCGCAAAGACCAACAACAAGATTTCAGGCTTTGCGGCCGTTTCGGCGGTCTACAACGCAATGATTGCGGGCACGCTGTCACCGGTACAGGGCATGGACGTGCCCTTGGGCGCGGGCGGCGTTATGGTGGGACACGGCGCGCTTGGTGAAGACATCATTTTCCCTGGTATGGCCGAACGTGGCGGCCGCATTGGCACCCAAGCTATGATGGACAGCTATTCAGGCGCTGGCATGCGCCCCCAGCTTTTCCTTTGCGCGCTTTTTGGTGCGGCCGCTATCCTTGAGATCATTCACCCCGACGCAGATGTTGCCGAAGAGTACGGGCCCTACGGCAAGGTCACGAGCGCTTTTGTCGCCGGGCTTTCAGCCGCTAAAACCGCAAGATTGCCCGAAAAGCTGCATGTCCGGATCACCGGCAAGGAGATCGAAACCGCGCGGCTGATCGGCGATCTCGGGCTGATCCTCAAAGATATCGGCGGGCCAACAGTCATCGGCATCATGGCTCTCAATGAGATCATCTCGATCTTCGAGGAAGGTATTGCGGGTGGCGGGTCCGGCCCTGTGAACCCACCCTTGGGTCATATCTGCGGGGATGCGGTGTTGGCGTTGCTCTGCCTGCTGGAAGATGACTCTACAGGGCAATCGGTGTCCAAACGTCTGCGCGACCGGCGCCTCGAGACAAGCTTTGACCCTGATACAGCACTCATTGCGATGAACATCATCGGCAGGAAGGCCACCCAGGTCCGCACGGGTCTGGTCACCGATACGCTGCTGCTGGCCTCCGCGCCTGGCGTCGGCAAAGTGCTCTATAATCGTGCGGTGCGCACCTATGAGCAGCTTGACGCAGGCAAAACGCTGACCGAAGTGGTGCAGGGCTTTGATGCGGAACGCCAGGCGCGGGTCGAGGCCCGGGGCGCGGAACTGATGACTGCAAAGGCCGGGAAGACCATCAAGGTCCGGTTTACCAAAATCGAAAAGGGCGCGCGCCGCGCCAGCAAGATGGCAGCGAAATGGCTCGCGTTCGATCCGCGTATCGATGCAGAGGTGACCATCGGTGAAGAGACTATTCACATGGAAGAGATCATCAACAAAGTCATTCCAGATGTAGCGCAGGGGAATGGCACGGAGCGCAGCGCGTTTATCACAGCCCTCGCGCCCTTTGCCTCAGAAATCCTGCAGGCGGGGAATGTGATTGTCAACGTGACGGTGCCCGCCATCGTGGCGGCCACCATGGGCAAAGGCTCACCCGCTGAAACGGCGCTGGAGGCGCAGGCAGCGGGGATCATTTCCGCCGGGATCCCCGGGACAAAGGCAAAGGCCGAGGCCGCTGCCCATGTCGCCGTCGATACTCTAGATCTGCTCTGATCCATGTCTGGCGACGTTCTACTACTGATGGTTCAGGTCGATGACGCGACCGGTGAGGTTCTCGGCGAGGTGATGCAACAAGCCGCCGAGATGGGCGCCAAAAACGTGCAGCTGCTGTCGAGCCAGACGAAAAAGGGGCGGCCGGGCCATGTCCTGATGCTCGATGTTTTGGCGGATCAGGAGACTGAGTTTGCAGCGCTCTTGGTGGGAGAGCTTGGTGTCTGGGGCTACCGGGTACTGCATTCCTACCACAAGCACTTCGAAATCGAGCGTCATACCGCTGATGTGAACGTCCAGGTGCCGGGCCAGCCGTCCCGATCCTCTGAGGTCCGCATCAAGCGCATCTTGCAAAGCGGCACCTGCATTCGCATCAAGGCTGAGTTTGATGACTTGCGGGACCTCTGCGCCGTGCTGAAAGCGGACGGTGTACCAATCAGCATTTCGGTGCTCAAATCGCATATCGAAACGGCGATTGGGACGCGCATTCCCGATGGTCCGATCGAGATTCGCTTAGGGGCGGCATGATGCATGTTCACCTCGATCCCGTCGGTGGTGTGGCTGGCGATATGTTCGTTGCTGCACTGCTCGACAGCTTCCCCGAGCACCGGGAGGCCGTCCTTAATTCTATTCGTGCGGCGGATTTGCAGGGCGAGATTGATGCAGAGCTCGTCCCTTTCAATGATGGTGTTTTGACAGGCAGTCAGTTTCACGTCAGCAGCAAAGCCGCTCGCGCGCATGCGCATCACAGCGACCACCATCAGCATGGCCACCACCACTGGTCTGCCCTGAGGCGTCAGCTTGAACAAAGCGCCCTCTCTGACAGCGTGAAAAACCATACCATTGGCATCTTCGGCGAACTTGCTCTCGCGGAGGCGAAGGTGCACGGCAAAGAGGTGCAAGACGTTGCGTTTCACGAAGTTGGCAATTGGGACTCGATTGCCGATATCGTAGGCGCGGCTACTTTGATTTGTGCTCTTTCACCCAAAAGTTGGTCCATCGGTTCCCTGCCCATTGGGCGCGGCTTGGTGACCACGGCCCATGGGGAATTGCCGGTGCCCGCTCCCGCCACAACACTCCTGCTCAAGGGCTTTGCCTTACATGATGATGGCCGCGCGGGGGAACGCGTGACGCCCACGGGCGCTGCGATCCTGCGCTACCTCTCTCCTACTTCTGGCATCGGACAAAAGCCACGCACTCTGATCGCATCGGGCTTTGGGTTTGGCAGCCGTAAGCTCGCCGGGATGAGCAACACTCTCCGGCTGCTGGCATTCGACGAGACACATTCGGGAGTGATGCAAGACAGAGTTGGTGTTATCGAGTTTGAGATTGACGATCAAACCGGAGAAGAACTTGCCGTCGCATTGACCCATATCCGCGATCACGCCGGCGTCATCGATGCGACCCAAAGCATGGTGTCGGGGAAGAAGGGGCGGCTTATGACGGCGGTGCGCGTTCTGACGAAACCGGACGCGATCAATGACGTGGCCACTGCGTGCTTTCGCCAGACAACCACAATCGGTCTGCGCACGAGGATTGAGGAGCGGCATATCCTCTCACGCCATGAGCACAGGTCGCAAGGTGGCATCGCGGTGAAAGTTGTGGATCGCCCCGGCGGCCACACGGCAAAGGCTGAAATGGATGCGGTCCAAGAGAATGCATCCAGCCAAAAGGCCCGTGATGCGGCACGCCAGGCGGCGGAACGCGAAGCCCTGGGGAACAGCAGATGATGCAACAGGATCTTCCGACACTAGAGCAGGTGTTTGCCAGTTGCGACGCCGCCACGGTTGCCTGCTCGGGTGGGGTGGACAGCATGACGCTCGCCTTTGCGGCGCATCAGGCAATGGGCACCCGCGCAGTAATCGGACATGCGGTGTCACCGGCAGTGCCCAAAGCAGGGACGCAGCGGGTCCGTCACTACGCAGAACGCGAAGGCTGGAATTTACGTGTCCTCAACGCGGGCGAATTCGCGGATGAGCAATACATGGCCAACCCGGCGAACCGCTGCTTTTTCTGCAAGAGCAATCTTTACGGAACGCTGACGCAGGTCTTCTCAGGCACACAGGTGTTTTCTGGCACAAACCTCGATGATCTGGGCGATTGGCGTCCAGGTCTGAAAGCGGCCGAGATCAATGCCGTGCGCCATCCGTTTGTCGAGGCCGGCTTTGCCAAGTCTGATTTCCGCGCATTGGCCGCGTCTTTTGGCCTGGACGATCTGGCCGAGTTGCCGTCCTCCCCATGTCTGTCGAGCCGCATTGAGACAGGCGTCCGCATCGATGTGAGAGCGCTAGGCGCAATTGACCGGGTCGAGACGATGCTGCGTGAGCATCTGACGCCCAGGACGATCCGGTGCCGCCTGCGCAAAGAAGGCGTGATGATCGAAATGGATCCTGAGACGCTCGGCGCGTTGACGCAGGCGGATAAGATCGATCTGTCAGAGCGGATCCAAGCTGAGTTCACAAATTTAGCCTCGCCAAAGGTGTCCTTTGCACCCTACCTGCGCGGCTCTGCCTTTTTGAAGGAAACCTTGACGTGAGCGACACCGAAGTCCGGCTTGACTTTGCACGGCCCGAAAGGGTGGGCTTTGACGAGGCGATCCTCTGCGCCCGCAAGAGCCACGATCAGCTGCTCACCATCATAGACGCGCTGCAGGAAAAAGGGGCAAGCGCGCTGATGACGCGGCTGGAGGTGGAGGTTTTTGACGCCTTGCATGAGCAATACACCAAACATCTCGACTACGATCGCGTCTCACGCACGGCCTTTTTCAATTGGACCGCACCCCAGGATACTGGGCTCCTCCCCGTGGCCGTGGTGTCGGCAGGGACGTCGGACATGCCTTAGGCGGCGGAGGTTCTGCGTACGCTGACCTATCTTGGTGTTCCAATAGAGAAGTTCATCGACATCGGTGTCGCGGGCCTTTGGCGGCTGCTTGAGCAGGTGGAAACGCTGCAAAAGTTTCCTGTCGTTGTGGCTGTTGCCGGTATGGACGGCGCATTGCCCAGCGTTTTGGGCGGCTTGATCCAGGGCGCGATCATCTGCGTGCCGACGTCCACCGGCTACGGCGCTTCGCGGGGCGGCGAAACCGCGCTCAGTGCGGCGCTTGCCTCCTGCGCACCGGGCCTCAGTGTCGTGAACATCGATAATGGCTACGGTGCCGCCTGTGCCGCCTTTCGCGTCGTCAACACGTTCCGCACCCATACGTCCTAGATGACCTTCATCGGACGCTGTTCAGCGATCGCTTCCATCGAGAAATGCGAGGTTACGGCGTCAAGCTCAACCTGTGAAATCAGGCGCTGATAGACAGCGTCGTAGGTGTTCATGTCCTCAGTGATCACCTTGATCATATAGTCGTATTCGCCGCCGATGCGGTAAAAATCGATCACATCGGGAATGTTCAGGACGGTCTGGCGAAACATCTCGAGCCATTTGGCCGAGTGATGCCGGGTCTTAATCATCATGAAGACGACCAGGCCAAGCCCAAGCTTGTGACGATCCAGCACAGCCGTTGAGCCCTGCAGCACGCCGGTGTCCTTCAGTTTCTGCAATCGGCGCCAGCAGGCGTTCTGTGACAGGTTCACTCTGCTAGCCAGTTCCCGTTGAGAAAGCCCGCCATCCTTTTGCAAGACCTCAATGATCTTTGCGTCGATACTGTCCATACTTCGCCAATCTCTCGTTCATTTGAACCGCAACCGGGCCAAAATCGCCATTTTGACCCGCGCGCAATCCGAAACGAATACTAACCGCACTCAAGCATCTCGTCTCGCTGTTTGAAACGCGCGGTCGCCGGATCGCAGGTATAGTGCGCCTCAAGCGCTTCCATTTGTTCGGTCAGCGCATTGACGCTGTCTATGACATAGTCCGCGTCCTTGTCAGTCATCAGATAGCTGAGATTGAGCCGCACCCAGCCCGGCTTCATGACCTCCTTGCCCGCCCGCAAATCGCGGAAAAGCGCCTCAGACGCGTCTTTGCTTATGTCCAAAAGCCTGTGCGCATAGGGCCCGGCACATGCACAGCCACCGCGGGTTTGGATACCGTAGACATCGCTCAACATCCGCGTGAAAAGCTGGTGGTGAAAGAGGCTGCCATCCTTGCGGTGAATGCGGAACGAGTAGATCGGTAAACGATGCGGGTGCGCCGCTCCGAGCAGCGTCAGACGGCTGTTTTGTGACCAGATTTGAAGCGCCCGCGCGTTCAGCTCCACCTCTCTTTGTTCAATGAGCGCCTGTCCAATCTCATCTTTGACGATAAAGGCAAGAGCCGCGCGAATATCGCCGACCACATTGGGCGTCCCAGCTTCTTCTCGCGCGGCGAGACTTTCGGAATAGGCATGATCCCAGGGCGACACAAAGGTCACTGTCCCGCCACCTGGCCAGCTTGGCTTTTGCCGCGACACCGCAGCCTCACGCACGATCAAGATCCCGCTGCTGCCTGGACCTCCGGGGAACTTATGCGGTGAGACGACGACCGCGTCTTTTGCGCAATCCTCGGCTGGGTTCATATCAATGGGAAGGTAGGGGCCGCCGCCTGCGTAATCCCAGATCACCAATGCACCATGAGATTTGAGCAGGCGCGTGATCTTATCGGTGGGCGTGATGATCCCGGTCACATTGGAGGCGGCAGAAAAGCTGGCAATTTTCACGTCAGCGTTGCCATGCGCGACGAGGGCAGCTTCCAATGCAACCATGTCCGGCCCACCTGCGTCAGATTCGGGGATCTCAACGATTTCAGCACCGGATTCACGCCAGGGAAGGAGATTGGAATGGTGCTCATAGGGACCGACAAAAACAACCGCTTTGCGGGCCTCGGGCACGCCAAAAAGGCTAAGCAGTCGGTTCAGACCCGATGTCGCCCCTGAGCCCGCGAAGATCACACTGCACCCCTTCGCATTCGTGAGACGACTGATCTCCTCGCGCGCCTCAGCGCGCAGCCGCGTCATGAATGCGCCACAGTAGGACGCCTCCGTGTGGCTATTGGCGTAATAGGGAAGCACGCTGTCGCGAACAAAGTCCTCAACTTGCGTCAGCGCTCGACCCGACGCGACATAATCCGCGTAAACCAGCGGCACATCGCCAAACAGTCCAGGTATCATCGCGCCTTCGCCGATGAGCCCCCCGCGCAGGTCACCCAGAATGTCGGCAGTGCGGATCGACTTTCGAAAATCAGACAGTCCCATAGCGTTCTCCTTTGGCGCAAAGGATATTTATGATGACGTCAAATTTCGGACTGATCTCTACAAATATTCAGGATATTTTGGGTCAAATGATCCGGAAATAGGACAGCAATACGATCAAATATCCAATCTCACTTTCAGCGCTGCCCGCTGTCAATCAGAGCCATTGTGCGTGGTCGCAGATTCTATGAATGCGCCGAGGTAATCGACATCCTCTTCGCCCGCGCGCGTTCCCAAATGAATGCTTTTGTGCAGGCCAGCTTCACCGATCTGCCGTGTCGAAATCGGCATGCCTCCTCCCATTTCCTGCACCAGCCACTTTGGCAAAACCGTGACGCCACGCCCCGCAGCCACAAGTTGCAAAGACAACTCGATTGACTCGATCCCTTGCCACCGTCGCGGGCGACACCCTGCAGGCACCAAAAACTGCGTGAAGATGTCCAACCGCACGGCGTCAACAGGTACGGTGAAAAGCACCTCGTCTTGAAGGTCTTTTGGCACCACCGGTGCCGTTTGCCGGGCCAGTGAAGACTGGTGATGCGCCACGATCACAAGTTCGTAGTCAAAAACGGGTTGGAACCTGAGATCAGGCAAATCCACCGGATCTGGCGTGATCAAGAGGTCAATTTCATTTGATTGCAGGGCTGACACGCCATCGAACCGAAAAGCCGTCAAGATCTCCAAATTGATATCAGGCCATTCGGTCAGATAGGGGCCGGTCACGCGCATCAGCCACTTTTCGCAAGGATGACACTCCATCCCCATCCTGAGAGTACCACGCTTGCCTTTGGAAAAATCCGACAGCATCGATTCAGCCTGCTCAAACTCCGGCAGCAGCCGCTCAGCCAGGGCAACCAGATAAGCCCCCGCCTGGGTGAAGCGCAGCCTGCGTCCGGTCTTCTCCCAGACCTTAACGCCAAAGATGTCCTCCAGCTTTGCAACCGAATGGCTCACTGCGGATTGGCTGAGGTTCAGACGCTTTGATGCTGCCGTGACACCGCCAGCCCGCTGAACCTCCCGGATGATAGACAGATGGTGACGCTCCAGCATAATGCGCCCAGTTCATAGATTGATGAGAAATCATCACTTTATTGCATGTATTATCCCACTTAGTAAATGGCGATGCAGTTCTGATACGTGGAGTTTGACCAGATGAAACACAGCGCGCCGTTTGATTTTGACGAAGTCGTTGACCGCACTGCCTCCAACTCTCTGAAATGGGACGGTTTGCATGTCATGCTGAGCCCCGAACAGGCCGCGCTCAAGCCCTTGCCGATGTGGGTTGCGGACATGGACTTCAAATCACCGCAGCCGGTCATTGATGCTTTAACCGAGCGTGCCCAACACGGTGTGTTTGGCTATAGCAACATCGAGAACACCGCCTATCTCGACGCGGTCACCGGCTGGCAAAAGCGCCGGTTTGACTGGGACGTGCACCGCGATTGGGTCGTGCCTACCGCTGGGATCATCACCGCGATCAAATGCATGATCCAAGCGTTCAGTGCGCCCGGCGACACAATTCTGATCCAGCCGCCGGTCTACGCGCATTTCCGCGATGACGTCTTGCTCAACGGCCGGTTTCCAACGCTTGCCCCGCTGACGCGAGACAGGGACCGGTATGTGTATGATGCCAATGGGTTTGAAGCCGCGATCAAACCGAACACGGCTTTGTTCATTTTGTCTAACCCGCACAATCCCACCGGCAACGTCTGGACCCGTGAGGAATTGCTCAGCATGGGCGAAATCTGTGCCCGGCACGGCGTATTGGTCATCTCGGACGAGATCCACCAGGACTTGATCATGAACCCGGCCTGCCAGCATCTCCCCTTCGCCAGCCTGTCCGATGATTTTGCGCAAAATTCACTGACGTGCACAGCGACTTCGAAGACGTTCAATCTGCCCGGTTTGCAGAGCGCGAATGTGTTCATTCCGAACCCCAAGCTCAGAGCGGAGTTTAAGCGCCAATACGACCGCAACCTGTTCCCGCTTGGAAATGTCATGGGCCAAGTTGCAACGGAAGCGGCCTACAATCATGGCGAACCCTGGCTTGATGCGATGTTGGCCAACGTCCGGGCAAACCACATCCGCTTTGCAGAAGGCGTCGCATCGCTCAACTGCGGTCTTCGTGTGCTTCCAACAGACTCGCTATATCTTGCGTGGATGGATTGCAGAGAGATCAGCAGCGACCCCGACCACTTGCATAACATGCTGCTGACAAAGGCGCGGCTTTGGTTCGATCTTGGCAGCAAATACGGCCTTGAAGGGTACGGCTATACGCGGGTGAATTTAGGATGCTCAAAGGCAACCGTTGACGACGCACTCGGGCGTTTGGGAACAGCTTTCGGGTCTTGAGGCCTGGCAGGTCTGTGAACTGAAGGTTTGAATGTTCTTTCACAAGGCGCTTTTGACCGCGTGATGCCGCCTTGGACACCAATATGCCTCATTCGAATGATACGGTTCGCAAAGCCAGAGCAACCGCAGGTAGCGTCATGCAGCACTCCCAAGGACAGATGCCGTCCATGGCCTTGGTCGATTTGAATGACGTTACGCACACTGCTGTTCAGAGCGGTGTTTGGTCGGACGCGAGTACCTGGGCAGGTGGCCGCGTTCCGGGCGATGCGGCGCGTGCCTATGTCCCTGAGGGTTTGACGGTAACCGTTGACGGGGAGTTTTCAGCCGAGCTGAAAACGCTGCGCGTGGACGGGGTGCTGGATTTCGCAACCGACGTGAACACCGAACTTTGGGTGGATACCCTTGTCACAATGCCCGGCAGCCATTTGGTGATTGGGACAGAAGCCGCGCCCATCAGTGCAGATGTAACCGCCCGGATCGTATTTGCCGACGACGGGGTCATTGATCGAACCTGGGATCCGTCTCTGATCAGCCGTGGCGCATTGATGCACGGAGAGACCACGATCTACGGCGCGGAGAAGCTGGCCTTCACATCGTTGGAGACACCAGTTTCTGCCGGATCCACATCCATCACGCTCTCCGAGGATCCAACCGGCTGGCGGGTCGGCGACGAGATAACGATTGCGGGCACGGATGCGGGCAATCCGCTCAGCGATGAGGTCGTGACGATTACCCAAATTGAGGGCCGAACGATCACTTTCGACCGGGCCCTGCAGAATGATCACATTCCGCCGCGCTCGGACCTGGATGTCCACGTAGCCAATCTAACGCGAAACGTTGAGTTCGCGTCTGAGAACAGCGCAGCCGGTCATGCGGGCCATGTCATGTTCATGCACACAAATGATGCCGATGTCCGGTATTTCAGCATGCAGGGACTTGGCCGAACTGACAAAGCGCATGTTCTCGACGATTGGCAGTTGGTCAGCCCTTCGGAAGGCTCGCTCGGGCCCGAGCTGACCGAGGTGATGGACCTTGGTGGAGAGAACGTGCGCGGACGATATTCGCTCCACTTTCACCGCGGTGGCGATGAGGGTGAGGCCGCTCTTGTGCAGGGTGCCGTGGTGCGCGATGACCCGGGCTGGGCCTATGTGAACCATTCCTCGAACGTGGATTTTATCGGCAACGTATCTCACAACGTCGTCGGCGCGGCCTACAACACCGAGGCGGGCGACGAGGTGGGTTCCTTTGTCGGCAATATCGCGATCCGCACCGTCAATCCCAACGGTAATCCAAATCCGCCTGATTTCGAAGTAAACGAGGATCAGTCACCCGACTTTCGCGTGTTGGCGCAGGATTTCGGATGGCAGGGGGACGGGTTCTGGCTGCACGGGCCCGGGGTCAAGGTTGACAACAATGTTGTTGCGGGCGCCTCTGGCCACGCCTTCATCTACTGGCCGCTTGGGCTTGTGGAAGAAGGTCTCGGCGAAGCACTGGCTCAGGTTGAGATCGACGGTGTTTCAGTTGACGTGAGACCCAAACAGATCGAAGTGCCAAGCTTTGATGGAAATGTCGCCTACGGCGCGCCAAAGGCGCTCAACATCGCCTATCTGCACACCGACAACCGCGATGACAACGACGCGCATCAAGAGGCCGAAGGCCTTCTGACACCTGTACCGCAGTCCTACGAAAACCAGCTTCAGTCGACGTTCTCGAACTTCACGGCCTGGAACATTGAGCTGAATGCCATCGCCGCACCTTACTCTGGCCGGCTGACCTTTGAGAACATTGACGTGCTGGGCACTGGTGAAGGCACCTCTATCGGGATCAAGCTTGACCAGTTTGCAAACGAGAATGACATCACCGTCCGCAACGTGACCATTGATGGTTTTGATATAGGCATTGCTGCTCAGCGTCAGGGGGAGGGGTTGATCGACGGTGCCCAGATCGCTGCAGGCGTTTCTGACATCCGTGTTTCAATGCCCGACAGCGCACCGCGCCTTCTCGACATGCGCAACGTCGAGCATCTGCGCGAGAGCCTGATTTATTCCGATCTGTCCGGGCGGGTGAATATCTCTATGGAGGCGGCGCAGGATCTGGGGCTTTCAGGCGGGCTTTTCGGGGATGACGACGCGGGCTTTTTCGACGAGGGATCGTTGTTCAATGTGCCGCCGATTTTCTTGCCGGACCGCATCACTTACGAAACATCAGAAGGTGATGTGATTGGTCTCTATTTCGATTTGCAGGCACCGGATTTCGTGCCTGTCGTGCCGGGGGGCGAGCTTGCCGGTTTTGTTGCGCAAGACATTGTCGGCCTCACAAATAGCGCGCTTTATGCGCAATACGGTTTTGCTGCGGGCGGCGGTCCAGCGCCCGAAGACACCACTTCAGGATTTCTCGTAGGCGGTTTTTCCGGTGCGCCCGCTGAGTTGAGCGCATCCTTTCCGCCAGAGCCAAACCCATACTGGGTCGACTTTCTCGCCGAGTTTGGGATTGAGATCCCATGGCAGGAAGCCGCATCAGCGTCGCCAGACAACAGCACCGGCGTAATGACGTACCGAAAAACAGACGAACACTTCACCCTTGAACTCGGTGAAACGATCCGGGTCATCGATCGTACAGGCACCGAAGGCGACAACGCGCTGGCCAATGTCGAGCTTCTTCAGTTTGCCGATGCGCAGTTTGATTTGTCCCGGTATGACGATGCAGCTGACCTGTCAGCGGCTCAGTTTTCGTCGTTTACTGAGATGTACATCGCGTACTTTAACAGAGCACCGGACGCAGCGGGCTTGATGTTTTGGGCCGATGCCTTTGCGACCGGCACATCGCTCGAAGAGATCGCTGTTTTGTTTGCGGGATCGCCGGAAGCCCAGGCACTCTATCCTTCTGATGTGCCAGCCGACGCCTTTGTGGAGGCGATTTACCTCAACGTTCTTGGCCGTTCTTCAGACCCGGCAGGCGCGGCGTTTTGGAGCTCTGTTCTTGAAGACGGGAGCGTGTCGCGGGCAGAGTTCGTCCTCCAGGTTCTGCGCGGTGCCCGTGCGGAAGCGCCTAGGGATGCAACACCTGAATTCATGAGCCAACAGCAGGTCGATATCGCCTACTTAGACGCCAAGATCGACGTAGGCATCTATTTCTCCGCCATTCTCGGCATGAGCAACGTCAGCAATGCCGGGGATGTCATGATGCTCTACGATGGGTCTTTGGCTGGTGCCCAAGCCGCGAAAACAGCAGCCGACGCTGATTTCTTAGCCGCCTCAGCCTCAGACGGAACCGGCGAGTTTCTCATCCAGCTTGTCGGCGTTGTAGATGATCCATTTGCAGCGATTTAGCCCTCAGTGAAGGCCACCTCGAAGGCTTTGAGAGACTCGCGAACAAAGCCTTCAGCACGAGAGCAATTGTAGGGTCTTTGTCGATCATTATCGGGTCAGCAATCCTATTGCCCTGATCTCTAAAACTGCTGCCATGGTGACAACAGCTAGGCAATCGTCGCTTTAGTGCAGGACGCGATCTGTGTTTCTTTGCATTGGCCGGTAGGACATGCTGCAACGACCCTTGCAACTGCAGCAAACTGTAATCGCCGCTGCCGCGCGCGCATGATTGCCCGCTGGACAGGCTGCCCGCAGCGCCTGCATCTTGGTCGCGCGGGAACGTGCTTGGGCACTTGCAAGAGGACTGCGACCGCGGCCTGAGACCTCGATGGTTGGGTGCGCGGAGGCAGAGCAGGGCGACGCAAAAGCAGATCGCGCTTGCCCGCTCTGGGGTGCGCGCCTAGTTCCATCGCAAGAGGGTCACAGCGCAGGAAGCGGAACATGGCGAGCTTGGTTACGATTTTCGGTGGGTCCGGCTTTGTCGGGAGGTACGTGGCTCAGCGGATGGCGGCGGCGGGCTGGCGCGTCAGGGTCGCGGTCCGTCACCCAAAGAAGGCGGATTTTGTCACGCAATACGGTGAAGAGGGCCAAGTCGAAACGGTGCGCTGCAACCTGCTTGATGACGCTTCGGTGCAGGCGGCGTTGACCGGTGCGGATGTCGCCGTCAACTGCGTGGGGATCCTTGCTGAAACGGGCAAGAACAAGTTCGCCGCGGTGCAGGCTGAGGGTGCTGCGCGGATTGCGCGACTTGCCGCCGAGAACGGTGTCGCGCGGATGGTGCAGATCTCAGCGATCGGCGCCGATAGCGCCTCAGAGAGCCTTTATGCGACCTCAAAGGCCGAAGGCGAGGCGGCGGTGCAAAGGTTCATGCCAGATGCCGTTATCCTGAGGCCGTCAATCATTTTTGGGCCGGAAGATCAATTCTTTAACCGGTTTGCGGCCATGACGCGGCTGAGCCCTTTTGTGCCTGTCGTGGGGGCCGACACGCGGTTTCAGCCGGTCTACGTGCAAGATGTGGCCCATGCTGCTGAGAAAGCGATCCTGGGGCAGGCGGCACCGGGGATTTATGAATTGGGTGGGCCGGACGTGGAGAGCTTTCGCGCGTTGATGGCCCGCATGCTTAAGGTGATCAAGCGCCGGCGGATCGTTTTGCCGCTGCCGATGTGGATTGGGCGCTTGATGGCGTTTGGGTTCGATACGCTAGAGAAAGTGACTTTTGGCATGATCCCCAACGCCATGATCACGCGCGATCAGGTCAAGAACCTGGCGCGGGACAATGTGGTCGCTGCCGATGCCAAAGGCTTTGCGGATCTGGGGATAGAGCCTGTTCCGATGGCGTCTGTTTTGCCCGATTACCTCTGGAAGTTCATGCCCTCTGGGCAGTATGAGAGCTCCAAAGAGTCAGCGAAACACCTTCGAAACAGCTAATGGACGCCCCCACCACACTTGTTGCAGCCTTCCTCGGCCTGCTTGAGGGATTGACGGAGTTCATCCCGGTCTCTTCGACCGGACACCTTTTGTTGGCAGGGCATTTCTTGGGGTTTGAAAGCACCGGCAATGTCTTTGAAGTGGTGATCCAGCTCGGGGCCGTGCTTGCGATCCTGACGGTCTACGCCGCGCGGCTTTGGGCGGTGTGCCAAGCGGCCCCGCATGATCCGCAAGCCCGCCGCTTTATCTGGTCGGTGCTGCTTGCGTTCTTGCCCGCGGTCGTGATCGGCGTGCTGGCACATGATTTCATCAAGACCGTGCTTTTTGAGACGCCCATGCTGATCGCGGTCATGCTCATTTTGGGCGGAGTGGTCTTGCTGTTGGTCGACCGCGTGGCCCCGGAACCGCGGCATGAGGATGCGATGCAGTTTCCCATCCCGATGGCCGTAAAGATCGGCTTTATTCAATGTCTTGCCATGATCCCTGGCACATCGCGGTCGGGCGCGACGATTGTGGGCGCGCTGCTGCTCGGGGCGAGCAAGCGCGCGGCGGCGGAGTTTTCCTTTTTCCTATCCATGCCGACGATGGCCGGTGCCTTTGCATACGATCTTTATCAGAACCGGGACATTCTGGACGTGGCGGATCTGGGTGAGATCGCGGTGGGGTTTGTCTTTGCTTTCATCTCCGCGGTGCTCGTGGTGCGCTGGCTTTTGGGCTATGTGAGCAAGCATGGTTACGCGCTTTTTGGCTGGTGGCGGATTGTGGTGGGCGGTGTGGCCCTGGCTTTGCTGATGGCGGGCCTTTGATTAGGTCCGGTGTGGACCTATTTTTCTACCATTGGTTTCTAGGTAATTAACAGCCTATCGGCGCTGCGGCGAAGTAGGTCATACATACTGTCTTTTATTTGTCTTTCGGGTGCGGTATGCGGAGCGCTCAGCAACCTGTCGAGGCAGCTATGACACAGCAATCCATGCTGAAATTCACGCAAGTTGAGCGGGCGATGCCGGAGAAGCGGTCGCCAGACTTACGGCGCGCTGATTTCAAAGAGATTTACGCAGAGTACGCAGATGGGAAGGCCAAGGAGCAGGCGAGCCGCTGCAGCCAATGCGGCGTGCCCTATTGCCAGAGCCACTGCCCCTTGCACAACAACATTCCCGACTGGTTGCGGCTGACCGCGGAAGGGCGGCTGCAGGAAGCCTATGAGGTCAGCCAGGCGACCAACACCTTCCCGGAGATCTGCGGTCGGATTTGTCCGCAGGATCGGCTCTGCGAAGGCAACTGCGTGATCGAATCGTCCGGGCATGGCACGGTTACGATCGGTTCGGTGGAAAAGTACATCACCGATACCGCTTGGGAGGAAGGCTGGGTGCGGCCCATCGCGGCGGGCACGGACCGGGCGGAGAGCGTGGGCATCATCGGGGCCGGGCCCGGTGGATTGTCTGCGGCAGATGTGCTGCGCCGTGCAGGCGTGGCGGTCACGATCTATGACCGCTATGACCGCGCGGGCGGGCTGCTGACCTATGGCATTCCGGGGTTCAAGCTGGAAAAGGACGTGGTCATGCGCCGGATCCAGCAGCTTGAAGATGCGGGCGTCACCTTTGAGCTCGGCTGCGATGTGGATGCGGCCAAGTGGCAGGAGATCCGCGCGGCCCATGACGCGGTGATTGTCGCGACGGGCGTCTACAAATCGCGTGATATCCAAGCGCCGGGCGTGGGCGCTCAGGGGCTGGAGCGGGCGATTGATTTTCTGACCGCCAGCAACCGCAAGAGCTTTGGCGATGCGGTTGAGGCGTTTGACAGCGGTCAGCTTGACGCGGCGGGCAAGCGGGTTGTGGTGATCGGCGGCGGGGATACGGCGATGGACTGCGTGCGCACATCGATCCGTCAGGGCGCGCAGAGCGTGAAGTGCCTTTATCGCCGGGACCGCGCCAACATGCCGGGCAGCCAGCGCGAGGTGGCCAATGCCGAAGAGGAAGGCGTCGTTTTTGAATGGCTTTCTGCCCCCAAAGGCTTTGTGGGCGATCCCGTGACCGGGGTTGTCGTGCAAAAGATGCGGCTGGGCGCGCCCGATGCCACGGGGCGGCAGACGCCTGAGGTGATTGAGGGTGCGGATTACGTCGAAGAGGCGGATCTGGTGATCATGGCGCTTGGCTTTGAGCCCGAGGATCTGCCGACGCTCTTTGGCGAGCCCGACCTGCCGATCAACCGCTGGGGCACCATCAAGGCGCAGTATGTGTCAGGGGCCACCGACCTCGACGGGGTCTATGCGGTGGGGGACATCGTGCGCGGCGCCTCCCTCGTGGTCTGGGCGATCAAGGACGGGCGCGACTGTGCCGAAGCGATCCTGGAGCGGTTCAACGCCAGCACGGTGATGGCCGCCGAATAGGGGGGTGCCCCGCGTACACCCCCTGTGCACCCCCCGTGCACCTTTCTTACACCGCCGCAGCGCTGCACGCAAAAGAAGCGGCACCGGCAAATAGGTCAACCTCGCTGCCGTGAACGGATGGAAGTGTTAACGATGCATGAAGCGACAGCCTTGGAAGGTCAGTGCCTCTGCGGCACGGTGCAGGTTCGGGCGCGCCTGGCCGCGCCCGTGCTGCGGGCCTGTCATTGCGCCATGTGCCGTAGACAGAACTCAGGCGCCTTTGTCTCCATCGCGAATGATCCGCATCAGATTGAGGTCGAGGGCGAGGTGGCGCAGTTCCGGTCGTCCGATTGGGCGGAACGCGGGTTTTGCGCGCGCTGCGGCTCAACGCTTTGGTACCGGACGCTGCACGACGGGGGGCGCCACCTCTCAGCGGGGCTTTTTGAGGATGCTGGGGGCGCCGCACTCACGCTTGAATTTTTCGCTGACGCATGCCCGCAGGGCTACGCCTTTGCCGGCGCGCATCAGCGGCTGACGACAAAAGAGACCATCGCGCTGTTTGCGCCAGAAGAGGGAGAGAGCCAATGACCCAGTACGATGACGCTTGGGTGGCCCGTGAAGAGGCCAAGCGGGCGATGATGGCGGAGAAAGGGCTCTATAGCCCGGAGGAAGAGCATTCCTCTTGCGGTGTGGGCCTAGTGGTCAACATCGACGGCACGCGCAACCGCGCGGTGGTGGAGAACGGGATCAAAGCGCTGAAGGCGATTTGGCACCGGGGCGCGGTCGATGCGGATGGCAAGACCGGCGATGGCGCGGGCATTCACGTGCAGATCCCGGTGCCGTTCTTTTATGACCAGGTGGAGCGCACCGGGCACAAGCCGCGCAAAGACGAGTTGCTCGCGGTTGGGCAGGTATTTTTGCCGCGCACCGATTTTGGCGCGCAAGAGACCTGCCGCACCATTGTAGAGGCCGAGATCTTGCGCATGGGCTACTACATCTACGGCTGGCGGCACGTACCGGTGGAGATGGGCTGCCTCGGCGAGAAGGCCAATGCGACGCGGCCTGAGATTGAGCAGATCCTGATTTCCAATGCCAAGGGCGTGGATGAGGATACCTTTGAGCGCGAGCTTTACGTGATCCGTCGGCGCATCGAAAAGGCGGCGGTCGCAGCACAAGTGCCGACGCTCTACATCGCGTCGATGTCCTGCCGGTCGATCATCTACAAGGGCATGATGCTGGCCGAGCAGGTGGCGGAGTTCTACCCCGACCTGCTGGATGCGCGGTTTGAGAGCGCTTTTGCGATCTACCACCAGCGCTATTCCACCAACACCTTCCCGCAGTGGTGGCTGGCGCAGCCCTTCCGCATGCTGGCGCATAACGGGGAGATCAACACGCTCAAGGGCAATCTGAATTGGATGAAAAGCCATGAGATCCGCATGGCCAGTTCAACCTTTGGAGATCTGGCCGAGGACATCAAACCGATTGTGGCCAATGGGGCCTCGGATTCGGCGGCGCTCGACTCGGTTTTTGAGGTGCTGGTGCGCGCAGGAAGGTCGGCACCGATGGCCAAGACGATGCTGGTGCCCGAAAGCTGGTCCAAGCAGACGGTGGAGCTGCCGCAGGCCTGGCAGGATATGTATTCCTACTGCAATTCGGTGATGGAGCCTTGGGACGGGCCCGCAGCACTGGCGATGACCGATGGGCGGTGGGTTTGCGCCGGGCTCGACCGCAGCGGGCTCAGGCCCATGCGCTATGTCGTGACAGGCGATGGCATGCTGATTGCGGGCTCCGAGGCGGGGATGGTCCCGCTCGATGAGGCGCAGGTGGTGGAGAAAGGCGCGCTTGGCCCCGGTCAGATGATCGCGGTCGATATGAAGAAGGGCAAGCTTTTCAACGACACGCGGATCAAGGACAAGATGGCCGCCGCGCTGCCCTTTGGCGATTGGGTGGGCAAGATCGTCGATCTCAACGCGCCCCTGGCCGCGGTGGAGGAAAAGGCGGTTTTTGCGGGCAACGAGTTGCGGCGTCGTCAGGTGGCGGCGGGCTATTCGATTGAGGATCTGGAGCAGATCCTGGCCCCGATGGCCGAGGACGCCAAGGAGGCGCTGGCCTCTATGGGGGATGACACGCCCTCCGCGGTGCTCTCCAAGCAGTATCGCCCGCTGAGCCATTTCTTTCGGCAGAATTTTAGTCAGGTCACCAACCCGCCCATCGACAGCTTGCGCGAATACCGGGTGATGAGCCTGAAGACGCGGTTTGGCAACCTCAAGAACGTGCTCGACGAGGACAGTTCGCAAACCGAGATCCTGGTGCTGGATTCACCCTTTGTGGGCAGCGCCCAGTTTGAGGCGCTTTTTGATCATTTCAACGCGAATGCGGTCACGCTGGAGTGCACCTTTGCCAAGGGAGAGAGCCTGGATGCTGCGCTGAAGGCGCTTCGGGCAGAGGCTGAGGATGCTGTGCGCTCGGGCGCGGGGCACATCATCCTGACCGATCATCTGTCGGATGCTCAGAAGGTGGGGATGCCGATGATCTTGGCGACCTCGGCGGTGCATTCGCATCTCACGCGCAAGGGGCTGCGCACTTTCTGTTCGCTCAACGTGCGTTCGGCTGAATGTGTGGATCCGCATTATTTTGCTGTGCTCGTGGGCTGCGGCGCGACGGTGGTGAATGCCTATCTGGCGGAGGATTCGCTCGCCGACCGGATCGAGCGCGGGCTCTTGGACGTGTCTTTGACCGAAGCGGTGCGGCGCTACCGGGAGGCCATCGATCAGGGTTTGCTCAAGATCATGGCGAAGATGGGGATCTCGGTGGTCTCATCCTATCGCGGCGGGCTTAATTTTGAGGCGGTGGGGCTGAGCCGGGCGATGTGTGCCGAGTATTTCCCGGGCATGACCTCGCGGATCAGCGGGATCGGCGTGACCGGCATTCAGCGCAAGACCGAAGAGGTGCATGCCAAGGGCTGGCAGGGCGACGGCACGGTGCTGCCCATCGGTGGGTTCTATAAGGCGCGTAAATCGGGGGAGACGCACGCTTGGGAAGCCTCTTCGATGCATTTGATGCAGATGGCCTGCACCCGCGCGTCCTATCAGATGTGGCAGCAGTATTCGAAGAAGATGCAGAGCAATCCGCCCATTCATCTGCGCGATCTGTTGGATTTCAAGCCGTTGGGCACGCCGGTGCCGCTGGAGGAGGTCGAAAGCATCACCGCCATTCGGCGGCGGTTTGTGACGCCGGGCATGAGCCTCGGCGCGCTCTCGCCTGAGGCGCATAAGACGCTCAATGTGGCGATGAACCGGATTGGGGCCAAGTCAGATTCGGGCGAGGGCGGGGAGGATCCCGCGCATTTCGTGCCCGAGCCCAATGGCGATAACCCCAGTGCGAAGATCAAGCAGGTCGCCTCGGGCCGGTTTGGCGTGACGGCGGAGTACCTCAACCAATGTGAGGAGTTGGAGATTAAGGTGGCCCAAGGTGCCAAGCCCGGTGAGGGCGGGCAGTTGCCGGGGATGAAGGTCACCGACCTCATCGCGCGATTGCGGCATTCGACCAAGGGTGTGACGCTGATCTCGCCGCCGCCGCACCACGATATCTATTCGATCGAGGATCTGGCGCAGCTGATCTACGATCTGAAACAGATCAACCCGCGCTGTAAGGTCACGGTGAAGCTGGTGGCCTCGTCCGGTGTGGGCACCATCGCGGCGGGTGTGGCCAAGGCCAAGGCGGATGTGATCCTGATCTCGGGCCACAACGGCGGCACCGGGGCCAGCCCTGCGACCTCGATCAAATATGCCGGGCTGCCCTGGGAGATGGGTCTCACCGAGGCGCATCAGGTGCTGTCGATGAACAACCTGCGGGGCCGCGTGACGCTGCGCACCGATGGCGGGCTGCGCACGGGCCGCGATATTGTGATGGCCGCGATGCTCGGCGCTGAGGAATACGGGATCGGTACCGCGGCCCTCATCGCCATGGGCTGCATCATGGTGCGCCAGTGTCAGAGCAACACCTGCCCGGTCGGTGTTTGCACCCAGGATGAGGCGCTGCGGGAGAAGTTCACCGGCAATGCCGACAAGGTGGTGAACCTGATCACCTTCTATGCCACCGAGGTGCGCGAGGTCTTGGCCTCGCTCGGCGCGCGCTCGCTCGACGAGGTGATCGGGCGGGCGGATCTGCTCACCCAGGTCTCACGCGGCTCGGCACATCTGGATGACCTCGACCTCAATCCGCTGCTCATCATGGTGGATGGCGCGGATCAGCCTAGCTACGACCGGGACCGGCCGCGCAATGCGGTGCCTGATACGCTGGATGCGCAGATCGTGCGCGACGCGGCGCGTTTCCTAAGCGACCGGGAGAAGATGCAGCTGAGCTATGCGGTGCAGAACACGCATCGGACCGTGGGCACGCGGGTCTCGAGCCACATCGTGCAGACCTTTGGCATGCGCAACGACCTGCAGCCCGATCACCTGACGATCAAGCTCACCGGGTCCGCCGGGCAGTCCTTGGGGGCCTTCGGCGCGCCGGGGTTGAAGTTGGAGGTCTCGGGCGATGCCAATGACTACGTCGGCAAGGGGCTATCGGGGGCCACCATTGTGGTGCGCCCGCCGATGGCGAGCCCGATTTTGGCGGCCGAGAACACCATTATAGGCAACACGGTGCTTTACGGCGCGACCGACGGCTATCTCTTTGCCGCCGGGCGTGCGGGTGAGCGGTTTGCGGTGCGCAACTCGGGGGCAAAGGTTGTGGTCGAGGGCTGCGGCAGCAATGGCTGCGAGTATATGACCGGCGGTGTGGCGGTGATCTTGGGCGAGATCGGCGCGAACTTTGGCGCGGGCATGACCGGCGGCATGGCCTATCTTTATGATCCAGAGGGTAAGGCCCCACCGATGATGAACATGGAGACGCTCACCAACTGCCCGGTCACTGTGGCGCATTGGATGGCGCAGCTTGAGACGCTTCTTGAGCGGCACCTGGAGGAGACGGGCAGTCGCAAGGCCGCCGAGATCCTGCAGCATTGGGACATTGAGCAGAAGCACTTCTTGCAGGTTTGCCCCAAAGAGATGCTGGTGCATCTGCCCGCACCGCTGAGCGACGAACCGGTGGCCGTGCCTGCGGAGTGATCTTGCGCAGGCGCATGCTTGAGCGTTCACAATCCGGGGCGCTGCGCCTATAGCGGGGCATGGCGACACGCAAGACACGCAAGCCCGCGCGTAAGGCGCGGCCCCAGCGCCGCTTTTCGCCCATCGGCATGCTCTTGTGGCTGCGCTGGTGGGCCTGGCGGCTGCTGGCGGTGGCGTTTTTGCTTGTGGTGGGGCTTGTCGCGCTCGGGGCGATCGCCAATCCGCCCACCAACATCTACATGTTCACCGAAGGCAGACGCTTGGGCGGGGTTGAGCAGATCTGGGTCCCGATGGAGGAGATCGCCCCCGTGATGGCGCGCGCTGCCGTCGCCGCAGAGGACGCGAATTTCTGTCAGCACTGGGGCTTTGACGTTGAGGCCATTCGCGCGGCCATCGACGAGGGCAGCGGGCGCGGGGCCTCAACGATCACCCAGCAGACGGTCAAGAACGTCTATCTCTGGCACGGGCGGCTTTATGTGCGCAAAGCGCTTGAGGCGCTGATCACGCCCATCGTGGAATCGCTCTGGTCCAAGCGGCGCATCTTGGAGGTCTATCTCAACGTGGCGGAGTTCGACGAGGGCGTCTTTGGCGTGGAGGCGGCGGCACGGCATCACTTTAACGTCTCGGCGCGGGATCTGTCGGAAACCCAAGCCGCCCGGCTTGCCGCGATCCTGCCCGCGCCCAAGACCCGGTCAGCGGCCAACCCCTCTTCTTTCGTGCGCCAACGCACCCGCGCCATTCGGTCTGGGGCGGCAACGATACGCGCGGACGGGCGCGCGGCGTGCTTCGAGAGTTGAATTGCGCCCCCATACCGGGCAATGAGGGCTGCAATTGAAGTTGATCCAGGACAGTCGATGGCGCGGCTCTTTCACGTTCCCCTCTCTCCGTTTTGCCGCAAGGTGCGCCTGAGCCTTGCGGAAAAGAAGATCGAGGTGGAATTGGTGGAGGAGCGCTATTGGGAGGCGGACCCGGATTTCATGCGCCGCAATCCAGCGGGCAAGGTGCCAGTGTTGAAGCTCGACGGGCTGATGATGGCCGAAAGTGCTGCGATCTGCGAGTATATCGAAGAGACGCGGCCAGATCCCGCGCTGCTGCCGCCGGGACCCAAGGAACGCTTTGAGGTGCGCCGGCTCATCGATTGGTTTGACGATAAGTTCCATCACGAGGTCACGTCGAAACTGCTATATGAGCGGGTCAACAAGAAGGTGATGAAGGCGGGCTATCCCGACAGCTCCAATGTGAAGGCGGGGGCCAAGGCGATCAAGTATCACCTCGACTACATGGCCTGGCTGCTCGATCACCGGCGGTGGCTCGCGGGCGACAAGATGACCTTGGCCGATTTCGCCGCTGCCGCGCATCTCTCAGCGCTCGATTACATCTCGGACGTGGATTGGGACCGCTCTGAGGTGGTCAAGGATTGGTACGCCAAGATCAAATCGCGCCCGGCCTTTCGCGGGCGTTTGGCCGATCAAGTCTCGGGCTTTCCGCCGCCGCGGCACTACAATGATCTAGACTTCTAGTCCAATGTCATCTGTGCTGCGGGATAGGACATCAGGTGCGCGCCCGGACCCGAGGGCGGCTCCAAACCTGGCGGTACCGCGCATCCCAGAAGGTCGCGTGAGACCTGTTGCAACGGCGCACATGCGCGCCCGCCCTGAGGGGCGGGTCCGGGCGCGCAGCGGATCGGTGGCCGATCCGGACTCATGTTCAGATCCCCGGTGCTGGGTCGTGAGACCTTGTTTCGCGCGACGCCGCAGTGTGACATGACCGATAGCTTGGCCAGGCTGAAGGCGCGTTTGGTGGATCAGGCGCATGAGATCGGTTTTGTCGCCTGCCGCGTCTGCCGACCCTGGGACGTGCCCGACGTGCCCGAGCGCCTCGCGGCTTTTGTCGCCAAGGGCTATCACGGGCAGATGCAGTGGATGGCGGAGCGGATGGCCTGGCGCGGTGATCCAAGCGCGCTTTGGCCCGACGCGCGGTCTGTCATCATGCTGGCCGAAAGCTATGCCCCCGAGCATGATCCGCGCGCGGTGCTGGACCAGCCGGAGAAGGCGGCGGTTTCGGTCTATGCCCAGGGGCGGGATTATCACGACGTGGTGAAAAAGCGGCTGAAACGTCTTGCACGCTGGCTGGTGGCGGAGGCGGCTTGCGAGGTGAAGGTCTTTGTCGATACCGCCCCCGTGCCCGAAAAGGCCCTGGCGCAGGCGGCGGGCTTGGGCTGGATGGGCAAGCACACCAATGTGGTGAGCCGGGAGTGGGGGAACTGGGCCTTCCTGGGCTCGGTTTTTACCACATTGGAGCTGCCCGCGGACGCCGCAGAGCCCGACCGCTGCGGGCGCTGCAACGCTTGCCAAGAGGTTTGCCCCACCGATGCCTTTCCGGCCCCCTATCAGCTCGATGCGCGGCGCTGCATCTCCTATCTCACGATTGAGCATAAAGGGCCGGTGGACCCCGCGCTGCGCCCACAGTTGGGCAATCGGATCTACGGCTGTGACGATTGCCTGGCCGCCTGTCCCTGGAACAAGTTTGCAGTGGCGGCGAGCGACATGCGCTATCACGGGGCGCGCGACCCGGATCTGGGGGAGCTTGCCGCGCTGGATGACGCCGCGTTTCGCGCGCGCTTCTCAGGCTCGCCCATCAAGCGGATCGGGCGGGGCCGTTTTGTGCGCAATGTGCTCTATGCGATTGGCAATTCCGGAGCCGCCCGCTTGACCCCCGCGGCAGAGCGGCTGACATCGGATACGGACGCGGCGGTGGCCGATGCGGCACGCTGGGCCGTGACGCGGCTGAAGGAGGCGTAATGGCCTATCTCCTGGGCGTTGATACCGGCGGGACCTACACGGACGCTGTGCTGATCCAGGACGAAGAGCGGGTGATCGCCGCCGCCAAATCGCTGACCACAAAGCACGATCTGGCCATCGGCGTGGGCGGCGCGGTGCGCGCGGTGCTGGAGGCCGCGCGGGTGGCCCCGGAGGACATCGCCTTGGCCTCGCTATCCACAACGCTGGCCACCAATGCGCTGGTCGAGGGGCAAGGCGGGCGCGTGGCGCTGATCTTTGTCGGGTTTCGCGAACGGGATCTGGAGGCGCATGGGCTAACGGATGCCTTGGGCGGCGATCCTGTGCTGGTGCTTGGCGGCGGGCACAATCATGCCGGGGCAGAGGCCGCTGCGCTCGATGAGGCCGGCCTGCGCGCCTTTTTGTTCGCGCATTGCGAGGATGTGAGCGCCTTTGCTGTGGCCAGTCAGTTTGCCACCCGCAACCCCGCGCATGAGTTGCGCGCCGCCGAGCTCATCCAAGAGATCAGCGCGCGGCCCGTTTCCGCCTCGCATCAGTTGTCGGCCAAATTGAATGGGCCGAAGCGTGCCATCACGGCGGTGCTGAACGCGCGGCTCATCGGGATGATCGATCGGCTGATCGGGCGGGCGGAGGAGACCCTGGCGGGGCTGGGTGTGACCGCGCCGATGATGGTGGTGCGCGGGGATGGCGCGCTGATCTCAGCGGATCAGGCGCGCGCGCGACCGATTGAGACGATCTTGAGCGGGCCTGCCGCCTCGATTGTGGGGGCGCGGTGGCTGACGGGCGCGGAGGATGCGTTGGTCAGCGATATCGGCGGCACGACGACGGATGTGGCGCTGTTGCGCGCGGGCCGGCCCACGATTGATCCGGCGGGCGCGCGGGTTGGACCGTATCGCACCATGGTCGAGGCGGTGGCGATGCGCACCAGCGGGCTCGGCGGCGACAGCGAGGTGCATTTCATCTCCGAAGGGCTGCAGGGCGGCGTGACGCTGGGCCCGCGCCGGGTGCTGCCGATCTCGCTTCTTGCTGTGGAGGCCCCGGAGGTGGTGCATTCCACGCTTGATCAGCAGCTGCGCGCGGTGGCCCCAGGGGAGCATGACGCGCGGTTTGTCCGCGCGGTGGCAGGGATGCACGCCGAAGGGCTAGGGCCCCGGGAGGCGGCGCTTTTGGCGCGGATCGGTGCCGGGGTGCATCCCTTGGGCGATATCCTGCGTGCGCGGGTCGAACAGGGGGCGCTGAAACGGTTGGTGGCGCGGGGGCTTGTGCAGATCGCGGGAGTGACGCCCACAGATGCGAGCCACGTGCTGGGCACCCTCTTGGAGTGGGACGCAGGCGCCGCGCGCAAGGCGCTCACGCTTTTTGGGCGGCGGCGCACCGGGGCGGGCACGGTTCTGTCGACCTCCGAAGAGGACGTTGCGCGCATCATCCTTGATCAGTTGACGGCGCAGACCAGTCTGGCGCTCTTGGAGGCGGCGTTTGCCGAGGAAGATCAGCCCTTTGACGCACCGCCCGACGCGCTGGCCCGGCATGAATTGATGCAGCGCGGGATGACGGGGCACGCGGGTTTGGTCAAGCTGCAGACCGGGCTTGCGACCCCGGTGGTCGGCCTGGGGGCCTCTGCGGCGGCCTATTATCCGGCGGTGGGGGCGCGATTGGGCTGCGAGATGATCTTGCCCGGTCAAGGCGGCGTGGCCAATGCCATTGGGGCCGTCGTGGGGCGCGTGACGATGCGCGAAAGCGGCACAATCACCGCGCCTTCGGATGGGATTTTTCGCGTGCATCTGGCCCAGGGGCCGGAAGATTTTGCCGATGCGCAAACTGCCATGGATCATCTGGAGGCGCTCTTGCGCCGCACCGCGGTCGCGCAGGCGCAAGAGGCGGGGGCGGCGGACATCTCCGTCTCGGTGGCGCGGGATGTGCGCAAGGCGGGCGTGGAGGCGCGCGAGGTTTTTGTCGAGGCGCTGATCACGGTTGAGGCCTCGGGCAGGCCCCGTGTCGGCGTGCAAAGCGCGGGCTAAAGCGTTTCGGTTTAAACTTGCATCACCAATGCACTCCCACGCCTTCGGCGCTCTCGTGACATTGGCGATGTTCGATTGCTCAGGTTAAGACCGAAAAGCTGTAAGCCCAAGAACGGCGCGGCGTTGGACAATTGGTAACCGTTTTCCCCTTAAGGCTGCGGCGTTCACCGCTTTGGAGCGTTTATGCAGAACCGTCGCAAACCGCAGCACCACATCACGCCCGCTGACGAAGACAGTGGCCTGTTCAAGGGTGAGTTGATCCGGGTGCAGGCCCGCCTGATCCCGGATGTACAGCGCAACATGCGGCAAGATCTGTTGGTGCGCGCGCGGATGGGCCAGGATCAGGAGATCATCGTGATCTTTGCTGGGCGGCGCACGCGGCAAGCCGCACCGCTGCTCAACCGGCTTTTGCGTTTGCGCGCCGTGCCCGCACAAGGCGGTCTTGCAGAGGCGGACAGCGACGCGGCCGTCTTGCCAAATCTCAGGGCCGAGATTGAAGGGGCCTGGCGCGTGCGGTTTCAACGGGACGCGGAAGGCTGGGAGAGCCGCGACTTTCAGCTTTGCGCGGCCCGCTGGCGGTTGCTTGAACCCAAGGTCGAGCCATCTTTCACCGGCAGCCTGCCGGTCCGGGGCTGACCCCTATTCGGCAGCGTCGCGGCGCGGCAGCACCCAACTCGGCCGGATGAAATGGCAGGTGTAGCCATTTGGGATCCGTTCCAGATAGTCCTGGTGTTCTGGTTCGGCCTCCCAAAAGTCGCCCACCGGTTCCAGTTCAGTGACGACCTTGCCGGGCCAAAGACCCGAAGCCTCGACATCGGCGATCGTGTCAAGCGCGGTGGCCTTTTGATCCTCATCCTCAAAGTAGATCGCTGAGCGGTAGCTCATCCCCCTGTCGTTGCCTTGCCGGTTGAGCGTGGTGGGATCGTGGATCTGGAAAAAGAATTCCAGCAACCTGCGGTAGCTCATCACCTCGGGGTCAAAGATCACCTTTATCCCTTCGGCATGGGTGCCATGGTTGCGGTAGGTGGCGTTGGGGACATCCCCGCCGGTGTAGCCCACGCGGGTTGAGATCACGCCGGGCTGCTTGCGGATCAGATCCTGCATCCCCCAAAAGCATCCCCCGGCCAAGACGGCGCGTTCCTGGCTCATGCGGCATCCTCCACCTGGTCGAGATAGGCACCATAGCCCTCCGCCTCCATGTCATCGCGGTGGATGAAGCGCAGCGAGGCGGAGTTGATGCAGTAGCGCAGGCCGCCGCGGTCGGGCGGGCCGTCAGGGAAGACGTGGCCCAGGTGGCTGTCGCCATGTTTGGACCGCACCTCCGTCCGGACCATGCCATGCGAGGCATCGCGGTGTTCGGTCACATTCTCGATGGCCTTGGTAAAGCTGGGCCAACCGCACCCGCTCTCGTATTTGTCGGCGGATGCAAAAAGCGGCTCGCCCGAGACGATGTCGACGTAGATCCCCGGCTCTTTGTTGTGCAAAAGCTTGCCGGTGCCCGGTCGTTCTGTCCCGCTCTGCTGGGTGACGTGGTATTCCTCAGGCGACAGGTTCGCGATGACCTCCGCGCGTCGTTCGTAGTGTGCCATAGGGTTCTCCGGTGTCTGCGTTCATCATTAGATGGGGTGCGGACGCGAAATTCAAAGGCTTTTGGGGCCTGCGACA
The DNA here is from genome assembly GCA_039197515.1 of Pseudomonadota bacterium. Classification (GTDB taxonomy): domain Bacteria; phylum Pseudomonadota; class Alphaproteobacteria; order Rhodobacterales; family Rhodobacteraceae; genus Sulfitobacter. The sequence continues at coordinate 32,428 of JBCCUC010000020.1, read as the reverse complement.
TTTGATGCTCGCATTTGCCCTCGCCCTGCGGCGGTTTGGGGTTATCTTTGGCACCATGAGAATGATTTTGTACAGCGCACTGCTCAGCTTGGGATTGGGAGGGTCTGCGATGGGAGCACCGGCAAACGCGGTCTTTCCCAACATTGACGGCGGCAGCCATGTCCTGAGTGAATGGTCCGGCCAGCCGGTGCTGGTGGTCAACACCGCGTCGCGCTGTGGGTTCACACCGCAGTACAGCGCGCTGCAAGACGTCTACGACCGCTATAAAGACCGCGGGCTCGTGGTGCTCGCCGTGCCATCAGATGATTTCAACCAAGAGCTTGATACCGCAAGCGAGGTAAAGGAGTTCTGCGAGATCACCTTTGGCTTGGATCTGCCGATGACCGATATCACCTCGGTGAAGGGGGCGGACGCGCATCCGTTCTATCAGTCTGTGAAAGCGGAGACGGGGTTCACGCCGCGCTGGAATTTCAACAAAGTGCTGATCGCGCCCGACGGATCGGTCGCGGGCACGTGGGGCGCATCGACCCGCCCGACGTCGCGTCAGATCACGCGGGCGATTGAAGCGCTGTTGGATTGACGCGCTGATCCCACGGTGCTGCGCGTGACAGCGGCGGCTGGGGCTACGATCTCTGCCGTGACACCTGCACCGCCAAGATCCCCGCGGTGATGATCGCCACGCCCAAGACGTCGCGCGCGCCCAAAGGCTCTGCCAGCAAGAGCGCGGCGATGGCCACGCCCAAAAACGGGTTGAGGAAATGAAAGGTTGCCGCGCGGGTGGCCCCGATGCGGTTGACGAGCCAAAACCAGATCATTGTCGCCGCCAGCCCTGGCACCAGGCAGGTGTAGCTAAACGCCAAGGCGAGCGGTAGGCTGGGATTGATCCGCGGTACTTCCAAAGCCAGCGTGGCAAGGCTCAAGGCGGCACAGCCCACCAGCATTTGCAGCCCGACGATCATCAGAAAGTTGCCGCCCGACGTGGCCCCGCGCACCATCAACGTGGCGACCGTCAGCGCCAGCACCCCGATCACGCAGAGGGTCACGCCAAAGGGATCCGCCCCCCCGCTCAAGCGCGCGCTCATGATGATCGCGACCCCGATCATGCCAGCGATCAGCCCCGCGATGCCCAAGGGAGGCAAGCGTTCGCCGTAGGCGGCCCAGGTCGCCAGGCCGACGAGCAGGGGCATCGTGGAAGCGATGATCCCAGCGAGCGAGGCCCCCACCGTTTGCATCGCCACAAAGTTGAGCCCCAGATAGACCGCATTCTGCAAGATCCCAAAGATGATCGTCGCGCGCCATTGCGCCGCGGTGAGCCGCATGGACTGACCCAGAAGATAGGCAATCCCCACGCCCAAAAGCCCGGAAATGAGATACCTTAGGGACAACGCAAAGAGCGGGGACATATCCGTCACGATGATCCGCGCGGAGGTGAAGGCGGAGGACCACATCAGGGCAAAGAGCAGCCCCATCAAAATTGCGCGTAGGTCCATTTGGTCGCCTTTGTCCTGCCCGGGCACCATTTCCCAGAATGGGGGGCGCGGCAAGGCATGCGCGGGGCCTCCGCACAAAAGAAAAGGCCGCGCAAGCGGCGGCCCTTATCCAGTCTTTTGTGTGCGGCCTAGCCGTTCACACTGTCTTTCAGCGCTTTTGCGATGGTCATTTTGACCACCTTGTCGGCGTCTTTTTTGAACTGTTCGCCCGTAGCGGGGTTGCGCACCATCCGCTCAGGCCGCTCCCGGCAATAGATCTTGCCCACGCCGGGGAGTGTCACGGCGCCGCCGCCAGAGACTTCGCGCGTGATCAGATTGCACACCGCGTCCAGCGCGCCGCCGGCTGCTTTTTTGTCTGTGCCCATTTCATCGGCAAGTGCCGCGACGAGCTGTGTCTTCGTCATTGGTTTGTTGGCCATTGTTATTTCTCCTTTGACCGCCCGATGTAGGGCCTCCATATTCAAAAATAACGGTATGTTGTGGTGCAACACAACGAGTATTACGTGTAAAAGCCCTAAAAACAGCAAATTGTCGCTGTTTTTCACCGGTTTTGGGGCTAGAGGAACGCGGTTTCGTTGAAAGATCGCAATTTGCGGCTGTGAATGCGGGCCAAAGGCGTGCTTCGCAAGAGCTCCATGGCGCGGATTCCGATCATCAAATGCCGTGAAACTTGGGTCTTGTAGAAGTCTGACGCCATGCCCGGCAGCTTGAGTTCACCGTGCAACGGCTTGTCGGAGACGCACAAGAGCGCGCCGTAAGGCACGCGAAAGCGGTAGCCGTTGGCGGCGATGGTCGCGCTCTCCATGTCCAGGGCGATGGCGCGGGATTGCGACAGCCGCTGCACCGGTCCGGAGTGATCGCGCAGCTCCCAATTGCGGTTGTCATAGGTGGCGACTGTCCCGGTGCGCATCACGCGTTTGAGTTCATACCCCTCAAGCTGGGTGACATGCGCCACCGCCTGTTCCAGCGCGATCTGGATCTCAGCCAGCGCCGGGATCGGCACCCAGACGGGCAGATCGTCATCGAGCACGTGATCCTCGCGCAGATAGGCATGGGCCAGCACGAAATCGCCAAGCGCCTGGGTGTGGCGCAGGCCCGCGCAATGCCCGACCATCAGCCAGGCGTGCGGGCGCAGCACCGCGATGTGATCGGTTGCGGTCTTGGCGTTGGAGGGGCCCACGCCGATGTTCACGAGCGTGATGCCGGAGCCATCTGCGCGTTTGAGGTGGTAGGTCGGCATCTGCGGCAGCTTGCTGGGCGCTGCCAGCGGCGCGTCGCCCGTGGTGATCTCGGCATTATCGGTGGAGACAAAGGCGGTGTAGCCGCTTTCGGGGTCATCCAGTTGCGCGCGGGCATACTCCTCAAACTCGGTCACATAGAACTGATAGTTGGTAAAGAGCACGTAGTTCTGGAAATGCACGGGATCCGTGGCGGTGTAATGCGCCAGCCGCGCCAGCGAATAATCCACGCGCTGCGCGGTGAAAGGGGCGAGCGGGTGCACCCTGTCGGGGTGATCGTAGGTGCCGTTCACGATGTCATCGTTGGTGCTGTTCAGATCGGGCACATCAAAGATGTCGCGCAGGGTGAAGGGGGCGGCCCCTTCCTGCGGGATCGCCGCCGCGGCGTCGCCTGTTACCGCGAAATGCACCGGGATCGGCGTCTCTGAGAGCCCGATTTGCACCGGCTGCGCGTGGTTTTTGATCAAGAGATCGATCTGCTGCGTCAGGTAGCTGCGAAAAAGATCCGGTCGCGTGATCGTCGCGGCAAAGGTGCCGGGGGTGGAGACATGCCCAAAGCTCAAGCGGCTGTCGACCTGCGCATAGGTCGAGGTTTGCAGCCGCACCTCCGGGTAGAACGCGCGGATGCGCGTATCCTCGGGCGGCGCCTTGAGCACTTCGGCAAAGTGCTGCTGCAAAAATCCAGTGGCTTGCGCGTAAAGCGCGATCAGCCGCTCGACAGCCGCTGCGGCATCATCAAACACCTGAGGTTTTGGCGCGTCGGGGGTGAGTATTTTCATCGCGGTTTCTTTCTTTTTGGGGCGGTCGTGCCCGATTGGTGGCTCATGTTCGTTGGATCACGTCCATGAAGGTAAAGCTGCGCACATCCACGAGACCCAGATCGCTGATCCGCAATTCCGGGATAACCACGAGCGCCAGGAGAGAATGCTGCATATAGGCGTTGTTAAGGCTGCAACCGCTCTCGCGCATGGCCTGCAGCAGGTGGTCGGCCGCGGCGGCCACCTCAGCGGCGGGCCGGTCGGACATGAGCCCCGCGATGGGCAGTGCCACCACCGCCTGTTCCTCATCATCGCGCCAGAGCGTCACGCCCCCACCCATGGCGCGCAGCCTATTGGCCGCAAGCGCCATCTGCGCGGCATCCGTGCCCACCACGATTATGTGATGGCTGTCATGCGCCACGCTCGAGGCCATGGCCATGCGCCCGGTGTAGCCAAAGCCCGAGACAAAGGCATTCACCACGCCCCCCGTCGCGCGGTGGCGCTCCACCAGCGCGATCTGCGCCACCTCACCTGTGGGCTGCACGCGGCCCTCGGTCACCGGCAGCTCGAATTGCAGCGCGCGGGTGGGGGCCTGGTTCTCCACCACGCCGATGACATTGGCGGTCACGGCATTTGCGCCGGGCGGGGCGGGAATGGCAAAATCCTCGGCTTTGAGATCGCGCGCCATATGCACCGTCTGGCGTGCGGTGCCGGGCCAAGCATAGTGCGGGCATTCGGCAAGACACACTCCGTCCTCGGCCACCACTTCGCCCCGCGCCAGGACCGTCTCAATGGGCAGCTCAACAAGATCCGAGGTCAGGATCACATCCGCGCGCCGCCCAGGCGTGAGCGATCCGATCTCGCGTTCAAGCCCAAAGTGCGTGGCGGTGTTGATCGTGGCCATCTGCAGCGCCACCAGCGGATCGCAGCCGCAGGCGATGGCGTGGCGCACCACCCGGTTCATGTGTCCTTCATTGATGAGCGTGCCCGAGTGACAATCATCGGTGCACAGGATCATGCCGCGCGGGTCGAGCCCCTTTTCAGTGATCGCGGTGATCTGACTTTCCACATCGTACCAGGCCGAGCCCAGCCGGATCATAGCGCGCATGCCTTGCCGCATCCGGGCGATGGCATCAGCCTCCTGCGTGCCTTCATGATCGTCCGCCGGTCCTCCGGCGACATAAGCCGCAAAGGGCAGGCCCAGATCGGACGCGGCATAGTGCCCGCCCACCGTCTTGCCCGCCCGCTGGGTCGCGGCAATCTCGGCCAACATCTGCGGATCGGCATTTGAGACACCGGGGAAATTCATCATCTCGCCCAGGCCAATGATCCCGGGCCATCCCATCGCCTCTGCCACATCCTCGGCGGTGATTTCAAAGCCCGTGGTTTCCATCCCCGGCGCAGAGGGCGCGCAAGAGGGCATCTGGGTGAAAATGTTGATGGGCTGCATCAGCGCCTCATCATGCATCATGCGCACGCCCGCAAGGCCCAGCACATTGGCGATCTCATGCGGGTCGGTGAACATGGACGTGGTGCCATGGGGGATGACGGCACGGGCAAATTCTGCGGGGGTGAGCATCCCGCTTTCGATATGCATGTGCCCGTCACAGAGCCCCGGGACCATGTAGCGCCCGCGCGCCTCGATGATCCGGGTCTCCGGCCCGAGACAGGGACTGGCATCCGGCCCCACATAGGCGATACGGCCCGCGGTGATGGCGATGTCGTGGCCAGGCAGGGCCTCGCGCGTGTGCACGTTGACCCAGATCCCACCCGTGATCACGGTCTCAGCGGGCGTGCGGCCAGCAGCGGTGTTGACAAGGGCGGGGGCAACGTCGGGCCACGCAGGGAACGGTCGATACGACATGTCCCTATGGATCAGGAAAGCCGGTCCTGTTCAAGAGGTCCGCGCCCGGTTTGTGCAAACCCGCCCAAGTGCGCCGTCAATTGCAAAAAGCCTCACCGGTGCGGCGGCAGGGCAGAGCGACCAGCAGCCGCAAGAGGCTTCTGGAGGCCTGCCAAGCCTGCTATTCTGCTCACGAGGGAGGAGTGCGCGATATGGATTACAATACCATTGGTGCAGAAGATTTTGGCGCCAGCCTGCGCGGTCTGGGGCTGAACCTCCTCGTGCGTGATGTCACAGCACAGGTCCGCTTTTTAGAAAGTGTCTTTGGCATGCGCGCCCATCAGCCCACCGCTGACTTCGCCATCATGACCTACGGCAGCCAAGTCTTTCAGATCCACAGTGACAGCACCTATCACGCCAACCCGCTGCTGGGTCTCCTGCCCGAATTGCCGCCGCGCGGGGCTGGTATCGAAATCAGGCTCTATGACACCGCGCCAGAAGCCGCCTGTGCCCTGGCGGAGGCCGCAGGCGGCACCATCCTGCAACAGCCCACTGACAAGCCCCACGGCCTGCGCGAGGCCTACATTCTGTGCGAAAACGGCTACGCCTGGGTCCCAAGCCGCCTCAAAGAAACCGCTTGAGCCGCGCCCGAGCCTGCCAAGCAGGCCTCGGAGATACGGCAGAGCCCAGGAAGGCCCGTAGATCGCTCAAACCGATCAGCCGTTTCGCACTCCCGCCCCTTCATCTTTCCAATACAACTCATGGGCCTCAAACGCCCCGCGCGCCAGCGCCTCATTGGTGTCACCCCCGCAGCCGAAGGACCTGCCCCGCCCCAGCGCAGCAGCACCCCAGTGCTAAAGCAGTTTTCGATAAACTTGAACCACGCAACGCTGCCTGAAAATCAGGTATTTCAACGCGTGAGTGATGCGTCGTGGTGCAGGCTAAATCGAAAACGCTTTAGTCGACCTGAACCTCGCGTTCAATGTTATGCACCAGGTATTCCGCCGGGCTGACCGTTGGTTTTGCCGCCAGACGCATGGGGTCCACGACATAGACCTGTTCTAAAGCGTCCCGCCTTTCACTTGAGACATCAGGTATCGCCGATGTCCCGAGAGCGCGAAACGTGGCAGGGTATCGGCGATTCAGGTTTAAGGCGGGGCGCTATAGGTGGATGATCTTGTTCCCGCGCTTGCCCAACATCTCGACCAGGTCGACGTGATCGCCGACCCTGACCCGAACCGGCTTATTGTCCTTTGACATGTCGACAGCCGTTGTCACCGCACCGTAGGCGATGCCCGTGCCCAGCCCAATCGCCGTGCCCAACCCGCAGGTCGCGATGGAGAGCGCAACCCCGCCCACAAACACAACCATGGGATAGCTGTCGCCGCCTGCAAGCCGGTCGTTCATCATCTTGAGAAACCCGTCATTTGATGACTTGAAGGTCTTCATCCGACGCCGCACCACAATGCCTTTGCGGATCACGTCGTGATCCGGGTCGAGCCGTTCAACATAGGTCCGCCCCCAAAAGGCCTGGGTCTCGGCGCGCGTGTCGATCAAGACCATGGGATCGCCCCGCATCGATGCGTGCAGGCCCGCCATCGTGTGACTGAGGCTAAGGCGTTGTGACCCGTTGATGACGGGAAGGTGACGAAGCAGGTCGGCGCGTGTCGGCATAAAAATCTGTCCTGTTGCAAGAATACAAGGGTTCAATGATTTGAGAGGCTAAGGATAGGCGGGCACCATCAGACCTGTCACCTGGACTTTGTGCCCTGCGACACTTGGGGCAGGCACACCGCTTTCTCGGTGAGAGATGCGCAGCCTGCGCGCTTGCCCCGCTCTATAGACCTCGAAAAGCTGCGTTGACACGACGTGTCTTCACCGTCCACTGCTATAACGCACAACAACACCGGAGGCGCCATGTCCATCGCAGAGTTGAAACCCAATATTGATCATTGGCGGGCCCGCGTAGATCTGGCCGCCGCCTTTCGCTGGGCGGTGCGGTTCAACTGGCACGAAGGCGTGGCCAACCACTTTTCCTATGCCGTGAACGACAGCGGGTCGCGCTTTTTGATCAATCCCAACCAGATGCACTTTCAGCGCATTCGTGCGAGCGATTTACTGCTCATCGATGCGGATGATCCCACAACCTATGAAGGACCCAACGCGCCCGATCCCACGGCCTGGGGCCTGCATGGCGGGGTCCACGCTGCCTGTCCGCATGCCCGCTGCGTGATGCATGTGCATTCAATCTACGCAACCGTACTGGCCTGCCTTGAGGACAGCCGCCTGCCGCCCGTCGATCAAAACGCCTGCACCTTTTACAACCGCATCGTGATTGACGAAGATTACGGTGGCTTGGCGCTCGAGGACGAAGGCGCGCGTTGCGGCGCGCTGATGCAGGATCCGAAGAAAAAGGTGATGGTCATGGGCTCGCACGGCGTTCTGGTGATCGGAGACACGGTGGCGGACACCTTCAACAGGCTTTACTATTTCGAGCGTGCGGCGGAGACCTACATCAAGGCGCTGCAAACGGGCCTGCCGCTGCGCCGCCTGTCCCATGAGGTGGCCGAAAAGACCGCGCGAGAGCTTGAGACCTATCCTGACCAAGACCAAAAGCACCTGGCCGAGCTCAAGGCGATTTTGGATGCAGAAGGCTCCGATTACGCCCAGTGATCATGCAGCCGCACGCCGCAATTCCACAGGCAAGCCATCTCTGCTAGTCTGGCCTTGACATAAGGTGCCTCACCTATGTGCCTTGAAAAGCGACAAACGGGAGGAAAGCGCTGTGCCGGAGTGGAACCACACCCCTGAATTGCCGATCGCGGTCTCGCCGCTGTGGCAGTGGCCGCCCAAACCGCTGGCGGTGCTCAAATGGTACGCTGATGGCTGGTTCTTTCTAACCATCAATATGGCCATCCTGGCGCTGGCGGGGGTGAGCTACCTGCTCTTCAGCCCCAGCTTGGTTGAGGCGCAGACCTGGGCGCTCTGGTGGCCGCTGCTCATTTTCCTACGCAACCTGGTGCTGGTCGGTCTGGTGGCGGGCGGGCTGCACCTGTGGTTCTACGCCTATGCCGCGCAGGGCAAAGAGATGAAGTACGACCCGCGCCCCTATCCGCGCCGGGGCCGTGTCTTCACCTTTGAAAACCAGGTGCACGACAACATGTTCTGGACGCTGGCCAGCGGCGTCACGATCTGGTCAGGCTTTGAGATCCTGTTCTGGTGGCTCTTGGCGAATGGATATGCGCCCAGTACCACCTTCGCCGCGACCCCGATTTGGTTCGTCGCCTTCTTCTTTCTGATCCCTATTTGGGAGAGCTTTTACTTCTATTGGATCCACCGGTTGCTGCACACCGATGCGCTCTACCGGTTTCACGCGTTGCATCACCGCAATACGGACATCGGGCCCTGGTCGGGCCTTTCGATGCATCCGGTGGAGCATTTGCTCTACTTCGGCACGGTGATCATCCACCTGGTGCTGCCCACCCATCCTATGCATCTCATCTTCCATCTGATGTTCTACGGGCTGCTTGCGATCACGTCGCACACTGGCTTTGAGGGGCTTTGGTTTCGCAACATGAAGCGGGTGCATCTGGGCAATTTCCACCATCAAATCCATCACCGCTTTTTTGAGGTGAACTACGGCAATCTGGACATCCCGTGGGACAAGCTTTTTGGCTCGTTCCATGATGGGACCGCTGCGGGCAAGACGATGATGCGCGCGCGGTTGGCGTCACGTAAGCGGGGGTGAGGCGTCATCGTGGTTTACGGATGTTTAAGGCGGGGTGCCTAAGTCACCTGCCATGAACATCCTTTTTGTGCATCAGAACATGCCGGGCCAGTACCGCGAGTTGCTGCAGTGGCTCGCCGCGCAGCGGGCACATAACATCGTTTTCCTCACGCAGCGCAAAGATGCGCCGAAGCTGCCCGACATGATGACCTGTGTTTACAAACCGCATCGGGTGCCCGCCAAAGACGCTTACGGTCTCTCCAAAGTCTGGGAGGAGGCAACGGGTGCGGGTTTCGGCGCGGCCATGGCGGCGCGCAAGCTGCGCGACGAAAAGGGCTTTACCCCCGATATCGTCATTGGCCACGTCGGCTGGGGCGAAATGACGTTTCTCAAACAGATCTGGCCAGACGTGCCGATGATCGGTCTGTTTGAGTACTTCTATAACATGAAGGGCGGTCTGGTTGGGTTTGACCCCGAGGAACCAGTGTCAGAGCATGCGCCGTTTTTGATGCAGGCCCGAAATGCGGTGCCCTTGGCCAATATTGAGGTGGTCGACCGCGGCCATGCGCCGACTGCATGGCAGCGCGACCGCTTTCCGCGCAGCTTTCACGACAGGCTCTATGTCTGTCACGACGGCATTCGCACCGATAAGCTCACGCCGAACCCAGAGGCGACGCTGTCGCTATCGCGGCTGGACGCGCCTTTGCGGCACGGCGATGAAGTGCTCACCTACGTGGCGCGCAATCTCGAACGGGCGCGGGGCTTTCACGTGTTCATGCGCGCGCTGCCGCAGATCATGGCCGAACGGCCAAACGCCCGGGTGATCATCGTGGGCGGCAATGAGGTGTCTTACGGCGGCAAGAGCAAGGATCCGCGCGGGCTGCGCGGTCGGATGGAGCAGGAGGTGGGCGATCACTTGGATTGGGACCGGCTGCATTTCCTGGGGCGAGTCCCTTACGCCGATTACCAGCGCCTGATCCAGATCAGCCGGTGCCATGTCTATCTCACGATGCCCTTTGTGCTCTCCTGGTCGCTTTTGGAGGCGATGTCGATGGGGGCCACCATTGTCGCCTCAGATGTTGAGCCTGTCCGCGAGGTGATGACCCATGGGCGCACTGGTCTCTTGGTGGATTTCTTTGACCCAAGCGCTGTGGCCGCGCAAGTGAACGCAGTGCTTGCTGCGCCAGAGGCCTATGCCCCTCTGGGCCAAGCTGCGCGGCGCCATGTCCTTGAGAGATACGATTTCTTGACCAAATGTCTGCCCGTGCACATCGCGGAGATCAACGCGCTGGTTCCTGAAGACAAGCGGATCGGACTGCCCGAACCCGCCTGAGCCCACCTCAGCCGCCTCTCAGGTGCCTCAATTCGCTCTTGTATCGCCGCGCGCAGAGCCACAGTCTGCCAAACATGCAAAAGACACTTCTCTCCTTTGGCCATGGCTTCAGCGCGCGTGCGCTGGCCCCGCAGCTCATCGCGCAAGGTTGGCGGGTTGTCGGCACCACGCGGTCGGAGGACAAGCTGGCTGGGATCGCGGCGACGGGTGTGGAGCCACTGCTCTGGCCCGGCACAGATGTGGCGGATTGCTTGGCGGATGCGGCACATCTGCTGATCTCAGCCGCGCCGGGCCCTGCAGGGGATCCAGTGCTGAACGCGCTCAAAGACGCCATTGCGGCGCGGGCACCCGCGCTGCGGTGGGTCGGATACTTGTCGACAACGGGTGTCTACGGCGATCATCAGGGCGCTTGGGTGGATGAAGATACCCCGCTCAAGCCCGCGACGAAACGCGGTGCCGCGCGGGTCGCGGCGGAGGCTGCGTGGCGCGCGATCCCGGATCTGCCGCTGCATATCTTTCGGCTCGCGGGCATCTATGGGCCGGGGCGGGGGCCCTTTGCCAAGGTGCGGGCGGGTACCGCGCGGCGGATCATCAAAAAGGGCCAGATCTTCAGCCGCATCCACGTGGAAGACATCGCGCAGGCGTTGCTCTTGTCCTTGGCCAAGCCAGAGCCCGGCGCGATCTACAACCTGTGCGATGACGATCCGGCCCCGCCGCAAGACGTGATTGGCCATGCTGCGCATCTTCTTGGTCTGCCGCTGCCCGAGGCGGTTGATTTTGAGACGGCAGAGATGACGCCGATGGCCCGCAGCTTTTACGCGGAGAGCAAAAAGGTGCGCAACGACCGGATCAAGCAGGCGCTCGGCTGGCAGCCGCGCTACCCCGATTACCGCAGCGGACTTGCAGCGCTTTTGAGCGCTGAGGAGGGATCACTTCAGCTTTAGGCGAATTGCGCGGCCACGCCACTTGTCGCGCCCCAAGTGCCGGGGCATATACACGCCCAAAGGCGAAACCGGGTCCCACGCGTGCGAAACAGACTGAAAAACCTCCTCGAACACCGCTTTTTCAGCAGTTTTGTGATGGGGGTTATCATCTTTAACGCGATCATCCTGGGGATGGAGACGTCAAAGCCGATCATGGCAAGTGCGGGCCCGCTGATCCTGTTCTTGGACAGGGTCTGCCTGTCGATTTTCGTGGCCGAACTGGTGCTCAAGATCGTGGCCTACCGGTGGTCGTTTTTTCGCAACGGCTGGAACATTTTCGATTTCATCATCGTGGCGATTTCCCTGGTGCCGGCCACCCAGGGCTTCTCCGCCGTGCGGGCTTTGCGGATTTTGCGGGTGCTGCGCCTCATCTCCACGATCCGAAGTTTGCGCCGGGTGGTGGAGGGCTTCATCACCGCGCTGCCGGGAATGGCGTCGGTTTTTGTGCTGATGTCGCTGATTTTCTACATCGGAGCGGTGATATCGACCAAGCTTTTCGCGGGCAGCTTTCCCGAGTGGTTCGGCACGCTGGGGAAATCGGGCTATTCGCTCTTTCAGATCATGACCTTGGAAAGCTGGTCTATGGGGATCGTGCGCCCGGTCATGGAGGTCTACCCTCTGGCCTGGATGTTCTTCATTCCCTTTATCATGGTCACGACCTTCGCGGTGGTGAACTTATTGGTGGGTCTCATCGTGAACTCCATGCAAGACGCGCATGCCGAAGAGAGCAATGCGGAAACCGACGCTTACCGCGATGACGTCAAAGAGCGGCTTGCCACAATTGAGGCGCGTCTCGACAAGCTGATTGATGCCCAGGCGCGCAGACCCGATTGAGCCCAGCCGCTCCCTGGCCCATGGCGAAATGCAAGTAACCTGCGACATCGCAAATCACTCAACCCGTTGAGATCTTTGATTTCAGGTAGGGTTGGGTGATTTAGGCTTATGCATTTCTACTTTACAGATTTTCGGGTTTTACCTGAGACACCATGTGACGCGAATGTCCCGAGAACGCTGTAAGCGTGGCAGGGTATTCGTGTCTCAAGTTAAACCCGAAAAGCTCTAAGCGCGCTTTGCGTCGATCTGGCCGAGGTCCAGCAGCTTGAGAACTTTCGCTTCAATATCGGCGGCGTTCAGGCCAGCGACGGCATACATGTCCGCAGGATTCGCCTGATCAATGAAGATATCGGGCAGCACCATGGAGCGGTAGATCAGACCTCTGTCAAATACCCCTTCTTCGGCCAAAAGCTGGGCCACATGCGAGCCGAAGCCGCCAATGGCCCCTTCTTCGATGGTGATGAGCACTTGGTGGCGCGCGGCCAGGTCGAGGATGAGATCGCGGTCAAGGGGTTTGGCGAAACGCGCATCCGCGATGGTCGGCGTGATGCCCCGCGCGGCCAGTGCTTCGCCCGCCTGTTGCACCTCAGCCAGCCGCGTGCCGAAGGAGAGCAGCGCCACCTGCGCACCTTCTGTGATCACCCGCCCCTTGCCAACCTCAAGCGGCGTGCCGCGTTCCGGCAGGTCGACGCCCCTGCCCTCGCCGCGCGGAAAACGGAGCGCGATGGGTCCATCCTCGTGTTGCGCCGCGGTGGCCACCATATGGCGCAGCTCCGCCTCGTCAGCGGCGGCCATCACAACAAAGCCCGGCAGATTGGCCAGATAGGCCACGTCGAAGGCCCCCGCGTGGGTGGCACCGTCCGCGCCGACAAGGCCCGCGCGGTCAATGGCAAAGCGCACCGGCAAGCGCTGGATCGCCACGTCATGCACCACCTGATCATACCCGCGCTGCAAAAAAGTGGAGTAGATCGCGCAGAAAGGTTTCATTCCCCCGGCGGCCAGCCCGGCAGCGAAGGTTACCCCGTGCTGCTCTGCGATGCCCACATCGAAACACCGCGAAGGGAAGCGCTCAGCAAAAAGGTTGAGGCCAGTGCCGTCGGGCATGGCAGCCGTCACCGCGCAGATCTTGTCGTCCACCTGCGCCTCATCGATGAGCGTGCGGGCAAAGACGGAGGTGTAGCTGGGCGCATTGGAGGGCGTTTTCTTTTGCTCGCCGGTGACCACATCGAACTTTGAGACACCGTGCCCTCGGTCGCGCGCTTGCTCGGCTGGGGCGTAGCCTTTGCCCTTTTTGGTGAGCGCATGGATCAGGATCGGCCCCCGCGCCCGCGCCTTGACGGTGCGCAAGACCGGCAGCAACTGATCCAGGTCGTGCCCGTTGATGGGACCGAGGTAGGAAAAGCCCAGCTCTTCAAATAGGGTACCGCCCACGGCCATCCCTTTGAGCATGTCCTTGGCGCGCTTGGCCCCCTCGCGCAGCGGTTCGGGCAGCAGGCTCACCGCGCCTTTGGCCGCGGCGGCGAGCTCTTGAAACGGTTCTTCGGCGTAAAGGCGGCTGAGGTAGGACGACATGGCACCGACCGGCGGGGCAATCGACATCTCATTGTCATTGAGGATCACGATCAGCCGCTTGCCCAGGTGACCCGCGTTGTTCATCGCCTCATAGGCCATGCCCGCGGACATCGCCCCGTCGCCAATCACCGCGATGGCGTCGCCCAGGCCCTCTTGCGGGGTGCCGCCCAGATCGCGGGCCACGGCAAAGCCCAAGGCCGCCGAGATTGAGGTTGAGGAATGCGCGGCTCCAAAGGGATCATAGACGCTCTCACTGCGCTTGGTGAAGCCTGAGAGCCCGTCCTTCTGCCGCAATGTTCGGATCCGGTCGCGGCGCCCGGTGAGGATCTTATGCGGGTAGCACTGGTGCCCCACGTCCCAGATGATTTTATCGCGTGGTGTGTCAAACACAGCATGCAGCGCCACAGTGAGTTCAACGACGCCAAGCCCCGCGCCGAGGTGCCCGCCGGTGACGGAAACCGCCGACACCGTCTCTGCGCGCAGCTCATCCGCGAGGGTGCGCAACTGCGCATCTGAGAGGGTCTTGAGATCAGCGGGCCCAGCGATGCGATCGAGCAGGGGTGTTTTTGGCGTGGTCATTGGCGTGGCTCAATTTGTCTTGGCTCAATTTTTGCGTGACGTGACATAGCGAGCGGTTTCGCGCAACACTTCGGCGGCGTCTCCGTAGGGATCTAATGCCGAAACCGCCGCCGCCACGAGGTCATCTGCGCGGCGTTTGGCCTCATCCATCCCCAAAAGTGAAACAAAGGTGGCTTTGCCCGCGTCAGCGTCCTTGCCCACTGCCTTGCCCACCGTGTCTGCATCGCCCTCTACATCCAAAATGTCGTCCGCGATCTGAAAGGCGAGACCCAAGGCCTTGGCATAGGCGGCGAGGGCTCCGGTGTCGGCCCCGGTCATGCGCGGCCCGGCCAGGGCGGCCCAGGCGATCAGGGCACCTGTCTTGCCCTGCTGCAGCGTCGTGATCTCTTCGAGCGTGAGCGGAGCGGCCGCTGTTTCCGCCGCGATGTCAAGCGCTTGACCCAGCACCATGCCCTGCGCGCCTGCGGCCTGAGCAAGGCTGCGCGTCAACTGCGCGCGCACTTCTGCTTGGCCAACCTCCGGAGCGCTGACCAATTCAAAAGCCAATGTCTGCAGCGCGTCTCCGGCCAGGATCGCGGTCGCCTCATCCCACTTGCGGTGCACCGTGGGTTCACCCCGGCGCAGATCGTCGTCATCCATCGCGGGCAGGTCATCGTGCACCAGCGAATAGGCATGCAACGCCTCGATGGCCGTCGCGGGCCAGATCGCCGCGGCGGGATCCACACCGTGCAGGCGTGCGGTCTCCAACACGAGAAAGCCGCGCAGGCGTTTGCCGCCCTGCGTCGCATGTTCCATCGCGCGCAGCACGGGGACATCCGGGAATTGCGCAAGCACATGGCTGAAATGCGTGGCGATGCGGGCGCGGGCCTGCGTCAGCGCCTCGTGCAGAGGCAAGGTTTACAGCCCTTCGACCGGCTTCAATCCCGTTGGTGCACCATCGGCGTCCAGACTAATGGCCGCGACCTTTTCCTCAGCTTCCTTGAGCTTCGCCTCGCAGCGGGCCTTGAGTGCGGCCCCGCGTTCGTAAAGCGCGATAGATGCCTCAAGTGCCACATCCCCGCTTTCAAGCTGGGCCAGCACTTTTTCAAGCTCCGCCATGGCGGTCTCAAAGCTCATCTCATCTACGGGGGTATCGGTCATTCGGCTGGAATCCTATCGTCTTCGCTGCCCAACCATAACGTCAGCGCTGAGGCTCCGCCAGCCCGGCCCGTGCGTCACTGCGTCAAAGGCCGTGAGATCAATCTGGGGCCAGCATGTACCCCGCCCCGCGCACCGTTTGCAGATAACGCGGCTGCTTGGGATTGTCTTCGATCTTGCGCCGGAGCCGGGTGATTTGCACGTCCACAGCCCGCTCTTGCGCCTGGCCCCGGTCGCGGCCGAGCTCTTCAACCAGTTTGGCGCGGCTCAGGGGGGCACCGGGCTGGGCAGAAAAGATCTTCATCAGTTGCACCTCGGTGGCCGTGAGCCGAACGAGATCGTCGCCCTGCCACATCTCTCCCCGCTCCATATCATAGCGTATGGGGCCGAGCGACAGCACCTTGGGCGCGGCATCCGCAGCGGCGGTATCGGGCATCCGGCGCAGGATCGCGTTGATGCGCAACAGCAGCTCTTTGGGCTCAAAAGGCTTGGCGAGGTAGTCATCCGCCCCCGCCTCAAGCCCCACAATCCGGTCATCGGTCTCCCCCTTGGCGGTGAGGAGGAGGATCGGCGTCTCCATCGTCTCGCGCAGGGATTTGGTGAGCGCCAGACCGTCCTCTCCCGGCATCATCACGTCGAGCACCAAAAGGTCAAAGTCGAGCCCCGAGAGAATGCGCCGCGCGTGCCCCGCATCGCGCGCAGCCGTCACCAGAAAACCATTGCGCATCAGGAACTTCTGCAGCAGCGCGCGAATGCGTTCATCATCATCGACGATCAGCAGATGTGCATCCATCTCGCTCATTGCCCCGCCTCCCTCAGCTTTGTGTAGCTTGCTTGCATCTCAGGGTCCATCATTGCCTCGAGCACCCGGCGAAAACCGGCAACGGCCTCTGGACCCGCCTCGCGGAAGGCGGCGCGCAGGCGTGCGCGCTGCGCGTCCGAGAGGCGCTGCTCCAACGCACGCCCTCTCTCCGTCAGGTGCAAATGCCGCTCGCGTCGGTCGGCGCGGCCCACGCGACTGTCGACCAGCCCGTCCTCCACCAGGGTGCGCAAAACGCGGTTCAGCGATTGCTTCGTCACGCCCAAAATCGTGAGCAGATTGTTGACTGTCGTCCCCGGCGCGCGACCGATAAAGTGGATCGCACGGTGATGCGCGCGCCCATAAGACATCTCAGCCAGAATGCGGTCCGGATCAGCGGTAAAGCCGCGATAGGCGAAAAACATCGCCTCACTGCCCTGGCGCAACTGCTCATCGGTGAGAAAGAGCAGGCTGTCACCGACGCTCGTCGCGGTCTGGCGGCTGTCCGTCATCTGCGCCTCCTCACTGCAGTGCGCGCAGTTTATGTCAGCCTTGTTGACACTCCAAGGGCGAAAGGCTAGCAGGCTGCAGCTTTTGCGGCGGAACATGTTCGAAACGGCCCTTTCGCCACAAATTTTGGAAACGTCGAGGGGGAGCGCGCCATGGCCGGTGCATATGACGACCGGGACGGTCAGATTTGGTTGGATGGCGCGCTTGTCGATTGGCGTGATGCAAACGTCCACATCTTGACCCACGCGATGCACTACGCCTCCTCCGTCTTTGAGGGCGAGCGGGCCTACGGCGGCAAGATCTTCAAAAGCCGCGAACACACCGAGCGGCTCAAGCGGTCCGCCCAGATGATCGATTTTGAGATCCCTTGGACCGTTGATGAGATCGAGGCGGCCAAGGTTGAGGTGCTGGCGGCATCCGGGTTGCAAGACGCCTACGTGCGCGCCATCGCCTGGCGCGGCGCTGGGGAAGACATGGGCGTGGCTTCGGCCAAGAACCCCGTGCGGTTGGCCATCGCGGTCTGGGAATGGGGGGCCTATTACGGGGACGCCAAGACCAAAGGCGCAAAGCTCGATATCTCGCAATGGAAGCGGCCCTCACCCGACACGATCCCGTGCCACGCCAAGGCCGCGGGCCTTTATATGATCTGCACGATGTCCAAACACGCGGCAGAGGCCAAAGGCTGCTCAGACGCGATGATGTTCGACTATCGCGGCTATGTGGCCGAGGCGACGGGTGCCAACATTTTCTTCGTCAAGGACGGCGAAGTGCACACGCCCGACCCCGATTGCTTTCTCAACGGGATCACCCGACAGACGGTTGTGGGCATGCTGAAAGACAAGCAGATCAAGGTGCACGAGCGCCACATCATGCCCGAAGAGCTCGAAGGTTTCGAGCAATGCTGGCTCACCGGCACCGCAGCAGAGGTGACGCCCGTCGGTCAGATCGGTGACTACAGCTTCGATGTGGGTACCCTCACGCTCGACGTGGCACAGAGCTATGAACGCTTGGTGCGCGAATAGGGATTCCCAACACTGCTGAAAAATGCGACTCTCTGACCATCCACGAGATGGAGTGGTTCGATGAAACGCAGTTTCAAAGTAGCAGCGGTTTGGGACCCTGAGGCTGAGGTCTGGTTTTCAGAAAGCGAAATAATCGGCCTGAACATCGAGGCCGGTTCACTGGAAGAGTTTGTTGATCTCGTGAATGAATTTGCACCAGACTTGATCGTCTCGAATCACTACTCTGAGCGCGATTTGTCCGGTGTGGCGCTGCGCGACATTATTCCGGCTGTGGTGATTTTTGAGGGACGCCTGAACCCCAAGGTCGCCTGACTTGGCCGAGTTTTATCGGGCTATAGGGCAACAAATAGGGATGGCCGGCTTTGAGAAAGTCGCTGGAGGCAAGGGCAGCCACGAAAAGTGGCGTAATGCCCAAACAGGTCGAACGATTATCGTGCCGCGCAGCACCAAAAGTAGGCACACTGCCAACCGCGTGTTGGGTTCAGCAGGCCTTAAGAAGATGTTTTGAAAAAGGCGCGCAGAGATACCGCGCGCCTTGAAGATCAATACAAAGCCACCGGGTTGATCATCGCTTGGACGGCGCCGCGGATGCGGTTTTGGCCGAGGACGAACATGAATTCGTTGACCCCTTCGTCGAGCAGGGGGCCGACGTTCATCGTCTCCAGGATGTAGATCCCGTGATCTTTCAAAAGCGTGACATGGCCGTAAAAGATCTTGTCGCCTTCCTTGGCTGGCACGGCTTCAAGGCCCCAGGTATCCGCCCCAACTGCGATGGGGTTGAGTGAGGCGAGATAGACCGCGCCCTCATTGTCAAGACCGGGCTCCGCCTGGCCCCAAAGCTGTGGGTTTTCATTGAAGGTGATGTCGGTCCAGCCGGTGTAGAACAGGATGATATCGCCCTCACGCAGTTCAACACCCTGCTTTTCCGCCGCATCCTGGATCTCGGCCGAGCCGAAAGACTGACCAGCGGCAAGCACTTCAACGCCCGCCTGCGCGGCCATATCAAGCACCACGCCGCGCCCGACGAGCGGCGGCACGTCATGGGTGCCGAGCTTGGTCAGGCCGGTGATCACGCTGATCTCTTTTTCATCCAGACAATTGTAATAGGCGCCGTTCTCGCCCAGATGCCCCAATCCGTCGAGCTGTGAGCCAATGCCGATCCATGTTTGCAGCACGTCGTCGTTGTAGTTGCCCTCATAGCCGAAGGCCGAAAGCTTTTGACCGCCCTGCTGGTTGGGCTGCACCACTTGTAGGCTCAGCGTGCGGGGCGGAAAGGCGGGCGTGTCAGAGCCGATGGTGATGCCCAGCGGCATGGACTTGCCTTCTTTGATGAGCTTTGCGGCCTCCAACGTACGCTCCGGCGTGACCAAATTGGCCGATCCGATGGTGTCATCGGGGCCCCACTTCGACGGTGTGCACTCCTGCGCCAAGGCGGCCCCCGCGCACAACGACAGGGCCAAGGCCAGGCCGGTCTGGATAGGTTTTTTCATGTAATTTCCTCCCTAGTGCGTCCAGACTAGCACGGAAGGCCCGATACGCCTACGCGTTAGTAGTCGACCCCGCGCTGCGCTTTGATCCCGGCTTGGAAAGGGTGTTTGACCTCCGTCATCTCGGTCACCAGATCGGCGTAGGCGCAAAGCTCAGGCTTGGCATCGCGCCCGGTGAGGATCACGCCGGTGCGGACATCGCGGGCCTCAAGCCCTGCGATCACGTCCTCAACCGAGAGGTAGTCATAGCGTAGCGCGATGTTGATCTCATCCATCACGATCAGGTCATAATCCCCGCTTTCCATCATCTCGCGGCCTTTGGCGAAGGCGGCGTTGGCGGCGGCGATGTCGCGGTCTTTGTCTTGCGTGTCCCAGGTGAACCCCTCGCCCATGGTGTGCCATGTCACCTCTTCCAACCGGTCAAAGAACTGGCGTTCGCCGGTCTTCCACTTGCCCTTGATGAACTGGATGACACCAACCCGCTGCTTCCACCCGAGCGCGCGCACGATGACGCCGAAGGCAGAGGAGGATTTGCCCTTGCCCGCGCCGGTATGCACCAAGACGAGCCCGCGCTCGGGGTCGCGCAGCTCAGCCACCCTTTTGCGTTGCGCGGTTTGGCGTTCTTGCATCTTGGCTTTGTGATTATCTGTCATGGCATGTCCTTAATGCGGCGTGCCAGCGGGCGCGCTGGCGGGTTTTGATTGGCTGCGGTCGACCCCAAGCTGGCGTTCGCGCCATATGATCAGCACGCCGCCCGCGATGACAAGGGCCGCGCCGATCAGGATCGGCGGTGTGGGGACTTCGGCAAAGACCACCCAGCCGATCAGCGTCGCAAAGATCATCGAGACATAGTCAAAGGGGGCCAGCATGGAGGCGGTGCCGAAGCGAAACGAGGCGGTGACCATGATCTGTGCGATGCCGCCGATGAGCCCCGCGGCGATCACCAGCGACAGGATGGGCAGCCCCGGTGCCGTCCAGGTCAGGAACGGCGCGTCGATGATCAGGCCCAGCGGCAAGGTCAAAAGCGAGGTCGCGGTCGCTGTCAGCGAGAAGTAGAACACGATGGCAGAGGTGCTGTCGGTTTGGACAAGCCGCCGCACGTGGATCTGCACCAATGCACGCAGGATGGAGGCGGTCAGGACCAAGAGCGCGCCCGTGGCTGCGGCTTCTGTGAGATCGGTGCCAATGGTGAGGCGCGGGGCGATGACGATCATCACACCGATGAGGCCCAAAGCGACAGCCGAAAGGCGGAAGAGGCGCACCCGCTCCCCCAGGAGCAGTGCCGCAAAGATCACGGTAAACATCGGCGTGGCGTAGCCGATAGCCGTGACCTCCGGCAGCGGCAAAAGGGCCAGGCCCGCAAAGGTCATGCCCATGGCGGTGGTGCCAAAGATCCCGCGCCAGACGTGACCGGTGATGTTGTTGACCCTGAGCCCGTCGTGCAGGTGCCCCGACTGCCAGAGCCATGCCATGATCACCGGCAGGGCAAAGATCGAGCGAAAGAAGACGGCCTGCCCCGGCGGGATCGCTTCTGAGGCCGCTTTGACAAGCGAGGCCATCACCACAAAGAGAAAGATTGCCGCGATCTTGAGGCCTATGGCAAGGCCGGGTCGATGCTCTGTCTTGGGGTGGGACATGTCGCTTGATGCGCCGCCGAGGACGGGAGCGCAAGGGCGCAGGCTTTTGAGCGGCGCCCTTAAGGTCTGCCAATGACGCCTTGGTTTTCACCAATTTGCCCGCGGTGCAACAGCAGGTGATCAAGGAGCACGCAAGCCATCATCGCCTCGCCCACCGGGACCGCGCGGATGCCCACGCAAGGGTCATGTCGGCCCTTGGTGATGATCTCAGTCGCCTCACCAGCCACCGTGATGGTCTTGCGGGTGGTCAGGATGCTTGAGGTTGGCTTTACCGCAAACCGCACAACGATATCCTGCCCTGTGCTGATCCCGCCGAGGATCCCACCCGCGTGGTTAGAGCTGTACTGCGGTTGGCCGTCGGCCCCGAGAAAGATCTCATCCGCGTTATCCTCTCCCTGCAGCATCGCCGCCGACATGCCCTCTCCGATCTCGACGCCTTTTACTGCGTTGATGCTCATCATTGCGGCGGCCAGGTCGGTGTCGAGCTTTGCATAGATCGGCGCGCCAAGGCCCGCAGGTACGCCGCGGGCGGTCACTTCGATGATGGCCCCGACCGAGGAGCCTGACTTGCGCAGCCCATCGAGATAGGAGGCCCAGTCTTCGGCGGCCTGAGCGTCAGGGACCCAAAAGGGGTTGCGCGCAATCTCGTCCCAGTCAAAGGCGCTGCGGTCGATTTGGTGCGGGCCCATCTGCACCATGTAGCCGGTGATGGAGAGCCCGGGGAGCAGCGCGTTGAGAGCCGCCCGCGCCAGCCCACCCGCGGCGACCCGCGCCGCGGTTTCACGCGCCGAGGAGCGACCGCCACCGCGATAGTCGCGCACACCGTACTTCTGAAAATAGGTGATATCGGCATGTCCGGGCCGGAACTTGTCTTTGATATCGCCGTAGTCTTTGGAGCG
Source organism: Pseudomonadota bacterium (assembly GCA_039197515.1). Taxonomy (GTDB): domain Bacteria; phylum Pseudomonadota; class Alphaproteobacteria; order Rhodobacterales; family Rhodobacteraceae; genus Sulfitobacter. Next base: position 10,580 of record JBCCUC010000020.1, on the reverse strand, counting down.
TTGATCGGTGTTCTCGATCATCAGCTGTACCGGCGTGCCGGTTGTCACCCCTTCAAAAACGCCAGACAGGATCTGCACCGCATCAGGCTCGCGCCGCTGCGTCGTAAATTTGTTCTGTCCAGGTTTACGTTTATCGAGCCAATGTTGGATCATCGCCTCATCAATGGCCACGCCAGGCGGGCAGCCATCCACAGTCGCCCCAAGCGCGCGGCCATGGCTCTCCCCCCAGGTGGTGACGCGAAAAAGGTGGCCGAATGAATTCATGGACATCAACGTGCTCCCGCTCCGGAGCGAGCATTAGCGGCGGCGGCGGGCGTGCTCAAGGGGCGGATACACCACATCCCTGCCGTAATCTTCTGTCATCGCGTGGCGGCAGGCACTTATTTTTGGTGGATTTTAACCCTAAATTCCCAAGCGGAGGGGCTTTGTTTACAGGCGGAAGATGAGTCAGATTGAAGATCCTTTCGCTGGGCGTGCCCAGATTTATGCCGACCAAGACCTTTACCAGATCAGAATCAAGAGCGGCTACCCTCTTGGCCTCACCCTTTTCTCATCGTTCTGGCTGATCGGCTGGGCCATAGGTTTCTTGCACGCTCTAGGTGCCCTTTTGTCTGGGCCTGGAAACCTATTTGGCTGGATTTTTCTGGCCGCGTGGCTCGGTGGCTGGACAGTTGGCGGTCTGCTAATTATCGCGCAGACGCTCTGGGGATGGGTCGGATACGAACTTCTGACGATATCGCGGGGCGTCCTGCGCATTGAACGCATCATTCCGTTTTACCGCCGCGCTTGGGCTTATGACCTGGATGTCGTCCAGAAATTGCGTAGCGACACAAAGAACCAGAGTTTATTGCGTGTCGCGCGCAACAGCCAATCGTCCATTTTTGCCGGAAAGGCTGAGGGCAGTATCAAGTTTGACTACGGCTTGCACTCTTGTGGTTTTGGGCTGGGCTTAGACGATGCTGAAGCGCGGTACCTCGTGAAAGAGTTGTCCGAGCGGCTGCACCGCGGATAACCCCAGCGCCGTTTAAGGCGCTTTCGCCTTGCGCCTGCTGCGCCATCCTCCTATCCCTACATGTACCTCGGGGGGCCCTTAAAGGGCTGAGATTGCAATTGCTGACCCGTTGAACCTGAACCGGTTAACACCGGCGGAGGGAAGGTATGGATGCTCTCCTGCACTTTCTGACGCCGCATATTGGAGGATGCCATGAAGGCTCTTACACATGCTGCTATAATGTCTTTTGCCGCGACCGCAGCCGCGGCGGATCTGCCTGAACTGACCGTCTACGCGGGCGACTACTTCACCTCTGAGTGGGGCCCTGGCCCAATCATAGAGAAGAACTTTGAGGCGTTTTGTGACTGCGACCTAATCTGGTCCACCGGCGATCTGGTGCCGCGGCTCTTGCTTGAAGGGCAACGGACCAAGGCGGATGTTGTGATTGGTCTCACCTCGGATGTCACCGCCAAAGCCCGGGCGACCGATCTTTTCGCACCGCATGGTCAGGACAATGGCGTCTTAACGCTGCCCATCGCCTGGACCGACGACACCTTTTTGCCCTTCAACTACGGCCATACCGCCTTCATCTACAACACGGAGGCGATGGCCAACCCGCCAGCCTCTTTTGATGCGCTTTTGGAGATGCCCGATGACGTGAAGATCGTCATTCAGGACCCGCGCACCTCGATCTCGGGTCTGGCCCTGGTGCTCTGGGTGCAGTCGGTCTACGGCGATCAGGCGCAGGAGGTTTGGGGCAGGCTCGCCCCCAAGATCCTCACCGTGACCAAGGATTGGTCCTCAAGCTACGGCATGTTCACGGATGGCGAGGCAGACATGGTGCTGAGTTACACGACCTCGCCTGCCTATCACATGTTTGCCGAAGACGATCAGACCAAGAAGGCCGCAATCTTCCCAGAGGGTCATTACTTCATGGTCGAGACGGTGGGCAAAATCGCGGGCACCGATCAGCCCGCGCTTGCGGATATGTTCATGGAGTATGTGGTCTCCACCGATTTTCAGAAGGTGATCCCGACGGCGAACTGGTCGCTGCCCTCGGCTCTGCCGCGTGCTGATTGGCCAGAGGGTTGGGATCAATTGGATCTGCCTGAAAAGGTCCTCTTTTACACAGAAGCGGAAGCTGCGGCTCTGCAAGACCAAGCGATTGAGGCATGGCGCAGCGCGCTGACCCAGTAAAGAGCGGGTCGGGCATCGCGGCGGCGGCACTTGTCGTCTCTATGATGCTCGCCGCGACGGTCGGCGTCGCGCTGCGGATCGAACCGGGCGCGGCGCTCGGCCCTGGTGACTGGGCCGCCATACGTTTCACGTTGGTGCAGGCGCTCTGGTCGGCGGGGTTGTCTGTTTTGCTCGCGGTGCCGGTCGCTCGCGCGCTCGCGCGGCGTCAGTTTCCAGGGCGTCAGGCCTTGGTGCTTCTGCTCGGTGCGCCCTTTATCCTGCCGGTCATCGTGGCCGTAATGGGACTGCTGGCCGTGTTTGGCCGCAATGGGTGGGCAAATCTGGCGCTGGACGCGGTCGGTCTGCCAAACATCAGCATCTACGGCATGCACGGCGTTGTTCTTGCGCATGTTTTCTTCAATCTGCCCTTGGCCACGCGCATGCTGCTGCAAGCTTGGCAAACCGTCCCGGCAGAGCGCTTTCGCCTCGCCGCGCAGCTTCGCTTGACGCCTTGGGCCATCTTTCGGGTGGTCGAATGGCCGCTGCTCAAGCAGGTGCTGCCCGGGGTGGCCGCGCTGATCTTTGTAATTTGCCTCACGAGTTTCGCCGTGGCGCTGACCCTGGGCGGTGGGCCACGGGCCACCACCATAGAGCTCGCGATCTATCAGGCCTTTCGCTTTGACTTTGATCTTGGCCGTGCGGCGCTCTTGTCGGTGGTCCAACTCGTTCTGGCAGGCTCTGCTGCGCTCTTGGCGCTGTGGGTCCTGCCGTCGCTCTCCTTGGGCGGAGGTCAGGACCGCGCGGTCGCCCGTTGGGATGCAAAAGGCGCATGGCCGCGCGCCATCGATACGCTGCTTATCTTGATCGCGGCGTGTTTTTTGCTGCTGCCCCTCTTTGCGGTTGCGCTGCGTGGGGCCTCCGGGCTCTTGTTGGTGCCATCGGTCGTCTGGGTCGGGGCGCTCAATTCGCTTTGGGTGGCGGGTCTGTCCATGCTGCTGCTGGTCATCCTAGCGCTGCCGATGGCGGCCTGGATCGCGCAGCAGCGCGCCGGCGGGGTCGAGGCGATTGGGCTATTTGGCCTTGCCGCTTCGCCGCTGATGATCGGGACGGGCTGGTTTATTTTGATCAATCCTGTGGCAGACCCGCGCGCCTTTGCATTGCCTGTGACAGCGCTGGTCAACGCCCTGATGTCTCTGCCCTTTTGCCTGCGCATCCTGGTGCCGCGCATGCGCGACACGATGCGAGACTACGGGCCGCTGGCATTGAGCCTTCACATGCGCTCAACGGCTTTTTGGCGGTGGGTCTTGCTCCCCCGCATGGCGGCGCAATTGGGTTTTGCGGCGGGGCTGACCGGCGCCTTATCGATCGGAGACCTGGGGGTGATCGCGCTTTTCGCCGATGGAGATCGGGCAACGCTGCCTTTGCAGATGTACCGCTTGATGGGGGCCTACCGGATGGAAGCCGCCGCCGGAGCCGCCCTCCTCCTTTTGATGATGGCGCTCGCGATCTTCTGGGCCTGTGACCGGGGAGGGCGGCAGCTTGCTAAGGCTTGAGGAGATCGAAATTGCCCAAGGCAGCTTTCGCTTGCAGGCGGACCTCTGTCTCTCCGAGGGGATGACATATGCCGTCATCGGGCCCTCGGGCGCAGGGAAATCAACGCTTTTGGGTGCCATATGCGGGTTTGTACCCCTTGCCCGCGGTAGGATCTGGGGCGATGGCATCGATCTTGCCAAAGTCTCGCCCGGGCAGCGGCCGGTGACGATGCTTTTTCAAGACAACAACCTTTTTCCACATTTGAGTGTGGCCCAAAACGTCGGATTGGGCTGCCGTCCTGATCTGCGGCTGTCGCGCGCGGATCAAAGCCGCGTCGAAGAGGCGCTGGACCGCGTGGGGCTTGCGGGCTTCGGGGCGCGTAAGCCGGGCACCTTATCGGGCGGTCAGCAGAGCCGGGCGGCGCTTGCCCGCGTATTGGTGCAAGCCCGGCCCTGGGTGCTTTTGGATGAGCCCTTTGCCGCGCTTGGCCCGGCCCTTAAGACGGAAATGTTGGAACTGGTGCGCGATTTGCGCGCAGAGACCGGAGCGGGGCTGATCATGGTGAGCCATGACCCGCATGACGTACGCCACATCGCAGATGAGGCGATTTTTGTCGCGGAGGGGCAGGCGCATGCGCCACAACCGGTCCAGGCGCTGCTGGACAGCCCGCCGCCCGCTCTGAGCGCCTATCTCGGCACGCCAACGGCCGCGAAGACTGCAGCGCTTGCCGAAGGTGAACCGCCCAGCGATAAGGGTGCAAACGCTTGAGAGGAGCCTTGCGCCATGAAGCTCGCCTATTCCCCGACCTCGCCGTACGTTCGTAAGGTCATGGTTTTACTGCATGAAACCGATCAGTTGGATACGGTTGAATTGATCGCCCGCACCACCACGCCGATTGAAACCGATGAAGCGCTTTTGCACAGCAATCCGCTGGGCAAGGTGCCCGCGTTGGAGCGCGAAGAGGGCCCTGCGCTTTACGACAGTCGGGTGATCTGCGCCTATCTCAATGAGCGGGCAGGGGCGTCTCTTTATGGCAAGGGCGCATTTGGTTGGGACATTCGAACCCTAGAAGCGACCGCGGACGGTATCCTCGATGCGGCGCTTTTGATGGTCTACGAAGGCCGCTTGCGCCCGCAAGAAATGCAGATGGCCCCTTGGGTAGAGGGTCAGTGGGACAAGGTCGCGCGGGCCTGTGCCGCACTGAATACGCGCTGGATGAGCCACCTTCAGGGGCCGCTGAACATGGGGCAGATCGCGGTTGGGTGCGCATTGGCCTATGTCGATTTTCGTTTGGATGTGCGTGGATGGCGGCAGGGAAATGACGCCTTAGCGGCATGGTTCGATGTCTTCGATTCGCGCGCCTCGATGGCGGCGACGCGCCCGCCAACGGCTTGAACTGTGGCAAAATGCCTTCGTTTGCCAGTTGTTAAGCCGGAACTGCGACCCTTTGCGCGAGTGAGAGACCTGGACGCATTCATAGGAGCGAGCTAAATAACAGGTTTAACGGGTCACACACTGTGTGACCGGTGTGAGTGCGGGTCGTCTTGGCCCCGACATTTTGGAGAATTTACGTGTCCAACGCAGAAGATTACGAAGGCACCCGTAGGGACTTCCTATACTACGCCACCGCCGGCACTGGTGCGGTGGGTGTGGCGGCCGCGGTCTGGCCGCTGGTCAACCAAATGAACCCTTCCGCAGATGTAAGGGCGCTGTCCTCGATACGCGTCGACATTGGCGGGCTTGAGCCCGGCTCGCAGCTCACGGTGAAGTGGCTGGGCAAGCCCGTCTTTATCCGGCGCCGGACGCAAGATGAAATTGACGCCGCCCGCGCGGTGCCGTTGTCTGATCTTCCCGATAACACTGCCGAAAACGAAAATCTTGCGGCAGACGCAGACGCGTCGGACCAAAACCGTACTCTTGATGAAGCAGGCGAATGGCTGGTGATGATGGGCGTCTGCACCCATCTGGGATGTGTCCCATTGGGTGACGCCGGTGATTTTGGCGGCTGGTTCTGCCCCTGTCACGGTTCCCACTATGATACCGCGGGACGGATCCGCAAAGGGCCTGCACCGGCAAACTTGCCCGTGCCGCCCGTTGAATTCGTGGATGAGACCACGCTGAAACTCGGTTAAGGGAGAGAGATATGTCTGGAATTCCTCACGACCACTACGAACCAAAAACCGACGGTGAAAAGTGGCTTCATAAACGTCTCCCAATTGTGGGTTTGATGTATGACACGCTGATGATCCCAACACCCAAGAACCTCAATTGGATGTGGATCTGGGGCATTGTGCTGACATTCTGTCTGGCATTGCAAATCATCACGGGCATTGTGCTGGTGATGCACTACACGCCGGATACGGAACTCGCGTTTGGTTCAATTGAGCACATCATGCGGAACGTCAACGGCGGCCACATGCTGCGCTATCTGCATATGAACGGGGCGTCCTTGTTCTTTGTTGCTGTGTATCTGCATATTTTCCGAGGACTGTACTACGGGTCTTACAAGGCACCGCGTGAGGTGACGTGGATCATCGGCATGTTGATCTATCTGCTGATGATGGCTACCGCCTTCATGGGCTACGTGTTGCCTTGGGGCCAGATGTCCTTTTGGGGCGCAACTGTGATTACCGGCCTTTTCGGTGCGGTGCCGTTTGTTGGCGAGAGCCTTCAAACCCTTCTCTTGGGTGGCCCCGCTGTGGACAATGCCACGCTGACCCGGTTCTTCAGCCTGCACTATCTGCTGCCCTTCGTAATCGCGGGTCTTGTGATCTTGCACATCTGGGCGTTCCACACGACCGGGAACAACAACCCAACCGGCGTTGAGGTTCGCCGCACGTCGAAAGAGGATGCTGCGAAGGATACGTTGCCGTTTTGGCCGTACTTCGTCATCAAAGACCTGTTTGCGCTGGGCGTGATCCTGGTGGTCTTTTTTGCGATCGTTGGGTTTATGCCGAATTATCTTGGCCACCCCGATAACTATATCGAGGCGAACCCGCTCGCCACGCCGTCGCACATCGTCCCGGAATGGTACTTCCTGCCTTTCTACGCGATCCTGCGGGCCTTTACCCCAGACGTCTGGTTGGTGATGTTCGTTGATTTCATCTCAGGTGGCATCATCAAATCTGACTTCTTCGGGGTGCTGGCGATGTTCGGCGCGATTGCGGTTATGGCCGCTGTGCCGTGGCTGGACACTTCTAATGTCCGGTCCGGCCGCTATCGTCCAATGTTCAAATGGTTCTTCGCTCTGCTTTGCGTCGATTTCATGGTGCTGATGTGGGTGGGTGCTATGCCCGCGGAAGAGCCCTATAACACCATCGCATTGATCGCGTCGACATATTGGTTTGCCTACTTCTTGGTGATCCTGCCGCTGCTTGGGGTGATCGAGAAGCCTCTGCCGCAACCAGCGACAATCGAAGAGGACTTCAACGCGAAAAAGGCGAAAAAAGCCAGCGGTGCGGAACCTGTCGCAACGCCAGCGGAGTGAATAGTATGACCAGTCTGAAATCTATCGCAGTCTCTGCGGTCATGGCCCTCGGCTTGAGCACAACCGGTGCTCTCGCTGCCGGGGCTTACAAAAACAAGGTAGAAAACTACGAGTTTTCGTTCGAAGGCCCTTTTGGATCCTACGATGTCAATCAGCTTCAGCGCGGTTTGCAGGTCTATACTGAGATCTGTTCGGCGTGCCACGGGATGAAGTTTGTTCCGATAAGAAGCCTCGCAGAAGACGGGGGTCCGATGCTGCCTGAGGAGCAGGTTATCGAGTATGCCAAGCAGTTTGAGGTTTTCGACCCAGAGCTTGACGATTTCCGGGAGGCCCGCCCAACGGACCACTTCCCTGAATCCAATCTGGAGAATGCGCCAGACCTATCGATGATGGCCAAGGCGCGTGCTGGTTTCCACGGTCCGTATGGATTGGGGATCAACCAATTCCTGAACGGCATGGGAGGGCCAGAGTACATCGCTTCTCTGCTGACGGGGTACACCGGCGAAGAGAAGGAGCAGGCGGGCGTGATCTTCTACGAGAACACAGCTTATCCGGGTCAATGGATTGCGATGGCACCACCGCTCTATGGTGATGACGTCGAGTTTGTTGACGGGCACTCTGCAGATCTCGAAGGCCTGTCAAAAGACGTCGCGGCGTTTTTGATGTGGACAGCCGAACCAAAGCTTATGGCGCGCAAACAGGCTGGTTTTGCAGGGGTGGTGTTTCTGACGATCCTCTCGGTTCTGCTCTATCTGACCAATAAACGCCTTTGGGCGCCGGTCAAAGGAAAGTACAAGAGCTGAGGCGGCTTTGCTTGCTCTGATTTCGAAGGCCCTGCTGTCTCATTGGCGCAGGGCCTTTTTCGTTTGGCTGTCCCGAAAACAGCTCGGCGATATGCTGATTTGCAAAGGTGGCTTTCAGGTTTTCCAAGATAAAAGCGCATGACTGAGCTTCGGAGGTTACGTCTTCGCGCAAGCGGCTTCCTGGACCAAGAACGGCGAAGGCCTCCACCAGCATTGATTTTTTTCGTCCGCTAAATCCTGTCGTGTCTAACCCTTCCCCAGCGCGAGATGAAAGGTGGCGTTAAACAATCGCAATTTGTCCGGTTGGAATTGACCTTGCCAACTTATACCACTTAACCCTCGCCGCATTGTCGAGCCTTCATCTGACGAGGGCTTCCCCTGATCATTCGGGGGGTTCACAGCTTGGAAGGAGTTGCTTTGCTGACCAAGATCTGTCGATCCCGCGATGTCAGCCGTCACTGGGTTCTTTTCCTTTGCTGAACCCGCGGTCTCCACGCGGAGGAAGTGGGTGACAATCGTCGTATTGGGGCATCACCCTAGGGATGGCGTCGCGTGAGAATTTGCCGGGAAAAAGATCTCAACCTCTACCACCATCCCCCTCCGATCCTGCCCGCCCCTTTTCTCCAGCGAAATAGGGCAACCGACCAAACTGCGCTCCTCTGGGCTGAGGCTTACGTTAAAAGGGTAGAGTTTTCATGAGCCTGAACCGGACTGTATAAAACAATGGAGTTGCTAGAGGCTCACGGCAGCGTGAATTTCGTTACCGTCACGTCTTCATTTTCCCAATCTCAGTTTTTGACCTTCCCCTACGGCCTTTCGACTGATCTGGTGTAAGGGGACCGAGACGCGCAGCATGACCCCAAGTAAGATTGAAGCGGAATGGGAGTCTTTCTGCGTCCACCCCAGTCGCCCGTACTTTCCCGTACTCAGCCGCCTCGCCAAAACGAAATCGGCTTGTCTAAAACGCAAGAGATGGGGTGAGCCCTATATCGACGCGCAAAACCTTCAAGATGCCGAAGTCATCTGCGACAACAACTCCGGGTCGCGCCCCGGGCAATGAGACGACCTTTTGGCGCAGTGTCGCCTAGGCCCTTTCCGGGAGAGGCGGTCTTGTGTCACAAAAAGGGGGGTCACGATAGGCAGGCATGAATGGCAACGGCGCTCTACACGCATGAAAACTGCAAAAAGCACATCACACCGCACGGACATCCAGAGCGGGTCGACCGGCTTGAAGCGATCGAGCTTGCCTTATCTGACAGCCGGTTTGACACCTTAGATCGGCGCGCAGCCCCCCTCGCCAATCCCGATGAACTGATGCGCTGCCATCCCGAAAAGTATGTCTCTCAGATCAAAGCGGCCGTGCCGGATGAGGGCGATCACGCGCTCGATGGCGATACTCACGTCTCTCCCGGATCATGGGATGCAGCGCTGAGCGCGGTTGGTGCCGCGACCTCGGCTGTTGATGCTGTGATCGCAGGTGAAGTGGCAAATGCGTTTTGCGCGACAAGACCACCAGGTCACCACGCCGAAACCGCCAAACCCATGGGCTTTTGCCTTTTTGGGAATGCGGCGATTGCCGCAAAACGGGCGCTGGATCATCATGGGTTGTCCCGTGTGGCGGTTGTCGATTTTGACGTGCATCACGGGAACGGAACCCAAGACTTGCTGTGGAGCGAGACGAGAAGTCTTTTTGTCGGGAGCCATCAGATGCCGCTCTGGCCCGGCTCTGGTCGAGAAGACGAAACGGGCAGTGCTGACAATGTCCTAAATCTGCCGCTTCAGCCAGGTACCGCGGGGGCTGGCTTCCGGCAAACCTGGCAGACGCACGGATTTCCCGCGCTCGACCGCTTCGCCCCGGAATTGATCGTGATCTCAGCCGGATTTGACGCTCACATAGATGATCCCCTGGCGCAGCTCTCACTCCAAGAAGCGGATTTTGCCTGGGTCACCGAAAACCTATGCGAGTTAGCGGATACTCATTGCGGTGGTCGGATCGTTTCCGTTCTCGAAGGCGGGTACGATCTCAGAGCGCTGGCGGCAAGCACAGCGGCACATGTGCACGTGCTGATGCAGCGCGGGCAGTAGGCGCGCGTTCGCAGATCGGCAGGTGTCGCCAAAGGAAGCTGCGGTAAAGGGCGTTGCAGCCGGCGTTGCAAACGGGTTCGACTGAGAGCGGACATCGGTCCGATTAGGCCTTTCCCCAAAAGACGGTCCCAGCGAACTGCTGACCTTGCAAGCGATGCTTATGATCAGCCCCACTTGAGTTGTTCAGATTGGCGGGACCACTACGTTTAATGAGGATGACAAGGGCTACTTTTGAAAGATGGCCTATCCCAAAACATGCTGTATCAGCGATGCGTCACAAATCGGTCGCCGCAAAAACAGGGCGTGCAGAGTTGGTCCTGCTTTTTCGACCAGTTTGCAGCCCATTTTAAGGCGGATCTTAGTTGTGAACCGCCCTTTGTTTGCCGGAGACCCAGCAGTAAGGATACTGGGTCATGGGAAAGACAAAGAACGGAACACGTTATCCAGAGGAACTACGCGCCAGAGCGGTGCGGATGGTTTTGGATCACGAGAGCGAATACGCGAG
>JBCCUC010000019.1:0-90087 GCA_039197515.1 Pseudomonadota bacterium | reverse complement strand
TGCGACGGTGATCTGGTTCTGCCGGGTCTGGTCGAACTTCATACGGACAATGTCGAACGCCATATCGAGCCACGCCCCGAGGTCGATTGGCCCCATTTGCCTGCCCTTCTTGCCCATGATGCTGAACTGGCCTCAACCGGGATCACCACGGTATTCGATGCCATGCGCGTCGGGTCCATCCATTCCGGCAAAGGCCGCTACATCGACTATGCCCGCAAACTGGCCGACGAGCTTTTGGCCGCGCGCGCGGAAGGCATGTTTAAGATCAGTCACTTTCTTCACCTGCGCGCCGAGATCTGCTCTGAGACGTTGCTCGAAGAGCTAGCCGCCTTTGGCCCCAAAGATCGCGTCGGTATTGTCAGCCTGATGGACCACACGCCCGGACAACGGCAATTCCGTGATCTGACGGCGCTCAAGACCTACGTCGCTAAGAAGCGCGGTATGAATGATGCCGAATTTGCTGAGCATGTGCAAAACCTGCTTGGCCTGCAAAAGCGGTTCGGTGCCAAGCACGAAAAAGGCGCGGTGGCCGAGGCAACCCGTCTGGGCGCTGTTCTGGCCAGCCATGATGACACAACAGCAGAGCACGTCGCGACATCAGCAACCAACGGCGTTGGTTTTGCAGAATTCCCAACAACTGGCGAGGCCGCCCATGCCTGCCGGGAAAAGGGAATCGCGGTCATGATGGGCGCACCCAACCTGATCCGAGGGGGGTCACACTCCGGCAACGTGGCCGCTGAGGCGTTGGCTCAGCAGGACCTGCTGGACATCGTCTCGTCTGACTATGTTCCTTCGGCGCTTCTGTTGTCCGCCTTCCATCTGGCCCAGGTCTGGGATGACCTGCCACGCGCAATTGCGACTGTCACCCGCAATCCGGCGAAAGCCGCGCGCCTTGATGATCGCGGCATTCTACAAGTCGGGATGCGCGGCGATGTTCTGCGGGTTCACCAAACCGAAGCGGCACCGCTTCTGCGTGGGGTGTGGAGCCAAGGACAAAAGATTGGCTGAACTCGTTGTCGTTACCCAGAGAACAATTTTGATCGCGCAAGCAGCCATTGGGTAATCTCTACTTCAGAGGCCCCCGAATACTCAGCCGCCTCATTCGTGTCGAACCTATCCTCGGCGACGTCAAACACTCTGGGCGACTTTCGGCCCTTCGGCTTGAAACAGATGGCAGCAATCGCGTGTCTGCCGTCGGTTTCGGCAATATAGTGCGTGGTGGTCAAGGCAAGCAGATTTGTGGCAGCTTAATGAACGTTAACTGCGTTCACACCGTGCGCCAATGTTAGAGTCTTCTTGCCAATTTTTTTCATGTTATTCGCGATCTAATCCAATCGGGTCTTTTGATAGTTGGGTGAAAGCACCACGAAACGGCCAATCTGCTGACGGTCGATATCGGTGAAAAACTCGCCCCACAACATCTTGTGTTTTCGCCTCTTTTGCCGCCGCGCTCTGTGAGCGCGGCGATCATGCTAGGGTCTTCTGTGTGGTTGTCAGGCCGGTGCCAGCTTGGCGAGGCGTTTGAGGTTTTGGGCGGTGGCGGCGAGGAGGAATTCTTCGGTTGCTCCTGACAGGCCTCGGAGCCGGAGGCGTTTCAGGCCGAGATGTCGTTTCAGGTGAGCGAACAACATCTCGACCTTCTTTCGTTTTCGTCGGGCACGCTTGAAGCTTGCGGTTCCAGCCAGGACGCGCAGTTGCTCGCGAAGGGGCTCATCGGTTGAAACGGCCAGGCTACGGGACGGCGCATCGGTGCAGGTCGCCTTGATCGGGCATGCGCCGCAGGTCTTCTTGTTTCCCTGATATCGTTTCAGTCGTCACTCAGGGATTTCGGCGCGCAGTTTCAGATCATGACCCTGCGGGCAGATGAATGCGTCGCGATCCGGGTCATGCCTGAACGCCTCGCGCGTGAGCTTTCCGTCTGTCTGCTTCGTGCGGTCCAAGACGGGAGTGTATTGGATGATTTCTCGATCTTCGAGCCAGGCCAGGAAGGGGCTGGTGCCATAGGATTTGTCGGCGGCGAGGCTGATCGGCTCGAACCCATACTTCTTGCTGCGCTCCAGCATGGTCTTGGCCGCGACGATCTCCTGGCTGAGCCTTGCGGGCGTAGCTTCCACATCGACAATCACGCGTTCAGATCATCGACCAGATTATTGGTCTCGTAGGAGAACCGGCCCGGTCCGTCTTTCAATGACCACGCGGCCTCTGGATCGGTCTCGGCGATGTACTTCGGCCCCTTTGGTTTCTTGCCACTGTTCGGTTGTGCCGCCTCGGCTGCATCGAGGTCATCGAGATAGGCCTGCACCGGTTGCGTGATCCGCTCCGTCTGGTCCCAGGCATCCGCGATCTTGTTCGGGCTGTCGCGCTTGTCACGGTTGGCGTCAGCTTCAATGGTGCTGCCATCGACCAGAGCGCCCATGCCGCCCACGATCCCGGCCTTCATGCAGCGCGCAACGACCAGCTCGAAGACACTGCGGAGCACGTCGCCCTCGGCAAAGCGGCCGTAGCGGCTCTTGGAAAATGTCGAACGATCCGGCACCCGACCGTTCAAGCCCAGCTTGCAGAACCACCTGTACGCGAGTTTGAGATGCACTTCCTCGCAAAGCCGTGTCTCTGACCGAATGCCGTATGGGTAGCCCACGATCAGCATGCGGATCATCAGCTCGGGATCCACCGATGGCCGTCCGGTGTGGCTGTAGAGGTCTTGCAGGCCTGAGCGTAACTCGGAGAGGACAAGGACGCGGTGGATCTTTCTCAGCAGGTGGTCCGCCGGAACGTGATCCTCAAGCCGGAACTCATAGAAAAGCGCTTCACCTTGCTCCTGCCGTCCCATCACCGCCCGCTCTCCTATCCTGTTAATCAAACAGATTCAGAAGCTTGGGCGCAAAACAAGGCCAAAACCACAACATCTAGTGGTCGGAGTTTTTCACCGATATCGGTCGTTTTCACACCACCAGTCCCAAGCCCTTCAAATAGGCAAAGCCCTGAGGGATGTCTGATTTGCGACGCAGTTCCAGCACCAGATGCGGTTCGGATGCGCACTCTGAAAGCGCGCGGAACACCTCTTGCCAATGGATCTCGCCTTCACCTGGTGTTCAATGCCGGTCCGCGTGCCCGTCGAGGTCTTGCAAATGCACATGGCGCAGCTGGTCACCCGCGTCGCGCACAAAGTAGTCCACGGGTGCGGCACCCGACATGCGGCGCGCAAGATGCGCATGGCCGTTGTCGATAGAGAGGGCGACCGCGTCGCTGTCAAAGATGTCGACCATGGCGCGGCGGCTCGCTGGGTCCACGTCGAGGATGTTCTCGATCACCAATGTGATCCCCGCCTGATCCGCTGCTCTGACAACTGGCGTCATCACGTCGTGGATGCGCGCAAGCTTGGTTTCCCAATAATTCGGCTTGTTGAGCCGGTTCCATGCGTACCAACGGTTGAACGGCGAATGCAGCACAATCTGCCGCGCGCCAACCCGCTCGGCTGCTTCGAGCGCTTTGAGATGCCGGGCAGTTACAATGGGGCGGACCTCGGGGTCCTTGTTGTCCATGTCGAGCCCTTCATAGGGCCCGTGCATCCCAAGGCGACCCTCAAATCCGTCCAACGCTTCCTTGGCAGCGCTGATGCGGTCTTCGAATTCGGTCATTAGGTCCTTGTGTGTACTGAATCCTTGCAACTCGATGTCGCGCGCATCGTCAAAGAGCCACGCGCGATGATCAGCGATTTCATGCGGCGCAAGGCAGGCGCCAATCTTAAGCCGGGTCATAAGCTCGGGTCCTTCGTGGGTCTTCGATCTTGAGATAAGCGAGGAATGCAACAGCCACGCAAAGCGCCATGACGGCAAAGCTCCACCAGCCGCCATAGACCAGCGTGAGCCAGGCAAAGACGAACGGGGCCGTTGCATTGACGGCCATCGACACGGACGCAATCCAGCCCAGCCGCGCGCCATAGCCCTTATGGCCAAAGAGCGCGAGCGGCAGCGTGCCGCGCACGATCGTCTTGATCCCGTCGCCCATCCCGAAAATCGCGGCGGCGATCAGGATGCCGGGCACGGTAAAACCAACCGACAACAGGACCACGAAACCGCCTAGCTGGAGCGACAATGCCAAAAGGTAAGTGCCCAACGGGTGCATGTTGCGGGTGATCAACATCTCGAAGAATCGGCCGACCGTCTTGAAAGGGCCAATGACGGCTCCGGCGAGGGCGGCCATCGCGGCGGTATGCCCAAGGTCCTGCACATTGGTCACCCAAAGCACCATCACGGCCCCCATCAGGTAGCCCGAGAAGATGAACGAGATAACCATCCAGAACATCCCACGCTTGCGCGCCGCACCCTGCAACTCGGGCCAGTCCGATGTCTGCGCCCTTGTCGCGCAATGTGTGTCTCGTTTCGGACCACGCAGGACAGAAACATGGATCGGCAGGGAAACGATCAGATACGCGAGCCCAAGGATCACCCAGGTTGTTTGCCACCCATGGGCGCCCATCAGGGCCAGTGTCAGCGGCCAGAAGATCGTCGAGGCGACTCCGCCAAACAGTGTGATGATCGAGATCGAACGCTGCGCAGGCACACTCAGATCAAGGCGCGCCACAGCGGCAAAAGCCACGTTGTAGAGCACGAACATGCCCGCGCCTTCGGCCACAAGGATCGTGACGAATAGCTGCTGCCATGTGGTGACCAGGCTCATCGCGATCAAGGCCAGCCCCGCCACAACCGAGCCGCCCACCATGACCCAGCGACCGCCATACCGGTCCGTCAGATGGCCCGACAAGGGTGAGATCAGCCCACCAAGCAGAAGCCCGGCTGAAAGAACACCAAAGATCTGGCTCAGGCTCAGTCCAAGATCAGTGGCCATATGCGGCAGAAGTACCGCATAGGCATACATCAAGGTGCCATAGCCCATGATCTGCGTGATCCCGAGACCGATGGCGGGCAGGTAGTCCCGGTTCCATGTCATGCAGCAAGCGGTATCCCGCGATAGGCGCAGCGGCCACCCACCCATGTGCCTTGGATCGCGGGAGTTTGTCCTTGCGGCCAATCCACCAGCACAAGATCGGCACGCTTGCCTGTGGTGATCTCGCCCCGATCCACAAGACCCATAGCCCGCGCCGGACCGCTTGCGACCAGTGACCACAGGGTCAAACGGTCCGCGCGTTTCTCGCGATTAAGACGATCTATCGCAGCAAGCATGGCAGGGTAATAATAGTCAGACGCAAGCGCATCGCAGAGGCCGGCCTCGACCATATCACCCGCGCCAAGCGATCCGATATGGCTGCCACCCCGCACTGCATTGGGCGAGCCAAAAATGATCAAGTCACCATCTGCACGCGCCTGCTCCACCGGGCTCATCGTCATTGGAAACTCCGAGGTTGTGGCCCCGATCTCGTGGTAAAACTTGCGGGTCTCGGCCTGCGTGTCGTCATGGCTGAGCATCGGGATACCCTTTGCGCGGGCCTGGCCTGCCACGGTTTTCATAGTTTCGACAACGTCAGGGCGACGGTCCCATACCTTATGCACCAAGGCCTTGTGTTTCTCGTAGTCTAATCCGGACCTTTCTGTGTGCTTGCGATAGCGCTTGGCGAACAACTCGGCATCACTGAGATCCATTACTTGAAACTCTGGGCTATGTTCAAATGGCCGGTCCTGCATCACCATTTCGGCGCTGCGCATCGCCATCGACAGGTGATCATTGAACGCCAAAGACGGCTTAAGAGGCACGTTCATCGCCCAGTCGAGCGTGTCCAATGCCTCAAACGCGAAGGTCTCCCAACGCAGTTGGAACCTGTTTTCAACTGTCAAGCGCGGCGCGAGATCGAGGATAGCCTGCATCATCGCCCGCCCGCGCTCGACACTCCGCAGGCCCGGCTCATAGCTGAGTGTGATCGAGTGATAGGTCGTTGCAATACCATTTGCGGCAAGTTGACGGTCCGTCTCCAGCACCGCCGTTTCCATTGGGAAGAACACGCCTGGACGGGGCATCACCTGGCGCTCGAACGCATCGCCATGCACATCGATCAGCGCAGGCGCAAGGATCTTGCCACGCGCGTCAATCTCAAGGCCCTGAACCGGGCCGCCGATTTCGACGATGGTCCCGCCGTCCATCGTGACCGTTGTATCCGTAATCTCACCCAGCAGATAGACCTCCGCCCCCACGAAGGTTTGGATCATGCTTGGCGCTCCAGTATGAGATGCCAGTGCCACGACCCGGGCTTTTCGTGCTCGCGATCCTCCATCCACATCACCTCAAACCCCTGGAAGAGGGCCAGCATCTCCACCGCGCCGCAATAGTAGTGCGGGTGGCGCTTATCCGATCCGTCTTCGTCGAAGACCCAGGTATTCCGGCTGATTTCCTTCGGGCCATTCAGCTTTTCCCGGTCGATCCAAAGGCGGCGTTTTGACAGCATCGTCAGCATGAACGTCCCGCCCGGCTTGAGCACTCGGCGCACTTCGCTGATGGTATTCAACAGCACAGTTTCGTCGCCGTGGTAAATCACACTCCAGCTGAGCACGTGGTCGAATGCGCCATCCTCGAGCGGCAGATCATCCATGCGACCCAGTTGGGTCTGAACGCCAGTGTCTGCTTTGTCGATCTCGGCCAGCCCTCGGGGGCGGCGTCGAGCGCAGTAAGTTCAAATCCGGCCGCTTGCAGCGCCAAGGCGTGACGGCCTACTCCGGCTCCGAGGTCAAGGATGGCAGCGCCTATCGTAAAAATCTGGCTGTTTATGTCAGCAGGTAGGGGGTATCCGGTATCCCGGGAGCCGTGATCGGGTTGCCCAAGCGGTCTGCGCCGTCAAGAAATGGTCTCTCCCATGGCAAACACAGGGTGCGCACGATGGCGGCCCTCACCGTCCTTCAGGCGAGATCCAAAATTCCAAACGGAAGACCTGAACATTACCTAAAGCGTCCTGCTCAAAACCTGAGTCGTGAGGGATTCCCATAGGAGCTGATCTGTGATTCATCCTGTTTGGGAGGATGGATCATGTCAGCACCAATGCAAGATGCGCTTCGGGCGCGGTTTCAGAGATTGATTGAGGAAGGGTTAAGCGGGCGCGCTGCGGCGTTGCGCTCTAAGCTTTCACCCGCGACAGGGGCACGTTGGGGGCTTGCGATCCGTCGCACCGGACAGGCCAGAGCCGCGCCTAAAGGGCGCCCGCGCGGCAAGGGCAAGCTTGATCCGCATCGCACTCTTCTGATCGAACTGATTGATCAGGACGGCGACATGACGATGCCGGAACTGGCAGGGGCACTGGTAGATGCGACCGGTGTTCAGGCGCACCCCGATGCGATTGGCCGATTCCTGCGTAAGCTTGGCCTCACATACAAAAAAGGACGCTGGTCGCGTCCGAGCGACGCCGCGCAAGGATAAGAAAGCAGCGCGACGACTGGATCGATCACCGCCTGCCAGCCGTGTCAGCCCGGCCCGAGGCGACGCGGCCGTCCACCCAAAAACGGAGCTGCAAGTCACTGAAATCGGCTGACACCCGAAAGCGCCAAAGTGAGGAACTTTACTCCAGCACTTTTGGGGAAATCTACTTCGGCGTTGACACGCGATGGATGGCGAAGCCTTCGCCGCCTATGTCTCGCAGGTCTTGATGCCGTAATTGGAACCAAGCACCATCGTCATCCTAGACAACCTCGCACCCCGTAAGAACGCCGCAGCCGCCAAAGCCCTGCACGACGCCGGATGCTGGTTCCTGTTCTTGCCGCCCTACAGCCCCGACCTGAAAGGTACCCGAACGGCGGAGTGTGTACTGAATGTGTGACACGAAGATATCCCTCGATAGTTAAACTCGAAGGAATTTCAGTAAGTTATCAGAGATGTATGGTGCGGTCGGAGAGACTCGAACTCTCACGGGTTTTACCCCACAGCGACCTCAACGCTGCGCGTCTACCATTCCGCCACGACCGCGTGTGCAAGAATGGGCCGGACTTAGCTTGGATTACGCATGATGTGAAGACCAAAACAACAAAACCCCGGCGCGTTCGGCACCGGGGTTTCGTGTCACTGTTTGGACGGTCTGCTAGTCGCTGATCGAAAACGTCGGCAGTGTGCTCGCTGTGGATGTCGTGGGCTGGGTCAGCACAGCGCTCCCACCCGACATCCGCTGCGAGGCCGCACGGATCAATTCGATCCGCTCAGGCTGCCCGGGGTTGAAAACAGCAGGCGCACCCGCGTCAATGGCGGAGAGCCCTGCCTGGTACCAGCTTTGCGCCATGTCGGCGCGCTTTGCCGTCCCAAAGCCCTGGCTCAGGTGATGGCCCATCAATTCGCCGTAAACGCCCTCACCCAGTGCAACCAGAAGCAGCGCTGATCCCACGGCCACGTCCATGTTATCGGTACGGTAGCCGACACCCATACAGATCCGCGCCGTACCGGACAGTTGGGCTGGCGACATGCCGGTGTTCAGGATGAAGGAAGAGACGTCGGATACGACTGCGTCGCGCGGCTTCAACGAAAGGGAGGCGACGTGATCTTTGAGCGCAGGCGCGAAACCGGCGCATTGGGTCGCGATCTGATCTGGTGTGAACGCGTTGATTTGGCTCACCAATTCCTCAGACTTCGCAATTGCATATGTCCGCGCAAGGCAGAACTGCTCATTCAGGGCCACGTTTGGATCTGTCATGCTGGCCAGAGTCGTAAAGCCACCATTGGTGTTTGTGATCAACGAGACCGTATTACAGTGCGATGCCAGCGATGCCTGGGTCCCTGCGCCCAAAAAGCTTGGCAGACCTGTCGCAGAAGTCTCCGGTTCCGCTGCTGCAGCTGCTGCACCAGCGGCCGCGGTTGCAACTGCAACCGGCGCTGTCGGAACGGGCTGCGGGGCGGGTTGCGGTGCTGTCACAACAACTGTCGTAGGCTGCTGCGGCACCGAGGTGATCACGGGCGCTTGGTTGGGCACGCCCTGCATCTCACCGCGAGCGGTTTTGAGGAGACCACGCGTGCCCTCAAAACTGTTGGCCCCCATTTGCTGCGGCGTAAAACCACCAGCCTGCGCGCGATTATAGGTGCTGACGAGCAAATTTTGCTCGAACGGCGACAGGTAGCCGGTGGCGGGGTAGCCCAGATAGACCTGATAGGACGAAATGGCCGCGCGCGACCTGCGCCCTAGTTGCCCATCCACACTGCCCGCATTGAACCCAAAATAGTTCAAAGACGCCTGGATCTGACGCCCTTCGGAAGTCGAGGGCAAACGGGAGCGGGTCGAGCGATACGTGCGCGACCGCTGCTTTTTGGCATTCGCACCGACGATCCCGCCGATAATGGCACCAGCTATGAAGTCACCAGCGTCCGCCTGGGCCTGCTGGGCCGGTATCATCGCAAGAGAAGCGGCCAGCACCGCGCCTGTCATAGATTTCAAATACATAAGAGCACTCCATCAAAGAATGAATCGTTTAACTTATATCATAAACTAACACAGCTTTGAAACGGACCAAAGAGACGTCGCAACTTTTTCCCTTCGACGTGCCCAGCACAGCAATCTGCGGCGCGGACGCGTTGCCAATTGCCTCTATTGTTGTGCTTTGTCTCTTCGAATATCAGCACGTTATGGTGGAATGGATCACAACTGACGGTTTGACAGATTTTCGCGCGGCGGAATGCTGGATGGAGGCACGCGCTGACGCGATCGCCGCCGGTCAAGCCCCTGAGTGCATTTGGTTTTTAGAACATCCGCCGCTTTACACTGCGGGGACGTCCGCAGACCCTATTGACCTTGTGGATCCTGAGCGCTTTCCGGTGCATCATACCCGGCGCGGCGGGCAATACACGTATCACGGCCCGGGACAGCGCGTGGCCTATGTGATGCTCGATGTGGGTGCGCGTGGGCGTGATGTCAGGAAATTTGTTGAAAAGCTGGAAAGTTGGGTGATCGCAGCGCTTGACCAATTCAACGTGAAGGGCGAAGTCCGGCCAAAGCGCGTCGGTGTTTGGGTCAGGAGACCCGAAAAACCTCCCGGACCTGACGGTGCAGCGGCCGAAGATAAAATCGCCGCAATCGGGATCCGCATGCGCAAATGGATAAGTTTCCACGGGATCAGCATCAATGTTGAACCCGATCTGAGCCACTTTGAAGGGATCGTTCCCTGTGGGATCCGCGCATACGGCGTGACTTCCCTGTTAGACCTGGGTCTTCCTGTCACGATGGAGGATTTGGATGTCGCCCTGCGCTCAAAGTTTTATCAGGTTTTTGGCGACTAAGATTTGAAAGGCCTTTGTCTTTGCGAAAGGGATCGGCAAGCTCAGCACATCGAGCACAGCATCCGCAAAGCGCGGTGCCGAGGCCTCACCGAGCACCGGTGCGGTAAGCGCCAAGTAAAGCTCAGAATTTTTCGCCTGCGACCATCCCGCCCATTGCTCCCCGAGCGCCGTCAATCTAGAAAGCTCAGGTGCACCGCGTGCAGCCAACAGGCGTGGTGCGCCTACGACTTGTATCGAGGAGGCCACGCATGGCGGACGCAGCCGTTCACGGGCATGATCATGAGGACGAGCGAGGTTTTTTTACCCGCTGGTTCATGTCCACAAACCACAAAGACATCGGGATACTCTACCTGATCGTATCAGCGCTGGCCGGATTCGTGTCCGTGGCGTTTACGGTCTACATGCGGTTGGAGTTGATGAATCCCGGCGTGCAGTACATGTGTCTGGAGGGTGCCAGGCTCATCGCAGATAGCAGCGCGGTGTGCACGCCAAATGGCCATCTTTGGAACGTCTTGATCACCGGCCACGGTATCTTGATGATGTTCTTTGTGGTTATACCTGCGCTCTTTGGCGGCTTCGGCAACTATTTCATGCCGCTGCAAATCGGTGCGCCAGACATGGCCTTCCCACGGATGAATAACCTGAGCTTTTGGCTCTACGTCGCTGGTACCACGCTGGCGGTCTGCTCTATCTTGGCACCAGGCGGCAATGGGCAGCTCGGCTCGGGCGTCGGCTGGGTGCTTTATCCGCCGCTTTCTGTGAAAGAGGGCGGGGTTTCGATGGATCTCGCGATTTTCGCTGTGCATGTCTCCGGCGCGTCATCGATCCTCGGCGCCATCAACATGATTACGACGTTTCTGAACATGCGCGCGCCGGGCATGACACTTTTCAAAGTGCCCCTCTTCTCCTGGTCAATCTTTGTCACAAGCTGGCTCATCTTGCTTTCCTTGCCCGTGCTGGCAGGCGCAATTACGATGCTTTTGATGGACCGCAACTTTGGATTTGCGTTCTTCGATCCAGCCGGAGGCGGGGACCCCGTCCTCTATCAGCATATTCTGTGGTTCTTCGGCCATCCAGAAGTCTACATCATCATTTTGCCAGGGTTTGGCATCATCAGCCACGTTATCGCGACCTTCAGCAGGAAGCCCGTTTTCGGCTACCTGCCCATGGTGTGGGCGATCATTGCGATTGGCGTCCTCGGCTTTGTCGTGTGGGCGCACCATATGTACACAGTCGGCATGACTTTGAACCAGCAGGCCTACTTTATGTTGGCGACGATGGTCATTGCGGTACCGACAGGCGTGAAAGTGTTCTCATGGATCGCGACCATGTGGGGCGGGTCCATCGAATTGAAAACGCCCATGCTCTGGGCCTTTGGATTTTTGTTCCTGTTCACGGTTGGGGGCGTCACCGGCGTTGTTCTGTCGCAAGCAGCGGTCGATAGATATTACCACGACACTTACTATGTGGTCGCGCATTTCCACTACGTGATGAGCCTCGGCGCGGTTTTTGCCATCTTTGCGGGCATTTACTTTTACTTCCCGAAGATGACTGGACGCATGTATCCTGAGTGGGCCGGCAAGCTGCACTTCTGGGCCATGTTCATTGGGGCCAACCTCACCTTCTTCCCACAGCACTTCTTGGGACGCCAGGGCATGCCGCGGCGGTACATCGACTACCCCGAAGCCTTCGCCTATTGGAACCTATGGTCAAGCTGGGGCGCGTTCCTGTCTTTTGCGTCGTTCCTGTTTTTCTTTGGCGTGATGTTCTATGCGGTGACGCGTGGCGCGCGAGTGACCGAGAATAACCCTTGGAATGAGTATGCCGACACGCTGGAGTGGACACTACCCTCACCACCGCCGGAGCATACTTTTGAGATCCTGCCAAAGCAGGAAGAGTGGGACAAGTCGCACCACTACCCAGATGACTTCGGCGAATGGGCCGGTAAGGATCACCCGAACGACGCACAATACGCCCCCAAATAGCGCGTCACGCTAGACCTATCCGAACGCCCTGGCCTTGCTGGGGCGTTCTTTTTTAGCCTGTTGGCTTGACACCAGACAACTGGACGCATCTACAAATGAACCTGGCCTGCTGGCGTCGATCAGTCCCTTTTGTTCGACACACAAGGGGTCAGGAAGAAACAGGTGCTGCACATGACACTCACCATTTCACCGATCTACGCGGCGTTCCTCGGGCTCTTGCTCATCGTGCTAAGCGCTCGCGTGATCCTTTACCGGCGCGCCAATCTCATCTCGGTGGGCGATGCAGGAGACCGCACATTGATCAAGCGCATGCGGGTGCAGGCCAATTGTGCTGAATACGCCCCCATCGGCATTCTGTTGCTCGTCGTCGCAGAATTGAGCGGCGCGCCTGCGGCTCTGCTTCATATCGCTGGATTGGCGCTTGTCCTGGGGCGTGTGATTCATGCCTATGGCTTTGGCAGATCACCTCAGATCATGGGGTTGCGCGTCGGTGGCATGATGCTCACCCTCATTATGATTGGTGCCACATCGCTGGGCATCTTCGTGCTCGCCCTGCTCTAGCGTTAGGACACTCTAGCCTCGCGCAAAGCTTCACAAAATTGCGCCCGCTGTCCCTTTTCCGCTTGCGTGGGAGATGCAGTATCGCTATCTCCGCGATACCCAAGGAAGCGGGCGTAGCTCAGGGGTAGAGCATAACCTTGCCAAGGTTAGGGTCGGGCGTTCGAATCGCCTCGCCCGCTCCAATTTGGGTCACAATGGATACATTTGCCCCCCCCGCGCGCCTTGTTCCCGTCTTTGTTGCTGCGCACTCTTGACCCATTGCGGGTACGCCGATTTTGAGCGGAAAAGTGCCACGGATAGCTAAAATTCTACTTATCGGCGCCACAATGCCCAATTGCCCGCCTCTTTCGGGGATTGTGGCCATAATTCGAACAATTTTTAACGATTAAACTTGTCTCAACCTGGGGTTAGTTGCCGTCCACGCTTTTAGCCACAGGCCCGTGTGGTGCGAATAAAAGGGTGTGCAATGAAACTTCTAGCCGTTGATGACAATCCTCAAATCCTCGAAGTCCTCCCTGCAATATTCAGACAAGCGAGCCTCCTGCAGATAACATTGGCCAATTCAGCAGCAAATGCGCTGGCCCTGTTGAACGACCCTGAACAGCACTTTGATGTCCTCCTTCTCGACATTAACATGCCACAGATGGACGGCATCGACCTGTGCCGCCATATCCGATTGATGCCTCAATATCGGACGGCTCCCATCCTCATGCTTACCTCTGCTGCGGATCGCGATCATATCGAACGCGCGTTTGCAGCCGGCGCGGATGACTACGTGACAAAGCCTTTTGACGTGAAAGACATCGTGACACGGGTGCGTGTTGCAGAGCGGATGGCAGCGCGCGCACCCAGGGCAAAGTCTCTTGACCCCAACTATCGTTACCTCGATGTGCCCGAAGGCGTGCATCCGATGCGCTTGGCCGATCCGGTGCGCATCGCCAAGGTCGATCAGTTGATCCTCCCCTTTTCGCTTGGAAACTACCTGTCGCAACTGTCACGGCGCCGCCTGGACGGCTGCCACATCTTTTCGGTGCGCCTTTTGGATGTCGGGATGCTCTATGCGTCGGCAAAGACGCATGAATTTGCGCTTGGTCTAAAGCAAGTTGTGCAGGCCGTGACCCAGGTTGTGCACTGTCCCCGCCTCCTGATGGCCTACCAGGGTGAAGGAACCTTTATCTGCATCACCCAATGCGAAGAGGCACCCGCCTGGCCAGAAGTTGAAGAACGCGTTCAAGACATGCTGAACAAAAGCGCGCAAACACTCGAAAATGGCTGGCCCATGGGACTGATCGTGGCGATCGGCAACCCGATCACGCCTAACGCAAGTTCAAACCAGCGGGTTAAAAAGACTTTTGACCGCGCCGTTGAACGCGCCCTTCACCGGGAAAAAGCCAAGAGCCGGCAGGCATTTCAAATCAGACAGATGGCCTATCAAAACAGCATTGAACGGCACGTCAGTTGATCGGAAACTGACGCAGGCAGCGCACAGCGTTCTGCCGGTAATCTGCCAAGGTGTCGGGAACGCTGCGCCGGTCCCGCATCACACGCAGGGCAGCGCGCTTTTGCCCCCACGTCCCTGAAACATGGCGATCGAGCATCCGTATCGTTATTCCGAGCATTGCGTCTTTCTCAGCCGCCTCGAGCCGCCCCGCACTTTCCAAAGCAACTGCAGTCAGGGCGAGGGTATTGGCGCACCGAAGTGCGAGGGCTTCGTCGCCTTCATAGACCTTCTGAGCCAGAGCGGGGCCCGACAGAACCAGCAAGATGGTGCCCGCCACAAAAGGCCGAACCGCTGTCAAAACGCTTTATACGTCATTGTCGTCAGCGACCGTTCGATGCCGTCGATGTCCAAAAGGCGGTCATTAATGAAGACCCCGATGTCGGCCTCCTGCGGGACGTAGAGCTTCATCAACAGATCAAAGTCACCGGAGGTTGAATAGAGTTCCGAATGGATCTCGCGCAAAGCGATTTGCTCGGCCACGCCGTAGGTTGTGCCGGGCCTGCAGCGGATTTGAACAAAGACACAGGTCGTCATAAGGCCTCGCATGTTGATTGCGATAAAACTCGCACATGGTCCTCTGCCCCGCAACGGCTTTCACCCTGCGCTCTTGGCCCTGCCCGCGGGCATGCTATACGCAGCAGCGAGGTGCGATGGATGAGGAGCCCAATGCGCAAAGCCACGATCAACCGGACCACTGCTGAAACAGATGTGAGCGTCGAGCTCTCACTAGATGGCACTGGACGCTACGACAACGACACCGGTGTCGGGTTCTTTGACCATATGATTGACCAATTGGCACGCCATTCGCTCATCGATATGACGGTACGCGCCAAGGGCGATCTGCATATCGACGACCATCACACCGTGGAAGACGTCGGGATCACCATGGGCAAGGCGCTGAGCCAAGCCTTGGGCGACAAGCGCGGGATCCGGCGCTACGGCAGTTGCCTGCTGCCCATGGACGATGCGCTTGTGCGGTGCGCGCTTGATCTTTCCGCGCGCCCGTTTCTCATCTGGAACGTTGATCTGCCCACGTCAAAGATCGGCACCTTCGACACAGAACTTTTGCGAGAGTTTTTTCAGGCTTTGAGCACCCACGGCGGCATCACATTGCATGTGGACCAGTTGCACGGCCTCAACAGCCATCACATCGCGGAAGCCACCTTCAAAGCCGTGGCACGAGCGTTGCGCGACGCAGTGGAGGTCGATCCACGTAAATCGGGGGACATCCCCTCGACAAAAGGAGCGCTCTAGCGCTTATGCAGACCGCAATAATCGACTACGGCTCGGGCAACTTGCACTCCGCCCACAAAGCTTTTGAGCGCATGGCCAAGGAGGTAAGCGCTGGCGATGTTGTCGTGACTTCTGACCCTGACGTGGTGGCGCGGGCTGACAGGCTGGTTTTGCCGGGCGATGGTGCGTTCCCGGCCTGCATGGCAGAACTCAAAGGACAACAAGGGCTCTATGAAGCATTGGTTGAGGCCGTTCTAACAAGGGGCCGCCCGTTCTTTGGCATCTGCGTCGGCATGCAGTTGATGGCACAGCTTGGACGCGAGTATGAGGACACGACCGGTCTGGGATGGATCTCAGGCGAGGTGATCAAGATCACGGCCTCTGACGGCGGATTGAAAGTCCCGCACATGGGTTGGAACGACCTCGTGCTGACCCAGCCGCACCCTCTGTTCAAAGGCATTCAGACCGGAGATCACGCCTATTTTGTGCATTCCTACCACGTGATCGTCACCGATCATGACGCGCGCTTGGCCCATGTCCAGTACGGTGGGGAGGTCACGGCGATCATTGGACGAGAAACGATGATCGGTACCCAGTTTCACCCGGAGAAAAGCCAAGATACCGGGCTCCGCCTGATTGCCAATTTCTTAACCTGGGGCCCCTAAAGCGTCGCGCGAGGTGCGAGACCTATCTGACCCGCATCCAGATCTCATTCCGACAGCCACCGTCGTCACAGGCCTCTAATCGGAGCTCTTTGCCAAAGACCTCAACGCGGGATTTCAAATAGCTGTTGGCCGCACGATCTCTGTACTCCCCGACAAAGGCACCGTCAGGACGCGGCTGCATCGACCAGAAAACCCGCGCGCCGACGGAGACGGAGGGCGCATCGAACCCACGCCGGTTCTTGGCCCGCTCTACCCGCGCGCAGAGCGAACGCCCGCAGGCGCGCGTGCGCACCCAAAACACCACGCCAATGCTGTCGGGTTCTGTCTGCCACAGACCCAAAGGCACCTCGACCCGGTTGTTGGCGGCCGCTGAACCGGCGAGGCAGAGCATCCAGATGGCGACTGCAAAGAAGCGCACATTTTCCCTTTCTCCACTGGTGCCCCCAGCTTAGCCGAAGCAACTGAGCGAACAAAGAGTGTTGAGCGCCTGCGCCTCGCCCCTCAACGGGCGCGTTGCGAATCCACGCCCCGCATGGCAGACCGCCGAAACACTCATAAGAAGGCACGGCATGATCCTTTACCCCGCCATCGATCTCAAAGACGGTGCCGCCGTACGGCTTGTACACGGCGAGATGAAGCAGGCCACGGTGTTTAACACCGATCCTGCGGCGCAGGCGCAAAGCTTTGAGGAGGCGGGCTGCTCCTGGTTGCATCTTGTCGACCTCAATGGTGCCTTTGCAGGTGAGCCGGTCAATGCCGCCCCTGTTGAGGCAATCTTGGAACGTACCGACGTGCCTGCGCAGCTCGGCGGCGGGATCAGAGATATGGCCACAATTGAGCGCTGGCTCGACAAAGGTCTGGCGCGGGTCATCTTGGGCACTGTCGCGGTCGAGAACCCCGCGCTGGTGCGCGATGCGGCGCGTGCGTTTCCAAACCAGGTGGCCGTGGGCATCGATGCCCGCGCTGGCAAGGTCGCAACCAAAGGATGGGCAGAAAAGACTGACGTCAACGCAACCGACCTTGCCAGGTCTTACGAAGACGCTGGCGTGGCGGCGATCATCTACACCGATATCCTGCGCGACGGTGCCATGGGCGGGCCTAACATCGCCGCCACCGCTGATCTCGCCCGCGCGGTGAGCATTCCGGTGATCGCATCTGGCGGCGTGTCGTCGCTGAGCGACCTGACAGCGCTGAAAGAGACCGGCGTGATCGCAGGTGCGATCTCCGGCCGCGCGCTTTATGACGGGGCGATTGATCTGCGCGCCGCGATGGCGCTCCTTAAGGCGTCTTGAGGAGCGCCGCTTGCCCCAGGCGCGAGTGCCCGCTAAGCCGAATACATGTTAAAGACCCGCATCATCCCCTGTCTTGACGTGGCTGAAGGCCGCGTCGTGAAAGGCGTGAACTTTGTCGATCTTCGGGATGCGGGTGATCCTGTTGATGCCGCGATTGCCTATGACGCGGCAGGGGCGGATGAACTGTGCTTTCTCGACATCCACGCCACCCACGAAAACCGAGGCACCATGTTCGACTTGGTGCGCCGCACGGCTGAGCAATGCTACATCCCGCTCACAGTGGGGGGCGGCGTGCGCAGTGTCGCGGATGTACGCGCCCTTTTGCTTGCCGGTGCAGACAAGGTCAGCTTCAATTCCGCCGCGGTGGCCAACCCCGACGTTTTGGCAGAATCCGCCGATCAATTTGGCAGCCAGTGCATTGTCTGCGCCATTGACGCCAAAACCGTGAGCCCGGGCAAGTGGGAGATCTTCACCCACGGGGGCCGCCGCCCGACGGGCATTGATGCGGTAGCCTTTGCCCACACTGTCACGCAAAAAGGCGCTGGCGAAATCTTGCTCACCTCTATGGACCGCGACGGCACCAAGGCTGGCTTTAACCTGCCGCTCACCCGGGCGATCGCCGACGCGGTCGACGTGCCGGTGATTGCGTCAGGCGGGGTCGGCACGCTTGACCATCTGGTCGACGGCGTGACCAAAGGCGGTGCCTCGGCAGTGCTGGCCGCTTCCATCTTCCATTTTGGTGAGTACACGATTGCGCAGGCAAAGGCGCATATGGCCGCGGCTGGAATCCCCATGCGGCTGACATGACCCTTGATGACCTCTACGCGACCATTTTGGCGCGCAAATCTGCTGATCAGAAGAGCAGTTGGACCGCACAGCTTTTGGCAAAGGGCCCAGAGAAATGCGCCGAAAAGTTTGGCGAAGAAGCCGTTGAGGCGATTATTGAGGCCGTGAAAGGCGATGCGGATGCCCTAACAGCCGAGGCGGCTGACGTGCTCTACCACCTATTGGTGATGCTGGCCTCGCGAAATGTCGACCTCGCAGACGTCATGCGAGTTCTGGCCGCGCGCCAAGGGCAGTCAGGTCTTGAAGAAAAGGCCAAGCGCTAGAGCTTGCTTGAGATCACGCCGGTCGCAAAGCCTCCCTTTCGAAGTTCGCCAAAGAGCCGTTGATGCTCGATCTTAGGACAGCGGTTTTGGATCACTGTCACATCGCGCGCTTGTGCTTGTGCCGCGGCTTTGGCGTTCTGGACGCCAATCTGCATCCAAATCGTCTGAAGATCAGGAAAAGCGGCCAACGCTGCGGCCACGATTTCAGGCACGGCCTCTGATCGACGAAAGACATCGACCATGTCCACTGGCCCCTCAATCTCTGAGAGCGTCGCCACAACCTGCTGGTCAAACAGCGTCTTCCCGACATGCCCGGGATTTACCGGCACAACGTGATAGCCTCTGAGATGCAGATAACGTGCGACAAAGTAGCTGGGGCGCACCGGGTTCATCGACACCCCGACCACGGCGATGCGCTTTGCGCGTTTGAGCACTTCGTGCAGATGACTGTCGCTGTAGATCAGATCCTGCGCCATACCCCTCCCCACAAAAAAAGCGCCCGATGGAAATCCAAAGGGCGCTTCAGTGTGGAACGAGGGACATAAGGTTGCAAGCGGCGTTCCCGGTCCGCCTGCCTATCCTGTATCTGGGGGGTACACAGGATCTCTTCCATGGCTATGCCGAAGCTGTGAAGATTCTATTAAATCTTGCGGTGTGTTTTCAGCATTCGCAAAAAATCGGTGGATAACTACGGCTCGCCGAGCAACTGTTTGGGCTCAGCGGGTAGCGCTGAGAAGAGAAAACAGCGGCGTCGCCCTGCGAGACCAGGCTAACGTCGCATCAACCTCAAGAGGCGGCCAGTCTCAGTCAACATCAATCCAAAATGTCCTCCACCAAATCAAAAACCTCTTCGGCAAACTTCTTAAACCACCGGCCCCGTTTCTTCCCACGGCGCGGCTTTTCATGCCGTTTCGGAGCTAACGCCACGGTTCTTGGAAAGTCACGCAGTTCGGGCCGATGATCGACGGCTTTACGCTTCTTTTTACGCGCTTGCTGTTTGCCCCGCTGCGTCGGCATCGTTTTGAGATCCCGGATCGGTGCCCCGCAGCTTTGGCAGACCAATTCATGCCGCCCCTGATCCAATGTCAGAGCAGCTTTGGTGCCGCAAAAGCAGCAGGTCGCGATTTTAACTGGAAAGCCCATAGCGTTATCCCGTTGCCTTCACCGCATATAGGGCAATCGCGGCGGCGTTTGAGACATTGAGAGAACCAAACGCGCTTGCGCTTTCGATCCGCACCATGCCATCGACGGTGAGCTTGGTCTTCTCGCGCAATCCGGGGCCCTCAGCGCCGAGTACCAGTGCAATGGCGCGCGCGCGTCGTCCTTCGACAGCCTCTTCCATGGTGAGCTCCGCCTCGCCGTCAAGACCGAGGACGAGGTACCCCATCCCCTGCAGATCACGGATCGCATCCGCCAGGTTGCGCACCCGCACATAGGGTTGGCGTTCAAGCGCCCCGGACGCCGCCTTGGCCAGCGCGCCGGTCTCTGGCGCGCTGTGGTGGCGTGGCGCGATCACAGCGGACGCCCCCAGAACCTCCGCTGTGCGCAGAATCGCTCCGACGTTGTGTGGATCCGTAACCCGATCAAGCATCAGCACGCGCGGCGATTGTCGGCCAACAGCAACATCGACGAGCCCGCCCCAGTCGAGCGGTTTAACCTCCAACGCTGCCCCCTGGTGTACAGATGTCGGATCGAGTGGCGGGCGAAACTTACGCGCATCAATCACCTCAGGTATGATGTCCGCCGCCGCTATGGCATCCAAGAGCTTTGCCAGCGCGTTTGGCGTGAGCATGAGCCTGAGCTTCTTCCGCGCTGGATTGCAGAGCGCATCGCGCACGGCGTGCAGTCCAAAGAGCCAGACGGTGGCGTCCGCTTGGGCCTTTTTCTCCTGCTCTTTTGCAATCACCCACTTGGGCTTTTTCATCGCGTCACCGTCCCGTATTTTCGGGCGGGCGCACCGGATCATTTGACCTTGACGCCCTTTAGGGGCGCTTGTAATCACGCCCGCACGTCGGGCGCAATGCGCGGCGTTGTGGGCGACAGGCCGCAAGGTGTGGCAGGGGACTGTAACTCCCTCGCGGAGACGCACGCCTGGTTCGATTCCAGGGTCGCCCACCATCCCACACCTCCTTCAGAGTACACCGCGGCATCGCGACAACTGGCCCCATCCAAGCGGTTTTGATCTCTCGTCCTAGATCGAAGAGCGAAACCCACAACGGACGCATGCGGCACCTGTCACGAGATCTCAAACTGGTAACTTTCTCTCTGTTCTCAAATGTTGAACGCAATCTCATCCATGAGGAAATCCACCCGCACGACGATCAGCTTTGAAGCACTTCCAGTTTGCACTGAATCGCCAATACCCTGCCGCGCTTTGCGCTCTCGGGACATGGGCGATGATATGAGCTTCAACAAAAACGGGAAGTGCTGTGCAAGCCGATCGAGCATTGATGACCCTTTCGCGCCGTCGTGCAGCGCGCAGCGCGCTAGGGGATCAAAACCTCGGCGCGCGAAAAGCGCGCCACGTCCATGCTCAAATCGTCATAGACAATCTGCAACGTGATGGTTTGCACCCCGTTCAAGCGCAGCGTCAGATAGGGCAGACCGTCCTCCGGACGAATGGCATTGGGCGTGGGTGTGCCTTCATAGCACGGTGGGATTGGCCAGTTTTGCATGGGCTCATCGTTCAGCGAAACCGCAATCGCTTTGAGACCACAGCGCCAACTCCACAGGTGCGTGATATAAAGCCAGTCCTTGTCCTCATAGGCGCGCAGAACGACCCAGTTTCCCTTCGTCGCGGACAATATAGGCTTCACCTCAGCCGCCGTTGTGAATTGACCGCTGGGCACTTGCGGATCAGGCGTAAGCCCTTGCGGCACGACTGCCATGTTAAACGTGGCATTGGGTGCTGTGGGCGCGGCAATCTGCGGCAGATCGACCGGCGCATCAGGGACAGCGGGCTGCGGCGCAAGCGGCACCGCTTGGGGCATTTCGGAAGGGGCTGCAGGAGCGGCAGGCGGGGCAAGCGTTATGACCGCAGGCGGTGCGACATCTGCGCCATAATCCGACAATCTATCATCTGCAGGGGCCGCGTTCATCGCCGCCGCCAATAGGGTAAAGAAGAGTTCAAACACGCAGCACTCCTTTTCGCGCGGCTTAAACCGGGATTTGCCCGCCGGTGCGTCGCCCGCTACACCTTGAGTAAGAAACGAGCGCAGCGCAACCATGCAACAAGCCCCCAAATCAAAACCGGATTTTGATGTGGTGATCGTCGGCCAACGGGGGCGGCTGGCCTATGAGGCTCTGATCTTTGCCGCGTCGTTGCGGCATGCATCGCCGGACTTTACGGGCACGCTCTACATCGCGGAACCGCAACCAGGCCCGCTTTGGCCCGACGAACCGCGGATCCAGAGCTCAGATATCCGCGCCGCTTTGGAAGGTCTCGGGGCGACCTTCCTGCCCTTCGAGAGCCGGCATTTCGGCCATTCCTACGTCTACGGAAACAAGATCGAATTGCTGCAAGCCCTGCCTGCCGAGCGGCCCTTTGTCTTCTTTGACACCGACACACTCATCACAGGGGAACTGACCCAAGTGCCCTTTGATTTCAATCGTCCCACGGCTTCCCTTAGGCGGGAGAACACTTGGCCCGTGCCGCAGCTCTACGGGCCGGGATATCATGGGATCTGGAAATCACTTTACGACAAGTTCGACCTCGACTTTGAGACAAGTCTGGATCTCACGCAGCCCGACGGATACTGGCAGCGCTACCTTTACTTCAACGCGGGATTTTTTTACTATCGGTGCCCCCAGATTTTTGGATCCCGTTTTCTTGAGTATGCGCTTGCGATCCGTGATGACCCGCCGACCGAACTCTGCGCGCAGAGCTTTGATCCGTGGCTTGACCAGATTGCCCTCCCGCTTGTGATACATGCGCTTAGGGGCGGACGAGAGGCTCTTCCCGAGGGTTTTCTGGATGGCGCGGTGAGCTGTCATTACCGGACCCTGCCGCTCCTTTATGCCCGCGAAAACGAGCGCGTGATTGAGATCTTGGAAGAGGTCACTGCCCCCAACAAGATCAAGAAACTGCTCAAAGGCTCTGAGGCGGTCAAACGCATGGTCTATCAAGGGCGCGGGGCCAAGGTGCGCGCCCTTTTCGATCAAAATGCCCTGCCCCGCCGCGAACAAGCGATCCGAAACAGGATCAAAAATAATGGCCTATGGATACGGTAAAGAACGTCCATTTGGATTGAGCCTCCAGCAGAGAACGCGCGTCAGCTTTTCTCAATTGGATCGGGCAGATGCTCCCTTAGATGGCGCTCATCTTGTGGGGTTGGCCCGCATCCCCTAAACCACCGTCAACGCTAAGCGGGACCCAAAAGGAGACACCCATGACAGAGATGACCTATGGCTTTGACACGTTGCAAATCCATGCCGGCGCGCGGCCAGATCCGGCCACGGGGGCACGGCAGACGCCCATCCATCAGACCACAGCCTATGTCTTCCGCGATGCAGAACACGCAGCGGCGCTCTTCAATCTGCAGGAAGTGGGATTTATCTATTCGCGCCTGACCAACCCGACCGTCGCCGTATTGCAAGAGCGGTTGGCGACGCTGGAAGGCGGTGTGGGCGCAGTTTGCTGCTCATCCGGGCATGCCGCGCAGATCATGGCGCTCTTTCCGCTGATGGGGCCGGGAAAGAACATCGTCGCGTCCACGCGCCTTTACGGCGGTACCGTCACGCAGTTCTCGCACACGATCAAGCGCTTCGGCTGGGAATGCAAGTTTGTCGATTTTGAAGACTTCGACGCGGTTAAAGCCGCGATTGATGACAACACCCGCGCGGTTTTTGGGGAAGCGATTGCCAACCCTGGTGGCTATATCATGGACGTGCGGGCGATTGCAGATATCGCAGATGCGGCAGAAATCCCGCTGATCATCGACAACACCACCGCGACCCCCTACCTTGTTCGCCCGATTGAGCATGGGGCCACGCTGGTTGTGCACTCCACGACCAAGTACCTCACCGGCAACGGCACCGTGACAGGCGGTGCGGTCATCGATTCAGGCAAATTCGATTGGTCTGCCAATGACAAGTTCCCTTCGCTGAGCCAGCCCGAGCCAGCCTATCATGGCCTGAAATTCCATGAGACCTTCGGCAATCTGGCCTACACGTTTCACGGGATCGCCATCGGCCTGCGGGATCTCGGCATGACGATGAACCCCCAGGCCGCGCATTACACGCTCATGGGGACCGAGACCTTGTCGCTGCGCATGGAAAAGCATGTGGCCAATGCAAAACGGGTCGCTGAATGGCTGGAAAAAGACGACCGCATCGAAAAGGTGACCTATGCTGGCCTTGCCTCTTCGCCCTATAACAAGCGGGTCAAAACGGTCTGCCCGCGCGGCGCCGGCGCGCTTTTCACAATTGCGGTCAAGGGCGGCTCTGACGCCTGTGTGAAACTTGTCAATGCGCTTGAGATCTTTAGCCATGTAGCCAACTTGGGCGACGCCCGCAGCCTTGTGATCCACTCGGCCTCCACCACGCACCGCCAGCTTTCAGCGGAACAGCAGGAGGCTGCGGGTGCGGGGCCGAATGTTGTCCGTCTGTCGATTGGCGTTGAGGATGCGGATGATCTGATCGCTGACCTTGATCAAGCGTTGAGCAAAGCCTCAAGTTAGCGCCAAAAGCGCCCTTTGACGCGCACAGATGAAGGGGATGGGCCCGCTGCGGCCCGTCCTCTTTTCTTAGCGCTAGAGACAGGTTACAATAATTATCGGTCTTGCGTTGAGTGGGCCAAGCGACAACCGCCGTAGGGGTCTCCGGGTGAAGCCTCAGTTTGCCTTATCCATGACGTTCGAAGGGATCGGACTGCTGCACCGGGCTGCTGGAGGTTGGCGCACGGTCGGCGAAGTCAGCTTGGAAAGCGACGATTTGACGGCGGCGCTCCGCGACCTGCGCGCAGATGCCGAAGAGATCGCGCCTGGCGCAGTGTACACAAAGCTGCTGCTGCCCAACGAACAGATCAGATATCTCACCATCGACACCGCCGGTATGGATGATCTAGAACGCCGCGCCGCCGCGGCGCAGGCTCTGGAGAGCGCGACGCCCTATGCTGTGCTGGATCTGGCTTATGATATCAGCGCTGCGGGTGATCAGACCCACGTGGCGGCTGTCGCACAGGACACGCTTGCTGAAGCTGAGGCTTTTGCCATCCAGCACGCGTTCCGCCCCCTAAGCTTTGCAGCCGTGCCTGGGGAGAATGCCTATCTCGGCGAGCCATTTTTTGGGCTGACCAGCGTTGCCGCGTCACTGCTGCCGGATGATGAAGACATCACGCCCGATGGGATCGCCGTCGTCGTGATTGGAGATGTCGCGGACAAAGAGCAGGCTGTTGCGGCTGTCCCTCCGGCCCCCCCACCCGATCTTCCGCCTTCTCTTGAGAACGACACGCTGCCCGAGGCACCTGCGGATGCCGAAGAACCCTCCGGTTCAGCCGACACTCCCACCTTTGAGGCCGCTGATCGGCAAGAAACCGCCGCTCAGATCCCTCTCGCGGGCAGTGGCGAAAGCGAGGCGCAGGATGAGAGCGTCCCGGCGATCAGTTTTGCGAGCAGAAGGGCGGCAGAGCAGAAAAAGCGGTCTGAACCGAATGAGGCGGTAATCCCTAAGGTCACGGCACCCGCCGTCCCCATCATGGAGCCTCCAGAAGACCTTCCAGCACCAGAAACGGCAAGCAAGGATGAGACATCTCACCCTGAGTTGCCGCCTGCGCCGACCCCCTCTTCTGAACCAGTCCCGCAACCCTTTTTGAGCCAACTGCGGGCACCCGCCAAAGCGCACCTCGCCACAGACGATGGCGAACTTGAGCGCATGACGGTTTTCGGCGCGCGCCAGTCGCAGGCCTCGGCATCACCACCTCGCATGACCGGCATGATTCTGACAGCGGCCTGTTTGGTGTTCCTCGCAGGCTTTGCCGCAATCGCTTCTGTGGTGATGAGCGACAGCGAAGGGTTTACAGCGCTTTTTGGGAGAGAGGCCCCGGAGGTCGACACCGCCGCACCCCTCGCGCCGCAAGCACCGTCTGACCCGGTTGACGAACCACCGGTTCAAACCGCTTCTCTGACACCTGTCTTGACCGAAGAAGATACCGCAGTCTTGGATGCTTTGAGCACACCTGAGGCCCTTGAGCCGCCAAAACCGCTGACCGACACGGAGATTGATGCGCGTTATGCGGCGCGGGGGATATGGTCGCGCGCCCCGCTGGTGCCCCCCCTGCCCGTCGTTGGCACGGATGGTGACGACGTCTACCTTGCGCGCATTGAACCTGTCGCGGCCCCAAGCGATGCGATCGCTCTGCTGCCTCTGGCCCGATTGGATACCGACCGGGCACTCGAAGAGGTGGCCTCTCCCGCAGCCGCCGGAACGCGCTTTAATCTTGATGCACGAGGGCTTGTGGTGCCGACCCCGCAGGGCAGCCTCAGCCCAGACGGCATTTTAGTCTATCTGGGCTCCCCACCGGCGGTGCCCCCTTCCGTCATGGCCCGCGCAGAACCAGACGTGCCGGATACCGCAGCCGAAAAAGCCGCACTTGCCGCGTTCCGCCCGTCCTCACGCCCGGCAGATCTGTTAGACAAGATCGAACGGTCGCGCTTGGGCGGGCTCAGCCGCGGCGAATTGGCCGCCTTCCGCCCCGCGCTCCGCCCGATTTCGGTGCAGGAACAAGCCGAACAGCTTGCCGCTGCGGCAACAGCATCGGCCACAGCATCAGCAACCGACGCCGCTGTGACAGAGGCGCTGGCCACCCCGGAAGATCCATTTGCGACAGCGACCCGGCGCGCCGTCTCCACCTCTTTGCGACCCGACAACCGCCCGCGCAGCTTTGCACGACGCACACCCGCCGCGCCCGAGGCGCGCGAAGATACGAGAGTTGCAAGCGCGGCAGCGATTGCGCCGCGAACGGTCACCCCCGCCATCCCGTCGCGCGCTTCTGTGGCAAAGGCGGCCACCACCCGGAACGCGTTGAACCTGCGCAACATTAACCTGATCGGGGTTTACGGCAAACCCTCGAACAGGCGCGCGCTCGTGCGGCTGAGCAATGGTCGCTATAAAAAGGTGGTGGTGGGAGATCGGATAGATGGCGGCACGGTGCTCGCCATCGGTGATGGCGAGCTTCGCTACAAACGCCGCGGCCGCGATATCGTCCTTCGCATGCCCCGCTAGAAACTGCCGGGCATGGTTTAGACACCGCCCTAACATTGACCGGAAGAAGGCCTTCCATCCGACCCAGGCCGTCGTAAACTGGATGCCCCGCAATCACCCGCGCGTGCGGGTGACGGCCCCGGTCCTCGGCCGCCTATGATGCCTCTCGCAACTCGCCGCTCGCGATCTGCTCTTGCTCGATGCTTTCAAAGAGTGCTTTGAAATTGCCCTCGCCGAAGCCATCGTCGCCCTTGCGCTCAATGAATTCGAAAAAGATCGGGCCGATCACTGTCTTGGAGAAGATCTGCAGCAGGATGCGGGTTTCGCCACCGTCAACGACACCCTCACCGTCGATCAGGATCCCGTGCTTGCGCATCCGGTCCAGCGGCTCTTCGTGGTTTTTCACCCGCTCCGTGCTCATTTCATAGTAGGTGTCTGGCGGACCAGGCATGAACTTCACACCCTGTTCGGCGATCTGATCGGTCGCGTCGTAGATATTGCGCGCACCGACAGCGATGTGTTGAATGCCCTCGCCTTTGTACTTTTTGAGATAGGCCACGATCTGCCCCTTCTCGTCGCGGTCCTCGTTGATCGGAATGCGGATGCGGCCGCAAGGAGATGTCAGCGCACGAGACGTCAGACCCGTGTACTTCCCAGAAATGTCGAAAAAGCGGATCTCTTTGAAACTGAAGAGATCGCCGTAGAACTTGAACCAGACGTCCATGTTGCCGTTAAAGACATTATGGGTCAGGTGATCGAGATAGTAGAACCCAACGCCTTCTGGCTTTGATGTGGCGATCCAATCGTACTCCCAATTGTAGGGAGACGTGTCGTAATACTGATCTACGAAGTAGATCAGTGAGCCGCCGATACCGATGATCGCAGGCACATCGAGCACCTTGTCATCGCCAGTGTATTCTTCCGCGCCCTTCGCAACCGCATGCGCCAACGCTTGCGCGGCATCCACAACGCGCCAGCCCATGGCAGGGGCGCACGGCCCATGCGCCTCGACAAAGCGGGCCCCAAAGCTGTCAGGATCCGCATTCAGGATGTAGGTGATATCGCCTTGCTGCCAAAGCTCTATCGCCCGCGTCTTGTGATTGGCGACATGCGCATAGCCCATCCGCGAGAAAAGATCGCGCAGCTCCTGCGGGTTGGGGCTTGCAAACTCCACAAACTCAAAACCGTCGGTACCGGCGGGGTTCTCAGGGGTGATTTGTGACTTTGGGGCGTCATGCGGAAAAGGACCCATGGTGCTCTCCTACTATTAGCGTGAGGTATTTGTGCGCAGGCTACGCATAATTCCGCGCGATTGGCCCGCATTCTGCCGCTTATCTATTGTATCAGATGCGATTTTCGCGCATACTTTGAATGTATTCTGCTAAAATTGCGCATTATGCTTGATGAGACCGATATACGTCTGCTCGCCGCTTTGCAAAAAGATGCCCATCTCACCGCGCAGGAATTGAGTGAACGGCTCAATCTCTCAGCGAGCCAGGCGGGGCGGCGGCGTCAAAGGTTGGAGACCGAGGGCTACATCGAGTGCTATGTGGCTCGGCTCAACCCAGTTAAGCTTGGTCTCAACGTGCAAGGGTTTGTGCAGGTGCACTTGGGCACCCATGGCCCAGAACACGCCAAGAGTTTTGCGCAACTGTTGGACACCCGCGGCGAGGTGGTGAGCGCATGGACAATGACGGGGGACGCAGATTATCTTTTGCGGGTCTATTGTGATGACCTGCCGCATTTAAACCGTCTGATACACGAAGTGTTGTTGCGTCACCCTGCAGTATCGCGCGTGCACAGCCAAATCGTAATGGATCAGTTAAAGCGGGACGGCCCCCTGCCCACCTGATCCGCCAGAAAGGACAGATATGGAAGGATTCCTGTTTCAAGCGACGATCTATCTTGCAGCGGCTGTGGTTGCCGTGCCGATTGCCTCGCGGCTCGGGCTGGGCTCAGTGCTTGGATATCTCGCAGCAGGGATCCTGATTGGACCGGTGTTGGGCCTTGTAGGCTCAGAGACGAAAGACCTCCAACACTTTGCCGAGTTTGGCGTGGTCATGATGCTCTTTCTCATCGGGCTTGAATTGGAGCCACGCGCGCTCTGGGACATGCGCCACAGGCTCCTAGGTTTGGGCGGACTGCAGGTCGTGCTCTCCACCGCCGCGCTGATGGGGATCGCGATGGCTTATGATCAGCCCTGGAACGTCTCTCTGGCAATCGGGTTGACCCTTGCGCTCTCGTCAACTGCGATTGTGCTGCAAACGCTTTCTGAAAAGAACCTCATGCAGACAAACGGCGGGCGTTCCGTCTTTTCAGTGTTGCTGACGCAGGACATTGCGGTGATCCCGATCCTGGCGATCTTGCCGCTTTTGGCGATCTCAACGGGCGGCGGGGTGATGCCAGATGGCTCAATCTCCTTGGACGCCGACGAGGTCGCCGCCGCGCACGGCACGGAAGACGGCCATCACGGGCCCGCTGCCGCAGAAGCCGCGTTCAACTTTATCGACAGTTTGCCCGGCTGGGGGATCACGCTCGTCACCATCGGGGCAGTTGCGGCCATCATTGTTGTGGGCGTGTTTTGCACCAGACCCGTGTTCCGCTTTATTCACTCCGCAAACCTGAGAGAGATGTACACGGCATTGGCATTGCTCATCGTCACCGGCATCTCATTTATCATGATGCTCGTCGGCCTCTCGCCGGCGCTTGGTGCGTTCCTGGCCGGCGTGGTGCTGGCCAGCTCGGAATTTCGCCATGAGCTGGAGACAGACCTCGAACCGTTCAAAGGGCTGCTGCTGGGTCTCTTTTTCATCACTGTCGGCGCGGGCATCAATTTCGAACTGCTCTTTGCCAATGCAGTGATCATCATCGGCATGGCTTTGCTGGTGCTCATCGTGAAAGGGCTGATCCTCTTTGGCTTGGCCCGGGTCTTCGGTCTGACGGGGCGCGATCAATGGCTCTTTGCCCTGGGGCTCGCGCAAGCAGGCGAGTTCGGGTTTGTCCTTGTCAGCTTCTCGGTGACCACCGGCGCGATGCCCAATGATGTCGCCGAGACGCTTTTGCTGGTCATCGCGCTCTCCATGCTGATAACGCCGCTTCTTTTCATCCTGCATGACGTCATCAGCCGCCGGATGGAAGACGCGGGCGGCCCAATCGTGCCCGATGATATCGAAACCCAAGGCCCGGTGATCATTGCGGGGATCGGCCGGTTTGGGCAGATTGTGAATCGCCTCGTGCAGGCAAGCGGGTTTCAGACGGTTGTTCTAGATCACAATCCTGAAACCATCGCGGTGATGCGGCGGTTTGGCTATAAAGGCTATCTGGGAGATCCGACGCGCCCGGATATCCTGCGCAAGGCGGGCCTGAAAGAAGCGCGCGTGCTTGTGGTCGCCCTCGACGATCCGCAGTCGGCCCTGAACCTCATCACCTACGCCCGCAAGGAGCGGCCTGATCTGCACATCGTCTCCCGCGCCAAAGATCGCACTCAAGTCTACCGCCACTATCAGGCAGGCTCTAACGACATTGTGCGCGAGATGTTCGATAGTTCTTTGCGCGCTGGCCGTTACGTGCTTGAAAACATGGGGCTGTCGCAGTTCGAAGCCCATGAGGCCGAGCGCTTGTTCTATGAGCATGACCGGATGTCCGTGCGCGAATTGGCCCAGCTTTGGCGGCCGGATGTGAAAGCTGCAGAAAACGCCGCTTATGTGGCCCGCGCCAAAGAATTGCAGAAGGATTTGGAAACGGCGTTCCTCAACCGGGCAGAAGAAGACGAGAAAAAGCGCGCCTGACTGGAGTGTTGAGGGCCTCTGGATTGAAGGCCCCGGCGTGGCAAATTGTCTATGGGGTTTTCGATTTACCTACACCACGACGCATCACTTTACGCGTTGAAATTTCTGCTTCCAAGTAGCGTTGGGCGTTTCAAGTTTATCGGAAACTGCTCTAAGCACCAGCGTCGCTCACACCGGCGTCCGCAAAGGTCGCCATGCCCGCATGACACGCCACAGCTGCGCGCAAAAGGCTTATGGCCAGCGCCCCACCCGACCCTTCGCCAAGACGCAGACCCAGATTGAGAAGCGGTTCCTTGTTGAGAGCTTTCAAAAGCTCAGCATGCCCCCCTTCTGCGCTCAGGTGCCCCGCCACACAATGATCGAGTGCACCATCGACGGTCTGCGCAAGCGTCAGCGCACTCGCACAGCAGATGAAACCGTCAAGGATGACGGGGATGCGCAGGTGCCTTGCGCGCGCGATCGCGCCCGCCATGCCGGCAAGCTCTCGCCCGCCGAGACGGCGCAACATCTCAATCCCGTCGCCCTGTCCTGCATGGCGCGCAAGAGCTTCCGCGACGACCGCTCTCTTGTTCGCAAGACCGGCATCATCGACGCCTGTGCCGCGCCCGGTCCAATCTGAGGCCTCTCCGCCGAGCAAAGCCGCGGCCAGGGCGGCGGCGGCGGTCGTGTTGCCAATGCCCATCTCACCGACGACCAGGAGATCCGCTGCCTCATCGACCGCGGCCCAACCCGCTGTCAGCGCAGCAACCAGTTCATCTTCGCCCATTGCCGCATCTTGCGTGAAATCCGCCGTTGGCCTTTCAAGCGCCAGTGAAACCACGTCAAGTTTCGCGCCCGCCACGCGGGCAAGCTGATTGACTGCCGCCCCTCCATGTTCAAAATTGAGCACCATCTGTGCGGTCACTTCTGCGGGAAAGGCTGAAACACCGCGCGCTGAAACGCCGTGATTTCCAGCAAAAACAATGACTTGTGGGCTAACGATCTCGGCGTTCGTGCCGCTACGCCAACTGCGATACCAAAGCGCCAGATCCTCTAGTCGGCCCAAAGCCCCAGGCGGTTTGGTCAATTGCATGTTGTGCGCCGCGGCGGCCTCATACTGCGCCTTATCAGCGATTGGGGCATCGGCCAGAAGGGCGCGGAAGGCCGCCAGGGTTGCAAAGGTGTTCAGCATCATGCTTCTCAGAGGCAATGGAGACTTGTGCATGTCTAGCGGCACAGCCCGGCAGCAAAAAGAGGCAAACGACAGCCCATGACAGTAAACAAATCAGGCAGACCTGCGTTTCGGCCTGAGATCACTGATCTTGCGATTGCCTTTGCCCTGCTCACGCGGATCCCGTTGCCGCAGCGCCTTTTTCCGCCGTTCGGTGCGCGGCCCGCGGCCTATGCCGCCTGGGCCTATCCGCTGGTCGGGCTGGCCTTGGGTGGGCTCACCGCTGGCGTCGCGTTTGCAGCGATGGCCATTGGGGTCCGATACGATATTGCGGCGCTCTTCGGTCTCATGGCGGGCATCCTATGCACCGGGGCGATGCATGAGGATGGGCTCGCCGATTGCGCCGACGGCTTTTGGGGCGGTTTCACCCCAGAACGCCGCCTAGAGATCATGCGCGACAGCCAAATTGGCGTGTACGGCGTGATCGCCTTGGTTGTCAGCCTTCTGCTCCGCTGGCTTTGCCTTGCCCTGCTTTGCCAAGGTGGGCACGTCATGCCAGTGCTCCTGCTGCCTGTCATTTCGCGGGCTACAATGGTAGCGGTCATGCACGCCCTGCCAAATGCGCGCCAGAACGGTCTGTCGCACCAGACTGGGGTGCCACCGAGATCCGCCGTTGCCGTTGCAATTGGCATTGGGGCCTTGGCAGTCTTGCCTATGCCGGGCAACGTGGCCCTTGGGGTGTTCTTCGGTGCCATCGCGGCCACTGCTACGGTTGCCATGCTCGCAAGAGCAAAGATCGCCGGGCAGACCGGCGACGTCTTGGGCGCGGTTCAACAAAGTGTAGAGGCGATCACGTTGGTTTTCGCCGCTACGGTTCTTGCCTCTGTCGAGAGCCTTTGATCAGGCGGCCATTCGGCTTTCCAGCACGTCACCGATCTGCTTTGCCGCTGCCGCTTCGTCGCCACCCCTCACAGCGCCCACCTCACGGGTAAGACGCTCCAATGCCGCCTCATACAGTTGTCGCTCGGAATAGCTCTGTTCCCGCTGGTCGTCGGTCCTGTGAAGGTCACGCACAACCTCGGCAATCGCAATCAAATCGCCCGAGTTGATCTTTTGCTCATACTCCTGCGCCCGGCGGGACCACATCGCCCGTTTCACTTTAGCTTTGCCCTGCAACGTCTTCATCGCATGCGCAATCACGTCAGGGGAACTGAGCGCGCGCATGCCGATATCAACGGCTTTGTGCGTTGGCACCCGCAAGGTCATTTTGTCCTTTTCAAAGGCGATGACGAAAAGTTCCAAAGTGATCCCAGCGACGTCCTGCTCTTCGATCGATACGATCTGTCCCACGCCGTGCGCTGGATAAACCACGAATTCTTTGGGGCTGAAATCAAGCTTTTTCGATTTACTC
The DNA here is from genome assembly GCA_039197515.1 of Pseudomonadota bacterium. Taxonomy (GTDB): domain Bacteria; phylum Pseudomonadota; class Alphaproteobacteria; order Rhodobacterales; family Rhodobacteraceae; genus Sulfitobacter. The sequence continues at coordinate 57,002 of JBCCUC010000019.1, read as the reverse complement.
ATCTGGTACTCCTCTGGGTGCGGCCTCCGCCGCTGCATGCTCATCAAGACATCTGCAAAACAAAAAGAACCGATTGCACAACGCGTGCATCGGATGCTTTCATTCGCTTTGGTGGTCAGGTCCGATTGTCGACTGGGCGAATAACGCCTCGTTCACGAACCTTCGTACAGTATCTCATTGAGGGGACTATAGCACAAATTTGAAGCCGTAAAAAGAGGATCAATTTGGGAAAGCATGGCGCAGATGCGCGTGCACGCTCTCATCCACCCTCCCCCGGGGCTTCAGAGAAGTACTTTTCAAGCTTACCTTCCTCCCCATCACGTTCTTCCGCGTCGGGCATCGGGTCTTTTTTCGTGATGATCACAGGCCAAAGCTCAGAGTATTTGCGATTGAACTCAATCCACTTCTCCATGTCTGGCTCAGTATCGGGGCGGATTGCATCAGCGGGGCACTCGGGTTCACAGACACCACAATCAATGCACTCATCCGGGTGGATCACCAAAGTATTCTCGCCCTCATAGAAGCAATCGACGGGACAGACCTCCACGCAATCGGTGTATTTGCAAGCAATGCAATTGTCGGTCACGACGTATGTCATTGAACCCTCGTCCCCTCGGCTAAAGTCTTAGCTATCCTTCAAAAAGGCATCATTCAAGGTAGCGTGACTTAGAAAGATCATGCGCGCGACGATCCTTCTTGGTGGGGCGTCCTTTTCCGTCAAACGACGGATTCGAAGGCATTTTATCCTCAGTTTCGCGGGCTGGCGAGGACAGATCGTTGTAAAGCGCCTGCGCTTCAGGTGCTGGCCCACGCCGGACCCCGAGAGCGAGGATTTCCACGACACGGATGTGGTTGCCCTGCGCAAACGTCAGAACATCGCCCGGTGCAACCGTACTCGCCGGTTTTTGGCTCACAACCCCGTTGATCCTCAGCGCGCCGCGCTTGACGGTATCGGCGCTCAGGGAGCGGTTCTTGAAAAAGCGCGCGTGCCACAACCATTTGTCCACACGAAGCTTTCCAGGGGCCTGGGTCACCTATTTTTGGTCCTTCAGCCCCATCAGTGCTGCCGCGAACGGGTTGTCGGGATCAATCGGCTTGTCTTTCTTCGCAGGCTTGGCACTGAAACTCTGCGCCTTTGATGTGCGATCATCTTTGTGCGCACCGGTCTTGCGGGCTTTGCCCTGCGGCTTACCCTTCCCGCGCGGCTTTGTGGAGGTGTTGTTGTTGCGCCGCGGCCCGGGCTTTTGCCGGGCCGGACGGCCCCAGGTGAAGGTGTAGAAAACCTCCATCTCCTGATCTTCTGGCACGGTTTGTTCCGCGCCTGGGGGCGCCGAAGCTTCCGTCGGCTCTGTGACGGCAGATTTTTCGGGCGCGTGAGCGGGGGGCTCATTGGCCAGCGGCACCGCCGTGTCGGTCTCGGTTGCGCCTTCGGCCGCCTTGCTGGCATGTTCAGCGCCCTGCGGCGTGGCGCTCTGAGCCTCAGTATCCATCACCGCCACGGGTTTAGCCTTCAGCCGCGCGTCCTGTTTGGCGGTATAGCCCAAGCCACCCATCAAATCGGCAAACTGTTCCAACGTCATGCCGGTGATGGAGAGCATGTCAGGCTTTGCCTCAAAACCACTGCGCGAGTCTTCGGACCGCAACATGTCAGCAAGTCGCTCTAACATGTCGATGCGGATCGCCCTTGTGCCAGCCGCGCGGTAGCCCGACATCGTGTCCGCCCCTTCTGGCGCGCCTTTTTCGGCGGGGATGGTTACCAACCCCGGCGGCGGCGATTCAGGAAACTCATCCAGACCTTTGGACAACGACCAAAGCACCAGCCGCAGGCGGGTCGGCGCGGGCTTAAGCAAAAGCGGCATGAAAATCGTGAACTGGCCAAAGCGGATCCCATGCTTGCGTAGCGTGCCGCGCGCATCTTGATCCAGCGCCTTAACGTCTTGAGCCACCCTAGCGCGGGGGATGATGCCAAAGCCTTCCACCAATTGGAAGGCAAAGCCGCGTGCGAGACCGGTAAGCGTCTCGTCTTTGGAAAGTGCAATCAGCGGCTCAAACAACGCGGCGGTTTTACGGTCGATAAAGTGCTGCAACCGGCGCTGGACTTTTTGAGCCACATCAGGCCCCGCGACATCATCCACAAAGACCTCAACCTGAGGCTTGAGCGGATCCGCCCCGGCCACAAGCTTACCCACTGCCGCGGCCCCCCACATCAGGCCACCTTGTTCGGTAAAGTCGATCTCCGTGTCAGGCGCATTATAGAACCGGTCGGCGCGCAGATGAAAATGCGGGGCAAGCGCCTGCAACGCGGCGGATTTGATCGCTTTTTCTTCGGCCGCCCCGGATCCTTTGTCCGCGCGGAAGCGAAAGCCGTCCAGCTTGCCTACGAATTCACCCTCGACGGTGACTTCACCGCTTTCACTTACTTCGGCCACCATGGCTTCCTTCTGTCCTAAGCGCCGCAACAGCACTGATGTGCGACGGTCCACAAAGCGCTGTGTGAGCCGGTCATGCAGCGCGTCTGATAGCCGGTCTTCTACGACACGCGTCGCCTCGCGCCAATGGTTTTCGTCCCCTGTCCAGCCTTTGCGTTGCGCCACGTATGTCCACGTGCGGATGAAAGCCAGACGTTTGGAAAGCGCGTCGATATCCCCATCGACCCGGTCGATCCTGCGGATCTGCCCGGCAAGCCAATCCTCCGGGATCGTGCCGCGCTGATGCAGATCGATGAAGATGCGCTCTAGAAGTCCGGCATGTTCAGACGCGGAAATCCCACGGAAATCCGGCACGCGGCAGACGTCCCACAGCAGCCGCACAGAGGGGCCGTCCGAGCAGCGCGCAAAAACCTCATCCACCTGCCCCAAGGCTTTGAGGGCGCGCAGATCATCCGCTTCGCGCGCACGCACCAGCCGTTCATTGTCCGATTTGGTTTCCAACGAGGCGATCAGCCGGTCGATGGAGCCAAACTGCAGGGACGCGTTGCGCCAGTTGATTTTGTTCTGCGGGGTAAAGCTGTGATCCATGATGGCCCGCGCCACCATGTCATCCAGCCCCGGCGCTTCCCCGGTGGTGCCAAAGGTGCCCGATTTCATGCCGCGCCCCGCGCGCCCCGCGATCTGCGCCAACTCGTTTGGGGCCAACGGGCGCATGCGGCGGCCATCGAACTTGGCCAGTGCTGAAAACGCAACGTGATCCACATCAAGGTTTAGCCCCATGCCAATCGCGTCTGTTGCAACGAGATAGTCGACCTCGCCGTTCTGATACATATCCACCTGCGCGTTGCGCGTGCGCGGGCTGAGCGCGCCCATAACGACGGCCGCCCCGCCCTTCTGGCGGCGGATCAATTCCGCGATGGCATAAACGTTCTCGACCGAAAAGCCGACGATGGCGCTGCGCGGGCGCATCCGGCTGATCTTTTTCTGGCCAGCGTAGGTGAGTTGCGACATGCGTTCGCGGCGGATGAACTCGACCCGTGGCACAAGCGCGGCAATTGTGCCCCGCATTGTGTCCGACCCCAAAAAGACGGTCTCATGCAGCCCGCGGGTGTGCAGCAGCCGGTCGGTAAAGACGTGACCGCGCTCAGGATCGGCACACAGCTGGATCTCATCGACCGCGACAAAGTCGGCACCCATGCCTTCCGGCATCGCCTCTACCGTGCAGACCCAATACTGGGTGCGGGGCGGCACGATACGCTCTTCCCCGGTGACCAAGGCCACCAAGGAGGGACCGCGCAGCGCAACGATCCGGTCATAGACCTCGCGGGCCAGGAGCCGCAGCGGCAGGCCAATGACGCCCGTTCGATGCCCCAGCATGCGTTCAATAGCGTAGGTGGTTTTGCCTGTGTTGGTTGGGCCTAGAACGGCCACAACCCTGCGCTGGTCCGACAATCTTGTCCCCGATCAGAGTTCGCGGCCGATGCCATCACGCTTTAGCTGCTCAAGCGCGGTTGCCGCTTGCGCGTGGTTAGGGTGGACCTCCAACACCTTGCGGTAAAGCTCGGCGGCGCGCCTGAGGTTGCCGAACTCCCGAAACATCGTCGCGAGCCCAAACATCGCATCATACTGCAACGGGTTGAGCGCAAGCGTCAGTTCCAAATCATCGAGCGCTGGCCCGTAAAGCTCGGCGCGGAAATACGCCTCCGCGCGCGCGTGATAGCCTTCGGCAAAACCAGGCGCGTGATCGGTGAGCGCCGTGAGATGCTCAATCGCCTTGGCAAACTCGCCTTCCTCAATCGCCTCCCGGCCGCGCCTGAGCAGTAAATCCATGGCAGCAGAGCCGGACCGTGCCCAAATTGTCTCGACCTCCCGCGCGACCCGCGGTGCCTCAGCTTCGGTCGCAGTTTTCAGACGTTCCAACAGTTCAGGCGGGGCCTCCTCTGCCGCACCTGTGCTGCTAAGCAACACACATGCGGCAAGTGCCGCAAGGTGAGGTTTGAGGTTGACGCATATCATGCTCATCACAAAAGTGAGTTTAACAGGCTGCCGCCCAAAATCCAGACATCCGCGTCAGCATTCTGCCAAAAAGGACATTAGATGAGCGATATTGTAACGGCGGCCGTCGCTGCGCTGAATGACAAGCTGGGAAACGCGGGGTTCGACGGCACGGCCAAGTTCGATATTGAAGACGAAGGATCCATCATCATTGATGCGTCAGGTGCGGCAGCGTCCGATGCGGAGGCGGACGTCACATTGATTGCAGATGCAGATACGTTTCGTGACATCCTGGACGGTGCGCTCGACCCAACGTCGGCCTTTATGTCGGGCAAGCTTAAGGTCGAAGGCGACATGGGCGCAGCAATGAAATTGGCATCCGTTCTCAGCTAATGGATCTCAGTCCAGCACCGCTTTTCACCGATGTGGCCCAGGGCCCCGAAGGCGGGGCTGCCTATTGGACCAATACGTCGGACGGCAAGCGCATCCGGGTTGGATATTGGCCGGTGGACGGGGCGCGCGGCACCGTTCTGCTTTTCCCCGGCCGCACCGAATACATAGAGAAGTATGGCATCACGGCCAATGAGTTTGCCGCGCGCAGGCTGGCCACCATCACCTTGGACTGGCGCGGGCAAGGCCTCGCCGAACGCTTGCTGGACGACCGCCAAGTTGGGCACGTCGACGCATTTCCAGACTATCAAAAAGATGTTGCCGCCCTCATGCGGGCCACGCGAGAGTTGGGCCTGCCGCGCCCTTATTTTCTTCTGGCCCACTCCATGGGAGGATGCATTGGGCTGCGCGCTGTGATGGAAGGCCTCAGCGTGCAAGCAGCGGCCTTTACCGGACCGATGTGGGATATCTTTGTCGCGCCACCGCTGCGCTCGGTGGCGCGGGTCCTGGCAAAGATGATGCCCCGCCTGGGGCGCGGCCACCTGCTGCCACCCGGTCGGAGCTTGGGCTGCTACGTGCTAGAGGAACCTTTTCGAGAAAACATGCTCACGCGCGATCCGGACATGTACCAGATGATGCAGGACCAATTGATCGCCCACCCCGAGCTCGGCCTGGGCGGGCCCAGCTATATCTGGCTGCGCGAAGCGTTCATGGAAACCCAACACCTTTCAAGCCGCAGCGCGCCAAACGTGCCTGCCATCTGTTGGCTCGGCACCAATGAGCGCATCGTGGGCGTTGGCCAGGTCCAAAGCCGCATGGAAAGTTGGAAAATGGGCGAACTGATCATGATCGAAGGGGGCGAGCATGAGGTGCTGATGGAGCACCCAAATGTGCGCGGACCGATCCTCGACCGGATGGAGACGTTGTTTCTTGGGTCATCCTCTTCATAACCAATTGGCAAAAGCCACCTGCGCTTTAACTCTGGGCTATGACCAGGCCTCCCGTTCTCACATTTACAGACCGCGGCATTTACTGCCCGAAGGGCGACTTTTTCATCGATCCCTGGCGACCTGTGGCGCGCGCGCTCATCACCCACGGACACGCAGATCACGCCCGATGGGGGATGGGGACATATCTCGCCACAGACGCAGCTCTACCCGTGATGCGGCATCGCCTTGGGGATATCTCGGCCCAGGCAGTCGCATTTGGACAAGTGCAAGACATAGGTGGCGCGCGGGTTTCGTTCCATCCGGCGGGCCATGTGCCGGGATCGGCGCAGATCAAAGTTGAGGTCGACGGGGAGATTTGGGTTGTCTCAGGCGATTACAAAGTCATCGACGATGGGCTCTCCGAACCCTACGAGCCGGTGACCTGCCACCACTTTGTGACCGAGAGTACCTTTGGGCTGCCCGTCTTTCGATGGTTGCCGCAAACAGAGGTCGCAGCACAGATCAACGCTTGGTGGTCGGCCTGTGCGGCGGCAGGAAAGACTGCGTTTTTAGGGGCTTATGCGCTTGGCAAAGCGCAGCGGTTATTGCGCCTGTTGGACCCTGAAATCGGCCCGATCCTCACGCATACGGCCATTGAGAACACCAATCAGGTCATGCGCGCACAGGGGATCCGTTTGCCCCGGACGATTTGCGCCAATAGTGAGATCACGCCCAAGGACCACCCTGGCGCAATTGTCCTCACCCCGCCTTCGGCCATGAACAGCGCGTGGTCGCGCAAGTTTGGTCCGCAAGAGAACGCCTTTGCCTCCGGTTGGATGGCCGTGCGCGGCATTCGCAGGCGTCGGGCGGGAGACCGCGGTTTTGTGATTTCAGATCACGCAGATTGGACCGGTCTGCTGAGCGCGATCAAAGAGACCGGTGCCGAAAACATCTACGTTACACATGGCTATACGGATGTCTTCAGTCGGTATCTCAACGATCAAGGCTGGAATGCGGCCATCGTACCCACCCAGTTCGAGGGCGAAAGCCTGGACCAGGGAGATGCGGCGTGAAACGCTTTGCCACCCTCTTCAACGCCATTGATCAAAGCACGAAGACAACGGTGAAAGTCACTGCGCTTGCAGGATATTTCTCAGATGCCGGCCCTGTGGACAAACTGTGGACGGCGGCACTGCTGTCGGGCAGGCGACCGAAGCGGGCCGTAACCACCACGAAGCTGCGCGAATGGGCGGCGGAGGTCGCGGGCATCCCCTTGTGGCTCTTTGAAGAAAGCTATGCCATCGTCGGTGATCTGGCGGAGACCATTGCCCTTGTCTTGCCGCCAAATGTATCCACAACTGACGCGCCACTTTCTCATTGGATCAACGCGTTACGTGCGCTTGCGGATGTGGACGAAGAGGCGCGCAAGACCTTTGTCTTGAACGCATGGGCAGAGCTGGGCGGCACCGAAAGGTTCGTCTTTAACAAGCTCATCACCGGCGGGTTTCGTATGGGCGTCAGCCAGAAGCTGATGACTCGCGCATTGGCCCAAGCCACCGGAAAGCCCGAGCCGGAACTGGCACATCGTTTGATGGGCAACTGGCACCCCGATACGGACACGTGGGAAGGGTTGATCGAAGCGGAAGATGCCAGTGCCGACGCCTCGCGGCCCTACCCGTTTTATCTGGCTTACGCGCTGGAAGACGCGCCGGAAAACCTTGGAGCTCCAGACGCTTGGCGGGCGGAATGGAAGTGGGACGGTATTCGCGGGCAATTGATCTTGCGCGATGGAACACACTACGTTTGGTCGCGCGGGGAAGAATTGATGACGGACCGCTTCCCCGAATTGGCCCGCGCAATTGATCATTTGCCGCGCGGCACCGTGCTGGACGGCGAATTGCTCGTCTGGCGCGCGGAAGAAGATAAACCAAGCTCATTCAATGCGCTGCAGGCACGTATCGGACGAAAAACTGTCCCCAAAAAGCTCTTGGCTGAGGCACCTGTCGTGCTGCACGCCTATGACCTTTTGGAAGACGCCGGGCAGGATCACCGCGAGCGCCCTTTTGCCGAGCGACGCGACCGTCTCGAAGCGCTTTGTCGTGATCTGCCGCCCGAAGCGCCTGTTCGGCTGTCGCCGCAGCTTGCATTTGACACTTGGGCTGAGCTCGCAACTTTGCGTGAAACCGCGCGGGCTGAGAATGCAGAAGGGCTCATGCTCAAACGCGCGGACAGTCCGTATCTCTCCGGACGCAAGAAAGGCGACTGGTGGAAATGGAAGCTCGACCCGCTGACCATCGACGCGGTCATGATTTACGCGCAATCAGGATCGGGACGCCGCGCAAACCTCTTCACCGATTTCACCTTCGCCGTTTGGAATGGCAACGATCTTGTGCCTTTTACCAAAGCCTACTCGGGCCTTACCGATAGGGAGTTTCGCGAAATCACAGCCTGGGTGAAGAAAAACACTCAGCAGCGGTTTGGCCCCGTGCGGCAAGTGACGCCGCACTATGTGTTTGAAATCGCCTTTGAAGGCATCCAGGCAAGCAAGAGACACAAATCGGGTGTCGCCCTACGATTTCCGCGCATGAAACGCTGGCGGCAAGACAAACCGATGCAGGAAGCCAATACGCTAGATGATCTCAACGAGATGCTGCGCGTTTACGGCTAAACGGGTGCTTGTCGCACTGCACCGCGCAGCTTACCTAAGGCCAAAGTGAAAAAAGGATGCCCGATGTTCCACCTGCCCTTCCCCGTTTTTGATGCAAATCCTTCCTCCGGTGCCGACAACCTGGGCGATCTGCCTGAGTGGGATTTGAGCGATCTTTACACGGGCGAAGACGCGCCAGAACTAGAACGGGATCTGGACTGGCTCGAGGCTGCCTGCACGAGTTTTGCCGCGGATTATGAGGGCAAACTTGACACGCTGGACGCCGCGGGCTTGCTGGAGTGCGTGTTGCGCAATGAAAAGATCAACCAGATCGCCGGGCGCATCATGTCGTTTGCCGGCCTGCGCTACTATCAGTTCACAACCGATGCCGCGCGCGCCAAGTTCATGTCGGACGCGCAAGAGAAGATCACAAACTTCACCACACCGCTCGTCTTTTTCACGCTTGAGCTCAATAAGCTGCCCGATGATCACCTCGCGGGCTTGCTCGCCGAAAATGCAGATCTCGCCCGCTACAAACCCATTTTTGATCGCATTCGTGCAATGAAACCTTACCAACTGTCTGACGAGTTGGAGAAGTTTCTGCATGACATGGGCGTCGTCGGCGATGCCTGGGAACGGATGTTTGATGAGACCATCGCCGGGCTAACCTTTGAGGTCGCAGGTGAGACACTGGGCATTGAGAGCACACTCAATTTGCTGACCGATCCCGACCGGACCAAGCGCGCGGCGGCAGCGCGGAGCCTCGCGGATGTGTTTCAGGGCAATATCAAGACCTTCGCGCGTGTCCACAACACGCAGGCCAAGGAAAAAGAGATCATCGACCGCTGGCGCGGGATGGAGACGGCACAAACAGGCCGCCACCTTTCCAACCAGGTCGAACCCGAAGTGGTGGAAGCGCTGCGAAACGCAGTCGTTGAAGCCTATTCAAAGCTCTCGCATCGCTACTATGAGATCAAGCGCAAGTGGCTTGGCCTCGACAAGATGCAGGTTTGGGACCGCAATGCCCCGCTGCCCATGGAGGATCCCAGGGTCATTGACTGGAAGGCCGCAGAAGAGACAGTGATGGACGCCTACACTGCCTTCGATCCCCGCATGGGGGACCTGGCCAAACCATTCTTCAGCGACGGCTGGATCGACGCCGCCGTCAAGCCCGGGAAGGCCCCGGGTGCGTTTGCCCACCCCACAGTGACGAATGTGCACCCCTACGTGATGCTGAACTACCTTGGAAAGCCGCGTGACGTCATGACCTTGGCACATGAGCTTGGGCACGGCGTGCATCAGGTGCTCGCGGCTGGTCAGGGTGAGATGCTCTCTTCGACGCCGCTCACTCTGGCAGAAACCGCGAGTGTGTTTGGTGAGATGCTTACATTCCGCAAAATGCTCGATGCCGCCGAGACGCCGAGCGCACGCAAAGTGCTGCTGGCGGGCAAGGTTGAGGACATGATCAACACTGTTGTGCGGCAGATCGCCTTTTACGACTTTGAGTGCAAGCTGCACGCCGCGCGCCGATCAGGAGAGTTGACCCCGGATGACATCAATGCGCTTTGGATGTCGGTCCAAAGTGAAAGCCTCGGGCCTGCTTTCGAGTTTGTGGACGGGTACGAGACCTTTTGGACCTACATCCCGCACTTTGTGCATTCGCCCTTTTATGTCTATGCCTATGCTTTCGGCGACGGCCTTGTGAACGCGCTCTACGCGGTCTACGCAGAGGGAGAGCCAGGCTTTGAGGAGAAGTACTTCGACATGCTCAAGGCCGGTGGATCAAAGCACCACAAGGAGCTTTTGGCCCCGTTTGGGCTTGATGCCAGCGATCCTGCGTTCTGGGACAAAGGGCTCTCAATGATATCAGGCTTCATTGATGAGCTTGAGGCCATGGAGGATTGACCCGCATTGCCCCAAGCGGCACCGTTCTGGCAAAAATCTGCGCAACTTTCGATAAATAGAAAACCGAAATGGCACCTCATGCGTAACTTCTTTGAAAAAACGAATGAAGGAGTTTTCACATGGACCGTAGATACGCTTTGAAAGCCACAGTGGCTGCCGGTATCTTGGCGCTGGCAGGTTGTGCAACGGGGTCTGGCACCGGGACGATTGTCGATGTCGCCGCCGGTAACGACAGTTTCTCAACGCTCGTCGCGGCCGTCACTGCGGCTGACTTGGCTGGCACGCTATCTGGCCCGGGACCGTTCACTGTCTTTGCCCCAACCAATGACGCTTTTGCGGCTCTGCCAGCGGGGACCGTGGACAACCTCTTGAAGCCAGAGAACAAAGATCAATTGGTGCAAGTTCTGACATACCACGTCGTGCCCGGCACCTACCCCGCGTCCGCCTTGGCCGGACAACAGGGTCGCCTCAACACCGTTGAGGGCAGTCAACTGCATGTGAACGGCACGGACGGTGTCAAGATTGACGGGGCCACCGTGATCATCCCAGATGTGGCGGCGTCGAACGGCGTGATCCACGCGATTGACACAGTTTTGCTGCCCTGACGCGTGGGGCGGATTGTTCAGTCGACGACTGGGATTTCGTCCGAAAACACAGAAAACCCAAGGCCTCAAGCGTTTCTGGGGCGGTTTTCGGGGTGAGAGGAGACGGCGATTTTATCGTTAAAGTGTCGCGCCCCACACCTAAGATAAACCGCTCTGAACAATGCACCTACGCCACAGGCACTGTTTCAAAGCGCCGTTCCGCCTCCACGGGGCGGCGCTGCTAAATGTCTGTTGGGCGTCTCAGGAATACCGCGAGTTGCTTTAAGCCGAGACCAACATCCCTTTTTCCCGCGCAAGTTCGCGCATGCGCTTTTGAAGCTTCTCGAAAGCGCGCACTTCGATTTGGCGGATACGCTCTCGGCTGACGTTGTACTGCGCGCTGAGATCTTCGAGGGTAATCACCTCATCTGAAAGCCGACGCTGGCTCAGAATGTCCTTTTCGCGATCGTTTAGAACGTCCATCGCCTCGGTCAGCATTTCGCGCCGGGTTTCAAGCTCGTTTTGTTCTGCGTAGTCACCGGCCTGGTCAGCGTCCTCGTCCTCAAGCCAATCCTGCCACTGCATGGTGCCTTCGCTTTCGGTACCGACCTGCGCGTTCAGCGATGCGTCCCCGCCGGACATGCGCCGGTTCATGGAGATCACCTCTTCTTCGGTCACCCCCAATTGCGTGGCAATCGCGGTAACGTTCTCAGGGCGCAGATCCCCCTCTTCCAGCGCACCGATCTTGTTTTTGGCTTTGCGCAGATTGAAGAAGAGCTTTTTCTGACCGGATGTGGTGCCAAGCTTAACGAGCGACCATGACCGCAGAATGTACTCTTGGATCGACGCACGGATCCACCACATCGCGTAGGTTGCAAGACGGAAGCCTTTTTCGGGATCAAACCGTTTGACGGCCTGCATCAGACCAACGTTGGCCTCGGAGATCACCTCAGACTGCGGCAGGCCGTAACCGCGGTAGCCCATCGCGATCTTTGCCGCCAATCGCAAATGCGATGTCACCATTTTGTGTGCCGCGTCGGTGTCCTGCTCTTCAACCCAACGTTTGGCGAGCATGTACTCTTCTTCTGGCTCCAGCAATGGAAACTTGCGGATTTCCTGCATGTAGCGGTTCAGGCCACCTTCTGGCGTCGGGGCCGGCAAATTTGCGTAATTGGCCATGATCTTGTCCTTTCCCTGAAGTCCCGCGAACAGTTAATGTTTACGCGCTTAACATCCATATGGGGCCTAGTTTGCTGGCGTACAAGCCTTAGAGCGTCGCATTTGTGAACTCTGACAACATAAAGATGAACGCTTCGTTACCTTTGCGCAGGCTTACTCTGCTTGGCCCCGAGGTGCTCAAGCAGGTTTGACATGTCCTCCGGCAGGGGCGCTTCAAAGCGCTTCTCCTCCCCCGTAACCGGATGTAGAAAACCCAGTGTCGCCGCGTGCAACGCCTGCCGATTAAAGCCAGCAACCGCATCCACCGCCTGCGCGGACAACGCTCCCTTTGCAAGCTTGCGTTTGCCTCCATAGACGGGATCGCCAATCAAACCATGACCCGCATGCGCCAAGTGAACACGGATCTGGTGGGTACGCCCCGTCTCCAACCAACAGGTCAGAAGCGAAAGAACGCCAGGGTTCCCAAATCGCGCCTCGACCCGCGCCCGGGTGACAGCGTGCCGCCCCCCTTCAAATACGACGGCCTGTCTTTGCCGGTTGGTGCGGTGTCGCGCAAGCTGTGTCGTGAGTTTGAGCACGTTGCCAGGCTCAAAAGCGGCACCGCGCACGCCTCGCAACCGTGGGTCATTCGCCTCAGGCACGCCGTAGCAGAGCGCCTGATAGGCACGCTCAACACTGTGACGCTCAAACTGCGCGGCGAGTTTGTGATGCGCGACATCGGTCTTTGCGACCACCAGCAATCCGCTGGTATCTTTGTCGATGCGGTGCACGATACCCGGTCGCTTTACCCCCCCAACGCCCGACAACGCGGCCCCGCAATGCGCCATCAGCGCATTGACAAGCGTCCCCTTGGGTGTGCCGGGCGCTGGATGCACAACCATACCGGGGGGCTTGTTGACCACAAGGAGGTCAGTGTCTTCAAAAATGATCGCAATCGGAACCGCTTCGGCAACAATCTCACTTTCTGCGGCCAAAGGCACAGTGATTTCAACGCTTTGCCCCGCACTGACGCGGGCGCGCGGGTCATGGCTCACGGTGCCTCCGACGAGAACGGCACCCTCTTCAATGAGCCGCATCAGCCGCGTGCGCGACAGCGACGCGGTCTCTGGCACATCCCTGGCCAGCGCTTTATCAAGACGCTGAGGCGGATTGGGCCCGAATGTGAATGTAACGAGACGGGTGGACGCCATGGAAAATCCCAGTGAGCCTGCACATCTTCGGCTGCTGCGCCGATTGGTCACGCTGCTTACCGTTGTTATGATTGTGGGCGTTGTACTGGTGGTCGGTCTGCTTGTCACGCGTCTCAGCCAAGATCCGCCCGCGCTGCCCGAGATCATCGTTTTACCAGACGGCACCCGGGCACAAGCTTTTACGCAGGGGCCGGATTGGTACGCTGTTGTCACGGCCGACAATCACATTCTGATCTACGACCGGCTCACAGGTGCTTTGGCGCAAAAAGTCAAAATCGACCTGGGTGAGTAGATCCGCTCACCTCTCAAAAACGCATTCGCGCCAGGTTTCAATCTGCCTTAGGTGGGGTGGTACCACCTCCTGGTCTCGAACCAGGGACCTCTTGATCCACAATCAAGCGCTCTAACCAACTGAGCTAAGGCGGCACGCGAGTTGAGATACCCAGCACGGCCATGGATTGCAAGGCCCAAGCCACCTCACACGCACGCAAGTTCAGATGCCAGGACGCAATTGGAACGGCGCCTGCGACTTGTCTTTGCTGGTCAGGCGGACTAGCGGTAGACGGCCAGGACGGAGAGCACAATGGGTATCAACGACGAAAGCGACATCGCAGCCAATCTGCAGATTGGTCCCACGGATCAGGGGATGGTGCGGCTTTTCGTTGAGGCCGGGAAGATTGAAATCCCGATGGATTTTACGCCCGAAGAGGCAAAAGAGATCGCGGAAGAGATCGTGGCTGCTGCAAACCGTGTGAGCGGTAGACGCAAATAGTGCCCGCGCCCTCCTCCACGCTATCCCGATCAAGACATGCCCGCGCGTACTACCCCCAGTCGGGCAGGATGTCTGGGTCGCGCATGTGTTGCAGCCGCCGCGCAGCAACCGTCGCAAACTTCTGCAGCAATGCTCTGCGCCGCGCGCCCGGCAGTTTGGTCTTCTCTCCCATGCGAATGATTTCCCCGCCGTATCCATCCGCGATCATCAAGCCTGAGGTATGCGGCAGGATCTCTGTCGGGAAATCCTGATCAACGGCCCAGAAAAAGCGGTCCGCCCATGGCAGATACCCCTCCCATTTGCTGTCAGAGGTGAAATCTGCGCGAGACGATTTGCATTCAACGACCCAGATCTCGCCCTTGGGCCCAAGCGCCGCAACATCGATGCGCAGGCCCCGACACGGGACAAACTCCTCAACACAGACAAACCCATGGCTGACCAGCAGCCGCCCCACGCCGCGGGCAAGCACTTGCCCAGGATGGCGCAAAGTTGGGGCTGGCGTTTGAAGAGACGTGTCCATTGCCCAATCTATGAACAATTCGTGAACAAACGCAAGAGATACCTGAAAGCAGCCCTGGCGACGGGCGCAGGGGGTGGCCCGAAAAAGCGGTTGTTTCGTGGGCCGTTGGCTGATGTGAGTGCGGCGCTGTGCGCGGTACTGGCGCGATCGGTCACCCTTGTCCTTTGCCCCAAAGCATCCTACCTCTAGCGCGTGGCGGGGTTCTGCCCTGTGCGTGAGACGTTACATTCCAGTGGCCTTAAGCAAATCCGAGGGAGCTGGCTCTGTCCGAGCCCTGGTTCGGTTACCCGGTGCCCACCTGTATATACAGGTCCTCGGGAGTAAAAACTGACCGGCAGCGGTGGTCCCGCCACACCCGCGAGGGCCACTCTAGGACAGTTCAATTTGTTGAGTTGGCCACCTTGCGACTTAAGTCACTGGCAAAAAGAGCCTGAAGCTCTTCGCGCGTTAGCGTCTCGTCAGCGTCCTTTGTCTGATTTTCCCCAGAAGAGTTCGGGGAAAGTCGCGAAAGTTGTTTTAGCAGCTTCGTCATCACACGACCCTAGAAAGCTGCCCCCACGATTAACCAATTAGCTCTGCAGCACCTGTCTGTAAAGGAAAACGTTGGAAACAAACATTAACGTGAGAGAGACAAATAGCGCTTCTGCCTAAAATCCTGGCTCAAAACCCTCCGGGCGCGCCTCCCGCGCCATGTGATCAAGCACCGCATTGGTAAAGCGTGCCTCTTTACCATCGGGAAAGAAGGCAGCGGCCAGATCGACATACTCCTTGATCACAACTCTTGGCGGCACCTCGTCGCCCCTGAGTTCCGCACCGGCCGCACGGAAAAGCGCTCTGAGCGTCGGATCTATGCGCGCGATGGGCCATTTGGCAACCAAGGCGCGGTCAGTCATCTGGTCAATGGCAGCTTGCGCGCTCTGCGCAACGTCCAAAATCATGTCGAAATGCGCGACATCTCCCTCAAGAAGCTCAACACCTTCGTAAACGGCCCCGAACCGGTGATCGAGAAACTCGCGCCGGACAGCGTCAACGCCCTGGCCAGAAGCCTCCATCTGAAACAGTGCCTGCACGGCATAGAGCCGCGCCGCTGACTTCATTTTGCGCTTTTGGTTGCCGGAAACGGGCGCTGTCATCGCATTTTCTTCAGCCAATTGCGTCGCGACCGGGATCACCGGCCATCAGCGTGTCTTGACCCAGGGGGCGAAAGCCGATGCCCTTGCGTTTTTCGGACCAGCGCCGCGCCAGAGCGATCAGGTGCAAGGCCGCCGCGGCGGCACCACCCCCCTTGTTCTGCCCCGCAGGGTCGGCGCGAACGGCAGCCTGCGCGTGATTTTCAACCGTCAGGATACCGTTGCCGATGCAAAGCCCGCCCAGGCCCAACATCTGTAACCCGCGCGAACTGTCATTGCAGACAGTCTCGTAGTGCGTGGTCTCTCCTCGGATCACGCAGCCAAGAGCGACGTAGCCGTCAAAGTTGCTGGCCCGGTCACTGATGCCGATCGCGGTGGGGATCTCTAAGGCACCGGGCATCTCAACGACCTCATAAGTGGCCCCCGCTGCCTCCAATTCCGCCTTGGCCCCGGACAGCAGATCGTCAGCGATGGTCCGATAATAAGGCGAGATCACGATGAGAATCTTCACCGACTTATCAAAAGACGGCCGCGCGAGGCCTTCTTCTTGGGTGCTCACTGCCATCTATTCTTCCTCCGTGATGGGACGGGTCCCGACAATCTCAATCCCGTAGGCGTCAAGACCCAAGTACCGCGTCTCCGGGTTATCCGTGAGCAGGATGAGTTTCTGAAGGCCCAGGCTTGATAAAATCTGCGATCCGAGCCCCGTGTTTTTCACGGTGCGCGGCAGATCCTCCTCCGATTCAAGCCGCAAGCGCGGATAGGGATCCCGAAAGAGCACCACCGCCCCCCGCCCCTCTTCGGCGATCAGTTCCATCGCGCGGGGCAGTTCGTTGGCTGGGCTCGGCCCAAGTCCGAGGATGTCTTCCAGTGCATTGATGGCATGGGTGCGCACAAGCACCGGTGCCGGGCCTCTGATGTCGCCTTTGACCAGCACGACGTGATCGGTGCCGGTGATCTGATCGGAGAAAACCCGCATCTCCCAATCGCCCCCATAGGCGGAGGTGACAGGACGCCGGTCACGCTCCACCAAAAGGTTATCGTGGGTGGTTCGGTAAGCAATCAGATCGCTGATCGTGCCAATCTTCATCCCATGTTCTTTCGCAAAATCCACGAGATCCGGCAGCCGCGCCATGGTGCCGTCTTCTTTCATGATTTCGCAAATCACACCGGAGGGGTGCAGCCCGGCGAGGCGGCTGATGTCGACCGCAGCCTCCGTGTGGCCCGCACGCACGAGCACGCCGCCATCGCGCGCCCGCAGCGGAAAGACATGCCCCGGCGTGGCAATGTCAGCGGCACCCGCCTGAGAGCTGATCGCAACGCCCACCGTTAGCGCCCGGTCCGCCGCCGAAATGCCAGTGGTCACGCCCTCCCGCGCCTCAATGCTCACGGTGAATGCGGTTTCATGCCGCGATGAGTTATGCATCGACATCATCGGCAAGCCCAGCGTGTCGATGCGCTCTTCGGTGAGCGGCAGACAAATCAGACCGCGGCCATGGGTCGCCATGAAGTTGATCGCAGCCGCATCCGCAAATTCAGCCGGGATGACGAGATCCCCCTCATTCTCCCGATCTTCATGATCCACGAGGATGTACATGCGCCCGGCGCGGGCCTCTTCAATGATCTCCTCAATGGGAGAGATTGCCGAAGACAGCTCAGCCTCAACGGGTCCAGGTGTCTCAAAATTCATCGCTAGCGCCTCCTGCGCTGCTGATACCGCAGTGCCACGCCCTTGACCAGCGCGCCGCCACGGAACGGGCCGACACCCGAGCGCGCGAGATGCGCCCAGGGTCGCGGAAATGCCGGCCGCTCAGGACATTTCTGCAAGCCGCGCGACGTACCGGGCGAGCGTGTCGATCTCCAAATTCACGCGGTCTCCTACCGCCACATCACCCCAAGTTGTCACCGATTTCGTATGCGGAATGAAGTTGATGCCAAAATCACATCCGTCCACCGCATTGACTGTGAGAGATGTGCCATTCAGGGCAACGGATCCCTTGGGCGCGATAAACTTCGCCAAATCCTGTGGGGCCCGCAGCGTGACGCGGGTGCTGTCCCCGTCGTCCCGCATCTCAACCACTTGGGCCACGCCGTCCACATGCCCCGAAACGATGTGCCCGCCCAACTCGTCGCCAACTTTCAACGCGCGTTCCAGGTTTACCCGCCGACCCTCTGTCCAATCGCTGAGGTTGGTGAGTGAAACTGTTTCCGCGCTCACCTGAACCTCGTACCAGTCGGTGCCCAGATCCACGACCGTCAAACATACGCCATCGCTGGCGATGGAGGCGCCCCGGTCGATGCGCGCCGTGTCGTACCCTGTGGCAATGCGGGCGCGCAGATCGCCCTCCTGCTTAAGCGATGTGACCCGACCCACATCGGTGATGATGCCTGTGAACATATCGATCTCCCGCAGTCTTTAGACGGCACGTAGCTGTCCTGGGCCTTTGGGGCAACGGTGGGGTGCCGCTTTTCGATCGACGGCGGTATTTTTCTGTTAACCCTAAATGTCATAAACTCCAGGTTATGATGGCACACCGACCGCGCAACCGCGTCTTTTTGTTCTTGCAAGGGCCGCATGGCCCTTTCTTTGCTGGGCTGGGCGCGATGTTGCGCAAGACAGGCGCGGCCGTCTGGCGCGTGGGCTTTAATGCAGGCGACAGGGCCTTTTGGCGCGATCACCAGGATTACATCGCTTACCGAGGCACAAGCGCGACTTGGCCAGGTACATTCGGTGACATCTTGTCTGATAAGCACGTCACCGATCTAGTGATTTACGGTGATAGCCGACCGCATCACGCACAGGCCATCAAACTGGCGAAGGCGCGGGGGATCACCGTGCATGTCTTTGAAGAAGGCTACTTGCGGCCCTACTGGATCACCTACGAACGGGACGGCAGCAACGGGAATTCGCGCCTCATGCAGATGGATGTGTCGGACATGCAGGCGGCTCTGGCACAATCAGATTTCGAGACGGCGCTGCCACCGGGCCATTGGGGTGACATGCGCCATCACATCTTTTACGGCGCGCTCTATCACGGCTTTGTCCTTTTGATGAACAGGCGCTACCGGCAGATGCCCTCGCACCGTGCCCTGCCTGTTTCGGCAGAATTCAAGCTCTACCTCAAGCGGCTGTTGCTGATGCCATTTTTGGCGCTCGACCGCCTGTGGGCGACCCGCCGCATCCGCCGGGGTGGATTTCCCTATCACCTCGCGCTGCTGCAACTTGAGCATGACAGCGCCTTTGCGGCCCACACACCCTTTGGCTCGACCGGTGATTTCCTGGCCGAGGTCATTCGCGGCTTTGCCCAAGGTGCACCGGCCCACCACCACCTGGTGATTAAAGCCCACCCCTTGGAGGATGGACGCGTGCCCCTGCGTCGGCTCTTACGCGGCCATGCCCAGGCCGCGGGGATTGCGGACCGTGTGCATTTTGTGCGCGGCGGAAAATTGGCCAAACTCTTGGATGAGGCGCGCAGCGCTGTCACGGCCAATTCAACGTCGGGGCAGCAGGTGCTCTGGCGCGGGATCCCGCTGAAGACCTTTGGCGCGGCGGTCTATGCCAAGCCCGAGTTCGTTTCGAGCCAAGCCGTGAGCCAGTTTTTCGCCGCCCCCGCGCGACCAGATACCAAAGCCTACCGCGAGTACCGCCGTTATCTTCTCGAGACATCACAGGTGCCGGGCGGGTTTTACGCGGCGCGCGGGCGTCGCCAGCTCTTTCGTCACGTCATTGACATGATGCTGGATGACGCAGATCCCTACGATGCCTTCTCCGCTGGCACAGCGGCACCTCGGCAACAGTTGCGTCTTGTCACGTGACCCGAACCAGTGCCAGGGCTGGATTTCCAGGTTTCTTCACGCTACGCCTTACTCAATTACGCCGAAAAATGGCGAATTCTGAGGCAGAGTTGAATAGGTCGAGGAGACCGAGCAGTGAAACCCTACACCAATCGGTGGGTGCGCCCCATCGCAGCTTTAGCGGCGTGCGCCGTCATCGCCGCTTGTGGATTGCCCCATGTCGGCCCGAACAAGCGTCAGATCTTTGCAAGCTCCGTGCAAAAGGAAGGTGACGCTTTCGTGGTGGCCGTAAATGATAGGGTGACGCGCGCGACGGCGGTGGCCCCCGCGCTCGGCTTCTCGGACGCGTTCAAGAACGCCGCCATCCTAGGCTCTGATACGATCCGTGCAGGCGACGTTTTGGGCATCACAATCTACGAGAATGTCGATGACCCGCTCCTGGGCGGAGCTGAGGGGGCGGCAGGGACCGTGCTCTCTGAGGTTCAGGTTGACGGCTCCGGCTTTATCTTCATCCCCTATGCGGGGCGCATCCGCGCTGCAGGAAATTCGCCGGAGGCTGTGCGCCGGATCATCACCAATCGCCTCGGCGAACAAACGCCTGATCCTCAGGTCGAGGTCCGCCGCGCCTCGGGCGATGGCTCAACCGTTTCCTTGATCGGGGCAGTTGGACAGGGTGTTTTCCCCATCGAGCGCCCCACCCGCACGCTCGCGACCATGCTGGCTGCTGCGGGGGGCGTGACAATTGAACCTGAGATCGCTCAGGTGACGGTGATCCGCGGCCACCACCGGGGTCGAATTTGGCTGCAGGATCTCTACGATAACCCAGAACTCGACATTGCGCTGCGGGGCGGAGACAAGATCCTGGTCGAAGGTGACACGCGCACCTTCACTGCTCTGGGGGCCACTGGCAGCCAGGCGCAGGTGCCCTTCGAAGCGCAGACCATCTCGGCCATCGAGGGCATTGCGCAGGTCGGCGGCCTCAACCCCAGTACCGCAGATGCCACCGGTGTCTTTGTTTTCCGCAATGAACCGCAGGAGGTCGCAGCTCAAGTCTTGGGACGCGACGATCTCATCGGGGCACAGCGCATGGTCTATGTGCTTGATCTGACAGAGCCAACCGGGATGTTCCGCGCGCGCGACTTCGCCATCCGGGATGGCGACACACTCTACGTGACCGAGGCACCTTTCACCCAGTGGTCGAGGCTCATCTCAGCCATCACCGGCACCGCCACTTCAGCGGCAAGTCTGACCACCTTGGCGGGCGACTAGCACCGCGTGGCGCTTGGGCCGGAAATCTACGATACTCCTGCCGCTGGTCCGAAAAAAGACCAGCGGCTTTTCATTTACAACGGCGGATTTTTAACCCAACGGCGCGTGCGCCGTATTCTGCGATTGGCGGGCTATCGCTTGCATCTGGGCCGCCCCAAGGAGGGCGATGCGATTGCCGTTTGGGGCAATGCAGGCACGGCCCATCGGGGCGTTGCAATGGCGGAAAAGTATGACGTGCCGCTGGTGCGTGTAGAGGACGCCTTTCTGCGGTCACTCTACCCGGGTCGTGTGGGCGGCGCGCCGCTTGGGCTCTTGATCGACCGCAAGGGGCTGCATTTCGATCCCAAGCACCCTTCCGATCTCGAAGACATTCTGGCCACGCATCCCCTGGATGACACCGCCCTCCTGAACCGCGCCCGCGGGGCTGCCGCGCGGCTAATAGAAGCGCATCTGAGCAAGTACACCGCCTTTGATCCTCAGATCGCCGCGCCGCCGCCGGGCTACGTCTTGGTGATTGACCAAACGCTCGGTGATGCGGCGGTGACAGCCTGCGGCGCAGACCGCAATCGCTTCTTGGAAATGCTGGTCTTTGCACAACAAGAGCACCCTGGCTGCCCCGTACTCATCAAAGCTCACCCAGAAACCGTGCTTGGCCATCGCGCGGGCTATTACGGCCCTAGCGACACGAATGAGCGGGTCTCAATTTTGACCGATGAAATCAGCCCCTGGGCCCTCTTGGAGGGGGCAGTCGGAGTCTACACTGTTTCATCTCAAATGGGCTTTGAAGCAATCTTTGCCGGTCACAAGCCCCGTGTCTTTGGCCAGCCTTTCTACGCAGGATGGGGCCTGACAGAGGACGAATACCCGGTTCAGCGACGGCATCGCCGGCTGACACGGCCGCAGCTCTTTGCGGGGGCGATGATGCTCTATCCCTCTTGGTACTGCCCCTATCATGATCGCCTGGCCACGCTCGAGGACGCGTTGGAGGCGCATGCCGCAGACGCGCGATGCTGGCGCGAGGATCACAAAGGATGGACCGCATCAGGCATGCGGCTTTGGAAACGCAAATCGCTGCAAGGCTTCTTCGGCCAACACCGGCGCATGATCTTCGAAGAAACCCCCGCTGCGGTTCGCCAGTCGGGCCGACCTTGGATGGTCTGGGCCAGCAAAGCCACCGTCGGCCAAGGTGATGCGATCCGCGTCGAAGACGGTTTTCTGCGCTCAAAGGGGCTCGGTGCCACGCTGACACCGGCGCTGTCGCTGGTCAACGACGATCTGGGGATCTACTACGACCCGGCACGCCCAAGCCGTTTGGAACGATGGATCGAAGCGCGCGCCAAGCTGCGACCCGATCAGCAAGAGCGCGCGTCCCGACTGATCCGCACGCTCATCGGGCAAGGATTATCCAAATACAACATCGGCGCTGCACCCTCCCCCTTGCCCGAAGGGCACAGAATCTTGGTTGTTGGTCAAGTTGAGGACGATGCCTCTATCCGGCTTGGCACGCGCACCGTTCAAACCAACGCTGCCCTTCTTGAAATTGCCCGGCGGGAAAACCCTGAAGCTGTGGTGATCTACAAACCCCACCCCGATGTCGAGCAGAGGCTGCGCGGCGGTGACATAGATACGTCTAAGGCGGATTTTGTCGCGTCAGGCGTGGCCCCGCCCGCGCTTTTGGATGAAGTTCAAGCCGTTTGGACCATGACTTCTCTCATGGGCTTTGAAGCCCTCTTGCGCGGGATCCCGGTGACAACCTTCGGCGCACCGTTTTATGCCGGTTGGGGCCTCACCGATGACCGATGCGACGTGCCTCCCCGCCGAAGGGCGCTGCCGACCGTCGAGGGCCTCGTGCATGCCGCGCTGATCGATTATCCGCGCTATGTCGACCCGGTCACGGGCTTGCCCTGCCCGGTGGAAGTCACCGTCGCGCGACTGGCGGCAGATCAGGTGCAGGCGGGCGGGCCAAGTCTTCGCCTGCTCTCAAAACTACAGGGGCTCTTTGCCAGCCAAGCCGGACTTTGGCGGCGCTGAGGCATTTGGAGGTGTCACGAAGCAGCATCCAGCATCTTTCAGCCGGTGCTGTGAGTTGACTGCAGACTGACGCTAGCCCCGGATCCAGCGGTGCATGACATCAGGATGCACCGCGCGAGACTCTTGCAATCGATATCTCTGCGCATGAGCGAGCTGCGAGAGCCCCATCGCCCCGATACCCGGCAGGCCCTCTGCGCCGATCACCAAACCCGCAGTGAAGCCAATGAGCTCGTCTACCAGATCCGCGGCTATGAGGGAGGCGGCCAGCGCACCGCCGCCTTCACAAAATATGCGCGTCAATCCATGTGCGCCGAGCTGCTGCAAAGCGTCAATTGGATCAAGCTGCGCGCCGCGCACAGCGCAAGGCAAAAGCGTCGCGCCAAGGTCGCGCCAAGTGCGCTGCAAAACGGGATCTGCATCTGGCCCGTGGCAGATCAGAACCGGAAACTCCTGCGCCGTCCGCGCCAATTTGCCGAGCAGCGGAACATCCAAACGGCGGGACAAAACAACGCGAAGCGGTTGGCGTACCGCGCCCATCTGTCGCACGGTAAGGGTGGGATCATCCTGGCGTGCCGTCCCGGCGCCCACCATCACGGCGTCGTGTTGCAACCTCAGCGCGTGCACAACGCGCCGCGCAGAGGGGCCGGTGATCCACTGGCTTTCCCCGGTACCGGTGGCGATCCGGCCGTCAAACGAGTTGGCCAGCTTGAGCGTGAGCCAAGGCCGCCCCGATTCATTTCGGCTGAAAAAGCCAGCATGATCGCGTTGCGCCTGGGCCGCTCCAACGCCCAAAGTGACCTCAATACCAGCGGCCCGTAACAGCTCCAGACCCTTGCCGTTGACCCGGGCATCATTGTCGGTGATCGCCACCACCACGCGAGAGACGCCTGCCGCGATCAGCGCGTCTGCGCAGGGGGGTGTCTTGCCGTGATGCGCGCAGGGCTCAAGCGTCACATAAACGGTGGCACCCCGCGCTTTTGATCCCGCTTGATGCAGCGCTTCGGTTTCTGCATGCGGCCGGCCCGTCGGTTGGGTCCAACCCCGCCCAACGATTATGCCCTCGTTCACCACAACGCAACCAACCGCCGGGTTGGGCCAAACCTGCCCTTGCCCGCGCCGTCCCAAGCTCAACGCCAACGCCATAAAGCGGCTGTCGGTCACTCGTCTTTGGTCTGCTCTGGGCGGAGCTCTTGAACGAACTTGTCGAAATCATCCGCTGCCTGGAAGTTCTTGTAAACGCTTGCAAACCGGACGTAAGCCACCGTGTCGATGCGGGCCAGCGCTTCCATCACGATCTCACCAATGAGCTTGGATTGAATGTCAGTGTCCCCCATGCTCTCAAGACGGCGGACCAGCCCGCTGATCATCTGGTCAATGCGCTCAGGATCGATGGGCCGCTTCTGCATCGAAATCCTGATCGAGCGCTCAAGCTTGTCGCGATCAAAATCCTCGCGCTTGCCAGAGGATTTGATCACCACAAGATCACGCAGCTGCACGCGCTCATAGGTGGTGAAGCGGCCGCCACAGGCAGCACAAAATCGCCGCCGCCGTATCGCAACATGATCCTCCGCAGGACGCGAGTCCTTGACCTGCGTATCAACATTTCCGCAAAACGGGCACCGCATAGGCGCTTCCTCTTCAGCCAGCAACACTTGGTAGAGGCAGGACCCCTATCGCATAGCACTATAGGAGAGCCGCGAAGTTTTGGGTAGGGTGGAAATTCTGCGCAAGATATAGCGGCGCATATACAACAAAGCGTCTATGACGGTGCAAAATGGGCCGCAATCTCACGCCGATGCGGGGCGGTGCGATGCTCAAAAACATAGATCCCCTGCCACGTTCCTAGGCGCAGGCACCCTTGTATCACCGGGATGGAGAGGCTGATCGGCAGCATCGCTGCTTTTATGTGCGCGGGCATATCATCCGGCCCTTCTGCC
This sequence comes from Pseudomonadota bacterium, assembly GCA_039197515.1. Lineage (GTDB taxonomy): Bacteria > Pseudomonadota > Alphaproteobacteria > Rhodobacterales > Rhodobacteraceae > Sulfitobacter. The sequence continues at coordinate 32,300 of JBCCUC010000019.1, read as the reverse complement.
CGGTGGCGAAGATAGGACATTTCGGGTGCCGTGGTAGGTGGCACAAGTTGGTGATAGAACGCGTGAAGATCCGCTTGCACATCTGGATCCGCGTTTTCCTGGATGAGCAGTGACGCCGAGGTATGCCGGATCATCAGGGTCAAGAGGCCGTCGCGAAAGTCCCGGGTCCAGTTCGCCACTTCTCGGGTCACCTCGTAGAGCGCGGGGCCGGCTGTGGAGACGATGAACGTCGTCTGCGTCACTTCGTGGAACGGGTGAAAGCGTCGCGGCAAAAGCGCCGCGCTTGCACAGATTTCAAGCTTGCCCCCGGTTGGTCAACCGTGACGCTGTAGGTTTGTCCGACCCGAGGCAGACCTGCGGCATCAGTCGTAAAAACCACGCCGTCTTGTCCTCGCGCCGTTAGGCTTGGCCCTTCGGGGCGTTTCACGTAAATCTGTGTGAGTTCAGAGAGTTGGTTGCGCCGCTCTACAAAAGTGGCCGCCCCACACCAAAATTCGGCCGCACCAAAGTTCCGCCCCTCAATCACCTCAAAATCGGTTGCATTGAGGCGATTTATCTCAATCCGGTCTTCTTCGCCGAGCGTCGCGGCCTCAACGCTGAGAGCAAACAGACAACTCGCCGCAATACTGAAGATATGTTTCATGACACGCCCTCTTACTCATCGAAGCTTACGATAAGAAAGGGTAGAGCGCCCGGCAGGTGTCGCAAGGGCGCGCGAAGGGTTTCCGCGCGCCCCGCTTGGTTATCCTTGACCGGGGATAATGATGAAGCCGTCGCGGTCAGACTCGCGACAAAACTGTATCGCGTGGTGCAGCGGCAGCCCCTGCCCCACCACTTCGACCGAGACGGTCACGGACCTTGAAGGGGCCACGCTGAGATTGTCGCGGTTCGTGGTGAACACGGCACCTTTCCGGCCGTTACGCGTCAGAGACGGGGCGCGTGCCGATTGAACATAAAGGCGTTGCCCGTTTGCCGGACTGATCGCCATCGCATAGTCAGCCGCGGCGCACCACATGCCGCGTGCACCCTCGCCGTAGGCTTCGATAACTTCGAAGTTGCCTGATCCCAAAGGGATGACGTCGAGGCGATTGATCGCCTTGAAGCTCTGCGCGGCGGCCAAAGTAGGCACAGTTGCGCATAAAAGTGCGAGTAGTTTAAGTCTCATAAAATCACCTCTTTTGCTTTCAAAATTTGCCGAGAGATAAGATAAATAATCACATGGGCGTGCGCGTCTTGCTCCCAGCGTTCACAGGATAGCACAACGAAGCTTGATATGCAGCGCCCGTTTGATCAAGCGTGCGTGTATCAGCGGCCCGCGTGAGCGCCGGATCGCTACTGGTCGAGAAACGAACGCAGCTTGCGTGACCGACTTGGGTGCTTCAGTTTCCGCAGTGCTTTGGCCTCGATCTGGCGGATGCGTTCGCGCGTGACGCTGAACTGCTGACCCACCTCTTCGAGCGTATGATCGGTATTCATCCCGATGCCGAACCGCATCCGCAGCACCCGCTCTTCCCGCGGGGTCAATGAGGCGAGCACGCGGGTAGTGGTCTCTTTGAGGTTCTCTTGGATGGCGCTATCCAAAGGCAGAACAGCGTTTTTGTCCTCAATGAAATCACCCAGTTGGCTGTCTTCCTCGTCGCCGATGGGCGTCTCCAACGAGATCGGCTCCTTGGCGATCTTCATGACCTTGCGCACTTTCTCAAGCGGCATCTGCAGCTTTTCGGCCAACTCTTCGGGCGTGGGCTCTCGACCAATTTCATGGAGCATCTGGCGCCCGGTGCGCACCAACTTGTTGATCGTCTCGATCATGTGCACCGGAATTCGGATCGTACGGGCCTGGTCCGCGATGGACCTCGTGATGGCCTGCCGGATCCACCAGGTCGCGTAGGTGGAGAATTTGTAACCACGGCGGTACTCAAACTTATCGACCGCCTTCATCAAACCAATGTTACCTTCTTGAATGAGATCAAGGAATTGCAGGCCGCGGTTCGTGTACTTTTTGGCGATCGAAATCACCAAGCGCAGGTTGGCTTCGACCATCTCTTTCTTGGCTTGGCGGGCCTCTTTCTCACCTTTTTGCACCTGCTGAACGATGCGGCGAAACTCCGGAATGTCCAGCCCGACGTATTGACCGACTTGCGCCATGTCGGCGCGCAGATCCTCGACTTTTTCGGTGGACCGCTCAATGAACATCTGCCAACCGCGGCCGGGCTTTTCGGCCATGCGCTCCAACCAATTTGGATCAAGTTCGTAGCCGCGATAGGCTTCGACGAATTCTCTCCGATTGATCCGCGCCTGATCCGCGAGCTTTACCATCGAACTGTCGATCTGCATGATCCGCCGGTTGATGCCGTAGAGCTGGTCAATCAACGCTTCAATGCGGTTGTTATGCAAGTGCAAGTCATTCACCAGTAACACAATTTCCGCGCGCAGTTTCTGATAGGTCGCTTCTTGCTTTTCGGTAAAGCTGCCATCTTCGTTCAGCGTCGCGGAGATGCGGCTGTCCTGCATCTCACTCAGCTTGGCATAATCATCTGCGATCATGTCCAGCGCCTCAAGCACCTGTGGTTTTAGCGCGGCCTCCATCGCGGCCAATGACATGTTGGCTTGATCATCCTCATCATCGTCGTCATCGACAGCGATGGGATTGCCGTCCGCGTCGAGCTCTTGCTCAGCCTCTGGGCTTTTGGCCTCAGGGGTTGAGGCACCGGCTGCAGGCACAACCGGCGTCGTCTCATCACCCTCCATCTGGTTGCCAAAGGTGGCTTCCAGATCAATCACGTCTCGCAAAAGAATGTCTTCAGACAGCAATTCGTCGCGCCAAATGGTGATCGCCTGAAACGTCAGCGGACTCTCACAAAGCCCAGCAATCATGGTGTTGCGCCCGGCCTCGATCCGCTTGGCGATGGCGATCTCGCCCTCACGCGACAAAAGCTCAACCGAGCCCATCTCGCGCAGATACATCCGCACCGGATCGTCGGTGCGATCAAGCTTTTCGGTTGTACCGGACGACAGTGCAACTTCCTTGTTGCTCTCCGTCGTCGTCAGTTCAGTGGACCCCTTCGCCTCTTCCTCTTCTGCGTCCTCGTCTTCAATGATGTTAATGCCCATCTCAGAAAGCATCGACATCACATCTTCGATTTGCTCAGATCCAACTTGATCCGGAGGCAGCACCGTGTTGAGTTGGCCATACGTAATATAGCCCCGCTCGCGGGCCTCAGAAATCATCTTTTTAACGGCGGCTTGAGACATATCCAGCGAGTGTCCGCCATCGGCGTCATCGCGCTTTACGTCTTCGTTTGTATCTTTGGCGGCCATGTTGTGTCCCTTCAGCGCGGTCGCGCGAATCAGTTTCGAGGCGATTCGGTTCGAATCATGCGTGGTTTGTGGTGATTCTTAAACCCGCTCTCCTGACTTTTCCTAAAGTACCTGCCAAAAGGTCACGCGTGATCAGCGCCGACTTTTCGGTTTGTTAAAATCAATGGTTCCCAGCAGGTTGTCCCAAGCGCTGCGATCCTCTTTCCGAATAAGGGCTCCATTATCTTCGGTGAGATATTCCACTTTGTCTTCCTGTCCAGCGCGCTGCGCCCGTTCCGCGGCGCGCGCTGCTTCAGACAAACGCCATGTGACCGTTTCATCGGGAAGCGTTGCCACATCCTCCAACGCCTCTGCAATCTCCGCACCCAACCCGCGCGCCGCTTCCAACTTCGCCAATTCTTCTGCAACCGTAAGACGCATCAATTCTCCATCAGCAGGATTGCGAAAACATGGTGTTACCGCGAGATGGCGCTGCGTCAGGAAGATTTCAAGCGTGTCCGCGCCCAGTACGCTGACAACTTTTTCACGCAACACTTCCGCACCTGACGCTGCATCACGCAGGATGACGTGGCGCAGAGACTTATGCGTGGGGTCGGTGCAAGACATCGCCTCCAATCCGTCCTCGAACTCTGACACGACGCTGGGGCAGGTGAGACAGGCTGCCAGAACCACAGCCTCACGCATAGACTCCGTCGCCCGCGCATCCTGCGCCACGGCCAGAACGGAGGATTTTGCAGTATCCGTGGGCCCTTGCGGCGCGCGCGCCCGCGGTTTGCGCGACCCGCTGTCACCGGGTGCTTTTCGGAAAAGCTCCCATCTTAGGTCTTTGATTTCCTGCCCATAAAGGCGTCTGAGCGCCGGATCTTGGATCAGTTTGATCTTTTCGCGCAGCGCTTTGTCGAGGGCTGCTTTCCGTTCGGGGCTGTCAAAGACCCGTCCGTGCTTTTCACGCTGCCACAAGAGCTGCACCATCGGCACCGCCTGCGCCAGCAGCCCCTCAAGAGCCGCGCGCCCGCCTGATTTGAGCAAATCATCCGGATCTTGGCCTTCAGGCATCATACAAAACCGCAGAGATTTGCCTGCTTCAAGGAGCGGCAAAGCCAAGTCTATCAGACGCAGAGCAGCGCGTTGACCGGCGGTGTCACCATCCAGAGTGATGATCGGTTCCGCGTCGATGCGCCACAGCATCTGCAGCTGATTTTCTGTGATCGCCGTGCCGAGCGGTGCCACCGCAGCCTCAAAGCCTGCCCCATGCAGCGCAATCACATCCATATATCCTTCGGCGACCAAAAGCGGCTGCCCTTTGCCTGCCGCCGCGCGGGCCTCTTTCACATTGTAAAGATTGCGGCCTTTGTCAAAAAGCGCGGTTTCAGGTGAATTCAGATACTTCGCCTGATCGTTTGGATCCATGGCCCGCCCGCCAAATGCAATCGTTTTGCCGCGCGCATCTCGTATCGGAAACATGATGCGCCCGCGAAAGGTGTCGTAGGGTTTGCCCCCTTTGGTGGAAGGCTTCGCAAGCCCAGCAGCCAGAATTTTCTCATCCGCGACACCCTTACCCTTCAGGGCATCCCAAAGGCCTTGCCACGCATCTGGGGCGAAACCGATCCCCCAATGGGCCTGCGCCTCCTCGCTCAGACCGCGCGTGTTGAGGTAGCGGCGCGCGGCTTGCCCAGCTTGAGTGCGCAGTTGCAACCGAAACCACCGCACGGCCAGTTCCATCACCTCAACGAGTTCCGCGCGATGATCCGCCTTTTCCTGCGCGCGCGGATCGCTTTCGGGCATGTTCATCCCGGCTTCGCGCGCTAGGATTTCCACCGCCTCCATGAAGCCCACATTTTCCGTCTCGCGCACAAAGCTTATCGCGTCGCCTTTGGCGTGACAGCCAAAGCAATAGTAAAAGCCTTTGCGGTCATCCACATGGAAGCTCGCTGTCTTTTCCTGGTGGAACGGACAGGGGGACCACATGTCACCCTTGCCTTGGTTGGATTTGCGCGCGTCCCAAACGACTTTGCGGCCCGCAACAGAGGACAAGCTCGTCCGGCTGCGCAATTCATCCAAGAATCCAGGGGGGAGGCTCATAATGTTGTATATTGGGTGCCGGGGCCGCCTGTCTAGTTTTGAACGGCGTCACGCATCGCTTGGATCTGATCCCAGTTTGCCACACACTGCTGACGCGTTTGCTCACCCAGGTCGAGGTTGCGCAACTGCCGCTTTGTGAACTCTGCGTAGACATAGTTTGCAAGCTGCGGCACCGTCGCCAAGAGTTTCTCGGAATACTGTGGCCGCGCCTCGGCCACGGCAGCGGGCACTTGCCCCACGCGCACCCCGTCCAAACGTGCTTGCTGGATCAGTCGAAAAAGATCGCCCTGCAGCGCGCATTCTGCATCTCTATCGGCCTGCGCCACCACGGGCGATGCAAATACGACTGCGATGACGAGCGAGGCTCGCAAAATCCGGTGCATCATCTGGCGATTCCCTCAAAAACGGCGGTATGTGTCGCACTCTACCCGCGGGCGGCAACGCCCGCCATAGCGTCGGTGAGATCGTGATAGAGCGTGCCCGCCATCGAGCGGAACACCATGATCATGAAGCAATCGGTACGAAGCTTGGTGATCGAGCACTGCATGTGGCCAAGCTGCGTGCGCGCCGTGGCATCGACGCCAAAAGCACTGTCGCGCAAATCGATCGGCACAAGTCGCGCCAAAACGTCCACGGCGCTGCTTCCCGAAAGCGAGACCACCGCCCAGGCGTCGGACTGATCCACCACCGCACCGTGGCGCGACAGCGCCGCATCAGGGAAGGTGCCCATCAGCAAAACGTCGCGCAAACCAAACCATATGCACCTCACATCACCGGCAACCCGCGACTGGCCCGGTGCCGGCCAAGCGAGCCCATGGGCATCTTCGAGTGCGGCCGCAAGTGCCGAAGCGTGGCCGAAGGCCGACAATGAGGCCATGGGCCCGGGCGAGATCTCTGCCACTGACGCCGCGCCAATAGTGACAGGGTCCCAAGAAGCCATCGGCGTTTTGGCCACCAGATCAGGCACGGGCCCGCCCTCCGTTGGGGTCTACAAAAACGGGCCTGCAGACTTCTGCAAGGCTGTCTATGCCCCGCATGTGATCCACCACACGCACCGTCTCGCCCAAACGCGCGGGCCCGTTTTTCAAAAACCCAAGCCCGATCATCGTCCCCACGGTTGGCGAGAACGCCACCGATGCGATATGCCCCTGATACTGCTCACGCACAGCCGGTGTCCCTTGGGTAAAAAGATGCGCGCCACCGGTCAGCGTGCCCCCAGAAGGGGCCAATAGCCCGACCATCTGCGGTCTGTTGGGGTCAATCAGACCGGGCCGCGCGGCCATAACCTTGCCGATGCAGTCTTTTTTTGGAGAGATCATGCCCGCCATGCCCACATCAAACGCCGTCGCGCGTCCCTCGATCTCCGCATGGGTGAGAAAACCCTTCTCGATTCGCAAGACATTCAGCGCCTCCATGCCATAGGCCCCACCGCCGCGCGCTACAGCCGCCGAAACCAAAACGTCAAACAGTGCCGCCCCATACCGCGCTGGTACGGCAATCTCATAGGCATGCTCACCTGAAAAAGAGATCCGAAAGAGCCGCCCCTCTACGCCGCCAATACTGACGGCACCGCAGGCCATGAAAGGCCAATGCTTGCCATCGAGCGGTGTATCCAAGACCGCGTTCAAAAGATCGCGCGCCTGCGGCCCGGCGACGGCAAACTGCGCCCATTGCTCGGTGACAGAACTGAATGCCACCTGCCATTCAGGATGCAACCCCTGGCAGATGAACTCCAGATGCCGCATCACCAATCCCGCCGCCGCGGTTGTGGTTGTCATCAAATAGTGATGCGGGCCGAGCCGGGCGGTGGTCCCGTCATCCATGACATGCCCGTCTTCGCGCAGCATCAGCCCGTAGCGGACCCGCCCCACTTTGAGGGATGAAAACGTGTTGGTGTAGACCAGATCCAACAACTGTGCGCTGTCGGGCCCCTGGATGTCGATCTTGCCCAGGGTCGAGACATCGCTGACGCCAACCGCGTTTCGCACATACCCAACCTCCCGGTCACAAGAGGCGCGCCAGGAGGTCTCACCGGGTTTTGGGAAATAGCTTGGCCGATACCAAAGCCCGGCCTCTATCATCGGTGCGCCGCGCTCCACCGAGGCCGCATGAGAGGTCATCTGACGCTCTGGCGCAAAGCCATGGCCCTGCCCACCGGCCCCCATGGCTGCGATCGGCACCGGCGTGTAGGGCGGACGGTATGTTGTTGTCCCGGTTTCCGCCACACCGCGTCCGGTCGCATCTGCCAGGATCGCAAGTGCTGAGATGTTTGACGCCTTCCCCTGATCGGTCGCCATGCCCTGCGTCGTGTAGCGCTTCATGTGCTCAACAGACACAAAGTTTTCCTGCGCCGCCTGTTTGACGTCCTTCACGGTCACATCGTTTTGCAGATCCAGCCAGGCACGGCCTTTGCCCGGCACCGCCCAAAGCGGAGAGATGGCGTAAGATCCCTCCTCCGCCTTCGGCACCTCTATCGCAGGATCTGAAAAACCGACAGCTTCGGCCGCCGCTGCGCCAGCCGCCAGCCCCTCCCGCAGGCAGCCGCCGGTTGAAAAAGTCCCGTTGCAGGCTCCAATTGCGACCATGTTGGGGACAGAGTTCTCGGTGGGAACAAACGCCTGAATGTCTTGCCGCCAGCGGGGCCGCCCACCCAGATGACAGGTGAGATGCACCGACGGGTTCCAGCCCCCGGAGACCGCAAGACAATCTGCATGGAGCTTCTGCGTGCGACCACCTTGCTCTATGGTCACACTTTGGATGCGGCTGCGACCCGCGACATTTGTCACAACGGCCCCTTTGTAGATTGGAAAATCGTCCTCCCGCCCGACCTTATCCCTGCTGTCGATTACGGCGACAACATGCACGCCCGCCGCACGCAGGTCTCTGGCGCTGCGATGGGCATCATCGTTGTTGCCAAAAACCACGACGCGCCGCCCCGGGGCCACGCCCCAGCGGTTCACATAGGCGCGCAGCGCGCCTGCACCGATGATCCCAGGGCGGTCGTTATTGCGAAAGGCAACCGCGCGTTCAACCGCGCCTGCGGCGAGCACGGTCTGTTTCGCCGCGATCCGCCAAAAGCAAGCCAGCGGCCTGCCATCAGGCGCAATGTGCTGCCCGACGCGTTCGATCGCTCCGAAAAGACCGCCGTCGTACGCGCCCGTTACTGTTGTGCGCGCCATCAAGCGGACATTGGGCAGGCTGGCGAGTTCAGTTACGGTCTGAGCAGCCCAGCCGCTGCCCGCCATGTCTCCTACCGCCTCTGTCTCAGCGTTCAGACGCCCGCCCATCAGGCTGTCCTCATCCGCCAGGATCACATCGGCTCCGGCCCGTCCCGCCGTCAAAGCAGCCATCAACCCTGCTGGCCCCGCACCGATGACCAAGACGTCACAAAAGGCAAAGGCTTTCTCATAAGAGTCGCAGTTGCTCTTCCCGCTCAACGCACCAAGCCCCGCGGCGCGCCGGATCACTGGCTCATAGACCGCCTCCCAGAACCGTTTGGGCCACATGAATGTCTTGTAGTAAAATCCTGCCCCCAAAAACGGCGAGGCCAAATCATTGAGCGCCATAAGGTCAAAGCCCAACGTCGGCCAAGCGTTTTGTGAGCGGGTTTCCAACCCTGGATAAATCTCCTGCACCGTCGCACGCACATTGGGCTCGGCCTGTGCGCCAGTGCCGGTGGTGATCAGCGCGTTGGGCTCTTCACTGCCTGCGGCCACCGCGCCCCGCGGACGATGGTATTTGAACGAGCGGCCCAAGATCTTTACCCCGTTCGCCATGAGCGCTGAGGCTACTGTATCGCCCGCATAACCCTTGTAGCTCACCCCATCAAAGCGAAACCGCACCGGCTTTTGCCGGTCGATAAGCCCACCCTGCGCAAGCCTCATGCGCGCAGACCTTCGCGTTGGGACGCCAGGGCAACATGCACGATCTCATGTGTGAGCGTATCCCGCGTGACCACCAGCCAAGCGCCGCACCCCATCGTGTGCTGCCAAAGCTCCTGAGTCAGCCCTGCCGGATTGTCACGCGCATGCAGATATGCATTCCAAGCATCCTCACCCGCATCGGGACCGGGGCGCGCAAGCATGACTGCTGCACCGAGGTAATAGAATTCTCTGCGGTCTCTGAGCCCACACAGAGGGCAATTTATGAGCATATCTCCCCCCTGTTCACCAGGCCACCATGCGCGCGCACGCTAGTGCAGATTGTGCTGCGCACCCGTCGCCTCCTCGTCCATCAACCCAACGCCGTCGCGGAACCGGTCCAACCGGAAGGCCGCGGCCGCCTCGTGCGGCTCACCCGTTGCCATCAAATGCGCAAAGGCATCGCCCGATCCCGGCACCGCCTTGAAACCGCCGTAACACCAACCGCAATTGATAAAGAGCCCCTCAGTGCCCGTTTTATCGATCATTGGTGAGCCATCCGGGGTCATGTCCATGATCCCGCCCCAAGAGCGCAGCACCTTGGCCTTGCCGATCATCGGCACGAGGGTCATCGCCGCCTCCATCACATGCTCCATCATCGGCATGTTCCCCCGCGCCGCGTAGGACGCGTAGAAATCCAGATCGCCGCCAAAAACCAAGCCCCCTTTGTCTGACTGGCTGATGTAGAAATGGCCCATCCCAAAACTGATCACGGTATCGATCACGGGTTTTAGCCCCTCCGTGACAAAGGCTTGCAACACATGGCTCTCAATCGGCAACCGCATCCCCGCCATTTCGGCGACTTGGCTTGAGCGTCCGGCCACAACAATCCCGACCTTTTTGGCACGGATCGGCCCGCGCGTGGTCTGCACGCCGATGACGCGGCCACCTTCGATGTCAATGCCCGTCACTTCGCACTGCTGGATCAAATCCACCCCCCGCTGATCCGCACCGCGTGCATAGCCCCAGGCCACCGCGTCATGCCGTGCCGTGCCGCCCCGCCGGTGCATGAGCCCGCCGTAGATCGGAAAGCGGGTGTTCTCAAAATCCAAGTAAGGGGCAACCCTGCGCACCCCTGCCACATCCAAAAGCTCTGCATCGTCGCCCTGGTTGACCATCATGTTGCCGCGCCGCGCAAAGGCATCCCGCTGGCCGTCCGAATGGCACAGCATCATCACACCGCGCTGCGACATCATCGCATTGTAGTTAAGATCCTGCTCCAACCCCTCCCACAGCTTCAGGGAATGAGAATAGAACTGCGAATTGCCTTCAAGCCCATAGTTTGCGCGCACGATCGTGGTGTTGCGCCCCACGTTGCCGCCGCCCAGGTATCCTTTTTCGAGCACGGCTACGTTCGTGATCCCATGCTTCTTGGCGAGGTAGTAGGCGGTCGACAGGCCATGTCCCCCGCCACCGATGATGACGACATCGTAAGCGGGCTTTGGATCAGGCGCGCGCCAATGCCCGCGCCACCCGCGATTGCCGGTGAGCCCCTCTCGCAAGATCCGCCAGCCGGAAAACCGCATGCATACCCCCTAATGCCCCGGCGTATTTAGGCAGCGTCAGAGATGCGGCGCAACAGCGATTTTCAGCTCATCGAATAGCGTGACCTCACGAGCGCTTTGCGAACCGACGAAAGATCCCCTCAGCGATGAGGCCGGGACGCCAGGACCGGTACCGAAGAGCGTCCCCTCACAGGCCCTTTGCGGCGTAGCTGGCTGCCACTTTCTCAATCGCTACGAGATAAGCCGCCGTGCGCAGATCCTCGACATCCTCGCGGGTGTGCCAGACCTGCGCCATCGCCTCGTACGACGTGCGCATCGTGTCATCGAGACCAGAGCGCACCAATTCAAGCTCTCCCGCCCCGCGCAGGTATTTCTCCTTGAAGTTCGGCGAGAGCTGCCACCCGATGCCGGTGTCGGCGCTCAAACGCTCCAGTTCATCGACAATCAATTGGTGACGGGATTCTTCTTGGCGGCGTTGCATGCGGCCAAAACGGATGTGACTGAGGTTTTTGACCCACTCGAAGTAGGATACAGTCACGCCGCCGGCGTTGGCATACATATCTGGGATGATCACCACGCCCCGGTTTCGCAAAATCTCGTCAGCGCCGGCCGTCACGGGGCCATTGGCCGCTTCGATGATCAGCTTCGCCTGAATCTTGTCCGCATTCGACAGGCTGATCACGCCCTCCAAAGCAGCCGGGACAAGGATATCGCACGCCATCTCAAGGTATTTCGATCCATCCTTGTCCACTTGGCCTTCCGGGCAGCCCTCAATTGAGCCGTGGCTGCGAATCCAATCAGAGATGGCTTGCACGTTAAGGCCATTGGGATTGTGCAGCGCCCCATCACGTTCGATGATCGTTGTCACGACACAGCCGTCTTCTTCGCTAAGAAACTTCGCCGCGTGATAGCCCACGTTGCCCAAACCCTGCACAACAACGCTCTTGCCCGAGAGCGTACCATCAAGCCCCGCCTTTTTCATGCCTTTTGGATCTCGGAAAAACGCGTGAAGCGCGTATTGCACACCGCGGCCCGTGGCCTCCGTTCTGCCCTGAATGCCGCCCGCGTTGGTCGGTTTGCCGGTCACACAGGCCACACTGTTGATATCGGTGGTGTTCATGCGCCGGTACTGATCCGCGATCCATGCCATTTCACGCTCACCGGTGCCCATATCGGGGGCCGGGACATTTTGAGCGGGGTTGATCATGTCCCGCTTGATCAGCTCTTAGGCAAAGCGGCGGGTGATCAGCTCAAGCTCCTGCGCATCGTACTCACGTGGATCAATGCAAAGACCACCCTTCGAGCCGCCATAAGGTACTTCGACCAAGGCGCATTTGTAGGTCATCAGAGCGGCGAGCGCCTCAACCTCGTCTTGGTTCACCGCGCTGGCAAACCGGATGCCGCCTTTCACCGGCTCCATATGCTCCGAATGCACTGAGCGATAGCCCGTAAATGTCTGGATGCGCCCGCGCAGCCGCACGCCAAAGCGCACCACATAGGTCGCATTGCACACTCTGATCTTCTCTTCCAACCCGTCTGGCAGCGACATCAATGCAACCGCCCGGTTGAACATCATATCCACACTTTCACGAAAACTCGGCTCATTGGCTGGCTGCATCGCATCGTCCCTTCACGACTGACCTAAAAAGGGGCTGCGCAACCCGCGACTCAGCCAAGGCGCGCGCCCTCTGCCAAGACTAGCCCCCATCTTTTCAAACTGCGACTTATTTCACCACGCGGCAGCGCGCCGTCGGGGCAGCGCGCTTTGTCAGGTGCCAAGCGACAACGCGCGCACAACACCTGAAATTGTCCAAGAACGAGGCACAGCGGCACAATATTGCCCCAATTTCAGTATCATTCTCGACACCTTCTCAGAGACTTTTTGGTGATAAGCCCTGCGCGCGAACCGCCGCATAGGCCTGATATTCGCTGCCAAGGAATAGTTCATGCCACAGATACGAGACGACCAAAGCCACGGGAAGCCAGCATCGAAAGACACACTCCGCCTGTTTGCGCAGCGCGAAGATGGGGCCATGACGATCTTTGCCTGTTTCATGATTTTCATCATGATGATGGTCTGCGGGATCGGGGTGGACATGATGCGCCATGAGATGGAGCGCACGCGCCTGCAGGCAGTGGCGGACCGCGCCGTGCTTGCCGCGGCAGATCTCGACAACCAGCGCGACGCCGAAGCGGTGGTGAACGACTACTTCGAAAAGGCTGGCATGGCCGACTTCGTCGTCGACATCGACCCGGATGTGGGGCTCAATTATAAAATCGTGACGGTGGATGGCGCGCTCACCTTCGGCACGCAGTTCATGGATTTCCTGGGCACTGAGACGCTCGATGTGCGCGTGCGTTCCCGCGCTGAAGAACGTGTGCCCAATGTCGAGATCGCGCTCATCCTCGATACGTCATCTTCGATGAAACGCGCAGGTCGCTTGGACGCGCTGAAACCCGCCGCCGTGGAGTTCATCAACACGGTGCTGGCTGACGAGGTGAAAGAGACAACCTCCGTCACGCTGATCCCCTATGGTGGGCAAGTGAACCCTGGGCCCGCGATGTTTGAACGCCTCAACGGCGTGCGCCTGGCCGCGACCCCGCTTGATGAAAGCCTCGGCGGCGTTCCGCAAACTCAAAACAACGTGCAGCTTCCCGAAGACGTGGAAGGGGGTACAGGATCAGATCCAGACGTCAAATATGTCTATCCAAACCTGAGCTCTTGTCTTGAGACGCATACCACTGGGTTCAGCACCGTGGGTTTGCCAAGTGCGCCTCAGTACGATCAAACCCCATACTTCCACCACTGGAACTTCAACAATCCCGTACAGCACTGGGGCTGGTGCCCGCGCGACGAGTTCGCGATCCAGTACCACAGCAACAATCCCACGCAGTTGAACGCCGTAATCAACGGTCTGAAGACCTACGACGGCACTGGCACGCATTACGCGATGAAGTGGGGCACGGCCCTGCTCGACCCCAGTTCCGCAGACGACGTGCGCTTTCTCGCGGAGCGCGGGCTCGCCTCACGGGACTTTATTGGTCGCCCAGCTGCCTACAGTGACAGGGACACCTCAAAGTTCATCATCCTTATGACCGACGGCGAGATTTCAAATCAATACCGTCCAGTGGATGAACTTGACCCGCGCAACCCGCTAGAGCGCCTCGGCACGGGGCAGAGGAAGCCAGATCGTCAGACGCTCGTGGGCAAAGGCAGCGCCTTTACCGACTTTCTTGTGCAATGCGACCTGGCCAAGAACCGCTCACCTCGGCCCATCATCGTCTACACGATCGCGTTTCAGGGCAACAACAATGCACGAGAACAGATGCGCCGCTGTGCGTCATCTCCGTCGCACTACTTTCCAGCGACCGAGGGCAGCATTGCAGCCACCTTTCAGTCCATTGCGCGTCAGATCAATCAACTACGCCTGACCCAGTGAGTAAGGCACGGTGGCAGGTTGCACTGTGTCATCGCAAGAAACAACTTTGGGCCCTTTTGTCCATTGCAGCAGAAAAAGCACATAATAACATGATATTAAGGATGTATCTGCCCCATTTCAGCCACTTTTTTTGCCTACAAAGAGGCAGATTTGACCGGGTGTTGCGTGTGTGCGCATGTCTGCTGCGCTTCACGCCACCTTTGGCTGCTACCTGTGGGAAGGGTGAGATATGAAACTGAGACTTCGCGATACGTTGCACGACATTGGAACGATCATGCGCGCCACACGCCGTTTCTCGAAAGAGGAAGATGGGGCAATGACGATCTTTGCGTGTTTCATGATTTTCATCATGATGATGGTCTGCGGGATCGGCGTCGACATGATGCGCCACGAGATGGAGCGCACACGGCTTCAAGCAGTCGCGGACCGCGCCGTGCTGGCGGCCGCGGACCTCGACCAGAGCCTAGATCCCACAGCGGTGGTGCTCGACTATTTTGAAAAAGCGGGTCTGGCCGATTTCGTGACAGCGAATGACGTCGTTCCCGATGTCGGGGATGGCTACAAGATCGTGACCGTAAACAGCGGTCTGACTTTCGATACCCAGTTCATGGATTTCCTCGGCAAAGAGACGCTTGAGGTGGCCGCAGTTTCAACCGCGGAAGAGCGCGTGCCCAAGGTCGAGATTTCTTTGGTTCTCGACATTTCAGGTTCGATGAACTTCTCGAACCGGATGACGGCGCTGCGTCCCGCTGCAGCGGCCTTCTTGAACACTGTTCTCGCCGATGAGGTCCTTGAAAAAACGTCTGTGACCATTGTGCCCTACGCGGGTCAAGTCAACGTGGGGCCAACTATGTTTGCCCGCTCAGGCGGTCAACGGTATCCGCTGATCGCCTTGGATGAGGAACTCGGCGGCGTGCCTGAGGGCTCACCAGAGGCGCGCGGCCTTTATCTTCCCGGGTCTGCGGATCCGAACGATCCCGATTTTGTACCCGGCGGCGATGGTGAAGACGATGCAGACCCAACCCGCTACGTCTATCCAAATGTGAGCTCTTGCCTCGAGATTTTCCCAGCGGACTTCTCATCCATCGGCATGCCTTCCGGTGGCTCTTACACGCAGACGGCACATTTCATGAACTGGGCAATCCAGGACGGCATTAGAGCGGATACAGGCCAGCCCGCCATGGAATGGGGTTGGTGCCCACAGGACGATCAAGGGATAAAGTATTTCTCCAACGAACGCGACGCTCTGGTCAACTTTGTGAACACCATGCCCATGCATGACGGGACTGGCACGCACTATGGCATGAAGTACGGGTTGGCGATGCTCGACCCATCTTCGCAAGATGATGTGACAGCGCTGATCGCGGCAGGAGAGGCATCTGGCGACTTCGCGGGACGTCCCGCCCCCTACTCCGATGGCCAAACGCAAAAGTACATCATTCTCATGACCGACGGTGGCATCACCCAACAAGACCGTCCCGACGACACGATGGACGATCAGAACGTGACAGTTGAGCTTAACTCTCGTGGGTCCGAGCGCCAGCGGCTGACCAATGCCGGCACAAACGTGAACAGCTTCAACCAGCAGTGCAACTTTGCAAAGTCGCGCACCCCGCGGCCGGTTGTTGTCTATACGATTGCTTTCGAAACCAATGGCTCCGGGCGCAACCAGATGCGTGACTGCGCGTCATCGCCCTCCCATTTCTTTTCTGCAAACGACCGCAGCATCGCCGCAGTTTTCCAGGCGATTGCACGCCGGATCAATGAACTGAGGCTTACCCAATGATCAGCTCTTGTATAAATCATCTGCGGCGGTTTCGCCGCGATGAGGACGGCTCATCGATCTTGATTGAATTCATGCTCTTTGTGCCGATCATCTTCAGCACCTTCCTCATGGCGACTGAGATGGGCATCTATCAGATGCGGCAGATGCAACTTGACCGTGGTCTGGATGTGGCTGTGCGCGAGGTGCGCCTGAACACCTCGACGCAATACACCCATGACCAGTTCAAGGACATGATCTGTGCAAACACCGGCTGGCTCGAAGACTGCAGCACGAACATCAAACTTGAGATGAACACGGTGAACCCGCGGAACTTTGCTGCCTTTGACACGACGCCGGACTGCCTGGATACCTCGGACGGGGATCCACAGCCACCGCGCGGCTTCACCCATGGGCTGCAAAACGACATGATGATGCTGCGGGCATGCATTCGCTTCCGCCCGGTGTTTCCGACCAGCGGTCTGGGCCGCACCTTCACGACCGATGGGGCCGGTCTGGCGCGCATGACATCAACTGCCGCCTTCGTACAGGAGCCGAACTAATGGTCTTTACGCGCTTTGTCTCCCGCTTTCGCCGTTTTCGTCGAAATGAGGACGGATCGGTCGCGATGGAAGCGATGATCATTTTGCCCGCGCTTTTTTGGGCCTTTCTGGTCTGCTTTTCGATCTTTGACACCTTCCGGATGTACAACATCAATCAGAAAGCGGCCTATACCATTGGTGACGCGATTACGCGTGAGACGGTGCCGATCGACAGTGCTTATCTGAACGGCATGCGCGATATGTTTGAGTATCTTGCGATGTCGCCCGGGGAATCGTCCTTGCGGATCTCGTCGATGATTTGGAGTGAGGTCGATGACCGGTACTACGCCACCTGGTCCCGTGCGGTTGGATCGCGCGGTCCGCTGAGCGACGATGACATCGTCGCGCTGCGCGACCGTTTGCCGACCATGCCGGATCTTGAGCAAGTCGTGCTTGTTGAGACGTGGACGAACTATGATCCGCCCTTCAAGACGGGCCTCGAAGAGCAAGTGATCGAGAACTTTGTCTTCACACGTCCCCGCTTTGCGCCCTTCGTCTGCTGGGACAGCTGCGACAACATGCAACAGGTCTTGGAAAACATCACACCGGTCGAAACGTATTAATATCAAACGTTAAGATCGATCCTTAAACGACTGTAAATAAATTTATATTGCGCTTTCGATAAGCAGCAAGCGCGAGCTCAAGATACGATCAAAAGGGGAGCACAACGTACTAGCGGTCGTGCTCCCCTTGAAGCAATTCTTCCAACTTGATCGCCATCGCTTTTGTTTCGCGGGCGGGCATCATTCCGCCGACCCCAACATGTCTGCCAACGCGCCACCACAGGCCATAGCGCCAGCCTCGGCTCTGACGGTCCCTGGTGTGGATCATAAATCCGTTCGAAGGCTTAAAAGCCAGCATCCCGCGCTCCACACGACGAATGTTCTCCAGCGGTACGATTGTGCCGCCGTCGCTGTCGCGTAAACCGGCTTTTGTCAGTTCTACGGATCCTGACGTCGCCTGATAGGTTGCGCGCGCGCCCCAGAGTGCGACGAGACCGAGCAGCACCAAGGCGGAGCGGGGCAAGATGGGAAGATCTTGTGAAAGACCGGTATAGCAGACGGTCACGCCGAGCAGAAAGAGTGTTGCCACCGCAAGCACCCTGCGCCCGCGCGTCGGCCGCGCCGCGGCAATGACATCCGATGTGCTTTCCTGATCCAAGGCGGGACTTTCGCAACTTATCTTCGCGGCTACCGCATGGCGGTTGCTGCCTCAAGTCCTCTCGCCCTCAAAGAGAGGCTCACCTGGATTTTGGCGATCGCTTCATCGCTTTTTCGAGCCGCTCAGCCACCCTTTGACGCTCCTCAAGCGGCATCGCCGCCACCAGTGACATCCACTTTTCCTGCGCAATTCGTTGTACCTGAGCCGCGACATCGCCTTGCCGGTCAAAGATTGCCTGCAGTCTTGCGCCATCGAAGTTTTCTTCGCTCAAAACCTCAATGACATCCGCGTAGGTTTGGCGCCGTTTTGGTCGGCTTGGAATGCCCGAAAGCTCCGAGCGCAGCGTGCGTACCAATTCGCGTCGCGCATCCCGCGGCAAGGACCGGGCAAGCGGCGCGCCAAAGCCCATCTGCATCGACCTCCCCCTCTGGCCGTCACCAGGATCGCGCATATGCCGGAACGCAGCCCCTGCGAAGGCACCGATAAAGAGCAGATTGAGCGCAAGAGAAACCGCCAGGACCCAGCGCCACGCGCGTCCCTTCTCCTTTGGCGGCGCGCTCACGACCTACCCCTCATCGATGTCCCAGCCTATGCCGGTCAGCCCGACAGGATCAAACTCCAAAATAGGCTCTGCCTGAAAGCCGAGGATCTGCCCAGCAAAGTCCGGCAGGCTCGCCGGAGGTGCCACACCCAACCAAACACCGACCAATGCCGAGGTCGCCAGCCCCCCTAGGCCGGGCAATCCGCCCAGAGCCTTTGGCCAGCCCCTCCAAAATGGCGTTCGCCGCTGTTGCGCGGCTGCGTCACCCAAAACACGATGCACCAAGCCCTCAGAGACCGCCGGCGGTTGGGCACGCGCTTGCTCAAAAAGCGCCTCAAGCTCGGTCTCGCTCATTTCATTGTGATCCGTCATTTGCGTACCCCAAAGCCTCCTTTTGCCCCTGCAACGCCGCTTTGAGCCCGCGCTTGCCCCGCGCGGTCAGGCTTTCCACAGCTTCAACCCCAATGTCGAGCACTTCGGCAATCTCGGGGTTGCTCAGCCCTTCGATGTGACGCAACACCACCGCTTGCCGCTGCCGTTCAGGCAAAGTCTGCAGCGCGGCCTGCAGTGCATCGGTGCGCGCCACGTTTTGTAGATGCGCCTCAGCGGAGGTCGCCGGATCTGCAGGCTCATCAATGTCATCAAGGCCGGTGCTGCGGCGCGCCCGCAGCCGGTCTGTGCAAAGGTTGGCCACTACGCGGTAGAGCCAAGTCGACAGTTTTGCTTCCCCGGCCCGCCACGCAGGCGCGATCCGCCAAAGCCGCATCATCGCATCTTGCGCCACGTCTTCCGCCTCCGTTCGATCCCCCAGCACACGCGCCGCATGGCCAAATGCCCGTGGCAGCAGCGCGGCAGTGAGCAACCGCGCCGCCGCTGCATCGCCCGCAACATATCGCGCCAAGAGCAGGGCATCTGGATCGGACGCGCGCGTATCGCCTGTGCTGGGCATGCTCACCTTCGCGCAAGGACGCGGGCGCAGATCTGCCAAGCGCCCGCTTTGCATTCAGTTTGCCGCGCGTTTCATGCGTTGGCCAGCCTTGGCAAACTCCTCTTGGCTGACGTTTCCGTCTTTGTCGGCATCAAGGCGGTTGAACAGGCGGGCGGGATCGCGCTGCGCACTGACCTCCTGCAACGACAGTTTGCCGTCACCATTGGCATCAGCCCGCTCCAACATCCGGTTTGCCCGCGCTCGCATGCGCTGCGCATCGACAGCCTCAAGCTCAGCCGCATCCAAAACGCCATCATTATTGGCGTCAAAGCGCTGCAACATGCGCTGCGCACGGTCTGTGCGGCGCATCTCATCTGGCGTCAAAAACCCGTCACCATTGGCATCTGCCTTGGCCAAACGCGCCTCTTGGTGCGCCGTTACTTCGGCGAGGGTTAACGCCCCATCGCCGTTGGCGTCCATCTGTTTGAACCGCGCGTCTCGGTCCCCTGACCTTGCCTCCGCCGCAACGCCCGCCAAAGCGATTGACGCCGCCAAACCTGCAATTTGGAACATCGGTCTTATCTTCATTTCTTTTCCTCCGGATGGTGCCTGCTCTGCCAGGCGTGATGCTTCCTAAACGCGCAAGGCCCGCCGTTCCGTCGCCGTTTCGGAAATTTCTTAGGCAATTTCGCGACGTCACGCCGCAGTGAGGTGCCGCACCCCTTTATCTTCGATGCAAAGAGGCGCATGCTAACCGCACGAGGAGGGTTGCTATGCCCCAGTCTCTATCAGAGCCTTCACATCCAACCGTTCCTGTCGAGCTTGCCCCGTCCACCGCACCGAACCGCGTGCTGAGCACAGCGCTCATGCGCGGCTGGCGGCGCAAATGCCCGAAATGCGGGTCTGGCCGCTTGATGTCCGGCTACCTAAAGGTAAACCGTGAGTGCACGACCTGCGGACAAGAGTTCTTTCACCACCGCGCGGATGACGGCCCGGCCTATATTACAATCCTCTTTGTCGGGCATTTAATGGCCCCGCTGCTGCATTGGGTATTCGCCACCTGGCGACCGGAGCCTCTGGTCCTATTCACCATATTCGCAGTCGGATGCGTCGGTCTGTCGCTCTACCTATTGCCGCGGCTGAAAGGGGCTATGATTGGGTATCAATGGGCACGCGAAATGGGCGGATTTGGCAGACCCAAATGAGGCAGGCCACGCGATCCCATATCTTGCCCCAATGAGCGTCGATAAGACCCAGATCCGCAACGCGGCGACGGTGATTGTTCTGCGCGACCGCTTCACCTCACCGCGTATTTTGATGGGTCAGCGCGGTGCCAAGGCCGTCTTCATGCCCAATAAATTCGTGTTCCCCGGCGGCGCGGTCGATCCTGAGGATGCGGAGATCGCCCTGGCAACGCCCCTGCCCACGCTCTGCGCATCACGCCTCGCAGAGGATGCACAAGGACCTGTCGCACATGCGCTGGCCGTCGCCGCGATACGCGAGCTTTGGGAGGAAACTGGCCTTGTACTCGGTCGCAAGGGCATCTGGCCTGGCCCCGTGCCGCAAGCCTGGGCTGACTTTGCCGCAAAAGGATATGTGCCAAGCGCGGACAAGCTGCAATTTCACTTTCGCGCGCTCACGCCCCCCGGTCGGCCGCGACGCTTTGATGCGCGGTTCTTTCTTGTTGATGCAAACGACATCGCAACCGACTTGGACGATTTCGGCGCCGCATCTGATGAGCTCTCTCACCTGCAGTGGGTCCCTCTGCAAGAAGCGCGTCGCTTTGACATGCCCTTCATCACAGAGGTTGTCTTGGCTGAAGTGCAGTCCCGTACGGGCGACGCAAACCCACCCGCTTCCGTCCCGTTTTTCAAAAACAACGATGAAGAAAGCCTGTTTCTTCGGCTGCGCGGGCACGCCATGCCGGACTAAGCGTTTCGGGATTAACCTGACGCATGACATATTGCCAATGTCGCGAGAGCGCGAAGCGCGGCAGTGTATTGGCGATTCAGTTTACTATCGTAACGCGCTAGGCTGAAGCGACATTCAGCGCATCCAAAGCATGGTTGCCGCGAGATGGACGAAGCTGAGGAAGTAGACGGCGCGTCTGTCGAAGCGTGTCGCGATGCGTCGGAAGTACTTGAGTTTGTTGAAGCATCGCTCGACGGTATTGCGGACCATGTAGGCTTCGAAGTCGTAGGGGATGAGCTGCTTTCGGGTCGGGTTGCAGGGGATCACGGGTTCCGCCTGCATACTCGCGATCAAAGCACGCAAGGCGTTGGAATCATTTGCTTTATCCGCCAGCACGCGCTGCGGCGACAGGCCATGCAGCAATGCCGGCGCAATCGGCGCATCGCCACGCTGGCCCGGTGTCATGATCACACGCAAAGGTCGACCCACTGCATCCGTGGCGAGGTGGATTTTCGTCGTCAGACCCCCTCTGGAACGCCCCAGAGCCTGATCCCGCCTTTTTGAGCCCTTGCCCGTCGCCGCCTGCTGATGCGCGCGCACCAGGCTGCTGTCGAGCGAGACATAGCTGTTGTCGGGGTCTTCAATCAGATGTGCAAACACCCGCTCCCAGACGCTCGCCTCAGCCCAACGCGTGAAGCGCTTGTGGACGGTCTTCCGCGTGCCGTAGCGCTCAGGCAGGTCGCACCAGTGCGCGCCGGAACGCAAGATCCATAAAACACCTTTCACAAACAAACGGTTATCCGTGCCGCTCCGTCCTGGATCGCTGGACTTCCCCGGCAGAAGTGGTTCAATCTTCGCCCATTGCGACAAGGTGAGTTCATAACGTTTGGCCATGTGATCATCTCCAGACTGCTCAATCTGGTTCTCTGCGAACCACACAAACCCACACTTTGTGAATCCTGAATGTCGATTGGTTTTAGGCCGAGTTGGGCCAAACATGCACCAGCTGCCTGAGTGAAACGCATTGCCGGATGGCTTTTCCAAGGTGGTCACCAGCCCTGGGGGACATCTGGCTGTTTAGGGCATGGGTGCGCAGAGCGCATCAGCGACGCAGCCTCCCCTGCTCCCCCGACGCCTTGGTCTTAGATCACAAAGATTAGCGTACAGATTGAGGCCATGAGGATTGCCATCCCGGCCAATTCCTTTCCGGTGATCCGCTCGTGAAAGAAAAATGTGGTTGCTGCGACGCTCAAGAGCAATTCGATCTGCCCCAGGGCCTTCACATATGCCGCATTTTGCAAGGCGAAGGCGATAAACCAGCAAAGAGAGCCCGCCATTGATGTGAGCCCGATCCACACCGCCACCCGACGCGCCTGCCAGACCGCAGTGATCTCTCCAACTTCGCGCAACCGCAGCCAAAGGACCATCATCAAGGTTTGCATCGCGACGACCGCGGCGAGCGTCACAAGCGCGCGCAAAAGCGCGTCATCGCTGGCGACGGCAAAGGTAGCGCCGCGATAGCTGACCGCTGAAAAGGCAAACAGCAAGCCAGAGGCGAGGCCAAGCGCCGCCGCACGATTGGTCAAATGCGCGAGTTTCATCCCCTTGGCCTCCGGCCCGGAAGAGAGCAGCAAGACGGCCAGGATCCCCAGCGCGATGGCCGCAAATCCAAAGGCTGAAACACCCTCGCCCAGCAAGATCCACCCTACGAGTACCGTATGGATGGTCTCGGTCTTTTTGAATGTGATCCCCACAGCAAAGTTGCGGGCCTTAAACAATGAAACAACGCAAACGGTCGCTAAAATCTGGCTCAGCGCTCCCAGAAGTCCGAAACTCCAAAACGATCTTGCCAAGCTCGGCAGCGCTTGCGCCGACACCCCAAGATACAAGATCAACAGCAGGAAAACGAATGGTAAGGCGTAGATAAACCGCGCGAAAGTGGCACCTGCGGGAGATAACGTCTGGGTCGCCAAAACCTTTTGGAGCAGGAAGCGCACGGTCTGGAATGCGGCCGCTGCAAGCGTGACAGGGATCCAGAGATCAATCACGACGGGGAGGCGCGCGGATCATCCGCGCGCAAGGGGTCTGCACTTGCGGTCACGCCAGGGTGCGCCGCAACCGACATCTTGGCCTACGCCACGAACGGATCGTCGACCACGCCCAAAAGCTGCACAAGCAGATCGCCGCCGCCGGTCGCAATCGCGTCGAAGTAGTGACTGTCCGTCGCCGTCACTGCCGCCGCCGTCTGGGCGGAAAAATCCACCCCGTTTTGATCGCCAAAAACCTGCATGACTTGCCTGGCATCGGTGACATCTGACATGCCGCGTGTGACCGAGAAATAGATCCCGAGGTCGGCCTTGGCGGCCAAATAGGCGACATCCGTCTGCGATGTGCCCGCCTTTGCCCCTTTGATCACCTCCAAAACAAATGTGCCTGCACTCACCGCGCCACTGGCCACAAGCGGTTGCCAAAAGGCAAAGCCGTCCTGATCGGGTGTTCGGCCCAGAACGTTTTGATACACCGCCCGCACGAAGGCATCCGTGTCACTCGTGTCGGGGTAGAGGGCACGCGTCTCAGGCTGGTCAAAGAAGAACTCTGCTATCTGGTCAAGCGTAAAGCCCTCCGCCAGCTTGTCCGCCCAGAAATAGAGGCCAATCGCATCAGCAGCACTATCAAAGTATGCCACGTACATCTCTGCCAGTTCGGTGAAGCTTGCCGCATCCAGCGCCAATGCACTGCTAAAGTCGCTCAACATGAGCGTCTGATCGGCGAACTCAAAAATCTCAAACCCGGTCAGGCGATCCGTTCCACCGTCGCCGTTTCGATCGCTCACCACAATCTCAGCGGCGGAGGCTTGAACGGAGTAATTTTGACTGGCAGTGCTCCATACAGCGCGATCCGTACCGCCCAGACCGTTAATCAGTTCGTCGCCCGCACCAAAGGCAATAGTGTCATCACCCGATGTCGTGCCTGAACCGGGCATCGGATCGGGATCGGTCGTGCTCTCGCCGTAATAGGTGCGGATCAGGTTTCTGTCATAGGCCCAAAGAGCGTCCCCCGAAAACGTCTCTGGAAAAGGGTCTTCTTGGATACTCTGGATCTCAAAGGTGGGCCGGATGTCTCCCAGCCCGAGGACATTGCCGATTTCGTGCAGCGCGGTGGTCAACAGATCGGTGGTTCCAATGTCACCCAGATCAAAATCGATGGTTGAGCGGGTGATGATGCTGTTGAACCACGTCGATGTCCGACGCCCCGCCGACCCGCCAGGGCCATCAATGTTCACGATGCCCAACGCGACATCAGCCCTATTGCCCGCGTCAGTTTGCACAAAGGTGATGGTGTCGAGCGCATCATCCCAAAGCTGGAATGCGCGGGCGAATGTGGCGACGTAGGGCTCAGAGGATTCCACAATGTCCAGGCGTGTGCCCGCTGGAAACGCAAGGTTCAGTGTGCCTTCGTTCACCACGCTCCACGAGATTGTGCGGCTCTGCCCTTGTTCGGCCCATTTGACGTCAAAAAAATCTTCAAAAAAGATCGATCCAAATTCGTTTTCCACAGGTCCCTTCCCCTTGGCTCAGGCGTGTCAATATTCCGAAGAACCTCACCAATCAGCATGGTGTTTCAAGCAACCAGCAACCCGGCGCAAGACCTAACCGGGTCCTGGATCGGGATGCGCCAACTACCGCGCAGCCCCAACCGCACGTCCCAACCCATCAGGTTTTGCCAATCCTGCGTGCCCTTCAGCAAAACGTCGCAGCCCTGCTGCAACATCCGGGGCAGGCACGCTTGGCTTGCGGGTCGTCAGATCAACGTGCAGCAAAAAATGCTCCCCCGTTGCAAGAAGCCGCGGCCCCTCGCGCATTTCATGCCAAAGGTGCATCTTTTTGCCCGAACCCAAGATGACTTGCGTTGTGATCTCTATCCGCGCGCCGGCATGCACCTCATCGAGGTGCCGCAAATGTGTCTCGGCGGTGAAATAGCTGCCGCCTGCTTTGATGTAATCTGCGTCACAGCCGATGATCTCCATAAACCGGTCCGTGGCATCAGCAAACGCGGTGAGATAGCGGCTTTCGGTCATGTGGCCATTGTAGTCTGTCCAATCGAGCGGGACGGTCCGCCGCGCGGTGAGCACGGGTGCCTTTGCAGGTAAATCCGCGGCGGCGGCCCCGAGCGGGGTTCCCTCGCGCATCGCTTTGTCCTGCGCGTTCAAGAGCGCCCCTGCCCCCCAATCCTGAAGCTTGAGCCCCCGCATCATCGACACAAGATTGTCGTCGCGGATCCGCTCCAACGCACGGATCGAATAGGCCCCCGATTGCGCATCCGATTGTTGCGCGATCAAATCCACCAGCGCATCGTTGAACTCGGGCACATCCATCAATTTGGTCCACGGCCAGGCAAGCGCGGGACCAAACTGCGCCATAAAATGACGCATGCCTGCCTCGCCTCCGGCAACGCGGTAGGTTTCAAACAGACCCATCTGCGCCCACCTGATGCCAAAGCCGTAGCGGATCGCATTGTCTATTTCTTCGGTCGTCGCGATCCCATCTTTGACAAGCCACAGGGCCTCGCGCCAAACCGCCTCCAGAAATCGGTCTGCCACATGGGCGTCAATCTCTTTCTTGAGATGCAGAGGATACATGCCAAGCGATGAGAGCGTGTTTTTGGCACGCTCGATGAGCGCCCCCTCTCCGTCAGGACCCGGCACAAGCTCGACGAGTGGCAAAAGATACACTGGGTTGAAAGGATGCGCGACCATGATCTGGCTGGGCCGCGACGCGCCATCTTGCAGTTGCGACGGCCGAAAACCAGACGTGGACGAGCCGATGATGGCGTCGGGCACGCAGGTGTGCTGGATCTCGGCAAAGGTCTTGTGCTTGAGCGCGAGCCGCTCGGGCACGCTTTCCTGGATCCAGGCCGCCCCATCAACTGCCTCGGCAATGGAGTTACAAAAGCGGATGTCACCTTCCGCGGGCAAGGCAACATCAGTGAGGCCCGGCAAGGAGCGTCGCGCGTTCTTCATGACCTGCTCAATTTTGCGCGTGGCGTCTGGATCAGGATCAAAAATCTGCACCTGCCACCCGTTCAGGGCAAAGCGGGCGGCCCAGCCACCGCCGATCACACCGCCGCCGATCACCGCCGCCGTTTTCATCCCATCTCTCCCTTAGAAGTTCCCGCAACCGCTCAAACGGGCGCGCGCTTTGTCAACTCAAGCATCTCACGCACCTCGGTTGGCCCGATAACCTGCGCGCCCATGTTCTCAATGATCCCCGCAGCCCGCTCGACCAATTGCCAGTTCTCAGCCAAAACGCCTTTTTCAAGCCAGAGATTATCCTCAAGGCCAACCCGTACATGGCCACCGGCCAAGACGCTCGCCGCGACGTAGGCCATTTGGTTGCGTCCCAGGCCAAAAGCGGAAAAGGTCCAGTCTTGCGGAACATTGTTGACCATCGCCATGAAAGTGTTGAGGTCATCGGGCGCGCCCCAGGGCACGCCCATGCACAGCTGGACCAGCGCGGGGCCTTTCAACACGCCATCGGCAACCAGTTGTTTTGCGTACCAAAGATGGCCCGTATCGAAAGCCTCAATCTCCGGCTTGACCCCCATCTCAGTCATCATCAGGCCCATCGCCTTGAGCATGCCCGGTGTGTTTGTCATCACGTAGTCGGCTTCAGCAAAGTTCATCGTGCCGCAGTCAAGGGTGCAGATTTCCGGCCGACAGCTCGCCACGTGCGCGACCCGTGCGGTGGCACCGATCATATCGGTGCCTTCTTTGGGCGGCAAAGGCTGCTCAACAGAGCCAAAAACGATGTCGCCCCCCATGCCCGCGGTGAGGTTCAATACGACGTCCGTATCGCTGTCGCGGATGCGTTCGGTCACTTCCCTGTAGAGCGTCAGATCTCTGCTGGGCACACCGGTCTCGGGGTTGCGGACGTGGCAATGCACGACGGCAGCACCAGCTTTCGCCGCCGCAATTGCGCTTTCAGCGATTTGCTTGGGAGAGCGGGGCACGTTAGGGCTGCGGTCCTGCGTGCTGCCTGAACCTGTGACCGCGCAGGTCATGAAGACCTTCCTATTCATCGAAAGCGGCATGACACCCTCCCTCTTTGTACGCATGAGACCATGCTTCAGGGGAAGAACGCGCGCCATACCCAAAGCGACACGCAGGGTCCGGAAAAGACACCGCTGCGCAGAACGCTCTCTCTCAAGCAGGCCGACCGAAAGACATCAAAAAGCTTATCTGCTCAATAAGGCATGGGATGCGCATGATGTGCGATATCGATGGCCTTTAGGACGGCCGGGTCCAGCGTGAGCTCTGCCGCGCCAAGGGATTTTTCGAGTTGCGCCATCGAGGTCGCCCCAAAGATCACCGACCCCATGAATGAGCGCTGTGCACACCATGCCAGGGCCATTTGCACAGGATCCAAACCAAAATCCTTTGCAATGGCAATATAGGCGTCGACCGCTTTGAAGGCGCGCGTGCTCTTTCGGCCCCCCAGATCTTTGCTGAGCGACATGCGAGAGCCCTGCGGGACAGCCGCATTCTGGTACTTTCCGGTCAGCAGGCCGCAGGCCAGAGGTGAGAAGGCGAACATATCAATGCGCTCATTGATGCAAGCCTCAGCCACGTCGGTATCTGCCATCCGGCACAGCAGTGAGTATTCGTTTTGAACCGAGATCGGCCGCGGGCCACCAGTGCGCTCTGCCGCGGCCGCCCATTGCGACATCCCCCAGGCTGATTCATTGCTCAACCCGAAGTAGCGGATCGTGCCGCGCTTTACCTCATTTTGAAGCGCGCCCATCGCGTCTTCCATGTGGGCCAACGTATCCTGCCGATCCTGCTTGGACGGGTCATAACGCCAATTCTGACGAAACATGTAGCTGCCGCGGTTTGGCCAATGAAACTGGTAGAGGTCTATGTAATCGGTCTGCAGCCGTCTGAGCGAGCCTTCCACCGCCTCTGCAATGGTCTTGGATGAAATCGGCGCGCCCTCGCGCACATGGCTCAGACCCTCACCCGAATGTTTTGTGGCAACGACCACGTCATTGCGGCGTCCATCGCGTTCGAACCAAAGACCAATGATCCGCTCAGTTCGGCCAATCGTTTCAGCGCTGACCGGGTTCACGGGATACATTTCAGCGGTATCGATGAAGTTGATCCCAGCCATTAAAGCGCGATCAATTTGGTCGTGGGCGTCATCTGCTGAGTTTTGCGTCCCCCAGGTCATTGAGCCCAAGCAAAGCTCTGATACACTCAGATCGCTGCCGCCCAGTTTCTTCATCTTCATCGTATCGTCCTCATTTTTTCAGCTACCCTAAGGCGAGCCCGAAGCGCTGCAAGCCGGAAAACAAGCGGGGTGTGCCAGAAAAATCTGAATGAAACGGCAATGGCTGTGAAAAAGCGACGCTGCATGTCGAGATTGCACATGGGCCTGCGCGCAAAAACTGCAACGCAGACGCCATGCGGATGCTCATCTCTTTTGCAGCGCTCTTTATGTCGGTGCTTTTGCTGCAGCTCTCTTCAGGCGGCGTGGGACCGCTTGACGTGTTATCGGGGACCGCTTTGGGGTTCACCCAAGCCCAGTTGGGGCTTTTGGGATCTGCGCATTTCGTGGGCTTTTTCATCGGGTGTTGGTGGGCCCCACGGCTGATGGGATCGGTTGGGCACAGCCGCGCTTTCGCCGCGTTCACCGCCGCGGGGGCCATAGGCCTTCTGGCGCATATTCTGGTGATCGACGCTACCGCTTGGGCCGTCATGCGGATCGCATCAGGGCTTTGCGTTGCAGGATGCTACACCGTAATCGAGGCGTGGCTTCAGTCAAAGGTGACCAATGCCAATCGCGGCCGCGCAATGGGCGTCTACCGCGGCGTTGATATGACCGGCTCACTGGGCGCGCAACTCTTGATCGGCGTCTTGGCGCCGGCGTCCTATGTCTCCTACAATCTCTTGACGATCGGGTGCTGCGCGGCGCTTTTGCCGCTCACCCTGACCACCGCGCGTCAGCCTGAGACACCGGCCTCACCGCGCTTGCGCCCAGGCCTTGCCGTCACCCGTTCACCGCTCGCCGCAGCCGGGGTTGTCACCGCCGCCCTCTCCGCCGCGGCCTTTCGCATGGTCGGTCCGATCTACGGTCAGGAAATCGGCCTGACCGCGGCCCAAATCGCCTGGTTTCTGTCCGCCTTTGTCCTCGGCGGTGCCTTAGGGCAATGGCCAGTCGGATGGTTGGCCGACAAATACGACCGCCGCTGGGTGCTGATTTGGCTCTCTGCGGCGGCGATGCTCAGCTGTCTCGTCACCGTGATGACGGCAAGTACGGGATTCTCCTGGGTGCTCCTCAGCGCCGGGCTCTTTGGATTGACTTCTTTCCCGATTTATTCGGTCGCCGCTTCTCATGCGCATGACTTCGCCAGTAGTGACGAAAGGGTGGAACTTTCCGCGGCGCTGATGTTCTGGTACGCGACAGGCGCGATCCTCGCACCCTACGGCGCCTCTATCCTCATTGCGCAATTCGGTCCGCCAGCCCTCTTTGCGATGATTTCGGTTGGCCATGTTCTGTTGATCATATTCGGTCTGTCCCGGCTTCGAGCGCGGCCGACCCGGCCGGATCGGACCCCCTACATCTATGCGCCCCGCACATCTTTTGTCATCGGGCGATTGCTGAGACGCGAGCGGGACCGCGAGTAGCAGCTCGCTCGCGCGGGTCGGCTGACGCCGCGCAACAGCGCCAATTGATCCCACCGCGAAGTCTGTCTATCACGGTCCAACGCCCGCTCGAAGGATCTGTCCATGGCCCGCCATCTGATCACCTCTGCCATTCCCTACATCAACGGGATCAAACATCTTGGCAATCTCGTGGGCAGCCAACTCCCGGCAGACCTATATGCCCGCTACCTGCGCGCGCGGGGCCATGAGGTCTTGTTTCTCTGCGGGACCGATGAGCATGGCACGCCTGCTGAATTGGCCGCCGCTAAGGCCGGACAACCGGTTGATCTGTACTGCGCCAAGATGCACGCCGTGCAAGCCGACATCGCCACGCGATTTGGCCTGTCTTTTGATCACTTTGGGCGCTCTTCCTCACCACAAAATCGCAGGCTGACCCAGCATTTTGCGGGGGTCCTCGCCGACCGGGGGTTCATCGAGGAGGTTAGCGAAGAGCAGGTCTACTCAATCGCCGACGGCAGGTTTTTGCCGGATCGCTATATTGAAGGCACCTGCCCCAACTGCGGTTACGACAGCGCGCGCGGGGATCAATGCGACAATTGCACCAAGCAATTGGATCCCGGAGATCTGATCAATCCGCGCAGCACGATCTCGGGATCCACTGATCTAGAGACCCGCAAAACCACGCATCTTTATCTGCGTCAAAGCCAGTTAAAGGACAAGCTCGACGCCTGGATCGACAGCAAGACTGATTGGCCCGTGCTGACCACCTCTATCGCCAAGAAATGGCTGCACGATGGTGAGGGCCTCCAGGATCGCGGCATCACGCGAGACCTCGATTGGGGGGTTCCGGTGAAACGCGGCGCGCAATCTTGGCCGGGCATGGAGGGCAAAGTTTTCTACGTTTGGTTCGACGCACCCATTGAATACATCGCCAGCGCGCAAGAATGGGTGGATGCAGGCAAAGGTGATGATTGGGCCCGCTGGTGGCGGACCGATGCGGGTGCCGAGGACGTCCGCTACACGCAGTTCATGGGCAAAGACAATGTTCCTTTTCACACGTTGAGTTTCCCCGCCACGATCATGGGTTCCGGGGAGCCTTGGAAGCTTGTCGATTACATCAAGTCCTTCAACTACTTGACGTATGACGGCGGGCAATTTTCCACGTCTCGTGGGCGCGGCGTTTTTATGGATCAGGCCTTGGAGATCCTTCCGGCTGATATGTGGCGTTGGTGGCTTTTGAGCCATGCGCCTGAAACTTCGGATACGGAATTCACTTGGGAGAACTTTCAAACCGCCGTGAACAAAGACCTTGCGGATGTTTTGGGCAACTTCATCAGCCGCATCACGAAATTCTGTCGTTCCAAGTTTGGCACGCAGGTCCCCGAGGCAGGTGTTTTCGGGTCAGCCGAAGAGGCGTTGATCCGCGAGCTTGATGAACGGTTGAAACGCTATGCCGCTTTCATGGACGCGATCGAAGTGCGCAAGTCCGCGCAGGAGTTGCGGGCGATCTGGGCCGCCGGGAACGAGTACCTGCAAGCTCAAGCACCTTGGAGCACTTTCAAATCAGATCCAGATGCCGCGGCGGGGCCGGTTCGCTTGGCATTGAATCTCATTCCTTTTTACGCTGTGATTTCAGCGCCTTTCATACCGAACGCCGCCCGGTCGATCTTAAACTCGATGCGTGTAGATGATTACGCTTGGCCCGACGACGTCGGCGAAGCTTTCAAACGCCTCGCACCGGGGCACGCTTTTGACGTGCCAGAACTGCTCTTTGAGAAAATCAGCGACGAAAACCGCGCCCTTTGGGCGGAGCGTTTTGCTGGGACGCGTCATTGAGAGACCCGGTCAGGTTCTGCCGTTCGAGTTTCTGCGGTCGATTATTGGGCCGCTTTGAAAACTGGCGCAAGGCCTCTGGCCCGGGCCGCGAAACCGTTGTTACGATGCACTTGGCCGATGGGATGCCCAGCATGACACAAAAACACACAGATGACATCTCTGCTCTGCATATCGCGGAGGGCAGACCGCGTTCACTTCACGCCGCCCAAATGAAAGCTGCATTGGATCAGCGGGCATGCGGTGACGGGACAGCATGCACCTCGCTTGTTCATTTTTGAATGGTCTAGCCCCTGACTGACACTGCGAGGATAAAGGTGCCCTGCAAGTGGCTTGAGCTGCTGAGATTACGCGCCTTCTTGTTCTGCGTAAGCGGCTGAACTTTCCTGGGAGCGTCGCACCATCCCGTTGCATTGTTTGACGTGTTGCGGTGCACCCCCTGTCGTTAGGGATAATGTCTACCACTCAACCGCGTGAAGGCAGCGGTACCCGATCTAAAGCGTTCGGCCAAAAACCTGAATCGCGGGATTCCCTTTGATGCTGATCTGTGGTTCATCCTTCTTGGGAGGATGGATCATGTCAGCACCTTTGCCGGATGCGCTGCGGGCGCGGTTTAAGAAACTGGTTGAAGAAGG
>JBCCUC010000018.1:0-91739 GCA_039197515.1 Pseudomonadota bacterium | reverse complement strand
TTCGAGACGTGCACTTCTGAAGTCGGGTGGCGCGGCGGTGGCGGCCGCCGCGCTTCCGGCTCCAATGGTCTGGGGACAAGAGACGAAAAACATCACCTTGCGCCAGTTTGGCACCGGGGTGTCGAACCTGAATGACGTCGCCTTGAAAGTCAAAGAGGATTTGGGCTTTACGCTGGAAATGACCGCGCTTGACTCAGATAGCGTGACACAGCGTGCTGCGACGCAGCCTGACAGTTTTGACATTGCAGATATCGAATACTGGATCTGTAAGAAGGTCTGGCCGACCGGCAACCTGCAAGCTATGGACGCGTCCAAGATCGCCCAATACGACAACATTGCGGGCACATTCCGCAGTGGCCTTCTGACACCAGAAAGCACAATTGCCCAAGGGACCGCGCCGCATACAGTTGGTTTTACGACCGGTGCCGATGGAACAGAGTTTGTGCAAGAAGAATCTGGTTGGATGACGTTGATCCCGACCATCTACAATGCGGATACTCTGGGCATCCGCCCGGACCTGATTGGTCGTCCGATCAGCAACTGGTCCGAGCTACTGAACCCTGAATTCCAGGGCAAAGCCTCAATCCTTGATATCTCGTCCATCGGAATCATGGACATGGCCTTGGTCGTGGAATCCATGGGGGAATACACTTACCCAGACAAAGGCAACATGACCAAAGAAGAGATCGATCTGACGCTTGGCATCTTCACCGAAGCCAAAAAGAACGGTCAGTTCCGCGCCTTCTGGAAATCTTTCGATGAATCAGTGAACCTGATGGCATCGGGCGAGGTTGTTATCCAGTCCATGTGGTCACCGGCCATCACCGCAGTACGCTCGCAAGGCATCCCATGTGTCTACCAGCCGCTAGAAGAAGGCTATCGCTCCTGGGGCGGCGGTTTGGGTCTGTCGGCCTCTCTCTCGGGCATGGAGCTGGATGCGGCATATGAATACATCAACTGGTACCTGTCCGGATGGGTTGGCGGCTATCTGATGCGCCAGGGCTATTACTCTGCCGTTCCGAGCACGTCCAAGGAATTCATGTCCGAAGACGAATGGGGCTATTGGTACGAAGGCAAAGAATCCAAAGGCGACATCGTGTCCCCGACAGGCGCGAAACTGGCCGGTCCTGGCGAAGTCCGCGATGGCGGCTCTTTCCTGGAACGCATGGGGTCCGTTGTCTGCTGGAACTCAGTCATGGACGAGAACCAATACATGGTCCGCAAGTGGAACGAATTCATCGCTGCGTGAGTGATGCGCGCCGGAGGGCTTTGGTCCTCCGGCATACAACAATTCTCGATCGGGCGGCAGAGGCAGGTTTGCGGAATAACTCAGTCATAGGTTGGCTTTTGGCGGCCCCTTTGTCGCTGGTGCTGCTGATTTTCCTCGTTGCGCCAATTGTCATGATCGTTGTGGTCAGCTTTTGGGGCGCGACCGAATGGTCGATTTACCCTGCGTTCCTGTTCGACAATTATCAATTCCTTTTGACTTCGGATGTCACCTATCGGGTCTTTTTCAACACGTTCAAATATGCGTTGATCACATGGGCCTTCACGCTGCTGATCGGGTTTACGGTTGCCTATTATCTGGCGTTCCACATCCGCAGCTTAACTTGGCAGATCGCGCTATTTTTGCTCTGCACAATCCCGTTTTTGACCTCAAACATCATTCGGATGATCTCCTGGATTCCATTCCTTGGACGCAACGGGATCGCCAACTCAACCTTGATTTCCATGGGTGTGATTGACGAGCCGCTAGAATGGCTGCTGTTCAGCGATTTCAGCGTGGTCCTTGCCTTTGTGCATCTCTACACGCTGTTCATGGTTGTCCCGATTTTCAACACGATGATGCGTATCGACAAATCCCTGATCGAAGCGGCGGTAGATGCTGGGGCCACAGGCTGGCAGACGCTCTGGCATGTCATTGTGCCGTTGACCAAACCCGGGATCATGATCGGCACTATTTTCGTGGTGACCCTCGTCATGGGTGATTTCATCACTGTGCGGTTCATGAGCGGGTCTCAGTCCGCCAACATGGGGCGGCTGATCCAGAACGACGTCGCACTGCTGCAATACCCGTCAGCCTCTGCGACCGCCGTCATACTGCTTGTCACGGTTCTGCTTTTGATCGGAACGCTCCTGCGCTTTGTCGATATCCGCAAGGAGCTTTGACAATGGAGCCACGCCCCAAATCCTTTTACGCTCTCAGTGCATTCTTTGTGTTGTTTTTGGTTTTTCTCTACGGCCCAACACTCACCATCGGCATCCTTTCCTTCCAAGGCCCCGGCGGCGGCCTGACCTTCCCCATGCGGGGCGTATCCCTGCATTGGTTCCGCGATCTGTTTGAACAGCAAGCCGTCGGTGATATCTGGGGCTCTTTCCGGCGCTCGTTCCTCTTGGGCCTCATGGTGATGGTCACAACGGTTGTGGTGTCGGTCATGGGCGGATTGGCCTTCCGCAAACGTTTTGTGGGCTCGTCCATCCTGTTCTACCTTATCATCACCTCTTTGGTGATCCCGTCGATCCTGATCTCGCTTGGCGTTGGCCTGATCTGGTCGCAATCCGGTCTGCCGGTGCATTGGTCCAGCTCAGGCTTTGGCGCGCAACTGACATGGACGCTGCCCTTTGGACTGCTCATTATGTTCGCCGTATTCAATCGCTTTGACCGATCCTTTGAGGAAGCCGCCCGCGATTTGGGCGCAAGCCCATGGCAAGTCATCCGACACGTGGTGTTGCCAATCATAGCGCCATCCTTAATCGGCGTCGCTCTTTTTGGCTTCACCCTAAGTTATGACGAATTTGCCCGAACACTGCTGACCGCCGGAAGCTACAACACGCTGCCGCTCGAGATTTTCGGCATGACCACCAACGTGACCACACCCGTCCTGTTTGCATTGGGCACGCTGACCACTGTGTTTTCGCTGTTGGTGATCGGAGTTTTCCTGCTCGTGGTTTGGATCATGAATCGCCGCCGAGCACAGCACGGGTCCGACGCGGGGCGAGGCATGGTCTGATGTCGATTATCATCATCAATCCCAACAGCACAGTCTCCATGACGGAGGCCATGTTGGCGCAAGCGCGCAAGGCTGCCCCTCACCAGCGTTTTGAAGGCTGGACCTCGCACAATGGGCCACCCGCCATCCAAGGTCCAAAGGACGGAGAAACAGCAAAGGAACCGCTTCTTCAGCTTGTCGACCAGGCATCAAAGTTAGGTACGGACGGCATTATCATTGGCTGTTTTGATGATACCGCACTCGATGAAGCTGTGGCACGTGCAGATTGCCCTATCATCGGCATCGGCCAAGCCTCATATCACTATGCGGCGTTGAGGAACTGGCGTTTCAGCGTCGTCACTACGTTGTCCGTCTCCGTTCCGGTTATCGAAGACAACATACAGCGCTTGGGCCTGGGCCCATTCGTGTCAAGAGTCCGGGCTTCGGAAGTACCTGTTTTGGACTTAGACGCTGCGCCAGCCACAGCCTCTGAGATCATCACGTCAGAGGCTCTGCAAGCGCAGAAATTGGATGGCATTTCTGCCGTTGTCCTCGGGTGTGCGGGGATGGTCGAAGTTTATCATCAAGTCGAACGAGCCCTGTCAGTGGAAACCATAAACCCTGTGAGCTGTGCCGCGCGGTGTTGGAATTGGCTTAACTGAACTGTCAGTCGAGCGAACAGAATTCGGTCATCCGTGGCCATTCATGAAACCTACAGCATGGTAACTGAGGGCTGGCAGTTAGGTTTCGCCGCTCAGAGCGTGAACGGCATCCGCTGATCGTAAGCGTCCGGTCTGACTGCCCTGCCAGAGGTGCGCTCATGTCGGATCGTGTCCACTTAACTAAGCGGACACTTACGGGGCCGAGATGTCGAAGCGGCGCAAGCGCAGGAAGTGAAGCGATGACGAGAAGCGCATGATCTGTGCGCAGACCGGTGTTGCGGGTGTTTCGGTTGCACAGGTCGCGCGGCGGTACGATTCGA
The DNA here is from genome assembly GCA_039197515.1 of Pseudomonadota bacterium. Taxonomy (GTDB): domain Bacteria; phylum Pseudomonadota; class Alphaproteobacteria; order Rhodobacterales; family Rhodobacteraceae; genus Sulfitobacter. The sequence goes on along the minus strand of JBCCUC010000018.1, from coordinate 87,767 downwards.
ACGCCAACCACATTTTCAACTGGCTGAAAGACCCGAAGTTTGCGCCGGATGACCATCTCGAAGAAGACGAAGCCAAGTTTTTGCCTGTAGAGGTGATTGCGGAGCCTTCGAGTGCAGAGGCAGTGCCCGAGACAGCGGGCTTGATCGAACTGGAATTGGCGAATGGGCACCGCCTGCGGATGAGCGGCAGCTATGATCCTGAGGCGATAGCGCGCCCGGTGCGGCATCTCACATGATCCCGGTTCCGGCGAACGCAAGTATCTAGCTTGCTGCGGGTGTCACCGACATGCGCAAGGGCTATGCGTCATTGGCCGCGCAGGCAGAGAAAGTGTTTCAGCTTGATCCAGTCAAAGGGCATCTGTTCGTGTCCCGGGGCCGACGTGGTGATCTGGTCAAGGTTGTCCTAGAGCTGCACAATAACACAGCTGAACGCGCCATGCGAACCGTTGCCCTTGGACGCAAAAACCACTTCTTCATTGGATCACCCGACGGTGGTCGTGCCGCCGCTGTGGCATACACCCTAACCGAAATGGCCAAACTCAACGGTGTTGACCCCAGACCTGGCTCGCCGATACGACCGCTCGCATCCCCGACTACAAGATCACCCGAGTGAACGCCCTGCTGCCTTGGAGCATCAAGCGCTGAAGATCATCGGCTTCCATAACTGGAGCTTCCCGAGCCTCTTGGTCTTGATCTCGCTAAGCTTCGCGGTTGCGGGTCTTCGCCCGCCCAATTCTGCGGAGAAACGCATGATGGCCTGGATGTACATGTCCGGTATCGTGGCGGTAGGCTGCGCGTTCACGTCGCCAACAAACCAGGAGATGATGCACTAAAAGATGGCGATTGCATCTTGGAGGCAGATGTCGGCCCACCATTCGATGGCTCAATGTCATTGTTTCAGTTTTGCACGAACTTTGGTGTGACAGTTAATGGGATCGTTCCAGACGAGACCGACTCTGAAGCGCATCGCTATGCTGGCCTGACAGGACAGATGACGTTTTGGAATGCAAACCTCAGCCAAATCACAGTTTAGACTGCCCGAAAGATTGTAGTAAGAGCCCGGTCGATCTTCCCCAATGCCCTGTTGGTGAAGCCTGTCACAAACGAAAAGTTCAAGTTGGAACGTTTGGAAATCACCACGCCAGCGCGTATCGAAACCTTGAGCGTTTGGTTGATCAATGGCCCGTCACTTCTGACCGACATTGAGACAAGCCCTGAAGACTATGTCCGACCGAGCAAAGATCAGCTCCAAATCTCAATCAGCTTCTCAAGCTGGCAGTATCCTGCCCCCAAGTACACGAGCCAAAACGCGAAGCTAAGAAGGGACTGGCGCAGACATTCTATGTACCAGGCGAGAAAAACATGCCCGAAGAGATAGAGTTAGCTACCGATAGAATTAGCTTGCGCGCGTGCTTCCCAAAAGAAGACCGAACCACCAAGAACGCGTTGACCCATTTGGGAGAAGCAATCGCTTCTACACTCCCCGTCGCCGCAATTCAGCACGCGGCTGGAAAAGCCCGCCCTCTTGGTAGACTGCTGTGCAATCGCCTGCCGTGCAACGGTACGCATTCGAAAAGACAGTGGCCTAAACGAGCAACTTGGGCGGCAATGAAGCATGACAGGTCCACTGGGCCTCCTGAATTGCCGCGAGTGTTGTAATACTGTAACGTGATGTAAGCGGCGCTGATCTGCCAATGGGCCAAGCGCTTGACGACTGCCCGATGTAGCGTGCGCAACGCCGGGACGCCACACCATCGAAAGGAGAGACAATGGAAAAGTCACAACGCGTGCCCGTTACCGTCCTCACTGGTTTCCTAGGCGCCGGGAAAACGACCTTGCTCAATCGCATCCTCACTGAGCGGCACGGCAAGAAGTATGCCGTCATCGTGAATGAGTTTGGCGAAGAGGGCATCGACAACGATCTTGTCGTGGACGCCGACGAAGAAGTGTTCGAGATGAATAACGGCTGCATCTGCTGCACGGTGCGCGGCGATCTGATCCGCATTCTGAGCGGGTTGATGAAGCGGGCTGATCAACTGGACGCGATCATTGTGGAAACGACGGGCCTTGCTGATCCGGCACCGGTCATTCAGACGTTCTTTGTCGATGCAGATGTTGCTAGCCGCACCAAGCTGGACGCTGTCGTCACGGTCGCGGATTCGGTGCATCTTGATGGGCAGTTGGGTGAACACCATGAGGCGGAAGAGCAAGTGGCGTTTGCGGATGTTCTGCTCCTCAACAAGACCGATCTCGTCGAAGGCAAGAGCCTCGGTGACATCGAAGCGCGCATCCGCAAGATCAACCCCTATGCCAAGATCATTCACACCGCCCACTGCACAGCACCGTTGGACGAGTTGGTCGGACTGAATGCGTTTAGTCTGGAGAGGGTGCTTGAGGTTGAGCCTGACTTTTTGACCTCCGACCACGATCATGAGCATGATGACGATGTGACCAGCGTTTCTTTTACTTCTGAAACGCCGCTTGATCTTGACAAATTCCAGACTTGGTTTGGCGAGCTCCTGCAAAGCAAAGGCCAGGATATCTTGCGCTCCAAAGGGATCCTGGAGTTTGAAGGTGAGGACGAACGCTACGTGTTCCAAGGCGTGCACATGTTGATGAGCGGTTCACCCATGGGTGAATGGCCGGCTGGAAAGCCGCGAAACTCACGTGTGGTATTCATCGGACGCAATCTTGACGGTATGGGGCTCGAAGAAGGGTTCGAGGCGTGCAAAGCGGCCTGACGGCAGAGCCACCCCTAAAGCCAAACGCAGAGCCGACCGAACTTGAACGACGCGGCGAGCGGTTTGATTTTGGCGCTCCAGTTACGGGGGCCGTGACCACCTCGGGCGCGGTCATCGTCAGCTTTGGCGATGGGATGGTTCGGTTTTTCCGACCGGGTGCAAAGCCATTGGAGGTGCGGGCGCATGAAGGCGTTGTGCTGTGCATTGCCGCTGATGGGGATCATGTGCTGACCGGCGGCGATGACGGCCGCTGCTTGCGCATCTCGCCCGAAGGGGACATCGAAGAACTCGCGAGTTTTGGTACAAGGTGGGTGGATTGCGTGGCTGCAGGCCATGGGCATCGTGCCTGTTCTTCAGGGCATAGAGCTCACGTTTGGGCATCGGGGGAGCCAAAAGCCGCGGTGCTAGAACATCCAAGCACCGTCGGCGGGCTGGCCTTCGATGCAAAGGGGAAACGTCTGGCCGTCACCCACTACGGGGGCGCAACCATCTGGGCGCGGGAGAAGCGTTGGAAGTCCAGAAAGCTCTTCTGGAAGGGTTTTCACGGGCACGCAACATTCAGCCCGGACGGCAAATTCCTGGTGACCGCGATGCAGGAAAATACGCTGCACGCGTGGCGGTTGCGCGGCAAAGGTGACTTTACGATGCCCGGCTATAAGTCGAAGATCAAAAGCCTCGTTTGGGTTGGCGCAGCGCCGTATCTGGTCACCTCTGGTGAAGACGAGGCCATCGCTTGGCCGTTCGACGGAAAAGACGGCCCAATGGGCCGAAAACCGGTCTGTGTTGCCTACAACGAAGACGAACTTGTATCAGCCCTTTGCCCATTGCCAGGCGAAGACGCTGTTTTTGTAGGGTTCCGCGATGGCACAGTGCAACTGGCAGAACTAGACCAAACCAAGTCAGCCTTTGTTGTAGCCAGCGCCACCGGTGCAGAAGTCACCGCCATCGCACTTGTTGGACTGTACCTATTGGTCGGTGATGCAAAAGGAAGCGTGCTTTGGGCCCCACTCAAAACAGGAGAGCGTTATGCGCGGAATGTTTGACACTTCGCGGCCTGATCCGGCCGCAGTTGACCGGGTCAAAGCGATGTTCGTGGACGCGTTTGATTTGTCAGAAGACACCTTGCTAAGCGTCGCCGAACTGCGCTGTCATGAACCTGGATGTCCTCCTATCGAAACGGTGGTGACTGCGCGCAGCGCTGATGGGACGATCGCGGATTGGCGTGTCCATAAGCCGCTAAAGGATATCTTGTCTGAGGACGTCGCGGCTCTGCCGGCTTCTCCCTGAAGGTTGCTCGGAGAACGACCTCCAACCGCCGTGACAAATCTGTCTGCGAACGCGCTCGATGGGTTCAATCTGCCTTCAACTGTGGATAAGCGGCAATCGTTCGGAAAGTTGGCTGTGGATGCAGGGGCTTGGTGCTCGCGCGCCACATCCTCCCGGCTGCTTCGTGATTTGACTTCTGTGAGACGAGCGGCAGCCTAAAGCGTCCCGCCTTTAACTTTAGACATCAGGTATCGCCGATGTCCCGAGAGCGCGAAGCGTGGCAGGGTATCGGCGATTCAGGTTTAAGGCGGGGCGCTATAGGGGCCGCGATTTGGTTGTCAAAAAGTGGTATGAACATGAAGCGTGTTCACAACGTGACCAAGTTGCGATTGCGCGGCCTGAACGGCGCCAAGGATGAGCTCCTTCTCGCAGCAATCGCACAGAACCTAAGAAAGCGCGCAAAGCTCAGGCCCAAGGCCGTTCAAACAGAGGTCACGGCATGATCTGACCAATCAAATCTGCCCAATCGGGCATCGCGCGGATCAGTTGCCGGCACAAACCACGCGCGCGGACGCTCCTGCGACAATCTCCCGGTCAAACTGGTCGAGTTCTTCAACAGAATCCGCCCGCTCTCTCAGTCATGGCGGTATGCTCCGTTGCTCTATGTTGCGATGACCTCAATCGCATTCTGCACGTCGTCAGCCGAAAGCTTCTCCACCGGACCGCGCATACCTGCCGAGGGGTTCTGGACCACCGCCCGCGACGGGGAGGTTAGGGCGTCAAAGAGCGCGGCAACTTGCGCTTCATCGGTCGCATCCAGTTGAAGAGCATTTGCTTTAAGGGCTTCGACAAGTACCTGTATTTTGCTGAGACCCCGGGCGGCCAAGTCAGCGCATAGTCCGGCGCGAGATTGCGCGGTATAGATGTGGATAGCCCATCACGAGCGCCGAGAATGACCGCAAATGGTTTTGTCCTATCGAAATGCTCCAAGCCCGAAATGTGCCGATGCTTGACCCCCGATGAGCCATGTCATAAACCGAAACACGATTAGCGGGCGTCGTATACTGGCTATTACCTCAGCCTTCCAAGCTGATGAAGCGGGTTCGATTCCCGCCGCCCGCTCCATACTTTCGCTGCCAACCGCGCGGAAAAATGTGGTGTAAAACCCATCATGCCAATCTCATTACCAATGCTGCGACGAGCCGGGCGCGTTCCGGTAAACTTGCGACCTGGATGTGCTCTTTGAGCGTATGTAGGCCGTCCCCCCGCACGCCGATCCCGTCGAGCGTTGCGATGCCCAAGGCCCCGGTGAAGTTTGCGTCTGATCCGCCGCCCGCGCTGGCGCAGGTTAAGTCGAAACCAAGATCTGCAGCGATCTCTTTTGCGATTTCATACATCGCCATGGTGCCTGGTTGATCGGGTTTCCAGACCGGGCGGGTGACCCCTCGGGTGACTTTGAACTCTGCCCCGTTGACCTCCCCTTGCAGCGCCATCATGCGCGCCACGCCGTCGTCGAGGTCTTCTTGCTTTTTGGCCATACTGAGCGCCTCGGCGCTGCAGGAGGACGAGACGCAATTGACCCATTGGCCGGCCCGGATGACCCCCACCGAAAAGGTGCAATCTGGGCCTGTCATGTCTTCCACCTCAATAATCTTGCGCGCCATAGCGTTGATCGCGGATGTGCCATCGGCCAAGCGCGCGCCTGCATGGCTGGGCTTGCCCACCGTTTCTAAATTGTAGCGCGCGATTGCGTAGCGCCCGATGGTACAGCCGCCGTCCCGGTGCGCGGGTTCAGGGACCAGCACATACTTGTTGCGCAGAGCTTCAGCCTCAATCAATTCGCGCGTTGAGGGCGTCCCGACTTCTTCGTCGGGTGTAAAGAGAATGGTCACCGGCAAAGGGGTCTGCGCGCCTGCACGGATCAACTGGCGCAGCGCTTCGACGCAGGCGTAGTTGCCGCCCTTCATGTCTTGAATACCGGGGCCGTAGCAGATCTCCCCTTCCACCTTGAAGGGCAGCACATCGAGCGTGCCGATGGGATGCACCGTGTCCATGTGACCCGCGATCAGTATCCCTGACACCCGTCCCTGGTCAGGGTGAGGTAGCCGCGCGCGCAGGGATCCGCCAAAACCCATACGCCCCGGTATACGCTCCACTGTTGCCATACCGGACAACTCATAGGCGGCAAGATCCATCATTCTGTTTACCGCATCAGCGTCCCAGGTGGGGCTTTCACACTCGATCCAGGTTTTGAGGCCAGACAGCATGTCGTTCGCGTCAAAGGGCAGTTTCAAAGGATCCATGTGCTACCCTCCGATCGGCATGCGCCGCTCGATGATTCGCGCCATGACCGAGGCCCCCACGGGCAAAACCTCGGGGTCGAGAAAGAACGATGGGTTGTGCAGCCCGGTCGTGCCCGAGTGACCAATCCGGCAGTAGGCCCCCGGCACGACTTTCAGCATGTCGGCAAAGTCTTCTGATCCGGTGGCAGGCGCGTCGTCGCGGGCAATGTTCTCTTCCCCCACGATCTCTGCGGCCGCGTCCATATAGGCGTCTGACAGGGCATCGTCGTTGACCAGCACGTCGAAGACATTTCGCAGATCAAGACGTATTTCCACGCCATAGGCTTTGGCAAAGCCGTCACAAAGCTCGGTCATGCGGGCATGCGCGGTCTCGCAGACCTCGTCTTTGAAGTAACGGATCGTGCCCGCCAAAGTGGCGGTATCGGGCACAACGTTGTAGGCGGATCCCGCATGCAGTTGCGTGACCGAGAGCACGCAGGCATCGAGCGGGGCGATGTTGCGAGACACGATTGTCTGGATCTGGCCTACCAGGGCGGAGGCGATGACGAGAGGGTCGCGCGACTGCTGCGGCATCGCGGCATGGCTGCCCTTGCCTTGCACGGTGATGTCAAAGAACGAAGCGCCCGCCATGGCAGGACCTTTGCAGATGCCGACGGTTCCTGGCTTCCCGTTCGGAGAATTGTGTATGCCGTAGATTTCGTCACAAGCAAACCGCTCAAAAAGCCCGTCTTTCAGCATGCCGCGCGCGCCGCCCAAGCCTTCTTCGGCGGGTTGGAAGATCAGCACGGCTGTGCCTGCAAACGCGCGCGACGCGGCGAGGTGTTTGGCTGCCCCCAAGAGCATGGTGGTATGCGCGTCATGCCCGCAGGCATGCATCACGCCGGGGGTCTGTGAGGCGTAGCCGAGGTTGGTCTCTTCCTCGATGGGCAAGGCATCCATATCCGCGCGCAACCCGATGCGCTTAGGGCCTTCAGCCTTGCCTTTCACAATCCCGACGACCCCGGTGCCCGCGATCCCTTCATGCACCTCGTCCACACCGTATTCGCGCAGTTTTGCGGCGACGATCCCGGCGGTGCGGACCTCCTGAAAGCCAATCTCAGGGTGTGCGTGCAGATCTTTGAAAATGTCGACGAGCTCAGCGGCGCTGTCATCAATGATCGGTAGAATGCCCATGCTGGATCTTCCTCTTTTGTTTTGAATGGCTCGCCGGGTCGGTTGATTATTCGCCTGCTGCAGCGGGGCTTTCCGCGAAGGGGCGGAAATTGGCGAAATCCCAGTGCCGCCCGGGTGCCGCGGCGATCAGCGCTTTGGTGTAGTCCTGTTTTGGATCCGACAGCACTTGACCGGCTGGTCCATATTCCACCACGCGCCCGAATTGCATCACCATGACCTCGTCGCAGATCTGCGCGGCCACGCCGAGATCGTGGGTGATAAAGAGAATGCCCAGGCCAAAGCGGTCTTGCAGCTCGGCCAATAGATCAAGCACTTGCGCCTGCACTGACACGTCGAGCGCCGAGACCGCCTCATCAGCGACCAGCACATCAGGATCCATGGCGAGCGCGCGGGCGATGGCGATCCGCTGACGCTGGCCCCCGGAGAATTGGTGTGGAAAGCGGTCGATGGCGCTGGCGGGTAGCCCCACGAGTTCCAGGAGTTCGCGCGCCCGCGCCAGAGCGTCTTCTTTTGGCACCCCGAAGTTCAGCGGCCCTTCGATGATTGATTGCCCGATCTCGATGCGCGGGTTGAGCGATCGCATCGGATCTTGAAACACGATCTGCAGGTTCTTGCGCATCGGCTGCAGGACCTTTTGTGGCATGGCGGCAATGTCTTGCCCGCCGACCACAATGCTCCCCGATGTCGGATCGATGAGCCGTATGATACAGCGCGCGACCGTCGATTTGCCAGACCCGCTTTCCCCGACGATCCCCAAGGTGCGCCCCTGCATGAGCTTGAGCGAGACATCCTGCGCCGCCTTAACCTCGCGCGCCTTCACAAAAAGGCCCCCGCCGCCATAGGTTTTGCAGAGCGAGATGGTCTCCAGCACCGATTTTCCGCTGCCCATGTCGCGGGCTGGCCGCGGGACTTGGCTTGGCACTGCGCGCAGCAGGGCGCGGGTGTAATCGGTCTTGGGATGGCGTAGCAGTTGGTCGACGGGCTGCGTCTCCATCACTTCGCCCAGTTGCAGGACCGTGACATCATCGGCAATCTCGGCCACCACCCCCATGTCGTGGGTGATGAACAGCACTGCCGAGCCCTGCTCCTCGCGCAACTCACGGATCAGGTCGAGGATCTGCGCCTGCGTCGTGACATCAAGCGCCGTCGTGGGCTCATCCGCGATCAGCAGTTGCGGCCGCATGATCAGCGCCATGGCAATCATGATCCGTTGTCGCTGTCCCCCTGAGAGTTGGTGCGGAAAGCTGCGGTAGAGCTTTTCAATGTCGGGCAGATGCACCGCATCCATCATATCAAGCGCTTTGCGCCGCCGCTCGGATTGCGACATATCGGAGTGAAACTCCAACACTTCTTCAATCTGCTGACCGACCTTGGCCACGGGGTTGAGCGCGGTCATCGGTTCTTGAAAGATCATCGACATGGAAGTCGCGCGCAGATCCCGCATGCGCGCGGTATCGACGGTGAGCATGTCCTCACCTTTGAGCTTGATCGATCCGGCAATGGGGCGGAGCACGGGGGGCAGAAGCCCCATGGTCGCAAGCGCCGTGAGCGATTTGCCCGAGCCGCTCTCACCAACCAAGCACATGGTTTGACCCGGCTCGATCTTCATCGTGAGGCCCGAGACGACCTGTTTGTCGGCCTCCCCGTTGAGCGCGATGCGCAGATCGGAGATCTCAAGCAAGCTGCTCATCGGTCGATCCCCCGTTGCGCCATGCGCGGGTCGAGCGCGTCGCGTACCGCATCGCCCAGAAGGTTGATCGACAAGATCGCAACCGACACCACAAGGCCGGGCCATAGCACGATCCCTGGGTTGATCTGGAAATAGATCCGCCCTTCGGCCATGATGTTGCCCCAACTTGGCGTCTCCGGATTGATGCCCGCGCCCAAGAAAGAGAGGATCGCCTCGGTCAGGATCGCGCTGGCGCAGATGTAGGTGCCTTGGATGATCAGCGGCGCGACCGTATTGGGCAGCAAGTGCCGCCGCATGATGAGCCAGCTCGAAGATCCCGCAGCGATGGCGGCCTCGACATAGGGCTCCTCCCGCGCTGAGAGCACGACGGAGCGCACAAGTCGCACGACCCGCGGCACTTCGGGGATGGTGATCGCCACAAGGACCGTCCAGAGCGAGGCGCCCCAAAGCGAGACGATGGCGATGGCCAAGAGGATGTTGGGGATCGCCATCAGCCCGTCGACCATGCGCATCAGCACCGCGTCAAGCCAACGGATGTAGCCTGCAAGCAGCCCCAGGATCAGCCCGGCAAGCACCGCAGCAATCGCAGCACCTGCGCCTACAACCAATGAGATCTGCCCGCCGGTGACAATGCGTGAGAACAGATCGCGGCCGAAGGCGTCCGTGCCCAACCAATAGACATCGCTGGGCGGTTTCAGCCGCTCTGAAGGGGTGAGCCGCACCGGATCATGCGGCACGACCCAGGGGGCAAAGAGCGCGGAGAGCACGACGAGCACGATGATGACCGTGGCGATCATGACGACGGGGCTTGACGTCACGATCTCGCGCACGCGCGAAAAGGCGGAAGTGGTATCGCGCGGCGGGGCTGCAGGTGTCGAGATTTGGGTCTGATCGGTCATGCGTAGCGGATCCTCGGATCAAGCAGCACGTAGCTGATGTCGATGATGAGGTTCACCACCACATAGATGAGCGAGGCGAGCAGGATCACCGCCTGGATCACCGGGTAGTCGCGCGCGAGCACCGCATCGACGGTGAGCCGCCCCAGCCCCGGCAGGTTGAAAACCGACTCTGTCACGACCACGCCAGAGATGATGAGGGCAAAGCCGATCCCGATCACGGTGATGATCGGCACAGAGCAGTTGCGCAGCGCGTGGCGCATGAGCACCCGCACCTCTGGCAAGCCCTTGGCGCGAGCGGTACGGATGTAGTCCTCGTTCAGGATCTCCAGCATCGATGTCCGCGTGATGCGCGCGATGAGCGCGATATAGAGCAGCGTCAGCGTGAAAGTGGGCAGGGCGATGCGGTGAAAGAAGTCTCCCAGTCCGTCGCCAATCGGTCGGAAGCCTTGCACTGGAAACCACCCAAGCTGCATGGAAAAGAGCGAAATCATCAGATAGCCGATGACGAAGACAGGGATCGAAAAGCCCAGTACCGACAGCAGCATCACAAAGCGGTCGATGAGCGTCCCGTGCTTCCAAGCGGCGATCACGCCGAGGGGCACGGCAATCACGACCGAGAGCACAATGGTGGTCAGCGCCAGCGAGATCGTCGGTTCCATGCGCGCCTCGATGAGTTCAAGCACGGGTTTTCCGGAGAGGATCGAGGTACCGAAATCGCCCTGCAGCAGCTTTGTGATCCAATCGACAAACTGCACCAAAAGCGGATCGTTGAGCCCCAAGGACTCGCGGATCGCGGCCAGTTGTTCGGGCGTTGCGGTGTCACCCGCAATGATGGCAGCCGGATCCCCCGGGGTCAGGCGCAAGAGGAGAAAAACGAACAGAGCGACAAACCCCATGACCGGGATCGACGCCAAAATGCGTTGCAAGATGTATCCGACCATGTGGCTTGGCCTTTCGCGAGGAGCCTCGGGGATCTACTGAGATCCCCATCAGCGGCCGGTCCCGCACGAGTTGTGCGGCACCGGCTGGGTGCGTTTACTTGGTGATGTTCCAGAAAAGCGGTGCGGGAGAGTCCAGCACGCCTTCCAACTCGGAGGACCAAGCGGTCGGCACGAAGTACTGACCGATGGGCGCATAGACGCCTTCCTCAAAGGCCACCTTTTGGATCTCAGCGGCGATCTCAATTTGCTTATCGAGATTTGTCTCGGTCGCATAAGCGGTGCGCAGCTCTTCGAGCTTTGGCACATCGGGCCAGCCGAACCAGCCGCCGTCAGGGCCTTTGCCGTTCACCATGTTGTTCACCAGCGGGTTGAAGACGTCCGCCCCAACCCAATTGGTCATGAACATGTGCCAGCCGCCTTCGTCAATTGGGGCCTGGCTTGCGCGGCGCCCAACAAGGGTTTGCCAATCCATCGCCTGCAGATCGACGACGAAACCGGCGTCACGCATGGCCTGCGCCACCACGACGGGCTGCGTGCGCAACGTGCCCACATCGGTGGGGTGCATGATCACGATCGGTGTGCCGTCATATCCCGCCTCGGCCAGCATTTCCTTGGCTTTTTCCATCCCACTGCCGTCAAGCAGCGTGTCCGAGCCGACATCGGTGGCGAGCGGCGTGTCGCAGACGAACATCGCACCGCAGAGGCTGTAGTACTCGGGATTGCCGACCAATGCGTCCAGCACGTCTTTTTGATAGACGGTCGCAATGGCTGCTTTGCGCACCAGCGGGTTGTCCATCGGCGCGTTCAACGTATTGGGCCGCATGATTGTCTGCATGCCCAAGGCGTTGAGGTTCTTGACCGTCACGTCCGGATTGACCTCAAGGATAGGCAGGAGATCGGAGGGTGGGCTCTCCCAATAGTCAATCTCGCCCGCTTGGATGGCGTTGAGCGCGGTCTGCGCGTCGGGCATCACCACCCACTCAACGCGGTCGACCTTCACGACTTTGCCACCCGAGGCCCAGCTCGCGGGCTCTGAGCGCGGCACATAGTCTTCGTTTTTGGCGTAGACCGCCTTCACACCGGGCTGAAACTCTTCGGCCACCCATTTGAAAGGACCTGATCCGATTTGCTCAGGCACAGGCTCGGTCGAGGGGGTCTCGGCCAGCCGCTTCGGCATGATGAAAGGCACGTTGGAGGAGGGTTTTGCGAGGCTGTCGATCACCAAGCCGTAGGGCTCTTTCAGGGTCATGACGAACTCATTCGCGCTGGCTCCTTGCGCCATGCTGTCGACAAAGCTCATGAGGACCTGGCCCATGCCGTCCCGCTCACCCCAGCGGGCGATGGAGGCGGCAACGTCCTCGCCGGTCACCGGTGCGCCGTCATGAAACATCAAGCCATCGCGCAGCGTGAAAGTATAGGTAAGCCCGTCGTCCGACACGGTATGGCTGTCGACCATCTGCGGCTGGGGGACCAGATCACTGTCGAGCGCATAAAGCGTGTCAAAAATCATGTAACCGTGGTTCCGGCTCATGTAGGCGGTCGTCATGATGGGATCGAGGACGCGCAAGGCAGAGTGTTTGACCGCGGTGAGGGTCGTTTCAGCGCTGAGCGGTGCGGCAAGAGCGGCCAGTCCCGCGAAGGTGGCCGTAAACGCGGCGTTGCGCAGGACAGAACGCGCATTCTTAAAGGTGAAATGAGTGGTCATTACCTGGTGGTCTCCCTGTTGCTTTGAAGTGCGGCAGAACGCGCCGCCGGATTTTAACATACATCTCTAATGGGTTGTTTCGGTCTCCTGTTGTTGGGGCGTTTCGTCTGCAGCTGGAGGGGTGAAAACCGCCCCCAGCGGTTCAAGCTTCATGCCCGGTGCCAGGCACGTGAAGGGCAAGCTCGCGGGGCTCAACGGCATCGGACCGGGTGCTGTGCAAGTTAAGATTTCGGCTGCGATTGGATCAAAATGCGCCCTGAAGTGCACGGAGCTTTTGTTCACAAGGATCGCTTGCTCAGTGGGCTCAATGCCGACAAACCGGTACATTTCTTGATCGGCCATCTGAGCCTTATGCGTGGTGACGACCACCCGGACCCCGCCGATGCGCAGGCAAGCAGAAGGGCCAAGATCAAGCGGAGCCCCGCCATAGAACGGCCCGGACGTGACGAACTTGCCGTCTGACAATCGTTCAACATGAAAGGTCGCCTGAAACGGCGCGTCCCCGCGCACGCCGGAGCTGCCGCCAAGCGCGATGTCAATCTCAGCGCCCACACCAGCGGCATGGGCCGCCGCGGCGGCCTTAGGATCGACCATGTTTCCAAGAGCAGCCTTTAACGCGTTTGCAGCGACCAACGCGCGCAGCATGCCGGTGGTATTGGAGTCCCCGCCAGCACCCGGGTTGTCTTGAGTATCGGCGATCACAATGGGCTTTGTCGCGGTTTTGGACATCTCAATCGCCTTCGCCACCCCCGCTTGCGCGCCATAAGCGCGGCCAGCAAAATCGGCCTCTGCACGGCGCACCGCCTGCAAAATGGTGTCTGCGGCGGCCTGTGTCGCGCCGGCGTCGGTGCCGTAGCACGCCACGGTTGGACCGCACTCGGGAAAGTCGGCCGCCGGAAAGCCAAAGAAAAAGGACGCGCTGGAAACGCCGTCGCTTTCGCGCGAAGCGACCAGATCGTAAAGGCCCTGCGCAGGCTCTGCCAACGTGCTCTGCCAAGCGATGGGGATCAAGAAAGGCACGCGGGCAAATGCCTTCTCAAAGGGCGCGCCGCGCTGCATGAGCCGCTGCAACTGCTCTGCCGCGCGATACCCAGTTTTGGCCATGTCGACATGCGGGTACGTACGAAAACCCACTAAGACATCGGCGGCATCGACCATCCTCTGGGTAATGTTGCCATGCAGATCAAGAGCTGCGGCGATAGGAACAGCGGGGCCAACGACCTGCCGCACGCGGTCCAACAGTTCGCCCTCACCATCATCTAGATGCGCTGCGACCATCGCGCCATGCAGGTCAAGGAACACACCATCGAGATCGCCAGCCGCCGCGATACCAGCGACGATTTCATCACTGATCCGCTCGTAAGCGTCTTGGGTGACATGTGCGGAGGGGATGGCACCTGCCCACAGCACCGGAAGAATGTCCCACCTCGCTGCCTCTCCGAACTCAGTGGCGCCCCCGATCCCTATGTTTATGCCGCGCCCCCGCGATAGGATCTCTTGGCCGCGGCATAGGGGCATGTAGCCGCCGCCCTGTTCAAACGCCGCCATGTCAGCGGCGGTGGGCGCAAACGTGTTTGTTTCATGCACAAAGCCTGCGAATGCGACCCTAAAAGTCACTCTCATCATCCCCCAAACCGTCTTGAGCCGGATCGAAGCTGCAACGCTGCAGCTTTCACTCGCCACCCCAATTGCAGAGTAAAGCGCGCGCCCACGCAAAATCCTAGCGACGCGCTTTACGTATCGTCAACCCATCTCCGCGCGGCGCGGAACGCTCCGACAGCGAAAATTTCGGCGGTACGAGGATGGCCTGAAACGCCCGATCAGCCGAGTGGTGAAGCGCCTCACGTGGGGGTGTTGGGCAGCAATCAATTGCTGCGCGACCTATTGGACATCACAAAGAGCCCGCTGTCGTTAAAAGCCACCAGATATCCTACAAAGCCCCCGCGATTGCGCGTCCCTGCATGATTTCTGCGCTGTTTTCCGCACAACCTTGAGTGTCAAAAGGGGCGGTTGCCTCTCATCGGGGCAAGTGGCGGATCCCTCACAACATCGAGACGCGACGACCTCATGCTCTGGTTCACGCGCCGCATCAGGCGGTGAAACTGCGCGGCGCAGGATAATGGCCTGAGCAACGGGCCAGCATAAGTCACCTGCGCATAATCTATGCAGTCCGCCTCCAAACTAAGCGGTGGGCGATCATGTCGGACGGCCAAAACGTCTGGATCAGGATGCTTTGGCCCGCATTGAGAGGCGATTCTCCCTTGCTTGCCCAATGAGGAACCGCCGATAACCCGCCGAAAGCCAATCACCGGTCTAGGGCGTGTCTGCGCAGCCCAGTCCAGCGAGAAGGGTCTCAGAGCGCCGCATACGCGCGCGCAGAGCGCGGCACCGGGCCGGAGAAGAGTGCACCAGCGAAGCGGCGGCGGGCTTGACAGAGACGGCCTTCCCGCCGCGATACTCTGCAGATCAAGACGAACGTGTGGTCTGGGCCTTGCCTTGTTTATTCTGTCGGTGTTTTCGCGAAGGCTTAGGACGTTCGTCGTGTCGTCAACTTTCAACAGGTGTTTTTGATGCAGAATTTCACGCTCAAAGGGCTCAGCGCCCCGGCCAGCATCCATGTCGACACCTGGGGCCTGTCTCATATCCGTGCCGCAACCGTCATGGATGCCTTCTTTGTGCAGGGTTTCAATGCGGGGCGCGACAGACTTTGGCAGATTGATCTTTGGCGCAAACGTGGCCTCGGTCTTTTGGCGGCTGACTTTGGCCCGGGCTATTTGATGCAAGACCGCGCCGCGCGTCTCTTTTTGTATCGCGGAGATATGGCCCCGGAATGGGCGGCCTATGGAGAAGACGCCGAAGAGATCTGCGCAGCATTTGCCGATGGCGTGAATGCCGCCGTTGAAAGAGTTGAGGAGGGCCACCTGCCGTTGCCGCCTGAGTTCGACGCGCTGGGGACGCGTCCCGCACGGTGGTGCGCAGAGGATGTGGTGCGGATCCGCAGCCATTGCCTGACCCGCAACGCCGCATCCGAGCTGGCGCGCGCGCGGGTGCATGCTTTGGCGGATGCAGAAACCGATCTGTTGCGCGTGCCGCTCACGCCGCCGGTCCCAGACAGCGAATGGGACACAACGTCAGACGTGGTTTTGCCCAGCGATGCCCTGGCGGTCTTTGAGTTGGCAACGGCACCGGTCACCTTCAGCCCCGAACGGCTGAACGCAACGCTTGCCGAAGCCGGGGCATGGGCGGCGGTGGATGCCACAAAGACGGTCATCCGGACGGCTCAAGCGGTAGAGGGATCGAACAACTGGGCGATCAGCGGTTCACGCACCAAGACGGGCAGACCGCTTATGGCGAGTGATCCCCACCGGCTGCATGCGGCACCGGGACTGCGCTACATGGTGCATTTGAGCGCGCCCGGGCTCGATGTGATCGGCGCGGGTGAGCCTTCCTCACCCGGCGTGATGGCGGGTCACAATGGCACAGCCGCCTTCAGCCTGACGATCTTTTGCGCGGATCAGGAAGATCTGATGGTCTACCGCCTGCCTGAAAACGCGCCGGACACCTATCTGCACGGCGGCGCGCGGCGCGAGATCGAGCTGTGCGCGGAAGTCTTTGCCGTGAAAGGCGCGTCGGATCAAACGTTGACGCTGGAATTCACGCATCACGGCCCGCTTGTTTGGCGCAGCCCGGATGGAAGGAACGCCTTGGCGGTCCGCACTGTCTTTTCGGAAGCCGGCGCGGCCCCCTACATGTGCAGCCTCAAGTCGATGCGCGCCACCTCAATGCGGGGGTTCCGACGGTCGGTTGAAACCTGGGGCACCCCGACGGTGAACCTGGTCTATGCTGATGTTGCGGGCGACATCTGCTGGCAACCTGCGGGCTATGTGCCGCGGCGAACGGGGTGGCGTGGACTGGCCCCGGTATCTGGTGAGGGCGGCTTTGAATGGCAGGGATTTATGACCGCGGCGGATCTGCCCGCGCTGTGCAACCCAGATCAGGGCTATGTGCATTCGGCCAACGCCTTCAACCTGCCTGAAGAGTGGGACCATGCCAAAGATCCAGTGGGGTTTGAGTGGTTCGAGGATGGCCGCGCAGATCGGATCAGCCAGCGGATCGAGGGTGGTTTTGCCGCTGACCTGCAAGACAGCTGCGCGTTGCAGTGCGACACCTATTCCGAGATTGCACTGCGCCTGGTAGCTCTTCTCCCAGTTGACGCGCCTTCTGAGGCGCGTCTGATGCTGCAAGCGTGGGACGGATACGCCACTGCCGCGTCCGCAGCAGCTTTGCTGTTTGAGACGTGGTTTTCCGGGCATCTACGGCCACGTCTGGTGGATCGGGTCGCATCTCATCCTGACCTGCGGGCCCATCTGGCGGTACCCAACCCTGCGACGACCTTGACGCTTTTCGAGGGCAAGCGTCCCGCCCTGGCAGCTCGCGCCGGGCTCGGGACCTCAGCGGCGCTTGGCGGGTTTCTGTCTGAGACGCTCGCTGCTGCTTGGGCGCAGACTGCCAAAGATTTTGGAGAGGATTCCGCAACGTGGCGATGGGGAGATTTGCATAAAGGGTTTTTCCCGCACGCTCTCTCCCCTGTCATCTCGGGCCTGGACGTCGGGCCACTCGAAACCGGGGGGTCCGGGACAACGGTGATGTTGGCGCAGTACAATCCGATGAACTGGTATGTCACCCACGGTGCATCGGTGCGCATGGTGGTCGACGTTGGGGCATGGGACAACTCCGTCTGGATCAATGCTCCGGGTCAGTCGGGCCTGCCGGACAGCCGACATCACCAAGACCTCGCGCCTTTCTGGGCAAAGGGCGATTATGTACCAATGCTCTATTCCGCGCAGGCCGTGGATGCAGCGACCGCTCATGTGATCACCTTGATGCCCGCGCAGGACTAAAGCGTCCCGCCTTTAACTTGAAACATCAAGTATCGCCGATGTCCCGAGAGCGCGAAGCGTGGCAGGGTATCGGCGATTCAGGTTTAAGGCGGGGCGCATTAGATCGGGTTGAGCCCGCACCACCGGGCGATGAAGCCCGCCAGTATCTTTGTCAGCTGGCATATGGAGGCCAGTTCAACCCGCTCGTCAAACCCGTGAATGTTCTCGGCCCGCGCACCGATGCAAAAGGACGGGATGCCGTAGTAGAGCCCGTAAAACCGGGTGTCGGTGAGTGCGGTCATCTTATTTTCTGCGAGCCTGGCGTCAGCGCCGAAGACGCCCTCGTAAGCCTCCTGCATCACCGCAAGTGCGGGATCCGCGTCCGCGCCCAAGACGTAGCCTTCGGCCTGAAAGCCGTTCCAGATGAACTCGGGCGGGTTATTGCCCAAAAACGGATGATCCCGAGTGGCAGCGGCGACGCAGGCTTCAATTTCGGCCTTTGCAGCGCTCAGATCCATGCCAGGCAAAAGGCCCATGCGACAGTCCACGTCGCACCACGCAGGCACGCTAGAGGCCCAGTCTCCGCCCACAATCTTGCCCGCATTCAGGTTGAGCGGATGCGGCACATCGGCGTAGACCGGATCGTGCGCGGCGCGCGCGTTCCAGTCTGCTTCCAGCAGTTTCAGCGCCGCCAACACGTCGTATGCAGCCATGATCGCATTGGATCCATCGCCCGCGACAGCGACATGCACTGGACGACCGCGCAGCCGAAGTTTGAACCACAAGACGCCGATCTGCGCGCGGTTGATGTGAAAGGCCGAGGGCTCCGGGATCACAGCAACATCGGCGCGGTAGCCCCGCTGCAGTGTGGAAAGCGCGCCGAGGCCGGTGCTTTCCTCTTCAATGACCGACTGCACATGCACCCGCGCTGCGGGCTCAAAACCGGCCTGCCTGATGGCATCGAGGGCGAACAGCGCGGCGACCGTACCGCATTTCATATCCCCCGCGCCGCGGCCATACATCCAGCCATCGCGGACCACGCCTGAAAACGGTGGATCCTGCCACATCTCCGAAGGTCCCGCGGGCACAACGTCAAGATGTCCTTGTAAAATGAGCGATTGGCCTTGGCTGCTTCTGGGGTGGTGGGTGCCCACAACGCTGCGCGCGTTTGAAAAGTCGCCCTCAATCGGTCCGAAGCCTGGAAGGGGCGCGAGATCTTCGAGCTTGATCTGCCAATCGTCTACAAGATAGCCGCGCGCGCGAAGCGCATCAGCGATGAAGTCCTGCGCTGGTCCTTCGCAGAAGCGGACGCTTGGGATCTGAACGAAGCGGGAAAGGAAATCGATCTCAGCGTCAAAACCTGAATCGACAGCTTCTTCGATCGTGATTTGTGTTTCTCGATGTAAAAGCACGCGGCCTCATGGTATGCGGCGCGTGAGCACCCAATTGCAGAATGGTCTCCCATACCGACGAGAGTGGGAAACCAAGCCCCCCTTTGTCAATGGACGATGGTTCTTCCCAGCATTCAGAGAGGCGTTGCAGAGCGCCCCCGCATCTACTCTGCGCAGGGCAGAGGACCGCTCGCTGTTGCACCCTTTGTCGACATTGCGTCGATTGTTTCCAAATTTGGAGCCAATCCAAGCCATCGTACTGCAATAGCTGCTTTTTCAGCCGCGTTTACTTTCAATCGCCTCATTCTCTTCCGGAATTCGCCAAACTTTGAGTGCACCAAAAGAGCATCTTTAATTAAGGAATCGAAAAATGTTTAGAATTGCTGCTGCCGCCGCTGCCGCGGCCTTCTTTTCAACCTCGGCAATTGCGGCAACGGTTGATACGTTTGCCCTCGATGTCACATCTGCCGCTGGTACGGACTCCACCGTGATCCTTGAGACCGGGAAAAGGTACACGGTCACAGTGTCGGGCACGATGTCCCTTGGATCGAACGCGACAAGGCATATTGCAGACGCTGAGTACTTCAATCTGGGCAGTTCACCTCTGGCACCGCTTGATTTCGCCGGGAGCCAGGAGATTGGCGTTGGCATCGATGGCGCAGACGTAAATTTTGGTGGCTTTAACGTGTCGAACGTCTACACGACCACAGTCTTCGGCGATGGGACGACACTCAACGTCTTTTTTCAGGATAGCAATTACGCCGACAATTCGGGCAGCCTGGACGTCGAGATCTCGCTTGTCCCGCTGCCAGCTGGCATGGCTTTATTGGTGACCGGCCTTGCGGGTTTCGCGGCTGTCGGACGCCGCCGCTCGTCGAGGGCTTAAAGGTCTAAGTAGTTCCACCGAGCGCTTCTAAGCGGCCCCAAATCAGGGGCCGCTTTTGCTTTTCGCAGGCCGCTCAGCCTCGTAGTGGTTGAATTCCAAGACTGGTGAAACCGTATACCCACCCCCCAGAAACTGCTTTCTAGAAACGGCAGGCCCGAACCGGCGCTGCATTTAGCAGAATCGTTTTTGGTGGCCAAGAAAGCCCTGCCGCAAAGGTTGAGAGGCTGCCGCTCACAATAGGGCTGGTTCATTTCGCTTTTGCAAACAATCGCCATTCCAAAAGTAAACTATTTCGCAATTCCCTTTAATGTCTTGTTTTTGACATAAACTTGGCCCGCTTTTGCCGTTAACGAACCGTCATCGTCGTGAGTGTGACGAAAGCGAGGCAATTATGGCGATGGATTTGCAAAACGGCGGCGGACAGATTGGTGCGCACCTCCAGACGGGAGAGGACGCTGACACAGCGATGGTGCGGGCGATCAGAGCCGTCATTGACACGCCAAGCGATGCAGACAAGCGGCCGGATGTGCGCAGGGCGCTGAACATCGAGAAACCAGGAAATGCGGCGGAACGCCTGAAGGCTGCTGCCCCCCTCGCGGAGGTTATCCCAACGGAACGGCCGAAGATCGCTTCGCCTATGGTCGCGCCCGCGCCGCTGTCCTCGCGGGGGCGGTTGGTTGCCTACGCTCTTTGTGTTGCATTCCTACTCTGTCTGGGTTTGCGTCCCTTGCTGCTGGTATCATTTCTGATCTTGGGGCTGGGGATTTGGGTTGCTCTCGGCGCGCTCTTGGGGAAGGACGCGCTCTATGACGGGGTGAAGCGGTTGAGCGGTTTGGCTGCCAAGCGCTTCCCTAAACTCGCATCTGATGTGCAGTGTTGCTATGTCATGGTAGCGCATCGTTGGGGCCGCTTTTTGGATCTGATGCCATCGGGCACGGTGGATGCGTTCTATCTGCCGCAGCTGGGCGCGCGGGAACAGGCGGAGCGTTCGCACAGTGCCGCACTAGACAGACGCTTTGCGGCTTTGCGTGACCCGGAGTTCTAGACCCACGAACTTGGGCTTGAAAGGCCCACGTTCTGCAGCTACCTCAGTTGCAAGATAGGCTGAGGACTCCATCAGATGGCGATGACGAACCCACTTCAATTCATCCAGCAAGTGCGCGCAGAGGTCGCTAAGGTAGTTTGGCCGACCAGGCGTGAGGTTATGCTGACGACTGTTATGGTGTTTATCCTGGCGGCGCTTACAGCCGTGTTTTTTGCGGTGGTCGACATCCTGATCAGGAATGGTCTGCAAGGCATCCTCGGCCTCGTCGGCTAGTCAAAACCACGGGCTGGGGTTGAACAGCAAAAGATCTGCGGGTATGGCTCGGCGAGATCTATAGAGGCGTATGGCAGATCGACGGCCTGCGCCTCGTTTCGTTAAGATCATCAAAGTGAGCACGCAGAACGGGGTCCTTGCCCCTTCGATCATTGGAAAACGGGGGCGGATGTCCACATGGCAAAGCGTTGGTACTCAGTCAGTGTGCTGTCAAACTTTGAGAAGAAGATCGCAGAGCAGATCCGCACCTCCGTTGATGAGCAAGGTCTGCAAGAGCAGATCGATGAGGTACTGGTGCCAACCGAGGAAGTGATCGAAATCCGCCGCGGCAAAAAGGTGACGGCCGAGCGGCGGTTCATGCCCGGCTACGTCCTTGTGCACATGGAGATGTCTGACAAAGGCTATCATTTGATCAACTCAATTAATCGCGTCACCGGTTTCCTCGGGCCGCAAGGCAGGCCGATGCCCATGCGGGACGCCGAGGTGCAGAACATTCTGGGCCGGGTTCAAGAAGGCGAGGAAGCGCCGCGCACGCTTATCCACTTTGAGGTTGGCGAAAAAGTTAAGGTGGGCGACGGGCCTTTTGAGGACTTCGATGGGATGATCGAGGAAGTCGATGATGAGAATCAGCGGTTGAAAGTTTCCGTTTCTATTTTCGGCCGCGAAACCCCTGTTGAACTCGAGTACACGCAAGTCATCAAGCAGAGTTGAGGGGTCCGCGTTCGTTTGTGGGCTCGCAACTGCAATGCCCTTCCAAAGGCGCCGAGACAAGGTTTCAGAGAGCTGTATCTGGTCACTGGAGGACGGCTAAGCGCAAGCGCTTTGATCCTTAGCGTTTGACGGGTTGGCTCCTGCGCCCAATGACGCGGGCAGGCACACCAGCCAGGACGACACCTGAAGGATGGCTTTTCGTCACGACAGCGTTTGCACCGATATGCGTATCGGCACCAATTGTAATGTCACCCACCAAAACGGCCCCGGCCCCAATGTCAACGCGATCGCCGATTGTGGGGCGGCCATGCGTTGCCGTCGTGCTGGCGATGCCAAAAGTGGTATTCTGACGGATGATGACATCGTCCCCGATGGAACGGGCGATCAGGATCATGCCACCGAAGTGTTCTAGTCGCACCCGTCGGCCGACCACAACGGTGTAGGGCAAATCCATCCCACAAAACCACTCGGACGCCTTTGCGCCCAGGCGGTAGAGCAACGTAAATGGCGCACGCAGTGCCCGGGGCCGCACATCCATGCGCCAATTCCCGAAACGATGCCAAAACAAGGTCCAGAAGCCCTGTGAGAACAATGCGTTGCCATGTGTCGCGAAGTCTTCGCCAACAAGCGCGCGAAATGACATGTCTTTTGGATTGCGGTTGATCGTCCCGCAGTTGATGTCGCTCACCGTACGTGTGTCAGCGGTGACTTGATGATGCGCGGTTGCCGGTTCCATCCTGCATATCCATACGAATTAACCAATCACGTACTGAGGGCGAGCATATGTCGTCCCAACCTAAAATGCAGTTGCCACCCAGCGGCGCTGGATTAGCACTTTTTTGCGCCCCTCGGTAGCGAATACCTCGAATTGCTCAGATTTGAGTGCATCTTGTCTTCTCATTTGGTTCAATTGCATTTCAGAAGAGCAGATTGATGCGCCAGACACACTAGGCTCTTGCATGAAGACCGCAATTTCAGCTATCCGGCCCGGGTCGACAAGCTCGGCGATTCATTCTGTGGGAGGTGAAGGCGGCCGCGGCCCCTGACCCGGACCACACAACACAAAGGTCTTGGGACGCGTCTCAAGAACGTTGGAAAGGAGACAGCCAATGGCCAAGAAACTCGTCGGTACGATGAAGTTGCAGATCAAGGCGGGACAAGCGAACCCTTCGCCCCCCGTCGGCCCCGCGCTCGGTCAGCGTGGTATCAACATCATGGAATTCTGTAAGGCGTTTAACGCCAAGACGGCTGAGATGGAGCCGGGGGCCCCTTGCCCCACGGTGATCACCTATTACCAGGACAAGTCCTTTACCATGGACATCAAGACGCCGCCTGCGTCCTACTATCTCAAAAAAGCCGCCAAGGTGAATTCGGGGGCCAAGACGCCCAGCCGAGAGACCGTGGGCACGGTGACCACCAAGCAGTTGCGCGAGATTGCGGAAGCCAAGATGAAAGATCTCTCTGCGCATGACGTAGAACAGGCAATGAAGATCATCTTGGGCTCGGCGCAGTCCATGGGCATTGAGGTGAAGTAAGATGGGCAAGTTGGGAAAAAGAACCACCGCCGCCCGCGAGGCATTCGCCGGCAAAGAGGACGTGACTGTCGAAGAAGCGGTGGCGCTGATCAAAGGCAACTCCAAGGTCAAGTTTGATGAAACCATGGAAATTGCGATGAACCTCGGTGTTGACCCGCGTCACGCTGATCAAATGGTGCGCGGCGTCGTGGGATTGCCCAATGGCACCGGTAAGACTGTGCGGGTCGCGGTTTTTGCGCGGGGGCCGAAGGCGGACGAGGCGAAAGAAGCCGGTGCCGATATCGTAGGGGCCGAAGATCTTATGGAGACCGTTCAAGGCGGCACCATTGCATTTGATCGCTGCATCGCCACCCCCGATATGATGCCCATTGTCGGCCGGTTGGGCAAAGTCCTAGGGCCGCGCAATCTGATGCCCAACCCGAAGGTTGGCACCGTGACGATGGATGTGGGCGACGCGGTGAAGGCGGCCAAGGGCGGCGAGGTCCAGTTCAAGGCCGAAAAAGGCGGCGTTGTGCATGCGGGCGTTGGCAAGCTCAGCTTTGATGAGGTAAAACTTGTGGAGAACATCCGGGCCTTTGTCAGCGCAGTGTCCAAAGCCAAGCCGACCGGTGCCAAGGGCACCTACATGAAGAAAATCAACCTGAGTTCTACCATGGGCCCGGGTGTATCCGTCTCAGTCGATAATGCAGTGACCGAATAAAGCGGGTGTTCTCTTTTCAGAGTGTGAAAAGGCGCGGCCCTCAGCTGCGCCTTTTTTGCGGCGGGTGTCCTAGACGTGTTGGCCGCCGTTGATCTCGATCTCGGTGCCGTTGACGTAGCTTGATTGCGGCGAGCAGAGAAAAAAGATCACGTCTGCCACCTCTGATGTCTGTCCAATGCGCTGCATCGGCAGTTCGCGCACGATGGCGTCGGTGCCGGGCGAGAGGATGGAGGTCTCGATCTCCCCTGGAGCGATGGCATTCACGCGCACGCCAAGCGGGCCAAAGTCATGCGCCATTTCGCGGGTCAGCGCGGAAAGCGCGGCCTTGGATGTGGCATATGCGGCACCGGCAAAAGGATGCACGCGGGAGCCCGCGATTGAGGTGACATTGACCACTGCCCCCTGCGCTGCGACCAATTCCTCTTTGAGCCCACGGGCGAGCACGACGGGCGCAAAGAAGTTCACGTGAAAGACTTTGCCCCAATCCATCAGATCGGTGTTCATCGTGTTGAGCCGTCCCCCGCCCGCTGACTTTGGGGAAATGCCAGCGTTGTTCACCAAAGCGTCAAGCTGGCCGTCCAGGCGCTCTCTGATAACCTCGACCGCGTTGATTGTGTCTGCGGGATCGGAGAGATCCAGTTGAATGTGGTTCTCTTCGCCGCCCGGCCAGGGGCAATTGCTGTCAAAGGCCTGTCGGGAACAGGTCAGCACGCGCCACCCTTCTTTGGAAAACTTTTTGACGGTCGCGTGCCCAATGCCGCGGCTCGCACCCGTGAGAAGGAGGCTTTTGGTCATGGTGGCTCTTCTTCCGTTCTGATCCTGAGCAGGGCCGCCTGCAAGACTGCGGCGGCATCGGCTTTCTCAGTGATGTTCATTAAATGTGGGGCCACCGAAAGCGCAAGGTGAGGCGACTTATGCGCGATGACTTGCGAGGTTTCGCCCGGCGTCTTCAACGAGAAGGTTTTGATCGGACGGGCAAAGCCTTTGGCGGTGATTGCGGCCGCCTCTTCCGCGTCAACCCAGTCTTTAACCAACGCATAGGTTTCGTTTGAAACCAAGATGCCGCCCACGTCAGCGGCTGTTTCGAGCCGCGCGGCAAGGTTCACAGCGCTGCCGATGATGGTGTAATCCATTTTTTCGTCGGAGCCAAAGTTGCCGACGGTGCAGTATCCTGTGTTGATCCCGATCCTGAGATCGAAGGTGTCTTCGAGCCCCAGTTCGAGCCATTCCGCTTTGAGCGCTGCCATGCGCGCTTGCATGGCAAAGGCCATGCGAACGCAGGCATCCGCATCCGCTTTCGTGCCCCGGGTTTCCGGATCACCAAAAAAAACGACAATCGCGTCGCCGATGAATTTGTCGATGGTCCCCCCATGGGCAAGTGCTATGCCGGACATTTCCGTGAAGTAGGTGTTGAGCAGCCCTGTGAGTTCCTCGCTTTCAAGTCGCTCTGTGATCTCGGTAAAGCCTGCGATGTCGGAAAAGAAAACGGTGAGTTTCTTGCGCTGCGCTGCGACTTCGACGACCTGCGCACCGCTTAAGATGGACTCTGCCAGTTGCGGCGAGATGTATTTAGACAGCCGCTTTGCAAGGCTCTGCATCAATTCCGCGCGTTCAACCTCGGCCTCCTGATTTGCAACTTGAAGGGACACGTTTTTGTAGGTTTGCTGCCAGTTCGCGAAGGATGCAAAACCGAACACCGCCACAAAGGAAGTCGTAATGAGGGCGATAAGGGGCAGCGGCAACTGATCGAAAACGATCGGACCAATGGCATTGGCAATCAAAATGGGTGCCGCGCACCCGAGCGAGGCGAGCGGGATGCTCGGCGATGTGATCAGCGAGGTCGTGGCAAAGATGTAGCTTGCCATGATCAAGATCACGGCTGTCTGTGAGGAGGCTCCGGGCAGGGCCGCCAGGGTCGTCATTGCCCATATGAGCCCAAGCACGAAGCTGGAGATGACGATGGTTCGAATGCGCTTGAGACTGACATCCTTCGGGCGGCTGCGTTTGCGCAGATGAAGATAGGTCCGGGCAACGCCGATCATCACAACAATGAGCGGCACGAACCCATAGACGGCGCCAGAAGAGACGATCTGCTCAGTGTCGACGGCCAAAAAGATCAGCACCAGCATCAGATTGCCGAAAATGACGCTGAAAGCGGCCTCGTGAATCTCGACCGATTGCCGAATCCGGATTTCCCGTGCGATGGCCTCGCGGGTTCTGTGCGGGTCTGCAGGAGACGATGGCTGCGGAGGTGTCGGTGTATCGTGCAAATGATTTTCCAGGCGTCATCTATCCAACACGACTGCGATGCCTGTTACGGTCTACGCCAGTTGAGTGTGATCCCGACGACACAGGGGTTGGCATGGCCTTGTCAAGCGTTTAGAGCCGCAACTGAGCAGCGAAGCGCGATTCGTCGGGTTTCTGTGCTCTTCGTCCGAGACGGTGGGTGCTTTTCGCATAATTCCTGCCTGAGACGGGAACAAGACAGATTTCTTCGGATGAGCCCCAAGGCTTTTCCAGCCATGTGTCTATCCCCCGTTAGGACCCGAAATGTCGGGACCCTGGTTCCGGCAGAACTGAGCCGGAGGGTCTTCCCCTCCCTTATTGGAGTGAAACTGTGGATAGAGCGCAAAAAGAGGCATTGGTCGACGAACTTGGCCAAATCTTTGAAAGCTCTGGCGTCGTTGTGGTTGCTCACTACGTCGGTATGACAGTTGCTGAAATGCAGGACCTGCGCGCAAAAGCACGTGAAGCGGGCGGGTCTGTGCGTGTTGCCAAGAACAGGCTCGCCAAAATCGCCCTTCAGGGAAAGCCATGCGAAGGCATTGCTGATCTGCTGACGGGCATGACCGTTCTGACCTATTCCGAAGATCCGGTCGCCGCTGCAAAAGTGGCGCAGGAATACGCCAAGGCGAACCAAAAGCTGGTGATCCTCGGCGGCGCAATGGGTGAGAACGTGTTGGACGTCGCCGGTGTGGAAGCCGTGTCCAAGATGCCGTCGCGCGAGGAGCTTATCGCCTCCATCGCGGGCTGTATTGCGGCACCTGCTTCCAACATCGCCGGGGCCATTGGCGCACCAGGCAGCAACATCGCCTCCATCCTCTCAACCATCGAGGACAAGGCGGCGTAAGCAATCGTCATAGCGGCGCGTGGACTGCACGCGTTGGAACACAAAATCGAAACGGAAAGAGCTGAGAAAATGGCTGATCTGAAGAAACTGGCAGAAGAGATCGTGGGTCTGACCCTGCTGGAAGCACAAGAGTTAAAGACAATCCTAAAGGATGAATACGGTATCGAGCCGGCCGCTGGCGGCGCGGTGATGATGGCCGGTCCTGCGGACGGCGGCGGTGCTGCTGAAGAAGAGAAGACCGAGTTTGACGTCGTTCTCAAGAACGCCGGTGCCTCCAAGATCAACGTGATCAAAGAAGTGCGCGGCATCACCGGTCTGGGCTTGAAAGAAGCCAAAGAGTTGGTCGAAGCGGGCGGCAAGATCAAAGAAGGCATCGACAAGGCGGAAGCCGAAGACATCAAAGGTAAGCTTGAGGCAGCGGGCGCGGAAGTCGAACTGGCCTAAGCCTGCCGAAAAACACGAGATAAATCCGGGCGGGCGGGACCTGTCCGGATTTTTTATTTGCTCCGTTGCTCAGAAGCGGTTAACGTTTCATCGCAAAACTGAAAAAGTCACTTGTCTTTTGACAAGTGGCCTTGAATTTTTTCCGAATCCTCGTTAACTGAGCAACTCGGCGCAGAGCAGCGATGGGTTAACTTTGTCTTTCACAGTCGTTCGTTTACCTCTCTAAGCACCTCAAGGGGTGTTTTGACAGGTAAGTTGATCATGTCGGGAGGGGTGTTTGGGCGGCACCTCGGGTATTGAGATGATCCTGCCTCCATATGGTCGCGTGCGAAGGGCCCCAACGGCGCGCGTCCTGCAATGACGGAGACCCTGTGCAGATGGCTCAAACCTTTCTAGGTCAGAAACGTTTACGCAAATACTATGGCAAAATCCGCGAAGTGTTGGACATGCCGAACCTGATTGAGGTTCAAAAATCTTCTTACGATCTTTTCTTAAATTCTGGGGACGCCGACCTGCCGACTGACGGTGAAGGCATCCAAGGTGTGTTTCAGTCGGTCTTTCCGATCAAAGACTTCAACGAGACCTCTGTGCTTGAGTACGTGAAGTATGAGTTGGAAAAGCCAAAATACGACGTGGAAGAGTGCCAGCAGCGCGACATGACCTACTCTGCGCCGCTCAAGGTCACGCTGCGCCTGATCGTGTTTGAGGTCGATGAAGACACCGGCGCAAAATCCGTGAAGGATATTAAAGAGCAGGACGTGTTCATGGGCGATATGCCTCTCATGACACCAAACGGCACGTTCATCGTAAACGGCACCGAGCGGGTGATCGTGAGCCAGATGCACCGCTCACCTGGGGTGTTTTTTGATCATGATAAAGGCAAGACGCATTCCTCTGGTAAGTTGCTTTTCGCCTGCCGGATCATCCCCTACCGTGGTTCCTGGCTCGACTTTGAGTTTGACGCCAAAGACATCGTCTTTGCCCGCATCGACCGCCGCCGCAAGCTGCCGGTTACGACCCTTCTCTATTCGCTAGGCCTCGACCAAGAAGCGATCATGGACGCCTATTATGAGACGGTGACCTATCGTTTGAAGGGGCAAACAGGCTGGATTGCGCCGTTTTTCCCAGAGCGGGTGCGCGGGACGCGCCCGACCTATGACATCGTTGATGCCGCCTCCGGTGAGGTGCTGTTTGAGGCGGGCAAAAAGATAACGCCCCGCGCGGTCAAAAAGTTGATCGATGAGGGTGAAGTCACCGAGGTCCTGCTGCCCTTCGATCATATCCAAGGCAAGTTCGCCGCCAAGGACATCATCAACGAAGAGAACGGCGCAATTTACGTCGAAGCCGGTGATGAGCTGACGTTGGAGTTCGACAAAGACGGTACTCTGATTGGTGGCACGGCTAAGGACCTCATCGATGCGGGCATCACGGAGATCCCGCTTCTCGACATCGACAACGTGAACGTCGGTCCCTACATGCGCAACACCATGGCGCAGGACAAAAACATGAACCGCGACACTGCGCTCATGGACATCTACCGCGTCATGCGTCCAGGCGAGCCGCCCACTGTAGAGGCCGCGAGCGCGCTTTTTGATACGCTGTTTTTCGATGCGGAGCGCTATGATCTTTCTGCAGTGGGGCGCGTCAAGATGAACATGCGCCTTGATCTTGATGCAGAAGACACACAGCGCACGCTGCGGCGTGAGGATATCGTATCCTGCATCAAGGCCCTTGTTGATCTGCGCGACGGGCGCGGGGACATCGACGATATCGACCATCTCGGCAACCGGCGTGTGCGGTCCGTGGGTGAGTTGATGGAGAACCAGTACCGCGTCGGCCTTCTGCGCATGGAGCGTGCGATCAAAGAGCGGATGAGCTCGGTGGAAATCGACACAGTGATGCCGCAAGACCTCATCAATGCGAAACCCGCTGCCGCGGCTGTTCGCGAATTCTTTGGCTCCTCCCAGCTTAGCCAGTTCATGGACCAGACCAATCCTTTGTCCGAAGTGACGCACAAGCGCCGTCTCTCGGCCCTTGGGCCGGGCGGTCTGACGCGCGAGCGGGCGGGCTTTGAGGTGCGCGATGTGCACCCGACGCATTATGGGCGGATGTGCCCGATTGAGACGCCGGAAGGACCAAACATCGGTCTCATTAACTCGCTTGCGACCTTCGCGCGGGTGAATAAGTATGGCTTCATCGAGACACCCTACCGGGTCGTGAAGGACAGCGTTGTCACCGATGAGGTGCACTATATGTCCGCGACGGAAGAGATGCGGCACACCGTGGCCCAGGCCAACGCGCAACTCGACGAGGGCGGCAAGTTCGTCAATGAGATGGTGAACACGCGCCAGTCGGGCGACTATACCTTGGCCCCGACCGAGAGTGTCGACCTGATTGACGTGAGCCCTAAGCAGCTGGTGTCGGTTGCGGCCTCCCTCATTCCGTTCTTGGAAAATGATGACGCCAACCGCGCCCTTATGGGTTCCAACATGCAGCGTCAGGCGGTGCCATTGTTGCAAGCCGAAGCGCCGCTTGTCGGGACGGGCATTGAAGAGGTTGTGGCGCGCGATTCCGGTGCCGCCATCATGGCCAAGCGCGCGGGCATCATTGACCAGGTTGATGCCAGCCGGATCGTGATCCGGGCGACGGAAGACTTGGAATTGGGCGATGCGGGCGTGGATATCTACCGGATGCGCAAGTTCCAGCGTTCCAATCAAAATACCTGCATCAACCAGCGTCCGCTGATCCGCGTGGGTGACCATGTGACCAAGGGGCAGGTGATCGCCGATGGCCCCTCCACCGACATGGGGGAACTGGCGCTCGGCAAGAACGTGGTCGTCGCCTTCATGCCGTGGAATGGCTACAACTATGAGGACTCCATTCTGATCTCTGAGCGGGTCAGCCGCGATGACGTCTTCACCTCAATCCACATTGAGGAGTTTGAAGTAGCCGCGCGTGACACCAAGCTGGGGCCGGAAGAGATTACCCGCGACATTCCCAACGTCGGTGAAGAGGCGCTGCGCAACCTTGATGAGGCGGGCATCGTCTACATCGGCGCGGATGTGGAGCCGGGCGATATCCTCGTGGGCAAGATCACGCCAAAGGGTGAAAGCCCGATGACGCCAGAAGAAAAGCTCCTGCGCGCGATCTTTGGTGAAAAGGCCTCCGACGTGCGCGACACCTCTCTCCGCGTGAAGCCGGGTGACTTTGGCACGGTCGTTGAGGTGCGCGTGTTCAACCGCCACGGGGTGGAGAAAGACGAACGTGCGCTGCAGATCGAGCGGGAAGAGGTTGAGCGCCTGGCGCGTGACCGCGACGATGAGTTGGCGATCCTGGATCGCAACATCTTTGCGCGTCTTCGCGGGATGATCTTGGGCAAGGTCGCCGTAAAGGGGCCAAAGGGCGTGCCGTCCAACAGTCCGATCACCGAAGATCTGCTCGACAACGTGCTGACGCGCGGCCAGTGGTGGCAGCTTGCGTTGGAAGATGAGGACGACGCCAAGATCGTGGAGGCTCTGAACGAGCAATATGAGATCCAAAAGCGCGCGCTGGATGCACGATTTGAAGATAAGGTGGAGAAGGTCCGCCGCGGCGATGATCTGCCGCCGGGCGTGATGAAGATGGTGAAGGTCTTTGTCGCGGTCAAGCGTAAGCTGCAGCCCGGTGACAAGATGGCGGGCCGTCACGGCAACAAAGGCGTGATCAGCCGCGTGGTCCCGATGGAGGACATGCCGTTCCTCGCCGACGGTACGCCGGTTGACTTCTGCTTGAACCCGCTTGGCGTGCCGAGCCGGATGAACGTGGGCCAGATCCTTGAGACGCATATGGGTTGGGCCGCACGCGGTCTGGGTCTGAACGTCGATGAGGCGCTGCAAGAGTACCGCCGGTCAGGCGATTTGACCCCAGTGCGCGAAGCGCTGAACATCGCTTATGGCCAAGATGTCTATGACGAAGGCTTGGCAGGCATGGATGAGGAGACCCTGGTCGAGGCGGCAGATAACGTCTCGCGCGGTGTGCCAATCGCCACGCCGGTGTTTGACGGGGCCAAGGAGGCGGATGTGAATGATGCGCTGGTGCGCGCGGGGTTCAGCTCTTCCGGCCAGTCGCAGCTCTTTGACGGGCGCACAGGTGAGATGTTTGCGCGCCCCGTAACGGTGGGTGTGAAGTATCTTCTAAAGCTGCACCACCTGGTCGATGACAAAATCCACGCGCGCTCTACCGGGCCGTACTCCCTCGTCACCCAGCAGCCGCTGGGGGGTAAGGCGCAGTTCGGTGGTCAGCGGTTCGGGGAGATGGAGGTCTGGGCGTTGGAAGCCTACGGTGCCGCCTACACCTTGCAAGAGATGCTGACGGTGAAGTCAGACGACGTCGCAGGCCGCACCAAGGTCTACGAGAGCATCGTGAAGGGCGAGGACAACTTTGAAGCGGGCATCCCAGAGAGCTTTAACGTGCTCGTGAAAGAAGTCCGCGGCCTCGGCCTCAACATGGAGCTTCTGGACGCGGAGGTGGATGAGTGAGATCAGCGGTGCGTCTTGATAAACCAGCGCTGATTATGCCCGCTGCTTTGGCAGTTGGAGGTTGCGGAACGTCGGTCGATCTAAATGCAGACGGGGCAGGCGGCATCGCGCGCATTGGAATGTTAGCAAATCCCGATGCTGCGCAGCGCAAGGCGCGGGCTGTGTGCGGTCTCGATCCGTCTGATGCTTACGACCCAATAGCTTTGAACGTCGGTCCCCCCGCGCTGGTCGCATCGCACAACCCTTTTGGTTGCGCAAACCTTGCGGCGAGCAACTGAAATGGACGAAGAAATAAGAGAACGCTTCGATGCAATAGATCGTCAGTTGCAAGCAATTGTGTCCCGTTTGGATGAGCAGGACGCAGGACATGACCGACTGATGGCCAAAGTTGATCGCCTAAGCATCCTATCGCGCGCTGGCGAGGAAGCCATGACATCGCTCGACGCACTATCGCGCCGCATCGCAAAAGTTGAAACCGCCTTGCGCGGCAAAGAAGAGTAGGACCTGAAAATGAACCAGGAACTGACCAACAACCCGTTTAACCCGCTGGCACCGCAAAAGGTGTTTGACGAGATCAAAGTCTCCTTGGCCTCGCCCGAGCGGATCCTGTCGTGGTCTTTCGGTGAGATTAAAAAGCCTGAGACCATCAACTACCGGACATTCAAGCCGGAGCGGGATGGCTTGTTTTGCGCGCGGATTTTTGGCCCGATCAAGGACTATGAGTGCCTGTGCGGCAAGTATAAGCGCATGAAGTATCGCGGCGTTGTCTGCGAGAAATGCGGTGTGGAAGTCACGCTGCAAAAGGTGCGTCGTGAGCGGATGGGGCACATCGAGCTGGCTTCGCCGGTCGCGCACATCTGGTTCTTGAAATCCTTGCCCTCCCGCATCGGTCTGATGCTCGACATGACCCTGCGCGATCTGGAGCGGGTTCTGTATTTCGAGAACTACGTGGTGATTGAGCCTGGGCTCACCGATCTCACCTACGGTCAGATGCTGACCGAAGAAGAGTACATGGACGCCCAAGACGCCTACGGGATGGATGCCTTCACGGCAAACATCGGGGCGGAGGCGATCCGTTAAATGCTGGCGGCCATCGATCTTGTGGCCGAGGCCGATCAACTGCGCGAAGAGCTGAAGGAAGCGACCGGTGAGCTGAAGCCCAAAAAGATCATCAAGCGTCTGAAAGTGGTGGAGAGCTTTCTTGAGTCCGGCAACCGGCCTGAATGGATGGTGCTGACCGTGATCCCCGTGATCCCGCCCGAACTGCGCCCACTCGTGCCGCTCGATGGCGGTCGCTTTGCGACGTCTGACCTCAACGATCTTTATCGCCGGGTGATCAACCGGAACAACCGCCTGAAGCGTCTCATTGAGCTGCGCGCGCCCGATATCATTGTGCGCAATGAAAAGCGGATGCTGCAGGAATCCGTCGACGCGCTGTTCGATAATGGCCGTCGTGGCCGTGTGATCACAGGGGCCAACAAGCGTCCGCTGAAGTCTCTGTCTGACATGCTGAAAGGCAAGCAGGGTCGTTTCCGTCAGAACCTTCTGGGTAAGCGCGTCGACTTCTCTGGCCGCTCTGTCATCGTGACAGGACCGGAGCTAAAGCTGCATCAATGCGGGTTGCCCAAGAAGATGGCGCTCGAATTGTTCAAGCCGTTCATCTATTCCCGACTGGAAGCCAAGGGGCTGTCCTCCACCGTTAAACAAGCCAAGAAACTGGTGGAGAAGGAACGGCCGGAGGTCTGGGACATCCTCGACGAGGTGATCCGGGAACATCCAGTCATGCTCAACCGAGCGCCGACGCTGCACCGCCTGGGCATCCAAGCCTTTGAGCCTGTGTTGATTGAGGGCAAGGCGATCCAGCTTCACCCGCTGGTCTGCTCGGCCTTTAACGCGGACTTTGACGGCGACCAGATGGCCGTGCACGTGCCATTGAGCCTTGAGGCACAGCTGGAAGCGCGGGTGTTGATGATGTCGACGAATAACGTGTTGTCGCCCGCCAACGGCGCGCCGATCATCGTGCCGTCTCAGGACATGATCTTGGGTCTTTACTACACCACTTTGGCCCGTGACGGGATGAAGGGCGAGGGTAAGGTTTTTGGCAGTGTGGAAGAAGTCGAGCACGCGCTTGGCGCAGGTGAAGTGCATCTGCACACGAAGATAACCGCCCGCATCAAGCAGATCGACGATGAGGGCAACGAAATCCTTAAGCGGTTTGAGACAACGCCGGGCCGTATCCGCCTGGGTGCATTGCTGCCACTCAACGCTAAGGCACCTTTTGAACTGGTCAACCGTTTGCTGCGCAAGAAGGAAGTGCAGCAAGTGATCGACACGGTGTACCGCTACTGCGGCCAAAAGGAGTCGGTGATTTTCTGCGACCAGATCATGACGATGGGCTTCAAAGAGGCGTTCAAAGCGGGCATCTCTTTTGGCAAGGATGACATGCTGATCCCAGATAGCAAATGGCACCTCGTGGATGAGACCCGTGAGCAGGTTAAGGACTTTGAACAGCAATACATGGACGGCCTGATCACCCAGGGTGAGAAGTACAACAAGGTGGTCGATGCCTGGTCGAAGTGTAACGACAAGGTCACCGACGCGATGATGGGCTCGATCTCCGCTGAACGGAAAGACGATGACGGTGCCGTGCAAGAGCCGAACTCGGTCTACATGATGGCGCATTCCGGTGCGCGGGGGTCGGTCACGCAGATGAAGCAATTGGGCGGTATGCGCGGCCTGATGGCCAAGCCCAACGGCGATATCATCGAGACCCCGATCATCTCGAACTTCAAAGAAGGCCTCACCGTGCTGGAGTACTTCAACTCCACTCACGGTGCCCGTAAAGGTCTGTCCGATACCGCGTTGAAGACGGCGAACTCAGGCTATCTCACACGGCGTCTTGTTGACGTGGCGCAGGACTGCATCGTGCGCATGCATGACTGTGGCACCGAAGCGGGTATCACGCTGGAAGCTGCGGTGAACGACGGGGAGGTTGTCTCTTCTCTCTCCGAACGGCTTCTTGGCCGAGTAGCGGCTGATGACATTGTGAAACCGGGCACCGAAGAGGTGCTGGCCACCCGCAACACGCTCATTGATGAGCGCACGGCGGATGCCATTGATGAGGCTGGTATCCAATCTGCGCGCATCCGCTCGCCGCTGACATGCGAGGCGGAGGAAGGCGTTTGTGCCATGTGCTACGGTCGTGATCTGGCGCGTGGTACGCTGGTGAACCAGGGGGAAGCCGTGGGCATCATCGCCGCGCAGTCCATTGGTGAGCCCGGCACGCAGCTCACAATGCGCACCTTCCACATCGGTGGTGTGGCGCAGGGCGGGCAGCAGTCCTTCCTTGAGGCCAGCCAAGAAGGGACCGTGAAGTTCGAGAACGCGCAGACGCTTGAGAACGCCGCGGGCCGCATCATGGTGATGGGCCGCAACATGAAGATGCTCATCGTTGGCGAAGATGGTGTCGAACGCTCCAACCACAAGATCGGTTATGGCACCGCGCTCTTTGTCAAGGATGGTGACACGGTTGCCCGCGGTGACAAACTTTTTGAGTGGGATCCATTCACCTTGCCCATCATTGCAGAGAAAGCCGGCACAACGAAGTTTGTCGACCTCGTTTCTGGCATTGCGGTGAAGGATGAGACCGACGAAGCGACAGGCATGACACAGAAGATTGTGATCGACTGGCGCGCGGCACCCAAGGGCAATGAGCTCAAGCCTGAGGTCATCCTTGTTGCCGCAGATGGGGAGCCTGTGCGCAACGATGCCGGCAACCCGGTGACCTATCCAATGTCGGTGGATGCGATCCTGTCCGTTGAGGATGGCGCGCAGGTCGCCGCGGGCGATGTCATCGCGCGGATCCCGCGGGAAGGGGCCAAGACCAAGGACATCACCGGTGGTCTGCCGCGTGTGGC
This sequence comes from Pseudomonadota bacterium, assembly GCA_039197515.1. GTDB lineage: Bacteria > Pseudomonadota > Alphaproteobacteria > Rhodobacterales > Rhodobacteraceae > Sulfitobacter. The sequence goes on along the minus strand of JBCCUC010000018.1, from coordinate 51,620 downwards.
TGAACTCTTTGAGGCGCGCCGCCCCAAAGACCACGCCATCATTGCTGAGATCGACGGCTATGTGCGCTTTGGAAAGGACTACAAAAATAAGCGCCGGATCGCGATTGAGAGTGTCGATGACGCGGATCACAAGGTCGAGTACATGGTGCCCAAGGGCAAGCACATCCCAGTGGCTGAGGGCGATTTCGTGCAAAAGGGCGACTACATCATGGATGGCAATCCCGCGCCGCATGACATTTTGGCGATCATGGGGGTCGAAGCGCTCGCGGAATACATGATTGACGAGGTGCAGGACGTTTATCGATTGCAAGGTGTGAAGATCAACGACAAGCACATCGAAGTCATCGTGCGCCAGATGTTGCAAAAGTGGGAGATCCAGGAGAGCGGGGACACCACGCTCTTGAAGGGTGAGCATGTGGACAAGATCGAGTTTGATGCCGCCAACGAAAAGGCTGCGTCAAAAGGCGGTCGTTTGGCCAAAGGTGAGCCTATTCTTCTGGGCATCACCAAAGCCTCTTTGCAGACCCGATCCTTCATCTCTGCGGCTTCGTTCCAAGAGACCACCCGCGTGCTGACTGAAGCCTCTGTGCAGGGCAAGAAGGACAAGCTCATCGGTCTGAAAGAGAACGTGATTGTTGGGCGCTTGATCCCTGCGGGGACGGGTGGCGCGACGATGGCGATGCGCAAAGTTGCTCAAGACCGCGACAACGTGGTGATTGAGGCGCGTCGGGAAGAGGCGGAAGCGGCAGCGGCGCTGGCGGCACCGATGGATGACATTCCAGACGCTGATATCTTTGATACGCCGCATTTCGAGGAAGAAAGCCGCGATTGACTTGGTTTCGGTGGTCGCCTGAAAAAGGGCCCCGCGGTACCCACCGCGGGGCTTTCTTTTTGAGTGGTGGGTGAAGGGGCAGGGAATTGTTTAGAGCGTCTGGCCTTCAACCTGAGACATCATAAGACGCGCATGTCCCGAGAGCGCCGAAGGCGTGGCCGGGTATGCGCGTCTCAAGTTTAAGGCTGGGCGCTTTGGAAGGTAATTTTGGGCGCTGGACCAAGCAAGATGGTGCCAAGCGACATTTCCCCACCTTCAAAGCGCAGCGTCAGGTCTAAAGTGGATGGATCGCCACCAATGTTGGCCAGCGCATTCAGCATCAGATCGGCCTGAAAAGCGCGATCGGGTGGGATAACAGCGGCGGTCTTTAGATGCGCATAGAACCCACGCCACTCCTTGATTGTGAGGCGCAATTGGCCCGCAGGCGTACCGTCAAGCTCCAACGCCAAGCTCCCGCCTCCCTCAACCCGTAAGGGCCCCCAGACCATTTCGAGCGCGGTGAGTTCAAGATGCCTGAGCAGCACCGCCCCTTCCGCCGCATCGCGTTCGGTCTTGACCTTCAAAGCGACCTTCGCCGCTTCAAACGCGCGCGGCCAACCCGAGGGCAGTCCCAGTGTCGCGCGCAGGACGTCACCTGGCGCAAACGCCGTTGCGCCCGCGTCCAATTGATAGCTGCCCGAGCGTCGCGGCGCTTCGAGCAGGGTAACCGTCAGATCTTCGGCGCTCACGAGAGCGCCATGCTGTGTGTTGACTTGCCAAGGGCCGCTGACCCCTGAAAAGGCTGCGATTTGAGGGGCGAGACCCGCTGACGCGCTGGCTTTGGCAACCGCACCTGGCGCATTCACGATGAGGGTTTCGCCGGGTAATTGTAGGGTGAAAGGCGTCTCCGGCAAAGTGAGCACCGCAGAGAACGGCCAATATGCTGGCACCGCCACAGTCAGCTGGTCTCCGGAAAGGCGGCCCGCGCGGTCGGGATCTTCAACTGCGATCTGTTCTGCCGTGGTGTGCCAATGGCCGGGAAAGCCGCTGGCGGTGAGGGTCGCCTCGATCTGCCAACCATCCGACACCCGTTCGGAGCGCCAGGCCGCAAACCCGCGCTCAATGACCAGCGCGCCCAGGGCCCACCACCCGCACCACACCAACGCCAGCACGGTCAAAGCGATAATCGTCCGCCGCATGCTCTTCCCTTTATCTCCAGGCTTTAATGAGGTTTACGCAACCCACGACGGGAAAGGTAGCGCGATGTCTCTTTGGGTTTTCGGGTATGGCTCACTTCTGTGGAACCCCGGGTTTGAGGTGTCTGAGAGCGTTGTCGGCACGCTCGCCGGCTATGCACGCTCCTTCTGCATGCGCTCAATCCACCATCGCGGTACCGAGGATGCGCCGGGCTTGGTCCTGGCCTTAGATGAAAAGCATGACGCCGCGTGTCGCGGTATCGCCCTACGCGCCCTGCCCGGAACCGAGGAGGAGACCCTTGCCTATTTGCGTGCGCGCGAGCTGATCTCTTCAGCCTACGTGGAACGCCAGCTCAAGGTGCAGCTCACCGATGGGCGGGAGGTCACGGCGCTCGTCTACGTTGTCGATGCAGGACACGTCCAATACTGCGGGGGGCTGCCGCTCGAAGAACAAGCTCAAATCATTGCCCAGGCTGTGGGCGGCAGAGGCCCAAACACTGAGTATTTGTACAACACCGCTGATCATTTGCGCGAAGTGGGCCTTGATGACCCAGAATTGGAGTGGTTGACAAAACGCGTGCGATCTATCTGCACATAAAACCTTGGCAAACCTTCCTTGGTTCAGTGTAGACTCTGAACTGAGCAGCAAAGAGGTCAGGAGAACCGGCCTAATGGCGCAATCCGAGCGCAGCACGAGACCGCAGTTTTCGCAGCCGGTGCGTCAGATCTCGCTGATGCTCATTGTGCTCGGGCTGACCGGTTTCGGAGCGTTCTTGGCACTACCCTCTGTCTATCCGATCTTTGTCGCGAACCCTTATCTAAATGGTTTCATCATCTTCGTCTTCGCCATCGGGGTGATTGCGTGTTTCTATCAAGTGTTCCAACTCATCGGATCCGTGCGCTGGATTGAGAGCTTTGCGTCCGACCGACCGGGCGGAAACGCGGCACCGCCGCAGATGCTGGCACCGCTCGCCGCGTTATTGCGCCAACGGGGTGCACGCATGCAGGTGAGCACGGCCTCCACGAGGTCGATCCTCGACTCGGTCTCTACACGGATCGACGAGGCGCGGGAGATCACGCGCTACATCGTAAACATGCTGATATTTTTGGGCCTTTTGGGCACATTTTATGGTCTGGCGACCACGGTTCCGGCGGTCGTTGACACCATCCGCAGCCTCGCGCCGTCTGGCGACGAGGGCCAGCTTGGGGTGGACGTCTTCAGCCGCCTCATGACGGGTCTCGAAGCGCAGTTGGGCGGTATGGGTGTCGCCTTTGGCTCCTCGTTGCTTGGGCTTGCGGGATCACTCGTGGTGGGCCTGTTGGAACTCTTTGCTGGACACGGGCAAAACCGCTTTTATCAGGAGCTTGAAGATTGGCTCAGTTCAATCACCCGCGTCGGCTTTAGCGCAGGCGAGGATTCCTCAGGCGAGCAGCAGGTGATTGCTGGCGTGATCGATCAGATGGCTGAGCAGATGGAGGGGCTGCAGATGCTGCTGCGCGAAGCTGAGGCCAATCGCGCTGTGGTGGATGAAAAGCTGGGACGCCTGACAGACTCGTTGGAGCTCATGACCCATGGTGAGCAAACCATGGCCGGGCGCGACAGCGTCTTTGAGCGGCTGGCGGCAGGCCAAGAACGCATGATTGCTGCGCTTGAGGGGAGCGAGGATCTCGGCGATGGCATGGATGCCGAAAGCCGGATGCGGCTGCGGTCGATAGATGTGCAGATGCTGCGGATACTCGAAGAAATCTCCGCCGGGCGGCAAGAGACGATGGCGGAGTTGCGCCAGGACATTGCACTCCTTGCCAAGGCGCTTTCGGGCGCGCGGACCGCCGCGCCGCCGCGTCGGGTCCGTCCATTGGACAGCTCCGGCGGAGAGCGCTAGATGGCACTCTCTCGGCGAACCGGCACGCGGTTCCAGAGCTCGATTTGGCCTGGCTTCGTTGATGCCATGACGGGCCTCTTGCTCGTCCTCATGTTTGTGCTCACGATCTTTATGATCGTCCAATTCGTTCTGACGGAGCGGATCACTGGTCAGGAGAGCGAGCTTGATCAACTCTCTGGAGAGCTGTCGATCCTGGCGCGCGCGTTGGGTGTGCAACAGCAAGAAAACGCCGAACTTGAGACAGAGCTCGGCACGCTCACAGCGACACTTAATACAGCAGAGGACCGCTTGGCAGAACAACAGGGGCTTATTGCGTCTCTGACCGCGGAGCGCGATGAGCAAGCGGCCGCGCTGAACGATGCTGGCGCGCAGATAGCATCGTTTGAGATGCAGGTCGCGGGCCTTTTGGCTGAGCGCGACACCGCATTGACCGAACGGGACAACGCACGGGAGGAAGTCGCGGACCTCGAGACACGGCAAGCCGCCCTCCTCTCGGAGCAAGAGGCACTCAACGTTGCGCTCGCCACGGCGCGAACAGAGATTGATCTGCAAGTAGAGCAGGCACGGCTCGCCGCGGCCCAAAAAGATGCACTCGACGCCCTGGTCGAAGATTTGCGCAGTGAAAATGCCGAAGCAGTCGCGCGGATGACGGATTTGCAGCAACAGGTTGCGGAAGGGGCGGAGGCGCTGGACGCAGAAGAAGCGGCGCGGCTGGCGCAAGCAGCCGCCGCTGAGGCCTTGCGGACCCGGCTGGGCACCGCCGATGCGGAGTTGACGGCAATGACGCTCGCGTTGGAGCAGCAGCGGCAAGAGGCGGAGGATACGCTGACCCTTTTGGCAGCGGCCCGCGCTGCAGAGGGGGACTTAGATGCGCGCCTCAGCGAAGCGTTGATCCGGTTGCAGACAGCAGAGGGCGCGCAGGATGCGGCCGAGACCGAAGCCACCGCACTCCAAGCTGAGCTTGCCCGGTTGCGTGGTGAGATTGCCGCGCTGCAGGATGGCGAAACGGATCGCGCCGATTTGCGTGCTCAGTTAACAGCGGCAGTTGCGGCACAGCTCGCCGCAGAAGCGCAGATTGCCGAGATTGGCACGGCGGCGCTTGAACAGGTGAATGAGAAAGAGGCTTTGCTCGCAGCAGCGCAAGACGCTTTGAGTCAAGAGGAAGAGATCAGCGCTGAGGCGCAGCGGCAGGCCGAACTTCTCAACCAACAAGTGGCGGTACTTCGGACGCAACTGGGCAGCCTGCAAGCGCTTCTTGATGCGGCCAAAGAACTGGATGCGGCCAACCAGATTGAGTTGCAGTCTTTGGGTCAAGACCTCAACACAGCTTTGGCCCGTGTCGCGGTGGAAGAACGCCGTCGCGCCGAGTTGGAAGCCGCCGAACGGGCGCGGCTCGAAGCGGAGGCTGAGGCTTTGGCGGCGCGGGCGGACTCGCTGGAGGCGAGCGCTGAAGATCTTGCGCAGTACAGGTCGGAGTTTTTTGCGCGGTTGCGGGACGTTCTGGGCAATCAGGAAGGTGTGCGCATCGAGGGCGACCGCTTTGTGTTTTCGTCAGAGGTGCTGTTCCCGCCCGGCGGAGCGGATCTGTCACAAGAGGGGCAGGGGGAGATTGCCAAAGTGGCAAACATCTTGCGGGCGGTTGCAGGCGATATCCCCAATGAGATTGATTGGATCATCCGTGTAGACGGGCATACAGACAATGTGCCCATTGGCGGCGGAGCGCGGTTTGCTGACAATTGGGAGCTAAGCCAAGGACGCGCACTATCTGTCGTTAAGTACATGATCAATTTTCTGGGGATCCCGCCAGATCGCCTTTCGGCGAATGGATTTGGCCAGTATCAACCGGTTGCGCTTGGCGATACGCCAGACGCACGCGCCCAGAACCGCCGCATAGAGCTTAAGTTCACCGAGAAGTAGTGGGCTTGGTGCAGATAGTAGAATTCTCGTGTCCCGGAGGACGTCCCCAACCCTCAAAAAAGAGGGTTGGGGAAGGGTTCTTACTCCGCGGTTAAAAGAGGCGGCTTGTCACCGGAGATCTTTGGCGTCTCCGGATCCAGGATATTCAGATCCAGATCCCTTTTTTTGACACCGACTTTCACCACGCCACCTTTTGCGAGCTTGCCAAACAGAAGTTCTTCGGCCAGTGGTTTTTTGATGTTCTCCTGGATCACGCGGCCCAGGGGGCGCGCGCCCATCTTGTCGTCATAGCCCTTATCGGCCAGCCATTCCGCAGCGGGCTTGGTCAACTCAAAGGTCACGTTGCGGTCCATGAGCTGCGCCTCAAGCTGCAGCACAAACTTTTCGACAACGCGCAGAATGACATCTTTGCCCAGAGGGCTAAAGCTGATCACAGCATCGAGCCTGTTCCGGAACTCTGGGGTGAAGGTGCGCTCAATCGCAGCGGTGTCTTCGCCCGTGCGCCGCTCTCGGCCAAAGCCGATCGCTTCCTTGGCCTGTTCCGCCGCACCGGCGTTTGAGGTCATGATGAGCACGACGTTGCGAAAATCCACTGTGCGCCCGTTGTGATCGGTGAGTTTACCGTGGTCCATCACCTGCAACAGGATGTTGTAGACATCCGGGTGCGCCTTTTCCATCTCATCGAGAAGTAGAACGCAATGCGGATGCTGGTCAACACCGTCGGTTAGCATACCGCCTTGATCAAATCCGACATAGCCTGGAGGCGCGCCGATAAGGCGGGAGACCGCGTGCTTCTCCATGTACTCAGACATGTCAAAGCGCAGCAATTCTACGCCCAATGTGTCCGCCAATTGCTTTGCAACCTCGGTCTTGCCGACACCCGTTGGTCCGGCGAACAAGTAGTTTCCGATGGGCTTTTCAGGTTCTCGAAGTCCGGCGCGTGCAAGCTTGATGGCAGAGGACAGCGCCTCAATGGCTTTGTCCTGACCAAAGACAACGCGCTTCAGCGAAGCTTCGAGATCTTTGAGCACAACGACGTCGTCCTTGCTCACGTTTTTCGGCGGTATCCGCGCGATCTTGGCCACGACGCCCTCGATCTCTTTGGTGCCGATGGTCTTGCGCCGTTTGGAAGCGATCACCAGATGCTGTGCGGCCCCGGCCTCGTCGATGACATCGATGGCGGAGTCGGGGAGTTTACGGTCGTTTATGTAGCGCGCCGCAAGCTCGACGGAAGTTTTGATCGCGTCGGAGGTGTATTTGACAGCGTGGTGATCTTCAAAATAGGGCTTAAGCCCTTTCAGGATCTTCACTGCATCCTCTACAGACGGCTCATTGACGTCGATTTTCTGGAAACGACGGCTTAGCGCGCGGTCTTTCTCAAAGTGCTGCCGGAACTCTTTGTAGGTCGTTGACCCCATGGTGCGAAGTTTGCCCCCAGCAAGGGCCGGCTTGAGCAGGTTGGAGGCGTCCATTGCACCCCCCGAGGTTGCGCCCGCGCCGATCACGGTGTGGATTTCATCGATGAATAGAACCGCATCTTTGTGGTCCTCCAACTCGGAAACGACCGCTTTCAGACGCTCTTCAAAGTCACCGCGATAGCGTGTGCCTGCGAGAAGCGCCCCCATATCCAAAGAGTAAATTGTGGTGTTCTGCAGCACCTCAGGCGTCTCACCCGCAACAATCTGCCGCGCCAGACCCTCGGCGATCGCAGTTTTTCCAACGCCGGGGTCGCCGACGAGAAGAGGGTTATTTTTGCGCCGGCGGCAGAGTACCTGGATGCAGCGTTCGACCTCCAAGTCGCGACCGATCAGCGGGTCAATATCGCCTTCACGAGACTTTGCATTGAGATCGACGCAATACTTCTCAAGCGCGGTCTCTTTCTTGTCGCCGTCTGTCACACCCTGTGCCTCTTCTTCGGCGTCTGGCGCCCCAGCGACGGGGCGCGCCTCGCCATATGCGGGATCTTTGGCCACCCCATGTGCAATATAATTGACCGCGTCGTAGCGGGTCATCTCTTGCTCCTGCAGGAAGTAGGCCGCATTGCTCTCCCGCTCAGCAAAGATTGCGACCAACACATTGGCCCCGGTGACTTCGGTGCGGCCCGAGGACTGTACATGGATCGCTGCACGCTGAATCACGCGTTGGAAAGCGGCGGTCGGCACTGCCTCCGAACCATCGATGTCAGTCACGAGATTGCTCAAATCTTCATCAACGAACTCAACCAGCGTGTCGCGGAGTTCTTCGACATCGACAGAGCATGCTTTCATCACCTGAACGGCGTCAGGTTCATCGATCAGCGCCAGCAGCAGGTGTTCGAGCGTTGCAAACTCATGCTTGCGCGCGTTGGCGAGTGCCAGTGCTGCATGAATGGCCTGTTCGAGTGTATTTGAGAATGAAGGCACGCGCGTGCTCCTTATCCTTCGGGGTCAGTCGGGACGCTGTGGGATAACAGGCCTCGCTATAACCATGGTCTCTTATCGTTAGAGTTTGGTTGATCATTGTGGCGCTTCAAGCGTTTTTTTATGAAATTTGCTCACAAATCGTTTGAATGCCGGTGTTTGCCCCAATTTGTCGCAGTCAGCTTTCGGTCAAAAGGCGTCCTTGAGCTTGCGAATTTCTGTGAAAACTTCTGTGTCAGAAGCGTTTGGCAGGCCCAAGGTGGCTCTGATCCCTGGATCGGCCGGGCGCAAGAACGGGTTGGTCTCACGTTCGGTTGTAAGAGAGGACGGCACGGTCGCGATGCCCAGCGTCCGCGCATGATCCACCTCTTCTGTCCGTGAGATAAGCGCGGCGTTCTCAGGGTCAACCGTGAGAGCAAATTTTGCGTTTGCTGCGGTGTATTCGTGACCAGAGCAGACTTGAGTTTCAGGCGGCAGCGTCAAGAGCTTTTGCATGCTCTTCCACATCTGTGCGGGTGTCCCTTCAAAGAGCCTGCCGCAGCCGAGCGCCATCAAACTATCGCCCGTAAAGCAGGTTTCCGCCTTCGGTACGGAGAACGCGATATGACCGACAGTGTGGCCGTAGACCTCAATGATCTCTGCCTCAAGATCGCCGAGCCTTACGCGGTCCCCGTCACCGACGGATACATCTAGCGGAGGGAGGCGGTGAGCATCCGCTTTGGCACCCACGACTTTTGCGGGATGTGTGCTCAGCAATTGGGGCACGCCGTCGATGTGGTCATAGTGGTGATGCGTGAGCCAGATTTGCGACAACTCCCAGCCCCGCGCCGTAAGCTCTGCTTGGATTGGGCCCGCCTCGGGCACGTCGATGACCGCCACTTCGCCGGTCTCGCCATCTCTGAGAATAAAGGCATAATTGTCAGTGAGACAGGGAACCGTAATCAGATCATAGGGCATGGCGCATTCCTGGCGTGTTGGTATGGTGCGCGCCAGCTTGACACTGCAATGGTGGCACCGCAATGCATCTTGATGTGCAGGATTTGCGCAAATTCTATTACAGCAGCGCCTTGGGGCGCGCGGCGCAGGTTTCCTTGCGCAACCGCATGCGGGAGTTTTGGCCTGAGGCAAAGGGGCAAACCGTTGTGGGTTTCGGTTTTGCGGTGCCCTTGCTGCGCCCCTATCTCAAAGATGCAAGGCGTGTTCTCACGCTGATGCCGGGGCCTCAAGGCGTGATGCCCTGGCCCTCAGGCGGTAGCAACACCGCCGTCCTGACCGAGGAAACCCTTTGGCCGCTGGAAACCGGCCATGTCGATAAGCTCGTGCTCTTGCATGGCCTGGAAACGTCTGAACGTCCATCTGACCTGCTAGAGGAATGTTGGCGGGTTTTGGGGCCCGGGGGTAAGGCGCTTTTTATCGTGCCCAACCGAGCGGGCCTTTGGGCGCGTCGGGACCGAACGCCTTATGGCTACGGCCGCCCGTACTCCCCGGGCCAACTCGACAACCAGCTCAAAAAGCATCAATTCCTGCCGGAGCGGCACATGGGCGCGCTTTACCAGTTTCCGTCAGCGCGTCGGGTCTGGATGAAATCGGCGCGGCTGTTTGAGAGTGTTGGGCGGAAAATGCCAACGGTCCTGGCAGGGGGGGCTTTCATGGTGGAGGCGTCAAAGCTCGTCTATCCGCCCAAAGGCACGCCGGTGCGCGACCGCCAAAGGGTCGGTGTGCTGGAAGGGCTCACCGAGCCCGCTATCGGACGCGCGCGCGGATGGTAGCTGCACTGCCTAAAGGACGCGCGAAAGCGCAACCAATCAGCCCAGAGCGCGCTTCTTTGGCAAGTCTCATCCATTCGTCTTAGGCCGCCGAGCCGCTGACGGAACTGTGTTGCGGTGCGGCAAACCCTCTGCTACTAGGCGGCTGATTTAGGCGGATGGGGCTGCCCCTTTTCGCGTGCATGTCCCGGAAGTGACCGCATAGCAAACTCTCCGGCCCGACCAGAGGAAAGGATCAACGTGTCCGAAACAGCGTCGATTTCCGCAGGGATCGCACAACGTTACGCATCAGCCGTTTATGATATCGCAAAAGAGGCGGGCTCAGTCGCGGGGATTGAGACCGACCTTGAAGCGCTCAGCACGGCGATGGAGGACAGCGCAGACTTCACAACGCTGATTCACTCACCGATTTATACCCGCGAGGAGCAGGGTGCGGCCATCTCCGCGCTTTCCAAGAAAATGGGCCTGTCAGACACGATGGCCAATACGCTGTCGCTGATGGCGGCAAAGCGGCGCCTTTTTGTACTGCCAGCGCTGGTCAAATCGCTGCGCGAGAAGATTGCGGCGGAAAAAGGCGAAGTCACGGCCGAGGTTGTCTCGGCGAAGGCCCTTACAAAGGCGCAATCGGACAAACTTGCAAAGTCGCTTAAAGCGACAACCGGCAAGGACGTGACCCTGAAAGCTACCGTCGATGAATCGCTCATCGGCGGTTTGATCGTAAAAGTGGGCTCCAAGATGATCGATACGTCGATCCGCTCCAGGCTCAATTCACTCCAGAATGCAATGAAAGAGGTCGGATAAATGGGTATCCAAGCTGCGGAGATTTCCGCGATCCTGAAAGACCAGATCAAGAACTTTGGTCAGGAAGCAGAAGTGGCCGAAGTGGGTCGCGTGCTCTCTGTTGGGGATGGGATCGCGCGGGTCTATGGCCTCGACAAGGTGCAGGCCGGTGAAATGGTCAAGTTTCCAGGTGGCATTCAGGGCATGGCGCTGAACTTGGAGAGCGACAACGTGGGTGTCGTGATCTTCGGCTCTGACCGCGACATCAAAGAAGGCGATACGGTCAAGCGCACCGATTCCATCGTGGACGTGCCGGTGGGCGATGGCCTGCTTGGTCGGGTCGTGGACGGCCTCGGCAACCCCATTGACGGCAAAGGGCCGATTGACGCCAAAGAGCGGGGCGTCGCTGACGTGAAAGCGCCCGGCATCATCCCACGCAAATCCGTGCATGAGCCTATGGCGACAGGCCTCAAATCCGTCGATGCGATGATCCCTATCGGCCGCGGCCAACGCGAGTTAATCATCGGCGACCGCCAGACAGGCAAGACCGCTGTGGCGCTCGACGCGATCCTGAACCAGAAGTCCTACAACGATGCGGCGGGCGACGACGAGTACAAAAAGCTCTATTGCGTTTACGTGGCAATCGGGCAAAAGCGCTCCACCGTCGCGCAGCTTGTCAAAAAGCTCGAAGAGAGCGGGGCGATTGACTATTCAATTGTCGTTGCCGCGACAGCGTCCGATCCCGCACCGATGCAGTTTTTGGCACCCTACGCCGCGACCGCGATGGCTGAGTTTTTCCGCGATAGCGGTCGGCACGCGTTGATCATTTACGATGACCTGTCCAAGCAGGCCGTGTCCTACCGTCAGATGTCTTTGCTGTTGCGCCGCCCGCCCGGGCGCGAAGCCTATCCCGGCGACGTTTTCTACCTCCACTCCCGGCTGCTGGAGCGGTCGGCGAAGCTCAACGAAGACTTCGGCGCGGGCTCCCTCACGGCGCTGCCGGTCATCGAGACCCAGGGTGGGGACGTGTCGGCCTTTATTCCAACCAATGTGATTTCGATCACGGACGGGCAGATCTTCCTTGAAACGGAACTATTCTACCAGGGCATCCGCCCTGCAGTGAATACTGGTCTGTCGGTGAGCCGCGTGGGTTCCTCTGCCCAGACCAAGGCGATGTCGAGCGTGGCGGGTCCGGTGAAGCTATCGCTTGCGCAATACCGTGAGATGGCGGCTTTCGCGCAGTTTGGCTCCGACCTCGATGCGGCGACACAGCAGCTTTTGAACCGTGGTGCGCGCCTGACGGAACTGATGAAGCAGCCGCAGTATGCGCCACTGACCAATGCTGAGATTGTCTGCGTCATCTACGCGGGCACAAACGGCTACCTCGATAAGCTGCCCGTGGATCAGGTGGGCACTTGGGAGCAGGGTTTGCTAAAGCACCTGCGCTCTAAGCATGCGGATCTTCTCAAAGACATCACCGACAACGACCGAAAGGTAAAAGACGAACTGGCGGATAAGGTCAAAGCCGCCCTTGACGCATACGCCGCTGATTACGCGTAAGGGGTCCGGCGGATGGCAAATCTCAAGGACCTCAAAAACCGGATCTCGTCGGTCAAATCGACCCGCAAGATCACCAAGGCGATGCAGATGGTGGCCGCGGCCAAACTGCGCCGTGCGCAGGAAGCGGCAGAAATGTCGCGTCCCTACGCTGAGCGTTTCAACGCGGTGATGGCGGGGCTCGCGGCCTCCGTCGGCGGATCGGACTCCGCACCCAAGCTGCTCAGCGGCACCGGGTCAGACAAGGTGAACCTGCTGGTCGTCATGACGTCAGAACGCGGGCTCTGCGGTGGGTTCAACACCAACATCGTGAAGCTGGCAAAGGCCCATGCTCAAAAGCTCATCGCCGAGGGCAAGGACGTCAAAATCCTCACCGTCGGCAAGAAAGGGCGGGACCAGCTGAAGCGCGATTACGAGGCCAAGCTCGTCGGCCACGTGGATCTGACGGACGTCAAGCGCATCGGCTATGTCGATGCGCAGGGCATTGCCAAAGACGTGCTTGCACGCTTTGACGGTGGTGAGTTCGATGTGGCGACGCTCTTTTACGCTGAGTTCGTAAACGTGGTAAGCCAGGTGCCAAAGGCTAAGCAAGTGATCCCCGCGACCTTTGACGAGGGTGAGGCTGACGATGCCTCCACGCTCTTTGACTACGAGCCTTCCGAGGAGGCGATCCTCGCGGATCTCTTGCCGCGCGGTGTGGCCACGGCGATTTTCTCCGGCCTGTTGGAGAACGCGGCGTCAGAGCAGGGCGCGCGCATGTCCGCGATGGACAATGCGACCCGAAATGCGGGTGAGATGATCGAGAACTTGACCATCGAATTCAACCGCTCGCGCCAGGCCGTCATCACGAACGAGCTCATTGAAATCATTTCCGGCGCGGAAGCGCTGTAGTAAATCGGAGAAACGACATGGCAAATGCAGTCGGAAAAATCACTCAGGTCATTGGTGCTGTTGTTGACGTGCAATTCGAGGACTCGCTGCCCGAGATCCTGAACGCCCTGCACACTGAAAACCAGGGCAAAACCCTGGTGCTGGAAGTGGCCCAGCACTTGGGCGAGAGCACAGTGCGCGCCATCGCGATGGACGCGACCGAGGGTCTGGTGCGCGGTGCACCCGTGACCGACACCGAAGCGCCCATTCAAGTGCCCGTCGGAAAGGCCACTCTGGGTCGGATCCTGAACGTGACAGGCGATCCTGTGGACGAAAAAGGGCCTGTTGAGACCGACGAGAGCCGCGCCATCCACGGCGATGCGCCCACGTTTGAGGCGCAGTCAACGGAGACGGAAATCCTGACCACTGGTATCAAGGTGATCGACCTGCTTGCCCCCTATACCAAAGGCGGCAAAATCGGCCTCTTTGGCGGTGCGGGCGTCGGCAAGACCGTGTTGATCATGGAATTGATCAACAACATCGCAAAAGTGCACTCCGGCCTCTCCGTTTTCGCGGGCGTGGGCGAGCGAACGCGTGAAGGCAACGATCTTTACCACGAGATGATCGAATCCGGTGTGATCGTGCCTGACAAGCTAACAGATTCAAAAATTTCGCTGGTCTACGGTCAGATGAACGAGCCTCCCGGTGCGCGGATGCGCGTCGCGCTGTCTGGCCTGACGCTGGCTGAGCAGTTCCGCGATGAATCAGGCTCTGACGTGCTGTTCTTCGTCGACAATATCTTCCGGTTTACGCAGGCAGGGTCCGAAGTGTCCGCTCTGCTGGGCCGCATCCCCTCTGCGGTGGGGTATCAGCCGACGCTGGCCACCGACATGGGCGCGATGCAGGAGCGGATTTCATCCACCAAAAACGGCTCCATCACCTCGGTGCAGGCCGTTTATGTGCCAGCCGACGACTTGACCGACCCTGCGCCTGCGACCTCATTCGCGCACCTCGATGCGACAACCGTTCTGGACCGCGCGATCTCTGAAAAGGGGATTTATCCGGCGGTGGATCCGCTCGGTTCCACCTCGCGTCTGCTGGACCCGATGATCATCGGGGAGGAGCATTACAAAGTCGCCACAGACGTGCAGCAGATCCTACAGCGCTACAAGTCGCTCCAAGACATCATTGCAATCCTCGGGATGGACGAGTTGAGCGAAGACGACAAGATGACTGTGGCGCGTGCCCGCAAGATTGAGCGTTTCCTCAGCCAACCATTTGACGTGGCCAAGGTCTTTACCGGCTTTGACGGCGTACAGGTGCCATTGGACGACACAATCTCGTCTTTCAAGGCTGTTGTCGCGGGTGAATATGATCACCTGCCCGAAGGGGCCTTCTACATGGTTGGCGGCATCGATGAGGTGAAGGCCAAGGCCGAGAAGATGGCAGCTGACGCCGCCTAAAGGAGCCGGACCATGGCAGATACATTGCAATTCGATCTGGTCTCGCCGGAGCGCCGCTTGGCCTCAATGCAGGTTACCTCCGTCGAGATACCAGGTGCCGATGGAGATATGACCGCAATGGAAGGGCACGCCCCGACCATTACGACCCTGCGTCCGGGGATCCTCAAGGTGGCCGGACCGGACGGTGCCGAAGACTATGTCGTGACGGGCGGCTTCGCAGAAATTCGCGCCGATGGTGTCTCCGTGCTTGCAGAACGCGCGGTGACAAAGGGCGAGATGACGCAAGAGCACCTCGATGACATGATCGAAGAGGCGCGCAACATGTATACTCAGGCCAAAGAGGCTTTTGAGAACGAGCCGGGGCCGGTGGATGACGCAGCCAAGCTGCTGGCAGACATGGTGGCCATGGGCACGCATATTGGACTGACCGTAAGAGACTGAGCGCGGGACGCACTAAACGGGGGGCTCGCTGCGTGCGGGCCCTTTTTTGTTGAGTGCGTGGATGGCTTAACGATTGGGCGCGTTACTCATACCGGTACATGCCGTCGTAAATCGGGCCCAGCGTTTCCGCCTCAAAAAGCGAGGACACGCTGGTGCCGTGCCAGATGTTGAGGATCGCCTGCGCAAAGATCGGGGCGAGGGGCACGATGCGGATGTTCTTGGCATCTTTGATCTCCGCCGTTGGCTGGATGCTGTCAGTGATCACCAATGACTTCATGACGGAACTCTCAACCCGCTCCCGCGCGGGGCCCGACATCACGCCATGACTGATGTAGGCATGCACTTCTTCAGCGCCGGCCTCCAACAAAACCTCGGCGGCTTTGCAAAGCGTGCCTGCCGTGTCGCAAATGTCGTCGACGATCAAGCAGGTCTTACCCGACACGTCCCCGATCACGGTCATTTCAGCCACTTCGCCAGCCTTTTCGCGGCGTTTGTCGACGATGGCGAGGGGAGCACCGACGCGTTTGGCCAATTCTCGCGCCCGGGCGACCCCGCCCACATCGGGTGAGACAACCATCAGCCTGTCCATCTGCCCACTAAAATGCTCCTTGATATCAAGGGCAAAGACAGGCGACGCGTAAAGGTTATCCACAGGAATATCGAAAAAACCCTGGATCTGCGCGGCATGCAGGTCCATCGTCAGAATCCGCTCAATCCCTGTCCCGACCAACATATTTGCAACCAGCTTGGCAGAAATCGGCGTGCGCGCCTTGGTGCGGCGATCCTGGCGGGCATAGCCGAAGTAGGGCAGCACGGCAGTCACCCGCTGGGCCGACGAGCGGCGCAGCGCGTCGGCCATGATCAGCAATTCCATCAGATTGTCGTTGGCCGGGTTCGAGGTGGGCTGGATGATGAACATGTCCTCACCGCGGACATTCTCAAAAACCTCAACAAACATCTCGCCGTCGTTGAAACGCTCGACCCGCGTCTCCACGAGACCTACGTTCACGCCGCGGTGCAAGGACATGCGCCGTGCAATGGCGCGCGCGAGGGGGAGATTTGCGTTACCAGAGATCAGTTTAGGCTCGGGCGTGCTCGGCATAAAGGTCCCCTGGCAGCGGCGATCATGACAGATTCGTAACGTTGAACCTCGCTTAGCACGGGGCTATCGTGCCGCAAAGCACAGGAGGGCCAAATGGCTGAGATCGATTACTATTTTGCGACACTCTCGCCCTACTGCTACCTGGCCGGGACGCGGCTTGAGGCGGTTGCGTCAAAGCACGGTGCGACGATTACCTACAAGCCCTTCGACATTGTCGCAGCCTTTAGCCGCACGGGGGGGACGCCGCCCAAGGAACGCCACATCAGCCGCATTGAGTATCGCGCGCAGGAATTGGTGCGGCAGGCCAAGAAAAACGAGATGCCCTTCAACTTGACGCCAGCACATTGGCCGACAAACGGTGCTCCGGCGGCCTATGCATTTATCGCGGCGCAGAACGCGGGTGGCGGCGATCTCGGCGGCCTGGCGCATGCCATTACCCGTGCCGTTTGGGCGGAGGAGAAAGACATCGCGGAGGATGCGGTGGTGCGCGCGTGCCTCGAAGGCGCAGGGTTTGATCCAGGATTGGCGAACAGCGGCCTGCTGACCGGCGCGGAAACCTATGCGCGCAATCTTGAAGAGGCCGTAGAGAGGGGCGTTTTCGGCGCACCTTTCTACTTCGCCGGAGAGGCGCGGTTCTGGGGACAGGATCGGCTTGAGGACCTCGACTTGCATCTTGCGGGCAAGCTGTGAAGGCAGCGCCGAGGTTTGCCCCGCATGTGACAGTCTTTGGCGCAGGGCCTCGGCGGGCGCTCTCACTGCACTGTACGATGGCGTTTGGTGGCGCTTGGAAGGGCCTGTCCAAAGCGCTGCCGGATCTGACACTGATCGCGCCTGATATGCCGAGCCACGGGCAAAGCCCAGATTGGAACGGCAGTGATTCTTTTGGCGATACGGTGCTGGCTGGCAGCTTGGATGTAGCCGATGCGGGGCCGATGGACATCATCGGGCATTCCTTTGGGGCCATCACCGCACTGCGCATCGCCCAGGTTGCTCGTGAGCGGGTGCGCAGTCTGACCCTTATCGAACCGGTGTTCTTTGCGGTGGCCTTGCAAGACGCGCCCAAAACGCTTGAAGCGCAGAGCACGGCGTCACAGGCATTCACCGAGGCCGTCGATGCAGCGGATATGGAAGCAGCGGCGCGCGCATTCAATCGGATGTGGAGTGCGGATGCGCCGCCATGGGACCGGTTGCCCGAACGGACCCGTGCGGCGATGATCCGAGGGGTGCGCGTGGTGCCAGACACCTATGCGCTGCTCTACGATGACACTGCCGGTCTTTTGGGCCCCGGCGGCGTTGCTGAAATGGACATACCCACTCTTTTGATGCGCGGTGCACGGGCGCGGGACACCATTGTTGCGGTCAATGACGGCTTGGCCGCGCGCATGCCGCAGGCGCAGCAGGTGGTGATCCCCGATGCCGGTCACATGGCACCCATCAGTCACCCGGAGGCTGTCGCGCAGTCGCTCATGCGATTCCTTGACGGTATCAGAAGTGACTGAGAAACGCGTCCAGCGCCTCCCTTTCAATCGACCAGTCGCACACGAGGCGCGCGCCGAGTAGCGCGTCATCGCTACCGCCCGCAAAATCTCCCATGGCGTAGTACTTTGCGCCAGCGGCATGCAAACGGCGGTGCACAGTGCGCGGGAACTGTGTGAAGATCATGTTTGCCTGCGGTTCATGCTCCAACACAGCGCCTTTGGCGCGCAATCCCGCGGCAAGATAAGCGGCATTTGCATTCGCCAATTGGGCAATTTCAAGATAGGCGTCACCTTCCAGATACCCGGCCATTTGCGCAGAAAGGTATCGGTACTTCGAGAACAAATGCCCCGCTCGTTTGCGGCGCAATTCAAACTCCCAAGCCTTGGCCGGATCAAAGAAAATGACGGCTTCGACGCCCATGCAGCCGTTCTTGGTGCCGCCAAAGCTGACCACATCAACGCCCGCTTTCCATGACATTTCTGCCGCCGTGCACCCCAGAGCCGCTTGTGCGTTGGCAAAGCGCGCACCGTCGAGATGCACCGGCAAACCGTGGGCTTTGGCAACGCCTGTCAATGCCTGTAGTTCGTCCAAACTGTAAACCGATCCGCGCTCTGTCACTTGCGTGATCGAGACCGGCCCAGGCTGCGCCCCGTGCACCACGCCAGAATGGCGGCGGGAGATCGCGGTCTCAAGCGCATCCGGGCTCATCTTGTCATCCGTGTCGATGAGGCTCAGCTTCGCCCCGCCGATGAAGAACTCCGGCGCGTTGCATTCATCCTGTTCGACGTGGGACACGGATGTGCAAAAGACCGCGTGCCACGGCTCGGCATAGCAGGCCAAGGCCAACGCATTTGCCGCCGTGCCGGTCGCCACAAGGTGAACCGTCGCCTGGGGTGCCTCAAAGATATCGCGCAGGCGCGCCCGCACCTCGGGCATTATCTCGTCGTTGCCGTAGGGCATTTGGTGAGCCGCGTTGGCAGCGATCACTCGGTCCATCACCCTAGGGTGCACGGGTCCGCCATTGTCGGAGGCTAGGAACATCTGCCAGGCTCCTCGATGATGTGGTCTTCCCAATCTTCAAACGGCGTGTCGAATTCTGAAACTGTGCACCCCCTGACGGACATGCCTGCGGCGTGCACGCTCTCGGCGTTGCCGGATACCAACGGATGCCAATCCGGCAGGGGCCGACCCTGCCAGAGCAGTCGGTAGGCGCAGGTGTCGGGCATCCAATACGCATGCGTGTCCAAGTTACCGGGGCGCAGCACGATGCATTCGGGCACAAAGGTGTGGCGATTGTCGTAATGGCTGCAGCGGCAGGTTGCATCGTCCAGCAGGCGACAGGCCACGCGGGTCAGCGCGACTTCGCCACTGTCCTCATCCTCAAGCTTGTTCAAACAGCATTTGCCGCAGCCGTCACAAAGCGCTTCCCACTCCGCCTCCGACATCTCCGTCAACGACTTGCGTTCCCAAAAGCGGTCGGTCAGTTCGGGCAGGGGTGCCGTGTCCTTCATAGCGCTTTGAGGACGGCGCGCGCGGCGGCGCTGTCCCTGTCCATTTGGGCGATGAGGGCGTCGACACTGTCGAATTTTTCTTCGCCGCGCAGATGCTCGACCAACGCGACAGAGAGCGGGACACCGTAAAGATCCCCTTTGAAATCAAATATGAAGGTCTCAAGATTGGCGGTGTTCTCGCCAAACATCGGCCGTACACCCAGGCTTGCCACGCCGTGATAGCTGCCTGCATGGGGCCCTTCGAGGACGTCCACCAATACGGCATAGACGCCGAAGGCTGGTTGGTGCAGACCGTCAATGGACATGTTGGCTGTGGGGTAGCCTAAGGCGCGTCCCCTTTGCTCCCCGCCAATGACCGGCCCATCGATCCGGTGCCAATGCCCCAACATCTCTGCTGCGCGGCGCGGTGCCCCGTCGCTCAGCGCGCGGCGGATGGCTGTGGACGAGACGGTCTGCGCGCCCGATCCCATCAAAGGGGCAATGCTGACGCCGAACCCCATGTCTTGCCCGAAATCAACCAGGTCTTGCGCGGTGCCTGCGCGCGCTTTGCCAAAGCAAAAATCCGCGCCCACGACCACGTGGCGGAGGCCAAGACCTTTCGCGATCACGTCTCGGGCAAAGTCCTCAGGCGTGAGACCCGCAAGCCCCGTGTGGAATGCAAGTTCATAGAGCTTATCCACGCCGATCTTCTCAAGGCGGTGGGCACGCGCCGTGGGGTTCATCAGCCGAAATGGTGGGGCCTCCGGCGCAAAGTACTCACGCGGGTGGGGCTCAAATGTCAGGATGCCCAAAGGCGCATCAGGCCGCGCCATGCGGGCCATTTCAATGACCGAAAGGTGTCCTTTGTGCACGCCATCGAAGTTGCCGATCGCAGCGGTGGCTCCGCGATCTGCCTCGCTCACGTATTGATAATCGCGGATGATCTGCATGATCCAGCACTAGACGCAGGTCAAGGGAAGGGCAAGGCGCGCCCCTGACGCAGGTCTTGAGGATCTGGAATGCTAATCGAACTTGCGGGATGGCGCGAGCACTGTCGCCTCTCCGATCAACACCTTCTTGCCATCAACAGCGCAATGGCAATCCATTTTCACACGGCGCTTTCCAAACTCAATGTCCGTTACCTTCACCTCGGCGTAGACCAGATCCCCGGGGCGCACGGGGGCCAAGAACTTAAGCGACTGGCCCATGTAAACTGTGCCGTGGCCCGGCAACTGTTCCCCAATCACAGCCGAGATGAGCCCGGCGGTGAGCATGCCATGCGCGATCCGTCCTTGGAAAATCGTGTCTTGCGCGTAATCGTCATCCAGATGAACCGGGTTATGGTCAGTAGAGATCTGAGCGAACATCTCGATGTCTTCGTCGGTGACGACCTTCCGCAGATAGCGCGTCATGCCGATTTCGATGTCTTCGATGCAGATCGTGCCGCGCGGTAGGTTGTCCAACATAGTCCATCCTCGGGTAATAAAATGACCCCTGAGCTTTCCAGGTTAGAACTTAATTACTTTGCGGCCGCAGAAAAGCAAGCAAAAAGTGCTTACCGCAGGAACCCAATTGTAAAGCGTGGGGCGACTTTTTCTTTATGGATAAAAGACGTTAACAATTCAGGGTCAGGATCTGTCACCGTTTTTGTTTCTTCGGCTGCCAATCCGCCAGAGATGAAAAGAGAATCGATGTCTTCTCCCATCGCCCCCCGAATGTCGGTGAGCACGCCGTCGCCAATGCATAAGATCCGGTCATCTGGGATGGCACCGCCAAGTTTGGCGAGCCTGCGGCGCGCCAGATCGTAGATCGGCGGATGGGGTTTGCCGAAGTAGAGGCTTTCGCCCCCCATATCGGTATAGAGTTTAGCTAAGATCCCCGCACACCATTCACGGATCTCACCCCGATCAACGACAAGATCCGGGTTCGCGCAAAGCAGCTTGAGCCCTTTCTGTTTGGCGAAGAGAAACTGAGGCCGCATGACCTCGGGATCGGCCATTGGATCTGTTGGACCGGTACAGACGATGCCCTCAGCCTCTTCCAACGACACCTGATGGATGTCGACGGGATCTTCAACCAACTGCAGAGGATCAAAGAAAGGCAGATCGTGGGGCTGGCCGAGGAACCAGACCTTTTCGCCAACGGCACCCTGGAACATGGCAAACCGCGCGGAATCCCCCGAGGTGGCGATGCCGTCCCAAGCGTCATCAGGCACCCCGAATTTCACCAATTGGCGCGCAACGCCGGCCCACGCACGTGGCGCGTTGGTCACCAGGATGACTTTGCCGCCGCCCGCGCGATACTTTTGCAAAGCGGACACGGCCTCCGGCAAGGCCGTGACGCCATTATGAACGCAGCCCCAGAGGTCTACAAAAAGAGCGTCGTATTGTGCGGAGATCTCGGAAAGGTGCGTGATAATCTGGGTCATGATCGGGATCTCCTGGGTGGTTTAGATCTTCAGATTGGGGATGATCTGTTTCTTGCGGCTCATAATGCCGGGCAGGACAACCGTGTCGCCCGCAACAGTTGCGCCAAAGCTCTTTGTGGCGATTGATTTCACTGTCTCGTTGGGCACGAGGAGCGTGGCCTCTTCCTTGAGGATGTCGACGATGAAAAGCAGCACCTCCGCCGCACCGTCCTCCGCCGCCACGGCAGGCATTGCGGCCATCAGCGCGTCTTTGCGCGCAAGCAAGGGCGCGGGCGATGTTGTCTCAAGAACCGAGACGCGCAGACCGGTGCCGCCGAGGTCAAATTCTTTACTGTCCATGCGCAAGAGGTCTGGTTCGGAGAAGGAGGACACGTCTGATTTGGCGGCAAACATCTCGGCGGCAAAGCTGGGGATGTCGACGCCCAACTCCTCCGCAATCGAATAGGCGATCGCCTTATCCTCTTGCGTCGTCGTGGGGCTGCGGAACTCAAGCGTGTCAGAAAGGATGCAGGTGAGCGCCGCCCCTTTGACGGCACGCGGGGCCTGCGCCCAGTCTTTGCCAATCTTCTTCCACATGATGGTGGCGGTGCAGGCCAGTGGCTGAATGTCGATTTCAATCGGGCCGCGTGTTTCTAGCCCTGCCACGAGGCGATGGTGGTCGATGATCCCAGTGATGTTGGCGGCATTGATGTTGCTTGGCAGCTCACCGGGGTTGTTCGTATCGACGATCACCACGTCCTGATCGCCCGAGAGATCGGTAAGGATCTCAGGTTTCTCCAAACCCCAGTGCTTAAGCATGAAAAGCGCTTCTGTGTTCGGCTCCCCCAGCAGCATCGGTTTGGCCGGCGTTTGTTTGATCTGGTTGAGATACCAAGCCCAGAGGATTGGGCTGCCGGTGCTGTCGGTGTCGGGGGATTTGTGGCCAAAAACGATCGTCGTCATAAAGGGTCCTCGGTCGGGTGTCGGATGTCGCGCGCCTTATAGGAGGGGGCGCGCGGGATGTCACCACCTTGCGCTAGAGGCCGAGTTCTCGCCGTTTTTTGCCTGTGAGCCCGGCCACCACCATGTCATAGGACGCGCGGATGTGATCGCGCAGGCTTTCGTCGGTGAGACCCGGTTCGGCGTAGTGCTGGATCCATTTGAGCCCGCGCGAGGCCATGTAGGGCGCCGGGCGCAGGCCGGGGCTGTCAGAGAGGATCTCAAAGGCCAGATCGCTGGCTTTGAACGTCACGCTGGACCCGCTGTCGCCCATGCCGATCACCGCAAAGACCTTTCCACCCACCTTGTAGACATCTGCGTTTCCCCACTGGACGACATGGGTCGTCTGGGGCAGCGCTGCGCAAAAAGCATTGAGATCATCGCGTGTCATGTGGCCAGTTTACGCGCTTGGAGAACCCATGAAAATGGAGGATGTTGTGGTGATGAGCCAGCCCCGCGAAACGGATCTCTACCCTCCGATAAAGGCGTTTTTGGAAGCGCAGGGCTATGTTGTGAAATCCGAAGTGGGCGCGGCGGACGTGGTCGCGGTGCGGGGCGGGGAGCCACCGGTGGTGGTCGAGCTGAAGCTGGGTTTTTCGCTGGCCCTTTTTCACCAATGTCTGGCCCGCCTCAAAGTCACGGATGACGTCTACCTGGCGGTGGCGCGTCAGTCCGGTAAGCGCTTTGCCCGCGCAGTGAAAGACAACAAGGGCATGGCAAGGCGCTTGGGGCTCGGGCTGATGACGGTGCGCTTGGGTGATGGTCTGGTCGAGGTGCACTGCGATCCAGGACCTTTCGCGCCGCGCAAATCGGCCAAGCGGCAGGCGGCTTTGCTGCGTGAATTTGCCAAGCGCCAAGGGGATCCAAATGACGGCGGGCAGACCCGGGCAGGGCTGGTCACCGCATACCGCCAGGATGCTACCAAATTGGCGCTTTACCTCTTTGAGGTGGGGGCCAGTAAAGGGGCAGATGTCGCCCGTGAGACAGGGGTTCTTGCCGCGACACGGATGATGCGCGACAACCACTACGGCTGGTTTGAAAAGGTCGAAAAAGGTGTCTACGGGCTATCTCCCGCCGGTGCCGAAGCGGCGGACATATCGGGACGTGTTTTGGGTGCCGATTAGGCCATCTAAATGGAGCGAAACTTTTTGCCGACCCACCGTTGACTCGCCCGGCCGATGTTCATAATTGAGCGTCGTTGGCACTCGGGTCATTAGAGTGCTAATGCCTGAGCCCGCGCGAACAACGGGTCAGGCTGGGAGAAATTTCGAGCTTTAAGGAGCTGCAAAGATGGCATTCAAACCCCTTCATGACCGTGTGCTCGTGCGCCGGGTTGAGAGCGAAGAAAAGACTGCTGGTGGATTGATCATCCCCGATACCGCAAAGGAAAAGCCCTCAGAGGGTGAAGTCGTGGCCTGCGGCGAAGGTGCGCGCAAGGACAGCGGTGAGCTGATCGAAATGGCTGTGCAAGCCGGTGACAAGATCCTCTTCGGCAAGTGGTCGGGCACCGAGGTGACCATTGATGGTGAAGAGCTGCTGATCATGAAAGAGAGCGACATTCTCGGGATCATCGACGACGCGGCAGCCGCCAAAGCGGCCTGAAAGCCGCGGATCGTCTGATCTTTACCAACGTAATCAAAACATAACGGAGTATTCAAAATGGCAGCTAAAGACGTCAAATTTGATACCGATGCCCGCAACCGGATGCTCAAGGGTGTGAATATCCTTGCCGATGCGGTCAAAGTGACCCTGGGCCCCAAAGGCCGTAATGTGGTGCTGGACAAGTCCTTCGGCGCACCACGCATCACCAAAGACGGTGTCTCTGTCGCCAAAGAGATCGAGCTTGAGGACAAGTTCGAGAACATGGGCGCGCAGATGGTCAAAGAAGTTGCGCAGCGCACCAATGATGAGGCGGGCGACGGCACAACCACTGCGACCGTTCTGGCACAGGCCATCGTGAAAGAGGGCATGAAGTCCGTCGCGGCGGGCATGAACCCCATGGACCTCAAGCGTGGCATCGATCTGGCCACAACCAAGGTGGTCGAGGCGATCAAAGCGGCGGCGCGTGACGTGTCGGACAGTGACGAGGTCGCACAGGTCGGCACCATCTCCGCCAATGGCGAAAAGGAGATCGGCAGCCAGATCGCGGATGCGATGCAAAAAGTCGGCAACGAAGGTGTGATCACCGTCGAAGAGAACAAAGGGCTGGAAACAGAGACAGACGTCGTCGAAGGCATGCAGTTCGACCGCGGCTACCTCTCCCCTTACTTCGTCACCAACTCCGACAAGATGACCGTCGAGCTGGAAGACGCAATGATCCTGTTGCACGAGAAGAAGCTTTCTTCGCTGCAGCCCATGGTTCCGCTGCTCGAGCAGGTCATCCAGTCGCAGAAGCCACTGCTGATCATTGCCGAAGATGTCGAAGGTGAAGCGCTGGCGACACTTGTGGTCAACAAGCTGCGCGGCGGTCTGAAGATCGCGGCTGTGAAGGCACCGGGCTTCGGTGATCGTCGCAAGGCGATGCTGCAGGACCTCGCGATCCTCACAGGCGGCCAGGTGATCTCCGACGATCTGGGCATGAAGCTTGAATCCGTCACCATGGACATGCTGGGCACGTCAAAGAAGGTCTCCATCACTAAAGATGAGACGACTGTTGTGGACGGTGCAGGTGCGAAGGAAGAGATTGACGCACGTGTCGCACAAATCCGCACGCAGATCGAAGAGACCACGTCGGACTACGACCGTGAGAAGCTGCAAGAGCGTGTTGCTAAGCTCGCCGGTGGTGTTGCAGTGATCCGTGTGGGCGGCATGACCGAGGTTGAGGTGAAGGAGCGCAAAGACCGCGTCGATGACGCGCTGAATGCGACCCGCGCGGCTGTGCAAGAAGGCATCGTGGTCGGCGGCGGTGTAGCCTTGGTGCAGGGTGCCAAGGCGCTTGACGGTTTGTCCGGCGAGAACAACGATCAAAACGTTGGTATCGGCATCGTGCGCAAGGCGCTGGAATCGCCCCTGCGTCAGATCGCTGAGAACGCGGGCGTCGATGGCTCCGTCGTGGCGGGCAAGATCCGTGAGAGCGATGACGTCAAGTTCGGCTTTAATGCACAGACAGAAGAGTATGGCGACATGTTCTCCTTCGGGGTGATCGACCCGGCAAAAGTGGTCCGCACCGCTTTGCAGGATGCCGCGTCCATCGCGGGTCTGTTGATCACCACGGAAGCCATGGTCGCAGACCGTCCGCAGAAAGAGGCGGCCGGCGGCGGCATGGGCGGCGGCATGCCCGACATGGGCGGCATGGGCGGCATGATGTAAAGGATCCCGCCGGGATCTGAAGCCTACGCTTTAGCTAAGAACTTTGAAGGCGCGTCCTCTTGGGCGCGCCTTTGTGTTGATGGGCTTGCGGAAACTGCGCGTTAAAGTTTTTGTAAGCTGTGTGCTGATACTGATGCCGCAACACAGGCGAGACACTCATGCACACTATTGTTCAGCAATCTGCGGGGAACCCCCAAGCATCTCCTGCCCAGGCCATCGGCCAGAAAAGCGAGATGGATGACTTCATCTATTTGATCAGCCACGACGTCCGCGCATCGGTGCGGGCCCTCATTGAACTGCCTCAATGGATTGAGGAGGACCTAAAGGATGAGGGCATCTTGCTGGAAGGATCTGTTGCCACATCGATAGATATGATGAACCGGCATGCGGGGCGGCTGGATCGCATGCTCATTGACTTGCTGACCTACAGCCGCGTTGGCCGGATGCAAGAGACAGAGTTGGTCGATATCGGAGAGATTTTGGAAAGCGTTTTGGAGGATCTGGAGGTGCCAGCCGGTTTCTCGGTCACCCAGGACCTACGTGCTTTGCATACAATGGCCGGACAACGCGATATCATGACCTTGCTCGGCGCGCTCATTCAAAATGCGATCAAGCATCATGACCGAGCATCCGGTCAGGTGCATGTCGCAACTGATCAAGACGGCGCATGGCTAAGGCTCGCCGTCTCAGACGATGGGCCGGGCATTCAGCCTGAGTTTAACGAGCGCATCTTTGAAGCCATGCGCACCCTGCGACCACGAGATGAGGTTGAAGGGAGCGGCATGGGCCTCACAATCGTCCGGAAAATTGCGACGATCTATGGCGGTGCGGCATCCGTTGCGCACCCGCTCTTCGGACGCGGCACATCAATCCGCGTGACCTTGCCTGCACCTAAGACGACCTAGGCCGCCATGCCGCAGAAAATATTGCGCAATAGTGCTGGCGATTAAGGTTTGATCAGGTTTTTCAACGGATTTTCTCAGCAACAGATTTGATGGAGGATGAGGTCTATGCTCAACACATCCCAATCCGCACCTTCTTATACAGGTGCTGTTCAGACACCCCGAGAACTGCGGTGTCTTTTGCTGGATGACAGCACATTTGACCGCGCGCGCATCCGCCGTCTCAGCCAAAGCCTCGACATCGTGGTCAAGCTGGATGAGGTTGAGAGCATCTCGGAATTGGATCAAGCGGTGCGCTGCACGTATTACGATATTGTACTGATCGATTTCCGGCTGCCGATTGGGGACGGCCTGATCGCCATGTCCTATGTGATGCGCAACAGCCGCAATTCAGCCATTGCAAAGATCATGATCACCGGGGACCGTACCCGCGAGACGATTTTGAGCGCGCTGCGCGCGGGGTGCCACGACTTTCTGACCAAAGAGGAGTTGGATGCGGTTGCTCTGCAAAAGGCGATGTTCCATGCGCTTGCGCTGGCAAAACACCAAAAGCAGCAGGCGGGGCGGTTCACCCCCGATGAAAATCCAGCGCGCGACCGGCTGATCAATGCGATCCATGCGCCCGCGACACTGGACGGGCGCGCGGCCTACTCCCCTGCCAACCCGGGGCGCGAGACAACGTCTAAGTTTGAGGCATCAGATCTGGAGGTCTTGCTGTCCTCGCTTGGCGAAGGCGACGGTCATCTGATCCACTAGGCCTTCGGCATTGCGGCTTTAGATGGAACGACTTTTCCGAAGCACGATCCGAAGTCTTTCGCAATTCTAGATGCATCTCCAGACTTGCTGGGCCAACTTCAACAGGTTTCATCCTGACTTCCAAATCCTCTCGACGTCCCATACGGCTCTAGGCACCTTGGGGCACCAATGGCCACGGTTCGAACGCGCTGCATCGGGGCGATAATGTGGCAGGCATCGGATCTGAGCAGTCAGATGGCGCAATACCCTGACGCGGCCCCGAGCATTCTTGGCCTTGGCGTCCTGTTCCTGCCAGGATACTTGGGGAAGATGTATCTTCTCGTCGGCACTGCCGTGACCATGATCGCCTTTGCCGCGAATTCCCTTCTTACGCGAGTGGCCATTGAGGGCGGATACATCGACCCCTCTGAGTTCGCGCTTGTGCGCGTGGTATCGGGTGCTCTGGTTCTGGGAATGATCATGGCGGTGCAGGGCAAAACGCCGCCGCTCTTCGGAAAGGGCCGACTGTTGGGCTCGGTAAGCCTGGCCGTTTACCTCATCGGATTTTCCCTTGCCTATCTGACTTTGGACGCAGGGCTTGGCGCGCTGATCCTTTTCGGCGTGGTGCAGATCAGCATGTTCGGCTTTGCCACGCTGACTGGAGCAGCGCCGACACGCGGCCAGATCGTCGGCGGATCAATCGCATTTGGGGGGCTGCTGTTGGCGCTGTGGCCTGGTCATGCTGCCGCGGCAGATCCTGGCGGCGCGGCCTTGATGGTTTTGGCGGGCATCGGGTGGGCCGTCTACACCCTCGCCGGGCGCCGCGCGCGCGATCCGCTGGCGGCAACGGCGGCCAACTTCCTTGTTTGCGTGCCGATCTTAATCCTCCTGCTGGCGGGCACAGGCTTGGAGTTTTCAGTCATCGGTGTGTTCGTTGGCTTCCTGTGCGGCGGCCTCACTTCTGGCCTCGGTTATGCGCTTTGGTACTCTGTTCTGCCAAAACTGGACGGCAGCACCGCTGCAATCGTGCAATTGAGCGTACCGATCCTCGCCATTCTCGCCGGGGCGGCGTTGCTCGGCGAAACCCTGACCTTGGCAGTCTTGGCCGCCACGTGCCTTGTCATCGGCGGCATCGCATGGTCGATCCTATCGCAAAATACGCCTGAGCATCCGCCGGATGCCCGATCTTAGCTTCACCGGCGCCGTGGTGCTTGGACCTGAGGGATTGCGCGCGCACTCTTTGCATGTGTCCAAAGCCAAGATTGTGGCCGATGCGGTCGCGCGCCAGGTCGATCTGACGGGGTACCTGATTTTGCCTGGCATCGTGGATCTGCACGGCGACGGTTTTGAGCGCCACCTCGCCCAGAGGCGCGGTGCGATGACCCAGGTTGAAGACGGGCTGGTGTCCTGCGAGGCGGAATTGGCAGCCAATGGCATCACAACGGCCGTTCTGGCGCAGTTCATCAGTTGGGAAGGCGGGATGCGCGGTTTTACCTTTGCAGAGCGCGTCTTCACCGGCATTCGGGATACGCGCCCTCATTTGGTGACCGATTTACAGGCGCAACTGCGCTTTGAAGTGCATCTGATGGACCTTTACGCGGATCTCCTGGGTCATCTGCGTGATTGGGACGTGCGCTATGTGGTTTTTAACGATCATCTGCCCAGCGACCGGCTGAGAAACGGGCAAACGCCAGCGCGATTGAACGGCCAAGCGCTCATGGCGGGGCGCAGTCCTGAAGCGCATTTGGCCTACATGCAGGCGCTGTTTGCCGAACGCGACCAGATCCCCGCGGCCCTCGATTGGTTGTGCCCAAAGCTTGCGGCGGCGGGCATCCAAATGGGCAGCCATGATGATGCGACAGCGCAGCGCCGGCAAGACTGGCGGGCGCGAGGCGCAACAATCGCTGAGTTTCCCGAAACGCCCGAAGCTGTCGAGGCCGCGGCGCAAAGCGGTGACCAGGTGATTATGGGGGCCCCGAATGCCGTGCGGGGCGGCTCTCACAACGGCAACGTCTCTGCGCGGGATGTGATCGCAGCCGGGCGCTGCACGGCTTTGGCGTCAGATTACCACTATCCCTCGCCGCGCCGGGCTGCCTTTGCCTTGGTGGAAGCTGGGATCACGGATTTGGCAGTCGCGTGGTCGCTGATCTCGGACGGGCCCGCGCGTGTGATGGGATGGACGGACCGGGGCACACTTGAAATCGGCAAGCGCGCGGATTTTGTTGTTCTGGAAGCGGAGACGCACCGGGTCGCCGCGACCTTTGTGGCGGGCCGGGTGTCTTACATGATGGGCGATATCGCTGAGCGTCTACTCTATTGAGACGATCCGATTAACATGGCCCATCTTCCGTCCTGGTTTCACCTCCGCCTTGCCGTAGAGGTGCACGGCCACGCGCGCCTCACCTGCGAGCGTCGGGACTTGGTCTAGATCGTCACCAATCAAGTTTTGCATGACCACATCGGCATATCGCGTGCCATCGCCAAGCGGCCAACCGGTAATCGCGCGGATATGCTGTTCAAACTGATCAACGGCGCAGCCATCTTGCGTCCAATGGCCGGAGTTATGCACTCGTGGCGCGATTTCATTGACCACCAGGCCATCCGGCGTGACAAAAAGCTCAACCCCCAAGACCCCCACATAATCAAGCGCGTTCAGGATCTTACCTGCGATCAGCACGGCGTCTGACCGTTGCGCGGTTGAGAGACGCGCAGGC
Source organism: Pseudomonadota bacterium (assembly GCA_039197515.1). Lineage (GTDB taxonomy): Bacteria > Pseudomonadota > Alphaproteobacteria > Rhodobacterales > Rhodobacteraceae > Sulfitobacter. The sequence continues at coordinate 21,400 of JBCCUC010000018.1, read as the reverse complement.
ACCGTTGTCGTGCGTAAGATCCCCTCGGCGTGCACATTCTCACCCGGGTCAAAAGCAGCGACGCGCCCGTCGAGCGCCCGGGCCGCGATCACAGATACTTCGCGCTCGAACGCTACAAAGCCTTCCAGGACGGCAGGCGCTCCCGCCATCGCTGCAATCGCCGCGGGCGCATCGGCGGGTGACGCTATCCTGGCTTGGCCTTTGCCGTCATAGCCGAAGCGTCGTGTCTTCAAAATTGCGGGCGTCTTTATCTCATCAATCGCATCAGAGAGCGCGGCTGCGTCCGATACATCCACAAAGGGTGCCACGGCGAGGCCAAGGTCTCGCAAGAAGGTCTTCTCCGTAAGCCTGTCTTGAGAGACGCGCAGCGCTTCTCTTCCCGGGCGGATGGGGCAAATGGCTTCGATGACGTCGAGCGCGGCCGTCGGGATGTTTTCAAACTCATAGGTTACCACGTCGCAATCTGACGCAAAGGCGCGCAGGGCGACGACATCTTCATATCCGGCCGTCGTGACGCGAAGCGCAACATCGCCAGCGGGCGGTGCCGGCGCTGGATCAAAAATATGGGTCTTGTAGCCTAAGCGTGCCGCGGCAACGCTCAGCATTCGGCCCAATTGGCCGCCTCCCAGAATGCCAATGATGGCACCGCCGGCGAGGGCCTCAGGCATCGCGCGGCACCTCGGGGATGGACGCGCTCAGCGCCGTCCGCCAAGCGTCGAGCCTTTTGGCGAGGTGCGGGTCTTGCAACGCCAGGATGGCCGCGGCCATCAACCCCGCGTTTGCCGCGCCCGTGGCACCAATTGCCATTGTCGCGACCGGAAAACCGCGGGGCATCTGAACGATGGAATAAAGTGAATCCACACCCGACAGCGCCTTTGTTTGCACAGGCACACCAATCACGGGGACCCGCGTTTTAGACGCCATCATGCCGGGCAAATGCGCAGCGCCGCCAGCGCCAGCAATGATCACCTGCAGACCGCGTTCGACAGCCGTTTTGCCGTACTCCCAGAGGCGATCAGGCGTGCGGTGGGCAGACACGATGCGGGTTTCATGCCCAATTTCTAGCTCAGTCAAAATCTGCGCCGCCTCTTGAAGAGTTGCCCAGTCGGACTGCGATCCCATGATGATCCCAACGCGGTGTGCAGTCATGACAAAACCCTGTGACGTGCCTGAGCGCTGCACTATAGACCTGCACGGCGCTTGCGCAAGTTCACGCGATGATGTCGGGGGTCAACCGGTCTTCAATGCTCGCAATGAGGTCTTTGAGCCGCAGCTTGCGCTTTTTAAGGCGTTGCAAGGTCAACTGATCCGCCGTCCCGCGGGCGTTTAGCGCATCAATCGCCTCATCCAGGTCGCGATGCTCACGGCGAAAGACCTCAAGCTCAACGCGGAGCACCTCGTCGGTCTTCATGGATATATCGGTTGGAGCGTTCATTGTAGAATGACTAATTTGCCTGCCTGTCACAGATATAGGCGCTTCAGCGGTTTGTGCAAAGCCCTTGCGCCATGCAAATCCAGTCCCCATATTCCTAAGGCGGCTGCCAAAACGGGGTCGCAGCTACACTGTCGCTTGACCCAAAAGGACGTGTCTTATGACGAAGATGACGCTAGCCTCATACCCGCATATGCTGGGTTTTGAGCAATTAGAGCGCGTGCTGGAGCGTACTGCTAAATCCGGCAATGAAGGGTATCCACCCTTCAACATCGAACAAACTTCTGACCTTAGCTACCGCATCACATTGGCCGTCGCCGGGTTCGGCGAGGACGACCTTTCGATCACCGTTGAGGATCGTCAACTGGTGGTCCGTGGTCGGCAGACCGAAGACACGGCAGGTCGCGTTTTCTTGCACAGAGGCATTGCTGCGCGCCAATTCCAGCGGTCTTTCGTGCTGGCGGATGGCGTGGATGTCGGTGAGGCTCAGTTGGAAAATGGGTTACTGCACATCGACTTGTCGCGTGCGCAACCCGAAACAGTTGTACAAACGATCCAGATTAAGAAGGGGTAGCCTATGTCACAGGCAGATAACACACCGTCAGACCGGACAGTCTATGTAAAACCCATTCTGGTGACGGATCTTCCCCGCGAGGTGCGTGAGCAGGCGGAGGGGCTTGAGCAGCTTTACGCGGTGCATGACGCCCGCGGTCAACAATTGGCGCTTGTCGGCGACCGTAAGCTGGCCTTTCTGCTGGCCCGGCAGCACGACTATGCACCGGTGATGGTGCATTAAGCTGGCGCTGCGGCCAGGCCTAGCAGCCTGGCCCTAGGCCGAAATTAACCCCATGCTCTCAAGCTTGAGCAAGATTTGATGTGCGCAGGTGTCGACCTCGACATTCTCAGTCTCAACACTGAGCTCCGGTGCCTCCGGCACATCGTAAGGGTCTGAGATTCCAGTAAACTCTTTGATCTTGCCCGCGCGAGCGAGCTTGTAGAGCCCTTTGCGGTCGCGCCGCTCGCATTCCTCAATCGAGGTGGCGACATGCACCTCAACAAAGGCACCAAAAGCCTCGATCTCTTCGCGCACCGCACGGCGCGTGGTGGCGTAAGGGGCGATTGGCGCACAAATCGCGATGCCGCCGTTCTTCGTGATCTCGCTGGCGACATAGCCGATGCGCCGGATGTTGAGGTCCCGGTGCTCTTTTGAGAACCCCAGTTCAGACGATAGGTTTTTGCGCACGATGTCGCCGTCGAGAAGCGTTACCGGTCGCCCGCCCATCTCCATCAGTTTGACCATGAGCGCATTTGCGATTGTGGATTTCCCCGAACCCGAAAATCCGGTGAAAAAGACGGTGAACCCTTGCCTGCTGCGCGGCGGCCGTGTGCGGCGCAGTTCAGCAACCACCTGAGGGAAGGAGAACCAGTCGGGGATCTCCAACCCCTCTGCCAGACGGCGGCGCAGTTCGGTGCCTGAGATGTTGAGGATCGTGACATTCTCGCGGTTCTCAATCTGGTCAGCGGGTTCGTATTGCGCGCGTTCTTGCACGTAGACCATATGCTTAAAGTCTACCATCTCGATCCCCATCTCTTCTTGATGGCTGCGAAAGAGATCTTGGGCGTCATAGGGGCCGTAAAAGTCCTCGCCCGCGCTGTTTTTGCCGGGGCCAGCGTGGTCCCGTCCGACGATGAAATGCGTGCATCCGTGGTTTTTGCGGATGAGACCATGCCAAACCGCCTCGCGCGGGCCCGCCATGCGCATGGCGAGGTTGAGCAGGGACATATGGGTCGTGGCCGCGGGGTATTGGTCAAGCACAGCCTCGTAGCAACGCACGCGGGTAAAGTGATCCACGTCACCCGGTTTGGTCATGCCCACGACGGGATGGATCAGCAGGTTGGCCTGCGCCTCGCGCGCGGCGCGAAACGTCAGCTCCTGATGCGCGCGGTGCAGGGGATTGCGGGTCTGAAAAGCGACCACCTTGCGCCAACCGAGTTTGCGAAAATAGGCGCGCAGTTCATTTGGCGTCTCACGCCGCGCCCGAAAATCATAGTGCACGGGTTGTTGGATCCCCGTCACAGGCCCGCCGAGATAGACCTCCCCCGTTTGGGTGTGCAGATAGTTCACGGCTGGGTGCGCAGCGTCGTCCGCGCCAAAGACCTGCGCGGCTTCGCGCGCCTTGTCCGGCGTCCAGCGATCCGTGACTGTCATCGTGGCCAAGATCACACCTTCGCGGTCGCGCAGCGCGATGTCTTGGCCGATCTCTATTTGCGCTGCGAATTCGGCGCTGACATCAAGCGTCACCGGCATCGGCCAAAGCGTGTTGTCGGCCAGCCGCATGGTCTCAACCACGGCTTCGTAATCCTCTTGGCCGAGAAAACCCTTCAGCGGGAAAAACCCGCCGTTAAGCAAAAGTTCCAAGTCGCAGATCTGCCGGGGCGAGAGGTCGTGGCTGAGAAGATCACCCGCCTCCCCCTTCAGCTTTTGCGCAGATTCGTACGAAACATAAAGTTCGGGAATTGGGGCAAGGTTCGCATTCATAATGACTTTTTCTCTACTAAGGATCGGGTTGGCAAAGGGCTTAACAGCACCGCATGCGATAGCAACTTTAAGAGCTTGGTCAAGGCGCTTGGAGATGTTTGTCCAGGTTGCGTGCGTCCTTTATGGGCAGCGCGGCGAGCGGATGGGCGACGCCGCGCAACTCTAGCTCGACCAGTTCCTTGCGGCTGAGATCAATGTCCGCCGCGCGCAAAAGTGGCTTCGAAATGAATGCTTGCACCTGATGCTCTTTGGTCATGCCTTCAAGCCGGGAGGCGGTGTTCACCGTGTCGCCGATCAGCGTCCGAGGCGCTTCGCCCGCGGCCCCGATCTCTCCTAAGACGACGTTGCCCAGATGCGCACCGATCCCGATTGCAACAGGCGGCGCGCCTTCGGATCTGAGCCGTTCATTGAACGCCTCAAGCGCCCGCGAAATCCCCTCTACTGCGCGCAGGGCGGCACGGGCAGAACTGCGCTCATCGGGTGTCTCAAAGAGGGCGAGGAAGCCATCGCCGAGGTACTTGTCGACCTTGCCCCCCGCCGCGTTGATCGACGGAACAACAGCGTCGAAGAACCGGTTCAGCAGGAAAACGACGTCATAGGGCAATTGCCCTGTGGTCCGCGCTGTAAACCCACGCATGTCGAGAAAGAGCACGGCAAGCTCTTTCTCTTCCCCTTCGCTGGCATGGCCGCGGGACCTGCTTCTGCCGTCTGGCGCGTAGACGCGAAACACCTTCAGCGGGGCGACGGGTTTGATCTGACAGGCAAGCCGCGTGCCGGGATCTGCATTCACCGCTTTGAGCGTTGCGGCCTCTGCGGGTGATGGGGGTGCGAGCGTCTCTGCCCCTTCTTCCACGATGACGCGACAGGTTGTGCAGCGCCCCCGCCCGCCGCAAAGTGAGGCATGCGGAACGCCGCGCAGGCGCGACATCTCAAGCAGGGTCAGCCCTTTGGGCGCGCTGATGGCTTGGGCCTCACCGTAGCTGATTCGCACCGACCGCCGCCGCCGCCGCACATAGCGCGCGACATAAGCGATCGCCGCCACCGCGAGGACGCCATATGTGCCGGTTCGGATTTGATCGGTGATCGAGATCAGGTTGCGAAAGATCTCAACGGTCGGAAAGTTGTACTGTGCGATCAGGGCGTCGCGCCCCTCAGGTGTGTCAAAGACCGCAGAGACCCGGCGCCCTTCGACCAGAAACCCCGCCAACGCGGCCGCTGGGATTAAAACCGCCACGCCGATGAGGTAGCTTTGCGCGTTCTGCCACCACCGTTTGCCCCGCAGCCAGAAATGCAGGCCGATCCATCCATGCACCCAGACCACCAACAAAAGCGCGCTTTGCTTCCAGCCGTCCGCCGTGTCGTAGATGAGCAACATGATGTAGCCCATCTCGTCATTCACCTCATAGAATTCATGCGCCGTACGGGTGTGCAGGACATGGGCAACCAGCAGGATCGGGATGATGATCCCCAAGACGTTTTGGGCGACCTCCCAAAGCGGCATGCGCAACGTGCCGCGCGTCGCGAGTTTCCAAAAAGCCAAGCTCATGTGGATCGCAAACGCCCCGTAGATCAGGGTGGTGCCAAGAATGCTGCGGGTCACCACCTGCCGCCAAGCCTGGGCCGCGTCCATCCAAACCGGGGAGATAAGCCCCAAACCAATGTTTACGAAATGCGTCAACGCATAGGCAAAAAGGACAAGGCCACTGGCAATGCGCGCCCGCGTTGCCCAACTCCCGCGCCAAAGATCGTTCATCTGCTGCCCTGCCTTTTCACGACTGTGAAAGGCAGGGCATGCCGCGTCAAGAGATCGGGCTACTCAGCAACAAGGGTCGGCTCAGAGGCGGGCGTTGCGTCGGCGTTCTCCGCCTCCGCCAGAAAACGCTCCGCCTCCAGCGCAGCCATGCAGCCCATGCCTGCCGAGGTCACCGCTTGGCGATACTTGTGGTCTGTCAAATCGCCTGCTGCGAAAATGCCGGGAATTGAAGTCGCCGTGCTGTCGGGTTTGGTCACCACATAGCCGCCCATGTGGGTCTCAAGCGTGTCCTTCACGAGCTCATTGGCGGGCGCGTGACCGATGGCCACAAAGACGCCTTTGCACGGCAGATCGGTGATCGCTCCGGTTTTGGTGTGCTTAACCTTAATCCCTTCCACGCCCAGCGGCTCAGAAGTGCCATAGACCTCGACCATCTCGTGAAACCACAGTGGCTCGATCTTTGGGTTCTTCATGAGCCGATCGATGAGGATTTTTTCCGCGCGCAGCTCATCCCGGCGGTGTACCAGCGTCACCTTGGAGGCGAAGTTCGTCAGAAATAGCGCCTCTTCAACAGCTGTGTTGCCGCCGCCGATGACGACGATCTCTTGCCCCCGGTAGAAAAACCCGTCGCATGTGGCACAGGCGGACACCCCAAAGCCCTTAAACTTCTCTTCGCTCTCCAGCCCGAGCCACTTGGCCCGGGCCCCCGTGGCCAAGATCACCGCATCCGCGGTGTAGGTGGTCCCGCTATCGCTCTGCGCGCGAAAGGGCCGCTGACCCATGTCGAGGCTGGTGATGATATCGTTGATGACCTCGCAGCCCATGGCCTTGGCGTGGGCCTCCATGCGCAGCATCAGATCGGGGCCTTGCACCTCGGTATCACCGGGCCAATTCTCCACCTCCGTTGTGGTGGTCAACTGCCCGCCCGGCTCAATGCCTTGCACCAAAATCGGCTCCAGCATGGCACGGCTGGCGTAGACGGCAGCGGTGTATCCCGCGGGGCCTGAGCCAATGATCAGCACCTTGGTTTTGCGTGTCTCGGACATTGTTCTTCCCCCAATGGTTCAGACACTAGATATAAGAATTTCTGACCCGCGTGAAAGTCCACCGGCCTAGAGAATGCACGTTTTACGCCTGCAGGGCGGTGACACCCCCCCGCAGCCAGGCGACGCATCTAAATTGCGGCCGCGGTATCCCATCCGGGTCGTTTCCGAAGGGACCATGCGCAGCTGCGCAACAATATTGCGGATATTCTTGGTTTATCCTAATAGCTGGTTTAGGCAAAGAAGGATGACAGATGGCCATCACACGACTCGATCAGATTGATCGGAAGATTCTTGCCGAGCTGCAGGCAGATGGCCGGATGACCAACGTCGAGCTTGCCAAACGTGTCGGGATCTCCGCGCCGCCGTGCTTGCGCAGGGTCCGAACGCTTGAAGAACAAGGGTATATCAAAGCCTACCACGCCCGCGTCGACGCGCGTGAGCTTGGCTTTGAAGTCCAGGTTTTCGCGATGGTGGGACTGGCCAGTCAGGCGGAAGTGGACCTCAGCGCCTTTGAACAGCAGTGTCGCGACTGGCCGCTTGTGCGGGAGTGCCACATGCTGAACGGCGAAGTGGACTTCATTCTGAAATGCGCGGCCCCCGATTTATCGACGTTCCAGAACTTTTTGACCAAAGATCTTCTGACCACGCCTAACGTCGCGAGCGTGAAAACCAGCCTCGTCATTCGCGGTGCCAAGGATGAACCGGGCGTGCCGTTTGATGTGCTGGAAGAACGGCTGGAACTGGCCCCGTGATGGGCCCTGCGGCGGACATTGCGCCCGCCGCCGGTGCGTTTTACCCAACCTGTGCTTGATCTTCGGCCTCAGGTGCCCGGGGATGAGCAAGGGGGCCGAAGTCATGAACGCTGTTGATGTGCGGGAAAAGACCGATAAAGCGATCCCGCATCACCGGCGTCAGGTTGCGCAGGGCATGTGCACCCGGATGGAAGGTCTCCACCTCAACGCCGCCGGCGCGCACAGCAGCATGCCGATCTAGACAGAAGTGATAGAGCTTGACCGGTGTCGGCGGCACAACGTCGATCACGTTTACGCCGTCGATGAAGGTTCTTGCAGATGTCAAGAGCCTTTTTTCGCCAGCGGTTGACCGCAGATGGTGCGGCGTCTGCAAGATCCGTGCAGATGGACCCAGCGTGAGGAACGACGAGGGACGCCCCTGACCGAACGTATCCGCCATCATCCGCACCAACGGTGCGCGCCGGGACGCGTCTGCGGGCACATATGTGCTCGATCCGATCCACATCAGCTTTGCCGCTTCGCCGGTGGAGGTGTTAACCAAATCGCCCGGATACAAATCTTCTACGGCAATGCTGCCATCCGGCGTGCTGATGACGGTGCCCCGGCCGAAAGCTGAAAAAGCGTTCTCAAACAATGGTGTAGCAAGGACTTTGTCTTGGATTGTCTGAATACTGCCATCCGGGTGAAGGGCAGTAATCTCGCAGCTGCGCAGCGGAATGCGCGGTGCAACTTGGACGCCACGCGAGGTGGCTGTGCGGGGAAATTCCCGCAGTTCTTTCTTTGCTGAAGGAAAAGGGTTTTGGCCCAAACGAGCGGTCATGTTCATGCGATCACCATCAATCAGGTTGGTCACATCCGTGTCGGCCCCCACCGACGCGCACGGAAATAACGGGAGGTCATTTCAGTCGAATGAGCAACTTCTCGCGCATCTTACACGCTTTTGTCAAAACCTTCCGAAAATTGGTGTCGATCAGCCACCCAATGCAGGCAACCGCTGCCAATCTGTTTCCGCAATTCCGGACAGTGCGCCACAATCTGGCCACAATATCCGCCGCATTCTTGCCCAAAAAGTAACCCCGACAGCGAATCAACGCTGCCGGGGTCGGAGGGAACCTAAGCACTCGTTACGCAGCTCTGCATCCGGGAAGGAATGACAGGTCTACGCGGACTTCTGCTTTGGCGTCGTCGCATTACGTTTTGCAACAAATGCGGCGCGACGGCTGCCACGCGCCCAGGGCATTGAGGGGATATCCTGTGCGGTGGTCGCGATCACGGCTTTGATAAAGCGCCTTTTCGGCTTCATTTGCTCTTCCTCAAAAGATGAGTGCCTGTAGTGACTGCTCACCGTTTGATATGCCGCATCAATCCGACCAGTTTTTGGCGATTGATCAGAAATTTCACGAAAATCGGCCACGGCAGACGCACATTTGTGGCAATTGCGTCAAATTCTGCCAAATTGTTGATTAAATTAAGGAAATTTCCGGCTTGGAAACGAAGTCACCCGCGGGGCGTGCATTGTTCACGGTAAATCTGGCTCAATCAGGGCAAAACTTGGCCATAGCAGAACACATTCGCCGCTTCGGATCCTGAGACTAAAGCGATATTGCCGAGATCAGCCTGCCGTAGTCGGCCTCCTTGGCGTGCGTTGTGCGCCGGTACGAATAGAAGCGCCCCGGGTCGCTGTAGGTGCAGTGCCGTGTCCACTCCGCCAGCCGAACACCTGCGTCCCGGAGCCGGCTGAGGCCGAAGCCGGGCAGGTCAAAAAGCATGCGGTCTTTCTGTCCCCGCACAAAAAACCGCGCAAAAGCGGGGTCAGCGGCAACAAACCCGTCATAGAATTCAGGGCCAACCTCATAGGCCGATTGACTGATGCAGGGCCCAATCACTGCGATGATGTTATCGCGCTTAGCCCCGATCTCTTCCATCCGCTCGACGGTTTTGCGCAACACACCGTCCAGCGCCCCGCGCCACCCGGCGTGCGCCGCGCCGATCACCCCCGCGGCGGTATCAGCGAAGAGCACCGGTTGGCAATCAGCGGCCAAAACAGAGAGCGCGATTCCGGGCGTGCTGGTCACCATCGCGTCTGCCTTGGGTTTTTCGGGCAGTGGCCCGACGACCGTTGTGACTTTCGTGGAATGCACTTGGTGCACGCCGATCAGATGATCCTTTGCCACGCCCATCGCGTCCGCAACCCGCGCGCGGTTGATGGTGACGATTTCGGATTGGTCTTTGCTGCCATAGCCGCAGTTCAACCCGGCAAAAACCCCGGAAGACGCACCGCCGCGCCGGGTGAAGAATCCGTGGCGCAAACCGGCAAGACTGTCTGAAGTCAGAATTTCGAGCGTCATATGTTCAGTCCCCGAGGACCGCCTACCCCTTAGGGAAAGGCACCGTCCGCGTCGCCAGGGTTCCCAATTGAGCAGGGGGCGTCAACCGCGGAAGTGCTGCGCTACGTGCCTCTCTCGCGCGGCAGATGAGATTTTGAGCCAGCCCATGCGCGAGATCTTGTCGCGTGACACGCAAAGCCCCAGACATCGGGCGACACGCGCTGAGCCTTTACTGACCTCCAAACCGCCGCGACCTCAAGATGAAAAAGAGCCCAATCAGGATCATCGGCAGGCAGAGCGCCTGTCCCATTGTCAGCCCGAAGCCGTTGACATGAAAGGCGAGGCCTAGGGGGTTGCCCGCGGAAACAAACTGCTGATCCGGCTGGCGGAAGAACTCAACGAGAAAGCGCGCGATGCCATACCCTGCAAGGAAGGTGCCCGTGAGCAACCCCTCTCGCTTAAGCGCGCCGCGTCGCCAAGCGAGCCAGATCAGCACGGCACCCAGGATGAGCCCCTCAAGCAGCGCTTCGTAAAGCTGTGAGGGGTGCCGCGCACAGATCCCCACCACACCGGGGCAATCCTGCGCCAGGGCACCGGGAAAGGCCACACCCCAGGGCAGATCCGTCGCGCGGCCCCAAAGCTCACCGTTGATGAAATTGGCAATGCGCCCCAGCAAGATCCCGGGGGCCAAGCCAAGTGCCACCAGATCCCCCGCGGAGAGGGTCGCAATGCCCTGCGCGCGGGTGGAGAGGAACGCGGCCACGATCACGCCAAGCGCGCCACCGTGAAAGGCCATGCCGCCTTGCCACACCTGCGGGATCTCCAGCGGATTGGCGAGGTAGTAGGCGGGTTGATAGAACAGGACAAAGCCGAGCCGCCCGCCCAAGATCACCCCCAAGATGACCCAGAACAGCAAGTCTTCGATCTGCTTGGGCGTCATCACAGGCGCACCGCCGCGCCAGAGGTCCGGCGTGCGCGCCGCGCGCAGTACAATCCGCCAGCCGATCAAGATCCCGACGATGTAGGCCAGCGCATACCAACGCAGGGAAAAGGTGATCCCAAACGCAGAAATCGTGAAGATTTCCGGCGCGATATCGGGGAAGGGCAGCATCCAAACCATGGCGGCGATTGAGACGCGTTGACGCGTGAAGTCAACCTTGCCCGTCGCTGCACGGACCCCCATATTGAGCCTGAGAGAGACGGGAGACGGACATGCAAACGCGCAACAAGTTCTTTGATGATGTGTCGCAACTGATGACCAACGCGATGGGCGTCGCGCAGGGGGCCAAGGACGAGGCGGAAAGCGCCATGAAAGGCATTATGGACCGTTGGCTCGCCGACCGCGACTTTGTCACCCGCGAAGAATTCGATGCGGTCCGGGCCATGGCCCAAAAAGCGCGCGAGGAGAACGACGCCCTGAAGGCCCGCCTTGACGCGATGGAAGCTGCGAAAAAGTAACTTTGCCCCGCCAGCACGGTGCGAACTGTGATGGCTGTGGCCTCCACTAGATGAGCCCATGCTCTTTCGAGGCGTTGCGTATCTGCGCATCATAGCCACAATATATTGAAGTTATCCCCGCCAATTGTGGCTTACCCCCAGAAATGGGGGTTGCCAGATGGCCTTTTTCCTTACACCATATTTAGTACAGGTGACGGGCCGATCCTCGGCTTGTTGTGCAGGCATCCACGACTTGTATGGCGCTGCGCCAAACCAGCCATGGATTTACAAAAGAGGTGTCGAAATGGCCCTGACCGAGCAGTACCTTGAAGACGCAATCCACCCCATCGACATTGTTGAAAGCATCGCCGCTTACCACGAATGGGATTTTGACCGCATATCGGATGAACAAATTGCCATGGCCGTGGAGGGGCAGTGGCGCACGTACTCGATCACTTTGGCGTGGTCTGGCTATGATGAGACGCTGCGGCTGATTTGCACCTTTGAGATGGATCCCCCCAAGGAAAAGCTACCCGGTCTCTTTGAGCTCTTGAATGCCGTGAACGACCAATGCTGGGCCGGGGCCTTTAGCTATTGGCAAGAGCAGGGGCTGATGGTCTATCGCTACGGTCTGATCTGCGCCGGCGAGCGGGATGCGACGGCTGAGCAGATCGATACGATGATCGGAGCCGCCGTGATGTCGGCGGAGCGCTACTATCCCGCGATGCAGCTGCTGATTTGGGGCGATCAAACCCCGGCGCAAGCGTTGCAGGTCGCCATTGCGGAGGCCTACGGCCGCGCGTAACACTGCCTCCGATCAAAGGAGGCCGCTATGCAAGACAGTCGTATCGCGGCCCGGGGCCTCGTGCTCCTGGGCTGCGGCAAAATGGGGTCTGCGCTGCTCGCAGGTTGGCTGGCGCGCGGATTGCCGCCCGGATCAGTTTGGGTTGTCGATCCGCAACCGTCGGACTGGCTGCAAGCACAGGGGGTGCACCTCAACAGCGCCCTCCCAACGGCCCCGGCTGTCGCGTTGATCGCCGTAAAGCCCCAGATGATGGCCGATGCTCTGCCCGCGCTTCAGGCGATGGGGAACTGCGATACGCTTTTCATCAGCGTGGCTGCGGGCACCCCGATCACCGTTTTTGAACAGATGCTGGGGGCTGGTACCCCGATCGTGCGCGCCATGCCCAACACGCCAGCCGCCATTGCACAAGGCATCACCGCAATCGTCGGGAACGCACAGGCCGGAGACGCGGCGATGGAGGAGGCCGAGGCGCTTTTGACGGCCGTGGGCGAGGTCGTCCGCCTCAGCGATGAGGCACAGATCGACGCGGTGACAGGGGTGAGCGGGTCGGGCCCGGCATACGTCTTCCACCTCATCGAAGCGCTTGCCGCTGCCGGCGCGGCGCAGGGCCTGCCTCCGGCGCTCGCCACGCAACTGGCCACCGCCACGGTCGCCGGTGCGGGCGCTTTGGCGCAGGCGGCTGATGAGAGCGCCGCGCAGTTGCGCCAAAACGTAACCTCCCCCAATGGTACGACCCAAGCAGGGCTAGAGGTGCTCATGGACGAAGCGAAGGGCCTCGGCCCTCTGATCGCGCAAACCGTTGCTGCGGCAACTGAGAGGTCAAAGGAGCTTGGCCGTGGCTGAGATCAGCTTTGACGCCTTCCTCGCCGTGGACATCCGTGCGGGCACTGTTACGCGGGCAGAACCCTTCCCCGAAGCGCGCAAACCCGCCATTAAGATGTGGATCGACTTTGGCCCTGAGATCGGCGAGCGCAAGACATCCGCACAGGTGACGCACCACTATAAGCCCGAGGCTCTGATTGGCCGACAGGTCATGGGCGTGGTGAACTTCCCGCCCCGCCAGATCGGTCCATTCATGTCAGAGGTGTTGGTTCTAGGCGTCGCCGATGCCGAAGGCGCTATCGTGCTCCTGGCACCAGACCAGGATGTGCCCAACGGCGGCCGCATGCACTAAATCAACGGATCCAAACACCGGGCGCGTGCTCCGGGCTGCCGCGTTTTACCGGTCGCCCACGGCCTCGCGCCAGTGGACCCGGCAGAGCGAGACATAGGTCTCATTGCCGCCAATCTGCACCTGGGCACCGTCTTTGACGGGTTTGCCGTCCGGCCCGAGCCGCACCACCATTGTCGCCTTCTTGCCGCAGTGGCAAATCGTGCGCACCTCGCGCATCTCATCGGCCAGGGCCAAAAGCGTTGCTGAGCCGGGGAAAAGCGCTCCGCGAAAATCGACGCGCAGCCCAAAACACATGATCGGCACTTCCAGATCATCCACCGCCCGGGCCAGCTGCCAGACCTGGTCAGCTTCCAAAAATTGCGCCTCATCCACAAAGGCACAAGCAATGGGACCTTCGTCCAACCGTCGTTCGATCTTTGCAAAAAGATCCTCGCCCGCGGTGAATGTGTCGGCAGCCTGGTCGATCCCAATGCGCGATGCAATCCGGCCTTCGCCCGCGCGGCTATCAAATTGAGCGGTGATGAGATAAACAGACATCCCCCGCTCCACGTAGTTGTGGGCGGCCTGCAAAAGCACCGTCGATTTGCCCGCGTTCATCGTGGAGTAATGGAAATACAGCTTCGCCATGCGGCGTCCTACGACAGGCCATTTGGTGCCGCAAGGCATAGGTCGTACGCCACCCGCCGCCCGTCCCGGTGTGCGGCGCGAAACGGGCGGGAGGGCGCACGATCCCAAACCAAAAGCAGCTTTGGGCTGCAGCACTCGCAAAACCCGCCAACGTGGTCGGGGTAGAATTGAAATGCCATTTACGGCACGCGTGATTAATGGGAAAAGCCAATCGCGTTTCCCCGGGGTGTGCGACCGGCGGGCAAAATGGAATCGAGAGGGCACGAACACATGGCTGGGGTCGGAAGCTATCTGAAAAAACATACGGAAGCGCTGGTCAAGGACGTGGGGATCGAACCGGCCTGCGCGGCAACCGGTAAGTCCAAGGCGACCCTGGGGCGCTACTACTCCGATCATGAAGAGCATGCCGACCGCTTCATGCCCATCGACGCGGTGGCGCAATTGGAAGCTGTGGCAAGTTACCCGCATGTCACCGGCGCTTTGGCCGAACTGGGTGGGGTCGGCCTCAATTTCGAAGACCGCCGCGCCAATCAGGACCGGTCAAAGAGCGTGAACTCCGATGTGATCGCGCTCAGCCAACGCTTTGCGATGTTGATGGCCGAGTACCAGCAGTCGATGGAGGACGGCCAGATCAGCGTGAATGAGGCCAAGCGTCTGTTGCGAGAGACCACGATGCTGCAGCAGGTGCTGATCGATATGAAGCTCAACCTCGAAGACGAGAGCGGCTGATCTCTTCGCCGCATCGGGCAAAGCGCGTCAATACCCTTCGGCGAGCGCCACAGCCGCGCAGATCAGTGCTTTTCAACCAGGACCGAACCCACAGAATACCCCGCGCCAAACGAGCAAATCAGTCCCTTGTCACCCGCGGCAAGGTCGCTCGAGTACTTGGCAAATGCAATGATCGACCCGGCGGAGGATGTGTTGGCGTAGTCTTGCAAGATATTGGGTTGCTCTTCGGGGGCTGGCGGGCGGCCCAGAACCTTGCGGCCGATAAAGTCGTTCATCGTCTTATTGGCCTGGTGCAGCCAGAGCCGCTTAAGATCCGACGCTGCAACCGCTTCGCCCGTCATGTGTTGCGCGATGTGATCAGAGACCATTGGCACGACCTCTTTGAACACTTTGCGCCCATTCTGCATGAACTGCATGTCCCGCCGGTCCACCATTCCGTCAGGCCGGGACCGGCGCAGGAACCCGTTATTGTTGCGAATGTTGTTTGAAAACGACGTGGCGCAGCGCGTTGATTTGATTTCGAAATGCGCGCCTTCGGCTTCGGTCTGACGCTCAATGAGCGTGGCTGTTGCCACATCGCCAAAGATAAAGTGACAATCCCGGTCGCGCCATTCCAGATGCGCCGAGCAAATCTCGGGGTTGATCACAAGCGCACTGCGGATGGAGCCGCTGCGCACCATATCCGCCGCCGCCTGGATGCCGAAGGTGGCGGACGAACAGGCGACATTCATGTCAAAGGCAAAGCCATTGATCCCCAACAATTCTTGCACCTCAATGGCGACGGCAGGGTAGGCGCGCTCCAGATTGGACGCTGCACAGATCACCGCATCCACATCGCTGGGTGTTTTGCCCGCAGCCGCAAGCGCCTTTTTCGCGGCGTCAATCGCCATCTCTGCCATGAGGCTTGGCTCATCATCGGCGCGCTGCCGCAGCAAGGGGTGCATCACCTCAGGATCAAGGACACCCTTTTTATCAATCACATAGCGCTGCTCAATGCCGCTGGCCTTAAAGATGAAATCCTCTGATGAATGCTCTTTTGCGCTCAAGGCACCTGCCGCGATCTCGTCTGCGTGTGTGGCGTTGTAAAGGTCGGCATAGGCATTGAACGCCTCAACCAGTTCGGCATTGGTGATCACTTCGGCCGGTGTGAAAACGCCTGTACCGGTTATCGCAGGTGTGAACATCTCGTTTCCTTTTGCGTTTTCAATGGGTCGGCTTGCTCGGATGCTGTGGATAACTTTGACTCTAGAGGGTTCGGTGCCCAAACGCTGCGCTCCCTTGCGCCAACGTGTCCCGCCTCCCGCCAAAGTTGAGATTAGTCTTGCAAGGCTTTGACCCCAATCTCATCTTCGGCTTGCGCCTTGATGGCAAGTGCTGCGGCGTAGGATCCAGCGGCGGTGGTGTAGTAGGGGATCTTGTCGTACAGGGCGATGGCGCGGATGGATTTGCTGTCTTCCACCGCCTGCGCCCCCTCGGTCGTGTTCATCAAAAGGTGCACGGCATTGTCTTTCATCATGTCGGTGATGTCCGGGCGTCCTTCGTAGACCTTGTTCACAGTGTCCGCGGGGATCCCGTTCTCCACAAGCCAAGCGGCAGTGCCCCGGGTCGCCACAATTGTGAACGTCTGGGCAATGAGAATGTGGGCGGCTGCAAGCATTTCAGCGGTTTTGTCCATGTCCTTGATCGACAAAAACGCGCAGCCGGTGCGCGGCAATTGGGTGCCCGCGCCCAGTTGCGCCTTCAAAAAGGCGCGGGGAAAGTCGCGGTCCCAGCCCATGACTTCACCGGTGGAGCGCATCTCAGGCCCCAGCAGCGTGTCCACGCCCGGAAAGCGGGCAAAGGGCAGCACGGCTTCTTTGACAGAGAACCAGGGCATGTTCGGATCCGCAAGCGTCATCGGATCGCCCAACGGCAGAACATCTCCGTAAGCGGTTTGCTCAGGGTAGGGGGGACGCTGCGGGAAGGTGTGGAGCGGCTCTCCGGCCATGATCCGCGCGCCGATGCTGGCAATCGCGCTGTCGGTGGCTTTGGCGACAAAGGGCACGGTGCGCGAGGCACGGGGGTTCACCTCGATGAGGTACACCGCGCCATCTTTGACCGCGAATTGCACGTTCATCAGACCCACCACATTGAGCGCTTTAGCGAGCGAAATGGTTTGGCGCGTGACCTCGTCGATGGTGGCTTGGTCAAGCGAGTAGGGCGGTAGCGAGCAGGCGGAATCGCCCGAGTGCACGCCTGCCTCTTCGATGTGCTGCATGATGCCCGCCACATGCACCTCAGTCCCGTCTGAGAGCGCGTCAACGTCAAGCTCCACCGCGCCGGCAAGATAGCTATCGAGGAGAACAGGGCTGTCGCCCGAGACCACCACCGCATCGCGAATGTAGCGCTCAAGGCTCGTCATATCGCGCACGATCTCCATCGCGCGACCGCCCAGCACGTAGGAGGGGCGGATGACCAAGGGGAAGCCGATGTCGCTGGCGATCTCTAGGGCTTCCGCATCGGAATGCGCGATCCCGTTTTTCGGCTGTTTGAGCGAGAGGCGTTCGACAAGCTGTTGAAAGCGCTCGCGGTCTTCGGCCAGGTCAATGGCGTCAGGCGAAGTGCCGAGGATCGGGATCCCTGCCGCCTCGAGCGCGTTGGCGAGTTTCAGCGGCGTCTGGCCGCCAAATTGCACAATGACCCCGTGCAGCGCGCCGTTTTCCTGCTCCACCCGCAGGATTTCCATCACATGCTCAAAGGTCAGCGGCTCAAAATAGAGCCGGTCGGAGGTGTCATAATCCGTGCTCACCGTCTCCGGGTTGCAGTTGATCATGATGGTCTCATAGCCCGCGTCGCCGAGCGCGTAGCAGGCGTGACAGCAGCAATAGTCAAACTCGATGCCCTGGCCAATGCGGTTGGGGCCGCCGCCGAGGATGACGACCTTTTTACAGTCTGAGGGCCGGGCCTCGCATTCCACATCGCCCATCATCGGCGTCTCATAGGTGGAGTACATATAGGGTGTCTGCGCCTCGAACTCCGCCGCGCAGGTGTCGATGCGTTTGAACACGGCTGTCACGCCGAGGTTGTGGCGCGCCCGGCGCACGTTTTCGGCGTCGCGCCCGGTGAGCATGCCGAGGCGCGCGTCGGTGAAGCCCATCATCTTGAGGCGCCTGAGGCCCGCCTCATCAAGCGGGAGGCCGTCGGCCTTCACGCTTTCTTCGGCGTCGATGATCTCGCGGATGCGGGCGAGGAACCAAGGGTCGAATTGTGTGGTGACCTGGATGTCAACGTCGGCCATCCCGTGGCGCATGGCCTGCGCGATGATGCGCAACCGGTCGGGCGTGGGCTGTGCCATGGCTTTGATGAGCGCGGCGGGATCGGGGGCACCGGGGATGTTAATCTCGTCAAAGCCGGTGAGGCCCTGCTCCATCGAGGCCAGTGCTTTTTGCAGGCTTTCGTGGATCGTGCGGCCGATGGCCATGGCTTCTCCGACCGACTTCATCGCCGTGGTGAGGGTCGGCGCGGCCCCTGGAAACTTCTCAAAGGCGAATTTGGGGATCTTGGTGACGACATAGTCGATGGTGGGCTCAAAGCTGGCCGGGGTCACGCCGGTAATGTCGTTGTCCAACTCATCGAGGGTGAAGCCCACGGCGAGCTTGGCGGCAATCTTGGCGATGGGAAAACCGGTCGCTTTGGAGGCCAGCGCCGAGGAGCGCGAGACGCGCGGGTTCATCTCGATCACCACCATGCGGCCATCGGCGGGGTTCACGGCCCATTGTACGTTGGAGCCGCCCGTCTCCACCCCGATCTCGCGCAGCACGGCGATGGAGTGGTTGCGCATGATCTGGTATTCTTTGTCCGTGAGCGTGAGGGCGGGGGCCACGGTGATGCTGTCCCCGGTGTGCACCCCCATCGGATCGACGTTTTCGATGGAACAGACGATGATGGCATTGTCCGCCGTGTCGCGCACCACCTCCATCTCGAACTCTTTCCAGCCCAAGAGGCTTTCATCAATGAGGATCTGACCCATGGGGGAGGCATCCATGCCGGAGCGGCAGATCGCTTCATAATCCTCTCGGTTATAGGCCACGCCGCCCCCCGTACCGCCCATCGTAAAGGCGGGGCGGATAATGGCAGGCAGGCCGATCTCTTCGAGGGCCTGCAGCGCCAGGGTGACGCCGGCAGCAAGATCCTTCTTGCCGCGCGTCATCGGGGCGGTGCAGATCGTGGCGCGGGGGTTTTCGATGCCGAGCCTGTCCATTGCTTCGCGAAAGAGCTTGCGGTCCTCGGCCATTTCGATGGCGGCGCGTTTTGCCCCGATCATCTCAACGCCGTATTTTTCCAACACACCCATCTCTTCGAGCGCGAGCGATGTGTTCAGCCCGGTTTGCCCCCCCATGGTGGGCAGGAGCGCATCGGGCCGCTCTTTTTCGATGATTTTGGCCACCATGTCCGGGGTGATGGGCTCAATGTAGGTGGCATCGGCCAACCCGGGATCGGTCATGATGGTGGCGGGGTTGGAATTGACCAGGATGACGCGGTAGCCTTCTTCCTTGAGCGCTTTGCAAGCTTGAGCACCGGAGTAATCGAACTCACAGGCTTGACCGATGATGATGGGGCCCGCACCGATGATCATGATGGACTGAATATCGGTGCGTTTTGGCATGCTGCAGCCCCCCTCGTGCAAATCCCCTGCGTTATAGGGATGGCCGCGCTTAGTGCAAGCCTCTTGGGGCGCTGCCCCAAACCCCGAAGTTTTATGGGAAAGATGAAGGGGGGGATCGCGGTTTAGGCGTCGAGGAAGGCGCGCAATGTCGCCTCAAAGTCACGCGGTTTTTCGGCGTGCAGCCAGTGGCCTGCGCCGGGCAGTTTCAAGAAGTGGGCGTTGGGAAAGAGTGCTTTGATCTTGCTGCGGTGTTCGGGCAGCACGTAGTCGGAGGCCCCGCCGGAGAGAGAGAGGCTGGGGCCGAGAAAGGGGCCGATGAGGGCCTCAGGCCAGCCCATGATTTGCGGCATCTGGTCTGTGAGGGCATCGAGGTTGAGCCGCCAGCGTCTTTGAGGGATGTCGAGAGATTGGGTAAAAAAGCTTTGCAGCGCGGGGGCGATGCCTGCGGCTCCCAGTTGCGCTGCTGCCTCTGAGCGGCGCGTGACGCGCGAAAGGTCAACGTGGCGCATCGCATCGATCATCGGTTGTTGGCTGTGGGCATAACACGTGGGTGCGATGTCTGCGATGATGAGTTTGTTGATCAACGCAGGTTGGGTGAGCGCCAGGGCCATGGCGGCCTTTCCGCCCATGGAATGCCCGCAGAGGTCCACCGGGGTGCCGATATGTTCGGCCAATTCGGCGAGGTCGGCGGCCAGGTCTTCGTAGCGGTGTTGGGCGTGCCACGGGCTTTGCCCGTGGTTGCGCATGTCAGGGGCGATCACCTGGCGCGTGTCAGAGAGCCGTTTGGCGATCACACTCCAGTTGCGGCCCGAGCCGAAGAGCCCGTGCGCGATGATCAGCGGTCTTTGACCGGGCAAAGGGGTGCCAAAGGACTGAAAATGCAGCATCCCGAGGTGCTATCGCGATTGCGCCAGGCTGGCCAGGGGGGTTACGGCTTTTCGATTTTAGCCTGAGCACTCAAACATCGCCAACGTCACGAGAGCGCCGAAAGCGTGGCAGTGCTTTGGTGGTTCAAGTTTAGACCGAAACGCTTTAGGGTGTCGTTATGCGGGGGGCGGCAGAGATAGAGGAAAAGATCGAGAGCGTGCGCGGGTTGCTGCACGCCAAACTTGGTCTGCGCAAACGTGAGCTCTCCGTGATGCTGGCGCGGGCAGGGCGGCGGCTGCCGCGTCGGGTGCATGGACAGGCGCAGGTTCTTTTGCAGGCGCGGGCGCAAGCGCAGCACCCTAAGCTCGCGCAGCGGCTAGACCACGTTGCGATCACCCGCGCGTATGAAGACACGGTCGCGCATCTGCGGGCCATCGATCTGGCAGAGCGGCGCAAGGACAGGCTGCTGGGCATTGCGGGCAGTCTGGCCTTCAATCTGTTGCTTTTTGGCGTCCTGCTGGTCAGCCTCCTCCGGTGGCAAGGCCATGTCTAATGGTCAAGGTTTTGCGCATCACAGCGGATCTCAGCGCCCCAGACCCATCCGCCTTGGCCGCGTTTTACCGCGATCTTTTTGACTTGGAGATTGCCATGGACATGGGGTGGATCGTGACGCTGGAGGGGCCCGCACCGGGGCCGCAGCAGGTCAGTCTCATGGCCCATGGCGGCGAGGGCATACCGGTGCCGCATCTGTCCATCGAGGTGGATGACCTCGACGCGGTCTATGCCCGTGTGCAGAAAAGAGCTGCGCCGATCGCGCACCCGCTCACGCAGGAAAGCTGGGGCGTGCGGCGATTTTTTGTGGTAGATCCGGCTGGCCGCATCCTAAATGTCTTATCACATGACTAGGGTGCGGCCAGGCAGGCCGCAGCCCGGAGGTTCGCCCGCCGCTTATAGATGCGGATAGAGCGGGAAGCGGTCGCAAAGCGCTTCAACCTCCGCCTTCACCTTTGCTTCGACGCCGGCGTTGCCTTCTTCGCCGTTGGCGGCCAGGCCATCGACCACCTCGATGATCCAATCTGCGATCTGGCGGAACTCCGCCTCGCCAAATCCACGTGTGGTGCCCGCGGGCGAGCCTAGGCGGATGCCCGAGGTGACCATGGGCTTTTCGGGGTCAAACGGCACGCCGTTCTTGTTGCAGGTGATATGGGCGCGGCCGAGGGCCTTTTCGGTTGCGTTGCCCTTCACGCCTTTGGGGCGCAAATCGACG